>NZ_MLJI01000001.1:2994957-4492436 GCF_002095535.1 Pantoea cypripedii
TGCAGGCGAAAACCAGACACACGCACGTCTTCTGTGATTAACAGAAACGGGTGCGTTGGTTAACGTGAACGCTTACGTATTACGAGATGAGGGGATTGATTGTGGCAAGCGAAGCGCAGAATGTCAAAACAACGAGGGCCGGATTAACCGGCCCTCGTGGGAACAATAGTCCTGAAATCAGGCGTTATATTTACGCATGGTCAGGGTGGCGTTCGTCCCGCCGAAGCCGAAGCTGTTCGACATCACGGTAGTCAGCGCTTTTTCGGTCGGCTTAGTCACGATGTTCATGCCCTTCGCCGCGTCGTCCAGTTCTTCCACGTTGATGCTCGGGGCAATGAAGCTGTTTTCCAGCATCAACAGGGTATAAATCGCTTCCTGCACGCCCGCCGCCCCCAGTGAGTGGCCGGTCATCGCTTTGGTTGCAGAGATATACGGGGTGTTGTCACCGAATACTTCACGAATCGCACCCAGCTCTTTCACGTCACCAACCGGGGTAGAAGTCCCGTGGGTGTTGAGGTAGTCGATCGGTGCGTCCAGACCCTGCATCGCCATTCTCATGCAGCGTGCTGCGCCTTCACCTGACGGAGCGACCATGTCCGCGCCATCTGAGGTTGCGCCGTAGCCGACGATTTCAGCGTAGATGTGTGCGCCGCGAGCCAGTGCGTGCTCCAGTTCTTCCACCACAACCATACCGCCGCCGCCAGCAATGACGAAGCCGTCACGGTTAGCATCATAGGTACGTGACGCTTTTTCCGGGGTTTCATTGTATTTGGTGGAGAGCGCGCCCATGGCGTCGAACTCACAAGCCATTTCCCAGCTCAGTTCTTCACCGCCGCCAGCAAACACGATGTCCTGTTTGCCCAGCTGGATCTGCTCAACCGCGTTACCGATGCAGTGCGCAGAAGTCGCACAGGCGGAGCTGATGGAGTAGTTCACACCGTGGATTTTGAACGGGGTTGCCAGGCAGGCAGACACGCCAGAAGCCATCGCTTTGGTGACCACATACGGGCCAACCGCTTTCAGACCGCGCGGGCTACGCATAGCATCCGCACCGAACACCTGGAAACGCGGGGAACCGCCGCCGGAACCGGCAATCAGGCCCACACGCGGGTTGTTCTGGTATTGTTCTTCAGTCAGGCCGGAATCTTTAACCGCTTCCGCCATCGACAGGTATGCGTAAATAGAGGCATCGCTCATGAAACGCACGATTTTGCGATCGATAAGCCCGGTGGTATCCAGTTTTACGTTACCCCATACGTGGCTGCGCATCCCGGCTTCTTTCATCTCTTCGGAGAAAGTGATACCAGAACGCCCTTCACGCAGAGATGCCAGCACCTCCTGCTGGTTATTACCAATGCTGGAAACAATACCCAGGCCAGTAATCACTGCACGTTTCATTAAAATAGTCCTCTTCCACTTCTTTTGGATTGACGTGCACTCTAGCTTACACTTGTAAGCCGAACAAGTCCGATCAGCCATTTCCTTTTGTAAATTTGCGTCATGTGACGGCTCTCGCTAAAATCACGCCACTGCCTGAAATATGGACCTTTCCCTTGAAGTTATCCCCGGTCGAACACGCACAGCTAAACTGGAACGAACAGGGTACACCTGTTTCGCAAACCTTCGACGATGTCTACTTCTCCAACGACAATGGTCTGGAGGAGACGCGTTATGTCTTCCTTGATGGTAACCAGATTCCGCAGCGCTTCCCTGATCATGATCGTGATCTGTTTATTGTTGCGGAGAGCGGTTTTGGCACTGGCCTCAACTTTCTCACGCTGTGGCAGGCGTTCGACCGTTACCGTACTCAGCACCCCACAGCCCGCCTGCAGCGCCTGCACTTTATCAGCTGTGAAAAATTCCCACTGACCCACCCGGACCTGGTGGCAGCCCACGCCCACTGGCCGGAACTGCAACCCTGGGCCGAACAACTCCAGCAGCAATGGCCAGCGGCGTTGCCAGGCTGCCAGCGATTGCTGTTTGCTGGCGGTGAGGTCACGCTGGACCTGTGGCTAGGCGATATTAACGCGCTAATTGATACCTTTGATGACAGTCTGCATCGTCAGGTGGACGCCTGGTTTCTCGATGGTTTCGCGCCGGCGAAAAATCCGGAGATGTGGACGCCAGACCTGTTTGCCGCCATGGCACGAATGGCGCGCCCGAGCGGCACGCTGGCGACCTTCACTTCCGCCGGATTTGTTCGCCGTGGTTTGCAGGAAGCAGGTTTTAGCATCACCAAACGCAAAGGCTTCGGGCATAAACGCGAGATGCTGACCGGAGAGTTAACCTCTGCCCCTGCCCTGCCCCAACGTCAGCCGTGGTATGCGCGACCAAAAGCGGACAGCCAGGACGTGGCGCTGATTGGCGGCGGTGTTGCCAGTGCGGTGCTGGCACTGGCGCTATTGCGTCGCGGCTGGCGCGTGACTCTGTATTGCGCCGATACGGCGGCGGCGCTGGGTGCCTCCGGCAATCGCCAGGGCGCGCTCTATCCGCTGCTGAATCAGCACGACCCGGCGCTGGCCCGCTTTTTCCCGGCAGCATTCAGCTTCGCCCGCCGCGTGTACGATGCGCTGCCGGTGAACTTTGAGCACGACTGGAGCGGTGTGCTGCAACTGGGCTGGGACGAGAAAAGCGCCGACAAAATTGCCCAGATGCTGGATATGGGTCTGCCGCAGGCGATCGCCCAGGGTGTCAATAAAGAACAAGCTGAAACGCTGGCCGGTGTCGCGCTGGGTATGGGTGGCATTTACTATCCGCTCGGTGGCTGGTTGTCGCCTTCTGAATTGACCAGCAACCTGCTTGAATTTGCCCAAAGCCAGGGCCTGCGGGTGCACTGGTTACATCGCGTCAGCCAGCTGCAACGTCAGGAGGATGGCTGGACGCTGAGTTTTGTTGATAAGCCCGCGGTGCAGCATCAACAGGTGGTGCTGGCTAATGGCCATGCGCTGCTGGATATCGCTCAAAGTCAGTCGTTACCGGTGTATGCGGTGGCGGGCCAGGTCAGCCATGTGCCCACCAACCCAGCATTAGGGGCGCTGCGCAGCGTGCTGTGCTATGACGGTTATCTCACGCCAGTCAGCCCGAATTATGCCACCCACTGCATTGGGGCCAGCTACCATCGCGGCGCGACTGACACCGCGTATCGCGCCGATGACCAGCAGGAAAATCGCCAGCGCCTGATCAATTGCCTGCCAGATGCCGGGTGGCCAGCTCAGGTTGATGTCAGCGGCAGCGAAGCACGTAATGGCGTGCGCTGCGCCACACGCGACCATTTGCCCATGGCAGGCAGCGTCCCGGATTACGACGCGACCCTGACGCAATACGCCACGCTTGCCGAACAGCGCGCGCAAGGTGCAGCGGTGGCTGACGCCCCACTCTATGCGGGATTATTTGTGCTGGGAGCGCTTGGGTCGCGTGGATTATGCAGTGCGCCTTTGGCTGCTGAAGTGCTGGCCGCACAAATGAGTGGAGAGCCACAACCGCTGGATGCGGCCACGCTGGCGGCGATGAATCCCAATCGCTACTGGGTAAGAAAACTGCTGAAAGGGAAGAAGGCGGGACGGTAGGCTTCCTCCGTCCCGATTCATCAGGCTGACTTGCGCGCCTGGCTAAACAGATTATCCCACATGCCGACCACCAGCGCCTGGTCACGCGGCGACAGTTCACCCGCCGCAATGGCTTTTTGCAGGCTGTGAGTCACCTGAAGCTGCAACGCTTCCGGCGTGTGTTCACCGGTTTGCTCAATCTCCGCCACTGCCAGCGTCAGATGTCCGCGCAGATAACCGCCCGCAAAAAGCTCGTCGTCACTGGCGTGATCCACCATATCGTCAATCAGCGCCAGAATGCGTGACTCAAATTCTACGATCATCTCTCTTTTCCTTCATTAATGGTCACAGATCTTCCGGCCAGGGAAAGTGTGCTGCCGTCAGAGCAGGCGTGCCGTAATAATCGGTTAATGCCTGAATAAAACGCGCCGGACGCGCCGGGATGCCTTGCTCAAGGTAAGTCATCACCTGGGCATGCACCTTACGCTGAAACGCGATGCGATCTGGCTCACAATCTCCTTCGAGATTGTCACAACTTACGTTGAAGGGAAAGCCCGCCGCCACACAAAACAACCACTCCAGCGCCTGCGGCTTAATCTCTACCGATTCAAACTGGCTTTGCGTCTGCGCATCGCGCCCATCCGGGCAATACCAGTAACCAAAATCCACCAGCTTGCGCCGCTCGGCACCCGCGATGCACCAGTGAGAAATTTCATGCAACCCACTGGCGTAAAAGCCATGGGCAAACACCACACGGTGCCACGGCGACGTCTCATCAGCGGGAAGATAGATGGGTTCATCGTCGCCTTTAATTAGACGCGTCTGAAACTCGTCCTGAAAGCAGCTATCGAACACGCTAATCAGCTGCTCGTAATGATGTGTTGTACTCATGATGTCATTGTTCTGTTGAAAACCGGCGTCATTGTCGCATCGGTTGCTGCTATTGACGAGTGTTTGATCACAGGGTGGCCATCCATGCCAGCAGCGCACTACCGTGGCTATCCCATAACAGTTTGGCGCTCATCACCGCTGATACCGTCACCACCATCGGGCGGATCAGTTTCTGTCCACGGCTCAGCACCAGACGCGCGCCGAGTCTGGCACCGCAAAACGCGCCCAGCAGCATGATAAGCCCGGTGCCCCACACCACTTTGCCGCCAAACATAAAGAACAGCAGGCTGCCAAAGTTGGAGGTGAAGTTGAGGATTTTGGCGTGTGCGGTGGCTTTTGCCAGGTTGAAGCCGCATAAGGTGACGAAGGCCAGCGCATAGAACGAGCCAGCACCAGGACCAAAGAAGCCATCGTAAAAACCGACGCAACCACCGCCCACCAACGCATAGGCCAAACCGTGCAGACGCTGCGCGCGATCCTGCTCGCCGATGCGCGGCATCAGCAGGAACCACAGCCCGATACCGATCAGCAGCAGCGGCAGCATTTGGCGCAACACGTCGGCATGCATATGCTGAATCAGCAACGCGCCGCACACCGCGCCGACAAAGGTCATGGCGATATTCAGCCGCTGCGCATGCAGCTTCACTGCGCCACGGCGCACAAAATACAGGCTGGCGGAGAAAGATCCGCCAACCGATTGCAGTTTATTGGTGGCTAACGCCTGAGCGGGAGAAAGTCCTGCCGCCAGCAGCGACGGCAGAGTTAGCAGGCCACCGCCACCGGCGATGGAATCAATAAATGCGGCCAGAACCGACACACCAAACAACACCACCAGCACCAGAGGGCTGGCAACGAACCATTCCATGGATATTCCTACAGAAGATGTTTATAGAGCAACGCCTGGCAAGACGGTGGCAACGGCGGTGGTTCTTTTTTGACCGGTGGCGTGCTGCCCGGTTTTTTCGGCAGGAACCAGCTGTCCAGCTCAGCACCACAGCCATCGCCTGGCGGAGGAGGAGCCTGATCCTGACACTCCAGACTACCTGGCGGGCAACGCAGACGGACATGCATATGCGCGCGATGGGCAAACCACGGACGGACTTTATTCAGCCAGGCACGATCGCTGCCTGCGTCGGCACAAAGCTGCTTTTTAATTGCCGGATTGACGAAGATACGCGTCACTTCATCATCTTTCGCCGCCAGTTTGATCAGGCTGTCAATTTGAGGCTGCCAGTGGCGCGCCACCACCTGTTTGCCGTCGGCGGCCACCAGATCCAGCGGCTGTGGCTTCAGCAGCTGCTGCGCCGTCCAGCGGCTTTGCGGCAGTTGCAGCCAGATATCAACATCCAGTCCGGTTTGATGGCTGGCGTGACCGCTGCTAAAACGGCCACCGGCCGCCATCCCCATATCACCAATCAGCACCTGCCCCAGTTGCAGCTGGTGCACCTGGGTACTGAGACGCTGGATAAAAGCAACCAGGTCCGGATGGCCGTAATAACGACGCTGATCCTGACGCATCACCTGGTAGTTGGGTGAATTCAGCGGTAATTGCGCAGCACCGACGATACAGCCATTGGCAAAGCTGCCAATCGACTGCGGCGCACCGCTAATCGGTTGATAAATTTGCTGCCAGGGCGTGGCGGCCCCGGCAACCGCACTGCACAGCAGCGCGGCGAGAGTCAGCAGCAGGCGACGCATTGATTTACCAGCGCGGAACAGTGGAGTTAACGTCAGCGCACTGCGCACGCTGGCGCAGCAGATGATCCATCAGCACGATCGCCATCATCGCTTCAGCAATCGGCACCGCACGGATACCGACGCAGGGATCGTGACGCCCTTTGGTGATCATCTCCACTTCTTCGCCATCACGGGTGATGGTTTTACCCGGTACGGTGATGCTGGAGGTCGGCTTCATCGCCAGGTTGGCGCTGATGGTCTGACCGCTGCTGATGCCGCCAAGAATGCCGCCCGCATGGTTGCTCTGGAAGCCATTGGCGCGGATTTCATCACGATGCTGGCTGCCGCGCTGGTTAACTACCGCGAAGCCGTCACCGATTTCCACACCCTTCACCGCGTTGATGCTCATCAACGCATGCGCCAGGTCCGCATCCAGACGATCAAATACCGGTTCACCCAGGCCCGGCGGCACGTTTTCCGCCATCACTGTCACTTTGGCACCAATGGAGTCGCCCTCTTTTTTCAGCGCGCGCATCAGTTCATCCAGCGCTTCCAGCTTGTCCGCATCCGGGCAAAAGAACGGGTTTTCTTCGACGATGCTCCAGTCCTTCAGCTCGCAGGCCACGTCGCCAATCTGAGCCAGATAGCCACGCACCAGAATACCGTGCTTCATTTGCAGGTATTTTTTCGCGATGGCACCGGCTGCCACACGCATTGCCGTTTCGCGCGCCGAAGAACGGCCACCGCCACGGTAATCACGCAGGCCATATTTTTGTTCGTAGGTGTAATCCGCATGCCCGGGACGGAACAGGTCTTTAATGGCGCTGTAGTCCTGCGAACGCTGGTCGGTGTTCTCAATCAGCAGGCCGATTGAGGTTCCGGTGGTGACGCCTTCAAACACGCCAGACAAAATTTTCACCTGATCCGGCTCGCGACGCTGCGTGGTGTAGCGCGAGGTACCAGGACGGCGACGATCAAGATCGTGCTGAATATCGGCTTCGGTCAGCGGAATGCCGGGCGGCACGCCATCAACAATGCAGCCCAGCGCAATACCGTGCGACTCGCCAAACGTGGTTACTCGAAAAAATTGTCCGATGCTGTTTCCGGCCATGCTAATTCCTTGTTGCGGGCGTACACTCGCCCTCGTTTTTAGTCTTTGTAGAAAGAGAAGTGATGCTGTGCATCAACGATTTGCTGACGGGTCAGCATAAATACGCCGTCGCCACCGTTGTCGAACTCCAGCCAGGTAAAGGGCACATCGGGATACTGCTCGATCATATGCACCATGCTGTTACCCACTTCACAAATCAATACGCCCTGCTCGCTCAGATAATCCGGTGCACAGGCGAGGATGCGGCGCACCAGCGTCAGGCCATCACTGCCTGCCGCCAGACCCAGCTCCGGCTCGTGGCGATATTCACCCGGCAGATCGTCCATGTCTTCCGCATCCACATACGGCGGGTTGGTGACGATCAGATCGTATTTCACGCCCGGCAGAGCACGGAACAGGTCAGCACGGATCGGCGTTACATGGTTGAGCAAACCGTGTTCTTCAATATTCCGTTCCGCCACCGCCAGCGCGTCAGTGGAGATATCCACCGCGTCCACTTCCGCTTCCGGGAAGGCGTAAGCACAGGCAATGGCGATGCAACCGCTGCCGGTACACATGTCGAGAATATGTGCCGGATTATCGCCGATCAGCCCGGCGAAGCGGTTTTCAATCAATTCACCAATCGGCGAACGCGGCACCAGCACGCGCTCATCGACATAAAATTCGTGACCGCAGAACCAGGCTTTATTGGTGAGATAGGCCACCGGAATGCGCTCGTTCACGCGGCGAATCACGCGTTCCACGATGCGATGGCGCTCGCTGGCCGTCAGGCGCGCATGGCGCATATCTTCCGGGATATCAAGCGGCAGCCAGAGGGTGGGCAGGACCAGTTGCACCGCTTCGTCCCAGGGGTTGTCTGTGCCGTGGCCATACCAGATACCGGCCGCAGAAAAACGGCTGACAGCCCAGCGCAGCATATCCTGAATGGTGTGCAGTTCATTGACTGCCTCATCGACGAAAATTTTGTCCACGTAGCCCTCCAGCAGGCCATAAAATCAATCGGCCGATAGTTTGCCATGAAGCCGGGCAGAATTCAGCGCGGCAAGGTGAAAAAGCTGACATTAGTTAACACTTAAAGGTAAGGTATGGCATCGGGTTCCCCCGCCATTTCTGATGATATCTATTGAGACATGAGTAAGAAGACGCCGCTAAGCCAGGACGATCAGGCGCTGTTTCGCCAGTTAATGAGCGGAACGCGCAAAATGAAACAGGACACCATCGTGCATAAACCGGTGGTGAAAACGCGCGAAGTACCGTTGAAAAGGCTGCTTTCCGAACAGGCCGACAACAGCCATTACTTCTCCGACGAGTTTCAGCCGTTGCTGTCCAGCGACGGTCCGATGCGCTACGTACGCGCTGACGTCAGCCATTATGAGCTGAAAAAACTGCGCCGTGGCGACTATACCCCGGAAATTTTTCTCGATCTGCACGGCTTAACCCAGATGCAGGCCAAACAGGAACTCGGTGCGTTAATTGCCGCCTGTCGTCGTGAGCATTTGTTCTGCGCCAGCGTGATGACCGGCCACGGTAAACATATCCTCAAGCAGCAAACGCCGCTGTGGCTGGCACAACATCCGTGGGTGATGGCATTTCATCAGGCACCGAAAATGTTTGGCGGCGACGCCGCGTTGCTGGTGCTGATTGAAGTAGAAGAGTGGCAACCGCCAGTGCTGCCTTAAAAAATCAGGGCCGCTCAGGAGCGGCCCACGGCGGGATTACATCGCTTTAGCCAGTTTGGATGGACTGACCTGCCATTCCAGCTTGCCTTCGCAGGCTGCCGGGTCAAAATTGACGCAGGCAATCGCCGAGGTGGCAAACATCGGTGGCGTTTCCTGCGGGCAGAGTTCAGAAACCAGATATCCCACCAGCGGCAGGTGCGAAATCACCAGCACCGATTTCACGCCTTCGTTCGCCAGTGCCTGTAAATAACAGGCCACCAGCCCCGGATCGCCCCCTGGCGTCAGCTCTGGCAACACGTCCTGCTCTTCCGGCAGAGTCAGAGCTTCACGTACCGTTGCAAGGGTTTGCCCGGCACGCAGATAAGGGCTGACCAGCACCCGTTCGATATCCAGCGCCTGGCCGTTAAGCCAGCTCGCCATCTGGCGCGATTCATCGCATCCACAAATCGTGAGTGGTCTGACTGAATCACTTGCTGCTTCCAGAGCCGCATCGCCATGACGCATGATAAAAACTTGCATAAAGCACCGCTGTTGTTTGTCGATATCGTCCGGTACCACAGCACCAGACGCTTCATTCTGCGAATGAACGCTGTGTTTTACCGCAATGGCTTCAGTATAGTCAACCGGTTGTTTATTAAATAAGCATATCTCGGAATGCTACCGCGTAAGCCATTTCTTAGCAGGCTATCTAACCCGCTGAATCTGTAAGCCTATTCAGATTTGTGCAGAAATGTAAAATTTCGTTTGTTGTTGTAGCGCCGTCATCAGGGCGTCACAAGGGGCGAAACGATCGCCATGGCGCTGCATTAAAGCGTTTAATGTATTGACCATCTCCCCCGCCCCACGTTGATCCATATAATGGAAAGGCCCGCCGAGAAAGGGGGGAAAACCAATACCAAATACGGCGGCAATATCGCCATCGCGTGCGCTACGAATCACGCCTTCATCCAGACAACGTGCGGCCTCGTTCAGCATCATCATCACGCAACGCGTAGCAATTTGTAACTCACTCTGCTGCGCCTGCGGTTTAATCCCCAGCAGACTGTAAATCGAAGCATCGGCTTTGCCTTTGCGTTTCGTCGGCCAGCGGCTGCGCGCATATAAATAGAAGCCTTTGCCATTCTTCCGCCCTTTACGATCGTCGGCGAGGATCTTTCCGACCGCCTCCGGCGCGCTGAAGCGTTCACCATATGCCTGTTGCAGAATCGGGCTGATTTTACTGCCGACGTCGATACCGACCTCATCCAGCAGTTGCAACGGCCCGACCGGAAAACCAAACTTCACCAGCGCCCGATCGATATGTTCAATCGGTTCACCTTCCAGCAGGCAGCGCATCGCTTCATTTATATAGGGTGCGAGAATGCGATTGACGTAAAACCCCGGTCTGTCCGCCACCACCACTGCGGTTTTACCCAGCTCACGCGCCAGTTGCACCGTGGTCGCCAGCGTCTCCACCGAGGTACCACTGTGCGGAATCACCTCCACCAGCGGCATTTTATCCACCGGGCTGAAGAAATGCAGGCCGATAACGTTTTCCGGGCGCTGCGCGTGGGCCGCAATGTCGCCAATCGGCAGCGATGAGGTGTTGGAAGCAAAAATGGTATGTGGCTGACTATGAGACTCAATTTCTGCCACCATTTGCTGCTTCAGCGCCAAATCTTCAAATACCGCCTCAATCACCAGATCGCGCCGGGCGAAGCCCTGATAATCCTGGCTGCCGCTGATCAACGCCATCTGTTGCTGACGCTGCGCAGCATTGATCTGGCGGCGCTTCAGGCGTTGAGTCAGTCGATCCCAGCTGTACTGCAACGCATGGTTGATGCCGCTGAGATTGATATCGCGGATGCGTACTGGCAACCCCGCATTCAGCGCCGTTACGCTGGCAATGCCCCCGCCCATCAGACCGCCGCCTAATACGCCGATCTGCGTTAACGTACGCGGTGTAGCGTCAGCAAAAGCTTCTTTCTTCATCGCGGTGGAGGCAAAGAACAGGCTGCGTAGCGCGGCGGACTCGCGGGTCATCGCCAGCTGACCAAAAGCACGCGCTTCGGCTTCATGGCCGGCACTGCTGCCCTGCTCCAGCCCGGTACGCACCACCTGCAAAATACGATCGGCAGCCGGATAGTTGCCGTGGGTTTTGCTGTCGGTTTGACGTTTTGCCAGCGCGAACAACAAATGTCTGGCAATCGGCCCCTGCATCAGCCGGTCGCGGCACGGCAGCGTCCGCAGCGTCTTTTTACCCTGCAGTACCCGCGCAACGGCCGTTTCCAGCAGAATGGATTGCGGCACCACATCATCCACCATCCCCAGCTTCAATGCCTGTTTTGCCCGCAGCTGTTTGCCGGTCAGGATCAACGGCAGCGCGTGCTGCACGCCAATCAGCCGTGGCAGCCGTTGCGTGCCTCCGGAGCCTGGCAATAAGCCCAGCTGGACTTCAGGCAGACCAAGACGGGTTTTGTCATCCAGCGAACAGATACGCGCATCGCATGCCAGCGCCAGTTCGAGACCACCGCCGAGACAGGCACCGTGAATCGCCGCCACCACCGGAAAAGGCAACGCAGCGATGGTCGCCATCACCTCCTGCCCCTGGCGTGCCAGGGCTTCAGCTTCTTCGGCGGTAGTGCAGCGGTCAATCATGCTGATATCCGCCCCGGCGATAAAGTTATCGCGCTTGCCGGAAATCAACACCAGCCCGGCCAGCTGTGGATCGCGGCGAGCTTCAGCCAGCACCGCCATAATCTGCGGCACAAACTCCGCCTTCAGGGTGTTCATTTTTTCACCCGGCACATCAATGGTGATTACGCCGATATGGTCGAGGCGCATGTGCAGATGGAATGCGGAATCACTCATTATTCGGCCTCCAGTACCATAGCGGTCCCTAATCCACCCGCTGCGCAGGCGGTCACCAGACCCAGCCCGCCACCGCGCCGCCGCAGTTCCTGCAAGGTTTGGGTGATCATGCGCGCACCGGTAGCGGCAAAAGGATGTCCATAAGCAATCGATCCGCCCAGCACATTAAATCGTTCTTCATTCACTTCGCCGAGGGCATGTGGGCGGTTCAACACCTCGCGCGCAAAACGCTCATCATTGAACATTTTCAGATTTGCCAGTGTCTGTGCCGCAAAAGCTTCGTGCATATCAATTAAGGTCAGGTCATTCAGGCTCACGCCTGCACGCTCCAGCGCCAGCGGCGAGGCATAAGCCGGCCCCAGCAGCATATCCTGCCAGACATCAATAGCGCTGAAGGCATAGCTGCGCAGGTAGCCAAGCGGCGTAATGCCCAACTCGCGGGCGCGGCCTTCACGCATCAGGATCACCGCCGCCGCACCATCGGTTAATGGCGTGCTGTTGGCTGCGGTCACCGTACCGTGGCGACGATCGAAGGCCGGACGTAACCGGGCATAATCCGCCGCACTGGCGTTGAAACGCACGTTGTTGTCCTGCTCGACCGGTGCTTTCCACGGTGGCACAAAGGCGGGCATCACTTCCTGCGCCAGCACTCCCGATTCCCAGGCGCGCGCGGCACGCTGGTGTGAACGCAGCGCTAACGCATCCTGCTGTTCACGGGTGATGCCATGGGTTTTTGCCATCTGTTCTGCGGTATCCCCCATGCGCAGGCCTGTGGAATACTCCGCGACGGCGGGTGGCACCGGCAGCAGGTCACGCGGACGCAGACGGCGCAAAATCTGTAATTTCTGGCTGAAGCGGCGCGCTTTGTTGAGATCGACCAGCGCCCGCGCCAGGGTTTTGCTGACGCCAATCGGCAACACGGATGAGGAATCAGCCCCGCCCGCGATCCCGGCATCGATGCTGCCTGCCATCAGGCTTTCCGCCACATTCGCCACCGCCTGGAAGCTGGTAGCACAAGCACGGCTGACGCTGTAAGCATCGGTGCGCACGCTCAGGCCGCTGCTCAGCACGATTTCACGGGCAATGTTCGGTGCCTCTGGCATCTGCACCACCTGGCCAAACACCAGTTGATCGATAACGTCCACCGGCAGTTCGCTGCGCGCCATGAGTTCACTCACCACCATCCTTCCCAGTTCCAGCGCCGGAATGCCATGAAAATCACTCGCCTGGCGGGCAAAAGGAGTACGAAGTCCGTGGGTTATGGCGATGCGTTCGCCCTGACGCGTCAGCAGCGGCTGCGCTTTGCTCATCGACTGTCACCTGTGATATTTGACCGGGGCATCATTGCCTAAAGAGGTCTGACCTGATCATCAGTGTTAACCAGGAGCGCGTAAGTCGCCAATATGCAGAGAGAAAAAGTGCGAGGAGCAACACGAAATTGAAAAACGCTGCCGGAGCGGGGTCCGGCAGACGAGGGAGGATTATCGCAGGCCGAGCTGGAAGATCAGCGCTTCTGCCTGGCAGGCAAAAGTGAAATCGATATTCAGACGCACACCGGCGGCTTCTTCATCAAAGCGTGAGCGGATATCACAGGGTTCGGATTCAACCTGGCGCGCCCGGTCAGTTAAATGTTTGAGCATGGCTTCAGCCGCGTGGCGGTCAGCAAACAACCCAGACCAGCTGGCAGCGCAGTCGGTGTTATCCATGACGGTGCCAACATCCACACAGCAGCAGGCTGCTGTTTCGTTCGCACTACAGTTTTTAATGGCATCAGTCATCGTCTTCTCCTGATGATAAAACAGACAAAAAGGGATTATTTCTGCCTCAAAGTGTACGCCTGATACCCCACCATCGCCACGCACAGCCTGCTAAGTGACGAATATCACACTATAAATTGATCCAGAACAAATTTGACTCGCTATGCTGAAAGCTGATGGCAAAGATTTTGTTAAGCAGATCTGATTTTATCGATCAAACTGGAAATATTTTAAAAACATTATTGCAACAATGACACAGGTCCGACCTATACTCGTCGCACTGGTCTGATATGTGTCTCTGTCGTCAGTCCCTACAATCCGCCGTCCCTTGTTACGCGATGTAACAACGTTCAATAATAATTTATATGAGGTTGTGGTCATGAACCATAAGAACCTGTTTGCAAAGTCGGCTGTGGCAGCTGCAGTAGCGCTCGTCTCTTCTCATGTTTATGCAGCGGGCTTTCAACTTAACGAATTTTCAGCAATTGGTTTAGGTCGTGCATATTCTGGTGAAGGAGCAATGGGGGATACCGCCGCCTCCGCCAGCCGTAACCCGGCAACCATGGCATTGATGGATCGTCCTGAATTTTCCATCGGCGCGGTTTATATTGATCCTGACGTCAATATCAGCGGCACCAGTCCTACGGGTCGCAGCCTTGATGCTAAAAATATCGCGCCTAATCAGTGGATCCCTAATATCCACTACGTACACCCTATTAATGATCAATGGTGGGTGGGTGCTTCCGTTACTTCTAACTACGGACTGGCGACCGAATTTAATAACGGTTATACCGCAGGCGGTTACGGCGGTACGACCGATCTGACGACCGGCAACTTTAATATCAGTACGGCGTATCGCCTGAATGAACACTTCAGCTTCGGTGTCGGTTTTGATGCGGTCTATGCCAAAGCGAAAATCGAACGTTACGCCGGTGAATCGGGCGCTGCGCTCGGTATTCCTGCCGATACACAAATCGCCCGCCTGAAAGGCAACGAATGGGGCTATGGCTGGAATGCCGGTATTTTGTACGAAGTGGATAAAAATAACCGCTTTGGCTTTACCTATCGCTCAGAAGTGAAAATCGACTTCGACGGCGAATATAAAAGTAACCTGCCGACATACGTCAACCCGATCAACCAGGCAATGGGTTTAGGCCTGCCGTATGCCACCGGTGGTTCGACTATTCCGGGTTCTCTGACACTGAATCTGCCAGAAATGTGGGAAGTGTCTGGCTGGCATAAAGTGGCACCGCAATGGGCGGTTCACTATAGCCTGACCTACACCAGCTGGAGCCAGTTCCAGGAGCTGAAAGCCACCAACAATGGCCAGACCCTGTTCTACAAAGACGAAGGCTTCCACGATGCCTACCGCATCGCGCTGGGTACCACTTACTTCTACGATGATAACTGGACCTTCCGTGGCGGTATCGCCTTTGATGACAGCCCGGTGCCAGCAGATAAACGCTCTATCTCCATTCCCGACCAGGATCGCCTGTGGCTGAGCGCCGGTGCGTCTTACGCCTTCAATAAGGATGCGTCAGTGGATGTCGGTGTTTCCTATATGCATGGCCAGAATGTGACCATCAAAGAAGGCAATTACACCTTTAGATCTGAAGGTAAAGCGATGCTGTATGCGGCGGGCTTTAACTATAAGTTCTAATTGCGATATTTAAGGACAAAAGCGCGCGATAAATCGCGCCGCTACAAATAAAAAAGCGGCTATTGCAGCCGCTTTTCTTATTTATTGCGCATCGATCTCGTTGAGATCACCCTGAATCGCTTTCGCGTTCGGGTTTTCTTCCGGCTTCAGCTTACCGCCACTGGCGAGAAAATCGTGGCGCTGGAAGTAAGCGTTACGCACAAAGGCATAAGGGTCCTTCTGCTGGCGCAGGATGGCGTCGGAATCGAGCAACTGGGCACGGGTTTCCACCCCTTCCAGCGTCCATTTACCAATCGACATCGGCCAGGTAAGCCAGCTCAGCACCGGATAGAGCGTATCGGCAAAATCCCCCCCGTCTTCACGGATGGTAAAGCTACCATAAGCCGGCAATTCCACATACGGACCATAGCCCACACCATAACGACCCAGCGTACTACCAAAGCGGTGCGGTTCTTCACGCGCCAGCTCCGGGTTCGCTTTGCCTGCCACGTCGATAAAACCACCCAGACCTAACGTGGTGTTCAGGAAGAAACGCGTAAAGTGGATCATCGCCCGACGCGGCTCACCGGTCAGGAAGGCGTTGACCATACTTGCCGGTTCGTCGAGGTTGCCGAGGAAATTACTCAACCCGGTACGCGCAGGCACTGGCACGTAATCGCGCCAGGCCACCGCTACCGGACGCACCACATAAGGATCCAGCACGTTGTAGTTAAAGTTAAACATCGTGCGGTTAAAGCCTTCAAGCGGGTCACTGCGCTGCGCAGGTACGTCGTTGTCGGCCGGTTTGGAACTGGCACATCCCACCAGCAATACGCTGGCCAGCGCCAGACCGGTCAGGCGGTAATTCATTCTTATCTCCCTGTGCGTGAAAATGGTGTATCGCTTCAGGGCTGCTGCTGATTAATTTCCACAGCAAGTTGCTGATGACCATCCCAGGGGGTAACCGCGCTTAAACCAAACCAATCGCCAGACTGAGGATTGGCGCTACCATCGCGCGAAATACGAACCCGGATCTGCACCTGATGCTGCGCCGACAATAAACGGTCAGGCATCATAGCGTTACTGTCATCCAGCGTGAGCGATAACGGGAAATGGCTGAGCGGAAAACGCTTCACAGCCACAGGCACCGGTGATACACCGTCAGTAACAGAAATATACATCACTCCGCCCTGCGGCAACATTTTTTCTGCCTGCGGATTTAAACTCACCGTCAATGCCAGATGCGTATTTTGCTGTCCCGCGTCAGTTTTCGCTTGTTCAATACTGCGCTCGATCATCGCGATACGCTTATCCCCGGCCGGTAACAGTTTCAGCATCATCTGCCAGGCACCAATCGCCTCGTCATATTGCTGCTGTTCGAAGGCGTTAAATGCCAGCAAACTCAGGGTACGCACGTTGCTGTGATCGCGTTTCAGCAGGTCACGCAGCAACACGCTGGCCTGACGATTATCCTGCGGATCGCTGGAGCGCGTCAGCACCTCGGCGTAATCCTGCTGCAGTTCCAGATTATTCGGAGCCAGCTGCAACGCCCGTTCGAACGCCTGGCTGGCATCGCTGGCATTGTTCAGCACCATGCCGAGGCGGCCCAGCATGGTCCAGTCATTCAGGTTTTGCGGGTCGGATTGCAGTGAAGTACGTAGCCCCAGTTGCAGTCGCGCCAGTTCTTCCATGGTCAACGGCTTGGCCTGCGGGTCCATCACGCGCGCGCGCAGCGCCGGATATTCCTCCTGCACTGACGTCCAACCCGCCAGCTGCGCCAGCCCGCCGGTTTTCAGATACATTCCCAGCGACACCACCACCAGTAATCCGACGCCCGGCAACAGAATCCAGCGGCTGCTTTGCTGGTTGCGCGCGGCTTCACCCGGTTGCGGAACATCGGTCAGCAAGGTTTGTTGCAGCTCGCGTACCATTTCCGGACGCTCCGCTACCACACCTTCCTCTTCATCCCGCTCCAGTTCACGCAGGCGCTGCTGATAAAAGTCAGTATTCAGACGATCGCGATCGCCATTGCTGGCCACGCGCTGACGCCAGCCCGCGCTGAGAAACAACGCACAAGCCGCAGCCAGTAAAATAATCAGGGTAATCCAGAATCCACTCATTACGACTTCCCGTCACGCTTCAAAATCGCCGCAAGGCGCTGTTGTTCGTTTTCATCCAGTTCGCTGCGCGTTTTACGCTGGCGACTGCGCAGGATAATGATCAGGCCACCCAGCACCACAAACAGCGCCGGGCCAACCCACAAAATCAGGGTAGATGGCGTGACCGGAGGTTCATAGGTCACGAAGTTGCCATAGCGCGCCACCATGTAATTGATGATTTGCTGTCGGCTCTGCCCCTGCTTCATCAATTCATACACTTTCAGGCGCATATCCGCCGCAATCATGGCGTTGGAATCGGCAATGCTGTTGTTCTGGCATTTCGGGCAGCGCAGCGAACCGGTCAGGTCGCGGTACTGCTCCTCCTGCTGTACCGAATCGAACTGGTAAGTATCGATCGCTGCCCACAGGCTGGTGCTCAGCAGCACCCCCGCGAGCAAAAGAAGCAGCCGTTTCACGCGCCTGCCTCCTTGCTGTATTTATCCCACAGCGGTTTCACTTCCTGCTGCCAGACGCGCTCGTTCATGTCGCCCGCGTGGCGATAGCGAATAATGCCTTTACCATCAATCAGGAAGGTTTCTGGCGCGCCATAAACACCCAAATCGAGACCCAGCATGCCATCACCGTCATACAGGCTGAGTGCGTAAGGATTGCCCAGCGTATTCAACCAGGTCACGGCTTTGGTGCGGTCGTCTTTATAATTAAGACCGACCACGCGAATGCCTTTTTCCGCCAGCGTGTTGAGATATTCATGCTCGGCGCGACAAGTAGGACACCAGGTGGCCCAGACGTTAAGCAGAATCGGCTTGCCATCGGTCAGAACCTGCTGGCTGTAGATTTTGCCCGGTTTGTCGAGGGCTTCCAGCTTAAATACCGGCACCGGTTTACCGATCAACGCAGATTCCAGCAACGTCGGGTCGTCACCGTTGGCGTTGCGCGACAACTGCCACAGCAGCGCCGCCGCCAGCAGCAGAAACAATACCAGCGGAATAAAAAGGATCTTCTTGTTCATGCCTGCTCCTCCCGTGGCGTTTTTTTGCGCGAACGATAACGCGGATCGAGCAGACACAGCAGGCCACCCACCGCCATAAACACGCCGCCGAACCAAATCCAGCGCACGAACGGTTTGTAATAAATACGCACCGCCCAGGAGCCATCATCCAGCTCTTCTCCTAACGCGGCGTAGAGATCGCGGGTAAAGCCACCGCTGATCGCGGCTTCGGTCATCATGGTACGCGCCGCCGTATAGAAGCGTTTTTCCGCATGCAGCACCGCTTCCGGTTTGCCATCACGGGTCACGTCGATGATCGCCACGCCACCGCTGTAGTTCGGACCTTGCAGGTTGTGAACATCGCGGAAAATAAAGTGATAATTATGGATATCAACATTATCGCCAGACTTCATGCGCACATCGCGTTCCACGCTGTATTGCGTACTGAAGGCGATACCAATCACCGTCACCGCAACGCCGAGATGACCGAGCACCATGCCCCAGTGGCTGCGCGTCAGATGACGCAGACCGGAAAAGAAAGTGTGACGATGGGTGGCGCGTTCATGCAGCTCCATCAGCGTCAGGAGGATCACCCAAATCGACATCAGCAGCCCGATCACCGTCATCGCTTCAATGCGATCCTGCAACAACCACGGCAGAGCGATAGAGAGGATCAGCGTAACTAGCAGCGCGATCCCCAGACGCTTCCACAGCTTCTGCGGTTCGTCACGACGCCAGCGCACCAGCGGCCCAATGCCCAGCATCAGCGCGAACGGCGCCATCAGCCAGGTGAACATGGTATTAAAGAAGGGTTCACCGACGGAAATGCTGCCCAGGCCCAGCTGCTTATGCACCAGCGGCAACAGGGTTCCCAGCAGCACCACCAGCATGGCGGCAATCAACAGGACGTTATTGCCGAGCAGGAAAGATTCACGCGACCAGGCTTCATTTTGCACCCGGCTACGTACCTGGCCCCCTTTAATCGCGTACAGCAACAGCGAGCTGCCAATCACGATCACCAGGAAGGCGAGGATAAACATGCCGCGCGCCGGGTCGGACGCAAACGAGTGTACCGACACCAGCACGCCAGAACGTACGAGGAAAGTCCCCAGCAGACTGAGCGAGAACGCGGTGATCGCCAGCAGCACTGTCCAGGATTTGAAACTGCCGCGTTTTTCCGTCACCGCCAGCGAGTGCATCAGCGCCGTACCGGCCAGCCACGGCATAAAGGACGCGTTTTCTACCGGATCCCAGAACCACCAGCCACCCCAGCCCAGCTCGTAATAAGCCCAGGCCGAGCCAAGCACGATGCCGATAGTCAGGAATACCCAGGCGGCGGTGGTCCACGGACGTGACCAGCGCGCCCAGGCGGTATCCAGTCGGCCCGCCATCAGCGAAGCAATGGCAAAGGCAAACGCGACTGAGAAACCGACATAGCCCATATACAGCAACGGCGGATGGAAAATCAGGCCGATATCCTGCAACATCGGGTTAAGATCGCTGCCATCAATCGGGAAGTTCGGTAAGGTGCGGGTAAAGGGGTTCGATGTCAGGGTGATAAACAGCAGGAAGCCGAGGTTAATCATCCCCATCACCGACAGTACGCGCGCCAGCGCATCCTGCGGCATGCCGCGACTGAAAATCGCCACCGCCAGCGTCCAGGTGCTGAGCAGCAGCACCCATAACAGCAACGAACCTTCATGTGCACCCCAGGTCGCCGCTATGCGGTAATACACCGGCAGCAGCGTATTGGAGTTGGTCGCGACATAGGCCACGGTGAAGTCGTTGACGATAAATGCGTGCACCAGCACCAGAAACGCGCCTGCAATACAGGCAAACATTCCCCAGGTAAGCGGTCGTGCCAGCGCCATCAAACGCGCATCCTGGCGCACCGCGCCCCATAATGGATAAACACTTAACAGTAGCGCCAGTCCCAGCGCCAGGCAGAGCAGAAAGCTGCCAATTTCTGGCATCATGATTGGGCACCCGCCTGCTGGTATGTTGCCGCAGGTCCTTTGTGGTTTTTCTTCATCGCGTCCTGAATTTCCGGTGGCGTATATTTTTCATCGTGCTTCGCCAGCACTTCTTTGGCGTTCACCAGGTTGCCGTCTTCCAGCACGCCCTGCGCCACAATACCCTGCCCTTCACGGAACAGGTCCGGCAGGATACCTTCGTAGCTGACACTCACCACGCCGTTGGCGTCATACAGTTTGAACGACACAGCAAGGGTTTTCGGATCACGTTTAACGCTGCCCGGCATCACCATGCCACCCACGCGCAGACGCTGGCCTGGCTCAGGTTTCTGATGGTTCTCGCCCTTGCCGTACAAGATTTCACTCGGGGTGTAGAACAGGTCGATGTTGGAACGCAGCGCGTACATCACCAATGCGGTGGCCAGGCCTAAGCCCACCAATACCGCCACCACCACATACAGGCGGTTACGACGACGGATATTCACACGGATTCTCCTGCCGCTTCACTGGCGGCTTTCTTCGATTTGGCCGCACGGATGCGACGCTCCCTGGATTGACGCTGGCGAATTTCCGCCAGTAACCGGCGGCGAAACAGCACGGTGTGCAGCACCAGACCAATCAGCGGAATCAGCGTTAAGACGACGGCGAGCCAGACATAAAAGGCATAACCGCCCATGGCAAAGAAATCCTGCCAGGAAGAGAAAGCTGGCGTCATGATTTGCGCCCTCCCTGTGCTACCTCAATCGCCCAGGGGCGATGACGTTCGGTAAACAAAATCATGTTGCGCAGGCGCATCAACGTCAGCGAGATGAAGACCAGCAAATAACCGAGAATGGCCCAGCGCAGCGGAGTACGCATGCTTGGCGCAATATCCTGTTGCAGGATGCCAGACGAGCCCTGATGCAGGGTATTCCACCATTGCACCGAGAAGTGGATGATTGGCAGGTTAATCACACCGACCAGAATCAGAATCCCGGCGGCACGACCCGCAGTACGGCGGTCGTCAAAGGCGTGATACAGCGCAATCACTCCCATATAAAGGAACAGCAGTACCAGTTCGGAGGTCAGACGCGCATCCCAAATCCACCAGGTACCCCACATGGGTTTACCCCAGGCAGAACCGGTGATCAGCGCGATAAAGGTGAACACCGCCCCAACCGGTGCCATCGCCGCCGATACCAGGTCAGCCATCTTCATCTGCCACACCAGGCCGATAAACGCCGCAATCGCCATCGACGCATACACGCCCATTGACCACATCGCCGCAGGCACATGGATGTACATGATGCGGAAGCTGTCACCCTGCTGATAATCGGCGGGCGCAAAACCAAAACCCCACGCCCACCCCAGCAACAAGGTGGCAACCCCCAGTACCGCGAACCAGGGAATTAAGCGGCCACAAAGCTGATACAGCTTTTCAGGCTTTGCCCACTGGTTTAACCATTTCCACATTTGCATAGCTCACAATATAAGAAGAGAGATTACTGCATCTCTGTGGATGCACGATTTAATGCAGGCTGATACGCAGCGCCGCCGCCGTTGCAAACGGGGAGAGCGTAGCGCTGCCTGCCAGCATGGCGCCAAGAATCGCCAGATAGCCACCAATCGGCAGTCCCTGTCCGGCGGCATCAATCGCCGCACTGGCAAAAATTAAAACCGGTATCGCCAGCGGCAATACCAGCAAACTCAGTAACACGCCGCCGCGCCGCAGCCCGACGGTTAATCCGGTGCCAATCGCGCCAAGAAAACTCAGGGTTGGCGTACCCAGTAGCAGGGTCAACGCCATGGCACGCCAGCTGGCAAAATCCAGCGAGAGCAACAGAGCCGCCAGTGGCGACAATAAAATCAGCGGTAATCCGGTAATCAGCCAGTGAGCGATCACTTTGCCCAGAACCGTTACCGGTAGCGGAGTTGGCAACAGCAAAAGCTGTTCCAGCGAACCATCCAGAAAGTCATCGCGAAACAGGCGCTCCAGCGCCAGCAGTGACGCCAGTAAAGCAGCGACCCAGGCAATACCGGGCGCAATACGTGCTAACTGCTGTGGATCCGGACCAATACCCAGCGGAAACAGCGTGATGACAATCAGGAAAAACCACAGCGGGTTAATCACTTCTGCACCGCTGCGGAAAGCAATTTTCAGCTCGCGCTGAATAACACGCCCCAGCATCATGCCCACTCCGACGTCAGGCGGATTTTGCGCACGCGCTGCGCGCTATCCGGTAAATCCTGATGCGTGGTCAGCACCACTGCCCCACCGTTATCGGCATGCCAGGCAAAACGCGCCATGAGTTTTTCCACTCCGGCTTTATCGATTGCCGTTAACGGTTCATCCAGAATCCACAACGTTGCCGGACTGAGCCACAATCGAGCCAGCGCCACGCGCCGTTGTTGTCCGGCCGAAAGCTGCGCCACCGGCACCTCTTCATAACCCAGCAGATCCACCTGCTCCAGTGCTGCAAAAATCGCCTCACCGTGGCTGTCGCCATGCCAGAAATGCAGATTCTCCAGCGGGGAGAGTACCGATTTCACCCCCGGATGATGGCCGAGATAAAGCAGGTTTTGATGCCATGTTTCCCGTTGCTGCCGTATCGGCTGCCCCTGCCACTGCACCTCGCCCTCTTCCTCCCGGCTCAGTCCCGCCAGTAAACGTAACAGCGACGTTTTGCCTGCGCCATTCGGCCCTTCTATTTGCACAATGTCACCTGCTTCAACACGAAAACTCAGCCCATTGAACAGGGTACGCTCATCGCGAACGCAAGAGAGATTAATGACTTCGAGCATAGAAGGGAGAATCACAGCAATGAAATTAGGCCAGGATAATACCACAATGAATCTGTGGGCCGTAGTCTGTGAACTGGCTCACACCTCCCCCGAACGGGGTAAACGGGCGCACGAAATCAATAAACTGTTCAAAAAATCGCCCCAGTTAAAATCTTGTTACTCTTAAATTGATTTCACGTAACAAATTAGTGTCGCGTAAAACGGCTACGCTTATTGCTTACCGGCATTATCACCGGAGGAAAATATGAAATCGTCATCATCAGTTCCACAAGGTCCAAATGATGTAGAAAGCGACGAAAAAGATCAGGGTAAGGAAATTGAAGTCGATGAGGATGCTCTGCCCTCCCGTGCCGCAGCCATTCATGAAGAGATTCGCCAGGACGGGGAAAAAGAGCTGGAGCGCGATGGCATGGCCCTGTTGTGGTCGGCAATTGCTGCCGGTCTTTCTATGGGGGCATCCCTGATGGCCAAGGGGATTTTCCAGGTGCACCTTGCAGGCGTACCCGGCGCATTTTTGCTGGAAAATCTGGGCTATACCTTCGGATTTGTCATTGTGATCATGGCGCGCCAGCAGCTGTTCACCGAAAACACTGTTACCGCGGTATTACCCGTGATGCACAAACCCACCTCGGGTAATTTTCTGTTGCTGTTGCGCTTATGGGGCGTGGTACTGGCAGGTAACCTGATCGGTACGGCGCTGGGCGCGCTGGCGTTTAATCATATGCCAATTTTCGACGATGCCACTCGTCAGGCATTCACCGTCATTAGTGAAAAAGTGATGGAGAATACTCCGGGGGAGATGTTCGCCAATGCGGTGATTTCCGGCTGGATCATCGCCACCATGGTGTGGATGTTTCCCTATGCCGGGGCTGCGAAAATCGTGGTGATTGTGATGATGACCTGGCTGGTCGCGCTGGGCGATTTGGCGCATATCGTGGTGGGTTCGGTGGAAGTGCTGTATCTGGTGTTTGCCGGCAACATCGCGTGGCATGAATTTTTCTGGCCCTTTGCCCTGCCAACGCTGCTCGGTAACATTACGGGCGGCACACTGATTTTTGCCTTAATCAGCCACGCTCAGATTCGGAATGACATGAGTGAAGCGGCAAAAGCCAAAGCGCGCGCGGAGCAAAAACGGAAGGAAAGGTGAGAAATCCCTCTGATTTGTTGAGATATTGAGCAAACGGTGGCCACACGGTTAAATTCGTGTCGGTGGTACGCTATACTGCGCGCCGACGTTCCCTTAGTTAAATGGATATAACGAGCCCCTCCTAAGGGCTAGTTGCAGGTTCGATCCCTGCAGGGAACGCCATGAGTCGCCTTTCCTTCCTGTTAATCCCACCTGAATAACATCTATGTCACCAACGAAATGTGTTGCTAAAGTGAGTTGTGCCGATCGGCAGATTTAATGACATCAGGGATGGGGACTTACAGGTAAATTAAAGGGCTGGTTGCAGCCCTTTTAAAGCCAAATTCAAAATAACCAGCGCGCCAGTGCCAGAGAAAGCCCGGCTGTCGTCACCATACTCGCCATCAGCCATTTTGTTTGTTTGCCAATTTCTTCATGAAGATCGCTACGAGTCATGTAATTTGACTTGATTACCGCCAAATCAATTTTCATCGCGGCAAGATCCACGTCCTGCTTTGACGTCCGTATCTCCATATTTGATCTCCTCATGTTAGCTGTCATTGTAAATTCCGTGATAATTTCTGGAGTTATCGTTTGCCATGCTAACGACATCCGCAGAAAAATCACCAAAAAAACGCAGCAAAAACGTGAAATGCAAAGAGGCTCGCAGAACAAATCCCGCGTTTCATCACGTTGCAGAGTCAATTCCTTCCTGGAGGGTATCGCGAGACGATCTCACCCCTGCTGCCGCCGCCATAACGAAGGCGTCAGGCCATGCCGCTGACGGAAACGGTTACTGAAGTGGCTGGAGGAGTGAAAACCACAGCGCAACGCAATGTCCGTGAGGGGCAGCGCGGTATGCTTCAGCAGCGTCAGGGCTTCATCCATACGACGACGCATCACATATTGATGCGGGGCGATACCTGCGCTGGTACGGAACATGCGAGCGAAATGGAACTCGCTCAATGCCGCCTCACTCGCCAGCTGCGCCAGGGTTAATGGTTGATCCAGATGTTCATCGATATACGCCAGAATGCGCCGTAACACTACCGGGGCCAGCCCACCGCGTACCTGTGGCGCCTGCCACTGGACATCACTGTAGTGCTGTAACAGGTGCGTCATCAGTAAGGTTGATGCGCTGCTGAGCATCAGTTGGTTAGCGGGCTGTTGCCAGTCGGTGCTGAGCAGGAAATGACGATACAGCTGGGTGATACGATCGTCATCAGAGAACACTTTCTCATGCAGATTCAGGCGAGCCGCGTCGCGGTCCCAAATCTGTTCCGCCATCTGGCGCAGGTGCTGGTCGGTGCAATAAAGATGCACAAACGATAAGTCAGCGCGGATGTCCCAGACCGATTCGGTGCCGGACGGCATCAGGCAGAAACGATCCGGCCCGCCGCCATTGCGCCAGCCATGCTGCGTTTTATGCCAGGTATCGTAGCCATCTGCGGTGTACAGGCTAAGCGTATGGTGATCGCTGAGGTTAGTAACGCGATCGCCACTGTTAAACCAGGCCGCCAGCTTGATGCCACTATTCAGCTGCACGCTGTCACGCAGCTGTGCTTTATGTCGCTGTAGCATGTTAAAAGTCTGGTAGTCGGGCATAGTCAGGATCGCTCTTTATTTGATAACCCGCATTTTACGGATTCATCGGGACAGAGAACAGGCCACATTGGGACGCATGCGGAAAAAGCGCAAGATTTTGCAATTCGTTCGCAAGGGGATGCAAGCCAGCCGGGAATCAGCACGGCACACTCAACACAAATTTGTTGTGGAGTAGGCAAAATGAACCTGATGTTGTATCTGGCGGTGGTGATGATTTGGGGGACGACCTGGATCGCCATTTTTTTACAGCAGGAAGCGGCCAATACGCCGGTCTTTGTGGCGGTGTTCTGGCGTTTTTTACTGGCATCGCTGGTAATGCTGGTGATCCTGAAACTGGTTCGCCGCCTGAAAAAGCTGGATGCGCAGGATCATCTGTTCTGCCTGTTGCAGGGTTGCTGCGTGTTCGGCTTCAATTTTGTCTGTTTCTATCATGCTGCCGCCTGGATCAGCAGCGGGCTGGAATCGGTTATTTTCTCGATGGCGGTGCTGTATAACGCTTTAAACAGCTGGATTTTCTTCCGTCAGCGCCCCTCATTTCGCCTGTTGCCCGCCGCCATGCTGGGATTGGGTGGTATTGTTGCGCTGTTCTGGGGTGATATCCGCGCCGCGCATCCGGCACCGCAATTATTGTGGGGTGTCGGGCTGAGCGCCCTCGGCACGCTGGGTTTCTCCTTTGGCAACATGATTTCGACGCGCCACCAGCGCCGTCAGCGTGATGTACTCACCACCAACAGTTACGCCATGTTGTATGGTGCGCTGATCATGGCGGTCCTCGCGGTATTGAACGGTGATTCGCTGGCACCGGCGTTCAATCTGCAATGGCTGGGTGCGATGAGTTATCTGGCGATTTTTGGCTCGGTGCTGGGATTTGGCGCGTACTTCACCCTGGTGGGTCGCATTGGTGCCAGTCAGGCAGCCTACAGTACCTTGCTGTTCCCGCTGGTGGCACTGACCTTATCGACGCTATATGAAGGTTATCAATGGCATAGCAATGCGATTGTTGGTCTGGTGATGATTCTGGCGGGAAATATGGTGATGTTTGCACGCTGGCCCGCAGCCAAACGTCTGCGTCTGGCGTAATACACGAGAGCGGGCATTGCGCCCGCTCTCTCGTCCTCTTAGCGCCAGCCCTGCACGCCGATATTGAGCTGGTGAGGTTGATTGATCGCTTTTCTGGCGATCCAGTAAAGCAGTATGCGTTCATCGTCTCTGTCGCGGTCGGCCATTGCCAGTAGTTTCAACGACAGCGTGGATTTATTCACCGGTTGATGCTCATCGCTTAACTCGATCACCGCCTGACCGATGATGCAGCAAACTTCATCCTCACTGGACGCGGATTCATATGCTCGGTCTTTCATATTTCCTCCTGTTAAGTGAATTTTAATCCTGGCAAAACTTCACCATTTTGCAGCTAAAGCGCCGCCATGGACGTATCTGGTTACATTTTTTCACGCAGAGCAATAGCTTCACATGTGATGACAAGGCACGACTGTCCGCAATGTCATTCATACCCGTTTCGCTGCATTTCATTCCGCCCTCACAGCCTTTCACGCCCTTTCCCCACACGCGTACGCGAGGGGGGCTTATCATCGCCTCAGTTTCCGAATTCCCGGATGGGAGAGAAAAAAATGAAAAGCACAACACCGAGTTATCAACGTACCCGCTGGCTAACTCTTGCCGGCACCATTTTGACCCAATTTGCCCTGGGTTCGGTCTACACCTGGAGTCTGTTTAACGGTCAGCTGGCGCAGAAGCTCGATGCACCCGTCAGCCAGGTGGCTTTCTCTTTTGGTTTACTGAGCCTTGGCCTGGCCATTGCTTCCTCACTGGCGGGCAAATTGCAGGAACGCTTTGGCGTACGCAATGTCACCATCGGTGCTGGCGTACTGATGGCGCTGGGCTTCTGGTTAACCGCCCATGCCGATAACCTGATGATGCTGTACCTCAGCGCTGGCGTGCTGGTCGGCCTGGCTGATGGTGCGGGTTATCTGATGACCTTATCCAACTGCGTAAAATGGTTCCCGGAACGTAAAGGGGTGATTTCCGCCTGTGCGATTGGTGCCTACGGCCTGGGTAGTCTGGGTTTTAAATTTATCTGTGGCGCGTTACTCAGCACTCAGGGACTGGCAAACACCTTTATCATCTGGGGCGTTATGGCGATGGTGATGATTGTGATTGGTGCGTTGCTGATGCGTGATGCCCCGGTACAACAGAGCAACAATGCTTCCGTACAGCAGGCGAAAGATTACACCCTGGCGCAGTCCGTACGCTTACCGCAATACTGGATGCTGGCACTGATGTTCCTGACTGCCTGCATGAGTGGTTTGTATGTGATTGGCGTGGCGAAAGATATCGGCGAAGGTCTGGTACATCTCAGTACCGCCACCGCCGCCAACGCCGTAACCGTGATTGCCATCGCCAATCTGAGTGGTCGCCTGGTTCTGGGTGTGCTGTCCGATAAAATGGCACGCATTCGGGTGATTTCGCTGGCACAGGTGGTTTCACTGCTGGGCATGAGTATCCTGCTGTTCACCCATATGAATGAATCCACCTTCTTTATCTCTCTGGCCTGTGTGGCATTCAGCTTCGGCGGCACCATCACCGTGTTCCCGTCACTGGTGAGCGATTTCTTCGGCCTGAATAACCTGACCAAAAACTATGGCCTGATTTATCTTGGCTTTGGTATCGGTAGCGTGCTGGGTTCACTGGTAGCGTCGGTGTTTGGTGGCTTTACCATCACTTTCAGCCTGATTATGACCCTGCTGGTGATTTCACTGTTCCTCTCCATCAGCATCCGCCTGCCACAACGTCACGATGTGCAGGAACCGGTGTTACATCGCAGCTAAGCTAAGTCTCCTCTGATGCCGTGCCCCAAAGCACGGCATCCTGCTGTTTAGCCTTTGAATAACGGCTCAGCAACTCCCGCTACCGCAACGTCCACCGCAAAAATATCGCCCGATTGTGGATAACGTGCCAGCTCCTCAGCAGTGCGATGCTCACGCGATGAAGTGATGTACAGCGTCTTCAGATCTACGCCGCCAAATGCCACCATGGTTGGCCAGCGTACCGGCAAAGCAATCTCATCAACAATCTCTGCCGTCAGCGGATCAATGCGCACCACACGCCCCCCATCAAACAGGGCTGACCAGTAATATCCCGCGCTATCCACCGCGGCACCATCCGGTAATCCCCCTTTGGCGTCAAACTGCCGGAAACGCTGACGTGCACCCGGTTCCCCGCTCTGCGCATCAAGCGGGTAGCGATACAGCACCTCATTCGGCGTATCGCTGTGATACATCCATTGACGGTCCGGCGAGAATGCCAACCCGTTGGAGATTTTGACATCCTGCGCCATCACCCGCAGCGCGCCATCGGGGGTGACGCGACACAACAGGCCACCGTTTTTATCCTGCGGTTCCCATAAGCTGCCACACCAGAAATTCCCCCAGGGATCCACGCGGCCATCGTTAAAACGGCTTTTGGCCGCGATACCCGGATTGTCGGCCAGCTTGCGCTGTGGTTTGCCTTCATCATCCAGCAGCCAGACACCACTGCGCAAAGCCGCAATCAGGCCGCCCTGCTCGCGCAGTCCGATACATCCCACCTCTTCCTGTTGTGGGAAGGTACGTAACTCACCGCTGGCTGGATCGAAGCGGTGAATGGCGGGGGCCAGAATATCGACGCACCACAGCAGCTGTTCCCGGGTTGACCATAGCGGGCATTCCGCCAGTTCCGCCTGCAATGCCAGTACATTTCTTACTTCGCGCGCCATGATGTTCTCCTTATTTAAACTGCTCTGACTTTAGCGGGTATCCCACAATTCTGCACGATGTGCGTTAATTGAGAACGGATATTATTCAGGCTTGCTTTTCAGAGTAATCGCGTTATTATCATCCTGTATTCAGCTTATTCCGATTGGTTTATATTCCTCTCCGCAAACGCATCCATCGATTTGAAATATTCAGAAATAGATCCAGAAATAACTCTACATTGGCTGCATCTTCGCTCCACTTTTCCGTTGTAATCTGGCCTCATTGGAAAAGAGGAGGACTCTCCATGAAAAAATTAATAAAAGTCGCGTCTGTTGTCGCTGTTATGGTCATGCTGAGTGGTTGTATTATTGACCCAGGGCATGGGTATAGACATGACCGCGGGCCGGGCTGGGGACCGCCACACGGCGGCTGGCACCACGGCGGCCCAGGTTATGGCCGGTGGTAATTGGGCAAAGCACACACAGCAAATAATAAAAAAGAAAAGGGCGGGGAAATACCCCGCCCTGTTTTTTAGCTTTTCACCGCGTAATTACATTGATACCAGGCTTTCTTTAGTCCTGGTATATGACTATCTTCCGCCGGTAACGATTCCACTTTATCAAATCCACGCTTGCTGCAATATTCTGCCAAATCTATTTCCATGGCATCGCGATTAAATTTCTGCGGATCGTAGCGATACTGAACGGTATTTGAACTGGGATCTTCATCGACACGCTCAAATCCACCTGGCTGGCTGACACTACAACCGGTCAGCATTAAAAGCGCCATGGCGCCTAATAACCACTTTTTCATTATGATGTCCTCATTCGATGCCGCAGTGTAAATGGCGGCACAGCGCCTTTCCATAGGAATAAGGCGCGAAATGTCTGCACAAAACCAAGCTTTTACCAATCAAATTGATAAAACCAAACGGTTATTCATATCAGCACAGCAGTGCCATGATGTGTTCAGACAAAATGAAGTCGGCACCACACCAGGTGAAGAAATAAGAGACTGACTGATTGTGACCTTATGCCCGTGCTGAGCGGGCTTTTTTTTGCCCGCTATCCGGTAAGGCTGACCATTTTACGCAAGAGATTGGCGGCTTGTTTGGCAGGCAATGCCAGAATGCCGCTATACAGGTCAATCGACATCGCACACATCGCAGAACGATCCACCGTGGTATCCGCTGGCATATTCAGCTGTTGCAGGCGATCACCCCATTTGCCGTACAGGGTTCCCACCACTTTTTGCAAATCACGTTGTGCCGCCTGGTTATCCACCACCTGATCATCACCGGTGCTCTGCGCCAGCAACTCATCCAGCGCCTGAGCATCACGCTGATTCAGCGCGGGTGATAGCACGCGTTGCAAATTAATGCCGCCAATCACCTGCGGATAGAGGAAGCGGAAACAGGTTTGTGCATCCTGCTGTTGCAGCGCCTTCATCTCCTCAACCGACACGGAAATATAATTGATGATAGCGGCATCACTGGCGCGCATCAGGCGCTGGTTGACCAGGTCGAGCAGCCAGCCACGCATTTCGCCCAGCGCTTCATCCGGCGGCACCCCGGCCAGGCGTTTGTGCAACAGTTCATGGTTCAGCAGCTGCCACAACGCCGGTTCCTGCGTTTTCAGCAAGCGATACCCCTGTGCCTCGCTGAGCTGGCTGGCGACTTCGGCTGCCAGCGCCTGCCGCTGCTGGCGTGGATGCAGCCAGCTAAACCACAGCAGATTCGCCAGCAACACCGGTAACAGGAACAACACCACCCCCTGCCAGAGACGGAGCGAAGTGGTACGTATCAGCAAAATAATAATCACCGCCAGCAGCACAAAGGCGGCCAGCGTAATAGGGAAAAGCGAGAGCATGGAGCGGTTATTAATCCTTGCGAACGTCAATCAGAACCGGACAGCTGGCACGTTCAATCACGGCTGCACTGACCGAGCCTTTCAGCAGGCGGTTAAACGGCGAAAGATGACGGCGTCCCATGATGATCATGCTGGCCTGCACCGCCGCCGACTGCGCAACAATGGTTTCCGCCGCCTCACCGGCCAGAATCATCCCTTTGGCCACCACTCCTGCCCGCAGAATGGGGGCGAGCGCATGGCGTACCACCATTTCCGCGGTATTCTGCTCATCCTTTGCCACCAGAAAATCATCCGGATCTTCACCGGCATCGATCTCGATCGGTTGGTTGCAGGATGAATAAGCGGGATCGACGCAGCACAGCACCACGACCTGCGCCTGGTGCGCCAGGGCCTGATCAATGGTAAGGGCGATCACTTTTTCCGCCACCGGAGAGTTATCTATGGCCATCAGCAAGGTTTTCATTTGTGGTTATCCTTCAACAGCGGTCATTTTGCCAATTTCGCGGGTTAGCGCTTCTTTACACTTCAGGATTTCCTCACAATAACGCGTTTCATGTTTACGGAAACGCGCTGTCGGCACCAGTAGTGAGATAGAAAAACGTCCAAATAAAGTATCGATCGCCACCGCCATGGTGGAGATGCCTTCCAGCGTCTCGCCACGATCGTAGGAGAAGCCGGTTTTACGGACTTCGCCAATCAACTCCAGCAATTGCGGCAGCGTTTTTATCGTCATTTCGGTCAGCTCTTTATACGCTTCACCGACAATAACCCGTACATCATCATCGCTCTCCAGCGCCAGCAGAGCACGTCCACCCGAGGTGCTGTAAAGCGGCAGGTTCAGTCCCATGCGCGGCACCACGCGCAGTTCGCGCGAAGCCACCACATAATGGACGATCGCCAACTGCGTCCCGCTGGCACGCGCCAGCGAAACGGTTTCATTCGTCGCAGCAGAAAGTTGTTCAAGGAAGGGACGTACCACTTCAACCACGTCGCTGTGCACACTGGAGATCAGTTTCAGCAACGCTGGCCCCAGACGTAAGCCACCCGCGCCGCTGCTGCGCACCAGTTGGGCGTTATCCAGCGCGGCGATAATGCGTTGCACCGTTGAGCGCGGCAAATCCACCGCCTGAGCGATCTCCCCCAGGCTCATACCGCCGGGATGCTCACCCAAAGCATTTAAAATTTTTGCCGCGCGGGCAATGACCTGAATGCCGCCCGCTTTTTCATCCTCACGGCAGGAGGGGAGTTCAACCATATTTCGTTCCTTTGTGGCCTGGCCTACTGTAGCGCGATTACCGCACTTTTACACCCTGTATCACATTGCAATACAACATACCGGGATGTAATATGCGAGCTGTATCACATCGCAATACACTGCATCAACATAACGAGATTCCTGCTATGAACGCCCAACCTGCAGCGGCGCCGGCACCTCATCCTTTTACCCTGCGCCTTGCGCTCGGTCTGGTGGGGGTACTGATTGCCGCACTCACCTCCGGTTTAAACGATCGTGTCACCGATATTGCGCTGGCAGATATTCGTGCCGCCATCGGCATCAGTTACGATCAGGGTAGCTGGATTATTTCCGCCTATCAGGCCGCCGAAGTGGCCGCGATGATGATCGCCCCCTGGTTTGCCGTGACTTTCTCGTTACGTCGTTTTGCGCTGACGGTGTCAGCAGGCTTTATGCTTACCGGCCTTCTGTTACCACTGCTGCCCAATGCCACGCTGTTTATCACCCTGCGTGTCATTCAGGGATTATTCGGCGGCGCGCTGCCCCCGTTACTGATGACGGTAGCGCTGCGTTTTTTACCTCCGCCGATCAAACTTTACGGCCTCGGCGCTTATGCGCTGACCGCCACCTTCGGCCCCAATCTCGCTGCCACCCTTGCTGCCTTCTGGACCGATGATGTCAGCTGGATGTTTGTGTTCTGGCAGATTGTCCCCACCATGCTGATCGCCATGCTGCTGATCGGCTGGGGCCTGCCGCAGGATCCCCTGCGCTTCGAGCGTTTCCAGCAGATGGATCTGTTTGGCATGCTCACCGGTTGCAGCGGCATTGCCATGCTGGTACTGGCACTGACCCAGGGCGAACGGCTGGACTGGCTCAGTTCACCGTTAATCGTCGCGCTATTATTCAGCGCAGCGGCATTGCTGATTGTGTTCTTTATTAATGAATGGTTTCATCCGCTACCCATCTTTAAGTTGCAGATGCTCCAGCGCCGCAATCTGGCGCACGGTTTGCTGGCGCTGGTGGGGGTACTGATTCTGTCGCTGTCCGGTTCCGCCCTGCCCTCCGCTTACTTTGGCCAGATTGAAGGTTTCCGCACCCTGCAATTCGCACCGCTGGCGCTGACGGTGGGTTTACCGCAGTTACTGATCGCACCCTTGATTGCTGCCTTGCTGAATATCCGCTGGATTGACTGCCGCTGGATGTTGACGGCTGGCGTGGCGCTGCTGGTTATCTCCTGCCTGCTGGGCATGCAGATCACCACCGACTGGGGACGGCAGAATTTCTGGTTGATACAAATTTTGCAGGCGTTTGGTCAACCGATGGTGATTTTGCCGGTGCTGATGAGCGCCACCAGCGTGGTGGCACCGCCGGAAGGTCCGTTTGCCTCGGCAATGTTCAACACCGTACGTGGCTTCTCCAGTGTCGCTGCCAGTACGCTGGTGGAGTGGTTTATCAGCCATCGCGAACAGTTTCATTCCAATATCCTGGTGGGCAATGCCGCCAGCCGTTCCTGGCTGATGACCGCACCAACCAGCGCCCAGGCCAGCAGCAGTTTTCCACTCCTCCCCGATGGCAGCGCCAGCAGCAGTGAAAACCTGAGTGGTTTCGCCAGCCTGCTCAAGCATCAGGCGATGGTGCTGAGCCTGAGCGATAGCTATCTGATGCTGATCGGTTTCGCCGCACTGATGCTGCTGCTTACCGTCTGGCTGCCAAAACGCGTCTGGCCGCCACAAACCCTGATTCAACCTGTTACAAACACGTCGAGATAAATAATATGCGTGCTTTTGCTTTGAAGAGAACGGTGCTGCTGAGCGCCTTACTGCTGCTGTTACTGGTGATGGCCTTTTTTGTCTGGTCGGCCATGACCCGCAACGATCATCAAACCGATGATGCTTACGTCAATGCCGATTACACGCTGGTGGCACCGAAGGTCTCCGGTTATATCGCCAGCGTCAACGTGCAGGATAACCAGCGCGTCAAAGCCGGGGAATTACTGGCCACGCTGGACGATCGTGATTACCGCGTCGCACTGGAAACCGCCAAAGCCAATCTGGAGGTGAGCGAAGCCAAGCGTCTGAGCAGCCAGGCACAGCTTGATCAGCAGCAATCCACCATCGACCAGGCCAAAGCCACGCTGGCAGCCAGCCAGGCTTCTGCGCAGTATGCCGGGCAGAGTGCCGCACGTTACGACAGCCTGTATAAAAGCGGCACCATTGCGGCCGATGAGCAGCAAAAAGCGACGTCAACCCAGCGTTCAGCCGCTGCCACGGTACGCCAGAGCGAAGCGGCTCTCGCCGCAGCGGTAAAGGAAGTGGGCGTGTTGCAGGCGGCATTGCGTCAGGCTGAAGCGGATGTCAGCGCAGCGCAGGCCAGTGTCGATCAGGCGCAGTTAAACCTGTCTTACACGCGGATTGTCGCACCGGTTGATGGTATGGTCGGGCAGCGTTCGGTCCGTCTCGGGGCCTATGTTACGGCGGGTACCCGTTTGCTGGCGGTGGTACCCTTGCAGCAAACCTATATCACCGCCAATTTTCTGGAAACTCAGTTGACAGATGTTCGCCAGGGTCAGAAGGTGACAGTGCGGGTGGATGCCCTGCCAGGCAAAACGTTTTCTGGTCACGTTGACAGCATTGCCCCGGCCACAGGCGCGACCTTTTCTGCCATTTCGCCGGATAACGCGACAGGCAACTATACTAAGGTGATTCAGCGTCTGCCGGTAAAAATCGTGCTGGATCCGAACCAATCCGATCTGGCGCAATTACGGGTAGGTATGTCGGCGATCCCGCAAATTGAGGTGCAGTAAAAGCGTGATAAATATCTCAGATCCGATCACTTTCTTTTCGGAAAGATTACGCGTAAATTAGCGTTCGATCCTGTTCTGAGTTTGCTCTGGACGACCTGAGAGAAAAGCGTGCGGCGGTTATGAACTTCACCTTTCTCTTATTCTGTCGCGTTACGCTGGCCTGGGATCGCCATCGTCGTAACCGCTCAGAGGAGTTGTTGTGTGAAATACGCTTTGATGGGAATCTCTTTTTTCCTGTTAATCTGGGTCGGCACCTTCGTGCTGATGCTATAGAGCCACCAGAAAGTCAGAAAGGGCGACAACACTGTCGCCCTTTACTCAAAAATTCTACTCTTCTTCTGTTGCCTTCAGCGTTCCCGGCAAAATACCATCCGCACGAAACATCGCTTTAATGCCCCGCACCGCCTGACGAATACGGTCACTGTTTTCGATCAGCGCGAAACGTACGTGAGTATCGCCGTAATCGCCAAAGCCGACACCCGGTGATACGCACACTTTGGCTTCCTGTAGCAGCAGTTTGGCAAATTCCAGCGAACCGAGATGGGCATAATGATCGGGGATTTTCGCCCAGACATACATTGACGCTTTCGGCATCTCCACCATCCAGCCCGCTTCATGCAGCCCTTTCACCAGCACATCACGCCGACGTTTGTATTGTTCAGCGATATCGCGAACGCATTGCTGATCGCCTTCCAGCGCAGCAATCGCCGCCACCTGCAACGGCGTAAAGGTGCCGTAATCGTGGTAACTCTTGATACGCGCCAGCGCGGCGACCAGCTCTTTGTTGCCGACCATAAAGCCGATACGCCAGCCCGCCATGTTGTAGCTTTTTGACAGGGTGAAAAACTCCACCGCCACATCGCGTGCACCCGGCACCTGCATGATGGACGGCGCTTTCCAGCCATCGTAAACAATGTCGGCATAGGCCAGGTCGTGGATAACCAGCACGTTGTACTGTTTCGCCAGCGCAATCACCCGCTCGAAGAAATCCAGCTCGACGCACTGCGCGGTCGGATTCGACGGGAAGCCGAGGATCATCATCTTCGGTTTCGGGTAGCTTTCGCGGATCGCGCGTTCCAGCTCGTTAAAGAAATCGACGCCCGCCACCAGCGGCACAGAACGGACCTGTGCACCGGCAATCACCGCGCCGTAGATATGAATGGGATAACTGGGATTCGGTACCAGCACGGTGTCGCCGTGGTCGAGTGTTGCCAGCATCAGATGCGCCAGCCCCTCTTTCGAACCGATGGTGACAATGGCTTCGGACTCCGGATCGATATCCACCTGATAACGGTCCGCATACCAGCGCGAAATAGCGCGACGCAGACGCGGAATACCTTTCGAGGTGGAGTAACCATGGGTGTCGTCGCGCTGTGCCACCTGGCACAATTTTTCCACGATATGCGGTGGCGTAGGGCCATCCGGGTTCCCCATCGAAAAATCGATGATGTCTTCGCCGCGCCGACGCGCAGCCATCTTCAATTCAGCGGTGATGTTAAAAACGTAAGGGGGAAGGCGTTCAATACGGGAAAAACGACGGGGTGTGCTGTTATCAGCCATGATGTCCTCTGGAGTACGTTAGCGCCCGGACCGTCCGAGCGACGTGGGTCACTGCTGTGACCGAACCAAGAACATAACGCGGCGATAACCGCATTGTCGAGCGCCGAAGATAATTTTTTTATTTTTGCGGATTCAGGCGGCCAAGCACCCAATCGTTTACCCATTGGCCATTTAGCAGATAATTATCCCGCAAAATCCCCTCCAGGGCGAAATCATTCTTCTCCAGAATGCGTCGTGACGGCCAATTCCCCTCCACCACCAGCGCTTTGAGTTTATGAAATTCCGCCTGGAACAAAAACGTGCACAGCGCGCTCAACGCCTCACTGCCATAACCCTGTCCGGTGAAGCGATGCAGCATCATGTAACCCACTTCAGCCTGCCGATTTGGCTCCCATTCGGGGTTACAACCAAACAGGCCGATGGCCTCTCCGCTGTCACGCAGACGGGCCACCAGACACAGCATATGAAAACTGGTGACCAGCCAGGGCGCAAGGCGTTCGGTAAAACGCTGGCGGATATCCTCTTCATCAGGGATTTCACTCACCCAGGTCATGGTGGCTGTATCTTCGTGGACCGCTTTAAAAATTTGCCAGTCTTCCGGTTGTAACCGGCTGAGGGTCAAACGGGCAGTAACTAATTGCATGGCTGCACTCCGAAAAAGGCTTAGGCCAACATAGCAAATCGGACCAGTGACAGGAAGTCGCCACTAGCGGGAAAAGATAATCCTCTTTTTACCACTCAACTTTTCCCCTTTTTGGATTTTGGTAAGTAAAAATTGATCCTGGCCATAAGAAGTGCCCACAGCCTGCCAGGGCGCTGGCAGATCTCGATCACATTTTTTATCATAGCCCTAACCCTTTTTCGTTAGCGACGAGATGCCTGTGCCCTCTCACTTTGACATGCTGCTGGCGGTTTTTGACCGCGCCGCACTGATGCTGATTTGCCTGTTTTTCCTCACCCGCACCCGGGTGTTTCGCCAGTTGTTGCAGAAGGATGAGCACTCGCGCCAGGAAAAAGTGGTAGTAACGGCGATCTTCTCGCTGTTTGCGCTGTTCAGCACCTGGTCAGGTATTGATGTCGATGGTTCACTGCTTAACGTACGCGTGATTGCAGTGATGTCCGGTGGCATTTTGTTTGGCCCCTGGGTCGGTATCGCCACAGGCGTCATTGCCGGACTACACCGTTTTCTGATTGATATTCATGGCATTACCTCGATTCCCTGCCTGATCACCAGCATCATTGCCGGTATCGCTTCAGGCGTGATTAATCGCCGGGTCAGCAAGGAGCAGCGCTGGCGCGCCGGTATTCTCGGCGGCATGTTATGTGAAACCCTGACCATGCTACTGATTGTGCTGTGGGCCAGACCGATGTCGCTCGGCCTCGATATCGTCTCCGAGATTGCGTTGCCGATGATCCTGGGCGCATCCAGCATCGGGTTAATTGTGTTGCTGGTGCAGAGCGTTGAAGGGGAAAAAGAAGCGATTGCGGCGCGCCAGGCCAAGCTGGCGCTGGAGATTGCGAACAAAACGCTGCCACTGTTTCGCCAGGTCAACAGCGATTCATTGCACCAGATTTGCGACATCATTCGCAGCGAAATTCATGCGGATGCGGTGGCGATCACCAATACCAAACAGATTCTTGCCTACGTCGGCTACGGCGAAGAGAACTACCACGATGGTGATGATGGCCTCAGCCCCACCACCGCCCAGGCGATCACCAGCCGAAAAATTATCATTAAAAATAATGACGAGGCGCACCGTACCAAAGATATCCACTCGATGCTGGTTATTCCCCTTTGGGAAAAAGGGGAAGTTACCGGGACGCTAAAAATCTATTATCGCCGTGCGCATCGCATCACCGGTTCGCTGAAAGAGATGGCGGTTGGGCTGTCGCAAATCATCTCCACCCAGTTGGAAGTGTCGCGCGCCGAGCAGTTGCGTGAGATGGCAAACAAAGCGGAGCTGCGTGCGTTACAAAGCAAGATCAACCCGCATTTCCTGTTTAACGCGCTGAACGCGATCTCCGCCTCGATTCGCCTCAATCCCGATACCGCCCGCCAGCTGGTGATCAATTTGTCACGTTATCTGCGCTACAACCTGGAACTGAATGACGACGAACCTATCGATATCAAGAAAGAGCTGTGGCAGGTGAAGGATTATATTGCGATTGAGCAAGCGCGCTTCGGTGACAAACTGTCGATGATTTACGATGTTGATGAAGACCTGCATTTCACCCTGCCCAGCCTGCTGATCCAGCCACTGGTGGAGAATGCCATTGTGCATGGCATCCAGCCCTGCCGGGGTAAAGGCGTGGTCACGCTCAGCGTGAAAGATCTGGGCGACCAGGTGCGGGTGTCGGTGCGCGATACCGGTGCCGGTATTAGCGATGACGTGATGGCGCGCGTGGCGCGAGACGAAATGCCAGGGAATAAAATCGGCCTGCTTAATGTACATCATCGGGTGAAACTGCTTTCCGGCCAGGGATTAACCATTGTGCGTCATCAGCCCGGCACCGAAATTTCCTTTACCCTTAGCAAAAATGGCCACCGGTTGCCCACACCGCTTGTCAGCCAGGAAACCTCAGCGTGAAAGCCATCATTGTCGAAGATGAGTTCCTGGCACAGCAGGAACTGAGCTGGATGATTCAGCATCATAGCCAGATCAGTATCGAAGCCTGTTTTGATGACGGGCTGGAAGTGCTGAAATATCTGCAAAACCACCGTGTCGATGTGATTTTCCTCGACATCAATATCCCGTCCCTGGATGGCATGCTGCTGGCACAAAATATTAATCAGTTCGCGCACAAGCCGTTGATCGTGTTTATCACCGCGTGGAAAGAACATGCGGTGGAAGCCTTTGAGCTGGAAGCCTTTGACTACATCCTGAAGCCGTATCATGAGTCGCGCATTATCACCATGCTCAACAAACTGGAAGCCAGCTGGCAACAGCAGCAATCACCCGCCAGCAATCCGCAATCCACGGTGCCGCAGACCGTGAATCTGGTGAAAGATGAGCGCATCATCGTGACCGACATCAACGATATTTATTATGTCGAAGCGCACGAGAAGCTGACGTTCGTGTATACCCGGCGTGAAGCCTATGTGATGTCGATGACCATCAGTGAGTTTTGCAGCCGTCTGCCCGAATCGGCCTTCTTTCGTTGCCACCGTTCGTACTGCGTCAACCTGAGTAAAATTCGCGAAATCGAACCCTGGTTCAACAATACCTATCTGGTGAAATTACGTGATTTGGACGCGCAGGTCCCGGTGAGTCGCAGCAAAGTGAAAGCCTTCCGGCAATTGATGCGTTTGTAAGGCGAACGGCGTACAAAGACCGTTCGCCTGAGAGGGATTACAGCACGCGACCCAATGTCTGGCGCAGGTGAGCACCGGCACCGAGCAGACCCGGTTGATCGTGGGTGATCATATAGACTGGAATATCCACCAGGTAATCGCGGAAACGGCCTTTATCTTCAAACGCCGCACGGAAACCCGAGGCTTTAAAGAAGTCGAGGAAACGCGGCACGATGCCACCAGCAATATAAACACCGCCAAAAGTGCCCAGGTTGAGCGCCAGGTTGCCGCCGAAACGTCCCATAATGACGCAGAACAGCGACAGGGCACGACGGCAATCAATGCAGCTGTCTTTCAGTGCGCGTTCGGTAACATCTTTCGGCTTCAGGTTTTCGGGTTCACGCTGATCCGATTTAACGATGGCGCGGTACAGGTTGACCAACCCGGAACCAGACAGCACGCGCTCCGCCGAGACATGGCCCAGCTCCGCACGCAGCACTTCCAGAATCTCGGCTTCTTCTTCGCTGTTAGGCGCGAAATCAACGTGACCGCCCTCACCCGGCAGGCTCACCCAGCGCTTATCTACGTGCACCAGATGGCTAACGCCCAGCCCGGTGCCTGCACCGTAGATGGCGATCGGTTTGTCCTGCACCGGCGCTTTGCCGCCGAACTGAATCACATCGTTTTCTGCCAGCATCGGCACCGCCATCGAGATCGCGGTGAAATCATTGATGATTTCCAGGTGAGCAAAACCGAGGCTTTCTTTCATCTGCTTGGTGGAGAAAGCCCAGTCATGGTTGGTCATTTCGACCCAGTCGCCGGTAATCGGGCAGGCGATGGCGATGCAACCATCTTTGATATCCTGTTTTTGCTCATCCAGATAGTGACGGATGACCGCTTCAAGGTTGTCATAGTCTGATGTTGAGAATGTTTTGGCCTGGGAGATGGCACCGGTCTCCACCTCACACAGGGCGAGACGGGCATTGGTGCCGCCCACATCGCCGACCAGGGCGTATTTTGTCATTCTTCTGCTGCTCCGCTTGGGTCATAAATAATTGCAGGACACTATAAAAGCCTGCCAATAAAACAACAACGCCCATCAGTGCGTCGGATGGGCGTATTCACTCAGGTGCGGCCACATACTGGCACGCACCTGGCTAACTGCACAGAGGCAACTGTCCGAAACTCAGCCGCCATTGCGCTGATGGAGCGAGGCAGTCACCTTGCGTAGCAACGGCGGGAGGTCGTCTTTATCCAGCACCACTTCCACCAGCGACAAATGCTCGTTGCGCGCCAGTAACGCCATCACGCCTTCCAGCTGCACCGTTTCGCTCACGCGCCAGCTCTGCGCGGCACCCTCCAGACTGAGTGCCTGCGGCAACGCGGTCCAGTTCCACTGGGCGATATCGTTATAACGCTGATGCGCACCGTGTATCGCCCGCTCGACGGTATAGCCCTCATTATTCAGAAGAAAAATAATCGGTTGCTGACCGTCACGCTGCATCGATCCCAGTTCCTGAATGGTTAACTGCGCCGATCCATCGCCGATAATTAAAATCACGCGGCGATCCGGTTGCGCGGTTTGCGCGCCAAAGGCCGCCGGTAAAGTATAGCCAATCGATCCCCACAGGGGCTGTACCAGCAACTGTGCATCCTGCGGTAGCCGCAGCGCCACGGCACCAAAGGCGGCAGTGCCTTGATCGGCCAGGATAATATCACCGGGCTGCAAAAACTGCTGCATCGCCTGCCAGAAAGCATGTTGCGTGATGAGCGCGTCATTAACCGGTTGGCTTGTGCTGGCCGGAGTATGTCCCAGCGCCCACTGCGCGCCATATCGCTGGAAGATGGGTTCCAGCACGCTGAGCGCTTGTGCCATGGTCAGCGGAGCAAAGGTTTCCCCCGCCACCACCGCATGGAAAGGTTGCAGATCGATCAGCCTGGCAGCAGGCAGATGCTGAGTAAAACCGGCGGTTAAGGTGTCGGTAAAGCGCACCCCGACACAGATCGTGACATCCGTATCCTCAATCGCCGATTGCACCTGCGGCGTGCTGCCCTCAGCGGCATAGGTGCCGACAAAACCAGGCTGCTGTTCATCCAGCACCCCTTTGCCCATTAATAAGGTGGCGGCGGGAATGGCGCGTATCTGGCGTAGCGCCGCCAGCTGAGCCTGCAATTGCCAGCGTGATGCCAGGAAATCGGCCAGCAGCGCCACGCGCTGTGCGGAAGCCAGTAATCGTTCCGCAGCCCCTGCAAACGCCTCTGCCGCCGAAGCCGACGTGCTGACCGGGGATGACAGCTGCGGCAATTGCACCTCGGCCTGCTCCACATCCACCGCCATCAACAGGTAACCAGGCCGGTGTTGATGAAGCGCCTCACTGATCACACGGTCGATTTCCTGAACCGCATTCTCCGCCGTCAGCACCGCACTCGCCGCACTGACTTCCTCCGCCATCCGGCTGAAGTGGCGGAAATCCCCATCGCCGAGCGAATGATGGACGCAATCACCCTGTCGTTGTGCCTCGCTGGCTGGCGCGCCAACGATATGGATAACCGGAACATATTCCGCGTAACTCCCGGCGATACCGTTAATCGCGCTCAGCTCACCGACGCCAAAAGTGGTCAGCAACGCGGCCGCACCGTTGCAGCGGCCATAGCCATCCGCAGCATAAGCCGCATTCAGCTCATTGGCACAGCCCACCCAGGTCACCTCCGGATGGTCAATCACGCTATCCAGGAACTGTAAATTGTAATCGCCCGGCACCCCGAATAAGTGCCGGATGCCCGCCTGCTGTAAACGCAACAACAAGTATTCGCCAACTTTAAACGTTTTCATGCGCAGCTACTCCTTTGTGGGTTATATCAGGAGTATTACCGATGAGGCTGAATTGGTTGGATTTTAACCGAAGTTACTCAGAAAGATCTGGCAAGCGATCGTTACGAAAAGGGAAAAATCTGTAAGTTGCGATCCCCCGCGCGTTTGCCATTAGTGTAAACGCATACACTGCTATGCTAATGACACTTTCTCCTTCCCTTTGCGACAGGAACGCTGCATGACTGCTTTTCCCCATCCCGAACGCTATCAACAAATGCAATACCGCCGCAGTGGACGTAGCGGCCTGAAATTGCCCGCCATTTCTCTCGGCCTGTGGCACAACTTTGGTGATAGTACCAGGGTTGATAACAGCCGCACGCTGCTGCGTCATGCCTTCGACCGTGGCATCACGCATTTCGACCTTGCGAATAACTACGGGCCACCGCCGGGTTCCGCAGAAGAGAATTTTGGCCGTATTCTGCGGGAAGATTTTCGTGGCTATCGCGATGAACTGGTGATTTCCACCAAAGCCGGTTACACCATGTGGGACGGCCCTTACGGCGACTGGGGTTCACGCAAATATCTGATTTCCAGTCTCGATCAAAGCCTGAAACGGATGGGGCTGGAGTACGTCGATATCTTTTATCATCACCGTCCGGACCCCGAAACGCCGCTGGAGGAAACCATGCGCGCGCTGGATCAGGTGGTACGTCAGGGCAAAGCGCTGTATGCCGCGATATCAAACTATCCGGCAGAGAAAGCCGCCGAAGCGATTGCCATCCTGCGTGACCTGGGCACTCCCTGCCTGATTCATCAGCCACGTTATTCGATGTTTGAACGCGCGCCGGAACAGGGCTTGCTGGATGTGCTGGGTGAGAATGGTGTGGGTTGTATCGCGTTCTCACCGCTGGCTGGCGGCGTGCTGACTGACCGCTATTTGCAGGGCATTCCCGAAGATTCGCGTGTTGCCAGCGGCAGCAAGTTCCTGCGTGAAGATCAGCTGACGCAGGAAAAAATGGTGAAAGTTCACGCCTTGCACGCCATCGCCCAGCAACGTGGGCAGAAGCTGGCGCAGATGGCGCTGAGCTGGGTGCTGCGTGACGCGCGTATCACTTCGGTATTAATTGGTGCCAGCAAAACCGCGCAAATTGATGACGCCGTTGACATGCTGAGCCAGCCGGAGCTGAGCCAGGAAGAACTTCAGGCTATCACGGCAATTTTGATGTAACCGCTTTCCCGCCCGGCCAACGCCGGGCGCCTTCCGTAGCAGAAAACTCTTATTTCAGATTTTCCTCAGCGCTTTCGGACTGCTTCTTAAAGCTTTACTGGTCCGATATGGCAAACTAGCGCAACGGCAGCAACCGATAAGCTGCCGCAAAGGAGAATTATGAAACGTGGAATTTTGTTTGCCGCTTTGCTGGCAACGCTGTCACCCCTGGCCCTACACACAGCCCATGCCAGTGGCGCCACCATTAACCTGGCACCCGGCATCACCCTGCAATTAGGCGATCGCGATAATCGTGGTTATTACTGGGACGGTGGTCGCTGGCGCGAACCGCGCTGGTGGAACGATCGTTATCGCTACCAGGACCATCGCTGGTGGCGTCATGAAGAGTGGCGTCGTCATCAGGCGTGGGAGCGTGAACGTGAACGTCGTCGCCATGAACGCTGGCGTTATGAACATCGTCATGACCATCATGATCGCGGTCGTGGCCATGATCACGACCGTTGGTGATTCATAAAGGGTGCGCTTGATGCGCACCTTTTTTATAACCCCAGCGCCTGCCCGACCAGCAGATAGATATTCAGCGTCACCACCAGCACCACGATCACCCAGCCAATGGTTTGCATCACTCGTGAGTTGACCATTTCCTCACCCATCAGCTCACGATTGCCGGTGAAAAACAGCAGCGGTACCAGCGCCAGTGCGATACCAAAACTCAGTAACACCTGGCTGAGTATCAGAATCCGTGTCGGATCCCAGCCTGCCCAGATAACAATAAAGGAAGGCAACATGGTAATGGTGCGACGCAGCCACAGCGGGATATGAAAACGGATAAACCCCTGCATCACCACCTGCCCGGCCAGCGTACCGACCACGGTGGAAGAAAGACCGGCTGCCACCAGACTCAGACCAAATACCGTCGCCGCCGCGTGGCTTAACAGCGGTTGCAGCGTCAGATAGGCCTGATCAAGATCGGCAATCCCGCTATGGCCACTAAAGTGAAAGGCTGCCGCAGCGGTTGCCATCATCGCCAGGTTAACAAATCCGGCAATGGTCATGGCGATAGCCACATCCAGTTTGGTGGAGGAGTAACGCTGCCCTTTGGTGCCCTGATTACCATATTGGGTCAACGCCGAATGCAGATAAATCACATGCGGCATGATGGTTGCCCCCAGCACACCGGCCGCGAGGAACACCGCATCAGAAGTCGGCAACGATGGCAGCGCCATGCCGGTGATGAGTTCACTGACCTTCGGCTGTGAGAAGAACAACTCAACAATATAAGCCGCCGCGACAAACATCAGCAGGCCGCCAATCACCAGTTCCAGTGGCTTTTGCCCGCGATTTTGCAGCATCAGAATCAGGTAAGTGGCAATGCCTGTCAGCACCGCCCCCTGCAATAGGGAGATACCCAGTAACAACTTAAAGCCGAGTGCCGCCCCAATAAATTCCGCTAAATCGGTGGCCATGGCGATGATTTCGGCCTGAACCCAGTAAAACCACACTGCCGGACGCGGAAAGCGATCACGGATGTGTTCCGCGAGATTTTTGCCGGTGGCGATACCCAGCTTGGCCGACATGAGTTGGATCAGCGCAGCCATAATGTTTGCCCAGACCACCACCCACAGCAATTTGTAGCCGTAGGCAGCCCCCGCCTGGATATTGGTAGCAAAGTTACCAGGATCGATATAACCGATGGCCGCGATGAAGGCCGGTCCCAGCAACGCGAGTTTAACCTTTCTGGCTCCGCGAGCGGCGCGCTCTGCGGTGCGGCTTTCTGACATAGTTTTTGACCCTGTCTTAACGCTTGTTTACCCGCACAGGTTACGGGGCATTCAAGGCAAGTGAAATATGGTTATAGTTATCGCTTTAATAGATAGTGCTATAAAGTATAGCCTTTGCTATACCTTGCGGTAAAGCCAGGTTTTGCCAAAATTTACACAACAGGATTCAATCTACCCTCGGCTTATTTTATAGACAATCCCTTTGTGGTTATTTTTCTTGTAAAGGAGGTGTGAAGAACTTGTGATGGCTGAGACTTATCCGAGAAATATGTCGATACCGAATACTTATAATGTGGTTTAGATCTCGTTTTTAAGTAACGCGTTACATAGAATACGCAGCAAAATACAACCCTCCTCAAATTTGGAGCCGACATGTCCCATATTTTGCACTTTCTTTTAGCATTGGTGGTGGTAGCCGTGCTGGCCTTGCTGGTCAGTCACGATCGTAAAAGCATCCGTATTCGCTATATCGTTCAGCTTCTGGTGATTGAAGTTCTGCTTGCCTGGTTCTTCCTTAACTCTGAAGCGGGCCTCGGCTTCGTAAAAGGGTTTGCCGGTCTGTTTGACCATCTGCTGAAGTACGCGGCAGAAGGCACCAACTTCGTGTTCGGCAATATGAATGAAAAAGGCCTCGCCTTCTTCTTCCTTAATGTTCTGTGCCCGATCGTCTTTATCTCCGCCCTGATCGGTATTTTGCAACACTTCCGCATCCTGCCATGGGTGATTCGTGGCATCGGTACCGTGCTGTCAAAAATCAATGGCATGGGCAAGCTGGAATCCTTTAACGCCGTCAGCTCTCTGATTCTGGGACAGTCAGAAAACTTTATCGCTTATAAGGATATCCTCGGCAAAATGTCACAGCGCCGCATGTACACCATGGCCGCCACCGCGATGTCAACGGTGTCGATGTCAATCGTTGGTGCTTACATGACCATGCTGCAACCGAAATATGTGGTCGCCGCGCTGGTGCTGAATATGTTCAGTACCTTTATCGTGCTGTCGCTGATCAACCCGTACCGCGTTGATAGTGAAGAAGATCTGCAATTGCAGGACCTGCATAAAGGCCAGAGCTTCTTCGAAATGCTGGGTGAATACATCCTGGCTGGTTTCCGCGTTGCCATCATCGTCGCAGCAATGCTGATCGGCTTTATCGCCCTGATTTCCGGCCTGAATGCGTTGTTTGATGTGATCTTCGGCATCAGCTTCCAGGGCGTGCTGGGTTATGTCTTCTACCCGTTTGCCTGGGTGATGGGTGTACCATCTAACGAAGCGTTGCAGGTTGGCAGCATCATGGCAACCAAACTGGTTTCTAACGAATTCGTTGCGATGATGGATCTGCAGAAAATTGCCGGTCAGCTCTCTCCGCATGCGGAAGGCATCCTGTCAGTGTTCCTCGTTTCCTTCGCCAACTTCTCTTCTATCGGCATTGTTGCGGGTGCGATTAAAGGCCTGAATGAAGAACAAGGCAATGTGGTTTCCCGCTTTGGCCTGAAACTGCTGTACGGCTCTACCCTGGTGAGCGTGCTTTCTGCCGCGATTGCCGGTCTGGTGCTGGCATTCTGATGCACGGGGCGAGCTGCGGCTCGCCCTTCCCTTCTTAATTATACCTATCCGTTATATCTCATTTTTTCACGCCTCTCGCCGCGCCCGCTCCTGCTTCACCACTTCACGCAAAACCTTTGCACAATATTGAATTTCCGTTGCCACCGCCTGCGCCCGTAGCTTTTCTCCCTGACGTCACATCAGGAGAACAGCATGAGCATTCAATTCCTTGGCATGATTGGCCACCGTCTCGCCTCCGAGATTATCCCGGCCAGCGGCTCGTTATTTGATAAAGATTACATCGCCCGTTTTGCCCGCGCCCATGAAGACGCCGGGTTTGACCGTATTCTGGTCGGTTACTGGTCCGATCAACCCGATGGGTTCCTGGTGACCGCCCACGCGGCAGCCCATACCAGCAAACTGAAATTCCTTCTGGCGCATCGACCAGGCTTTGTCGCACCCACGCTGGCCGCACGTAAACTGGCTTCGCTCGATCATCTTACCGATGGCCGCCTGGCGGTGCATATCATCAGTGGTGGCAGCGATAGCGAACAACGTCGCGACGGCGATTTCCGCAATAAAACCGAACGCTATGCACGAACCGATGAGTTTTTGACGGTGCTGAAGCAGAGTCTGGAATCGACGCAGCCCTATGACCACCAGGGAACCTGGTATCAGGCCGAACAGGCCTTTTCCGCTATCAAACCGTTGCAGAAAAAGCTGCCGATCTACTTTGGTGGTTCGTCAGCGGAAGCCATTGACGTTGCCGCGCGTCATGCGGATGTGTTTGCGTTGTGGGGCGAGCCGCTTAACGGGGCGGAAGAAACGGTTCGCAACGTGCGTGCCGCTGCGGCGCAACAGGGAAGGAACATCGATTTTAATATTTCCTTCCGTCCGATTCTCGGCAAAACCGAAAAAGAAGCCTGGGAGCGCGCCGAGTATATCCGCGCCACCGCCGAAAAGCAGCTGGAGGAAACCGGTTATACCTTCGGTCTGCCAAAACCTCAGAGCGTCGGTGCGCAACGCCTGCTGGCTGCCGCTAACCAAGGCGATCGACTGGATAAAGTGCTGTGGACCGGCGTCGCCAAACTGGTGAAGGGGGGCTACAACTCGACAGCGTTGGTGGGAACCCCAGAACAGGTGTCGGATGCGCTACTCGATTACTATCGCCTCGGCATTCACAGCGTGTTGATTCGCGGCTTCGATCCGCTCAATGACGTGGTGGAATATGGCCGCGAGCTGCTGCCGCTGACGCGGGAAAAAGTGGCTGCCCTCGATAGCAAACAAAAAAGGAGTGCCTGATGCGCCTGGCTGCTTTATTTGTTGGTCTGACTCTGGCGTTATCCCTTAATCCGCTGTTTGCGGCGGAAAAAGTCACCCTGCGGCTGGGCGATGTCAAAGGTGATCGCTTTGCCGCGCTGAAAGCCTCGGGTGAACTCAACAACCTGCCATACGATCTTAAACTGACGGCGTTTGATTCGGGTGCGCCGGTGCAGGAGGCCCTGAACGCAGGCGCGCTGGATGTCGGTTTCACTGGCGATCTGCCGTTCCTGTTTGTCTATGCCGCAGGTGCGCCGGTTAAAGCCGTGGGGGCGTGGCAAAACAATCCCGATAGCATTGCCCTGCTCACCCGTCCCAATGCCGGGGTGCACAGCCTGCAGGATCTGAAAGGCAAACAAATTGCGGTGAATCGCGGTGGATGGGGCCATTACCTGATCCTTGGTCTGCTGGAACGTGCGGGCCTGAAACCTGATGACGTCACGCTGCGTTTTCTCGGCCCGGTTGATGGCCGTGCCGCGTTAACTTCCGGCGCGGTTGCCGCCTGGGCTCCGTGGGAACCGTACATTGCCACCTCCACTGCCGTGGATGGCACGGTACGTGTACCGCAGGGAGGCGGCAAGGGGATTATGTCTGGTTACTCTTACGCACTGGCGCGCGATGAAGCGCTGAGCAATCCGGAAAAACGCAAAGCCATTGCCGATTTGCTGGTGCGTTTAGCTAAAGCCCAGGTCTGGGCGCAGCATCATCCCGAAGAGTTCGCCCGTGTGCTGGGTAAAACCCTCAACATGCCAACGAACATCACTGCCAGCTGGATTGCGGATGCCCGTATCCGTCCTTTGGTGTTTGACGCCAGCCTGATTGGCACCCTGCAAAAATCAGCGGATTTCTTCCACCGCTACCAGGTGCTGCCAAAACAGGTCGATGTCAGCAAAGCCTTTGATTTCAGTCTGGCGGCGGGAGCCAACCAGGTGGCGAAAAGTGCCCAGGGGGATAAATCGTGAGTGAGCTTCAGCATCATCGTTTACGAACCTTTGTCGGTAATCTGGCGCAACTGCTCGATAGCCAGCCCGATGAACAAACCATTTTGCAACGTGGCAGTAACTGGCTGAGCGAGTTAATTCGTCATGATGACTGGCTGGATGATGCCTTTAGCCAGCCACATGCGCAGCATTATCAACAATATTTACTCTACGCCGATGCACAGCAACGCTTCTCGGTAGTGAGTTTTGTCTGGGGGCCGGGCCAGCAAACACCAATTCACGACCATCGCGTCTGGGGTTTGATTGGCATGTTACGCGGGGCGGAAATTTCGCAGTCCTGGCAAGCGGGACCGCAGGGATTGCAACCGGAAGGCCCGCCAGTACGGCTGGAGCCAGGCAGCGTTGAGGCGGTGTCACCCACCGTGGGTGATATTCATCGCGTCAGCAATGCCTTTGACGACCGCGTCTCCATCAGTATCCACGTTTATGGCGCGAATATTGGCGCGGTTAAGCGTGCGGTGTATCGCGAGGACGGCAGCGAAAAGGTGTTTATCTCCGGTTATAGCAACCGTTATTTACCCAACATCTGGGATCTTTCAAATGACTAAACCGATTTTCCCGTTGCGCCAGGTGGCCGACATTGTGGCAGCGCTGCGTCAGCAGCAGGAAGTGGCACTGGTGGATGTACGCGACGAAGCGCTGTATGCCACTGGTCATCCGTTGTTTGCCGTGAACATTCCCTTATCCAAACTGGAGCTGGAGTGGCTGGATCGTATTCCCCGGCGCGAGACGGTCATCACCTTGTACGATAATGGCGAAGGTCTGGCACAAACGGCGGCGGAACGTATATCCGCGCTGGGTTATCACAACGTCGCGCTGCTGGCTGGCGATTTGCAGGGCTGGCAGGATGCGGGTGGCGAGCTGTTTATTGATGTTAATTCCCCCAGCAAGGCCTTTGGTGAACTGGTGGAACATCATAATCAGACGCCATCGCTGGCGGCTGATGAGGTACATGCGTTGCTGGCAAGCGGCAACGATGTGGTGGTACTGGATGCGCGTCGTTTTGATGAATTCCAGACCATGAGTATTCCCGGTGCGACCAGCGTGCCGGGTGGTGAACTGGTGCTGCGGGTGCGCGACCTGGCCCCTTCACCGAATACTACGGTGATCGTGAACTGTGCGGGCCGTACCCGCAGCATTATCGGCACGCAATCGCTGGTGAATGCCGGTATCCGCAACCCGGTTTATGCGCTGCGCAACGGCACTATCGGCTGGACGCTGGCCGGGCATCCGCTCGAAACAGGACAGACGCGCCGTTACGAAACCACCAGCGAAACCGCCCAACGACAGGCAGCAGCTAAGGCGCGTCAGTTGGCTGACCAGGCAGGCGTGGCGCGTATTCACCTCTCTGCCCTGGCCGATCTTCAGCAGGAAAACCGCACCAGCTATCTATTCGATGTGCGTGATGCACAGGAGTATGCAGCAGGCCATCTGCCTGGCAGTCGCCATGTACCCGGCGGGCAACTGGTGCAGGAGACCGATCATTACGCCAGCGTTCGTGGTGCGAGGATTGTGCTGATCGATGATGACAACGTACGCGCCAATATGACGGCATCCTGGCTGGCGCAGCTTGGCTGGCAGGTATCAGTGCTGGATGGATTACAACCCAGTGACTTTAGCGCTAGCGGGCCATGGCAGGCACAGGTCCCCCCCGTCGCCCATCCCGAGTTTGTCTCACCAGAGCAACTCGCCAGCTGGCTGGATGAGGGGCAAACTCAGGTGCTGGATTTCACTACGCGCGCCAATCATCTCAATAGCCATATCCCCGGTGCCGCCTGGCTGCTGCGCTCAACTCTGCAACAACAGGGAAAAGCGTTGCTTCCCGAGGCGCGGCGTTATGTGCTGACCTGCGGCAGCAGCTTGCTGGCGGGTTATGCTGTGGAACAGGTCGCCGAACTGACCGGGAAGCCGGTCTATGTCCTGGCGGGAGGCAACGCCGCCTGGCGTGCCGCGGGTCTGCCGACTGAGCAGGGAGCACAACAATTGCTGTCACCATCGATAGATCGTTATCGCCGCCCGTATGAGGGCACCGATATCGCACCCGCGGTGATGCAGGCGTATCTCGACTGGGAATATGGCCTGGTGGCACAGCTGGATCGCGACGGGACGCATGGGTTCCGCGTACTGAAACCGCTAGCTCAGGGCCAGTAACTGCATGTACTGATAGCGGCGTGATTTTTCGGCATTGTGCACGGAATTGCGCGATAAATCGCGCCGCTACAGTTATGCAGGCTTTTGATTAATCAAACAGCCAGCGCCCGGCTTTGGCGGAATCGATCAGCATATGAATGGTGAGTGATTTAGGCTCAACCTGAGTGATTTTTTGCGACTTTGGGCGAAAAAAATTAGGCAGCATTCCTTTCTCATAAGGCCAGTATGCAAGGAAGTTGAAGTTACTACTGTCAACATTAAAACGTTGGAAGTAATCCTTCATGATTTCGTCGCCTGCCTCCCTCGCCCAAGGATATTTTCCCATATTCAGACTCGTTTCAGGCGTCAATACAGGTTTAGCTTTGGCAAAGAGAGGTTTACTGTTGTAGGTTGCTTCATACCATTCAGTAACCGCGTTTTCGATATCTTTCACCATATGCGATCACCCTCTCTGGCAATTTGATTATAGGTATTGAGAGTGTTAAACCCTATCCGCGCAACATCATTCATCACAAAGGCAATGCCCAAAATCGGTATCCAGCGACCGGCAAAAGCACCCAGGTTAGTGACATAGCTGAAACGTAGGTGCCGGATGCTTTCGTTTGTCAGGGTAGGCCATCGGTTAACACGAAACTTTAACCAGCGTCGAAGGTTTTCACTGAGAATCGATGTCCCTGGCGTTGCACCAGCAGGCTTTCCTCTGGTGCTTTGAGTTGGCTGCCCTAAGATGATAAGAGCCAGAGCTACCACATCCCCCGCACCAAGCTGCTTTTGAGCTTCCTCCAGAAAGACAAAAAAGAACAACTCGCCAGCGGTAAGATTGGTTAATCCCTTGTAGAAGCATGTCCCATTCAGCTGTTCCGTAGTATCCATATATGAAACTCCCTTTCATTAAGAATTTCTTATACTACAGACCATTTTTCGACCAGTCCAGTTTGACCAAAGGCAGGCGTTCGACAGGATCGATTGTTTACCTGAAGGAACGAGCCGTATTTTTATGACCAAAAAAGCGATGAAACCGGCTATAGCAGCGCAGGCCCGCCAACGAATATGCGTGCAAAAGTTTAGCAACTTAAAGGTATGGATGATTTTTAACAGATTGATTGCAATGAATCAGGATGAATGGTGGAGATAAGCGGGATCGAACCGCTGACCTCTTGCATGCCATGCAAGCGCTCTCCCAGCTGAGCTATACCCCCACATCTGGAATCGTTTTTTCAGTGCCAAACCCCTGGGAAGAAGTTTGGTGGAGCTAAGCGGGATCGAACCGCTGACCTCTTGCATGCCATGCAAGCGCTCTCCCAGCTGAGCTATAGCCCCGAACCGAAAAAACCGCCGAGTCACCTCGACGGACGGCATAATATGAAACCCATTCCTGGGTGTCAACGTCAAATTTCGGTTCTGTGTTCAATCGCTGAAAAAGGCGGCAAACCCGCGCCGCACTGGCTTTTTTTTCATCATCGCCAGGCTTTTGCCGGACATCCCCCTTCCCCGTTAATAACCCACAAGGTTAACCACGCGTTAATCATGTTAGGAGAAATCTTGTTTTCGTTAAAAGGGAGTGTAAACTTAGCACGCTAATTAACCGGTCACCGACCAGGGTTTAACCTTTTGCCGGTTAGCACCTTCCCTTTGCCAATAAAAGAAAAGTGAGTTTATGTCGCTGCATACACCAAAAGAGATCGCCCAGCTGGCGATTCAGTCTGGCGTGGTCAAAAGCCAGGCATCCGTTTCAACTTTATTGATTCTCGGCTTTATGGCCGGTGCATTCATTGCTACCGGCTTCCTGCTCGATCTCCATGTGATTAACCAACTCCCTGCCGACTGGGGTTCCTTTGGCGGATTTCTCGGTGCGGCAGTGTTCCCCGTCGGGCTGATTCTGACCGTGCTCGCCGGTGGTGAACTGCTGACCGGTAATATGATGACCATGCCAATTGCCTGGTTCGCGCGCCGCATCAGCGGCTTTAGCGTGCTGCGTAACTGGTTCTGGGTCACCATTGCTAACTTCCTCGGCAGTATCGCCGTGGCCTGGTTCTTCGGCCATATGCTCGGCATGACCGAAGGCGATTACCTGAAGAAAACCGTCGCTATTGCCACGGCCAAAGTGAATGCCGATTTCATGCATGCCTTTATCTCCGGCATCGGCTGTAACTGGCTGGTGTGTCTTGCCGTCTGGCTGGCCTTCGCCAGTAAAGATGTGGTGGGCAAAATTTTCGGCATGTGGTTCCCGGTGATGGCATTCGTCGCCATTGGCTTCCAGCACGTAGTGGCAAACATGTTCATCGTTCCTGCCGCGATTTTTGCCGGACAGCTCAGCTGGGCTGAGTACCTGCCGAATTTCGTTGCGGTGTTCCTGGGTAACGGTGTTGGTGGCGCAATTTTTGTCGCTCTGACCTACTTCGTCGCCTTCCGTCCGGCGCAGGCGGCAGCAACCGAAGCCTCTTAATCGATTTATGCCTTTTGCCGGATGGCAGGAGGCATTTTCCTTCGTGATTACTTTTTCCTGTAACGTTTTGTTGTAATATGTAGAGCTAATGTATTTAACAGGGAAAGCGTCGTGAAAAAGGAATGGCTAACACCCGAAGAACTCGCGCTGGAAACGGGCTACAGTCGGCAGACTGTTAACAAATGGATTAAACGCGAAAACTGGACAACCACGCCCAAGCCCGGTGTACAGGGCGGTAAGGCTCGATTGATCCATATCGATGAACGCGTGAAAAGCTTTATCCAATCCACCCGCCATGCGAACGAACCGGCAGCTCATTACGGTGCACAGCAAAATACGTTACCTGCGTTATTAATAAATTCTGTCCAGCAAATGACAGCAGCCGAACAGGAACAACTGGTGGCTCTTCTGCTACGGGAAGGGATCAGAGGCGTGTTACAACGGCTGGGAATTCAGGAAAAATAAAAAAGCCGGGAGCAGATGCTTCCGGCTTTTTTTATGCCTGTCAGAGGTCAGCGCAGAACATTATGCCTGGGCTTCACGCTCGGCAATAAAGGCCAGCGCTTTTTCGATACGTGCCACGCTACGGCTGCGGCCAATGGCCTGCACAGTCACATCCAGCGCCGGAGACTGACCCGCACCGGTCACGGCAACGCGCAACGGCATACCGACTTTGCCCATCCCCAGCTCCAGTTCGTCTGCTGCGCCCTGAATGGCGTGATGCACATTCTCTGCGGTCCAGTCGTTGTCACTGATGGCAGCCAATTTGTCACGTACCACTTCCAGCGGCTGACGCGCAACCGGACGCAGATGCTTCTTCGCAGCGTCAGCATCAAAGGCATCGAACTCTTCATAGAAGTAACGGCAGGATGCCGCAATCTCTACCAGCGTCTTACAACGCTCGCCCAGCAGGGTAACCAGCTTCGCCAGTTCCGGACCGGTACGGGTATCGATGTTCTGCTGTTCAATATGCCACTGCAGATGCGTCGCCACATATTCCGGCGGCAGGGTATTAATGTAGTGATGGTTCAGCCACTGCAATTTTTCAGTATTGAAGGCACTGGCCGATTTGCTCACCGCATCGAGGGTAAACAGTTCGGTCATTTCCGCCACGCTGAAGATTTCCTGATCGCCATGTGACCAACCCAGGCGCACCAGATAGTTGAGCAGCGCTTCCGGCAGGTAACCATCATCACGATACTGCATCACCCCCACCGCGCCATGACGTTTGGACAGCTTCTTCCCGTCATCACCGAGGATCATGGATACGTGCGCGTACACAGGGACTTCGGCACCAATCGCTTTCAGGATGTTGATCTGACGCGGCGTGTTGTTGATATGGTCTTCGCCACGGATAACGTGGGTGATACCCATATCCCAATCGTCCACCACCACACAGAAGTTATAGGTCGGCGAACCATCGGTACGACGAATGATCAGGTCATCCAGTTCCTGGTTGCTGAACTCAATCGGACCACGAATCTGATCATCAAAAATGACAGAGCCTTCCTGCGGATTGCGGAAACGCACCACACAAGGTTCGTCGGCAGCGTGATGTTCATGGCTGTCGCGGCAACGGCCGTCGTAACGCGGCTTTTCACCCTTCGCCATCTGTTCTTCACGCAACGCTTCCAGGCGCTCTTTGGAGCAGTAACATTTATAAGCAGTGCCAGCCACCAGCATCTCATCGATCACCGCGTTGTAGCGATCAAAGCGTTTGGTCTGGTAGTACGGACCTTCGTTCCAGTCGAGGCTCAGCCAGTTCATGCCATCCATAATGGCTTCGATGGCTTCCGGTGTGGATCGCTCCAGATCGGTATCTTCGATACGCAGAACAAATTCGCCCTTGTTATGACGAGCATAAAGCCAGGAGTAAAGAGCAGTACGAGCACCGCCCACATGCAGATAGCCAGTGGGGCTGGGTGCGAAGCGAGTTTTGATTTTCATTCAGCATTGCCTTAAATGCGCGGAGGTTCGTTGTCTGGATGACAAAAAACAGGTTAACGCGAAAAAACAGTGGGCATATTCTAGCAGCTGACCGTGATTCCTCAATGATTGTCGCCGCAGGCACCGTCAGAGAGAGTCAGTTTTCTGCTAATAAAACCAGCATATTGGCTAAATGGCCTGCAGGATGTTTAATTTTAAAGCGAACGCACATTTATGTTTTAAAAAGCGTTGACTCACTTCGAAGGATCCCTATAATGCGACTCCACACAGCGGGGGTGATTAGCTCAGTTGGTAGAGCATCTCCCTTACAAGGAGGGGGTCGGCGGTTCGAGCCCGTCATCACCCACCACATCTTAGTCAGATGACGCTCTTGTTAAGCAGTACCGAAGTGGGGTGATTAGCTCAGTTGGTAGAGCATCTCCCTTACAAGGAGGGGGTCGGCGGTTCGAGCCCGTCATCACCCACCACTTCGGGTCGTTAGCTCAGTTGGTAGAGCAGTTGACTTTTAATCAATTGGTCGCAGGTTCGAATCCTGCACGACCCACCAATGTAGAAAGGCGCCCTAAAGGCGCCTTTTTGCTATGTGCGCTTTCCCCACCCTTTTCACAACCTTAACACTTTGTGCCCTCATGTAATTTTATCCCCTTGCCGATAACGACTGTGAACTATTGCAAGGAGAAAACCATGAGTACCATTTCAAGTGTGTCCAGCAGTGTCAGTAGTAGTAGCAGTAGCGGCAATACCTCACAAATTGCCAGTCTGAATAAGCAAATCCAGAGTCTCACCAAAGAACTCAAAGATCTGTCCAGTGATGACACCCTGACTGATGAGCAAAAATCAGCGCAGGAGCAAATGATTCAGTCGCAGATTCAGATGATTGAGGCGCAGATCACGCAAATCGAGCAGCAGGCGACACAAAAAGCCCAGCAGCAGCAGGAACAGCAACAAAAGCAGGATACCTCCTCCTCCACCAGCACCAAGGCTGATGGCATTAACCGTCCTACCGATACCAATCAAATCAACGTTTACGTTTAAAACGCCGGTTTGAGGGAACGTTGTTGCGTCAGCAGCTCAGCCTGCTGACGCACTTCCTGCCAGATGGCCTCTGCCGCGGGTGTCAGCGAGCGGTTTCTGCGCTTAATCAACATCAGGCTGCGATTGATTTCAGGATACAGCCGCCGCACCGTCAGTTTTCGTCCGGAAGGCAAGGGTAACGCCAGCGCCGGTAAGATACTGATGCCAATTCCTGCCTCAACCATCGGATACAGCGTCGCCGGGTGACCAATCTCCTGTACCACATTCACCGCAATCGACTGCTGCTGCAACGCGGCATCAATCAGCGCACGGCTGCCGGAAGCATAATCCTGTAACACCATAGTACGACCGTCCAGCATCGCCCACTGCGGCTGAGCTTCCTGCGCCAGCACATCATCTTCCCGGCACAGCAATAAAAATGGCTCATTCATGATGGTTTGATAATCAAAATCGCTATCGCTGATCGGCCCAATAATCAGGCCGAAATCGACTTCCGCATTACGTACGCTTTGCAGCACCCACTGCTGGGCGCGATCATGCAAAATCACGCGAATATCCGGATAGTGTTGCTGACAGCTGGCGAGGCATTGTGGCATCAGATGGGCAGACGGCGTCTGGCTGGCAGCGACCCGCACCGTCCCACTGCGCTGTTCACCATAGCTGCGCACATCCTGCACCGTAGTGTTTAGCTCCTCCAGCAGCCGCTCAAGCCGCGTTGCCAGTTGCTGCCCGGCCTCGGTCAGTTGCACTTCACGGGTGGTACGATCCAGTAACCGTACTCCCATCTCCGCCTCCAGCTCTTTAATGCTGTGGCTGACCGCCGACTGGCTAAGGCCAATCACCTGCCCCGCCTGACTAAAGCTGCCGTACTTCGCAACGGCGACAAAGGTGCGCAACTGGCGTAACGTGTAATTCATCGATAGCGCTCATAGATTGATGCAATAAATCAATTTTATTTCTAAACCCAGCTAGCGCACAATCAGCAACATCATTTTTTGCTTAACCGGATTGTAACAATGGGATTTTTACGACTCGACCCGATGATGGTCAAACTCATCATCACCGTGCTGCTGGCCAGCTTCTTACCGGCCAAAGGCGGGTTTGTCGATTTCTTCGAATGGCTGACCACCGCCGCCATCGCCCTGCTGTTCTTTATGCATGGCGCTAAGCTGTCACGGGAAAAAATCATCGCCGGTAGCAGCCACTGGCGGCTGCATTTATGGATTATGTGCAGCACCTTTGTGCTGTTCCCGATCCTTGGTCTGCTGCTGGTGTGGTGGCATCCGGTTGATGTGGGTACCGATATCTATACCGGTTTTATTTATCTCTGCATTTTGCCTGCCACCGTGCAGTCGGCGATTGCCTTTACCTCGATGGCGGGCGGTAACGTCGCCGCAGCGGTATGCAGCGCTTCCGCTTCCAGTCTGCTCGGTGTTTTTGTTTCACCGTTGCTGGTTAACCTGGTAATGAATGTGCACAGCGATGCGCCGAGCAACGGCCTGGAGCAGATTGGTAAAATCATGCTGCAATTGCTGGTGCCTTTTGTGCTGGGTCACATCTCACGCCGCTGGATTGGTGGCTGGGTAGAAAAACATCGCAGCCTGATTGGCAAAACTGACCAGACTTCGATTCTGCTGGTGGTTTATTCCGCCTTTAGTGAAGCGGTGGTTAACGGCATCTGGAATCGTGTCGGCGTGGATACCCTGCTGTGGATCCTGGCGGGCAGCCTGCTGCTGCTGGTAGTGGTACTGCTGATTAACCTCGGGGCTTCACGTCTGTTCGGCTTCAAACGTGCTGATGAGATTACGGTATTGTTCTGCGGCTCGAAAAAGAGCCTGGCAAACGGCGTGCCGATGGCCAATATCCTGTTCCCGGCCAGCAGCGTGGGGATTATCGTGCTGCCGCTGATGATCTTCCACCAGGTACAGTTGATGGTCTGTTCATTCATCGCACAACGCTATAAAGCCAGCAACGAAAAACATCTGGCGCAACAGCAACAGGCTGAAGCACAAAAATCCTGATAACAAGGCCCGCATGCGGGCCTTGTTCTTTTATTCACTGCGCTTCAGCGGCTTCACCAGACCTTCCAGTCCTTCGATCTTGATCGCCAGCGTTATCTGCATCAGCTCACCGAGTTTACCGGCGGGAAATTCACCGCCACGGGCAAACCACAGCAGATAAGGCTCTGGCAGGTCAATCAGCATTCTGCCTTTGTATTTGCCAAATGGCATCGGCGTGTTGGCGATCTCAATCAGCTGCTGCTTTTCCATATCAGGCTCCGAGCAGGCGAATCATCTCTGCTTCGTCAATCACCGCAATGCCCAGTTCCTGGGCCTTCGCCAGCTTAGAACCTGCGGCTTCACCGGCAATCAACAAGTCGGTTTTCTTCGATACGCTACCGCTGACTTTAGCACCCAGCGCCGTCAAACGCGCTTTCGCATCATCACGGTTCATCTGCGACAGCGAACCGGTCAATACCACGGTTTTACCGGCGAACGGGCTATCAATCTCTTCAGCATTGACCACCTCAACCTGCGGCCAGTGCACGCCCATCTGTTCCGTCAGCTCGCGGATAACTTCCCGGTTACTCTCTTCATCCATAAAATTACGTACGTGGCTGGCCACCACTTTGCCGACATCCTGTACCGCAATCAGCGCATCCAGATCAGCATCCATCACCTTTTCCAGCTCGCCGAAATGGTTTGCCAGGTTAGCGGCGGTGGCTTCGCCGACTTCACGGATGCCGAGCGCGTAGAGGAAACGTGGCAGCGTAGTGAATTTGGCTTTCTCCAGCGCATCGACCACATTCTGCGCCGACTTCGGCCCCATACGGTCCAGCCCGGTGAGTTTACCCGCCGTCAGACGGAACAGGTCGGCAGGGGTTTTGACGTATTCTTTTTCCACCAGTTGGTCGATGATTTTGTCACCCATGCCATCAACATCCAGCGCACGGCGCGACACAAAGTGCTTCAACGCTTCTTTGCGCTGGGCACCGCAAATCAACCCGCCGGTACAGCGCGTTACGGCTTCGCCTTCCACACGCTCAACATCAGAACCACATACCGGACAGTGGCTGGGGAACACGATTTCACGCGTATCGTCCGGACGTTCGGATTCCACCACATTCACCACCTGCGGGATGACATCGCCTGCGCGACGAATGACGACTTTGTCGCCAATACGCAGCCCGAGTCGGGCGATTTCATCGGCGTTATGCAACGTCGCATTACTGACGATCACCCCAGCGACCTGCACCGGCTCCAGACGCGCCACCGGCGTGATGGCCCCGGTACGCCCTACCTGAAACTCAACATCGCGTACGAAGGTCAGCTGCTCCTGGGCGGGAAACTTGAACGCCACAGCCCAGCGCGGTGCCCGCGCAACAAAGCCCAGCTGTTCCTGCAATGCCAGCGAATCGACCTTGATAACCACACCATCAATATCGAAACCCAGCGTGGGGCGATCCTGTTCAATCTGACGATAAAATTCCAGCACCTCGTCCGCATTGTTTGCCAGACGGATGCGGTTGCTCACCGGTAATCCCCAGGCCTTAAATTGCTCCAGACGCCCAAGATGGCTGGCGGGCATTTCGCCTCCTTCCAGCAGGCCAAGGCCGTAGCAGAAAAAGGTCAGCGGACGCTTAGCGGTGATGCGCGGATCGAGCTGACGCAGTGAACCTGCGGCCGCATTACGCGGGTTAGCAAAAACCTTGCCTCCGGTGCGGCGCGCTTCCTCATTAAGTTTTTCGAAACCGCTTTCCGTCATAAAGACTTCACCACGGACTTCAACGCGTGCCGGAATGTTGTCACCACGCAGGCGTAGCGGAATCGCATGAATGGTGCGAACGTTAACGGTGATGTTTTCCCCGGTGGTGCCGTCACCACGGGTCGCAGCACGCACCAGTACGCCATCTTCGTAGAGCAGGCTTACCGCCAGGCCATCCAGCTTGAGTTCGCAGCAGTAGACCAGGTCATCGCTGCTTTTCAGACGATCCTGAACGCGTTTGTTAAAGGCAAGGAAGCCAGCCTCATCGAAAGTATTATCCAGCGACAGCATAGGCACTTCATGGCGTACCTGGTCGAAAGCCGCCAGTGGCTCAGCACCTACGCGTTGCGTCGGCGAATCCGGCGTGACCAGATCGGGATGCGCCCCCTCCAGCTCACGCAGCTGCGCCATTAATCGGTCATACTCTGCATCCGGGACTTCCGGCGTATCCATCACATGGTAGAGATATTCGTGGTGACGTAACGTGGTGCGCAGCGCGGTGATCTGCTCCTGAACCGATTTCATAGTGCCTCATCCGATAAAAAACCCCCGACAGGCGGGGGTTATAAGTAGAGATTTTTTGACGTCTGTGCAGGTTATCAGCCGATAACCTCACGAATACGCGCTTTGTAGGTTTCCAGCTTTTGCGGCGTCATCATACGACGCTCATCATCCAGCACCACGCCACCCACGTCATCCGCGATGCGTTGCGCGGATTGCAGCATCAGTTTGAAGTTCTGGTTCGCATCCCCGTAAGACGGCACCATCATAAAGATAGACACGCCAGGGGTGCTGAAATCGCCCATCTCATCCGGGTTGAACGAGCCAGGCTTCACCATATTGGCCAGGCTAAACAGCACCGGGCCGCTACCTGCCGGGCTGAGGTGGCGATGGAAAATATTCATTTCGCCGAACTGGAAGCCTGCCTGCAGAATCCCCTGCAACAACGCTTCACCATTCAGTACGCCACCCGCATGGGCAGCAACATGCAGTACCAGCACGGCTTCTTTCTTACTGCCAGCAGCAGCAGGCTGCGGCTGTTTTTCTTCATGGACAACCGGCGCAGCCACATGCGGCTCGGGTTGTTCTGCGGCCTGGAATTCAGGTGCTGGTTGTGTGGCGGCGAGCGGTTCCTGATCCAGCAACGGATCGGCCTGAATCGGCTGAGGCTGCGGTGCCGGTCTTGCCACTGGCGCTACCGGCGGCTCAGGTTGCTGGCGCACTTCAGGCTCCGCATCAAACAGCGGATCACGCGCGACTGGCGGTTCCTGGCGCGGTGCAGGCTGACGAACAGGTTCCGGCGCACGCGGCGCGCTGGCAGGCTTCTTCTCCGGATAACCGCCAAACTCTGGTTCATCGTGCGTGTCATGATCGCGACGAACACGAACTTCGCCGACGCCTTCATCATCGTCGCTCAGCAGATCATCATCCGCTTCTTCGCGTTGTTTCAGACGTTTGTGCGGGCGATCGCGAAACACAGAAGAGCGCTCTTTACGGCTGGACCACAGTCCGTGAAGTAGCAGCGCTATTATGGCGATCGCGCCAACAACGATTAATATCAGACGCAAATCCTGCATCATTGTATTCTCTGTTGTTCCAATACCTTGCCACCACGGCAAACTTTACCCTCTAACTGTATTTGCCCAGCTACACAAGTGCAAGTCTGTGCAGTATTTTCTGACAAATAAGATAGCTCCCCCACGCTTTTTTGCTGTTTTTTCGCGCAAAGCGACCCGGTTGCCGATAAAAAGACAGGAAAAGCCAGGTTATGATGTTTGCGCCCGCACACCTATGGAGAAAGGCCCGTTATGCCCGCTGAGAATTCGGTCTCATCATTTAATGGTATTCATTACTTCGCCGAAGGATGGAAACTGGTGCGTCTGCCCGGCATTCGCCGATACGTCATCATCCCCCTGCTGGTCAATATTTTGCTACTGGGCGGTGCCTTTATCTGGCTGTTTCAGCGCCTTGGGCAGTGGATCCCGCAATTAATGGCGCACATTCCCGACTGGCTGCAGTGGCTCAGCTATCTGCTGTGGCCGCTGACGGTGATTTCGATTGTGCTGATATTCAGCTATTTCTTCTCCACCATTGCCAACCTGATTGCTGCGCCCTTTTGCGGCCTGCTGGCGGAACAACTGGAAGGGCGTTTAACCGGAAATCCACTGCCGGATAGCGGCTGGGTCGCGATGCTGAAAGACGTCCCGCGCATCATGAAACGTGAAATGCAGAAGCTGGGTTACTATTTGCCACGCGCATTCGGCCTGCTGTTGCTCCATTTTATCCCCGGCTTTGGTCAAACCGTGGCACCGCTTTTATGGTTCCTGTTCAGCGCCTGGATGTTGTCAGTGCAATACTGCGATTATCCCTTTGATAACCACAAAGTGAGTTTTGCCCGCATGCGCAATGCGTTACGCCAGCATAAAACCGCCAATATGCAGTTTGGTGCGCTGGTGAGCCTGTTCACCATGATCCCAATAGTCAATCTGGCCATCATGCCGGTCGCGGTTTGTGGTGCCACGGCAATGTGGGTGGATCGTTATCGCCTGCAACATCAGCGTCATTAATCCATCAAAGAGCCTTATGCTTTTTTGCATGGGGCTTATGGTTGTGGGCTATATAGATATACGATTTCTTTCCTTCCGCACTCAGGCAGAAAAGGTATGCTCTGAGGGTTCCCAATATTTCATACAGTTAAGGACGAGCTATGAGTAAGATCTATGAAGACAACTCGCTGACAATTGGTCATACGCCGCTGGTTCGACTGAACCGCATCGGTAACGGCCGCATTCTGGCGAAGGTCGAGTCCCGTAACCCGAGCTTCAGCGTCAAATGCCGTATCGGTGCCAATATGATTTGGGACGCAGAAAAACGCGGCATCCTGAAACCTGGCGTAGAACTGGTTGAACCCACCAGCGGTAACACCGGTATTGCCCTGGCCTATGTGGCGGCGGCGCGTGGTTACAAGCTGACGCTGACCATGCCGGAAACCATGTCGATCGAACGTCGTAAGCTTTTGAAAGCGCTGGGTGCCAATCTGGTATTGACCGAAGGTGCGAAAGGCATGAAAGGTGCCATCGCTAAAGCGGAAGAGATTGTTGCCAGCGATCCGGACAAATTTGTCCTGCTGCAGCAGTTCAGCAACCCGGCTAACCCGGAAATTCATGAAAAAACCACTGGCCCGGAGATCTGGGAAGATACCGATGGTGCCGTGGACGTGTTTATCGCCGGTGTCGGTACGGGCGGCACGCTGACCGGTGTCAGCCGTTACATCAAAAACACCAAAGGGAAGAAAGATCTGATTTCAGTGGCGGTCGAACCTACTGATTCCCCGGTGATCGCTCAGGCGCTGGCTGGTGAAGAGATCAAACCCGGCCCGCACAAAATTCAGGGTATCGGTGCTGGCTTCATCCCAGGCAACCTTGACCTGAAACTGATTGACCGCGTCGTTGCCATCACCAATGACGAAGCGATCAGCACCGCACGTCGTCTGATGGAAGAAGAAGGCATCCTCGCCGGTATCTCCTCAGGGGCAGCCGTCGCCGCCGCGCTGAAGCTGCAGGAAGACGAAGCATTCGCCAACAAAAACATTGTGGTGATCCTGCCCTCCTCTGGCGAGCGTTACCTGAGCACTGCGCTTTTTGCTGATCTGTTCACCGAAAAAGAGCTGCAACAGTGACGGTCAAAGTCTGAAAATGGCGAAAAAAGCACCCGAATGGGTGCTTTTTTGTGGCTTAGATCTCACTTTTACCACCTGGCAGATTGCTTTCAGTGACGAGGGTCTGGTATTTAAGCAGCCAATTATTTCGATGCCTGAAATTAATCGGGCTTTGAAGTGGATCAAGCTGAATCGATTTACTGATTTGGCGATACGGCGAATCACGGCATAATGAGCAGATGGAGCGATCATCTCTGCTTTTGATCCTTCACCTGGAATGACGCTCTCATTCATGCGCATTTTTTGGTCATCCGTGATGCCTGACCCGCGCACCTACACAGGCTAAAGTTACGGCTCCAGGCTAGACTTTAGATCCATAACACCAAACCTGATAAAGTTGGGGAAATAGAATGTTCCAGCAAGAAGTTACCATTACCGCACCGAACGGCCTCCACACTCGTCCTGCAGCTCAGTTCGTTAAAGAAGCCAAGGCTTTCCAGTCAGAAATCACCGTGACTTCCAATGGCAAATCTGCCAGCGCGAAAAGCTTGTTCAAACTGCAGACACTGGGTCTGACTCAGGGTACGGTTGTTACGCTGTCTGCCGAAGGTGAAGATGAGCAGCAAGCGGTTGAACACCTGGTAAAACTGATGGCTGAGCTGGAGTAATCCGCTCAGTTTGTAACTAAACCGACTCCTTTGCCCCATTGAGTGCAAACATCTTGATCGCGGACAACCTGTCCGCGTTATTGCTTCCGTAGATTGACTTATCCGCGACAATGGCAATGCATCGGGTCAACGAGCCATCGTGATTAAAAGGTAGAGTTATGATTTCAGGTATTTTAGCGTCACCGGGTATCGCTTTCGGCAAAGCACTGCTGCTGAAGGAAGATGAGATCGTCATCAACCGTAAAAAAATTTCTGACGATCAGGTTGAGCAGGAAGTACAGCGCTTCCTTGATGGGCGCAGCAAAGCTGCTTCTCAGCTCGAAGCCATCAAAGTCAAAGCCGGTGAAACCTTCGGTGAAGAGAAAGCGGCGATCTTTGAAGGTCACATCATGCTGCTGGAAGACGAAGAGCTGGAGCAGGAAATCATCGACCTGATCAAGAAAGATCGCGCGACTGCTGATGCTGCTGCCCACTCCGTCATTGAAGGCCAGGCGAAAGCGCTGGAAGAACTGGATGACGAATATCTGAAAGAACGTGCGGCTGACGTGCGTGATATCGGTAAACGCCTGCTGCAAAACATCCTTGGCCTGCATATCGTTGACCTGAGCGCCATCGAAGAAGAATCCATTCTGGTGGCGAAAGATCTGACTCCATCAGAAACTGCGCAGCTGAACCTGAAAAAGGTGCTGGGCTTTATCACCGATCTCGGTGGCCGTACCTCACACACCTCCATCATGGCGCGCTCTCTCGAACTGCCAGCGATTGTCGGCACCGGTAACGTGACCGCCACGGTGAACAATGGTGATTTTCTGATTCTGGATGGCGTAAACAACAAAGTTTACATCAACCCGACTGCAGACGTACTGGAAGAGCTGAAAGCCATCCAGACGCAATATTTGTCTGAAAAACATGAACTGGCGAAACTGAAAGATCTGCCGGCGATCACGCTCGATGGTCATCAGGTTGAAGTGTGCGCCAACATCGGTACTGTACGTGATGTGGCGGGTGCCGAGCGTAACGGTGCCGAAGGCGTGGGCCTGTATCGTACCGAGTTCCTGTTTATGGACCGCGATTCACTGCCGACTGAAGAAGAACAGTTCCAGGCTTACAAAGCCGTGGCTGAAGCCATGGGCTCACAGGCCGTCATCGTCCGTACCATGGATATCGGTGGCGACAAAGACCTGCCCTATATGGACCTGCCGAAAGAAGAAAACCCGTTCCTCGGCTGGCGTGCGATTCGTATCGCCATGGACCGCAAAGAGATTCTGCACGCCCAGCTGCGCGCGATCCTGCGTGCCTCTTCGTTTGGCAAACTGCGCATCATGTTCCCGATGATCATTTCCGTGGAAGAAGTTCGCTTCCTGAAAGCCGAACTGGAGATGCTGAAAGCGCAGCTGCGTGAAGAAGGTAAAGCCTTTGATGAAACCATTGAGATGGGCATCATGGTCGAAACACCGGCTTCCGCAGTGATTGCCCGCCATCTGGCGAAAGAAGTCGATTTCTTCAGTATTGGGACAAACGACCTGACGCAGTATACTCTGGCGGTCGATCGTGGTAATGATTTGATTTCTCACCTCTATAACCCAATGTCGCCTTCCGTTCTGGGCCTCATCAAGCAAGTGATCGATGCATCACATGCCGAAGGGAAATGGACCGGCATGTGTGGTGAGCTGGCTGGTGATGAACGTGCTACACTACTGTTACTGGGAATGGGGCTGGACGAATTCAGCATGAGTGCCATTTCAATCCCGAGCATCAAGAAAATTATTCGTAATACCAATTTTGAAGATGCGAAGGCATTGGCGGAGCAGGCTCTGGCTCAACCCACAGCAGATGATTTGATGAACCTGGTGAACAAGTTCATCAAAGAAAAAACACTCTGCTGATCCGCGAGACGCTGGCCCCAAATTACTGCTTAGGAGAAGATCATGGGTTTGTTTTCTAAACTTTTTGGCGACAAAACAGAAAGCGCTTCCGGAACTATTGAAATCGTAGCGCCTCTGTCAGGCGAAATCGTGAATATTGAAGACGTACCAGATGTGGTATTCGCGGAGAAAATTGTCGGTGACGGTATCGCCATCAAACCTTCAGGCAACAAAATGGTTGCCCCGGTTGATGGGACTATCGGCAAAATTTTCGAAACCAACCACGCCTTTTCAATCGAGTCTGACAACGGCATCGAGCTGTTTGTCCACTTCGGTATCGACACGGTTGAACTGAAAGGTGAAGGCTTCAAACGTATCGCTGAAGAAGGCCAGAAAGTGAAAAAAGGCGACGTGGTGATCGAATTTGATCTGCCGCTGCTGGAAGAGAAAGCAAAGTCCACGCTGACGCCGGTTGTGATCTCTAACATGGATGAGATCAAAGACCTGATCAAACTCTCTGGTCCGGTTACCGTGGGTGAAACCCCGGTGATTCGTATCAAGAAATAATTCGCAGTCTGGATAGTAAAACGGCACCCAATGGGTGCCGTTTTTGTTTCAGTGTTTAATTCTGCTTCCAGCGCGGCAACTTCAGCGTCAGTTCCAGGCCCCCTTCCGGGCGATTAACCGCCTGCACTTCACCGTGATGCGCCAGGATCACCTTACGAACGATGGACAGCCCCAGGCCGTAACCTTTGCCCATCAGCGGTGAATTCACCCGCACGAAGGGGTCGAAAATACTGGAAAGCTTCTCATCATCGACACCCGGCCCCTGATCGCGTACGCGAATCGCCAGCCACTGGTTCTCCGCCTGCAAACGCACCTGAATATGCTGGCCACGATGGGAGAAACGCAGCGCGTTACGCAGCACATTCTCCACCCCACGGCGAATCAGCTCCGCATTGCCGTGCACGGTATAGTCGGCATTTTCATCAACCTGAAAATCGACTTTTACGCCCGGAATCTGCGCCTCATAACGGACATCGGTCACTACCGCATGCAGCAGGCCGGTGAGGTCAAAATACTGCTCCCCCGGCATGCTTTCGTGCTCGGCACGCGACAACGTCAGCAACTCGCCAATCATCTTATCGAGGCGACGCGCTTCCTCATCGATACGGTTCAGCGAAGTTTCCACGCTTTCCGGCGTCTGGCGCGCGAGACCGGTTGCCAGTTGCAGACGTGCCAGCGGCGAACGCAATTCGTGAGAGATGTCATGCAGCAACTCCTCACGCGCTTTCACCAGCGTATCCAGCCGCTCCACCATAGCGTCAAAGTCCTGCGCCACGCTGGACAACTCATCATGGCGCTTACGCATCACCGGGTAGAGACGCACGCTCAAATCACCGCTGCTGACACGGGCAAAACCTTCACGCAGCTGTCGCATCGGGCGCGTCAGGTTCCACGCCAGCAGCAGGCTAAACAGCAACCCCAGCGCGCCAGCGAAGGTAAACATCGGTTCAGGAATATTCAGAATACGCCGCGGGCCGCCCACGCCCATTGAACTATCCTCACGCAGGCCTTTCACGTCGTAGCGTAACTCGTACTCTTTGCCGTCAGCCCCTTTAACCCAGCGCACAATCACCTCCGGGAAAGGACCGTGGAAGGGTTCATTAAACCCTTCCGGTGGCGCGTTCTGGGTTGAGACCGGTTTGTTGTGCTGAATCACCGAAAAGAACTGTCGATCATTCGGTTCCCAGTCAGCCATCATATCGTCGAGTGAACTGGGCCCACCGCGTTCCAGCACCGACACCGCCGACGCCATCTGCAAATTAACAATACGCCGAATCGCCACGATCTCAGGGGGCTCATGGTGATTACCAGAGAGGGAAAAACCGAGCCACAGCAACTGACTGATAATCACAAACACGATCCAGAAGCCCAGCAGGATCTTCCAGAACATCCGGCCACGATAGCTGTGCTGCTTCATCGAATGCGATAACCAATACTGCGCACGGTTTCAATGTTGACGTTGTCAGCGGTTAACGCCGCCAGCTTTTGACGAATATTGCTGATATGCACATCGACGCTACGGTCGTAAGCTTCACGCGGACGGCCCAGCCCTTTCTCGGACAGCTCATCTTTCGATACCACACGATCCGGAGCACGCATCAGCAGGTCGAGCAGATTGAATTCTGAAGCGGTCAGGTCAAAGGCTTTGCCCTGCCATTCGGTGATACGGGTAGCGGGATTGAGGCTCAAATCGCCCCAGCGCAGCACTTCTTTTTTATCGGGCAACGGCGTCTGATCTTCAAAGCGACGCAGCACCGCACGCAGACGCGCCACCAGTTCACGCGGGTAGCAGGGTTTCGGTACATAATCGTCCGCACCCATCTCCAGACCAATGACGCGATCGATATTGTCGCCTTTGGCCGTCAGCATGATCACCGGCAGACGGCTGTTCTGACGCACCTGGCGCAGCACATCAATTCCACTCATATCCGGCAGCATAATATCGAGAATCATGGCGGTGTAATTGCCTGAAAGCGCACCTTCAACTCCGGCACTTCCGGTTAAAACCAGTTGTGCATCAAAGCCTTCCGCAATCAGGTATTGGCTCAGCATAGTACCAAGCTCTAAATCGTCATCAACAAGCAGAATTTTCATCTTTATCTCTCGTACAAAATTGCCGCTATTTTGTCCTGAGTTCGTCCCGAACGCAGCCGGTTTTACTCGATCCTTACGTAGCGGCGCGATTTATCGCGCAACGAATTTGTGCAAGGGAATAGTTTAGTGGAAAACACCGGTGGAGAGATAACGGTCGCCGCGATCGCAAATAATGGCGACTACCACGCTGCCCGGCTGAGCTGCCGCAATGCGCAATGCCCCGGCTACCGCACCGCCAGAACTGACACCACAGAAAATACCTTCACGCCGCGCCAGCGCACGCATGGTCTCTTCCGCTTCCTGTTGCGTCATATCCATCACTTCATCCACCAGTTCCGGGCGGAAAATACCGGGCAAATAGGCACTCGGCCAGCGACGAATACCGGGAATGCTGCTGCCTTCCTGCGGTTGCAAACCAATAATCTTCACTGCTGGCGCATGCTCGCGCAGATAGCGTCCCACGCCAGTGATGGTGCCGGTCGTCCCCATACTGGAGACGAAATGGGTCATGCGTTGCTGGCTCTGCTGCCAGATTTCCGGGCCGGTAGTGAGATAGTGGCCGAGGGGATTATCGGGGTTATTGAACTGATCCAGCACCCTGCCCTCTCCGCGCGCGGCCATCTCCTGCGCCAAATCACGCGCCCCTTCCATTCCCTGTTCGCGTGTGACCAGCACCAGCTCCGCACCGTAGGCACGCATCGCGTCCTGACGCTCCTGGCTCATGTTATCCGGCATCAACAGGCGCAGACGATAGCCTTTCATTGCCGCAATCATCGCCAGCGCGATACCGGTGTTACCACTGGTGGCTTCAATCAGCGTATCGCCCGGTTTGATCTCACCGCGCAGTTCCGCCTGATGAATCATCGACCAGGCTGCCCGATCCTTGACCGAACCCGCAGGATTATTACCTTCCAGTTTTAGCCAGATCTCGCTGCCGTTATCAGGCGTCAGGCGCTGCAACTTAATCAACGGCGTATTACCGATGGTATTTTCCAGTGTGGTCACGGTCAGATTCCCGGCAAAAGAGGGGCAAAGAAATCGGGCGGGAAAGTCCCGCCCGAAGGAGTGTCAAAAATATCAGGCGCTCTCGGCAAAGGCAACCGCGCGTAACGGTGTGGTGCCCTGGTAAAGCCGGGCTTGTTGCAGACCGACAAACAAACGCTCACCGCGAATCGGCGCGCTCAGTTCACCGTCAAATACCAGGGTAAAGGGTTCGCTCTGCCAGCCAGCCGGTTGTACCACCAACTGCCAGAAATGTCCGCGTGGGCTGACTTCCAGCACCTGCACTGGCAGCGGAGTTTCCAGGCTGCTCTGGCGCGATACGTCAATCTCCCACGGACGCAGGAACAACTCTACCGGGCCCTGGTGCGCCGGGGTATAGCCCAGCGGCCAGCGATGGGCAGCGACATGGAATTGCGAGCCATGCACTTCACCATCAAAACGGTTAACTTCGCCGAGGAACTCAAGCACGAAGCGGGTAGCCGGATCGCGCCACACTTCATCCGGTGTGCCGACCTGCTCAATATTGCCCTGGCTCATCACCACCACGCTGTTAGCGACTTCCATCGCTTCTTCCTGATCGTGGGTGACGAACACGCTGGTGAATTTCAGTTCTTCATGCAGCTGACGCAGCCAGCGACGCAGCTCTTTACGCACCTGAGCGTCGAGCGCACCGAAGGGTTCATCCAGCAATAAAATTTGCGGCTCCACAGCCAGCGCACGCGCCAGTGCGACGCGCTGTTTCTGGCCGCCCGACAGCTGTGCCGGGAAGCGGTTAGCGAGATGACTCAACTGCACCATCTCCAGCAGACGGGTTACGCGCTGTTTGATTTCGGCACTGGAGGGACGCTCGCGGCGTGGCAGCACCGTCAGACCAAACGCGATGTTGTCAAACACCGTCATATGGCGAAACAGCGCGTAATGCTGGAAGACAAACCCCACCTGGCGATCGCGCGCATGCAGGCGGCTGACGTCTTTACCGTGGAACTGGATTTGACCGCTGTTCTGATGCTCCAGACCGGCGATGATACGCAGCAGCGTGGTTTTACCCGAACCGGATGGACCCAGCAGCGCCACCATCTGGCCGGAAGGAATATCCAGAGAGATATCGTTCAACACCGGTGTACGGCCAAACGATTTGTTAATTTGTTTAATCTCAATGCTCATGATTTTCCTCCTGTTGGCGTTTCCGCTGATGCTCTAAACGCCACTGCACCACGCTTTTCAGAAACAGTGTCACTATCGCCATCAGGGTCAGCAGCGCGGCGGCGGTAAATGCGCCAACGGTGTTGTAGTCCTGATGGAGTAATTCAACCTGAAGCGGCAAGGTATAGGTTTCGCCGCGAATCGATCCCGATACCACCGAGACCGCACCAAATTCGCCGATGGTACGGGCATTGGTCAGCACCACGCCGTACAACAACGCCCAGCGGATATTCGGCAGCGTGACGCGGCGGAACATCTGCCAGCCGGATGCGCCAAGCAGCACCGCGGCTTCATCTTCGTTACTGCCCTGGCTGAGCATTACCGGCACCAGTTCCCGCACCACAAACGGACAGGTCACGAAAATGGTCGCCAGCACCATGCCCGGCCAGGCAAACATAATCTGGATATTGTGCGCATCCAGCCAGCCACCCGCCGGACCATTGATACCCCAGAACAGCAGGTACATCAGGCCAGCGACCACCGGGGAGACGGCAAAAGGAATATCGAACAGCGTCAGCAACAGCTGGCGGCCTGGGAAGTTAAAACGCGTCACCAGCCACGCCAGCAACGTACCGAACACCAGGTTAACCGGCACGGTGATCAACGCCACCATCACCGTCAGCCAGATGGCATGCAGCATATCGCCGTCTTTCAGGTTACCGATGGCGGCACCCAGCCCCTGATTGAGCGCTTCCCAGAAGATGGAGACCATCGGCACCACCAGCAACATGATGGAAACCAGTGCGCCAATGCCAATCAGCAGCCATTTGCCCCAGTTAATCGGTGAACGATCAACCCGATTGATTTGCGAAATCTCTGCCATCAGTGACCTCCTAAACGACGGCCAAAGCGGCTTTGCAGGGTGTTGATGGCGAACAGCAGCAGCAACGAGGCGGCAAGAATCACCGAGGCGATGGCGCTGGCGGCCGGATAATCAAACTCCTGCAAACGCACAAAAATCATCAGCGAAGTCACTTCGGTTTTCCACGCGATGTTACCGGCGATAAAGATCACCGCACCAAATTCACCGAGGCTGCGGGTAAATGACAGCGCGGTCCCGGCCAGCAACGCCGGAGCCACTTCCGGCAACACCACGCGGCGGAAGCTCTGCCACGGCGTCGCACCGAGGGTTTCGGCGGCTTCTTCGTATTCCGGTCCTAACTCTTCCAGCACCGGTTGCACGGTACGCACTACAAACGGAATGCTGGTGAAGGCCATCGCCACCGCGATGCCGAGCCAGGTGTAAGAAACTTTGATATCGAACTGGGCCAGCCACTGACCATACCAGCCATTAACCGAGAACAAACCCGCCAGCGTCAGGCCAGCCACTGCCGTGGGCAGGGCGAAGGGTAAATCCATCAAACCATCGAGCAGGGTACGGCCGGGGAAGCGATAGCGGGTCAGAATCCACGCCATCAACATGCCAAACACCGCATTGAAGATCGAGGCCACGCCGGCAGACAGCAGCGTCACTTTATACGCCGCTACCAGCTGTGGATTGGTGATCACTTCCCAATACTGCGCCAGCGTCATTTTCGACAGCTGCATCAGCAACGCGCTGATCGGCAGCAGCAGAATCAGACAGGTAAACAGCAGGCTGGTGCCAAGGCTGATACCAAATCCGGGCAGTACCCGTTTTTGCGTTGAGGCAAACATTAACCGCGCCCCGCTGCCAGCAATTTGTCCAGCTCAGCGCCACTGGCAAAATGGGTTTTCATCACGTTATCCCAGCCACCAAATGCCTCATCGACATTGAACAGGCGGGTCTGCGGGAAGCGATCCTGCTGGGCTGCCATCAGCTCAGGGTTGTTCACACGATAGTAAAAGCTGGTGATAATTTTCTGTGCTTCCGGTGTGTAGAGATAATTCAGGTAAGCTTTCGCCGCGTCCGTCGTGCCATTGTGCTCGACGTTTTTATCCACCCAGGCAACCGGGAATTCGGCGAGGATGTTGGTCTTCGGCACAATCACTTCGTAGCCATCTTTAGCGTACTGGTTACGGATGTTATTCACTTCGGACTCGAAGCTAATCAGCACGTCACCCAGGCCGCGCTCGGCGAAGGTGGTGGTAGCACCACGGCCACCGGTATCAAACACTTCGACGTTTTTCAGGAATTGCGTCATAAAGGCTTCGGTTTTGGCTTTGTCTTTGCCATCTGCCTGATCCGCAGCACCCCAGGCGGCCAGATAGGTGTAGCGGCCATTACCGGAGGTTTTAGGATTCGGGAAAATCAGTTTCACATCAGTCCGTGCCAGATCGGCCCAGTCATGAATATTCTTCGGGTTACCCTTACGCACCAGGAACGCCATGGTGGAGTAGAACGGCGAGCTGTTATTCGGCAGGCGGCTTTGCCAGTCGGCCGGGATCAGCTGGCCTTTATCGTGCAGCACCTGCACATCCGTCACCTGGTTATAGGTCACCACATCGGCACGCAAACCCTGCAGGATCGCCAGCGCCTGTTTTGATGACCCGGCATGCGATTGTTTAATCGTCAGCTTGTCACCCGGATGGCTGGCATCCCACTGCTGCTCAAAAGGTGCATTAAGGGCGACAAACAGCTCGCGCGAGACGTCATAGGAGCTGTTGAGCAGCTCTGTCGCCTGCACAGCACCCGCCATTGCCAGCGAAAGCGCGATACCGCCAACCAACTTTTTAAAAACGGGAAGTGTCATGCTGCACCTGGAAATGTGGAGTTACGGCTGATGCCATTAGATGTTGTCAGTGTATTTATAACTCGGGGCAAACCAGTAACGGTTTTATATATCGTTTGCTGATTTCAAAGTCTAAAAAGGCATAAGACGACGGGGAAGTTTATGCAGCTGGCGGGATAACGAACGGACGGCATCGCAGCCGTCCGGGAGGGCATTACAGCGCCTGCAACACGTCAAGCGACGGAGCAAAAAAGTAGCTGCCGGTGACCGGTTTGGTAAACCGCAGCATGGCGTCCATCTTGCCATCACGCTCGCCAAACATGCTCAACAGCTGCTGTTCAATATTATGCAGGCGATTGCAGTAGGCGATAAAGAACAGGCCATGGGTGCCGCTGGCGGTGCCGTAGGGCAGGCTCTGGCGCAAAATCTTCAGTCCTTTGCCCTCTTCTTTCAAATCGACGCGGCTGAGATGCGAGGTAGCCGGGCGCTCATCGCCGGGAATCTCTTCATTCTCCACCTTAGTGCGACCCATTACCGCCTCCTGCTTGTCTACCGCCATGCGGTTCCACAGCTTAAGGTTATGCTCCCAGCGCTGGGTGAAGACATAGCTGCCACCTGCATCCGGGCCAGCGGCGATAATCGCTACCTGCTCACGCTGTTCGCCTTGCGGATTCTCGGTGCCATCGACGAAACCGGAGAGATCGCGTTCTTCTACCCAGCGAAAACCGTGGGTTTCTTCTTCGATGTCGACAGCAGCAGCAAACGCCACCAGCGCGGCCTGCGCCAGGGAGAAGTTCACGTCATGGCGCAGCGACTGGATATGGATCAACAAATCACGCTGCGTAGCTGGCGCAATGCCTTTGCCCAGCGTGCTAAAGGCTTTCAGTTCTGGTGCAGAATCTGCGCCCTGCAAATCGCGCCATAATGTGTCACCGAAAGCGATCACCGCGCCCAGACCGGCATCAGCGAATTTTTGTTGCAGTGCATCGAGGTGTTGCAGGAAGGTTTTGCTGCCCAGGCGCAGCGCATCGAGATCGCCCGTGACGCGGGCTTCCAGCCAAATGGCGAAACGGCGGTGTTCCAGCAGAATCCCGCTCTGAAATTGAGACATCGACATGCTCTCCGGCAATGGGGGTTAAACGGCGTTTTTTTCGTCCGTATCATACCGGAAAGTGGCGGCGATAGCCCGTATCACCGCACTTTTTTGAGGGATTAGCGTTGCCAGACGATCTTGCTGATTTTCCAGTTCTTCAGCGTATCATCCGACGGCATCAACCCTTCTGGGCCGTGCCATTCGCCGCTGTAGACATAAGCGATATGCTGGCTATTCGGCGCACGGCACTCCACATCACGGCTGTCGAAACCCGGCACCATTTTGCAGTTATCAAATGCCTTAGTGAATTTGGCACTGAACGGGTCACCGATTTTGCTGCCGTCGGCACTTTTCGCGCTCGGGTCCAGTACCTCGATACGTTCAACGCTGCTTTGCCCGTTGATTACCAGTTTGACCTTGTCACCATCCAATGCCTGCCAGAACTCCACCACCTGGCCATTCTGGGTACGCATGCCCTGGCGCAGCTTGTAATCGCCGTTCAGCGCTTTATCGATGGCGGTTTGCGTCATGGCGGTGCTGCTGGATAGCCCGGCGACACCCTGCTCGCTTACCGTCAGCGAACCACCGAACCAGCTAAGCGGATTAAGCGCCGACCAATGGTAACTCAGGGGGTTATACCAGTGGCTTTCATCAGCCGAACCCGAAGACGCAGAACTGGCACAACCTGCCAGCACCAGAGCCGTCGCCAGCAGCGCGGGACGAACAACTTTCATGAAAACTCCTTGATCTTGTTTGCCGGTTTGGCGTGCCTGTTGGAGTCGCAAAGCGACAAAAAGTTTATTCGTGATGCTGATGTTCGGGCAAAAAGCAGTCACACAGGCGTCGATGGGTTTGCAGCCAGTACAGCGCCAGCAGGTCGAACAGCGTCAGCAGCAGCGGGAATGGCGAATCGGGCATCGCGCCCTGCAACAGGTTATCCCCCTGCCACAGCAGGTTAATCAGCAAGGACAGGCTCAGTACCACGCGCCAGCTTTGCCACAGGCGCGGCCAGCGCTGACGATAGCCGGTGAGCAACAGGCCGATGGCTGCCGGAATGCCGAGCGCCAGGCCCAGCCAGAAACTTTGTCGATCGGGATAGAACAGCGCCAGCAGATCATTCCCCTGCTGTCGGGAAGCTCCGGCCATCACCAGAATCAGCCAGGTGCGCGCCTGGAGCAGCAGGATCAGCCAGAAAAGAAACGGCAGCCGCAGCTGCCCTTTTGCATCGTATTCTTCTGGCGGGTATTTCAGCACAACCATTTAATACTCACGGTCTTCAATCAGGCGCTTGCCCAGCAGCAGTGAGTCCACTGGCTCGTAATCGAGTTTTTCATAGAAGGCCACCACCTGGTCGTTCTCTTCACGCACCATCAGATGGATTTTCGGGCAGCCGCGCGCTATCAGTTTCTTTTCCAGACGATTCATCAGCGCGTTGGCAAAACCACGCCCCTGATAATCAGGATGCACCGCCAGATAATAAGCCGCACCACGATGACCATCGTAGCCGCCCATCAGCGTACCCACCACCTCGCCACCGACTTCGGCCACCAGAAACAGCTCCGGGTCATGGTTCATTTTGCGTTCAATGTCCAGCTCAGGGTCATTCCACGGGCGTAACAGATCGCAACGCTCCCAGAGCGTGATCACTTCTTCAAAATCTTCCTGGCGGAATGAGCGGATTTCCATCGGCGTTACCCTGCAGTTAGGCACAATTCGCTGATTATCACGTATTCTTTAGCGGGCGCAACCCTCGCACCGTTCAGCGGCGGAAAAAAGCGACGAAATTCCTGTTCGCGACCTGAAATACAAAGTAAAGCCCTGAAATAGTTGCGAGGTCGCACCCGTCAGGATGTTACGATATAACACTTTTCAGGTTTACCTGTCAGGGATTCATTGATGAAAAAGATTTCACTGCTCAAACGCTTAACTAATCGCCGTCAGCTGCTGCTGTCCGGGCTGGCGCTGGCGGTGCTATCGCCGCGTCTGGTGCAGGCCAAAGAAGAGAGTGCCGATTTGCACCTGCTGCCGCGCCATAGCAAACCCACGCCGCCAGCTAAAAACGGCAAACGTATTGTGATGATCGACCCAGGCCACGGTGGGATTGATTCCGGTGCGGTTGGCGAACAAGGTTCCGAAGAAAAACACATCGTGCTGGATATCGCCAATAACGTGCGCCAGCTGTTGCAGGATCATCCCAAAGTAGAAGTGCGTCTGACGCGTGACACTGACTACTTTATCCCCCTGTATCAGCGGGTGGAGATTGCTCATCAGCACGGTGCCAATCTGTTTATGTCGATTCACGCCGATGGTTACACCAGCCCGGACGCCAATGGCGCTTCGGTGTTTGCCCTGTCGAATCGCGGAGCCAGCAGCGCCATGGCGCGCTATATGTCGCAGAAAGAGAACGATGCTGACAAAGTGGCCGGGGTAGAAGTGGCGCAGAAAGATCAGTATCTGAACCAAATCCTGTTCGATCTGGTGCAGACCGACACCATCCGCAACAGCCTCACGCTCGGCAAGCATGTGCTGGATCAGATCCGCCCGGTGCATCATTTGCACAGCCAGCATACTGAGCAGGCGGCATTTGCTGTGCTGAAATCGCCTTCGATTCCGTCGGTGCTGGTGGAAACCTCGTTTATTACCAACCCGCATGAGGAGCAACTGCTCGGCACCACGGCGTTTCGCCACAAAATTGCCAGCGCCATCGCGGATGGCATCGTCAATTATTTTGATGAGTACGATCGGCGTCAGGCTTAGGTATAATCGCGGCAAATTTCCGGAACGAGTGACTCATGAGCAATCCCGATATTTCCCGCGTCAAAGCCTTTCTGCTGGCGCTCCAGGATAACATCTGCGCCCAGCTGGCGGCGGAAGATGGTGCCGCCGATTTTGCCGAAGACAGCTGGCAGCGCCCCGGCGGCGGCGGCGGACGCAGCCGCGTATTACGCAACGGCGCGGTGTTTGAGCAGGCTGGCGTTAACTTCTCCCACGTCCATGGCGATCAAATGCCTGCTTCAGCCACCGCGCACCGTCCGGAGCTGGCAGGCCGCAGTTTTGAGGCGATGGGCGTCTCGCTGGTGATCCACCCGGAAAACCCGTATGTCCCGACCAGCCACGCCAATGTGCGTTTTTTTATCGCCGAAAAACCGGGTGCCGATCCGGTGTGGTGGTTCGGTGGCGGTTTCGATCTCACCCCTTTCTACGGCTTCGAAGAAGATGCGTTGCACTGGCATCAAACCGCGTTTGATCTGTGCCAGCCGTTCGGTGCGGATGTCTACCCGCGTTATAAAAAGTGGTGCGACGACTACTTCTGGCTGAAGCATCGTGACGAGCAGCGCGGCATTGGCGGCCTGTTCTTTGACGATCTCAACACCCCTGATTTTGACCATTGCTTTGCCTTTACCCAGGCGGTGGGCAATGGCTTCCTGCAAGCCTATCGTCCGATAGTGGCCAAGCGCAAAGCGCTGCCGTGGGGCGAGCGCGAGCGCCAGTTCCAGCTGTATCGTCGTGGGCGTTATGTGGAGTTTAATCTGGTGTGGGATCGCGGCACGCTGTTTGGCCTGCAAACCGGCGGACGCACCGAATCGATCCTGATGTCGATGCCACCGCTGGTGCGCTGGGAATATGATTACCAGCCGGAAGCAGATTCACCGGAAGCTGCGTTGTACCGCGATTTTCTGCCGGTGAAGGATTGGCTGAAGAAACCATAAAAACCCGCGTGATAAATCACGCCGCTACGGATCGCACAATGTTTGTAGCGGCGCGATTTATCGCGCAATTTTGTGCACGGTGCCAGTAAACCCCGCGCTGCTACAACGGCTCGGTCTGCGCCTCCACCACCGCCAGCGCCACCATATTGACGATGCGTCGCACTGACGCGATGCGCGTCAGTACATGCACCGGTTTGCTGATACCCATCAGCACCGGCCCGACTGTTACCCCTTCCGAACAGGAAACGCGCAGCAGGTTGTAGCTGATACGCGCCGCTTCGACATTGGGCATAATCAACAGATTAGCCGTGCCTTTGAGTGGGCTGTCCGGCATCAACTCGCGGCGGATGTTTTCCACCAGTGCCGCATCGCCGTGCATCTCGCCGTCAATCTCCAGATCCGGTGCGCGTTGCTGAATCAGCGCCAGCGCGTCACGCATCTTGCGCGCCCCCGGCGCATTGGAGGTGCCAAAGCTGGAGTGCGACAGCAACGCCACGCGCGGTTCGATACCAAAACGCCGCACCGTTTCCGCCGCCATCAGGGTGATATCCGCCAGCTGTTCCGGTGTCGGGTCTTCATTGACGTAGGTATCGGTAATAAAGGTGTTGCCGCTCGGCAGCAACAGCGCATTCATCGCCCCGGCCACCCGCACATCGGGACGGAAGCCAAACACCTTCTCGATCACCTCATAATGTTCATGATAATCGCCCACCGTGCCGCAAATCATCGCATCGGCTTCACCACGATGGACCATGATGGCACCAATCAGCGTTGGATTGCCGATCACCGCGCGCTGCGCCATCTCTGGCGTCACGCCACGCCGTTTCATGATCTGATAATATTCACTCCAGTACGCTTTAAAACGCGGATCGGATTCGTTATTCACCACCTCAAAATCTTTGCCCGCCTCGATCTTCAGCCCCTGCTTTTGTAAACGCATGGCGATGACATTCGGGCGTCCAATCAGGATCGGTTTCGCCAGCCCGAGCGACACCAGCTCCTGGGTGGCATGCAGCACCCGCACCTCCTCCCCCTCTGCCATCACCACACGCTTCGGATCTTTACGCGCCTGCGAGAAAATAGGCTTCATAAACAGGTTAGTTTTGTAGACAAACTCGGTGAGTTTCTCGCGGTAGGCGTCAAAGTCCGCAATCGGGCGCGTCGCCACGCCGGAGTCCATCGCCGCTTTGGCGACGGCTGGCGCGATTTGCACAATCAGGCGCGGATCAAAGGGTTTGGGGATCAGATATTCCGGGCCAAAACTCAGATCCTGATCGTCATAGGCCGAAGCCACCACATCGCTCTGTTCCGCCTGCGCCAGCGCCGCAATGGCGTGCACCGCTGCCAGTTTCATCTCCTCATTGATGGCGGTGGCACCGACATCCAGTGCACCACGGAAGATAAAAGGAAAGCACAGCACATTATTCACCTGATTGGGGAAATCAGAACGCCCGGTACAGATAATCGCGTCTGGCCGTACCGCCTTCGCCAGCGGTGGCATGATTTCCGGTTCCGGGTTGGCCAGCGCCAGAATCAGCGGATCTTTCGCCATCTGCTGCACCATCTGCGGCGTCAGCACTTGCGGCCCAGAGCAGCCGAGGAAAATGTCCGCACCGGCAATCACCTCCTCCAGCGTGCGCTTGCCGTTATCTTCAACGGCATAGGCTGCTTTGGTTTCCGCCATCTCGCTGTCACGTCCGCGCCAGATCACCCCCTTCGAGTCGCACGCGATGATGTTATGACGTTGCATCCCCAGCGCCACCAGCAGATTCAGACAGGCAATCGCCGAAGCCCCCGCCCCTGACACCACCAGTCGCACATCGGAGATGGCTTTTTTGACGATTTGCAAACCATTGAGTACCGCTGCGGTACAGATAATCGCGGTGCCGTGCTGATCGTCATGGAACACCGGGATCTTCATCCGTTCGCGCAGTTTCTGCTCGATATAGAAACATTCCGGCGCTTTGATATCTTCCAGGTTGATGCCGCCAAAAGTCGGCTCCAGTGCGGCAATCACCTCAATCAACTTGTCCGGGTCCCGTTCGTCGATTTCGATATCAAACACATCAATACCGGCGAATTTCTTAAACAGCACCCCTTTACCCTCCATCACCGGCTTACCGGCCAGCGCGCCGATATTACCCAGCCCCAGCACCGCGGTGCCGTTGGAGATCACCGCCACCAGGTTGCCACGCGCGGTGTATTTGTGTGCCGCCAGTGGGTCTGCGGCAATTTCCAGACAGGGTGCGGCCACGCCGGGGGAATAGGCCAGTGCCAGATCGCGTTGCGTCGCCAGCGGTTTGGTGGGTGACACCTGAATTTTTCCGGGAGTGGGATACTGGTGAAAATCGAGAGCGCTTTGCTTCAGTTGTTCGTCCATTGGGCATCCTGTTGCGCGGAGAGATAAGCGTTCAGTATAGAAATCAACGGCACAAAAGAGGGTGAAGGCGCTCAAAGAATGCACGGCTGGCAAGGGCACAGATTGCCACAGCGGGATCAACGGGTCTGCCACAGGCTGCTATGCTTAAGAGTGGTAAAACGCGCAGCTGACACCTTTCAGGCAGGCCCTCAATCACAACCGCGCGCAGTGGGCATCCCGGCGTCACAATCAGAGAAAACGCATTTTCTTCACCTGGCGTCTGTAGCAATGTGTTGGACCGGTACCCACCTGGAAATGGCGCAACAAAGCCATGGCTGCCTGAGGTTTTTTATTTGACCTAATGATTGCTAATCAAGGAGTTAAGCGATGAACCAGCTAGATGCATTAAAACAGTTCACCACCGTGGTGGCGGACAGTGGCGATATTGAATCCATTCGTCACTACCACCCGGAAGATGCCACCACCAATCCCTCGTTAATCCTCAAAGCCGCCGGACTCGACGCCTACAAGCACCTGATTGATGATGCCATCGACTACGCGAAAAAACAGGGCGGCAGCAAAGAAACCCAAATCATCAACGCCAGCGATAAAGTGGCAATCAACCTTGGTATGGAAATTCTGAAAAGCGTACCAGGCCGTGTCTCGACCGAAGTGGATGCTCGCCTCTCCTTCGATCGTGGCATGTGTGTGACCAAAGCGGAAAAACTGATTCGCCTGTATGAAGAGAACGGTATCGATCGCTCACGCATTCTGATCAAACTGGCCTCGACCTGGGAAGGGATCCGCGCCGCTGAAGAACTGCAAAAGAACGGCATCAATTGTAACCTGACGCTGCTGTTCTCTTTCGCCCAGGCCCGTGCCTGTGCCGAAGCCGGAGTGTTCCTGATTTCGCCGTTCGTCGGTCGTATTTATGACTGGTACAACAGCCGTAAACCGCTCGATCCATATGTGGTCGATGAGGATCCGGGGGTGAAATCGGTACGCCGTATCTACGATTACTACAAAAAGCATCGCTACAACACCGTCATCATGGGTGCCAGCTTCCGTAAAGTGGAGCAAATCCTGGCACTGGCGGGCTGTGACCGTCTGACCATCTCCCCGAACCTGCTGGAGGAGCTGGCAAACAGCGATGCACCGCTGGAGCGTAAACTGGAGCCATCAACCGAAGGCTTCCATCAGCCTGCCCCGCTGTCTGAAGCGGAGTTCCGCTGGGAACATAATCAGGATCCGATGGCAGTAGAAAAACTGTCTGATGGTATCCGTCAGTTTGCTGTAGACCAGCAAAAACTGGAGGACGTGCTGGCCGCGCGCCTCTAGACCTCATCCTCATCTCATGCCGGACGGGCGTCTGCCCGTCCTTATTATTGCCAAATCACAAGGGAGAACCCTATGTCTTCACGCAGAGAGTTGGCTAACGCGATTCGTGCTCTGAGCATGGATGCAGTACAAAAAGCAAATTCAGGCCATCCCGGTGCCCCGATGGGCATGGCGGATATCGCCGAAGTCCTGTGGCGCGATTTCCTGAAACATAACCCGACCAATCCCGCCTGGGCGGACCGTGACCGCTTTATCCTCTCCAATGGTCATGCTTCGATGCTGCTCTACAGCCTGCTGCACCTTACCGGTTATGATCTGCCGATGGAAGAGTTGAAAAACTTCCGCCAGCTGCATTCGAAAACGCCGGGGCACCCGGAGCTGGGGTACACCCCTGGCGTCGAAACCACCACCGGGCCGCTCGGTCAGGGGCTGGCGAATGCGGTGGGGATGGCGATTTCCGAACGTACGCTGGCTGCGCAGTTTAATCAGCCGGGACACGACATCGTTGACCATTACACCTACGTATTTATGGGTGACGGTTGTCTGATGGAAGGGATTTCGCATGAAGTCAGCTCGCTGGCGGGCACCCTTGGGCTTGGCAAACTGATCGGCTTCTACGATCACAACGGCATTTCGATTGATGGTGAAACCGAAGGCTGGTTCACCGACGATACCCACAAACGCTTTGAAGCCTATAACTGGCATGTGATTGGCGATATTGACGGACACGATCCGGCCGCCGTCGCCAGTGCCATCAAAGAGGCGCAGAGCGTCACCGACAAACCCTCTCTGATCATCTGTCGCACCATCATCGGTTTTGGCTCGCCAAATAAAGCCGGCAAAGAAGAGTCGCACGGTGCTGCGCTCGGTGAAGCAGAAGTGGCGCTGGCGCGTAAACAACTCGGCTGGAATTACCCGCCGTTTGAAATCCCGAAAGAAATCTATCAGCAGTGGGATGCCAAAGAAGCCGGTGCCGCTCGCGAGAAAGCCTGGGATGACAAAATGGCGGCTTATCAGGCTGCCCATCCTGAGCTGGCAAAAGAATTTAAACGCCGCATGAGCGGTGCAATGCCCGACAACTGGGAAAACGATGTGCAGGCATTTGTTGAACAGTTGCAGGCCAATCCGCAGAAAATCGCCAGCCGTAAGGCCTCGCAAAATACCCTCGAAGTGTTTGGCAAACTGCTGCCAGAGTTCCTCGGTGGCTCCGCTGACCTTGCGCCGAGCAACCTGACAATCTGGTCCGGTTCGAAATCGATCAAGGAAGACATTGCCGGGAACTACATTCATTACGGGGTGCGTGAGTTCGGGATGACGGCGATTGGTAACGGCATCGCCCATCACGGTGGTTTTCTGCCCTACACCGCCACCTTCCTGATGTTTGTCGAATACGCCCGCAACGCCGCGCGTATGGCGGCGCTGATGAAGGCACGCCAGGTACTGGTCTATACCCATGATTCGATTGGTCTGGGGGAAGATGGCCCAACACACCAGCCAGTAGAACAGCTCGCCAGCCTGCGCCTGACGCCCAATATGAGCGTATGGCGTCCGTGTGACCAGGTGGAAACCACGGTGGCGTGGAAAGCCGCGGTGGAGCGTCATCACGGCCCGACCGCGTTGATCCTGTCGCGTCAGAATCTGCTGCAACCGGAACGCAGCCAACAACAGGTCGCCAATATCGCCCGTGGCGGTTATGTGTTGCAGGATTGCGCTGGCACGCCGGAAGCGATCATTATCGCCACTGGTTCGGAAATCGAGATTGCCCTGGGAGCAGCGGACAAACTCACCGCCAACGGGCATAAAATCCGCGTGGTTTCCCTGCCCTCCACCGACGTGTTTGATAAACAGGATGCGGCGTACCGAGAATCGGTGCTCCCCTCTGGCGTGAAAGCGCGCGTCGCCGTCGAGGCAGGGATTGCCGATTACTGGTTCAAATATGTCGGTCTGGATGGGGCAATCGTTGGTATGACGACCTTTGGTGAGTCTGCGCCTGCCGGAAAACTGTTCCCGGAATTTGGCTTCACGGTGGAAAATATCGTCAGCCATACCGAAGCCTTACTCAAGCCACACTAATCGATCCGGCCCTGCGTCTCACGGCGTCAGGGCCATTTTTGATCACAGCCTGATACAGAAAAAAACCTGCTCTGCCCCCTTCCCGCCTCGTCCAAACTGATTACTATAAGACTTTTCTCCGCTTCTTCTGCCGGACGTCTTACCGTTGAAAAAACATACACCCTGGTTTTTGACATTAATGGTTTCACTGCTTCCTTTAAAAAGCATGGCGCAGGTCGCCCCGGATCCGCTGCTGGCTTCGCAAATCGTTGATCGTTATGCCGAACACATCTTTTACGGCAGTGGTGCCGTGGGGATGGCGCTGGTGGCCATTGATGGCAATCAACGGGTTTTCGCCAGCTTTGGTGAAACCCGCCCGGGCAGCAACGTGCGGCCACAGCAGGATTCGCTGATCCGTATTGCCTCGCTGAGTAAGCTGATGACCAGCGAAGTGATGGTGAAAATGGCTGAACGCGGCCAGATTCGCCTCGACGATCCGTTAAGCAAATACGCTCCCGCAGGAATGCGTGTACCGAGCTACAACGGCCAACCAATTCGCCTGATTAACCTGTCCACCCATACCAGCGGCCTGCCACGCGAACAACCGGGCGGCAAACCACATCGTCCGGTGTTCAACTGGCCGACGCGTAGCGACCGCTGGCAGTGGTTATCACGCGCCTCGCTCAAAGTGGCCCCCGGAGTGGATGCGTCTTATTCGAACCTCGGCTATGACCTTCTGAGCGATGCCCTGGCGCAGGCGGCGGGTAAACCCTACCCGGCGTTGTTCCAGCAGTTGATCACGCGTCCGCTGGGGATGAAGGACACCACCTTTACCCCATCGCCGGATCAGTGCCAACGTCTGATGATTGCCGAAAAAGGCACCAGCCCGTGTAATAACACCCTGGCGGCGACGGGTAGCGGTGGCGTGTATTCGACCCCCGATGATATGGGACGCTGGATGCAGCAGTTCCTCAACTCCGCCGTGAATAAGCGCACCGCGCAGATCGACCGGCTGCAAACGCTGATTTATCGCCGTGACCAACTGAATAAAGTGGAAGGGATGGATGTACCCGGCCGGGCCGATGCGCTGGGCATGGGTTGGGTGTATATGGGACCGAAAAACGGCCATCCAGGCATCATTCAGAAAACCGGCGGCGGCGGCGGTTTCATCACCTATATGGCGATGGTGCCGCAACATAACATTGGGGTGTTCGTGGTGGTGACGCGTTCGCCGCTGACGCGCTTCACGCCGATGAGCGATGGCGTCAACGATATGCTGGCCGAACTGGTGGGTAACCAGAGCGGTTCACCGATGATGGTGCAGGCGATTCGTTAACGCGATTGTGGGCCATTTTGCGGCTGGCTGACCCACAGGGTTGGCCAGTCGTCACTGCTGTGCCAGGCATCGCAGGTTTTTTCTTCCGCATACTCCGCCAGCATAAATTCGCTGCCATCAAACTGCCAGCGTGTCGCCGTTCCGCAATCCCCCAGACCACGACCTTTACTGAAGGTGTACAGGAAGCCGCTGCTGGCATCGTACTCGGCATTGACCAAATCCAGCTGATTATCGCTACGCGATGGTGGAGTAAACGGCAGGGTTAACGTCAGGCCGCGCGCCACATACGGCTGGCTGCGCGTCACTTCAAACGCCAGGTCGATAACATTGTACGCGCCGGTTTCGCAGCTGATCAGCAGCAGCGCTTTGCTATCCGTCAACGGCGCGACGCTCACTTCTCGTCGCATTGGATCAAGTGAACAGCTGTCGGTGTTGATACGCCAGGTACCGTAATCAATCAACCCACTGGTTTCCTCGCGGGTCAATGCCACAGGCTGGGGTAAGGGGCGGGTAAACGGGGTAACGGCGGCTGCGGCGGCACATCCCATACGACGCGATCACCGCGCTTAACCCAGGCACTTAAACCATTCACCCTGCCCTGCACATCATCCATCAGCAGTAGCGCGGCTTTCATGCCGTGCAGCGAGATGGATGCTTTGGCTTGCCAGGTGAGCTGGAGAGTATCGGCATCCAGCGTTTGCGCCAGAAACTCGTCAATGGCGATGGCGTTGCTGGTGGAAAGATGGTGGGGTTCTACGCTCCAGTGTTTGAGATCGGGTTTCATCCGCTGCTGATCCAGCAACAAATTGTCCTGCAACGCCGCGCCCGGTAATTCGCCGCTGTAAGCGCTGCCATAGTCAATACGCAACAACGGGCGATCGTCCACGCCAGCATGCCGCGATATCGTCATGACCAATCCATTATCACCCGGAAAACTGCGAGCTACACAAAAAGCCGCATTGTTGCAGGTCAGCTGCCAGTCAGAAAATGACTTTTGCAGTGGATCCGCCTGCACTCCCGCAGCAAAAAGAAAAAGCAATAAAAGCAGCGATTTCATCCAATACGACATCTAAAAAACCGATCCCCAAATTCTTAGAAAGAAGATGATAACGCAATGACAACGCTGACACCGGACCTAATCTGTGAGCTGGCCCGAAAAGCGGTGCTAACTGCCGAAAAAGACGTCGCTTTGAGCGATCTGTGCGGATAAGACTGAGCTGTCATCATCCTTGCCGAATGAATTCCGCTCAATCGGATTTGTCGCACAATTACCCAGGGTGATGAAGAAGATCCCCGTTTTCGCCACGCTGATTATTTAGAATATCTGCCGTCGTCACAAAATCGTCATAAATTGATATGTTACGATAAACAGGTTTAGCTCAGATGCCGTATTAACTTCACTCCATTTCCCGCTGGCACGGGTACAATCGAATATTGTGATAAAGGGATGGCAGAATTCCTTCTTTTAATTATTTGGCAGGGAAGTCTCGCCAGAGTAACAATCTATCATCAGGGATCAGGATGAAATATGCTAAGCAGCAGCGCAATTAATGCCATGGTAAATAAACCACCTGTCACTCAACCAATATGCAGAAAGGAAATCACCAGGCATATACAAACAATTAATAATATATCTACTCCACGAAATCTGATTGACCGGCCTATGTCATCCTTAGGTGTGTCTTCAGCACAAGCCAACACCCTACGGCCTGCTCGTTTAGAATTATCAACCCGGCCAAAGAAAGCGATATATCATCCTCAATCCAGCAGATGCGCAGATGTTCCTGCCCGGCAGGTTGTTCAACAGTTTCGTGATAATGAGCGATTGATCGAGCAGTTACCCACAGTCACCGAGCAGCTGAGCGAGTCAAAATCTTATCACATCAGAAGATTTTCCAGCCAGTGTGACGATATTTTCAATAAGAAAGAAGGATTGAGAAAAAAGATACGACAGAAGGCGAAAAACGCCTGGGAAAGAAATAAAACAATCATCAATAAAAAGTTAGAAAAAACAGACAATGAAAAATTAAAAATACTCTTTAATACTGTCTCCGCAGTTTGCGCCGATCGACAAACCCATCACTTAGATGTGTTTTGGCATGATGTCTTATCGCTATCCACAACATGTCAGCAAAGGAAAAACTACCGCAGATTATGGGAGTTTATCGTGAATAATCCTCACCTGGAAACTTTCCTCACTCAGTTTGACCTGTGGACAGGCATTGAAGATGAAATCAGGGAGATGCTATCCAATAACAACAATAAATTCTTCATGGTCATCAATGATACACAAAAAGACTTACTGGATAAATTACAGCTGCTTTGCGCCCCCATTGAGACCCAATACTATCATCAATTATGCGAAATTGACTATAACGGTAAAACCACCAGTGAGGTAATCGAATCACTTATCAATAACACAGGTTTGCAGGAAGTATTGAGTGAAACCACCAGTGGCAGAGAATTATGGCGCGAATTAAACAGCTTGCCGACGGTGTTTAAGCTCGATGTATTAAAAAATGAAATCGACGATCTACTGACTGAATATAAAGAGAACAGTGCAGAACTGAAGAGGCTGAAACAGGGAACGCTTGTTAAGCGTATCAGTGAGAGCTTCAATATATTGTATCGAATACCCAGAGTTCTCGGTGATTTAAAAAAGCGCATTGAAAACAAAGTCGAATTTGGTGAAGTACATATCCTGTATCAGGATCTATTTTTCAATGCCCTGGATCGGTTACAAAATGCCGGTGTGGACGCAACCCTTAAATCATTGCTGACCCGAGATACTGATTTTCAGGATATGGTGGTTGATGACATCGATCTTGAAGAGATAGCGAAGCAGGTATCACCGAATTTGTTGTATGACCCGACAGAATGCTATGAGTTTATTTGTATGGCTTCGATGCTGGATGCCAGCCAGGTGATTGCCGAAAACATCGGAGATACAAGGCAATTATATCATTTGCTGAGGAGCTATTATCCTGCACCACGGGAAGTTGATGCATTTTTCGCCGCACACCAGGAAAACATGGGCAGTGGTTATGATCGGGGAATTATGCTGGCAATCAGTCACCTTCTGCCTCCCGCCCTGAACTGGAAGATGCGGGAAAGGCTATTACTGGCAGTAACCGGGACCAGCGCTTACGACATCCCTCCCCTCAATGAATTCCTGCTGAACATTGAAGAAAGCATCATCAGTGCGCTAAATCCCGCCAGATTAGAACAGCGTTATCAGCAAGGTTTGCATCTCGACCCGTACCTGGTCGATAAGCTGAAAATCTCAGGGGAGCAGCAAGCACACATTAAGGAAATCGTCATGGATTTCCTGCTGTCACGTAACAGGTATGCCGATGCAGACAGTAAACTGCCTCAATTCAAAGTCGATATCGCGACAATCCTTAAGTTGTTACCCGAAAAATTATCTTTTGACCTTGCAACTCACTCACTGCGCCCGTCCCATTTTTTTAAGTATCATGCGATAACAAGTAATACCCTGCTGACGGAAACACTGGTCAAAGAAATTGATCACTTATATATTCTGCATAAATTTCTCGATAAAATGCTGGATGAGACATTTGCAGCACACTCACAAATCACTCGATTGAATGAAATAGTCGCTAATACGAATATTAACTACGACATTGCGATCTATTCAAATATCGCCCTGGCATTGGTGGAAAACAATCCATTCTCTCCTGAGTCTGAGCTGGAGATTCACCGGGCCATCAAAGATCTGTTTTCCAGTGATGAAATGGTGGCACTTATCAGCGATGAAACCACACCATTAGCGCAGGAACTGGCAGAGATCCGGCAATCTCTGTCAATATATCCGACAATTGCGGCCAGTAATTTCTTCGCTAAAGCTGCGGGAATGGGTATCTGGGTGGATTCTGACGGCCAGAAAAACAGCATTAAACTGCTGGGTGATTCCATTACTGCTGATATCACCAATGAGGAGCGGAGCTGCCAGATTCTTTCTTATATCCTGAGAAGGTCCTTCGCAGCTGCCGATGTTCTGGAATTAGCCGCAGATACCGGCACCGGTCAGCCTCATCATTTTCTTAACACCCTGACCAACGGATTAATTACCCAGATAAATAGTTTAATCGCCACTGAACTGGACACGGCACTTGCCGCTTTCGATCCTGGCGCTAAAGAGGGTGACCGTTATACCAATACAGCCTGTAAGCTTATAGAAGGTGCATCTCCGCGTCTTGTTTTAAAAGATCTTTGTAAAACCGGCAACGACAAAGATGACAAAGCCATTGGTCAAACATTTACCGAAGATCAATTCGCGCATATCAGAAAAGAATTATTAACACTACTGGCTAAAGGCGGGGAGGATCATCGTAAAGATATCAGTCAAATATTCGGCGATCTGCGGAAAACCATAGCGAGCGATGAAAACAACCATATCAATTACTTACTCAAGTGCCTTAACCTGTTCAGAGAGCTACAAAGCCAGGAGAGCAGCTTATCATCTGGTGAAATTTATCAGAAAATCATTGATAGAGTTTATGAAAGAGGAATTCCTTCACGTATTGCCAAAACAGGACAAAAACTTACTGAAGCCGATTTACTGGAATATTTTATTCTGGAGAACGAAAGAGGGATCCATACTGAAAGCGCTAAAAAATTTATCCAGTCCATCAATCAAAAACACCGATTATCTGACTCCCTGCTCTATTCCATTACCTTGCTTGAACCTTTCCTGGCTGATGCATTAACCTGGCGACAGGATGAAATTGATGCTGAGAATAAAAAAATCATTGCCGAACAAGAGCTGGAACTGGCGCTTCTGGCTTATGCTACCGCCACTCAGGCGGAGTGTGATATGGCCGAATATCGGGCCGACCGTGAAGCCCGCGATGCGGAAAATGACTATGAAAAAGCCATCGATTCAGACAATAAGTATGAACACTATGAGAAACTTACTGAGGAATGGAAATGGCTTTTCTATCTCGGGACGCAGTTTTCCAATTACTGGATAGAAATGCACCGATCGGTTTTTGTTTATATCAATACTAACGTCACAGAAACCCGCACAACCAATATTTCCTATGCCACAGGCGAAGAGACTGAAACGCAAAACATTCAGTCATCGAATCCTGGCATGACGATGATCAGGTTTAAACTCTGCGATATCCTCGATAAGAATGGGCATATTGACTATAAAAAGATTAATGAAACCATTCAGGATAAATATAACTCCACATTTCAGATACAACATATTCAGTTCACTCCATTCCTTGATATACAACCACTCACCATACCCAATGAAGGTTCTGGAGATGCCAGGGTTGCGACAATCACCGAACGCTATGATGTTGAAGTTATTTCGGCGATGGATATCCAAAAAGGCAGCTATATGCATAATCTTCCGAGCAGACCACCTGAGTTTCCGTTCTGTAATGCCCCACCAGGGCCTGTTAGCCTGAGAAATTATTCTGAAGTGATTCGGGAACCTGCCAGAACGAAAGAAGTTAGCGCTAAGGTATCCTCCGCTATTCAGGCAATGAAAAAGATCCATCACCCGCGTGGGGGGTTCAACCCTGACGCACAAGCGCGGAGCTTAGCAACACCTCAGGGGGCACTGATACGGCAACGGGCGAATAATGCCTGGTGTACGCGGGTAGAGGATTCACTGCGCCTGCTCACACAGCATCGCCCGGAAAACTTGTATCATGCCAGGCCTGCGGTACAACCGTTGCAAAGCGCAATCCTGAGCGCAGCCTCCGCTTCAACGGGTAAAAAAATTATTGTTATAGATGACAAGGATCGTGGTCATTTATATAAGCCAGGCAAAGGGGCCGAACGTTCTGGTCAGCCACTGGTGCCTCAACCCGGTAATATGGCAAACCAGGGAAACATTGCACAAATAATACCCTCAGCAATGCTGAAAGATGCCTCCGCAGGGAAAACCTTAGTATTACAGCAGGATGGTGCAGGAAGATTTAATTCCGTACGGATTCAGCCACTGGATGCTTCCACATATAAATCTAGCGTCATGCCAATGGAAACCGACATTCGCACAGCCATAGATCATCCCGCCGTCAGACAATTACCCCCGGCGATATTAAGTGAGGCTGATAATGTGCTAAACGCTATCACCACTTCCTATTATATGACTGCGGAGGACCAATCTGAACCGTCGGCTCAACACTCTAACTTTCCAATTCGCACAAAAATCCTGTTGGATCTCAATCTGACTGATAATGAGGGTTAAGGTTTTATATTCTTAAAAAAACAAGCGAACTATTAAATAAGGAGATTGATATGTTAACGACCAGTATAGAATCTTACCGCAAAAGTGCAATATCTAAGCTGCACCAACACAATAAAGAAATAACGAAAAAACTCCCCACGCTCACCCATGTCTCCAACCGTGGCTTACACGCGGGTGATCGGCATATTACGACATTATTATCGAATCGTTCATCCGAGTTAGGTTCTAAACATCAACGCTCAAGAATTAAAGTGCCTGATTTCCAGTCGCTGCGTCATGAGCAAGGCTCATCATACAAGCCAGAAGATGCCAGTAAACGCCCCATGCCTAAGCTGTTTTTTGAAGTCTTCAATGAACCAGCCAAAAAAGTCAAAAACACCACTGAACATGCCGGAGATACAACGGTTAGTAGCATACTAAAAAATACCGCAAGAAAATCTATTGTAAAAAAATCAATAGCATCACATAGCAAAAATATTGGTTCCCCTTCTCAAGGTCTGACACCTGATCATATCAAGAAAATAACACTACAAAACATACGCACCGATGGTTACTGGAATAACAACGCCGCAGATTTAGCGGTTTATGGTGTTGCTGGTTCCCTGGATACCCGGCTGTATATTGAGGACCATACCTGTCGGGGTGGAGAAGTTCAATATTGCTCCATTAGTCAAACACCCAATCCGCAAAGTATGATTCACCTGCGCAGAGTCTGGCAGGATGGTCTCGAACATTACCAGTATATTGATAACAACAATCAAGCCCATAACGTTACCAATGATGGGAATTGTCTTTTCCGTGCGATTGCCCTTGCCAGAAACAATGATGAAAGTCATTATTCAGAATTCAGAGAAAGAGCAGCCAATTATATTGATGAAAACTGGGAAAATTACAAAGACACCGCTATTGTCGACGATAAAGACATCATGTCAGCCACCCAGAGTTCAGACTATTACGATAAAAACAAAAGATTCATTTCATTATGGGAATCAATAAAAACAGTTGCTGAAAAGAAAAACATGGACTGGAGCAAGCTACATAATAGTGAAAACAATTTAATCCGCATTCTCACTGGCGGCATTGCCGATCCTGAGAAAATCTTAACGAGTCTGAATAACAGAGACTTACAAAACCTGAGTTATGCCTCCAGTGGCCTGAACAAGGTGACTGAAAATTTCATCACCAGAAAACAGAAGCCTGAAGATAATGATTTAAGAACACTCAATCACATTCCCTGTCAGGCAAAAGATGGCTCCATAGTCAGGATGGATTTAGAGCTATTGAATAGATTTGATGAGAGAGTGTCCTTTATCGATAGCGAAGAGCTTGAAGGCCCCGGAGAACTTATCTATTTTAATAAACATGCAGATACCTGGTATGCCATGGTCCATGAAGCGCAGAAGATCATGATGGGGCAGGGAAATTACCTGCCACGACAATTAACCAGTAAACTTCATACTGACTATCCCATTAATCCACGAGACTTGTTTATTACTAACTTTCCGCTGGATAACTTATATGATCTGGCTGATGAGGAGTCAGGAGACGCTCATCGGGATTGGTATAATACTGTCCTGCAACAGAATTTAGCGTATTTTAAATTCTTAGATGAACATTATCCTGGACAGTGACCAACATAAAAGCAGGGAGTCATCCCTGCTTTTATTTTCCCATCAGGCTTTGAGCCAGCCCGCTATCTGCGCATGTTGCAGCAACATAATGGTTTTGCCGTCACAAATACGACCATTCTTCACCATCGCCATCGCCTCCGGAAAAGGCAGCTCCAGTACCGCGATCTCTTCGTCCTCTACGCCGCCGCCATTATTCGTGCGTTGCGCCTCGCTATATTCCGCCGCGAAAAAGTGCACAATTTCAGTGACGCCACCGGGTGACATGTAAGCCTGCCAAAGTTTTTCAACTTTGCCTACCTGATAACCGGTCTCCTCGATCGCCTCTTTGCGGATGCAATCCTCTGGGGTGTCGTCATCCAGCAACCCGGCACAGGCCTCGATCAGCTCACCGCTCTCGTTACCATTAAGGTAAGTGGCGATACGGAACTGACGTATCAGCACCACGCTGTTTTTTTCACGGTTATACAGCAGGATAGTGGCACCGTTGCCGCGATCGTAGACTTCACGTTTGTGACGCAGCACTTCGCCATTGTTGCGGGTGATTTCGTAGGTAAAGTTGCGCAGTACGAACCAATTTTCTGACAGCAACTTCTCTTTGATGATGTTGATCTTTAACGGCATGACCACTCCACAGCAAATTTCGAGGGAGCCTGGCATGATAGGCCGAAGCCAGTGGGAAAACTATCTTAATTGTATTAACCGTCAAAACGCGCAATAAATTGCGTCGCTACCGAACAGTAAAGCAACGCAAGTTATCAGCCGGTTAAAAAAGAACATGCATCAGAACCCGTTCTTTTCCTCTTTCATATCCGGTAAATGGTGGGCGATACCTTTGTGGCAATCGATACAGGTTTTTCCTTCCTCCACCGCTTTGGTATGCATCTTCGCCGCCACGGTCTTCTGCGCGGTAAAATCCATATATTCAAAGTTGTGGCAGTTGCGGCAGGCCTGCGAATTGTTGTTCTTCATCCTGCGCCATTCGTTTTGCGCCAGTTCGAGACGTTTTTCTTCAAACTTCTCGGGCGTATCCACAATGCCGAACACCTTGGCGTAAACCTCTTTACTGGCCTGGAGCTTACGCCACATCTTCGGTCCCCACTCGTGCGGCACATGGCAATCCGGACAGGTGGCACGCACCCCGCTACGGTTGTTGTAATGCACCGTCTGCATATATTCCTGGTAGACGTTATTGCGCATTTCATGGCAACCAATACAGAACTGCTCGCGGTTAGTCATCTCCAGCCCGGTATTAAAACCACCCCAGAAAATGATGCCACCGGCAAAACCAATCAGCAGCAGCGTGCCAATTGCCAGACGGCTGGGTCGACGCCACCAGCGCCAGATTCGGATAATCATCTGTTTCATCGCTGACCTCACTGCCCAAAGCCTTCAGCCGGGCGGAAGGTATTTTCTACCACCGGTTTGGCATCGGTTTGCGGTACATGGCATTGCAGACAAAAGTAGCGGCGCGGTGATACCGAACTGCTGACTAACCCGTCACGGTCAGTAAAGTGTGTCGGGCTAACGCGTGGCGCACCGGTGGTGAGATAGCTCTGCGTACCGTGACATTGCAGGCAGCGGTTGATGTTTTTTGTCACCTGATAGCCATCCACGCTGTGCGGGATCACCGGCGGCTGATTGACATAATTCAGCGGCTTGCGGCTCTGCTCTTTGGGCTGATGGATGGTGCCCTGCTGCGTCGCCGTCACCTCGGGTGACTGATTCAGGTCTACGCCATTCGCGGCCCAGACCGTGCCGCCCAGCATCAGGGCGGCCAATGAGAGAAATGTGATAAGAGGTTTCATTGCATCCTGCCTTAAATTTTCACCAGCTTAACGGCGCATTTTTTGTAATCGGTTTGCTTTGACAGTGGATCGGTGGCGTCCAGCGTGATGTTGTTCACCAGCACCCCGGCATCGAAGAAAGGCGTAAACACCAGCCCCTGCGGTGGCTGATTGCGCCCACGGGTTTCGACGGTGGCGAGGGCTTCACCACGACGTGATACCACGCGCACTTTCTCGCCACGACGCAAACCGCGCGCTTTGGCATCCAGCGGATGGAGATACAGCAGCGCCTGTGGCACGGCGCGGTGCAGCTCCGGCACACGACGCGTCATGGTGCCGGTGTGCCAGTGCTCCAGCACACGACCGGTACAGAACCACAGATCGTATTCGGCATCCGGCGATTCAGCAGGCGGCTCATACGGCAGGGCGAAAATGGTGGCTTTACCGTCCGGCTTACCGTAGAAACGGACGCCCTCCCCGGCTTTGACGTAACTGTCATGGCCTTCGCGATAACGCCAGCGTGTCTCTTTGCCATCGACCACCGGCCAGCGCAGACCACGCGCCTGGTGATAGGTATCGAACGGAGCCAGATCGTGGCCGTGACCCCGACCAAAACTGGCGTACTCTTCGAACAGCCCTTTTTGCAGATAGAAACCAAAAGTGCGTGCATCATCGTTCAGTTGATCGTCCGCCACTTCACTCAGCGGGAACTGATCAACCTGGCCGTTGGCGTACAACACGTCGTACAGGGTTTTGTCCCGCAGCTCCGGTTGCCGGGCGATCAATTCTTCCGGCCACACTTCCGCCACGCGGAAACGTTTAGAGAAATTGACGAGCTGCCACAGGTCGGATTTCGCCTCACCTGGCGCTTTAACCTGTTGATGCCAGAACTGCGTGCGGCGCTCGGCGTTACCATAGGCACCTTCCTTCTCTACCCACATGGCGGTCGGCAGAATCAGATCGGCGGAGAGTGCACTGACAGTCGGATAAGGATCGGATACCACAATGAAATTGCGTTCATCACGCCAGCCCGGCATACGTTCCTGAGTCAGGTTCGGCCCGGCCTGCATGTTGTTGTTGCACATGGACCAGTAGGCATTGATCTTGCCATCTTTCAGCGCTCGATCCTGCTCTACGGCGTGATAACCCACTTTCGCCGGAATGGTACCCGCTGGCAGCTTCCACAGTTTTTCTGCCAGTGCACGATGTTTGTCGTTGGTGACCACCATGTCGGCAGGCAGACGGTGGGAAAAGGTGCCGACTTCACGCGCAGTACCGCAGGCTGATGGCTGCCCGGTCAGCGAGAACGGTCCGGTGCCCGGACGTGAGATTTTGCCCGTCAGCAAGTGCAGGTTGTAGCACAGGTTATTCGCCCACACGCCGCGCGTATGCTGGTTGAAACCCATGGTCCAGTAAGACACCACCTTGACCTTAGGATCGGCATACAACTCAGCCAGCATCACCAGCTGATCTTTCTCCACCCCGCTCATTTCACTGGTTTTTTCCAGCGTGTATTCAGCGACGAATTTCGCGTATTCATCAAAACTGATCGGGGTTGAGTCACCGCTGTTTGGGTTTTTCGCCTTCGCCTGACGGGGATCGGTCGGACGCAGGCCATAACCGATGTCGGTCGCCCCCCGGTGCAAATTCACATGGTTTTGCAGGAAGGTTTTATCCACCTTGCCGTTCTGGATGATGTAGTTGGCAATAAAGTTGAGGATCACCAGATCGGTTTGCGGCGTGAATACCATGCCGTTGTCGGCCAGCTCAAAGCTGCGGTGACGATAGGTAGAAAGCACGGCAACTTTGACGTTTTCATTGCTCAGGCGACGCGCCGTCACACGCGACCAAAGGATCGGGTGCATCTCGGCCATGTTCGATCCCCACAGCACGAAGGCGTCGGCCTGCTCGATATCGTCGTAGCAGCCCATCGGTTCATCCATACCGAAAGTACGCATAAAGCCCACCACCGCCGACGCCATACAGTGGCGTGCGTTCGGATCGAGGTTATTGCTGCGGAAGCCAGCTTTCATTAATTTCGAGGCGGCATAACCTTCCCACAATGTCCACTGGCCGGATCCGAACATTCCGATCGATTCCGGCCCGTTCGCTTTCAGCGCTGCCTTGAATTTCTCTTCCATGATGTCGAACGCCTGATCCCAGCTGACCGGCGTGAATTCACCATTTTTATCGAAACGGCCATCGGTCATGCGCAGCAGTGGCTGGGTCAGACGATCTTTGCCGTACATGATTTTTGGCAGGAAGTAACCCTTGATACAGTTAAGTCCGCGGTTCACTTCCGCCTGCGGATCGCCCTGAGAGGCAACCACCCGGCCATCCTGGGTGCCCACCAGCACACCGCAGCCGGTGCCGCAAAAACGACAAGGCGCTTTTTCCCAGCGAATCGGGGCGGCGAGCGCAGTGGCCGCTTTGGTTACGGTGGGAATCACTAATCCAGCAGCAGTCGCGGCAGCCGCCGCCGCGTTGGCCTTCATAAAATCACGACGACTTAGTTGCATAATGCTTCCTTTGCGGGTTGTTCAAATTCATCCTGCTGGTGATACACCAGAGACACCGCCAGCACGCCGGGAATGTTGCGGGTGGCTTCAATATTGCGCAGCAGCGTCGCGCTGTCGGCGGCACCAAGGGTGACGGCTAATGTGCCGCGTGCCGCGTCTTGTGCGGCGATCTCGCTGTCGGCATACGTCAGCAGCGTCTGGCTGACCTCAGCAACCACCGTTGGGCGTGCCTGAATCACCAGGCCACAGACGTGCCAGCTGTTATTTGTGTTCATGATCTAATCCTGTGGCTGACACCGGGCAAGGTGCGATACATGCGCCGCAGCCAGTGCAATGCTGCGGCACGATTTCCGGTTGGGCGATGCCATTGGCGGTAAGACGAAAGCGGATCGCCTGCTGTTCACAACTTTCCTGGCAACTACGGCAGTTAACGCCCTGAAAGGTGATACAAGCGCGACTGATATGGATGCGCTGCTGCCACGGCTGATGGTCGCGTGGATGAAACAACGCTTGCGGGCAAGCATCTGCGCAAGCACCGCAGAAGGTGCATTCGCCATGCTGAAAATTGAGTTGCGGCAGCGCGCCAGTGGTCAATTGCACAATTTGCGTTGTACAGGCAGCCACACAGTGGCCACATCCATCACAGCCCACCTGATGACGCCACCACGGCAACGCGATCGCCCCCGTGACAGCTTTGCGCTGTCCGGTAAAGAATTCGCGTCGTGACAGCACCATCGGAACACCTATTTCGGAGTAAAAAGTAAGATGCGTAAAATAACCTGACACTAATGAGGGCTATATCACTCGAAAGGTGTAATTCCCGATGCGGGATCAAGTCACCGCACGATTGATGGCGCGGCGGAGAAATGAGCAAAAAAAAGGCCGTCCCACTGGACGGCCCTTCGCACTATCACATCAAAAAAACTTAGCGTGGAGAGTCTTCTGCTAAGGTACGCGAAACCTCTTCTTCACCCTCATGATGGTGATCATGCTCTTTCAGCGCTTCTTCATTGACGCGCTTACGCACGCCAAACCAGCCCAGAACCAGTATCACCGCGATCAACGGGATAGAGGCGATGGTGTAGGTACCGTTCGGATAGTCAAACGCCATCAACACCAGCACGCTGACCAGGAACAGCAGCGTCAGCCAGGAGGTGACCGGTGCCCACGGCAATTTGAAGCTGACATCTTCCGCTTTGCCTTCTTTGATGGCTTTGCGCAGACGCATCTGGCAAACCACAATGAAGCCCCACGAAGAGATGATGCCCAGCGATGCCACGTTCAGCACGATCTCAAACACCTGCGACGGAACATAGTAGTTCAGCACCACACCGACGACGTAAACGGCGATGGTGACCAGAATCCCCGCGAAGGGTACCTGCTGGTTGCTCATCTTCGACATAAACTTCGGTGCCGAGCCACCCATCGACATCGAGCGCAGAATACGGCCGGTGGAGTACAGACCTGAGTTCAGGCTGGAGAGCGCAGCACTCAGCACCACGATGTTCATCACGCTACCGATATAGGGCACGCCGAGTTTGGAGAAGAAGGTCACAAACGGGCTTTGCCCCGCCTGATATGCATTCCACGGCAGCAGCAGCACCAGCAGCACGACTGAACCGACGTAGAACAGACCGATACGCCAGATCACGCTGTTGATGGCTTTCGGCAGCATGGTTTTCGGGTCTTTACACTCACCGGCAGCGGTGCCGACCAGCTCGATCGAGGCGAAAGCAAACACCACCCCTTGCACCAGCACCAGCGCAGGCAGCAGGCCATGCGGGAACAGGCCGCCATTATCGGTGATCAGATGGAAGCCGGTCGTGTTGCCATCCAGCGGCTTACCGCTGCCAAGGAACACCACGCCAACGATCAGGAAGACCACAATCGCCAGTACCTTGATCAGCGCAAACCAGAACTCCATCTCGGCGAACCACTTCACGCCGATCATGTTCATGGTGCCGACAATCGCCAGCGCCCCCAAGGCGAACACCCACTGCGGGACGTCGCCAAACGCGCCCCAGTAATGCATATACAGTGCGACAGCCGTGATATCCACGATACCGGTCATCGCCCAGTTAACAAAGTACATCCAGCCCGCCACATAAGACGCTTTTTCACCAAGGAATTCACGCGCATAGGAGACGAAACTGCCGCTGGAAGGACGATGTAATACCAGTTCGCCCAACGCTCGGAGGATGAAGAAAGAGAAGATACCGCACACCAGGTACACCAGCGCCAGTGCCGGACCCGCCATTTGCAGGCGCGCACCTGCGCCCAAAAACAGACCGGTACCGATAGCGCCACCAATGGCGATCATTTGAACCTGACGATTACCCATCGCTTTGTGGTAACCGGTGTCGTGGGAATTAAGCCAGCGTCGTTTCGCAGCGCGCTGTTCGGCTGCGGTTTTTTTAGTAGGTTTCATAGCTTTCCTGTTTGTCCTGACCATCAATCACCGCTTACCAAACGTTTGCGTAGTGCGGTGCGAAATGGGGTAACCCCCGGAAGCCGGTGGCAGAACGATGCCACACAACCAGCCGGGAAATTACGGCGATGAATCCTACCCGTTCTGCATGAATGAAGCAAAATATACCGCTAGCCTGCACGGGATGATTTGCAATTATCCGTTGCCGTGCACAAAAAAACCGGCCAAAGGATCTGGCCGGTCAGGGTTGCTACAGGGCGAAAACCTGAGGGAAATTAACGGTAAATCTCGGCAGTACCACTCCACATGCTGGAGTCGCCAGGATTTTGCACGCCGATAACGCGGTAATGGCTGGCACCCATCTCTGCGGCTTTCTGCGACAGCTGACGGGTGGCATCGTCGAGCGAACCACTCACGCCACTGACGGAAACGCTGCCCATACTTTGCATATTTTGCGCCTGCTCCGCGTTCAATGCGGTGGCGGCCAGGCTACTGAAACTTAAGGTGGCTAGCAGTGCACCAGCCAGAACGGCATATCGTGTCTTCATGGGGATGCTCCTGGGTTTTTCTGGGAAAATGACTACCCCTAAAGTATTAACCCGCGAACGCAAACCAGATTGCGCCAGCGGTAAATTTGTTCAATATTTCGCCCGTCATCTCAGATTCATCCAGGGAAAGGTAAAGAATGGTTACTTTTTGTACGAATGGTAACCGGGTATGGCGAGATATCGTCGCCGATCTGACTGCGCTGTTTTATAATTCCGCGTTCTGACCAGGGTTTTTAATCGTGATAGTGAAACGTCCCGTAACACGTACCATTGCTCGCGCACTCAGCGCGATTGTACTGCTTTCGCTTCTCACCTCCGGGCTGGCGCTGATGACCCTTTCCAGCAGTCTGCGCGATGCCGAGACGGTCAATGCAGCGGGCTCACTGCGTATGCAGGTTTATCGCCTGGCCTGGGACAGCGCACGCGATCCACAGCAGCTGGCGCATCATATCCAGCTCTATCAACAGACGCTGGAATCACCGGCGTTAAGCGGCCTGGATCGCCCCTGGGTTCCCACTGAAGTCACCAATCGTTATCACTATCTGCGCGACAGCTGGCCGGAGTTGCAGCAGCGCTTACAGCCGCAACACTTGCAGGTTTATCAGCAACAGGTCGCGAGCTATGTAGATGAAATCAATCGTTTTGTGCTGGCGGTGCAACATTATGCCGAGCTGAAAATGAATCTGGTGGTCGCCAGCAGTTTGTTTGGTTTCCTGGCGATTGTCGGCCTGGCGCTGTGGACCATCCGTTTTATTCGCCGCAATGTGGTTGGTCCGCTGGATTCGCTGGTTACCGCCAGCCAGTATGTTGAGCAAACCCGGTTTAGCTTTCCGCCATTACCCCTGGATCAACCCAATGAGCTCGGTGTGCTGGCGCAGGCTTTTACGGCAATGGCATCGCGTTTGCAGTCACATTATCGTCTGCTGGAAGACGCAGTTCAGGAGAAAACCGAAGGCCTGACGCAGGCTAACCGGATGCTGTCGCTGCTGTATGAAAGTTCCCAGATCCTTACCAGTAGCGCGCTCGACCCGGATGTTTTTCACGGCTTGCTCCAGCAACTTAAATTACGCGAAGGTTTCCGCGTGGTGGTGCTGGAGAGTGAAAACCTGACCTTTCAGGCCGGGAGCAGTGATGAAGCGCTGGTATGGCAGCATCTGGCATTGCAGCAGGATGAGCAGTTACTCGGCGAGTTGCGCTGGCAATCCGCTAAGCCCGCGTCTGATGAATTAATGCAAAGTCTCGCCAACATGCTGGCGCGCGCCCTGTGGATCTGGCAAACGCAGAAGCAATATCAGCAAATGCTGCTGATTGAAGAACGTGCCACTATCGCGCGCGAACTTCACGATTCGCTGGCGCAGTCACTCTCCTTTCTGCGAATCCAGCTTACTCTGCTGCGACGCACGGTTGATGGCAGCCAGCCACAGGCGCAAAGTATCATCAGCGAATTTGATCGCGCGCTGGCGGATGCCTATCAGCAACTGCGCGAGCTGTTGACCACCTTCCGCCTGACCATCGAGCAGGCCGATCTGGTGGCCGCGATGCAGGCCATGATCGTGCCCCTGCAGGAGCAATCTCAGGCGGAAATCCAGTTTGATTATCAACCCGGATTGCAGAGCCTGGATGCACAGCAGCAGGTGCATGTGTTACAGATTGCCCGCGAAGCACTGCTCAATGCGATCCGCCATGCGGGGGCACAGCAGATTACCATTCGCTATCAGCGTGTTGCCGATGAGGATCATCTGTTAACCATTGAAGACGATGGCAAAGGGATACGCAGTACGGAAGAACCGCCAGGCCACTATGGCCTGACAATTATGGCAGAACGCGCCGCGCGCCTGTCTGGCACGCTGCTGATTACCCCGCAGGAGCACGGCACACGGGTGACATTACGTTTCCCGCCACGCCCGATGCACCTGCTGGAATAACAGGCTACATGGACCGTTTATTGGAGAGAATATGGAACTGCAAACTCTGACAATTATGATCGTTGATGACCACCCGCTGATGCGCCGTGGCATTCGCCAGTTGCTGGCTCTGGAACCGCAGTTACAGGTGGTCGCCGAGGCCAATAATGGCACCGAGGCGCTGGCCGAGGCCCGTCGCCTGGCACCTGACGTCATTCTGCTCGATCTCAATATGAAAGGGATGTCGGGGCTGGATACGCTGAAGGCACTGCGTAATGAGGAAATCTCATCACGCATCCTGGTACTCACCGTCTCGGACGCCCGTAATGATATCTACGCCATGGTTGATGCCGGTGCCGACGGTTACTTATTGAAGGACAGCGAACCTGAGCAGTTGCTGCAGCAAATTATGCGCGGCGCACAAGGTGAAAATGTGTTCAGCGAGGTGGTCGTTGAATATCTGGAGAACCGCCCCCACAGTTCTAACCCCTTCCGCCTGTTAACCGAACGCGAATTGGATGTGCTACAGGAAGTCGCGCGCGGATTGTCAAATAAAGAGATTGCTAACACCCTGCATATTTCGGAAGAGACGGTGAAGGTGCACATCCGTAATATGCTGCGCAAGCTCGACGTGCGCTCGCGCGTGGCTGCCACCGTCCTTTGGCTGGAAAGCCGCAATGTTTAGCACATCACCAAAACCCGTCGGGAGATTTACACTTTCTCCATAATTTCTCCACGATTCTCTAATTTGCGCCGCGTAGAGTAAGCTGCGGCAGGAGATGTCCCAGGATAGCGCTTCCACTCCGCCAGCGTGAACCCAGCCAGGGTTCACGCTTCTGATAATAAAAGTAAAAAATACGCAGCTGAGGAGTGTCGGTTCCATGTCGAATTTTTTTATCGACCGCCCCATTTTTGCCTGGGTTCTGGCGATTTTACTTTGCTTATGCGGCACACTGGCGATCATCTCGCTGCCGGTTGAGCAATATCCCGACCTCGCGCCGCCTAACGTGCGCATCACCGCCAACTATCCCGGTGCCTCAGCAGAAACGCTGGAGAACACCGTCACTCAGGTTATCGAGCAGAACATGACCGGCATCGATCACCTGATGTACATGTCCTCGAACAGCAGCAACATCGGTCAGGCACAAATCACCCTCACCTTTACTGCCGGTACCGACCCCGACGAAGCCCGTCAGCAGGTGCAAAACCAGCTACAATCCGCCTTGCGTAAACTGCCTGCGGCGGTGCAATCGCAGGGGGTGACGGTCAATAAAACCGGCGACAGCAATATCCTGATGATTGCTTTTGTTTCTACCGACGGAAGTATGGACAAACAGGATATTTCAGATTATGTCGCCAGTAACATTCAGGATCCGCTCAGCCGTATCGATGGCGTTGGCGAGGTTGATGCCTATGGTTCGCAATATTCGATGCGTATCTGGCTCGATCCGAACAAGCTGATAGCCTATGCGCTGACCACCGATGATGTGGTGAGTGCGATTGAATCACAGAACAATCAGGTGGCGGTGGGCCAGGTTGGAGGATTGCCGTCAGTGGCGAAGCAGGCGCTTAACGCCACGGTCAATGCCCAGTCGATGCTGCAAACCCCGGAGCAATTCAAAGCCATTACCCTGAAAACCAATCCTGATGGTTCGGTGGTCACGCTGGGCGATGTGGCCGATGTCGCTCTGGGTGCCGAAAAATATGATTATCTCAGCCGCTACAACGGGCAGCCCGCTTCCGGCCTCGGTATTAAACTGGCGTCCGGTGCCAATGAGATGAATACCGATAAGCTGGTACGCGCCCGCGTTGCCGAGCTGTCGCAGTATTTCCCGCACGGACTGGAGGCGAAGATCGCCTACGAAACCACGCCGTTCGTCAAAGCTTCTATCACCGATGTGGTGAAAACCCTGCTGGAAGCCATCCTGCTGGTATTCCTGGTGATGTACCTGTTCCTGCAAAACTTCCGCGCCACGCTGATCCCGACCATTGCAGTGCCGGTGGTCTTGCTGGGTACCTTCGCGGTGCTCTACGCCTGTGGTTACAGTATCAATACCCTCACCATGTTCGCGACGGTGCTGGCCATCGGGCTGCTGGTGGATGATGCCATCGTCGTCGTCGAAAACGTCGAGCGCATCATGAGCGAGGAAGGATTATCGCCACGGGCTGCGACACGCAAATCGATGGGGCAGATTCAGGGGGCGCTGGTCGGCATTGCGCTGGTGTTATCAGCGGTGTTTGTGCCGATGGCCTTTTTTGGCGGTACCGTCGGCGCAATTTACCGCCAGTTCTCCATTACCATCGTCTCGGCGATGGTGCTGTCAGTGCTGGTGGCGCTGATCCTCACCCCGGCGCTGTGCTCCACCCTGCTGAAGCCGCTGACTCAGGGTCAGCATCATGGTCGCCGTGGCTTTTTTGGCTGGTTTAACCGCGTGTTCAACAGCAATGCCGAACGCTATGAGCGCGGCGTGGCGCGCATTCTGGTGAAAAGCGGCCGCTGGATGTTGATCTATCTGGTGATCATCGGCCTGATGGCCTTTCTGTTTATCCGCCTGCCCACTTCGTTCCTGCCACAGGAAGACCGTGGGGTATTTCTGACCCAGGTGCAATTGCCGCCGGGAGCCACGCTGGAGCAAACCTCCAACGTGGTGGCGAAGGTGGAAAATTATTATATGACCGCCGAGAAAGATAACGTGCTGTCCGTCTTCTCCACCATCGGTGCTGGCCCTGGCGGTAACGGCCAGAACGTGGCGCGTCTGTTTATCCGCCTCAAGGATTGGGAGGAACGCCCAGGTTCCGATCGCACCTCCTTTGCCATCATCGATCGTGCCACCAAAGCCTTCCACAAGATCCGGGAAGCCAGGGTTATCGCCAGCAGCCCACCGGCGATTACGGGCCTCGGCAGCTCTTCCGGCTTCGATTTAGAATTGCAGGACCACGGCGGTATCGGGCACACGGCGCTGATGGCCATGCGCGATAAGTTGCTGGAGCTGGCAGCCAGCAACCCGCAGCTATCGCGTGTGCGTCACAACGGCCTCGACGACAGCCCGCAGTTGCAGATTGATGTTGACCAGCGCAAGGCACAGGCGCTGGGGGTATCAGTAGATATCATCAACGATACCCTGACCACTGCCTGGGGTTCGACCTACGTTAATGATTTTATTGACCGTGGCCGTGTCAAAAAGGTTTACGTCCAGGCAGCCCCGGAATTCCGCATGCTGCCGGATGACATCAATAAATGGTATGTCCGTAACAGCAGCGGCACCATGGTGCCCTTCTCTGCCTTCGCCACCAGCCGCTGGGAAGTGGGTTCACCACGTCTGGAGCGTTATAACGGTTATTCATCGCTGGAGATTGTCGGTGAAGCCGCCAACGGCGTCAGTAGCGGTACGGCGATGGACGTGATGGAGAAGCTGGTGAGTCAGTTGCCGCTGGGCGTGGGCTTCCAGTGGACTGGCGCGTCTTATCAGGAACGCCTCTCCGGTTCGCAGGCCCCGGCGCTGTATGCCATTTCGTTACTGGTGGTGTTCCTGTGTCTGGCGGCGCTGTATGAAAGTTGGTCGATTCCGTTCTCGGTGATGCTGGTAGTGCCACTCGGCGTGGTGGGGGCATTAATCGCCACCTGGCTACGCGGGCTGGAAAACGATGTCTATTTCCAGGTCGGACTGCTGACGGTGATTGGGTTGTCGGCGAAGAACGCCATTCTGATTGTGGAATTCGCTAACGAGATCAACAGCAAAGGACGTGAGTTAATCGAAGCCACACTGGAAGCCTCACGTCAGCGTCTGCGTCCGATCCTGATGACCTCGCTGGCATTTATCTTTGGTGTGCTGCCTATGGCGATCAGCGCGGGTGCCGGTTCCGGCAGCCAGCACGCGGTGGGAACAGGGGTGATGGGTGGGATGATTTCCGCGACCGTGCTGGCGATCTTCTTTGTGCCGCTGTTCTTTGTGCTGGTGCGCCGCCGCTTCCCGTTGAAAGACAAGCCGCATGATTAAGCGATAAAAAATTAAGGCAGCCTGATTATCGGCTGCCTTATTTTTTGTTTGGTAAGAATTACAGCAAGTTGGGGATGTGCCCTGCTTTTCTCTTCGCGGATTACTTACGTAACATCGCGTCAATAAATTCTTTCCAGTTCCCCAGTTCAGTGTCAACCATAATACCCTCTCTTATTGTGCCGCCGAGTGTACGCCGTTTTTTTCTACAGGTGAATACGCTTCCACCTGTTATCTGTATCGGCAAAAGCTGGCAAAAGCTGTAATTTGCTCAAATTGTGTACTGACGCACATTTCAGCAAACCCCTAACGTAGTGGAAGAAAATTCCTGGTGACAACGCGTAGCACAATTTTTTGATTAGGAAGATTCTGATCAGGCTTATGGTGCGGCGGGCAATTATTCACGGGGCTAATGAAAGCGGTTACTGGTACTAAACGGCAGGAGTTTTGGCAGAATCCGTAACGGCGCGATTTATCGCGCAATATCAGGAAAAAGACTTCCGGGATCGCTCCCGGAAGCCCGATTTACAACTTAGAAACGATCAAGATTCATCACTTTGGTCCAGGCCGCCACGAAGTCATGGACCAACTTCTCACCGCCATCACTGCTGGCGTACACTTCCGCCAGCGCGCGCAGAATGGCGTTAGAACCGAACACCAGATCGGCACGGGTGGCGCTGAATTTAACCACACCGCTGCTGCGCTCACGACCTTCATACAGTCCTTTCGCCTGATCAACCGATTTCCACTCATTGCCCATATCCAGCAGATTGACAAAGAAATCGTTGCTCAGCACACCCTTACGGCTGGTAAACACGCCGTGATCGCTACCATCGAAGTTGGCACCCAGTACGCGCAAACCACCGACCAGCGCCGTCAGCTCTGGTGGGGTTAACGTCAGTTGCTGTGCTTTATCGATCAGCTGCGTTTCAGCTTCCTGAGTGGTGCCTGCACGCTGGTAATTGCGGAAACCATCATAGCCCGGTTCCAGCAGCGCGAAGGCTTCCACATCAGTTTGCTCCTGAGTGGCATCCACGCGACCCGAGGTGAACGGCACTTTCACCGCCACATTGGCCGCCTGCGCTGCCTGCTCTACGCCGACCACGCCCGCCAGCACAATCACATCGGCCAGCGAAGCTTTACCGGATGCCTGTTGCACAGCGATCAATTTGTTCAACGCAGGCTGAATGCTGGCATTGACTTCCCAGCTGTTCTGCGGCGCTAACGCCACACGGGCACCGTTGGCACCACCGCGTTTATCACCACCACGGAAGGTTGAGGCTGAAGCCCAGGCAACAGAGACCAGCTCACCCACCGACAATCCGGTATCGGCAATCGCCGCTTTCAGGTTATCGATGTCAGCGGGCGTCGGGTTATGCGACGGCGTCGGCAGCGGATCCTGCCAGATCAACGCTTCTTTTGGCACTTCCGGGCCTAAGTAACGTGCAATCGGCCCCATATCGCGGTGGGTCAGTTTAAACCAGGCACGGGCGAAGGCTTCATTAAACGCCTGCGGGTTATTCAGGAAACGACGTGAGATTTTCTCGAATTCAGGATCAAAACGCAGCGTCAGGTCGGTCACCAGCATGGTCGGCTTACGTTTTTTCGCCGGGTCAAACGGGTCTGGAATGATTTCCGGTGCGTCAACCGCTTCATACTGGATTGCGCCTGCCGGGCTGTGCGTTTTAACCCACTCGTATTTGAACAGATTCTCGAAGAAGTAGTTGCTCCACTGCGTCGGGGTTTGCGTCCATACCACTTCCAGGCCGGAAGTGATGGCATCCGCACCGACACCGCTGTTGTAGCTGCTTTGCCAGCCGAAGCCCTGTGATTCCAGCGGGGCGGCTTCCGGTTCTGCACCCACATGGCTGGCTGCACCGGCACCGTGGGTTTTACCCAGCGTATGACCACCGGCAATCAGCGCCACGGTTTCTTCATCGTCCATGCCCATATTGCCGAAGGTGGCACGGATGGCCGGGGCGGCAGAAGCCGGATCGCCGCTGGCGTTCGGACCTTCCGGGTTAACGTAAATCAGGCCCATTTCTGTCGCGGAGAGCGGATTTTTCGCCAGCGCTTCAGGATGACGATGGCTCAACCAGGTTTTCTCATCACCCCAGTTCACATCCTGATCCGGTTCCCAGACATCCTCACGTCCGGCACCGAAACCAAAGGTGCGGAAACCAGCGTTTTCCAGCGCCACGTTCCCCGCCAGGATATAGAGGTCGGCCCAGGAAATTTTCTGACCATATTTTTGTTTCACCGGCCACAGCAGGCGGCGCGCTTTATCCAGGCTGACGTTATCCGGCCAGGAGTTCAGAGGCGAAAAGCGCTGCTGACCGCGACCGGAACCGCCGCGACCATCGGTCATACGGTAGGTCCCTGCGCTATGCCAGGCCATGCGAATAAACAGACCGGCATAGTTACCCCAGTCGGCAGGCCACCAGGGTTGAGAGTCGGTGAGCAGTGCTTTCAGGTCGGCTTTCAGGGCAAAGTAATCGAGCTGGCTAAAGGCTTCGCGATAGTTGAAGTTTTCACCGAGGGGATTCGAACGATTGGAATGCTGATTCAGTAAATCGACACGCAACTGCTTAGGCCACCAGTCACGGTTGTTGGTTCCGCCACCCGCAGCAGGCAAATCGGCGCCCTGGTGGAAAGGGCATTTGGCTGCTGACGGGGTTGTTTCGTTGGAATTGCTCATGTTGCTCTCCGCTTTTTTAATTTGCGACTAGATTAAAACACCTCAATTGATAGGTAATACTCGTTTATATCAAACGATTTGATAGTTATTATCTTCATACAGCGACAGACCAGCGCTTTATTGCCCGGGGGGATGAGAGATCGCTGTTATCCCCTCTGGCAACCTTGTTACAATCCCTGGCCGACCACGCAATTAATCTTCACGCTAAAAGAGTAGTCAAATACTATGTTCCAGCTCTACGGCATTAAAAATTGTGACACCATTAAAAAAGCTCGCCGATATTTAGAGGCTTCTGGCATCGATTATCGTTTCCATGATTACCGCGTTGATGGCGTGGACGATGCCCTGTTGCAGTCGTTTATTGATCAGCTTGGCTATGAGCCGCTGCTTAACACCCGTGGCACCACCTGGCGCAAACTGCCGGAAGCGGAACGCGCAGCGGTGCAGGATGCTGACAGCGCCAAAGCCATCATGCTGGCACAGCCCGCGGTAATCAAACGTCCGGTACTGGCGGCTGCCAATGGTGACTTGCTGGTCGGCTTCAATGAATCCCTTTATCACGCGTTTATCCAGGAGAAGTCATAACATGTTCTGTCCGGTTATTGAGCTGGCTCAGCAGCTGATTCGCCGTCCTTCCCTCAGCCCGGACGATGCGGGTTGTCAGGCGCTGCTGATTGCCCGACTGGAAGCCATTGGCTTCACCGTGGAACCGATGCACATTGACGATACCCTGAATTTCTGGGCAACGCGTGGTCAGGGAGAAACCCTGGCGTTTGCCGGTCACACCGACGTGGTGCCTCCGGGCGACGCCAACCGCTGGATCAATCCCCCATTCGAACCCACCATCCGCGATGGCATGCTGTTTGGCCGTGGTGCTGCGGATATGAAAGGCTCGCTGGCCGCGATGGTGGTTGCCGCAGAACGTTTCGTCGCCGCGCACCCGAATCACAAGGGCCGCCTCGCCTTTCTGATTACCTCAGACGAAGAAGCCAGCGCCGCTAACGGCACGGTAAAAGTGGTTGAGCGTCTGATGGCGCGTCATGAGCGGATGGATTACTGCCTGGTGGGTGAACCTTCCAGCACCGAAGTGGTGGGTGATGTGGTGAAAAATGGCCGTCGTGGCTCGATCACCGCCAACCTGACCATTCACGGTGTGCAAGGCCACGTAGCTTATCCACATCTGGCGGATAACCCGGTGCATCGCGCCATGCCCGCGTTAAATGAACTGGTCGCTACCGAGTGGGATCAGGGTAACGAATTCTTCCCGCCAACCAGCATGCAAATTGCTAACGTGCAGGCGGGTACCGGCAGCAACAACGTGATCCCCGGCGAGTTTTTCGTACAATTCAATTTCCGTTTCAGCACCGAACTGACCGATCAAATGATCCGCGATCGCGTTGCCGCCCTGCTCGATCGCTACCAGTTGCACTACACGCTGGAGTGGAAACTTTCCGGCCAGCCGTTCCTGACGTCGCGCGGTAAACTGGTGGATGCCGTAGTGAACGCTGTGGCGCACTATAATGAAATCAGGCCGCAGCTGTTAACGACCGGCGGCACCTCTGACGGACGTTTCATCGCCCGTATGGGAGCACAGGTGGTAGAACTCGGTCCGGTGAATGCCACCATTCATAAAATCAATGAGTGCGTGAAGGCGTCAGATTTGCAGATGTTGAGCCGCATGTATCAGCGCATCATGGAACAGCTGATCGCCTGAGGACACGCATAAGGAGCGGGCAAATGGAATGGTTGAAAGAGTATTGGTGGATCCTGGTGATCCTGCTGATGGTCGGTATTTTGATGAACGTTTATAAAGACCTGAAACGTATCGATCATAAAAAATTCATGGATAACAAACCGGATCTGCCGCCGCATCGCGATTTCAACGACAAGTGGGACGATGATGACGACTGGCCGAAGAAAAAATAAACACTGGCAATAAATCACACCCCATTGTAGCGGCGCGATTTATCGCGCATTTCTTACCGTATACCGGCTAAAAGATGCGCGATAAATCGCGCCGCTACGACACAGGCAAATTTTTGCTTATACCATCATCACCACATCGTCATCGCCAGGTTTGGCACCGCTCAGCGCCTCGTCAAAATAACGCTTTGGCACGGTATAGCGCAGATGGTTCAGCGCCAGTTCCATGCTGCGATGGTCAATGGCATGTGGCAAATCTTCAACAATATCCAGCGTCACATCGCCACCCAGCGCGGTTAAGCGCTGTGCTGCTTCTTCTGCATGCTGCATCGGGATCTGATCATCATAGTCGCCATGAATCAGATGGATGGTGGTACGGGTACTGGCACGCTCCGGCAGCGTGGCATAACGTCCGCTGAATGCCACCACGCGCCCGGCCAGATCAGGCTGCGCTTTCACCCCTTCCAGCACCATGGTGCTACCCTGCGAGAAGCCAATCAGCGCCGTCGCTTCAGGCCGCACGCCACTCTGCTGTTGCCAGTGACGCACCGACTCAACAAACTCCGGCATCGCCGCGTTGACGCCCTGTTGCTCCGAACGATCGTGCGCCGGAATTTCGGCAAACCATTTACGCCCCTGGGGAACGCTGCCGGGCAAAGGCGCGCCAACCGCCACCACCTGCGCTTCCGGGAAAGCACGGGCAAACCAGCTGCCAATTTGCGCCATTGATTCCGGGTTATCGTTCACGCCGTGGTACAGCAGAAACAGCTGGGCGGGATCGGTGCTCGGTTGCTGAACAATTACATAATGTAGTGCCATAACATCCTCCTGACATCACTATACGCCACTGCCTGGCGAGTGATATTGGGAAAATTTGAACGAGATAATGGATTTATTGCAACGAAGCAAGCCGCTGTTGCCAGCTTACGTCCATGCTGGCGTCCCGCTGTTGCAGCGCCTGAGCCACCTCGGCACGTAGCTTTATCATCAATGCTTTGCGCCCGCTGATCCCGGCCTGACGAGCCACCTCACTCAGCGCTTGTTTTTGCATAAGTATGGCGTGTAACAGCGGCAGATGCAGCGGGGTCTGGCGTATCAGACGCTGTAACGCGGCATAGCTGGCCTCCCACGGACGTTGCGCCCAGGCAAAACCGGCAAGCAGCGCGAGGTCATCTTCATCAACTTGCTGCGCATCATGCGCCACCAGCGGTAAATCCAGCCCGATTAACTGTTGCAGCCAGCGCCAGTCACGCGCCAGACGCCGTGCCGCCTGCTGCTGTAACGCCTGCGCGGCTGGCGTCAGCGCCAGCATTGCCATCGCGGCATAGCAGCCGCTGCTGGCTTCGCGCTGGGAACCGATGCGCACCAGAGTGAAACCACAGCGCTGCCAGAAGCGCCACAAGGTTTCCGTATAACCAAAACTGACCGAGAGATAATCGCAGCCCTGTGCCTGCTGACGCGCAGCCGCCACCAGCGCGCTACCGATGCCGCGTTGCCGCACGGCGGCCATCACCGCGATACGGCTGATACGCTGTGAACGCAGCGTGGCAGCCTCAGGAAAGCCCGCATGGGCCGCCAGCGACTGAGCCACCAGGTTGCCGCGCGGACGGCGCACCCCAGCCCATACCGCCCAGGCCAGTGAAGCATCCAGTCCTCCCTCTTCCACCAGCCACAGCGCTCCCTGCACGTTGTCGGGTGTCCCGGCCAGCCAGAAACGCATCCCCGGCGCATCCAGCATGCGCCGTAAATCGAGCGGCGTGGTGCGATAGTGCGCACTGGAAAGCAGACGATAACCCGCCGCCAATGCTTCAGGATGAAGCTCCGGCGTCGCTGGAAACAGCGTCATCTCAGCTGGGGCCTCGCTCTCCTGCGCATCCTCAAATAACAACGCGTGACTCAACCAGGCTTCCAGCGGATCCTCGGGAGACCAGCGTAGCGGCTCATCCAGCGTGAAATAACACACATCCGGCAATGAGGCACAGAAGCGCAGCATAAACCCGCGCCCGGTGCCTTCGTAACCCTGCACGGTGGTGGTCAGTAATACCCGTGGGAAACGCGCCACCAGCTGCGACAACAGCGGTGCGGGGATGGCAGCGGCTTCGTCGATAATCAGCCATGAGGCATCTGGCGGGGGTTCCTGCGCCAGCAACGCATCCGGGGCGATAAAGTGAAAATGTTCCCCGGCGAACTGCGCCAGCACATCGGTAGAGACTTTGGCGGGAGCGGTGACGAGGCAATGACCATTTTGCTGCGCCAGCATCCCGGCCAGCGCCGACTTCCCACGCCCGCGCGCGGCGGTGATAACGGCCACGCCCGCAGGCATGGTGAGCAATTGTTGCAGGATGCGCTGCTGTTGCTGCGGGGCCTGGCAATGCCAGTCAGGAAAAACGGTCGTAGCCGGTTCCCGCACCGGAAGCCCTTCACGCAGCAGCATAATTTGCGCATCCGCCAGCATCTGTTGTTGCAGCTGACGGGTGAAATGCGGCGTGGCAATCGGCTGGCTGACGTCCGCCCAACGCAGGCTGTCGGCATCAGGCCGGGTGGCCCATTCCTGCCAGGGTGGCGTCAGTAGCAGCAGCCAGCTTCCGGCGGTCAGCGTACCCGCCAGTGCGGCAAAGGCTTCCGCATGGAAACCGTGGCGAGCATCGAAAATGGCGTGATGAAATTCGCGACCCAGCAGGGTGCGCAGTGCTGCTGGCGGGTGAGAAGCGACATCAGGTACGTTTAACTCGCTGATGGTCAGCCAGTCACCGGGTAACGCCGCCCGCCAGACACTGGCCTTCTGCTGCGTCCAGTCGCTGCTGCCGCTTATCACGCATAAACGGCGAATGCCTGCCCGCTGCATCGCCGTGCTGATGTCAGGCAAATTCATCCGTTAGTGGCGAAGGTGTTGCATTGCCCGGGATTACCGCTGTCGAAACCGCGTTTAAACCAGGTATAACGCTGCTGCGAGGTGCCGTGGGTAAAGCTGTCCGGCACCACCCGCCCCTGGCTTTTTTGTTGCAGGCGGTCATCACCAATCGCCTCGGCGGCATTCAGGGCTTCCTGCAAATCACCCACTTCGAGGATATTCTGCTGCTGCATATAATGGCCCCAGACACCGGCAAAGCAGTCTGCCTGTAGCTCCATTTTCACCGAGAGCTGATTGACCTGCGTCTGGCTGGCACCCTGCTGCATCTGGCGCACTTTCGGTTCGATACCCAGCAGTTTCTGTACGTGATGGCCGACTTCGTGGGCGATCACATAGCCCTGGGCAAAGTCCCCCCCCGCGCCGAGTTTGGTTTTCATCTCATCGTAAAATGACAGGTCGATATAAACGGTTTGATCCGTTGGGCAGTAGAACGGTCCCATCACTGACTGACCGGTGCCACAACCGGTGCGGGTGGCACCACGATACATCACCAGTTTGGGCGGCACGTACTGCTTGCCCATCTGCTGGAACAGCTTGCTCCAGGTATCTTCGGTGGTGGCCAGAATCACCGAGGTGAATTTTGCCGCTTCATCCTGCGCCGGGTTGGCGCGTTGATGTTGCTGAGTGGTGGGAGTGAGGTTGCCGCCACCTTCGAACAGCGCCGTCAGGTCATAGCCGTAATAACCGGCCACTGCGACGATGATTAATAAGATGATACCGCCTTTACCACGCGGCAGACGTATTTGTCGCCCCTCGTAACCACCTGGCGACTGGTCACGTCGGTCTTCCACATTGTCGCTTTCGCGACGTCCCTGCCAGCGCATGGCGTGCTCCTTTGTTCATCAAATTAACTTTGCATGATTTTAGATGGCAGCAGCAGGAAGCACCAGCCCGTAGCGGCGCGATTTATCGCGCAATTCCTTTGCGATTTATCGCGCAATCCCTTTGCGATTTTAAACGCGGCACATAAAAAAACAGCGCGATAAATCGCGCCGTTACGGTATTTGCCGGTCTCTGACCAACAATTAATCCAGTTTCACACCCAGGCGGTGCGCCACTTCTTCATAGGCTTCGATCAGGCCACCGAGGCTCTGACGGAAACGGTCTTTGTCCATTTTGTCCATGGTTTCTTTGTCCCACAGACGCGCGCCGTCTGGCGAGAACTCATCGCCCAGCACCACTTCGCCTTTGAACAGACCAAACTCCAGCTTGAAGTCCACCAGGATCAGACCGGCGTCATCAAACATTTTGCTCAGCACGTCGTTGGCTTTGTAGGTCAGCTCACGCATACGCGCCAGATTCTCTTTACTCACCCAGCCGAAGGTTTCGCAGTAAGATTCGTTCACCATCGGGTCGTGTTTGGCGTCATCTTTCAGGAAGAGATCAAACAGCGGTGGATTGAGCAACATGCCCTCTTCCACACCCAGACGTTTTACCAGCGATCCTGCCGCACGGTTGCGCACCACGCACTCCACCGGCACCATCTCCAGCTTTTTCACCAGCGCTTCGTTATCCGACAGCAGCGCTTCCATCTGGGTCGGAATGCCCGCTTCCTGCAATTTGGTCATGATGAAATGGTTGAACTTGTTATTCACCATCCCTTTGCGATCAAACTGCTCGATTCGTGCACCGTCTCCTGCTGACGTATCGTTGCGGAATTCAAGTACCAGCAGATCCGGATTGTCGGTGCTGTATACGGTTTTCGCTTTACCGCGATACAACTCAGCTCGCTTTTGCATCTTGTTAACTCCAAACATGAAAGAACCCGTGTTCAGCAATGGTTACCCACTGCACGGCGGCAATACGCAATCGTTTACCTCGCCGGGCGCTATTATGCCAAAATCTCAAAAAAAAGGCCGGATATTCTCCGGCCTGAGGCAATTTATTTGTTGATTGCGCCCTGCATCACCGCCACCAGCGCATCATTCTGCGACTGAGTCAGCACGTGACCTTTAGGATCGATGAACTGCAGACTGCTGCGGTTATCGAGATCGCCGACCTGCAATTTGTAATCGCCGTTCGGTAAGCCCGGATCTTTGGCACCGATATCATCCCACGCGCCGCTACCCGGCTGTTTGTAGGTGACGTTCAGGCTACCCTGCGAGCGGTTGCTGTCGGTCACTTCCATACCTGCGCGTTTCAGCGCCGCTGGCAGACGCTGCCAGGTGAGGTTGAACGGTGAACGCAGAATCAACAGCGGCAGACCGGTGTCATCGGCACCGCTCTGGACGGCAATCTGTCCAACACCACGACCGGCTGCGGCATCCTGGCTGGCAGTATCGATCTTATCCATACCGGTGCTGATGTCGTTCAGCATCTGCGCGGTGTAGCGCTGGATTTGTACCGGTGCAGTCACGGTCTTGCCTGACTGTTGCAGTTCCAGCAGACGCACCGTCAGCACCTGCTGATAGCTCTGGTTCTGCACGCTGACCTGGTAACGACCACGATACTGATTGTCTTCATCCGCACGGTTCCACTGCACCCAATCGGTGGTCAGCTGTTGTCCGGCATCATCACGCTGGGCAATCGGGAATTTGTACGATTGCACCACGTTGACCACCTGCGGCCAGATGGAACCACGGCTGCTTTCCACCGCCAGCACACCGGTATTGCCGGTGAACTGGGCACGTGTACCGTTCATCAGTGCCAGCGGCTGGGCAGGCGGACGAATATCCAGCTCTTTACCCACTGCGCCTTTGGCGACCGCGTGCGGCACGTCGTAATCACCATTCTGCAGAGGCAGAATCATCCCCGCCGGGGCTTTTAAATCATGCAGTTCAGGCGCCTGCAGGTAAGATTCATCACCGCTGACCTGGCGCTTATAACGCTGATCGCTGGAACAAGCTGACAGCAGCATCAGGGTGGAAAGACCCACCACCGTTGCCAGCGTCGAGCGCTTAACTGAATAACTCATTGATTCTCCCTAAATTATCGCAGACCCGCTTTGATCAATGCCTGCGCCGTTTTGGCCTGACCGGCTTCGGTCAGCGGCGTCATTGGCAAACGCAGCGTGTCATCCGCGATTAATCCTAGTTGTTTCGCGGCCCATTTCACCGGGATAGGATTGGGTTCACAGAAAAGCGTCTGGTGCAGGTGCATCAGACGCTGATTCAGGCGACGCGCTTCGGCAAAGTTGCCCTGCTGCGCCAGCGCGCACAGTTCAACCATTTCACGTGCCGCAATGTTGGCCGTGACCGAAATAACGCCTTTGCCGCCCAGTTGCATGAAGTCCAGTGCAGTGCCGTCATCGCCACTCACCAGAATGAATTCATCATCAACCAGCTCTTGGATCTGACTAACCCGCGATAAGTTCCCGGTTGCCTCTTTGATTCCGATAATATTTTTGATTTCGGCCAGACGAGCAACCGTCTCCGGCAGCATGTCGCAACCGGTACGGGAAGGGACGTTGTACAGCATCTGCGGCAGATCAGTACTTTCGGCAATCGCTTTGAAATGCTGGAACAGGCCTTCCTGGGTCGGACGGTTATAGTAAGGCGTCACCGTCAGGCAGCCTACCACACCGGTGCCGGTGAAGCGTTTGGTGAGGGAAATCCCCTCGGCGGTGGCATTCGCGCCGGTTCCGGCAATCACCGGGATGCGGCCATCGGCCAGTTCGAGGGTCATCATCACCACTTCGCCATGTTCTTCATGGCTGAGGGTGGCAGATTCGCCGGTGGTGCCAACAGAAACAATCGCCGCGGTGCCGCTGGCGACATGATAATCAATCAGTTTTTTCAAACTCGCGCGGCAGACATTACCTTTGTCATTCATTGGCGTAACGAGCGCAACAATACTTCCGGTGAACATGGGCGATCCCCTCGACATACAAGTGCCTCATGGTACGTTTTACGCCGAGGGAAAAGCAAGCGAGCCACGCCATTCAAGCGCTTGTCAGCAGTTTTTTTTATGTTTACCTTATGGTTATTAGCGAACACACAGGAAATGTCATTTTGTCGCAGCCACAGCCTCACCACCTGGTGATCACCGCGTTGGGCGTTGATCGTCCCGGTATCGTGAATACCATCACCCGCCATGTCAGCAGCTGCGGCTGCAATATCGAAGACAGTCGTCTGGCGATGCTCGGTGATGAATTCACCTTTATTATGCTGCTCTCCGGAAGCTGGAATGCCATCACCCTGATTGAATCCACTCTGCCGATGAAAGGCGCGGAGCTGGAATTGCTGATTGTGATGAAGCGCACCAATGCGCGCATCACCCCGCCGATGCCCGCCACCGTCTGGGTGCAGGTAGAAGTACCGGATTCACCGCATATCATTGAGCGCTTCACCGATTTGTTTGATAAGCATCAGATGAATATCGCCGAGCTGGTTTCGCGTATTCAACCCGCGCAGGATGGCGTGCCACCCACGCTGTATATTCAGATGACCGCGCACAGCGTTGAAGGTGCCAGCATCGAACCGGCGTTTAATCAACTCTGTCAGGAACTGCACGCCCAGGGTACGATTCGTCTGTACAGCGCTGCCAGCACCCCTGCCGGGCACTGATCAGGCCTCCGGGTTATTTCGTCACACACTCTGCCCAAACGGGTAAACAGTGTGCGGAAATAACCCTGACGGTAAACTCCACCTGGCACTTTTGGTCCTGATGGTGTATTACCCACAGCATGAAAGAAAAAAATGGAGAGTTGTGATGAATCCACTGAAAGCCGGTGATACCGCACCGAAATTTAGCTTGCCCGATCAGGATGGCGAACAAGTAAATTTGGCCGACTTCCAGGGACAGCGCGTTCTGGTCTATTTCTATCCGAAAGCCATGACCCCAGGTTGCACCGTGCAGGCCTGTGGTCTGCGCGACAACATGGATGATCTGAAAAAAGTCGGCGTAGAAGTGCTGGGCATCAGCACTGACAAACCAGAAAAGCTGTCACGTTTTGCCGAAAAAGAGATGCTGAACTTCACGCTGCTGTCTGATGAAGATCATCAGGTGTGCGAGCAGTTTGGCGTCTGGGGAGAGAAATCCTTTATGGGGAAAACCTATGACGGCATTCACCGCATCAGCTTCCTGATCGCTGGTGATGGCAAGGTGGAGAAGGTGTTTGACGACTTCAAAACGTCGAACCACCACGACATCGTGCTGGATTACCTGCAGTCAGCCTGATACTCACGGGTGCGCCATGCGCACCCGTTTTATTTAGCTTACGATCGTCTCTTCCGGCCAGGCGCGCACCACGGCTTTGATTAATGTCGCCAGTGGGATGGCAAAGAACACGCCCCAGAAGCCCCACAACCCACCGAAAATCACCACCGATAAAATGATCACCAGCGGATGCAGGTTGACCGCCTCGGAGAACAGAATCGGGACCAGTATGTTGCCATCCAGCCCCTGAACCACCAGATACACCACAAACATGGTCCAGAAATCGCTGCCCAGTCCCCACTGGAACAGGCCGACGCCAATCACCGGAATGGTCACCAGCATCGCCCCGATATAGGGGATCAATACGGAAATCCCCACCAGCACGGCCAGCAGCAACGCGTAATTAAGGCCGAGCAACACAAATGCCAGCCAGCTCACCACGCCCACCGCCAGCATTTCCAGCACTTTGCCGCGAATGTAGTTGGTGATTTGCTGATTCATCTCCTGCCACACGATGCCCGCCAGACCACGATTACGTGGTAATACGCGACGTACCGCATTGAGCATCTGCTCTTTGTCTTTCAGCAGGAAAAACACCATCAGCGGCACCAGCACCAGATAAATCATCAGCGTCATCAACCCGACCAGCGACGCCAGCGAATATTTCACCAGCGAATCACCCAGCCCGGTAAGGCGACTGCGCAGGTTCTCGACCACGATATCGATGATGCCGGCATCCACCAGCGCCGGGTAACGTTTCGGCAGCCCGGCGGCAAACTGGTAGAGTTTGTTCAGCATGTTGGGGAGGTCGTGGGTCAGGTTGATACTTTGCTGCCACGCCACGGGCACGACAATCAATCCCATCACCAGCACGATGCTACCGAACAGCACCAGCACAATGCTGGTAGCCCAGGTGCGGCTACAGCCGACCCGTTGCAGGCGCACAGTGGGCCACTCCAGCAGGTAAGCCAGTACCACGGCCACCAGCAGCGGGGCCAGCAGGCCACTGAAGAAGAACAGGATGCAGAACGCCGCCAGCAGAATCACCACCAGGCCAATCGCCTCGGGATCACTGAAACGACGTCTGTACCATTGAATAAGCAGAGCCAGCATAACTTTCGTTGCCTGAGGTCAAACGGGATGACGATTGTACTGAAATTCCGGCTGATGAACAGGCTACTGTTTAACGAGTGATACTGCTGACCAGCGCGTCCTGTCCGGCAATCATAACGCAGTTACGTCCGGCGTTCTTCGCCTGATATAAAGCCGCATCGGCCTGTTTCAGGCTCTGCTCCTGGGTGCCATTTTCCGGCTGCCACAGGGCAATGCCGACAGAAATGGTGATGTTGCCGACCGTTTCGATCCTGCTGTCAGCAATATTGTTGCGTAACCGCTCGGCAATAATCCGCGCTTCTTCGGCCGTGGTGCCGGGCAGCAACATCAGAAACTCTTCGCCGCCGTTGCGGCACACCACGTCAGTGGCGCGCGCACTGTGGCTCAGGGCCTGGGCGATTTTTTTGATCACTTCATCGCCCACATCATGACCAAAGTTATCATTCACGCGTTTGAAATGGTCGATATCCAGTGCCAGCACCGCAAACGGCTGGCGCATGGCATTGAAATAATCCAGCACCGCGCTCAGGCCACGCCGGTTCAGCAGGTTGGTCAGCGGATCGGTCTGCACTTCAGACTTCAGCCGACCAATTTTGTCCTGCACCAGATTGATACCGGTCAGCATCGCGCGTTTGACCTGCGCGGCTTCAAAGTACCAGGCACGAATGCCGCCAATCTCACCCGACACGCTTTGGGCATCCATCTGGCTGGCCTTACGCGCCAGCTGCCACAATGGCAGCGCGATCAGACGCGCCAGAATCACCGCCACCAGCAGCGTTAACAAGGCAAAGGGCACCGAGTTTTTCAACACTTTCAACAGCAATCCTGAGAGCGGAGCCAGGGTGACATCGGTAGGTTTCAGCGCCACTACCATCCAGCCAGTGGTCGGCACAATCGCGTAACCGGCCAGTTTCGCCGTTCCTTCCTCAGTCAGTTGCAGTGAACCATTGGTTTGCTCCTGACGCTGACTGTCGCTGATGATGCCCGGCACGCTTTTACCAATCAGCTGGTTGTTCTGGTGATACAGCACCTGGTTATTGCGATCCAGCACGTAAACATGGGTGCCATCACGATAATATTGCTCGCCCAGCAGCTCGTTCAGAATGCTTTTCTTCTTCAGATAAATAGTGCCGCCGACATAACCCAGGTAGCGACCTTCTTTGCTCCAGATCGGCCAGGAGACAAACACCAGCAGGTTATTGGCGGCAGAAAGGGTCGGTTTGCTGACCATCGGCTGGCGCTTTGCCAGCGCTTCGCGTGAGGCCTGGCTGGTGAGCTTCATGCCTTTCAGCATCAGCGATTCCGGCGAGATGGCTATCACCACGCCATCGGTGTTCACCACCGCCACTGAGTTGAAGCTGCTGGTCTGTTCGCGCAGGCGATTCACTTCCTGCTGCGCCAGTTCGGTATTGTCGAAATCTTTGCCCAGTTGGGTCGCGCTGTAGTGCAGCTGAGATTGTGCCAGCTGAAAGAAAACTTCGGTGGTGGCGGCCAGTTTGGTGGCATAAGCGCGGTTGGCTTCGAGGGTACTCTCGATCAGGACCATGCGTTGCACACGCCATGTTGCGTATAGGGCGTTAGCCAGCGTGATAACAATACTGGTGATCGCCAGCAGCGTGATCAGCGTGCGCAGATCGGTTTTTGGCCGGATGCGCATTAACATGGTGGTTCCACCATGATGAGTCTGTTCATAATTCGAGTGCCTGACAGTATTGTTATTGTTGGTGGTACATACCCTGGTGAGGTAACAGAGGATTGTACACCCGCAACTCAATTTGAGCACGAAGCATCCTGTCGGCACACGATTTCTTTTGCTTATATCTGGCGCTAATTAGTCGATTAAGCCGTTAATATCGTAAAACGGAAAAGGCCCTGGATAATCACCAATGGCACACAGATGCGTCGTCATTCCCTGCTGTGGATGCCAGCGATGCAGTAGAAAACCCGGCGGTTCCAGCACAAAGTTGGCCGGGCCATCTGCGGACAAATCAAACGCCACCTGATGCGATACCCCCGGAGCCGTGCAGGCCAGGGTACCCGCGAAACGCGCCTGAATCGATCGGTGCAGATGGCCGCTGAGCACGCGTTCTACCTGCGGATGCTGGCGAATCACTGCCGCCAGTGCGTCAGGGTTGCGCAGTGGTTGTTTATCCATATGGCCGATGCCGGTAATAAAAGGCGGATGATGCAGCATCACCAGGGTTGGCGTGTCGGGTGCGTTTTTCAACTGCTCGTCCAGCCATAGCAGCTGCGCTTCATCAACATACCCCCACGGCTGCTGCGGCACGCTGGAATCCAGCGCCAGCAGTTGCACACCGTTAACACGGGTTTGCCAGTTGAGGGTTTCCCCACGTTGCAGATACCTGTGTTCCGGGAAGGCCGCGCGTAATGCCTGGCGGTCATCATGATTGCCCGGCATCAGAAGGTAAGGCAGTTGCAGCCCTTGCAGCGCCTGACGCAGAGTTTGATACTCTTCCGGCAAGCCAAAATCGACCAAATCGCCGGTAATCACCACCACATCCGGGCGTGGGCGCAGCTGATTCAGCGTATCAATCACCCGCAACAATGCCGCCTGGGTATCCACTTTTTTATACGACAGGCGACCCTGCGCCTTGATATGTAAATCGCTGATTTGCGCAATCAGCGTCATGACTTCAGACAATCTTTATTCCTCAGGAAGCAGAAAATTGGAGGGCGGCGTCCTGCGCCAGCGACCAGCTCACCGGTTGCCCGGCATGCCAGGCTTCGCGTGCATGACGATCAACCTGAATCGGTGCGGCCAGACCAATATCGATCACCAGCCGCTGTGACGCGCCAAGGAAGGTACTGGCGACGACAAAACCCTGGCGCGTATAACGGTTATCACTCGCCAGCAGCACATCTTCCGGGCGGCAAAAACGCTGGGGATTACCACGCGCATCCACATCAACGCAGTTAATCGCCCCGACAAAATCAGCCACGAACTTCGAAGCCGGATGCTGATAAATGCGCTGCGGCGTATCGATTTGCACCAGCCGCCCGTGTTCCATCACCGCAATCCGATCGCCAAGCGCCATCGCTTCCTGCTGATCGTGGGTGACGTACACCGCGGTGATCGCCAGCTGCTTCAGCAGCGCCCCGATCTCCAGACGCAGACGGTCACGCAGACGGGCATCCAGCGCCGCCAGCGGCTCGTCAAACAGCAAGACTTTCGGGCGAGCCGCCAGCGCACGGGCCAACGCCACGCGTTGCTTCTGCCCGCCAGAGAGTTTGTCGATACTGCGCTGTGCCAGCGCGCTGAGGTCCACCAGCGCCAGCATCTCTTTCACCCGCGCCTCCCGCTCCGCACGCGGCACGCCCTGCACTTTCAGGCCGTAAGCCACGTTGTCGGCCACGTTCAGATTGGGAAACAGCGCGTAGTTCTGGAACACCATGCCGACATTGCGTTTTTCAATCGGCAAATCGGTGACGTTGCGCCCGTCAAACCACACTTCGCCACCGGCATCGCAGCTCTCCAGCCCGCTGATAATGCGCAGCGTGGTGGTTTTACCGCAGCCCGAAGGGCCAAGCAGCACCAGGGTTTCTCCGGCATTCACCGTCAGATCGAGAGGATGCAGCGCCAGGTGGTGGTGAAAGCGACGCGAGCAGTTCCGCAGCGTCACGGTTACGGCAGCGTTGTTCATGCCGGTTCCTTATGTTGGCGCGCAACTGCGCGGTTAAGCCATTGATTGAGCGCATTCAGCAGCAGCAACAACGGCAGAATCATCAGAATAAAAATCAGGGTATAGGCCGAACCCACTTCCAGCCGCATTGAGGCATAGCTATCGGCCAGGCCCACTGGCAAGGTTTTGGTCAGCGGCGTGTGCAACATCCAGGTGATGTTGAACTCCCCCACCGATAAAGTGATGACCATAAACGCCCCGGCAAGAATGCCGTTGCGGCAATTGGGTACCACCACGGTGAAGAAGCGCTGCCAGAACCCGGCACCGAGGCTGGCGGAGGCTTCTTCCAGGCGCGGCATATCCACCGCCTGCATCACCGCCAGCACCGGGCGCATCATAAATGGCAGCGTAAAGAGTACGTGACCGATCAGGATAAACAGCCAGCTGTCGCGCAGGCTGGAAAACTGACCATATAACAGGATGATACCGAGCGCAGTGGCTAAGCCCGGCAGCGCCACCGGCAGCATCAGGCATTCTTCAATGCGTGCCGCCCAGCGGCCCGGTGCTTTCAGCAATCCCCAGGCGGCAGGCACACCGATCACCAGCGTGACCAGCAGACAGCACAGCGCAATCAGTAACGACAGCCAGAAGGTGTCGGCGTACATCTGCCACACCTGCTCCACCCACTTCAGCGTCAGTCCGCTGCGCAGGCCAATAAAATAGTTGTTGGTCACCCCGGCCAGCATCGACAGCACCACCGGCACCAGCATAAACAGCGCGGTGAGCGTGGTGATCAGCAGTTGCAGGGTAAAGAGTCCACGACGATTCATACCGCCTCCTTCGTCGAACGATGCGCCAGACGACGTGCCAGCATCAGTGCCAGCCAGGCAACGCCCCCCATCACCACCGACAACGCTGCGGCGGTGGCAAAGTTGGCGTAGTTAGTGAATTCGCCATAAATGGTCAGCGGCAACACCGCTAAATCGGTACCGAGCGTAAAGGCGGTACCAAACGCCCCCATACTGGTGGCAAAGCACAGCGCGCCAGTGGAGAGCAGCGCTGGTTGCAGTCCGGGGACGATCACATCCCAGGTGATGCGCCATTGACTGGCACCGAGCGAACGCGCGGCTTCTTCCAGCGAACGATCGAGTTTTTCACTGGCCGCCACCAGCGTGACGATGGCGCGTGGCAGTGAAAAGTAGAGATAACCGATAAACAATCCGACCAGCGAATAGGCCAGCGTCCAGCGCTCATGCACCAGGCTCATACTGATCTGTGCCAGCAACCCCTGGCGGCCCGCCAGCATCACCACCAGAAAGCCCACCACCACACCGGGAAACGCCAGCGGGAAGGTCAGTAACGCCAGCAGGATGCCGCGACCGGCAAAGCGCTGACGCGCCAGAAAGCAACCAACACTGGCGGCGATTAACAACGTCACCAGCGTCACCGCCAGCGACAACAGCACGGTATTCAGCAGGCTGACTAAATATTGCGGCTGGCTGATTACCGTCCAGTAACCGCTGTGCTGAGTGGTGCGGTCAGCCTGCATGCCGATTTGCAGCAAGCGGGCAAACGGCAGCAGCCAGAACGCACAGAAGAACAACAGCGCGGGCAGCGTCAGCCACAGCCAGCGGCTGCCCGGCCATTTACGCGTCTGGCGGCACGAGGCCGCCAGGATGTCGGACTGCGACATTAATGGATCTCACTCAGATAACGGGCAGAGAAGGCTTTCTGCGCATCGGCCATCTGCTGGTAATCAACCGTTTTGGCACGCGCGTAATCGCTGTCCGGCAGGAAGTATTTCTTCGCTTCAGGCGACATGGCAGAAGTACGTACCGGGCGCAGGAAAGCGTTGGCCCAGATGGCCTGCCCTTTGTCCGACAGCACGTAATCGATCACTTTCTTGCCGTTAGCTTCATGCGGCGCGTTCTTCACCAGGCTGATGACATACGGCACGGTGACGGTGCCCTCTTTCGGGATCACAAAGGCCACATTGGCATGGTCTTTATATTTGGCGCGATAGGCGTTGAAGTCGTAATCGAGCAGAATCGGGATCTCGCCGGAGAGCAGACGCGCATAGGCGGTTTGTTTCGGCACAATCGGCTGATTCGCCTGCAATTTTTTGAACCAGTCCAGACCCGGCGTAAAGTCGTGCATGTTGCCGCCCAGTGCCTGGTTTACCGCCACTGCCGCTACATAGCCAACAAAGGCGCTGGCCGGATCGAGGTAGCCGATCATGCCTTTGTATTCCGGCTTCAGCAGGTCATTCCAGGATTGCGGGATCGGCGCGCCACCCAGTGCATCCACGTTGACCATAAAGCCCATGGTGCCCGAATGCAGCGCGACCCATTTACCGTTAGGATCTTTCATGCCCGCCGGGATCTCATCCCAGTGTTTGGGTTTATAGCTGGCGATGACACCGGCGCTGTCTGCCTGGATACCAAAGCTGACACCGTAATACACCACATCCGCCACCGGGTTAGCCTGTTCAGCCACCATCTGTGCCAGCGCCTGGCCGGAGTTTTTGTTGTCCTGCGGCACCTGAATGCCGGTGTCTTTGGCGATAGCTTTGAGCTGCGTGCCCCAGTCAGCCCATTCCGGTGGGCAGTTGTAGCAAATGGCGGTTTCTGCCGCCTGCGTCTGCGCGCTGAGTAGCGAACCGAGCGTCAGGGCCAGCGCCCCGGCAATGATTTTGACTTTTTTATGCAATTTCATGATGGTTCCCTGGTGTTGGCAATAAAGGAAAAAACCGGTGCCGCCACGCTTTCACCTGGCCGCAGTCGATGTGCCAGTACGCGTGTGCCGCGGCTGGCCTGTTGTAAAAGCATCTCAATGGCGCAGGAACCCAGCCGATCGCCAGGCTGCGCCACGCTTGCCAGTGAGGGGGCAATTTGTTCACCGATATCGATGCCATCAAATCCCATCACTGAAAGTTGTTGTGGAATGCGTACTCCGGCGCGCTGGGCGTCACCAATCAGGCTGATCGCCAGCAGATCATTGGTGCAAATTACCGCCGTCAGCGCCGACTCGCCCTGCAACCAGGGTTGCAGCAGCGCGAAATCGGAATGGGTGTGGCTGGGCATTTCAATCACCGGCAGGGCCGCCTGCTGCATGGCGTCGCAATAGCCCTGATAACGCAGACGGGCGCGATCGGATTGCAGCATCGGTCCGGCAATCATGCCGATATGCCGGTGCCCGAGTTGCAGCAGATGATCGGTGGCTTCACGCATCGCCTGGCGGTTATCAACGCAAACCGCAGGCCAGTCGCTGTGCTGCGGCACGTTATGCGCCAGCACAAACGGCATTTGCGCCTCATGCAGGGTATGCAGCACCGCGCTGTTGTCTGCATCGGCCACGGTTAACACCAGTCCCGCCACCCGCTGGCGCAGCATATGTTCAACAATCGCCGCTTCGCGTTCGGGCTGATAATCACTGGTCGCCACCAGCAGGCCAAACCCGGCCTGACGCGCTTCACGCTCCATCGCCTGCAACTGTTGCGAGAAAATCGGGTTAAGCAGAGAAGGCAGCAGCACCCCGAGGGTCGTCGAGTTTTGTGTGCGTAACTGGCGGGCGATGTGGTTGGGGCGAAAACCCAGTTGCTCCGATGCCGCCAGCACCTTATTTAAGGTATCCGGCCGCAGCAGATGGGGATCAGAGAAGGCACGAGCTGCTGTTGCGCGCGAGACGCCAGCCAGCTTTGCCACACTCAGTAAATCGGACATATTCGCCTCGTTAGTCACCAATGAGATCGATCTCATTGGCGCTTAACTTAATGGCGAACTGTGACAGCCACATCACGCGGAGATGACAGCAAGATGACAGCAGCGAAGACTGCTGTCAGAGGGATTACAACATCAGGAAGGCATATCCTTCGTTTTGCAGCGTGGCGACGGTGGTGCCACTGGACAGCGTGTGCGTGACCATCGGGTCAATCCATTCACGTTCCAGCTGATGGAAAGCCACCGACTGATCGCAAATCGACACCTTCACCCCGGCTTTTTCCAGTTCGTTGATCAACTTCAGGTTGGGATTGTCCACACCATAGGCTTTACGGAACTGTTCGTTGTTCAGCGCGGCTGGCACTGCATCGCTGTTAATCGATACCACAAAGTTCAGCTGGTTCAGCGGCACACCTGCGGCGTAATAAAGGTTGGTGACGCGTGCCACACGTTCCAGACCGAGGTTCGGCTGGCGGATATCCCCGTCGTTACGGTTAATCTGGAAGACAATTTTGTTGCTCAGGCCTGGCGTATTGCCGGGGTTAAACGCAGGCGTGTTCACAAAATGAATCTTGCCATAACCGTCGATGGCGGGTGTGCTCCAGAAATCGGCCGGTTCGGTTTTTTTATCCGCAAACTTGTCGCTGACTTTATCAACAAGGTCGGGAAGCTGAAGCACATTTCCGCCGATAAAACCGGCCAGTGCTGCCACTACAATGTATGTCGCTGGACGCATTTCACTTCTCCTCAACCATTATCAAAAAGCCCGTTACATTTGTAGCCATGCATAGCCCTGATTTTGCAGCGTCGACACTGTGGTCGGGCTGGAGAGCGCATGGATCACCGATCTGTCGATCCAGTCATTGGGGTAGTGATGAAACGCCACCGACTGATCGCATACCGACACCTTCACCCCTTGCTTAGTCAGCTCTGCAATCAGCGGCAGATTGGGGTTATCGGTGCCATAAAATTGTTTGAAATGCGTGTTATCCAGCATCGCCGGGGTCGCATCACCGGTGACTGACACCACAAAGTGCAGTTGCTCCGCCGGGACGCCCGAGGCGATATACAGATTCACCACCCTGGCCACACGTTCCAGCCCGAGATTTGGCCGGGCGATATCTCCTTCGTTTTTAGTGAGTTGGAAAACAATTTTGTTGCTCAGTCCCGCCACCGGTTTAAAGGCCGCATCGGGTTCGTAATGGATCTTGCCGTAGCCATTGATGCCCGGCGTGCTCCAGAACCCTTCCGGGTCGGTCGGTGGCGAAGAAAAGTGGTTCACGACGCGCTGATAGAGGTCATCGCTTTTACTGGCAACGGCACCAACAAAACCACCGACGATCGCAATCAGGGCATAGGAGACAACAGAACGCATAGACACTCTCCGGCAGGCAGGCGCAGTCCGTTTGAACAACGTGCTTTATCTATACCACACCAGGACAACGCCTAAAGCCGCCGGTTTTCGCGGCTGTACGCGGTTTCATTGCAGGAAAAATAATTAGCGCGGCTCATTGAATAGCAACGCTGATGAAGGAAAGTTGACGAGTTGAAGAATGGCTGGACGGGAGTTTTACCGGGGAATCCGATTGTCATGACTATCAATGAGGGGAAATATGACCATCCTTTTATGCAGTCCCCTGCTTAACCTTTTGCGTCATGATTAATATTGTCGATGGATAAATCAGGCCATCCGCGCATTCTCAGCGCTACTTTTCAGAGTAACCCTGGAAAGATTCATGCCAGATTCAATAATTTTGAGTAATTTTACCTGAATTTACGCTTATCCAGGCGCAACATCCCAGCAAATGGCGCATTTGTCTTATTCAAATTTTTGCTACTTTTTTCGCCATTCGTCAGCAACATTTTGCATTTATCTCATTTCGTGCGTGCGCTTGCTTGTACGATAAGTCTGGTTAAGATAAAAATCCTGTCCGTAGCGGCGCGATTTATCGCGCGTCTTTTCAAAAACAGCGCGATAAATCGCGCCGCTACGGAACAGCATCGCAGAACATTTGCACCACTTACCTGTCCAATTTCAGGTCACTCATTACAGGATCAAGGCATGTTTAACCGGTTGAAGAAATCAGTGCTGGCGGCCCTTATTCCTGCGCTGCTGCTCACACCCGCGCTGAGCGCCCGCGCCGATGTGAGCGATTCTCTGCCCGATATGGGCACCACGGCAGGTGCAACGCTGTCGATTAATCAGGAATTGCAGATTGGCGATTTCTATGTGCGTCAGCTGCGTGCCAGCGCCCCGCTGATCAACGATCCCTTGCTGAATCAATATATCAACCAACTCGGACAGCGGCTGGTCGCGCATGCCAACTCGGTTCGCACCCCGTTTCATTTTTATCTGATCCAGAATGATGAGCTGAACGCCTTCGCCTTCTTTGGCGGCAACGTGGTGCTGCACTCGGCGCTGTTTCGCTTCACCGATAACGAAAGCCAGCTGGCATCGGTGATGGCGCACGAAATCTCGCACGTCACCCAGCGCCATCTGGCACGCGCGATGGAAGAACAGAAGAAGAATGCGCCGCTGACCTGGGTCGGTGCGCTCGGTTCGATTTTGCTGGCGATAGCCAACCCGCAGGCGGGGATGGCCGGGCTGATGGGCACCCTCGCCGGGACGCAACAGGGGATGATCAGCTTTACCCAAAGCAATGAACAGGAAGCGGACCGCATCGGTATTCAGGTGCTGCAACGCGCCGGGTTTGATCCCCAGGCGATGCCCGCTTTCCTGCAAAAGCTGGCAGATCAAAGCCGCTTCTCGTCAAAACCACCGGAAATTCTGCTGACGCACCCCCTGCCCGACAGCCGTCTGGCGGATGCGCGCAACCGCGCGAACCAGATGCGTCCGGTAGTGGTGCAGTCCTCACAGGATTTCTACATGGCGAAAGTTCGTTCCCTCGGCATGTATTCCACCGGCCAGAATCAGCTGACCGATGAGCTGCTGAATCAATACGCCAAAGGCAACAGTCGCGAGCAGCAGGCTTCACAGTACGGCAAAGCGGTACAGTTTTTGCAGGCCAAAAGCTTTGAAAACGCGAAGAAAATCATTTCGCCGATGCTGGCTAAACAGCCGGATAACGTGTGGTTTCTCGATATCATGTCGGATATTGATATCGGCCTGAATCAACCGCAGCAGGCTATCAACATGCTCAGCAGCGCCAAAGGCAGCAACAACAACGCGGTGATTCAGCTCAACCTGGCGAACGCCTACGTTGAAGCCAAACAACCCGCCAATGCCAGCCGCATCCTCAATCGTTATACCTGGTCGCACCCGGACGATCCTAATGGCTGGGATCTGCTGGCCCAGGCTTCAGCAGCCCAGGGGTTGCAGGATGAGGAACTCTCGGCGCGTGCCGAAGGCCTGGCGCTGAATGGTCAGATGGATCAGGCTATCCGGGCACTCAGCCGCGCCAGCGCCCAGGTGCCGCTCGGCAGCCTGAAACAGGCGCGTTATGATGCGCGCATCGACCAATTTCGTGAGCTGCAAAAACGCTTCCGTCAGTATCAAAAAGGATCTTAATCATGGTGACCATTTATCATAATCCGCGTTGCAGCAAGAGCCGCGAAACCCTCGCGCTGCTGCAACAGCAGGGAGTGCAGCCGGAAGTGGTGCTGTATCTGGAGACCCCGCCAGACGTAGCCACGCTGAAAACCTTGCTGAAACAACTCGGGATGAACAGCGCGCGTGAACTGATGCGCCGCAAAGAAGATTTGTATAAATCGCTGGCATTAGCCAACCCGGATCTGAGCGAAGATCAGCTGCTTCAGGCGCTGGCGGATAACCCGAAACTGATCGAAAGGCCGATTGTGATTAACGGTGAGCAGGCGCGTCTCGGTCGCCCGCCGGAAGCGGTGCTGGAGATTGTTTAAAGCCCCAGCGCTTCTTTAACAAAGGGAATGGTGAGTTTGCGTTGTGCGCTGATCGAGGCACGATCCAGCCGGTCAAGTGTGTCGAACAGGGTGCGCATTTCACGGTCGAGGCGTTTCAGCAGGAAGCGCCCGACGTCCTCCGGCAATTCAAATCCGCGAATCCCGGCACGCAGCTGCATCGCCTGCAATTTGTCGTCATCCGACAGCGGTTGCAAGCGGTAGATTTGGCCCCAGTCGAGGCGTGATGCCAGATCCGGCAACCCGAGGTTAAGCTGACGTGGCGGACGATCGCCGGTGATCAACAGGCGGGTTTTGCCGATTTCCAGAATGCGGTTGTAGAGATCAAAGATCGCCATTTCCCACTCAGCGTCTCCGGCGATACATTCGATATTGTCGATGCACACCAGCGCCAGATGCTCCATGCCTTCCAGCACGTCGGGAACAAACCAGGTGCGCTTATCCAGCGGGACGTAACCCACCGCTTCGCCACGCGCCGACATTTCCGCGCAGGCCGCATGCAGCAGATGGCTGCGGCCACCGCCTTCGCGTGACCAGAAATAGAGATAGCTGCCGTGTTGCTGCCCCAGCGCGCCCTGTAGCGCAGCAAGGAGGGACGGATTTTCCCCCGGCCAGAAGCTGGCAAAGGTTTCGTCATCAGGTAAGTAAAGTGGCAGTGAAAGCTGTGCCGGCGTGTTCAGAAGCACCTCAGGGTATGAACGGGCAGAAAACCGGGCAAGTTTATCATGATCCTTGCCAGAGATGAACCGGGCTTCCCTGCCCGGCAAAGACGCTTAGGATTCGCGTTGATCTTCAGCGTCCAGCACCACTTCTTCCGGGCGTAACAGGCTGATTACGCGGAAAATCAGGCTGAGTGCCACACCGACGATGGTCGCCAGCGCCATGCCTTTCAGCTCGGCAGCACCGATATGCACTTTCGCGCCACTGACGCCGATGATCAGGATCACCGAGGTGAGGATCAGGTTCTGCGCTTTGTTGTAATCCACTTTGGATTCAATCAGCACACGGATACCGGAGGCACCGATCACCCCGTACAGCAGCAAAGAGACGCCGCCCATCACCGGCACCGGGATCGCCTGAATCGCCGCCGCCAGTTTGCCGACGCAGGACAGCAGGATCGCCAAAATCGCCGCGCCGCCGATCACCCAGGTGCTGTAGACACGGGTAATCGCCATCACGCCAATGTTTTCACCGTAGGTGGTGTTAGGCGTCGAACCGAAGAAACCGGAGATCATGGTGGAGAGACCGTTGGCAAACATCGAACGATGCAGGCCGGGATCGCGGATCAGATCTTTTTTGACGATATTCGCCGTCACCACCAGGTGACCGACGTGCTCGGCAATCACCACCAGCGCCGCAGGCAGAATGGTCAGCATCGCTGCCCACTCGAAGCGTGGCGTGTAGAAGGTTGGCAGCGCGAACCAGGGCGCATTCACCACCGAAGCCCAGTTGACGATCCCCATAAAGGAAGAGAGCGCGTAGCCCACCAGCACACCGATCAGAATCGGGATGATGGCGAAGAAACCCCGGAACAGCACCGAACCGAAAACGGTCACACCGAGCGTAACCATCGAGATAAACACGGTGGTGCCATCCGGTGAGGTGCCCTCAGCGGGCAGCAGTCCGGCCATATTAGCTGCCACACCCGCCAGTTCCAGGCCGATAACCGCGACAATGGCGCCCATCGCTGCAGGCGGGAACATCACATCCAGCCAGCCGGTACCGGCTTTTTTCACAATCAGCGCCACCACACAGAACAGGAAGCCGCAGAGGATAAAGCCCCCCAGCGCCACTTCATAGCCCAGCGGCAGCAGCAGCAACACCGGCGAAATAAAAGCAAAGCTGGAGCCGAGATAGGCCGGAATTTTACCTTTACAGATAAACAGGTACAGCAGCGTACCGACACCGTTAAACAGCAACACCGTGGCCGGGTTGATGTGGAACAGAATCGGCACCAGCACCGTTGCACCAAACATGGCAAACAGATGTTGCAGGCTGAGTGGAATGGTTTTGAGTAGCGGCGGTCGTTCGTTAACGCCGATGGCGCGACGAGTCATTCAGTTATCCCCTTGAGTTGTGTGGTGCTTTTTTGCCAAAAAAAAGCCGACTCTCTGGCCGGCTGCTTTATTTATTTGGTTCCGAAAATCTTGTCACCGGCATCGCCGAGACCAGGAATAATGTAGCCCTTCTCGTTCAGGCCTTTATCAATAGACGCGGTGTACAGCTCCACATCCGGGTGCGCTTTTTCCAGTGCGGCAATCCCTTCCGGTGCCGCCACCAGCACCAGTACCTTGATGCTGTTACAACCGGCTTTTTTCAGCAGGTCGATGGTGGCGATCATTGATCCACCGGTTGCCAGCATCGGGTCAACCACCAGCGCCATGCGTTCTTCGATGTTGGAAACCAGTTTCTGGAAGTAAGGTACCGGCTCAAGGGTTTCTTCATCACGATAAACACCCACTACGCTGATACGTGCGCTCGGTACGTGCTCCAGCACCCCTTCCATCATGCCCAGGCCAGCACGCAGAATCGGCACCACTGTAATTTTTTTGCCTTTGATTTGTTCGATTTCTACCGGGCCATTCCAGCCTTCGATGGTAACGCGCTCGGTTGCCAGGTCGGCAGTGGCTTCATAAGTCAACAGGCTGCCTACTTCCGAGGCCAGTTCGCGGAATCGCTTGGTGCTGACATCATGCTCACGCATCAGGCCCAGTTTATGTTTGACCAGCGGGTGTTTGACTTCCACGATCTTCATGAGTGTTCTCCCGGAATTGTGTTGAGCGAAAAAAAAATCGCCGGATTATACCGCCTTTTTTCCGCGACGCCATATGTCATTGGTCAATACAACGCCCTGCTCCCTCCGGGATTAAGGATTAGCGAAAAAGCGGTACTGTGCAAAGGCAGCGTGAGATGGGACTCGCAAACGTTTGCCTGCGCTGGTAGAATTACGCCGCTTTATTTTAACCACCAACCGCAACTCGCGTGGGGATTCCGCAGTGACCGACAAGACCTCTCTCAGCTACAAAGACGCCGGTGTAGATATTGACGCTGGTAACGCTCTGGTTGACCGTATCAAAGGCGTAGTGAAAAAGACCCGCCGCCCGGAAGTGATGGGTGGACTGGGTGGCTTTGGCGCGCTTTGTGCGCTGCCGCAGAAATACCGCGAGCCAGTGCTGGTTTCCGGCACCGACGGCGTCGGCACCAAGCTGCGTCTGGCGATGGATCTGAAACGCCATGACAGCATCGGTATCGATCTGGTGGCGATGTGCGTGAATGACCTGGTGGTTCAAGGCGCTGAGCCGCTGTTCTTCCTCGACTACTATGCGACCGGCAAGCTGGATGTGGATACCGCTTCATCGGTGATCACCGGGATCGCCGAAGGTTGTCTGCAATCGGGTTGTGCGCTGGTTGGCGGTGAAACCGCTGAAATGCCAGGCATGTACCACGGCGAAGATTACGACGTGGCAGGTTTCTGCGTTGGCGTGGTGGAAAAATCAGAAATCATCGACGGCTCGAAAGTGCAGGATGGTGATGTGCTGATTGCGCTGGGCTCCAGCGGTCCGCACTCCAACGGTTATTCGCTGGTGCGTAAAATCCTCCAGGTGAGCCAGACCGATCCGGAAAGCAAACAGCTGGAAGGTAAATCGCTGGCCGATCATCTGCTGGCTCCGACCCGCATCTACGTGAAAAATATCCTCAGCCTGATCGAACAGGTTGATGTGCACGCGATTGCGCACCTCACCGGTGGCGGCTTCTGGGAAAACATTCCGCGCGTATTGCCGGACAACACCCAGGCGGTGCTGGAAGAGAGCAGCTGGCAGTGGCCGGCGGTGTTCAGCTGGCTGCAACAGGCCGGTAACGTCAGCCGTCATGAAATGTACCGCACCTTTAACTGCGGCGTGGGTATGGTGATTGCGCTGAGCGCGGCAGAAGCCGACAAAGCGATTCAGCTGATGACCGACGCAGGCGAGCAGGCGTGGAAAATCGGTGTGATCAAAGCTTCTGATGCCGAAGAGCGTGTGGTTATCAACCCATGAAGAAACTGGTTGTACTGATTTCCGGTAACGGGAGCAATCTTCAGTCCATCCTCGACGCCTGCGCAAGCGGGCGGATTAACGGCAGCGTGGCTGCCGTTTTCAGTAATAAAGCCTCGGCAATGGGTTTAACGCGCGCGCAGGAAGCGGGTGTCGCGACCCATACGCTGGCCGCCAGTGAGTTTGCCGACCGTGACGCCTTCGATCGCCAGCTGATGCAGGAGATTGATGCTTACGCCCCGGATCTGGTGGTGCTGGCCGGTTATATGCGCATTCTCAGCCAGGCGTTTGTGGCGCATTATCACGATCGTCTGGTCAACATCCATCCCTCCCTGCTGCCCAAGTATCCTGGCCTGCACACCCATCGTCAGGCGCTGGAGAATGGCGACGAGGAACACGGCACCTCAGTGCATTTCGTCACTGACGAGCTGGATGGCGGGCCGGTTATTTTGCAGGCACGCGTACCGGTGTTTGCGGACGATACGGAAGATGAAATCACCGCCCGCGTACAGCATCAGGAACATGCGATTTATCCGCTGGTGATTAGCTGGTTTGTCGATGGACGTTTGCAGATGCGTGAAGGTGCCGCCTGGCTGGATGGCCAACCGTTGCCACCGCAGGGTTATGCCCACGATTGATTCCATTCCTGAGACCCACTTCGCGCGATAAATCGCGCCGCTACAAAGGATTGCACATACCGTAGCGGCGCGATTTATCGCGCAAGGTTTTAGGTTTTAGGTTTTAGGTTTTGCCTTACCCAAACCGTCCCGTAATGTAATCTTCGGTGCGCCGCGTTTTCGGTGCGGTGAAGATGCGGTCGGTTTCATCAAACTCCACCAGTTGGCCGTTGTGCATAAACGCGGTGTAATCCGACACGCGCGCCGCCTGCTGCATATTGTGCGTCACCAGCACCAGCGTGAAATGCTGCTTCAGCGTAGTCATTAATTCTTCAATCACCAGCGTAGAGATCGGGTCCAGCGCCGAGGTCGGCTCGTCCAGCAACAGGACTTCCGGCTCGATGGCAATGGCACGCGCAATCACCAGCCGCTGCTGCTGTCCGGTGGAGAGGGTTAAGGCACTTTGCCCCAATTGATCCTTCACCTCACCCCACAGTGCCGCCGCACGCAGAGCATTTTCGCAGGCTTCATTCAGCACCCGACGATCGCGTACGCCCTGTAAACGCAGACCATAAACCACGTTTTCATAAATTGATTTAGGGAACGGGTTCGGACGCTGAAACACCATGCCAACGCGTCGCCGCAGCGCGGCCAGATCCTGCTCTGGCTGCATAATGGCATGCTGACCCAACAGGATCTCACCTTCCACCCGGCAGCGATCGATCACATCATTCATGCGATTAAAGCAGCGCAGCAGCGTCGATTTGCCGCAACCGGAGGGGCCAATCAGCGCCGTGATGTGATTCTTCGGCAGTTGCAGGGCAATGTTGTTCAGCGCCTGGCGCTCGCCATACCATAGCGAAAGCTGATTAACCTCAAGAGCGATGTCGTAATCGGGCGTCATGTGTAAAACCTTTTAATGCGTCATAAGCCGGTAACGCTCGCGCAGACGGTGGCGTAGCGCCATCGCCAGCAAATTGAGCGACAGGATGATCACCACCAGCAACAGGGCGGTGGCGTAAACCAGGGGGCGATCAGCGTCGATATTCGGGCTTTGAAAAGCCAGATCGTAAATCTGAAAACCGAGGTGCATAAATTTGCGGTCAAGGTGCAGGTAAGGAAACACTGCGTCGACTGGCAGTTCCGGTACCATCTTCACCACCCCGACCAGCATCAGCGGAGCGGTTTCCCCGGCCGCACGCGCCACCGCGAGAATCAACCCCGTCAACATCGCCGGAACCGCCAGCGGCAGCACCACACGCCACAGCGTTTCGGCCTGCGTCGCCCCCAGCGCCAGCGAACCTTGTCTCAGGCTATCCGGGATACGGGACAGACCTTCTTCCGTGGCGACAATCACCACCGGCAGGGTCAGCAGCGCCAGTGTCAACGCCGCCCACAGCAGACCGGGGGTACCAAATGTCGGGTTGGGCAAGGCGCGCGCGTAAAATATCTGGTCAATGGTGCCGCCAATCAGCCAGACAAAAAAGCCCAGACCAAACACGCCATAAACAATCGAGGGAACCCCCGCCAGATTCACCACCGCAATCCGCACCAGTCGGGTTAGCGCGTTGCGCCCGGCGTATTCATGCAGCCAGACTGCCGCCACCACGCCAAGTGGCATGACGATAACCGACATCAGCAACACCATCAGCACCGTACCAAAAATCGCCGGGAATGCGCCGCTTTCGCTCTCGCCTGCCGCCGGATTATCGCTGACAAATTGCCATAGCTGGCTGAGAAAATGCTGCATTTTCTGGCCGAGGCTCATGTTATTCGGATACCAGGTCGCGACAATCTGCGCCAGCGGGATCGGGTGGTCCTGTCCCTGCACATCACGCAATATCAACACATCCCGGTGGCTGGCGCTTTGCAACTGCGCCAGCTGGTTGCCCAGCGCCGCGAAGTTCCGTTGCAAAGCGGCGCTGTTGGCATCGTATTGAGACTGGCGCTGCGCGCTAAACTCCCCTTTGCGCTGCTGTGCCTCAGCCTGGCGTTGCAGATTTTCCAGCTGCGCATTGAGGCGCGCCATCTCGATACGGCGAATATGGCTGGCCTGGCGCAGCTGTTCATGGACCTGTTGCAGACGCTGATGCAACAGCCCATCCCGATCGCGTGCCGTCAGCACTTCATTATCTTCACGCAGCTCAATAAACCAGCCGTAGGCGTTCCCGCCGCTGCGACGTTGCAGCACCATCACATCCGCAGGCCTGCGGGTTTTCGCCCGGCTCTGGCTGTCAATCACGCGAAAATCAGGGGGCGCAAAATCACGATTCCCGGTTTTCACCGTATAGCGCCAGCCGTTGTCATGCCGCTGACGTTGCAGGGTTTCCCCCAGCACCATCACCGGTTCGCCCTCGGGTGGCTGGAACAGATATTGATCGACCGGCTGCGGCCAAAAGGCACGCATCCCCTGCCACGCCAGTAAGCCAATCAGCAGAGTAAAAGCCAGTAAACACACGGCCACCGCACCGGCAGTCAGCCAGCGCCAGCGATCATTTTGGCGCATTACCTTCATCCCTGTCCCTCATGCTGGCTGTAGCGCTGTCGCAGGCGCTGACGGATCACTTCCGCCACCGTGTTAATGATTAAGGTAAATATCAGCAGAATCAGCGCACTGAGAAACAGAATGCGGTAATGGGCACTGCCCGCTGCCGCTTCCGGCATTTCAATGGCGATATTGGCGGACAGCGCACGTAATCCGGCAAATAACCCGCCTTCACTCACCGGGGTGTTGCCGGTCGCCATCAGTACGATCATGGTTTCCCCCAGGGCACGGCCAAAGCCAATCATCAGTGCGGCAAAAATCCCGGCCGAAGCACCGGGCAACACCACGCGCGTCAGGGTCTGCCACGGCGTGGCCCCCAGTGCCAGCGAGCCTTGCCCCAGCGAGACCGGCACGCTAAACAGCGCGTCTTCCGATAAGGTAAAAATCAGCGGCACCAGCGCAAATGCCATCGCCAGCGCCGCCACCAGCAGGTTGCGCTGCTCATAATGGGCCAGCCGTTCCCCCATCGCGGGCCAGAAATGGGTTGGCAGCCAGAGCGTCAACAGCGTCACCGCCAGCAGGATCGGCAGCAGCAACAGCACCTCATAACCTGGCTGACGCCAGCGCGCGGGCAGGCGTGGGCTGAGCATCCCGCATAACAACAACGTAGCCGCCAGCATTAGCGGCAGCAGCAACACGCCAATCAACGCATTGCTGATATGCGGTGCCAGCCACACTCCGGCAATCAACCCGATGACCACGCTCGGCAGCGCACCCATCATCTCAATGCCTGGTTTCACCCAACGGCGCAGGCCCGGTGTCATAAACCAGGCGGTGTACATCGCCGCAGCCAGCGCCAGTGGGGTGGCAAACAACAGCGCCAGGCTGGCGGCCTTCAGAGTGCCAATGATCATTGGTATCAGGCTGAATTTGGCCTGGTAGCTGTCCCCCGCCGCCGTGGATTGCCATACCCAATCGGGCTGCGGATAGTTTTCATACCAGATTTTCTGCCACAGGTTGCGCCAGCTAAAGTCAGGCCAGGGATCGTCAAGGCGCAGACGCTGCCATTGCCCTGCCCGTTCCACCACCAGCGTATCGCCGCGCGGTGAAAAAGCGGCAGCCACGATACCCGGATCCAGCTTGCGGGTGACTGTCGCCCCCTGTTGCTTACTGGCGAACAGGCTGACGTCGCCCTCAGGCGTCAGCGTGGCGAAGACGCGACGCTGCGGTTCGGTCACAATCATTGCCGTAGCCGAACTGCCGTCAAAAGTATGGATTTCCTGTAAACGTGGCCCCTGTGGACCGGTAATCGCGAACCACTGGCTGATGCCGCGTTGATCCTGAATCAGCAAGGTGCGGCCACCGGCCAGCAGCTGCAGGCTACGCGGACGCTGCACCAGCGTTTGTGTTTCACGCAGTTGCGCACCGTCGGCATTGATTTGCCAGACACGCAGCAGACGGCCCTCGCTGGTATACAGCAGGTTGCCGTCCGGGGAGAACAGCAGATGATCGGCCTGCTGTTGAGACAGGACAATCTGGTTGACGTGGGTTGATTTATCCAGCGTCAGCACGATGATGCCGGTGGCGGTTTGCGCAGCGATGCGCCATTGATCAGCCCCGAGGCTAGCCAGCGCCATCTGCGCTACGCCCCCCTGCGGCAGATGCATCGGACGATCGCCCAGCGGAAAACGCCATTCGCCATTAACCGGTTGCATCAACATCAGGTCACCCTGCATATTCAACAGCAGGCTGTTATGGTCGGCGCTTTGCACCACCGCATCCGGTTTACCCTGCAGTGCCAGCGCAGGCCCGGCAGGTTGACCATCAAGCGGAATAAAGCGCGCTTCATCGCGGCTGATGCGCCATCCCAGTTTCCCATCGTTGCCTAATGCCAGCACCGGAGCCTTGTCCCACAGCTGCTGACTGGCGACGATCTGCATCCCTGGCGGATTAAAAAGTGGCATGACGACCCAGATCAACCAGAAAAATAGCAGTAACATCAAAGCCAGAATCCCCACGCCGCAGGCGGTGACAACACGCTTTACCCACCGGTCGATGGCTCGACGGCGGCTATCACTAAAGTGGACGGGAATTCTTGTTATGCTCATGCAGACCAGGGTTACGCTCGTAGACAAGCCGCTATGTTGCCCGTAGCTGATTGATAAGACAACTGTTGGCGTTGGACAAGCCTGCCATACTCTCGCCATAATGGTGACGGACACTGAGCGAAAGCCCCTTTTCGCCGGACACCCCGTCCAGCAACAGCATCACGGAGTCAGAATGGGTCAGGAAAAGCTGTATATAGAAAAAGAATTAAGCTGGTTATCATTTAATGAACGCGTGTTACAGGAAGCAGCGGATAAAAGTAACCCGCTGATTGAACGTATGCGTTTCCTCGGGATCTATTCGAACAACCTTGATGAGTTTTATAAAGTCCGCTTCGCTGATTTGAAACGTCGCATTCTGATCGGTGAAGAACAAGGATCGCCCAGCACCCCACGTCATCTGCTGAAGAAGATCCAGCAACGGGTCCTGAAATCCGACCAGGAATTTGACGCGCTGTATAACGAATTGCTGCTGGAGATGGCGCGTAATCAGATCTTCCTGATTAATGAACGTCAGCTGTCGCCCAATCAACAGGTCTGGCTGCGGTATTACTTCAAGCACCAGCTGCGTCAGCACATCACCCCGATTCTGCTTAACCACGACACCGATTTAATCGAATTCCTCAAGGACGATTACACCTATCTGGCGGTGGAAATCATTCGTGGTGAAGACAAACGCTATGCCCTGCTGGAAATTCCGTCCGATAAAGTGCCGCGTTTCGTTAACCTGCCGGCCGAGTCACCGCGTCGCCGTAAACCGATGATCCTGCTGGACAACATTCTGCGCTATTGCCTTGATGAAATTTTCAAAGGCTTTTTCGATTATGATTCGCTGAATGCCTACTCCATGAAGATGACGCGCGATGCCGAGTACGATCTGGTCACTGAGATGGAATCCAGCCTGCTGGAACTGATGTCCTCCAGCCTGAAACAGCGCCTCAACGCCGAGCCGGTGCGTTTCGTTTATCAGCGTGATATGCCGGATGAAATGGTGGAGATGCTGCGTCATAAGCTCTCCATCTCCAACTATGATTCGGTGGTGCCGGGCGGCCGTTACCATAACTTCAAAGATTTCATCAGCTTCCCAAATGAAGGTAAAAGCAATCTGGAGAATCGCCCGTTACCGCAGATTCGTCATATTGGCTTTGATGGCTTCCGCAACGGCTTTGACGCCATTCGCAACCGCGATGTGCTGCTCTACTATCCGTACCATACTTTCGAGCATGTGCTTGAACTGCTGCGCCAGGCCTCCTTCGACCCCAGCGTACTGGCGATTAAAATCAACATCTACCGTGTGGCGAAAAACTCGCGCATCATGGATGCGATGATCCACGCAGCCTACAATGGCAAGAAAGTGACGGTGGTGGTGGAGTTGCAGGCGCGCTTTGATGAGGAAGCCAACATCCGCTGGGCGAAGCGTCTGACCGAAGCGGGCGTCCATGTGATTTTCTCTGCGCCGGGTCTGAAAATTCACGCCAAACTGTTCCTGATCTCGCGTCGCGAAGGGGAAGAGATTGTGCGCTACGCACATATCGGCACCGGTAACTTCAACGAAAAAACCGCACGCATTTATACTGACTATTCTTTGTTAACTGCGGATGCGCGTATCACCAATGAAGTGCGTCGGGTGTTTAACTTTATTGAAAACCCGTATCGTCCGGTGAGTTTCGACCATCTGATGGTGTCGCCGCAAAATTCGCGCAATATGCTTTATCAATTGATTGATAACGAAATTGCCAACGTGCAGCAGGGCATTCCAGCGGGCATTACGCTGAAAATTAATAACCTGGTGGATAACGGTCTGGTGGATCGGCTGTATGCTGCGTCATCTGCCGGGGTAAAAGTTAATCTGCTGGTACGCGGTATGTGCTCGCTGATCCCGGATTTACCCGGCATTAGCGAAAATATTCGCGTGATTAGCATCGTTGACCGCTACCTGGAGCACGACCGCGTCTATATTTTCGAAAACGGTGGCGATAAAAAAGTGTATCTCTCCTCTGCGGACTGGATGACACGCAATATCGATTATCGTATTGAAGTGGCGGTGTCGATCCTGGACCCTCGTCTGAAAGAGCGCGTACTGGATATCATTGCCATCCTGTTTAGCGATACAGTAAAAGCCCGTATCGTCGACAAAGAACTGAGTAACCGTTATGTGCCGCGCGGCAACCGCCGGAAGGTGCGTTCGCAGCTGGCAATTTACGATTACATCAAGAAACTGGAACAACCTGAATAATTCCTATGCCAATTTCCCATAAGAGTACGCCGAAGCCACAGGAGTTTGCGGCCATTGACCTCGGCTCCAACAGTTTTCATATGGTGATTGCCCGTGTGGTGGATGGTGCCATGCAGGTGCTGGGACGACTTAAGCAGCGTGTGCATCTGGCCGATGGTCTGGATGCACAGAATCGCCTGAGCGAAGAGGCGATCCAGCGCGGTCTGAGCTGTCTGGCGCTGTTTGCCGAGCGCCTGCAAGGGTTCAGCCCGGCTAACGTCACCATCGTGGGGACGCATACGCTGCGTCAGGCGATTAACGCTGAAGAGTTTCTGCAACGGGCGGCCGACGTCATCCCCTACCCGATTGAAGTGATTTCCGGCAATGAAGAAGCACGTCTGATCTTTATGGGCGTGGAGCATACGCAGCCGGAGAAAGGCCGCAAGCTGGTGATCGATATCGGCGGTGGCTCGACCGAGCTGGTGATTGGCGAAGATTTCGAACCGCAGCTGGTGGAAAGCCGCCGTATGGGTTGCGTCAGTTTTGCCCAGCTGTATTTCCCCAAAGGGGAAATCTCGCCGGAAAACTTCCGTCGCGCCCGTCTGGCGGCGGCGCAAAAGTTGGAAACCCTGGCCTGGCAATATCGTCTGCATGGCTGGCAGTACGCGCTGGGCGCGTCTGGCACCATCAAAGCCGCCTGCGAAGTGCTGCTGGCGATGGGCGAGAAAGAGAAACTGATTACCCCGGAGCGGCTGGACCAGCTGTATAACGAGGTGATCAAGCACAAATCTTTTGCGGCGCTTAGCCTGCCGGGCCTGTCCGAAGAACGTAAGGCGGTGTTTGTGCCTGGGCTGGCGATTCTGTGTGGCGTCTTTGATGCGCTGGCGATTCGTGAGCTGCGTCTGTCCGATGGCGCATTGCGCGAAGGCGTGCTGTATGAAATGGAAGGCCGCTTCCGCCACCAGGATATCCGCAGCCGTACCGCCCAAAGTCTGGCAAATCATTACGCCATCGATAACGAGCAGGCGCGTCGCGTGCTGGAAACTACCGAGCAGCTGTATCTGCAATGGCTCGACCAGAACCCAAAACTGGCGAATCCGCAACTGGCGGCGCTGCTGAAATGGGCGGCGACCTTGCATGAAGTCGGGCTGACCATTAACCACAGTGGCATGCAGCGTCACTCGGCCTACATCCTGCAATACACCAACATGCCAGGTTTTAATCAGGATCAACAGATGCTGCTGGCGATGCTGGTACGCTTCCACCGTAAAGCGGTGAAGGTGGATGAAATGCCACGCTTCACCTTGTTTAAGAAGAAGCAGTTTCTGCCGCTGGTTTTCCTGCTGCGTCTCGGCACCCTGCTGAATAATCAGCGCCAGGCCACCACGCGCCCGGATACGCTGAAGCTGAATACCGATGACGGACACTGGACGCTCACTTTCCCGGCGGGCTACTTCAGCCAGAACACGCTGGTGCAGCTGGATCTGGAGCGCGAGCAAAGCTACTGGAATGAAGTGACCGGCTGGAACCTGATTCTGCAAGAGGAGTAAACGCGGGTTATTATGACCATTCGTCCTGACAACTATTTCGCGGAAAAGTATGGCCTGACGCCACCGCATTCGGAAGTGCTGGAAGCGCTGCCCAAATTAACGCCCGGTAAGGTGCTGGATTTGGGCTGCGGCCAGGGCCGCAACAGCCTGTTTCTCAATCAACAGGGATTTGATGTGACGGGCTGGGATAGCAATCCGCAAAGCCTGGCGCGGCTGCAACAAATTATCCACGATGAGCAGCTGCAACATATCCGGGCTGAAGCCTGTGACCTGAACCAGGTCCGCTTCAACGGCGATTACCAGCTGGTGCTCTCTACCGTGGTGATGATGTTTCTGCAACCGGAAACCATTCCGCAGCTGATTGCCGATATGCAGGCCAGCACGGTGAAATATGGCTACAACCTGATTGTCGCAGCCATGGATACTGACGATTATCCCAATCCGCTCAACTTCCCGTTCACCTTTAAGTCCGGTGAACTCAGTGACTACTACCGCAGCTGGCATATCGTGAAATATAACGAGCATGTCGGTGAGCTGCATCGGCGTGATGAAAACGGCCAGCGCATCCGCTGCCGCTTCGCTACGCTGCTGGCGCAAAAAGCCAGTTACTGATCGGTGGCGGTGCAGATGCGCCGCCATTTTTAACCTTTTCTGCTCATTTTTCACACAGCGATTGCTTTACCGATCTAAGTATGACTAAATGTTGCTATCGCCCAAATGGGTATCGACAGGAATCACCCCGCGTGAATAACGCTTTCCCCGCACGAAGACGTCCCAAAACCGGTTCGATGACACGAATTGTTTTGCTGATCAGTTTTTTTATTTTGGTTGGCCGTCTGATTTTCACCATCCCTGGTGCCATTGAGCATCATCAGCAGAAGAAAGCCACACCCGACCCGGTGACGCAAAGCAGCACCGACACGCGTTAAAGGAATTTGCGAGTCACTGCACCTTCACATTGCCCTGTGCGACAATGCAACCTGTTATGTCCTGTTTACCCGTAACGCACTACACTTCGACCTGACAATTACAGACACAAAGGACGCGTTATGTCTGCTTCGCCCGCGCAACAACTGACTGAAACCCGCCATCGCATTCTCAACCTGCTGCTGACTCAACACGATTTAGTCGATGTTCTGCTGGATAAATCGGTGGATTTATCTGCCAGTGAGCTGAAAGAGATCAACGGCTGGCGTCAGCAGCTGGAAAGTGATTTGCAGATGATGCACGCCGCGGATTTGGCCGACATTCTTGAAGCGCTGCCGCATGTTGAGCGTCAGGCACTGTGGCGCTTAGTTCCGTGCGAACAACGTGGCCGGGTATTGGTTGAAGCTTCCGATACCGTCTGGGCCAGCCTGACCGAAAGCATGACCGACCGCGAGATCCTGCGCGCCATCGAGCCGCTGGATCTTGACGACCAGGCTTATCTGGCACGCTATCTGCCGCGCGATCTGACCGGACGTCTGCTGACCACGCTGGATCCCAGCCAGCGTGCGCATGTGCTCAGCGTGGAGGAGTTCGACCGTGACCGGGTGGCGCGTATCATGGATTTCAACATCCTGACAGTGCGCGCGGATGTCACGCTCGCCACCGTACAGCGTTTTTTGCGCCGCCATAAAACCATGCCGGATGGTACCGATAAGCTATTTATCACCGATAAAAGCAACCAATTGCTGGGCGAATTGCCGCTCACCACCATCCTGCTTAATCCGCCCGGCACGCGGGTTGAAAGCGTGATGAACGCTAAACCGACCACCTTCCAGCTTAACGATAAAGCAGAAGACGCGGCGAGCGCATTTGAACGTTATAACCTGATTTCCGCCGCCGTCACCGATGCCAGGGGCAAGCTGATCGGCCGCGTCATCGTTGAAGACGTGATTGACCTCGTCAACGAAGAGAACGAAAGCAACATCCGTAAAATGGGTGGCATCAGCCAGGAAGAGGATGTGTTCGCACCGGTGCGTAAAGCGGTCAGTAAACGCTGGGCGTGGCTGGCGATTAACCTGTGTACCGCGTTCGTCGCCTCGCGCGTGATCGGTTTGTTTGAAGCCACCATCTCGCAACTGGTGGCGCTGGCAACCCTGATGCCGATCGTGGCCGGGATTGGCGGCAATACCGGCAATCAAACCATCACCATGATTGTGCGCGCGCTGGCGTTGCATCAGGTGGAACCGGGAAACTTTTCGTTTCTGATCCTGCGTGAGCTTGGTGTGGCGTTGCTAAACGGCGTGTTCTGGGGCGGCATTATGGGCGGGGTCACCTGGATGATGTACGACAATATGGCGCTGGGAGGCGTCATGATGCTGGCAATGGTGCTCAACCTGCTGCTGGCGGCGCTGATGGGGGTGCTCATCCCACTGATCATGACCAAACTGAAACGCGACCCGGCAGTCGGCTCCAGCGTGCTGATCACCGCCATCACCGATACCGGGGGCTTTTTTATTTTCCTCGGGCTGGCTACGCTGTTTTTACTGCACCATTAACCCGGCGGGTTATCCTGCTGAACATTATCACCGCCGATGCCGCCAATAAACGGCAGGCGCAGGCGGAACGGGCTGAAATCCAGCCCCATATTCAGGCCCAGCACATTCAGTTCAAACCCTTCTTCAGCGCCGACCGTCACCCCAGCCAGACCCAGCACGGATACCTGAATGCCTCGTCCCGATGGCGGTAATCCCACGGGATTCCACAGTGGCCGGTAATCCTTTCCTACCGCGTTGGCCGGTAAATCCAGTTCCAGTGCCGGAACTTCACGGCCAATATGGGCAAGAAACGTATTGCTGTTCGGACCCGGCCAGGCGTGATAAGTCTGGGGCCACGGATAGGATTTGATGGCGGCTTCAATCTGCGGAATCATCGCCTGCGCCGCCGCACCGCGATGCTCCACCAATAGCCTTGGCCGTGCGCCATACCAGTAACCATCGGGAATATTGGCGTTGTGGCGCACTTTGTCATCGCTACCCCAGCTGATTACCTCATAGCGGTTGTACTGCGTTTCACCGGCACGCTTGAAGATGATCCACGGATGTACCGCCACCGCCCCCTTCCAGCCATAGGTCGGAGCCGCATAAACCTGCACAATGGCTTCCGACGCATGGCTGCGCGGATCGGGGGCGATACCGGCTGAATCACGTCGTGCTGACCACCAGCCATCACGCTCGCTGGTGTGTCCAACCCCATGCGTGGCACGCGCGAGGCTGGCAAACAGCGACAACAGGATGATCATAACAACACAAAGTGAAAACGCTTTGAAGGTCAGCATAGTGGCGTCCAGCGGGAAATCGGCAAGGCAGCATAGCCTGTCTGATATTTACCCGCTTAACGCGGTGTGGCAGATGACTTTTTCGGTGTCAGTTGCAAAAAGCGCATCATGCAGGGCCGACGTTCAGAGGTAAACAGCAGACGATTGTCATCCGTCATATCTCTTAATTCCGGCAGATGACTGGTGGTGCGATCAATACGCTCAACCATTTCAATGTCAAAGAAGAGATGGGCATTACGCAACAGCTGCGTATATTTGGCGAGGAAATCCTCTACCCAGTTATGCACTTCGATGATGATGGTGCAGGATTGGAGTTTCGCTAAAAAGGCCGGATTCAGCAGCTCGAACTCAAAACCTTCGATATCAATTAATACCAGCGCCCGTTGCAATTCTTCTGGTAACAACGAGGCCAGACTCTGCTCATTGGCTTCGCCGAAGATCTTCAGCTTTCCCGGTGAGTGATTACGTTGCCAGTTCGCCAGAATCGTTTGCTGGCCTTTTTCTGACTGTTCAAAACAAATGCAATTGCGGATTTTTTGCGAAACCAGCATGCCAATGGCGTAATAACCATCCGCAGCACCAATATCAATAAAATGAGAGAATTGATCGTCAGGCAAGGCCGCAATAAAATCGAGCAGCTCTTTTTCATATAGGCCAAGGCACTGAGAACCTAAATCGAGTTTACCCCACCAGGTCTCACGGTTTAATTGCAGACCTTTAAATGGTCCGTATTTAACCCTGCCCTCAACAGAATCAAAAACCTCCAGCGAAATCCTTTCCTGCCTTTCGCGCACCGTCTCTTTTTGCCATGACGCACGTTGTTCGGCTGTGGCTTTTTCTGCTCTGGCAATCATTGGCGCGAAATAGTCTTCTTCCGCAGCAATGAGTTCTTCAATATTCATTTCACTCTCCATATATGCTGTCTACAGCGCGAGCGCCTGCTGTTTATGCCTCACTTCCTGCCAGAAGGTGGTAAAGAGATAATCTGCGCCAACCTCTTCAAAGGTCACACCGGCTGCTTTTAAGCGCTGATTCAGCTCAGGCAAATGATAATAAGGAATTGACGGCATAATATGATGTTCGCAATGGTAATTCATATTGGCATAGAGAAATGCCAGCCACACCGGCAACGTGATGGTACGGGAATGACCTAATGGCCCATTATCTTTCTGCTCCTCCAGCCCCAAATGTTGTGCCTGGGCCAGCATGCGATTGGGCAACTGACAGGAGAACTGAGCAACAAAATAAGCCAGTACCACCCACCCACTTTGGGTGGCAAGATACACAGCCAGATAGATCAACCCATTAATAATCAAAACTTCAGCAGCTGCTCGCTGGATATTGACTTTAATGGCCGAAAACGAGGCGGGAATAATACCGCAGGCGTTTTTAATGGTGTAAGTCACCTTGCGCCACATAAAGGTATAATCGAACAGGGTGTAACGAATAATGTTCGCGATACTCCAGTTCTGGAAACTGTGCCCTTCATCGTCATCATCACTGAAGGTTTTGCTGTGATGACGCATATGACTCGCTTCAAAAAATGCCCGATTATTAAATGTCACGGCAGCCGAAAAACGAAACAGCAGCTGATTCGCCCATTTCGCTGAAAATACACGCTTATGGAAAAGTTCATGCGCGTAACCCGCATAACCCCAGAAGCTGTGCACAAAACCGAGCAGCAAAATGGTTAAAACCAGCAGCAAAATATGATGCTGCGTTTTGTACAACATAAAAATCAGCAATAACTCGATCCCCAGACGCAGAGCAAGATGCAACGAGGCGACCCGGTTATTGGTTGCTGATAATTTTCTTAAAACACTTTTGTCGATTACCTCAGTAATGCGCATTTTGCCCCCGGTCAAAAGCCAGCAAAGGCAAAGGCACACAACGAATTTTTCACGTGAAATATTTTCAGGTCATCACGGGAATTCAGATATTGCGTCACGTCGCTGTGAATACCTGAAGCATAATCATGCCAAATCACCACGCCTTTGCGCACCGCCTGCAAAGCGTTTTCGGTATCGCTTTTAATAATGTCATAGGCATGTCCTCCATCGACAAACACATAATCCAGCTCACCAAATGCCTGTTGAAAATTAACCTGGGTCGAATCCTTTTTAATCAGATTAACTCGTGCCCGTTGTTCTGCGGTTAAGTTTTTCAGATACACCGCCCCTTCAATGGATTGGGTGTGGCGCAGGAAATCATCATTCACATCACCATCGGTGAGGATTTTATCGCTATCAAACTGCGTTTCCAGGCAGGCGTCAGTGGGTAAATCGAGAGAGAATATTTTGGCATCACTGTTCAGCGCCAGCAGCGTGGTGGAATAACCAAGATAAGTGCCGACTTCGAGCACGCTTTTAGGCTGGGTGATTTTCAGCAGACTCAGCAGGACAATCTGATCAACCAGCGTAATGCTGCCAATTTCCACTGGCGGGAACAGGGTGGAAATTTGCTCATCAGCTGAGCAGATATTTTTCAGGGTGAGAAGGTCTTTTAACTTTATTTCATTGATTCCATTACCATAGCCGGACAAAAAATCAATAACTGAACTGTTCACACCCTTCTCCTCGTACCTTACCCATCGTTTTGTTCTGAACCACAGCAGACAGGCACGGGCGCAGAAACACATTTTCGTTATCTTAACGTTTCGCTCTGCTGCGCCGTGGGGGAAATAACAAGCTGTTTTGCGGATAATTCTACGGATTGGGATGAAGGGGGTTCAGGCTGGATATTCGTTTTTGTCTGCCGCTGCCGCAGCCACCAGCCAGTCACGGAAGCGACGGCTCATCCGTTGCAGCACGGCAGACTCGTCGTACACAAGGTAGTAAGCGATAGGAGATTCCACCTCGACCTGGAGTGGATTAACCAGCGTGCCCTGCTCAAGCTCCTCCCTGACCAGTGAACGCCGGACCAGTGCTATCCCTTTCCCCGCCAGTGCCGCTTCGATCACGCCATTTGAATCGACAAACACGGGCCCTTTATGGGTTTCGGCATCGTTGATACCCACGGCACGGAACCAGAGTCCCCAGTCCATACGGTGCTCATCATGCAACAACGTATAACGGGTGATATCCAGCGGGGTCAGCAGGGCTTCCCCCACGGCAAGCAGGCGCGGACTGCATACCGGACGCAACCGGTCATTGAGCAAACATTGCGACTCCAGCCCCGGATAGACACCCGTACCATGCCGCACAGCAAAATCAATGCCCTCGGCAAGTAAATCGACTTTACGGTTGGTGGTGCTGATCTGAACCTCAACCCCTGGATTATCCTTTTCAAACGCCGGTAATCGCGGCAGCAGCCACTGGATAGCAAAACCACTGGTGCAGCTGACGGTAATTTTATTGGGTTTGCCTTCATCCATTAGCCGCTGGGTCGCTTCCGCAATCTGGCTGAAGGCAGGCCGTATGGCACGCAGATAGATACGCCCTTCGGTGGTTAATTCGAGCTGACGTGGACTGCGGATAAAAAGCCGGATGTTAACCGTCTCTTCAAGTTTGGTAATCTGCTGGCTAACGGCACTGGGTGTGACGCATAACTCTGCGGCAGCGTGTTTCATGCTGAGATGCCTGGCGGCAGACTCAAAACACATCAGCGCATGGAGCGGCGGAAGTTTCATCGATGCCTCATGACCATAAGTTAGAAAAACTTAATCTGAGAAGAAATTATGGTTTGAACAATACGTCATTCAGGCTCAAAGTTATTTTGACGATTAAGTTTAGCTAACCACAGGAAATTTTGATATGCGCCTCGCAGATTATGTCAGACTGATCGTTCTCGCGGCGATTTGGGGAGCCAGCTTCCTGTTTATACGCATCGCTGCCCCACAGTTCGGTGCCATTAACACCGCGTTTCTGCGCGTCTTTTTCGGTTTTGTCGGGCTGGCGGCAATACTTTTCGTGACAGGTTCCTCGTGGCAATTCGCGGGAAAATTTCGCGCATCGCTGGTTCTCGGCATCATTAACTCCGGCCTGCCATTTTTTATGTACTGCCTGGCAGCGAAATGGTTGCCGGCTGGCTATTCCGCCATCCTCAATGCCACCACGCCGCTGATGGGGGCTATCATTGGCTTTGCCTTCTTCAGTGAAAAACTGACACCGCGCAAATGGGGCGGCGTAGTGCTGGGACTGGCAGGGATTGTGGTCATCACCGCGATGGGGGAAACCCATTCCGCCAGCAGCACGCTGGCGGGTGTGGTTGCCTGCCTGGTGGCGACCGGTTGTTACGGCGTTGCCGGATTCCTGACACGTCGCTGGATCTCCAATCGGGGCGGCCTCGATCCGAAAATCGTGGCATTTGGCAGCCAAATTGGTGCCAGCCTGTTTCTGCTGCCGTTTTTTGCTTTCTCCGTGGCCAGCGGGCCGCAGGTAAACTGGCATCAGCCCACTGTCTGGGCCAGCGTCATCGCGGTCGGGCTGATTTGTACGGCGCTCGCTTATATCCTCTACTTCAGGTTAATCGCCGATATCGGCCCGTTGCGCTCCCTCACTGTCACTTTCCTGATCCCACCCTTTGGCGTGCTATGGGGCTATCTGGTGTTGGATGAGACGCTTTCTGGTGGGTTTGTTATCGGCGCGGTGATTGTGTGTCTGGCGGTGTGGATGATTGTGACGCCAGGAAAGGTGGCTGCTGACGTCGCAAAAAGGGTACGCCCCTAAATCCCTAGCAACTTTACCAGCAACGCGGAAGCCCAGCTGAAGTCAGGAAGCGTCTGCGAAAAGAGAATACGGTAAACAATGGGCGCAATCAGCTCATCCATCACCCGTTCCGTCTCAGGTGGCGTTTCGCCACGTTGTATTGCACGCTGGCGGATCGCCTCGATTTGTTCGACGTGCCGCCGCTGGCAACGCACCCGGTATTCATCACTCTCCGCCGCCGCAATTTCGCTAAGTAATTTACGCCCGGTTTCTGTCGCCAGCTCATCAACATACTCTTCCAGCCAGCGACTGAAATCTTCGTGCATATTGCCAGTATCTTCCGGTTCGGAATCCGGTAATAACTTTTGCAGCGCAATATCCGAGAGCAGTTGGCTCAACGATCCCCAGCGCCGGTAAATGGTGGTGGGGTTCACAGCAGCCTCCTGCGCGATGGCATGCACGCTCAAACCCTCAGCCCCCTTCTCTGCCCGCAGGCGTGCTACCGCAGCGTAGACTGCTGCCTGAATACGCGCCGCACGCCCACCCGGACGCGATGCCGGGCGTGTATTAACTTCATTCTCACTCATCTTGCTTCCTGTCATCACTGTTGCTGTCACTATAAAAGCAAAAAAGTTGCTTTTATGCGAGAGGAGATCTATAAAAGCAACAAAATTGCTTTTATCATTTCACGGAGAAGATCATGCATTCCACCAGCCTTATGTTTTCCCCTTATCAGCTGAAAAACCTGCTTCTGCCCAACCGGGTGGTGATGGCCCCCATGACCCGTTCCTTTTCTCCAGGTGGCATCCCCACACCGGAGATGGCGGCTTATTATCGACGCCGTGCCGCCGCCGGTGTCGGGTTAATCATCACAGAAGCAACGGGTATTAACCGCCCGGCGTCCGTTAATGAACCCGATGTGCCTATTTTCCACGGCGAAGCCGCTTTGGCAGGCTGGAAAAAAGTGGTTGATGAGGTGCATGCGGCAGGCGGAAAAATCATGCCTCAGCTTTGGCATGTCGGAACCAAGCGTTCCATTTTCCATGCAGACTGGCAAGCGGGTGCCCCCTTTGAAGGCCCTTCGGGTTTATCGATCGCGGGAGAATCTGTCGGCAACCCAATGAGTGATGCCGATATTGCCGACACGATTGATGCCTTTGCTGACGCCGCTGTAAACGCCGAGCGGCTGGGCTTTGACGGCATAGAACTGCATGGCGGCCATAGCTATCTCATCAACCAGTTTTTCTTCGGCCACCTTAATTTACGTCAGGATCGCTGGGGCGGAGAGTCGCTGCTGGCGCGATCACGCTTCGCGATTGAAGTCCTGAAGGCGATCCGTCAGCGGGTCAGCGCCGATTTTCCGGTACTGTTTCGCTTTTCGCAGTGGAAAGCTCAGGCGTTTGATTCCCGCATCGCCGAAACACCCGATATTTTGGCGGACTGGCTGAATGCGTTGGCCAATGCCGGTGTGGATGCCTTTGACTGTTCTCAGCGCCACTACTGGGATGCAGCATTCCCTGAGGTTGATAAGACGCTGAATATGGCTGGCTGGGTCAAAAAACTCACCGGGGTCACCAGCATCGCCGTAGGCGCCGCCGGGTTGAGTGGCGATGTCTTTTCCTCGCTGGCGGGCAAATGCTTTGCCACAGCACCGCTCGACCCGCTGCTGGAAAGGCTGGAAAATGGCGAATTCGATTTGATGATGGTGGGCCGCCCGTTGTTGCAGGATCCACAATGGCTGGAAAAAATTCGTTTGGGGCGGTTGGATCAGCTGGCGGGGTTTACTACCGAGGCGTTGAAGACATTGTATTAAAAAAAAGCCCGCAATGACGCGGGCTTCACTTTTGCTACTACCGGGGTGGGAATTATTCCCACTCGATCGTCGCTGGCGGCTTACCAGAAATATCGTAAACCACACGGGAGATACCGTTCACTTCATTGATGATGCGGTTGGAGACGCGGCCAAGGAAGTCATACGGCAGGTGCGCCCAGTGAGCAGTCATAAAGTCGATGGTTTCCACTGCGCGCAGTGACACCACCCAATCATATTTACGACCATCACCCATCACACCGACAGAACGCACCGGCAGGAACACGGTGAATGCCTGGCTGACTTTGTTGTAGAGGTCAGCTTTGTGCAGTTCTTCGATAAAGATGGCATCAGCACGACGCAGCAGGTCGCAATACTCTTTCTTCACTTCGCCCAGCACACGCACGCCAAGACCCGGCCCCGGGAACGGGTGACGGTACAGCATGGCGTACGGCAGGCCGAGTTCCAGACCGATTTTGCGCACTTCGTCTTTGAACAACTCTTTTAGCGGCTCAACCAGACCCAGCTTCATCTCTTTCGGCAGACCGCCCACGTTGTGGTGCGATTTGATTACGTGCGCTTTGCCGGTGGCAGAAGCCGCAGATTCGATCACGTCCGGGTAGATGGTGCCCTGTGCCAGCCATTTCACGTCGGTCAGTTTGCTGGCTTCTTCGTCGAAGACTTCCACAAACACACGACCGATGATCTTACGTTTGGCTTCCGGATCGTTCTCACCCGCCAGCGCGTCGAGGAAACGAGCCTCAGCGGCAACGTGGACAATGTTCAGACCGAAGTGGTCACCAAACATCTCCAGCACCTGGTCCGCTTCGTTCAGACGCAGCAGGCCGTTATCGACGAATACGCAGGTCAGACGGTCGCCAATCGCACGATGCAGCAGCATCGCGGTAACCGATGAATCGACACCACCAGACAGGCCGAGGATAACTTTGTCTTGGCCTACCTGCTCACGAATACGCTCAACCGCGTCTTCGATGATTTTGGCCGCGGTCCACAGTGCTTCGCAGCCGCAGATATCGCGTACAAAGCGCTCCAGCATGCGCAGACCCTGACGGGTATGAGTCACTTCCGGGTGGAACTGCACGCCGTAAAAACGCTTCTCTTCGTTCGCCATAATGGCAAACGGACAGGTTTCGGTGCTGGCTACGGTCACGAAATCCGCCGGGATCGCCGTCACTTTATCGCCGTGGCTCATCCAGACATCCAGCAGCGGTTTACCTGCGTCGCTGATGGCATCTTCGATATCACGAACCAGCGCGCTTGAAGTGGTCACTTCAACCTGTGCGTAACCAAATTCACGCTCAGTGGAGCCTTCAACCTTGCCACCCAGCTGCATTGCCATGGTCTGCATGCCGTAGCACACGCCCAGGACCGGCACGCCAGCGTTAAAGACATATTCCGGCGCACGCGGGCTGTTCAGCTCGGTGGTGCTTTCCGGGCCACCAGAAAGAATGATGCCGTTCGGGTTGAACTGACGAATTTGCTCTTCGGTGACATCCCACGCCCAGAGTTCGCAGTAGACGCCCAGCTCACGCACACGGCGCGCGACCAGTTGCGTATACTGAGAACCAAAATCGAGGATCAAAATGCGATGTTTATGAATATTTTCAGTCGTCATTGCGGCGTTTCCATGGGATGGACTTAATAATAAATTCGCCCGGCTGGAGCCGGGCGGTAAATCTTACGGGATTATGAACCCATGCGGTAGTTCGGCGACTCTTTGGTGATGGTCACGTCGTGCACGTGGCTTTCGGAGATGCCCGCGCCGCTGATGCGAACAAACTCTGCTTTGGTGCGCAGATCGTCAATGGTCGGGCAACCGGTCAGACCCATACAGGAGCGCAGGCCACCCATCTGCTGGTGCACGATCTCTTTCAGGCGACCTTTGTAAGCAACGCGACCTTCGATACCTTCCGGCACCAGTTTGTCAGCAGCGTTATCGCTCTGGAAGTAGCGGTCGGAAGAACCTTTGGACATTGCGCCCAGTGAACCCATACCACGGTAAGATTTGAATGAACGGCCCTGATACAGCTCGATTTCACCCGGAGATTCTTCAGTACCGGCCAGCATAGAACCGACCATCACCGCTGCCGCACCGGCGGCGATAGCTTTGGCGATGTCACCAGAGAAGCGGATACCGCCGTCGGCGATAACCGGAATGCCCGTGCCTTCCAGCGCTTCTACTGCGTCAGAAACGGCAGTGATCTGCGGCACACCCACGCCAGTCACGATACGGGTAGTACAGATGGAGCCAGGGCCGATACCCACTTTCACCGCGCTCACACCGGCTTGCGCCAGCGCCAGTGCGCCTGCACCGGTCGCTACGTTGCCACCGATGATTTCGAGGTCCGGGTATTTCGCACGGGTTTCACGGATACGCTGCAACACGCCTTCAGAGTGGCCGTGTGAGGAGTCGATCAGCAGAACGTCAACACCCGCCGCGACCAGCGCATCAACACGCTCTTCGTTGCCTGCGCCTGCGCCAACCGCAGCACCCACACGCAGACGACCCTGCGCATCTTTACAGGCATTCGGTTTACGTTCGGCTTTCTGGAAATCTTTTACGGTGATCATGCCCAGCAGATGGAAGCTGTCGTCCACCACCAGCGCTTTCTCAACACGTTTTTCGTGCATTTTCTGCAGTACGATGTCGCGGGCTTCACCCTCTTTCACCGTGACCAGACGCTCTTTCGGCGTCATCACCGCAGAAACCGGCAGGCTCAGATCGGTCACGAAACGCACGTCACGGCCGGTAATGATACCCACCAGCTCGTTGTCGGCATTGACCACCGGGTAACCGGCAAAGCCGTTACGCTCGGTCAGCGCTTTCACGTCCGCCAGGGCGGTAGTTGGCAGCACGGTTTGCGGTTCAGTCACCACGCCACTTTCATGTTTTTTCACCTTGCGAACTTCATCCGCCTGGCGCTCAATTGACATGTTTTTGTGGATAAAGCCCAGGCCACCTTCCTGTGCCAGCGCAATAGCCAGACCTGCTTCGGTCACGGTGTCCATTGCAGCGGAGAGCATAGGGATGTTCAGACGAATGTTTTTCGTCAGTTGGGTGCTGAGATCGGCCGTGTTAGGCAGAACGGTAGAATGAGCAGGAACGAGCAGAACGTCGTCAAATGTGAGTGCTTCTTTAGCGATTCGTAGCATGGCAATATCTCAACCTGGGGGTGAATGAGAACAGATAAAATATTGCCGCGGCATTATACAGGCCGAAATCGGTTGCCTCCAGTGTTTTTTCAGAAAAACTCTTGATCCTCTGTACCAGCCATGTAGTATCGGTTAATTAACCCTCTGATTTACTATTTGATCTCCATCACATGTCGCTACCGCCAACCGCCAATATTTTTACCGTTAGCCGCCTGAATACCACGGTGCGTCAACTGCTGGAAAATGAAATGGGTCTGGTGTGGCTCAGCGCAGAGATCTCCAATTTTACCCAACCCGCCTCCGGTCACTGGTACTTCACCCTGAAGGATGATGGTGCCCAGGTGCGTTGCGCCATGTTCCGTAACAGCAATCGCCGGGTGGCGTTTCGTCCGCAGCATGGTCAGCAGGTGCTGGTGCGTGCCAGCATCACGTTGTATGAACCGCGCGGCGATTATCAGCTGATTATTGAAAGCATGCACCCGGCAGGTGAAGGCTTGCTGCAACAGCAGTTTGAGCAGCTTAAAACCCGGCTGGCGGCGGAAGGTTTATTTGATCAGCAATTCAAGCAACCGCTGCCGGATCCGGCGCGTCAGGTCGGGGTGATCACCTCCGCCACCGGTGCCGCGCTACATGATGTGCTGCGCGTGCTGCATCGTCGCGATCCCTCCCTGCCGGTGGTGATTTATCCCACGGCGGTACAGGGTGTGGATGCTCCGGCAGCGATTGTGCGTGCTATCGAGCTGGCGAACCTGCGTGATGAGTGTGATGTGCTGATCGTCGGCCGTGGTGGCGGTTCACTGGAAGATTTGTGGAGTTTTAACGACGAACGCGTAGCACGGGCGATCTTCGCCAGTCGCCTGCCGATTGTCAGCGCTGTCGGGCATGAAACCGATGTCACGATTGCTGACTTTGTTGCCGACCTGCGCGCACCGACGCCGTCCGCGGCCGCCGAACTGGTCAGCCGTAATCAGCTGGAATTAGTTCGTCGCCTGCAATCGCAGCAGCAGCGGCTGGAAATGGCGATGGATTACTACCTGGCGCAGCAACAGCGTCGCTTTACCCGTATGCAGCATCGGTTGCAGCAACAGCATCCCCAGCTACGCCTGGCTCGCCAGAGCACCGCCCTGCTGCAACTGAAACAGCGGTTGACTGAGGCGATGGACCTGCGCCTGCGCAGCGCCAGCCGCCAGCAGGATCGCCTGGTGCAGCGTCTGAACACCCAGCAACCGCAGCCCCGCATCCTGCGCGCCCAGCAACAGCTGCAGCAGTGGCATTACCGTTTGCAGCAGGGGATGGAGCGACAGCTCAACCATAATCGTCAGCGCTTTGGCACCCTGGCAGCGCAGCTGGAGGCGGTAAGCCCGCTGGCAACGCTGGCACGCGGTTTTAGCGTGACCACCGATACCCAGGGCCATGTGGTGAAGAAAATGCAGCAACTGAGCAAAGGCGACTTGCTACGTACCCGGCTGGATGATGGCTGGGTGGAAAGCGAAGTCACCGCATTGACCCCGCAAAAATCCACCGGACGTAAATCCCGTACCTGAATCGCCCCGCGACATTCGATCTATACTTTCTGGCACATTCATCTGCCAGGGAGCCTGGTATGCCCTACAGTGTGATTCCACCCTATATTCTGCGCAATATTATTGCTCACGGCTCTGGCCCGCAGCAGGATTACGCGCGCCGCACCCTCACCCATGTTCAGCATCTGATGGCGGCGCACCCGCACAGTACAACGCCTTCCAGCAGCGCGACGCCCGGCCAGGTGGTACGCGCCATTTACGACGCCGAACAGACTCAGACTCTGCCCGGTACGCTGATTCGTCAGGAAGGTCAGCCCGGCAATGGCGATGTCGCCGCCGAGGAAGCCTGGGAGTATCTCGGCGTCACTTACGATTTTTACTGGCGCATCTACAAGCGTAACTCATTGGATAACAAGGGGTTGAAGCTGGATGGTACCGTTCATTACGGTAAGGAATACCAGAACGCCTTCTGGAACGGTCAGCAGATGGTGTTTGGCGACGGTGACGGTGAGATTTTCAATCGCTTCACCATCGCCATTGACGTGGTCGCGCACGAACTGACCCACGGAGTGACAGAAAGCGAAGCCGGGTTGGTTTATTTTGCGCAGTCCGGGGCGCTCAATGAATCGATGTCGGATGTGTTTGGTTCGCTGGTGAAACAATTTCATCAGCAGCAAACCGCCGACCAGGCTGACTGGATCATTGGTGAAGGGTTACTGGCTAAAGGGATCAACGGACGCGGCTTGCGTTCTATGTCGGCTCCTGGCACCGCTTATGACGATCCGATGCTGGGTAAAGATCCGCAACCGGCCGATATGGCGCATTACATCGACACCCGTGACGACAACGGTGGCGTACACCTGAATTCCGGCATTCCTAACCGCGCATTTTATCTCGCGGCAACGTCGCTGGGTGGCTTCGCCTGGGAGCTGGCAGGTCAGGCCTGGTATGACACCTTATGTGATAAAAGCCTGCCTCAGAATGCAGATTTCAGTACCTTTGCCCGCTTTACCGTACAGCACGCCGCCAAACGTTTTAACCGTTCCGTCGCGGATGCGATTCAGAGCGCGTGGCAGCAGGTAGGTGTAACGTGAATATCCCTGAACTCACCGATGACGCGATTATCGAGCTGGCTCGTGAAGGCGGGCTGGCCTTTATCCCACGTCTGCGCACCGAACGACGTTTTGCGCTGGCGCAATTGCCCACGCCGCAGAAACAACGGGTATGTGCGGTGCTGGAACAGGCAATGCCGCTGGGCGAGCCGGAAGATCAGGCTGCCAACATCGGGCGTGGTGATCAACGCTATTTTCGCATCCAGATCAGCTACGCCACCCATCAGCAAAGCGGAACAGTGGTGATTTTGATTCCGGAACAGGTCGCGCCACCCGAGCTCGAAGCGCTGTGGCGTGATGGTGAGCAGGCATAAAAAAAGGACCGACAATGTCGGTCCTGTTTCTTAGCATCCGGCCAGCAGAGACTGGCCGGGAGCGTCATCGTTACGGCAAGGCGTAGGCGATAACGTAATCACCACGGTCCGGAGACTGACGAGCACCACCTGCGGAGATCAGGATGTACTGTTTGCCCGTTTTCGGCGACACGTAGCTGATCGGGCCACCCTGGCTACCTACTGGCAGACGGGCTTTCCAGACTTCTTTACCGGTTGAGCTGTCGAACGCACGCAGGTAGTAATCCTGAGTACCGGCGAAGAATACCAGGCCACCCTGCGTTGCCAGAGAGCCACCCAGTGTCGGCATACCGATTGGCATCTGCGCGTGCATTTTAATACCGAACGGACCGGTATCCTGCACCGTACCTACCGGCACCTGCCAGACAATCTTACGGGTCTTCATATCAATCGCGGACATAGTACCGAACGGCGGAGCCTGGCACGGGATACCCAGCGGAGACATAAAGCGGTTTTTGTTAACAGCGTACGGCGTGCCTTTCAGCGGAACTGCACCCATACCGGCGTTGACAGACTCACCACCATTGCTGGCTGACGCTTTGCTGGTGTCCTGCGGAACCATCTGCACCCACAGGCCCAGACGCATATCGTTGACGAACATGTACTGGTTGTTCGGGTCAAACGAGATGCTGCCCCAGTTCATACCACCCAGTGAACCCGGGAAGCTGAGCGAGACGTCGGTATCCGGCACAGTGAACAGGCCGTTGTAACGCATGGATTTGAAGCTGATACGACAGATCAGTTGGTCGAACGGTGTTGCACCCCACATATCAGACTCTTTCAGGGTCTGGTTACCGATGCTCGGCATTTCTACCGAATGCGGCTGGGTTTTGGTGTACTGCTCGTTCGGGATGTGACCCTGCGGCATCGGCAGCTCTTCAACCTTGGTCAAAGGCTTACCGGTCAGGCGATCCAGCACCCAAATCATGCCGGTTTTCGCACCGATAACCACAGCAGGTTTAGTGGTGCCATCCTTCATCGGGAAGTCAACCAGGCTCGGCTGCATCGGCAGGTCGAAGTCCCACAGATCGTTATGCACGGTCTGGTAAACCCATTTCTGTTTACCGGTGGTTGCATCCAGCGCCAGGATTGATGCGCCGTAGGTGTGATCCAGTTTGGTACGGTTCGCACCCCACAGGTCAACAGACGGGCTACCCATCGGCAGGAACACGGTGTTCATCGCCGGATCGTAGGACATCGGTGCCCAGGAGTTCGGGGTACTACGGGTGTAGTCTTTGCCCGGCATCAGCACCGCATTCGGGTCCACGTTGCCTGGGTCAAACGCCCAGCGCATCTGGCCAGTGATCACGTCGAAGCCACGCAGCACGCCGCCAGGCATATCAGTTTTCACGTTATCAGCAACACGACCACCGACCACTACCGTGGTTCCCGCCAGTGCAGGTGCAGAAGTCAGCTGATAAAGCGGATCTGGCGCATCGCCCAGGCCTTTTTTCAGGTCAACCGAACCGTGATCACCGAAGTCTTCACAGTATTCACCGTTGTCGGCGTTGATAGCGATCAGGCGTGCATCGATGGTGTTCATCAGAATACGACGCTGACAGGTATCACCGGCAGCCAGAGTCACCGGCGTGACCGGGGTTGAGCCAGGCTGAGTCGGCTGAGTCAGCGGCTTGGTCGCATCAAAGTACGCCAGGCCACGGCAGCGGTTCCACACCTGAGACTGGGCGTTAACTTCACGTTTCCAGATCTGCTTACCAGTGTCAGCCGCAACCGCGATCACGTTGTTGTGCGGAGTACACAGGAACAGGGTGTTGCCAACCTGCAACGGCGTTTCCTGATCTTCAGCACCGTTTCCGCCAGGGCTGATGGGGGTATCACCGGTGTGGAACGTCCAGGCCACTTGCAGGTCTTTCACGTTGTCACGGGTGATCTGGTCCAGCGCCACGAAGCGGTCACCGCCCGGGGTGTTGCCGTAGTTTTCCCAGTTCTTCTGCTGTTTCGCTTTATCCACCGGAATCAGCGGCAGCTGTGTGCCTTCAAAAGCGACAGTCGGGTGCGGCTGGAACATCTGAACAAAGGTTGCCACCATACCAACGACAATCACCGCAGACAGCGTGTACGAGACTTTTGCCAGTGAGCTTTTGCCCTCAGCCTTACGCAGTGCAGGCCAGGTCAGGAATGCCAGCAGCATCAGACCCGCAGGCACCATCAGGCGTGAAACCAGCGGCCAGAACACCCAGCCCGCATCCACCAGCGCCCAAATCAGCGTACCGGCGAAGACCAGAATGAACAGCGTGACTGCTGAAGATTTACGACGGAAGAATTGAATCGCCGACAGTAACATAACGATACCGGCGATCAGGAAGTACCAGCTACCGCCGAGGGAGACCAGCTTGCCACCGCCGATGGCGAAGAACAGCCCGACGGCCAACAGGACCAGCCCTAATAACACAGACCAGATGCTCAACCCTTTACAGGGGCGAGCGGAATTTTCTGCCATAACACAAACTCTCCTGAAAAAATAAAGCGCTGGCGCCGGACATAGCATATTGCCCGGTCACAGATACCCTGCCGTGCCTGTTGCAGGAATCGTTCCGTTAACGTCTTTATTTTAGAACTATTGGTACGGGTGCGACGCCCGTGATGCAGTGCTTGTGAGGAAGGACACAGCGAAACGCTATTGAGACTTACCACAAGGCGGCAAGATTGTACCACCTGGTACATTAAGAAGTGAATATCCATAACGCAGGAGTTACTGCGCAATAGCATTTTTGCTACAAATCCAGTCGTAACTTATTAAAATTTATGACGCAGGGAGGGTGAGATTTTTGTCGCGGCGCGATTCAGAAGCGTATGGATGGCACGAAAACATCAACCCCGAGCGATAAATCGCGCCGCTACAATTCAGAATTGTTGGTAATATCCGGAATAAATTCCACGCGCTTTTTCGAAATCAGCCCGTCGCCGTGCTGGCAAAAGTAATCCACCGCACCACAGGCTTTCAGCACCTGTAATGGCTGATGGCAATCCGGGCAGATGGCGATCTGATCGAAATGGCTGCCACAATGTGGGCAATCAAAACCGTCTGTTACGTGAGTCAGCGCTTGCTGGCAGTTTGGACAATGTGCGTTCATTTTCTTCTCCAGACACGCAAAAAAAATGAGGGCCACTCTGGCCCTCATCATCTTATTTCTTGTTCTTTTTCAGGTGCGCCAGCAGACGCTTGCGTTTACGCTGCTGAGTTGGCGTCAGCAGATTACGTTTACCTGCGTACGGGTTATCACCCTCTTTGAACTGAATACGAATCGGCGTACCCATCACGTTCAGCGAACGACGGAAGTAGTTCATCAGATAACGTTTGTAGGAATCCGGCAGGTCTTTCACCTGATTACCGTGAATCACCACAATCGGTGGGTTGTAACCACCAGCATGCGCATACTTCAGCTTCACGCGACGACCACGCACCAGCGGTGGCTGATGGTCTTCGGCTGCCATGTTCATGATGCGCGTCAGCATCGAGGTGTTCACACGTTTGGTGGAACAATCGTAGGCTTCGGTGACCGATTCAAACAGGTTACCAACGCCGCTACCGTGCAGTGCCGAAATAAAGTGAACGCGAGCAAAATCAATAAAGCCGAGACGGAAATCCAGCGTCTCTTTCACTTCATCTTTCACTTCCTGCGACAGGCCATCCCACTTGTTAACCACAATCACCAGTGAGCGCCCACTATTCAGGATAAAGCCCAGCAGCGACAGGTCCTGATCGGAAATGCCTTCACGCGCGTCGATCACCAGCATCACGACGTTGGCGTCTTCAATTGCCTGCAGCGTTTTGATCACCGAGAACTTCTCAACGGTATCCGTGATCTTGCCACGCTTACGCACACCGGCGGTGTCGATCAGAATATATTCACGATCGTCACGCTCCATCGGGATGTAAATGCTGTCACGCGTGGTGCCCGGCATGTCGTAAACCACGACGCGGTCTTCACCGAGAATACGGTTAGTAAGCGTTGACTTACCGACGTTAGGACGTCCGACAATCGCCAGTTTGATAGGTAAAGTGGTCGGATCGAAATCGTCCTCTTCCTCTTCTGCCAGCTCCTCGCCGTTCTCTTCTGCCGCTAACGCTGCCCAGTAGGCTTCGTTTTCGTCTTCTTCGCTGACTTCCAGCGGCGCAACGACATCCATCCACGGCAGCAACGCAGTTTCCAGCAGCGAGGTCACGCCACGGCCATGCGAAGCGGCGATAGCGTGGATCTCACCCAGCCCCAGGGCGTAGAAATCCAGCACTGCGGCTTCCGGATCGAGACCGTCGGTTTTGTTCGCCACCAGGAAGGTCGCTTTTTGACGTGAACGCAGGTGATTGGCGATCTGCTGGTCAGCTGGCATCACACCCGCACGGGCATCCACCAGAAACAGCACCACATCGGCCTCTTCAATCGCCAGCAGTGACTGCTCTGCCATGCGATTTTCTACACCTTCTTCAGTGCCATCAATACCACCGGTATCGATAACAATAAATTCGCGCCCTTCCACTTCGGCGCGACCATATTTGCGATCGCGAGTCAGTCCAGGAAAATCCGCCACCAGCGCATCACGGGTGCGCGTCAAACGGTTAAACAGCGTGGATTTCCCCACATTGGGACGCCCAACCAGCGCGACCACAGGTACCATAACACTTGCCTCAGTTTAAAAATGAATCGCCCGAATGGCGTGAGTATAACGACATTTACCGTAAGGTTCAGGCTGAAGGCGCTAAGAATACCATAAAAACGAAACGGCCCCTGAACAATCAGGAGCCGTCGCAACCTACAGCCAGGCTTCGCCCTTAACGGGTAATGGCGTAAACCTCACCGTCTTTCGACTGAATCAGCAGCTTGTCACCCGCCACCACTGGTTCGGTCTGGAAGCCGGAGCTGTCAAGTTTCTGCTGTGCCACAAAGCGGCCATCCAGCGTATTGATCCAGTGAACATAACCTTCGCTGTCGCCCACCACCAGGTAGCCATTGAACAGCACCGGTGAAGTCAGATTACGGTGCAGCAGCTCGCTCTGACGCCAGATGGCCACGCCACCGTCGGCGTTCAGCGCATCGACACGGTCATTCTGATCCACCAGGTAGATACGACCCGCATCAACGATCAGATCTTTCACGCCGCCAATTTCACGTTTCCACAGGATCTGACCAGAACGCAGATCCAGCGCCGTCAGGTTGCCGTTGTAAGCCAGTGCATAAACCACACCATTAACGATAACCGGCGTAGTATCGACGTCGTTCAGACGGTCGATCTCAGTGGCACCGCTCGGCTGCGAAATACGCTGCTGCCAAATCAGTTGGCCCTGGTTCATGATCACCGCGCTGACGCGACCGTTGTCGCCGCCAACAATGGCACCACCAAAGGCAACCGCCGGAGCTGATTCACCGCGCAGTGACAACGCTGGCATATCAAGGTTGACGCTCCACTTGATGGCACCGCTCGCCTGATCCAGACCCTGCAACTGACCGTTGCTGGTATGAATCAGTACCAGACCATCGCTCACGACCGGACGCGATAACGCCTCACCCGCCACTTTGGTCTGCCAGGCAATGCTGCCATCGCTGGTGTTCAGTGCAAACACCTGACCACGCTCACTGCCGATGTAGATACGGTCACCGTTTACGGTCACGCCACCCGACAGCAGTGCTGAAATATTTTTCGAGAAGAAGCCGGTCTTCTCAGAGAGGTTCACTTTCCATTTTTCTTTGCCGTTGCTGGCATCGAGGGCTTTCACCACGCCAAAGCGGTCAGCGGCGTAGACAGTGCCATCCTGCCAGGCCGGATGCAGGTTAGAGTAGAAATCGCCGACACCATCACCCACGGAGGTGCTCCACGCAGTCTGCGGCGTAAACTGATTTTCTACTTTCGGCAGCGGGGCCATTTTCACTACATCTTCTTCGCCGCTGAACAGCGAGCAACCGCTGAGCAGAGTGACTGAAATCAGCCCTGGCAGCAGGTATTTACGTAATTCCATGTGCGCTCTCTTGACTGGCTTAACTTAAGTTATTCATCTTCATCTGCAGCATTTGCTTCAGGGCCGGAGAAGCTTGTGACTCCGCACCTTTGCTCCAGGCATCACGCGCGCCCTGCTTGTCGCCTTTGCTCAGCAGTGCTTCACCACGAATGTCCGCTACGATAGCTGTCCAGCCATCACCCTTAACATTGTTGAGGGTAGAAAGTGCGGCATCGGCCTGATTTTGTTGCAGTTGAATGCGTGCCAGACGCAGGTTAATCACCGCCTGCAGGTTGGCATCTTTGGTATCTTTCAGCCCGCTCTGCAGCAGAGCGATAGCTTTGTCCAGCTGATTGGTTTCAACATACTGCTTAGCCAGATCCAGCGACGCCAGCGCACCATAGGTGTTGTTGTTTTCACTGGCAAAACTGGCAACGGCTTCCAGCGTTTGCGGCTTGTCAGCCTGCATGGCGCTGGTCAGTTGCTGATACTGCGCTGAGGCGGCTTTGTCGGCACCGGCCTGATGGCTGGCCCAAAAACGCCAGCCGCCCAGTGCGGCGATACCGATGACAACGCCTACCGCCAGTGCTTTGCCATTGTTGGCAAAAAAGCGGCGCAGCACATCAACCTGTTCGTTTTCGTTGCTGTAAACTTCCACGCAATCCCTCTCTTAAAAATGGCTGTTGCGATGCTACGCTTACGGCAACAACGTGCGCAACGTAGCACTGGCTTCACTCTGGGCCAGCGTCTGCTGATCGCCGGTACGCAGGTCTTTAATCACCACCTGGCCGGTTTTCACTTCATCTTCGCCCAGCACCAGCGCAATGCGCGCGCCCCACTTGTCTGCACGGGCAAACTGCTTCTTGAAGTTACCACCACCGAAGTTAGTCATCAGCTTCAGTTGTGGGTTTGCATCACGCAGTTTTTCCGCCAGTTGCATCGCGGCGGACTGAACGCCCTGCCCCGAAGCGATAACATAGACATCAACAATGCGCGTCGGTTCAAATTCCGGGTTAACTGCCTGCACCAGCAGCACCAGACGTTCCATACCCATGGCAAAACCGACAGCCGGCGTCGGACGTCCACCCAGTTGTTCAACCAGACCATCGTAACGGCCACCACCACACACGGTGCCCTGGGAGCCAAGCGCACTGGTCACCCACTCAAACACGGTACGGTTGTAATAGTCGAGGCCACGCACCAGACGTTGGTTAATGGTGTAGCTGATACCGGCATCGTCCAGCAGAGCACACAGGCCGCTGAAGTGCGCGCGGGAATCTTCATCAAGGAAGTCACCCAGCGTCGGTGCATCATTCAACAGCTTTTGAATATCCGGGTTTTTACTATCGAGTACGCGTAGCGGATTGGTGTACATGCGACGTTTGCAGTCTTCGTCCAGCACCTCTTTATGCTGTTCGAGGAAAGCCACCAGGGCGTCACGGTAGTTGGCACGCGCGTCGAGTGAACCGATAGAGTTCAGTTCCAGCTGGACGTGCTCGGCAATACCCAGCGCTTTCCACCAGCGTGCGGTCATCATGATCAGCTCGGCGTCAACATCCGGTCCCTGCAGGCCGAAGACTTCCGCGCCCATCTGATGGAACTGACGATAACGGCCTTTCTGCGGACGTTCGTAGCGGAACATCGGCCCCATGTACCACAGGCGCTGCTCCTGGTTGTAGAGCAAACCGTGCTCGATACCGGCACGCACGCAGCCTGCCGTCCCTTCCGGACGCAGCGTCAGGCTTTCACCATTGCGATCCTCGAAGGAGTACATCTCTTTTTCAACCACGTCGGTGACTTCACCAATTGCGCGGCTGAACAGCGGGGTCTGCTCAACGATCGGCAGGCGGATTTCACTGTAACCATAGCTGGCCAGCACCTGCTTAAGCGTGCCTTCGATACGTTGCCAAACTGCGGTATCCGCAGGCAGGTAATCGTTCATCCCGCGAATCGCTTGAATATTCTTCGCCACGTTAAAATCTCTTAAGACAAAAAAACCTGTCCGGCATCATACCTTATGAGGATGAAACCGCACAGGTTCAATCACAAACTGGCACGCGGCAGGCGCGCACCTTCCCTTATTTTTCCAGCTGCTGCACGTTGATGCGGCGGCTTTCGTCCAGCATTGATGCCTTAGCGCGGATACGTGCTTCCAGCTGGTCGATCATGTCCTGGTTATCGAGACGGTCACGCTGGCGCACGCCATCTTCGTAGAAACCACTCTTTTTGTTGCCACCGGTGACGCCCAGCGTCGAAACCGTGGCTTCGCCTGGTCCATTGACCACGCAGCCAATGATCGAGACATCCATCGGCGTGATGATGTCTTCGAGGCGTTCTTCCAGTGCGTTTACCGTGCCAATCACGTCGAACTCCTGACGTGAACAGGTCGGACAGGCAATAAAGTTGATACCACGGGAACGAATGCGCAGGGATTTGAGGATGTCATAACCGACTTTAACCTCCTCCACCGGATCGGCGGCCAGCGAGATACGCAGCGTATCGCCAATCCCCTCTGACAGCAGCAAGCCTAAACCAATGGCGGATTTCACTGCACCCGCGCGCGCGCCACCCGCCTCGGTGATGCCGAGATGCAGAGGCTGATCAATGGCTTTCGCCAGTAAACGATAGGATTCAACCGCAAGGAAGACATCGGAGGCTTTAACACTGACTTTGAACTGATCAAAGTTGAGACGATCGAGGTGATCCACATGGCGCATAGCGGATTCGAGCAGCGCCTGCGGCGTTGGCTCACCGTACTTTTCCTGCAGATCTTTTTCCAGCGAACCGGCATTCACACCGATACGGATCGGAATATTGTAGTGACGCGCGCAATCCACCACCTGACGGATACGCTCGTTATTGCCGATGTTGCCTGGGTTGATTCGCAGACAATCTACGCCATATTCGGCGACTTTCAGCGCGATGCGATAGTCAAAGTGAATATCCGCTACCAGCGGCACATTAACCTGCTGCTTAATCAGTTTGAAAGCTTCAGCCGCGTCCATGGTCGGCACTGAGACGCGGACGATATCGACGCCGACGCGCTCCAGCGCTTTGATCTGATTGACCGTGGCGGCAACATCCGTGGTACGGGTGTTGGTCATCGACTGAACGGCAATAGGCGCACCGTCGCCGACTGGCACCTTGCCGACGTAAATCCGCGTTGATTTGCGACGGATAATGGGTGCTTCGTTATGCATATTCTCTCTCCACAATTGCCCGGCAAGCGCGATGCGCGTTATTGCGCACCGACTGTCAGACGGGCAACCTGGTTATTACGGATAAAACGGCTTAAATCAACGGGCTGATTCTGATATTGCACCTGAACAGCGGCTGGCGCGCCAATTTTCAGACGATACGGAGCCTGACCTGACAGACTCAGCTTACCGCCGCTACGTTGCAGGCCGCTGAACAGCTTTTTACCGGTGGCGTCGGTGACTTCCAGCCAGCAATCCGCATTGAAGTTCATCACCAGCGCATTAGGATCGGCTGACGTCTGGCTGACGCCCGCGCTACCGGTCGGCAGCTGACCTGCGACGCTATTCGCCGGAGCAGGAGACGTTGCCGGAGGCGGCGTGGTATCGACCGGTGCCTGGCTTGGCGCGACCACGGCATTGTCGCTGCTCTGCGCAGCGGGTGCAGTGGTCGTTGCAGGCGGATTGCTGGTCGCAGCAGGCGCGCTGGTGTTGGTATTCGGGGTAGCTACCGCACCGGCACCGTTATCGATAGGGGTGCCTGCGGCGTTGGTGTCGGCATCAGTGGGTGCGTCGTTGCTGCTGTTATCACCCAGCGGAATCGACTGGCTGTTGTCACCGCTGTTGCTGCCGTTTTGGTCAGCCATCGACACCAAATCTTCCTGTGAGGCTTTATGATTCTGCCACCACCAGGCACCGGTCAGACCGATCACCACGAAGATCACCAGCCAGGTGAAGATCATCAGCCAGCCATCACGTTTCTTGCGTCGTTTACCCAACGAGAAGCTCTGCATCGGCTCGATTTTGGCCGCACGAACCGGTGCCTGTTTCGCCATCATCGGCAACAGGTCATCTTCCGGTACATGAACCAGACGGGCATAGGAGCGAATATAACCGCGCAGGAAAGTCGAAGCTAAATCAGCAGGCGATTTGTCCTCTTCAATGTCGCGTACGGTTGAAAGTTTCAGGCACAGGCGTTCAGCGACGTTTTGCTGGGTCAGCCCCATCTGCTCACGGGCCAGACGCAGGCGTTCACCTGTGGAATGTACTGCAGATTTCTCTTGAGTGGCTTCAGTATTCATTAGCTAAATAACGCTGGTACTGTATCGATTGTGGAAAACTTCGCGCCAACCGGTCGCCATAACGTGTAACGTCAGCAGCGTTTCCCTGTTGCGCGGCGAAACGTATCTGTAACCCTAAGCTGTCGGCACTGGCGGGCAGCTTAAGGTGGTAAATCTCTAAGAGCAGTGAAACCTTGTCCCACGCTTGCTGTTCAGATTGCCTTTCCGCCTCCGTCAGCAGTTGATTACCCAGCTGCGGTGCTGCATCCAGTGCGTGAGTTAATTGCTTCCGTGCAGCGGCATAATCGCCTGCCTGCAGGTAACAATAGCCCGAAAACAGCAAAGCATCCTGACGAGCATCGGGTTCCTGCGCATCAGCTGCCAGCTTAAACTGTTGATGCGATTCGTCATACTGCCTCAAACCGCAGAGAAACGCACCGTAATTGTTAGCCACATAACCATTGGCCGGGGCCAGTTGTTGCGCACGCTGGTAGTACCAACGTGTTTGCGCGATATTCTGCTGCGCCTGAGCCACGCGCGCAAGCGCCAGCGATACACGATAATCCTGCGGCGCAGCCTGTTGTGCTCGCAGCAAATTACGCTGCGCTGCCGAAAAATCTTTCACCGCCAGATAGTGCAATCCAAGTTGCAGCCGAATATCTGCCGCTCCCTGACGCGTGGGTTCACTGACACACCCGGTTACAACAAAGCCAGCCAACACCACTGCGGGTAATCCCTTACTCATCGTCCGTTCTCCCTGAATCATTCAGGCGGGAGAGACTGACATGAGTTGCGCCCGGTGAACATCACCAGGCGCTGACTTTCAGAGCGCCTTCACAGAGATGGCTTCACCGGCCATCTTTTTGCGCATCGTACGCTTGGTACGGTCGATCACATCACCGGCCAGCTGACCACAGGCTGCATCGATATCATCACCACGGGTTTTACGCACGATGGTGGTGAAACCGTATTCCATCAATACCTTAGAGAAGCGATCGACACGGCTGTTGGAGCTACGGCCATAAGGCGCGCCCGGGAAGGGGTTCCACGGAATCAGGTTGATTTTGCACGGCGTATCTTTCAGCAGCTCGGCCAGTTGATGGGCATCATCCGTGCTGTCATTAACATGATCCAGCATCACGTACTCAATCGTGACGCGTCCCTGGTTGGCATTGGATTTCTCCAGGTAACGTTTCACCGCACCGAGGAAGGTTTCGATGTTGTATTTCTTGTTAATCGGCACGATATCGTCACGCAGCGTGTCGTTTGGCGCATGCAGCGAGATAGCCAGCGCGACGTCAATCATATCGCCCAGCTTATCGAGGGCCGGAACCACGCCTGAGGTCGACAGCGTGACGCGACGCTTAGACAAGCCAAAGCCGAAGTCATCCAGCATGATTTCCATGGCCGGAACCACGTTGTTGAGGTTAAGCAACGGTTCACCCATGCCCATCATCACCACGTTGGTGATCGGACGCTGACCCGTCACTTTGGCCGCACCGATAATTTTCGCCGCGCGCCACACCTGGCCAATGATTTCCGAAACGCGCAGGTTACGGTTAAAACCCTGCTGCGCCGTCGAACAGAATTTGCATTCCAGCGCACATCCTACCTGCGAAGAGACGCACAGTGTGGCGCGGTCATCTTCCGGGATATACACAGTTTCGACCAATTGGTCGCCGACGCGAATCGCCCATTTGATGGTGCCATCACTGGAACGTTTCTCTTCCGCCACTTCCGGTGCGCGAATCTCAGTGAGCTGCATCAACTTGCCACGCAACACTTTGTTGATGTCTGTCATCTGCTCGAAATCATCGCAGCAGTAGTGATACATCCACTTCATCACCTGATCGGCGCGGAAGGGCTTTTCACCCAGCGAAACAAAGAATTCGCGCATCTGCTGACGGTTAAGATCCAGCAGGTTAATTTTTTCGTTTTTCGGGGAAACAACCACGGGGGAAGCGGACGACGGCGTCACAATCTGTTCGGACATAATGTTCTCTGGCCTCGTTGTTACACGTTATGGCTCTGGTTAAGAATAGGAAAAAAACTACGCCCTTGCTGAGTGAGCTCAACAAGGGCGCATAATTGTACTACATCTGTGGCATGATGCCAGGGGGAACGGTTTACGCCAGGTTAAAAGGTGTAAACCTTTCGTCACCTTAGCGAGTGCGCGGGCAGACTTCGTTCTCAGCGAAGAAGTAAGCGATTTCACGGGCAGCTGATTCTGCAGAATCAGAACCGTGGGTCGCGTTCTCGGTGAAGCTATCAGCGTAGTCAGCACGCAGAGTACCAGCCAGCGCGTTGTCCGGGTTGGTTGCACCCATCAGATCACGGTGACGCTGAACGGCGTTTTCGCCTTCCAGAACAGAAACCACAACCGGACCAGAAGTCATGAATTCAACCAGACCATCAAAGAACGGACGGCCTTTGTGCTCAGCGTAGAAGCCTTCAGCCTGCTCTTTGGTCAGGTGCAGCATTTTTGCGCCAACGATTTTGAAGCCCGCGCTTTCAAAACGGTTGTAGATAGCACCAATCACGTTCTTAGCGACGGCGTTTGGTTTAACGATTGAGAAAGTACGTTCGATTGCCATGTTGACCTCTGTTTTTACGGCATAGCCATTCTGAAGAAACCGGGAACCTGCCCGGTAAGAAAACGGGGCGATTATAGGGACATCGCCGGGCGTTGCCTATTGCCGATCGTAGGAATTATTGAAAATAATTGATTTCTGTCGGGGCAGACCGTTTAAAAATGTGCCATATCCTGATGACCATCTTCAACTTTCGCCTTATCAGCCCTTGAGATAGCCTGCACATTCCCGGACACTGAGGGCTTTCCTGATTGATGAGAAGAGGTTGCTATGACAGCTCCCCTGTTTGTATCCGCTGACTGGTTAAATGAACATTACACCGAGGAAACCCTCCAGGTGCTGGATGCCCGTATGCTGCCACCTGGCCAGGAAGCCGTGCGTGATATTCAGGCCGAGTATCTGGCAGGCCATCTGCCTGATGCCCCCTTCTTTAATATTGAAGCCCTTTCCGATCACACCAGCCCCTACCCGCATATGATGCCGCGTGCCGAAGCCTTTGCCGTCGCGATGCGCGAGTTGGGTGTCAGCCAGGATAAGCACCTGGTGGTGTACGACGAAGGTAACCTGTTCTCCGCACCCCGGGCATGGTGGATGCTGCGTGCCTTTGGCTGCCTTAATGTGTCGATTCTGGCGGGAGGCTTGGCGGGCTGGAAAGCGGCGGGCTTTACCATTGCCAATGGTCCGGCTTCGCTGGCGGAAGGGGAATTTGAAGCGAAGTACGACGCCAGCCAGGTGAAACGTCTGACCGATGTACTGCTGGTAAGCCATGAAGGGGGAGCGCAGATTGTCGATGCCCGTGCGGCCAATCGCTTTAACGCTGAAGTGGATGAACCCCGCCCCGGCCTGCTTCGTGGGCATATCCCCAACAGCCTCAACGTGCCGTGGAATAATCTGGTGGCTAACGGCGCACTCAAGCCTGCGGCTGAACTGCGCAGCGAGTTTGATAAAGCGGGCGTGAAACTGGATCAACCGGTGATTGCCAGCTGCGGTTCGGGGGTGACGGCGGTGGTGGTGATTCTGGCGCTGACGTCGCTCGGCGTGCGGAATGTCGCCTTGTATGACGGCTCCTGGGGCGAATGGGGCAGCCGCGACGATTTACCGATCGAAAAATAATAATCATCGTCGTGTTTTATCCGGGTCGGCATCAATGCCGACCCGACAATCGTAGGGTGCACATTTGTGTGCACCTGCTGCGCTTACTCAGATAATCCGCTGGCTGCCTTTGAAATCGCGCAGGAAACTGCCCCAGCGACGTTCATAAAAAGGCGTGATATGGGCGGTAAAGAAATGGCTCACGCCATGCTCGCCGCTCACCACTTCACAGAGATCAATCGGTGCGTCATCCGTCAGTGTATCGGTCGCCACGCTGCCTGCCGCCTGAATAATCTGCTCAATATCGCTATCCGCTTCAATGCCAATCAGCAGATTCGGCGCGTCGCCCGCCTGTTCACGAATGCTGGCAATATACGCGCGGCGTACCTGTTTATATTTAGCGAACAACTGCGTCAGCGAGTCGATCATCTGAGCGGGTGGTTCAGCCACTTCAGATAGCAGCAAAGCATGGCCGCCTTCCAGCACCGTTTGCTGACTAAGCGCACTGCCCTCTTCACCCAGCAGATGGGCAATCTCACCGGCTGAAAACTCTTTCCCTACCGGCAACTTCGGGTTGAGAAACAGGGTTTCGCCCAGCGTCATTTCGAACAACGTCCGCGCTGGCAAGCGCAGGTAAGCCTGTTCATCCTTGATCGCTTCACTCATCGCCTGTTCAGACGTGAAAAACGGAATGACGCTACCGCCCTCTTCCTTTTCCCAGTGCTGCAAATCAATCGGTGTGGTGGCATCGAACTGCTGCGCGCTGCTTTCACCCGGCACCCAGACATCAGCTTCCAGCAACAGCTGAAAAAATTCCGGACGGTGCGCAGGCTCAGTGGCCGCCAGCTTCAGCACCTCTTCAAGACGGTTACTCATGGTTTTTTTCCAAAAATACGTGTCTCACTGCTTCGATTTATCGCGCGTCATGTTCAAACCCGCGCGATAAATCGCGCCGCTACGTAACTGAACGTTATTTCAGCAACAGATTCGCGATGGTACGCACACCGAGGCCGGTTGCGCCAGCTGACCACTGTTCCACCGCGCTTTTGCGATAGGTCGCTGAGCAGTCGATATGCAGCCAGCCCTGCTGATATTTGCTGACGAAATGCGACAGGAACGCCGCGGCACTGCTGGCACCGGCGGAATGTGCCGGGCTGGCGATATTGTTCAGATCGGCAAAGTTTGACGGCAGATGGCTGCGATGGAATTCCGCCAGCGGCAGACGCCAGAACGCTTCGTTTTCACCGGCGGCACTGCCCAGCAGCGACTGAGCCAGCACGTCATCAAAAGTGAACAGCGCATGGTAATCATTGCCGAGCGCGGTTTTCGCCGCACCGGTCAGTGTCGCTGCATCAATCAGCAACTCAGGATTTTGTGCGCTGGCGTCGATCAGGCCATCTGCCAGTACCAGACGTCCTTCCGCATCGGTGTTCATCACTTCAACGGTTTTGCCATTGCGGTAATGAATGATGTCGCCCAGACGGAAGGCATTGCCGCTGACCATGTTGTCGGCGCAGCACAGATACAACTTCACGCGTTTGTTCAGACCACGGGAAATGGCCAGCGCCAGTGCACCCGTAACGGTAGCGGCACCGCCCATGTCGGACTTCATCGAGTCCATAAAGCTGCTCTGCTTCAGGCTGTAACCACCGGTATCAAAGGTGATGCCTTTACCCACCAGGCAGGCATACACCGGGGTATTTTCATCACCGCCGGGATTGTAATCCAGTGCCAGCAGCACCGGAGGGCGGGTTGAACCACGACCCACGGTATGGATACCCAGGTAGCCCTGCTCGCGCAGATCTTCACCTTTGGTAATGCGGTAGCTTACGGCATTGCCACCCACATCAGAGATCAGGTCAATGGCGCCGTGTGCCAGCTGTTCCGGGCTGAGGTCTTCTGCCGGTAAGTTGATGGTGTTGCGCACCCAGTCAACAATCTTCAGGCGGCGATCAAATTCGCTCTGCTCATGCTCGCCCAGTGCTGGCCATTCCACCTGACGCGTGCCTTTCGGACCACGGTAGCCCTGCCAGAATGCCCAGCATTTTTCCAGGTCCCAGCCTTCGCCGCTTAAGGCGACATGGCGAATGCCCTGGCCATCGAGTTTGCGCGCCGCGCGCTGAATGCTCAGCAGCACATCGGTGCCGGTGAGGTGAAGGGTCATGCCACTGTCATTGCTGCTCAGCAACGCTTTTTCACCCCAGCGCGCATCGGCGGCCTGGGAGCTGAGCGTAATTGTCATCGGTTGTGTTGTCATCGCGTGGCTCCGTATGCGTGAGTTATCACCTTCCGCCAGACCAGCGGAATGATGCTGTTTAACAGATAGTTAGCGGGTATTGGCCGCAGGCATCAACGCCCGCAGACGGGTTACCGCTTTGTTGACCAGCTCGATGGCGTAATCAATTTCCTCTTCGGTGGTAAAGCGTCCGAGCGAAAAACGCAGCGAGCTGTGTGCCAGCTCCTGCTCAACGCCCATGGCGCGCAGCACATAAGAGGGTTCGAGGCTGGCCGAGGTACAGGCAGAACCGGACGAAAGCGCCAGATCTTTCAGCGCCATAATCAGCGATTCACCTTCAACGTGGGCAAAACTGATATTGAGGATATTGGGTGCGCCCTGCTGCAGGGAACCGTTCAGCGTCACATCGCTGAGTGCGCTGATGCCCTGCCACAAACGCTGGCGTAACGTCGCCAGGCGTGCAACTTCCGTGCTCATCTCTTCCCGCGCGATACGATAGGCCTCGCCCATGCCGACAATCTGATGTACCGGCAAGGTACCAGATCGCATGCCGCGCTCGTGACCACCGCCATGCATCTGCGCATCAATCAGCAGACGCGGTTTACGGCGTACCCAAAGCGCGCCGATGCCTTTCGGACCGTAAATTTTGTGCGCGGAGAAAGACATCAAATCCACCGGCAGCGTGCTGACATCAATCGGCAGTTTGCCGACGCTTTGCGTCGCATCAACGTGAAACAGAATGTCGTGCTCACGGCACAAGGCACCGAGTGCAGCGATATCCTGAATTACACCGGTTTCATTGTTAACATGCATCAGCGAGACCAGAACGGTGTCAGCACGCAACGCCGCAGCCAGCATCTCAGGCGTGACGATGCCATCGTGACCGGGTTGCAGATAGGTGACCTCAAAGCCTTCGCGCTCCAACTGATGACAGCTATCGAGCACCGCTTTATGTTCGGTCTGACTGGTGATGATATGTTTGCCGCGTGCCTGATGCGACAGAGCGGCACCTTTGATCGCAAGGTTGTCAGCTTCAGTGGCACCGGAGGTAAAAACGATTTCACGCGGATCGGCATTAACCAGCTCGGCAACCTGGTTGCGAGCAACATCGACAGCTTCTTCAGCCTGCCAGCCAAAACGGTGAGAACGGGAAGCGGGGTTACCGAACGTGCCATCCAGGGTGAGGAACTGCATCATTCTGGTGGCAACACGCGGATCCGCTGGCGTGGTGGCCGCGTAATCCAGGTAGATCGGTAATTTCATTGCGCTAAAGCTCCGTATAAAAAATCATACGACTTTATAGCATGATTCAGCCTTCCCTGCGTTAGCAGGAAAGGCCGAAGGAGGCAGGATCAGGCACGCAGATTAACGTTGATGGTTTCCTGCACGCGGTGATTCTGGAAGCGACGATTGTCGATCGCATTCTGACGATCGGCCACATCAAGAATTTCCTGATTGTTAACCAATTCCGCCAGCGTGATGTTGTTGAGGAATTCGCTGATGCGTTCACTCAGGTCACGCCACAGCACGTGAGTCAGGCAACGTTCACCGCCCTGGCAACCTTCTTTACCCTGGCATTTAGTGGCATCAACGGATTCGTCAACCGCAGTGATCACCGCGCCAACGGCAATCGCGCCAGCATCTTTACCTAACAGATAACCGCCGCCCGGACCACGCACGCTGGCAACCAGACCATGTTTACGCAGACGCGAGAATAACTGTTCCAGATAGGACAACGAAATGCCCTGACGCTCAGAAATATCAGCCAGCGGCACCGGCCCCTCGTGCGAGTGCAGGGCAACGTCCAGCATAGCGGTAACGGCATAACGTCCTTTGGATGTCAGTCTCATAGCATACAACCTCGTAAGCGTCCGTCGGTTATCGGCGGGTATCTGATGAATGGCCGCTAGTCTGACATTCCCGAGTAAATTGGTCAACTATTTAACCGAGTAATTTGCTCAACTATTTAACTGAGCAATTTACTCAACTATTACCCTCACTACCTTTACGTTTTTCGAACGACGCCAGCATGCCGCGCAGAATATTCAGTTCATCACGCTCCGGGCGTGCACGGGTATAAAGACGACGCAGCTTGCTCATCACCTGGCCGGGATTGCCTTCACGGATAAAGCCGCTGTTCAGCATCATCTGTTCCATGTGCTGGTAGAAGCGTTCCAGATCATCCACCAGTGGATAAGGGGATTCTTCAAACTGCGGCTTCGGTGTGGCCTTCTCCTGCTCTTCCAGCCAGGCCATGCGCACTTCATAGGCAATGATCTGCACCGCCATCGCCAAATTCAGCGAGCTGTATTCCGGGTTAGCCTGAATCGCCACGTGATAATGACACTTTTGCAGTTCTTCGTTGGTCAGCCCAACGCGCTCACGCCCAAACACCAGCGCAACCGGTGCCTGCTGGCCCTCTTCGACGCTTTTGATGCCGCATTCACGCGAATCCAGCATTGGCCACGGCAGCGAACGTGAACGTGCGCTGGTGCCAACCACCAAGCTACAACCTGCGATGGCTTCATCCAGCGTATCGACAATTTGCGCATTGCCAATCACGTCGCTGGCACCCGCAGCCAGTGAGATCGCCTGAGAATCAGGCTTCACCAGCGGGTTGACCAGGTAAAGGTTACTCAGGCCCATGGTTTTCATGGCACGGGCCACCGAGCCCATGTTGCCGGTGTGGGAGGTTTCAACCAGTACAATTCGGATATTTTGCAGCATAATAGGAGCAGGTAAGAAAATGATGGCGCGATCCTAACATAAAAGCAGGACATTTACCGAATGCACTGCTATACTCCGCGCCGTTTTCCCTGTTCTTTAACATCCAGCGAGAGATACCGATGCATCCGATGCTCAACATCGCCGTGCGCGCTGCGCGCAAGGCCGGAAATTTAATTGCAAAAAATTATGAAACCCCGGACGCTGTCGAAGCCAGCCAGAAAGGCAGCAACGATTTCGTCACCAATGTTGACCGCGACGCAGAACGTCTGATTGTCGAAGTGATTCGCAAGTCATACCCGCAACACACCATCATCACCGAAGAAAGCGGTGAACTGGCGGGCGACGATCAGGACATTCAATGGGTAATCGATCCTCTGGATGGCACCACCAACTTTATCAAACGCCTCCCCCACTTCTCAGTTTCTATCGCTGTGCGCATCAAAGGCCGCACCGAAGTTGCTGTGGTTTACGATCCAATGCGCAACGAACTGTTCACCGCCGTACGTGGTCAGGGCGCGCAGCTGAACGGTTACCGCCTGCGCGGCAGCACCGCTCGCGATCTGGATGGCACCATTCTGGCGACGGGTTTCCCGTTCAAACTGAAACAGCATGCCCAAACCTACATCAATCTGGTGGGTAAACTGTTCACCCAGTGCGCTGACTTCCGTCGTACCGGTTCTGCCGCACTGGACCTGGCTTACGTAGCCGCAGGCCGTGTTGATGGCTACTTCGAAATTGGCCTGAAGCCGTGGGATTTCGCTGCCGGTGAACTGCTGGTACGTGAAGCGGGCGGTCTGGTGACTGACTTCACTGGCGGCCATGGCTATCTGATGTCCGGTAACATCGTGGCCGGTAACCCGCGCGTCGTGAAAGCACTGCTTTCCAACATGCGTGAAGAACTGAGCGAAGCCCTCAAGCGCTAACTATCAAAAGGCGGATGATCTGCAAATGGTCCGCCAGTCCTGCAAAACTCCGTAATCTCTCCGGGATTACGGAGTTTTTTTATGTCCATTAGCCAGTCAGCTGACCTTTAGTTCAGTTTAAATTGTATTCAATGCCGCCTGCATATGAGAGACTCCCTTATGTTTTAAGCATAGTGAAAGCGCTTAATTTCTTTACGATAAAGAGTGCTGCTGTTCACCATGACTTCGATGGATGTACTGAGCGATACGGACACGTCGCGTTTTGCCTCCCTGCTCAGGAGCTTCCGTTTTCACGCTTAACGATAAGGAATGTTGTTATGTTTGAAGCTGCACGCGTCGGGGACGACATCGGGCATTCTCATGCCCTTGCGGGCATGATTGGCGGCACGCTGATTGGCGGATTGATTGCGGCGGTCGGGGGGATTGCCTCGGGCGCACTGATGATTGCCGGGCTGGGCGCAGCCTGTCTCGGCGTGGGTGTTCTGCTGATCGGTGCCAGCGTGGCGGTCGGCTGGATCACGGGGGAACTGGCGACGGCAGCCCGCGATGGCATTGCCGAAGCCGGTGCCGCCAGCATGTCGAAAGAAGGCACCATCACCACCGGCTCCGCCGATGTTTTTATCAATGGTCAGCCTGCGGCGGTCGCCACTTACAGCGAAGTGGACTGTTCTGACGACGGTTCGGAGCAGATGGCGGAAGGATCGTCCAGCGTCTTTATCAACGGCATGCCTGCCGCCCGCCTCGGGGACCATACCACCTGCGATGCAAAGGTGATGACCGGCTCCGCCAACGTGTTTATCGGTGGTGCTGCACAGCAGACCCTGCCAATCGAACCTGAAGTCCCTGCATGGTTATATAAATTCTCAGATCTGACGCTGCTGTTTGCCGGATTCGCCGGCGGCTGGGGCGGCGTGGCCGGGAAGACCGGCGCGCTGAGCAAATTACTGAGCAGGCTGCCGGGCATCAACAAACTGGCGCGTATTGCCTGCCGGGCCGGGGTGCTGATGACCGGCGCGGCGGCGGCAGGGATTATTGCCCGCCCGGTGGATATCGTCAGCGGCCAGAAGTTTCTCAGCGGCGATGACGAGCTGGACTTTGTGCTGCCTTCCCGCCTGCCGGTGCGCTGGCAGCGCTACTGGCGCAGCGGTAATCCCGGCGACAGCGTACTGGGCCGGGGCTGGAATCTGTTCTGGGAAACCCGGCTGCAGCGTTATCAGGATGGCCTGGTATGGCGTGCCCCCTCCGGCGACTTCATTTCTTTTCCCCGGGTACCCCGGGGCCATCGCACCTGGTGTGCCGATGAAAAACAGTGGCTGGAACATCACCAGGATGACAGCTGGTCAGTTTATGACATCAGCGGCGAGCGCTGGCACTTCCCGCCACTGACCGATGATGCCCCTTCCCTGCCGCTGCGCCTGAGTGATCGCGGTGGCAATGACATCCTGTTCACCTGGAACGCCGATCGCACCCTGCACGCCTTAACGGACAGCGCCGGGCAAACCGTGGTCTGTCGTTATGACGCGGGCCGCCTGACGGGCGCCTGGCTGGATGACGACGTGTGCCTGGTCAGTTACGCTTACGATGATCAGCACCAGCTTGTTTGCGTAACCGGCCGGGGCGGTAGCGTGCGCCGTCGTTTTCAGTGGCGTGACGGGCTGATGATCGCCCATGAGGATGCCAGCGGCCTGCTGAGTGAATATCGCTGGCAGGAAATTGACGACCTGCCGCGGGTGGTCGCCTTCCGCCACAACGGCGGCGAACAGCTCGCATTCAGCTACGATTTCGCCGCAGGCACGCGGCGGGCGCTGCGTGACGATGGCGCGCAGGCGCACTGGCTGATTGACGACGACGATAACGTTGCCCGTTTCACCGATTTTGATGGCCGCCAGACCACCCTGATCTATGCCGACGGTGAGCTGTGCGATGTCATCCTGCCGGGCGGCGCGATGCGTCGCAGCCGCTGGGATAAATACGGCCGCATGACTGCAGAGACCGATCCGGCCGGACGTCATACGGAATATCACTGGCATCGCCAGACCGACCTTATCACCCGCATCCGCCATCCCGACCAGACCAGCACGCAGAGCATTTACGATGCGGCCGGACGCCTGCTGTCGGAAACCGACGCCTCCGGCCACGCCACGGTTTATCACTACCCGGACGGGGAAGAAACGCTGCCAGAAAGCGTGACCGATGCGGCTGGCGGCGTGGTGCGGCTGACGTGGAACCGTCAGGGGCTGCTGACGCAGCGCACCGACTGCTCCGGCAGCGTCACCCGCTTCAGCTATGACCGTTTCGGCCAGCTTATCCGCAGCGAAGACGCGGAAGGCAACGTGACGCAGCGCGAGTGGAACAGCGCCGGGCAGCTGTGCACCCTGATTCATCCCGACGGCAGCCGTGAAACGCTGATATGGAACCCGCGCGGTCAGCTGAGTGCCTGGCGCGACACGCTGGACAGTGAAATCCGCTGGGCTTACAACGTCGCGGGTCTGCCCGTCAGCCAGACCGATCGGCTCGGACGCACGCGGCGCTGGCATTATGATCCGCGCGGCAACCTGCTGCGGCTGGAGAACGGCAACGGGGGCGAATACCGTTTTGACTATGACGCCGCCGGTCGTCCGTTACGCGAAGTGCGCCCGGATGAAACCGAACGGCTGTGGCAGTGGGACGAGCGCGGCCTGCTCAGCGCGATGCGGGAAGACGGCATGCCCGGCCCGGATGGCGGACTGCCGCGTCGTATTCAGCAGTTTCACTATGACGACAGCGGCCTGCTGACCGGACGCAGCCACCGCCATGCCGGATATCGTTACCGGCATGACCGTGCCGGTCAGCTGGTCAGCGTGACGCGCACGCCCACAGCAGAAGGCAGTGAGCTGGGTATCGAAGCGGATGAAATCCTGTTCCGGCGCGATGCGTCAGGCCGTCTGCTGAGTGAATCAGGCCGCAGCGGCACGCTGGATTATCAGTGGGATGAGCTGAACAACCTCACCGGCCTGACGCTGCCGGACGGGCAGCAGCTGAGCTGGCTGCATTACGGCTCCGGCCACGTCAGCGCCATACGTTTTAACCGGCAGCAGGTGAGTGAATTTACCCGTGACCGGCTGCACCGGGAAACCCGGCGCAGCCAGGGGGCACGCTGGCAGAACCGGGAGTACGACAGCCTCGGCCGCCGCACCCGGCAGCAGAGCGCGGTGACAGACGGGGGGGCGCTGCCGGAAAAAGATATCCTGTCGCGCGCCTTCCGCTACTGCGCGCGGGGTGAGCTGGCGGGTATTCACGACACGCTGCGCGGCCAGGTGGACTACGGCTATGACGCCGAAGGCCGCCTGCTGAAGCATTACGAAGCCCGGCAGGGCCACGCCAGCCGCTGGTTCCGCTACGATGCTGCCGACAACCTGGTGGATGAGGAGCAGGCTTCCGTCGCGGTGAGGGATAACCGTCTGCGGCAGTGGCAGCAGCTGTTGATGAAATACGACGCGTGGGGCAACCTCATCCGTCGCCGCAGCGGCCAGTATGAGCAGCATTTTACTTACGACGCGGAAAACCGGCTGATAACCGCCAGCGGCAGCGGCCCGCAGGGTCAGTTTACCGCGCATTATCATTACGATGCGCTGGGCAGACGTACGCGCAAGGTGGTGAACAGCGGACAGGCTGAGCAGGAAACCGGCTTTCTGTGGCAGGGCTATCGCCTGTTACAGGAGCAGCAGGCGAACGGCAGCCGCCAGACCTATGTTTATGATCCGGCAGAAACCTGGAGCCCGCTGGCGCGTATCGACCATCAGCAGGATGCCGTGCAGGGAGAGATATTCTGGTTCAGCACGGACCTGAACGGTGCGCCGCTGGAAGTGACAGATGCCGGGGGCGCGGTGCGCTGGAGCGGGCAGTACGGCAGCTTTGGCGAGGTCAGCAGGCAGACGGAAGGCTTCTACCGCCTGTCCGGGCTGACGTCGCTGCATCATCAGCCGCTGCGCTACGCCGGACAATACGCCGACCGGGAAACCGGACTGCACTATAATCTGTTCCGGTATTATGACCCGCAGGTGGGACGGTTTACGGTCCAGGACCCGATAGGGCTGGCGGGGGGCTGGAATCTTTATCAGTATGCGCCGAATCCACTGGGGTGGGTGGATCCTTTCGGATTGAGTTTTATAGATATAATAGGGGATGCAGCACAAAAAACAGGAAAAAAATATCAGGGGGCTGAGATTTACAGGATTTCCGCCAAAGTTAAAGTTGAAGATATTACCTTTAAAAATGGAGATTATTTCTATATGGATAATCTACATAAAGATCATTATGAGACATTTTCTTCACTGGATAAGTCTAAGGGCGTTTTTAATCTAGATGGATCTTATAATGAGAAGAAATCTGCTAAAGCAACCAAGAGAAAAGGCCCGGGGTGTTAGATGAATAGTGCTCTTAAAGAAGAAATACTCAAAAATAGGGACGATCTTATTGAGGGGACTTTTTGTTACTCATTATTTGAGGACTCATTGTTCGAAAGTTCTTTATTAGAAGAATTAATTGAAAATTGCATGCTATTTAAAAAAGAAAATGGGTGTGATAACGAATTAAAAGATTTTTTATCCTGGATGATTAATTGTATTAATCAATGCTTTTCATCACACAAAGATGAAAGTGACCTTTACATTATCAGAAACTACTCGCCAGAACTGGAAAGGCAATGGATAAATGTATGGAAACCAAAAATTAGTGAGATGAATAATTAGTTATTTTTTAGACGTGAGGTACATCCGGTCGGTGTTGTAATTTAAGGAAGCCATCATCGCCAGACCTATGTTTATGACCCGGCAGAAACCTGGAGCCCGCTGGCGCGTATCGACCATCAGCAGGATGCCGTGCAGGGAGAGATATTCTGGTTCAGCACGGACCTGAACGGTGCGCCGCTGGAAGTGACAGATGCCGGGGGCGCGGTGCGCTGGAGCGGGCAGTACGGCAGCTTTGGCGAGGTCAGCAGGCAGACGGAAGGCTTCTACCGCCTGTCCGGGCTGACGTCGCTGCATCATCAGCCGCTGCGCTACGCCGGACAATACGCCGACCGGGAAACCGGACTGCATTATAATCTGTTCCGGTATTATGACCCGCAGGTGGGACGGTTTACGGTCCAGGACCCGATAGGGCTGGCGGGGGGCTGGAATCTTTATCAGTATGCGCCGAATCCTCTGGGGTGGGTGGATCCCTGGGGCCTTAATGCATGCGGTCCAAATAAGAAGACTACATTTGAAGGTGTAAGCCGCCGTGATGCATTCAGACAGGCTAAGCGTGATGCTGGAATACCGAATAGCCAACATCCTGTAGATATATCTAAACCTGAATTGTTAGATGGGAATGGAAAAGTCATCATGGGAGAAAATGGCCAGATTGTTAAAACAAGACAGTATGAATTTAACAATAATAATGGTGATCGCGTATTTATACAGGAGCATAGCTTGGGCCATTTCAAAGCAACTAAGGGGCATGGTTTAGAGCCACACTTCAACATTAGGCCATCTGATAACTTGAAAACCGGGGACTTCCCGGGTACACATGGCCATTATAATTTCTGAGTGAGGACTTATGAATATTTTAGATTTAGTTGAAAGCAATCCCTTTTTAAAATCCCTATACCCTAATGGAATTACAGGTGACCTATTAATTGGTGATGTTACTTTTGGTTCTGGTGGTCATATAGGGTTGACAATACACACTAAGGAAAAACCATGCGTTGAAACAAAAAAATGGGGTGTGTGGGGAAAGGATTACAACGTTGTCAGCATAAAGCTTAATGCATGTAACCCAGGTGATGTGGTTGTTTCTAATTGGTATTGTGCTGATTTTATGCCTGCGTCTATAGAAAAGGGTGAGGAATCGTTGTTTGTCTTTTCTCAGGAATCAGGAAGTTTTTCGTTTAAGTTAAATGTTGAATTCTTTAGTTTTCAGGGGTGTTCCGCTTATCTTATTGGTTAGTATAAATACCACCTATTGAGGTTACATTTCATACTGCTATTGATTCATGCTTTGAAGACGTTTAAACGCCAGGCAGCAGGCGAACGGCAGCCGCCAGACCTATGTTTATGACCCGGCAGAAACCTGGAGCCCGCTGGCGCGAATCGACCATCAGCAGGATGCCGCGCAGGGAGAGATATTCTGGTTCAGCACGGACCTGAACGGTGCGCCGCTGGAGGTGACGGATGCAGAGGGCGCGGTGCGCTGGAGCGGGCAGTACGGCAGCTTTGGCGAGGTCAGCAGGCAGACGGAAGGCTTTTACCGCCTGTCCGGGCTGACGTCGCTGCATCATCAGCCGCTGCGCTACGCCGGACAGTACGCCGACCGGGAAACCGGACTGCACTATAATCTGTTCCGGTATTATGACCCGCAGGTGGGACGGTTTACGGTCCAGGACCCGATAGGGCTGGCGGGGGGCTGGAATCTTTATCAGTATGCGCCGAATCCGTTCAGCTGGATCGATCCGCTGGGGTTGCAAAGGAAATGTTCACAAGAAGATGAGCCTAATTGGACTCCTCATGGGTATAAGCATGTAGCACCAAAAAACTCGACCTGGAGAGATGTTATTAAGTCGACAAAATCCGGCCCCGCAAAATACAAACCAGGTACTGATATTGAATCACTTGAACGTTCTGTCTATAAAAATGGACAGTCCGTGACTAATGGAAAATCATGGAAAGTTAAAGAAATGGATGAGGTTATTGGTGCTAGTGAAGGTAAGGAAAGTCGATGGCTAAGGGTTGAGAAAAGCGGAGGAACAATCCATGGTCATCCTATTTCATTGAATGAGTTTTCGAGGTTAATTAAGTGATTAATATTGATTTATCTTCTAAGGATGGCAAAGTTACGTTTGATGACTTTCATATTGATGAAAGGAAATCCTTAGATAACTATATTGATGATTTAAAAGAAGATATGCTTCAGGTTGAATTCCCAGGTGGTTTTATTTTGGATGTGGGGTGGAGACCATCGTTTGATATTAATGGGAAGTTTTTTGTGTCATTGATAAAAAATTATGATTGGGAATGTCCCGCCTACAATAGTTCAGCAAAAAATATTGAAATGCTAAAGGTAAAAATATCCGAAGCAATAGAGTTGTTATAAAACAAGCCGGAAGCGATCTTAACGATCCTTCCGGCTTTTTTCGTCCTAAAATGGCCGCAGGCCACTGCTCATCATCGGCTGTGCGCTTTGCCACAGCACCGCACCCGCCATCAGCAAAATCACACTGCCAAACAATGCCAGCATTGGCATCAGGACTTTCGCCTGTCGCCCTGCCGGGCTGGCGCTGCCCAGTTTTTCCGCCAGTTTACGCGAACGCTGCACCAGTAAACCCATCGCCGACACCGTCACTGCGGTGCCCATCGCCATGGCGATAGCCGATGCCACACCCCAGACATAAACGTTAATCACTTTGGCAAACAACAGCATCATAATGGCACCGGAACAGGGTCGTAACCCCATCGAGAACACCACCAGCGCCTGCGTTTTACCGCTCACCGCCTGCTCCATCTGCGCGGGAGAAGGCAGATGTGCGTGGCCGCAACCACAATGTTCATCATGCTGATGATGTGGCCGGATGGCATGAATCTGCATACGGGGCGCAGGCTTTAATGCTGCCCACAGCGCCCGTAGCGCCCGCCAGCCAACCCACATGCCCAGCGCTATCACCAGCAGGTAACTGCCCTTCTCCAGCCAGTAGCTACCGAGATGCAGCTGACGCGAGGATGTCTGGAGCACCACCAGCATCACCGTCACCAGCCCGATCGCCACGCCCCCCTGCAACAGCGCCGCCAGTAACGTCAGCTTCATGCTGGTTTTTAAGCGTGCCGGATGAGTGGCGAGGAAGGTGCTGATCACCACCTTGCCGTGTCCCGGCCCCAACGCATGCAGCACACCGTAAGCCAGGCTGAATAACATCAGGGTAAAACCGGCCTGATGCGGCTGTTCAGCCACCTGCTGTAGCAGTTGCGTCATTTCGCGGTTCAGCACTTTTTGCCAGATAACACTTTGCAGCAAAATCTGCGGCCAGAATTGCCACAGCAATCCCCCTGCCAGCAGCAAAACCAGCGCCAGCAGCCACAATGGCCATAAATGACGTGAGCGGGAAGGCAGTGAAATCAATGACATGTCAGCGTCACCGTCTGTGCGAACTGCTGCCCGAGATCCATATCCTCGGGGGGAGCATCGGCTTTATCGAGCGACAGCGCATATTGTTTCAGCGAGTCGTCAGGTTTTGGCGTATGCAGATCCAGCTGGCAGCGCGATTTCAGCGCATCCGGCATGGTCAGCGCCTGGGCGTTGTCGTAGTACATGTCAACGAAATAGCTTGGGTCAAAGGTGAGGATACGATACTGGCTCGCGCTCAGGGATTGTGGCTCCCCCAACGGCAGAATGAACTCCAGCACCGCTTTATTACCGTTGCGCGACAGCTGGTATTCCTTCGGCAAATTGAGGAATTTCACCCGCTTTTTCCCCTGCCACACTTCGGTGAAATAGTGCTGACCCAGCACGTTAGCCATCACCTGCGCTGCAAGTTTTTTCCACACCACGCTACCCGGCTCGGCTTTACCGGCATCGTATAGCAGATCGGCGGAGGTGATTTCGTCCATCGTCCAGACCATTTTGAATCCGGTCAGATGATCATTTTCGGTGATCAGCTCAGTTTTCATATCAATAAAGCTATGCGGATGTGACCAGGCTACGCCACTAAACAGCAGCATCAGGGTAAAAAGCGCGATTTTCATAACGTTATAAAGTAACAATTAAAAGGTGCAGATTCCAGTGGTCCAGAAAAACTGTGACCCGCTTTAAAGCTCTGAATAAAAGTCACGACAAAGTGCAGGGTTACCGCGCGGAGTTGACTATTCTTAGCTCAAAAATGACCTGCTGGAATGACCATTGATGAGTTCTGCGTCCTCTTCTGCACCACTCTTCAGCCGTTCCCAACGTCGTTGCCATCTGCTACTGCTGCTATTTCTGCCCGCTCCCGCGCTGACGCTTGAAAAGCTCTGCCAGTTAAATGGCGTGGACCCTGTTGTCGCCCGACAGGATATCGCGGATGTCAGTGACGAGATACAGCGTTATCATCAACTGGAGCTACACCAGATGGTTGATGGCAGCTTTCGCGTACATGGAACGGAACTGGACAGGCGCTTATGCCTGCTTCATTGGCTGCGACGCGCATTGCGCCTGTCGCAGGATTTTGTTTGTGAACACTTTGCCCCGGTGCTGCGTCAGCGCCTGAAAGTGCTGAAGATTGAAAAAGCGTTGTGGGATGAGACCAACTTGCAGGCGCTGATTCAGCATTGCAGCCTGCGGCTTAATCGCAACTTCAGTCAGCGCGATCGGCTGTTTCTGCAAATCTTTATGAAGTATGCCCTGTGCCAGCGCCAGAATGCGTTGTTTAACCCGGCGCAGCGCGCCTGGCTGGCGGAGAAAGCGGAGCGGGAAGCTGCGGACGATGTGATCCACCACTGGCAAAAACGTTGCCATCTGGTGCCGGATGCCAGCGAGGCCGATTTCTGGACATTGCTGTTTAGCCTGATCCACGCACCGGACGGCAACCAGTTGCAGCACCCGCAGGCGCAAATCCTGATGCAGGCAATTGAAGCGCTGATCAGCCGTTTTGAACAACTGGCACAGACACGTATCAATCATCCGGAAGAGTTAAAACAACAGCTTTTTACCCATCTGGCGCAGGCGCTGGACCGCAGCCATTTTGCCATCGGTATTGATAACAGCGTGGCGCTGGATGTCGCACGGCTCTATCCACGCCTGCTGCGTACCACGGAACAGGCGCTGGATGACTTCGCGCAGCAATTTGCTACCCGCTTCAGCGCCGAAGAGGTGAGCCTGGTGGCGGTATTGTTCGGTGCCTGGCTGATGCAGGAGAACGCATTACAGGAGAAGCAGGTCCTGATGCTGACTGGCGAAGATGCCAGCCTGGAACAATTGCTGGAGCAGCACATTCGCGAACTGACGCTGCTGCCAATCAACATCACTTATCAGGACATGCAGCAGTTTCAGCAGCACGGCGCACCGCGTGATATCGCGCTGGTGATCTCTCCGTACGCGACCTCGTTACCGTTGTTTTCACCAACCTTAATTCATGCGGAGCTGCCGCTGAGCGAGTACCAGCAGCGCCGCATCCGTCAGTTGCTGGAGTCTTAAGCCGCGCGTGGACGCAAAAACAGCGCCGGCAGTGCCACCAGCGCCATCACCCAGAACAGATGTCCCTGCAGGTGAGTAAACAGCACGCCACAAATCATGGTCATCACCGCGATACCGCCGCCCATCGCCAGCGCCGAGTAAAGCGATTGCAGGCGGATGACTTCGGCACCTTTACGTGCAGCGATAAAGCGCATCGCCGCCAGATGACAGATGGTAAAACTGCCGCAATGCAGAATCTGCGCCACGATCAACAGTGGCAGTGCGGTGCTGGAACCGAGTAGCGTCCAGCGCACCAGCGCGCAAACGCAGGAGAGCAGCAGCAGGTCGCGCGCGGTCCAGCGGCGGAACAGGCGATTGCTGAGCGCGAACACCACAATTTCGGCCACCACCCCCAGTGACCACAGATAGCCGACGATGGCGGCGGAATAGCCTGCCTCCTGCCACCAGATGGCGCTGAAGCTGTAATAAGCCGCGTGCGCTCCCTGCATCAGGGTGACGCACAACATAAAACGCCAGACGGCATTTTCCCGCAGCAAATCACGCCAGGCAGACCAGCCACCACCCGCGCCATGGCGGGCATCGCCCTGTGGACGGGTGTGCGGTGGCAGCATCATACCGGCCAGCATCGACAGCACGCCGACAGATAACAGCAACAGAATCGCCTGCGATGAGAAGGCGCTGACCAGCATCCCCGTCAGTGCGGAGCTGATGACAAACGCCAGTGAACCCCATAAGCGTACCGGGCCATAGGCCAGGCCAATTTGTTGCGTCCAGGTGGCGGCCAGCGCATCGCTTAACGGCACCAGCGGAGAAAAGAACAGGTTAAAACCGATCATCACCAGCAGCAGCCACAGCCACTGGCCACCGAGCCAGAAGCCCAGCGCAAACAGGCAGGTCATCAGCGCCAGCAGGCGCAGTGCACGAATCAAATGGGAAGGTGTTTTCACCTGCGAGGCAATGAGCAAACTGCCGACAAAACGCGCCACCATGCCGCAACCGATCATCAGACCGATTTTCTCAGCATCCAGTCCGATGCCTTTGAGCCACACGCTCCAGAATGGCAGATAGATGCCGTAACAGAAAAAATAGGTGAAGTAGCTGAGTCCCAGCCACTTTGCCGATCCGAGGGTCATATTGGCTCCGCAGGGTAATCGATACCGATCTAATAATTTTGTGCGGTACTTTGTCAGAGCGAATAGAAAAAGGGAATAAAAAAATGAGTGTTTAGTGTGAACACCAAACTGTGCCACATTACCTGCGACATTTATCTGTTGCTAAATGTCGCAGAGGTAATTAAACAAGGCAATAGAAATAATGTGTTGATTAAGATGAAAAAATACAGTTCTAATTAAAAGAACAAGACATTGTCTGATTGGTAAAATGGGAGGTACTCATATTCATTTTTTCCATATATTACTAAAAAAAGACTATGCCACTTTGCGGGAAATTTATTGAGGTTCACGCCACACGGGAAAAAGTTCAGGAAAACCCTCAATACTCAATTGAAAACCAGCATCACGATAGTGCCATCGCCGGAGAAGTGTTCGAGTACTAAATTTTGTACATTCAGCATAGCAGGGAAATTTCTCTCTATCGGCAATAACATGCAGTGAATTGAAGAGATCGTTCACTACACTGCTGCCACGTGAAGCGCGTTGTACGGCAAGAAGAAGAATATAGTAGTGGTAAGGCTTGCGGGGATGAAAATGCTCAAGACCGCGTGTATATGCTGCAACTTTTTCATAGTGTGAGCCACTCACTTCTCGTATTTTATTTTCCATAACAGCATAATCTTCATCATTAATTTCCATAGCACCGGGCCGAAGATAAACCAACGCCCCCTGATTGTTTTCGGCGAGCAACGTCCCACCATATTTACTGGCAAGATCAATATAAATTCGGAAGTAATTGCGCAGAAAATCAATACGTCCTTCCGGATCAGAAAACACAACTTTGTGTACGGGATCGTTATTAAATTCCATAGCCAGAAGGTCACATACACCGTCCAGCTCTGAAGTCCTCGCGTGCCTACATTTCATGATAAAATCCTTTTAGTAATCACAGGATAAATATTAATCTAATCAAATAGCTGCATTGATAATAAAAGCTAACAGACGTGATGCGTCCAAAAGTCACAATATTTAGATTGGGATATAGCCAGGGAACAATTTAACGTGCGAATCCAATTGATATGAAAGTACCTCCTGGTACTGAGAGAAGCAACTTGCATTATCATTGATACAACCTCAGTGTTACACCATATTTTATTTTCATATCAATAAATTATACATCCATATCATTAAATATTATTTTAAAAAAATCAGCAAAAATTCAGGTCAATGATAACCACTCGCCATCATTTCAATGATGGAGGGGAAATAATATTGAGTTCATTCCCTAAGCTAATAGCATGTTTTGCATTTTTTACACCCATTTTTTTGACCACCTTTCCCATATGGAATTTAATTGTACTAACGGAAACACCTAAAGCATTGGACACTTCAGCATAAGTCATTCCTTTACTGCACCAATAAAGTACTTCTGCTTCACGAGAAGAGAGTACATTACTATTAACTTCATTCTCTCCCTCATAGACATTGAGCAACATTTTATGGATATAAATCAACACTCCCTGAAGCTCATCATTATATTCCTCAATGAATTCATTGAAGTCAGCATCTAAAAACTTGTCTATAATAAAAAAACAGCATTGCCAGATTATTTTTATGGTCATGAAGAACAAAAGCATGCCCGCGGATAATATTATGAGTTTTTATTTTTTCAAAAACTCTCCTGACTGTCCAAATGGAGTTTATTTTCGCATCTTCATCCCAGGAAAAGGGTGAGAATCCACTTAATGCATTAACAATAAGAGGATCGATGTTCTGAAATTTGTTTTCAAGATAATTATCCACCACCTCATTAGGGAAATCACTAATAATGATCATTTCATCGAGATTTTTCTTGTTCAAAACTGAATATGCATAAGTCACCTTGCCATATTTATCCAGGCGCTTTTCTAAACACTCTTTTATATACTTATTTTTTTCGACATTTGAAAAAAAAACCTTTGCTCATTTTTAAGGCCCTCAATCGTTAATATCCAGGATAATTTCAAATATTAACCTATTAAACATATAGCACTTTTTGTTAAATCATCAAGACAGAACTAAAGACCAGTTACTATACCCAAGATCAGAACATTGTGAGAATGAGGAAATTTTCTGATTAGTTAGAAATTTCTGATAGCAACCCCAGAAACAAGATTATCTGGGGTTAAATCTTTGATAGGGAAATAAACGAGATGAAAAAGCTGTAATAAGGAATAGAAAGGCGGATTATCTGCCGCCATCAACGCTGAGGATTTGACCTGTGACCCAGTTCGCCCAGTCCGAGGCGAAATAAAGCACCGCGTGAGCAATATCGTCTGCCACACCCAGCCTTTTCAGGGCGATATTGTCGATCAACTGCTGCTGACCTGCACTGCCCAGCGCATCCCATTGCTTTTCCGTCGTCGGGTTGCTGCGAATGAAACCCGGCGCAACGTTGTTGACGGTGATGTTCCACGCGCCCAACTCGTGGGCCAGCTGACGCGTCAGACCAATTTGTCCGGCTTTGGCGCTGGCATAAGCCTGAATGCCGGTCAGGCTGACATCCAGTCCGGCGCGGCTGGAAATATTAATGATGCGGCCAAAACGGCGGGCTTTCATGCCGGTTACCGCCGCCTGTGACATCAAAAAGGCCGCATTCAGGTTGACTGCCACAATCGCCTGCCACTGGGCAAAGGTCACCGTTTCCAGCGGCTGCCCCACCTGGCCGACAACACCACCGGCATTGTTAACCAGCGTATCGACATCAATCTGCTGTGCTGCGAGCGAGCTGAACAGCGCGCTAATTGCCTCTGGCGAACTCAGGTCCACCACGCAGGCCAGCGCGTCGTTACCACATAACGCCGCCGTCTCTTCGACCGGCTCTTTCTGGATATCGCAGGCAATCACCCGTGCGCCGCGCGCGGCAAAGGCCAGACAAATAGCCCGACCAAATCCGTGTGCCGCACCGGTCACCAACACCTGGCGTTGCGAAAAATCAAAAGGGTTTTGCATCAGGCGGTTCCCGTTTGGTTAATTTCCAGCAACGCCAGCGTCGCGAGACTTTGCGGCAGCTCGCCGCGCTCAATCCGATGAATCAGCCGTACCAGCTGCGTAGTGAGGGGCATCGGCAGATCAAATCCACGACCAATATCAATAGCCGGGGCAATCTGCGCGTCAATTTCAGTCTGACGTTTCCGCACCGCCAAATCGCGCCAAATACCGGAGTGGGATTTGGCCGAGCGCCGGTTGTGCGCCACCATGTCCTCAAAAGATTGCCGGGTGTGTTCCGGGCTGGCATCGGGTAAAAATGCCGAAGGGTCAAAACCATCAAACCCTTCCAGTACGATATTCTGCGCGTGCGCCACGCTGCCAATTTCTCGCGCCAGCGCCGTCAGCACCGGACGAAAGCGCGGCATCGCCAGCACATCGGCAATGCTGTCGTCGGACAACGCAGTGGCAAACAGCAACGCGCCGTAAATCATTTTCGCCCACAGGAATCCCCAGATATTCGGGGTCAGGATCGCCGCAGCATCAAACTGCTGCAACAGCGCGTAGAGCGTTGCGGTCCGCGGTCGCGTCACGCCGTCCAACTCCCCTATCACCACCGCCCCGCGCCCACCGTGATGAATCACACCGGGTTCAAGGAAGTCTGCACCAAAGTTAAGGAAAGCCCCCACGGTGCGTTCGACGCCAATCACTTCGGCGATAACCCGTTCGTTGAGGCCATTTTGCATCGAGACCACAAAGCCGTCGGAGGCTAAATGTGGCGCAATCTGGCGGATGGCCGCCGCAGTGTGATGTGATTTCACCGCCAGCAGCACGCAGTGAAAACTGCCTTCGAGTTGTTCAGGGAGAAATGCCTGCGCCTGCACCACGTTGTCGCCGAGGGGGCCGGTGATGCGCAAGCCGTGCTGGTTGATGGCCGCCACATGTTCCGCGACGTTATCGACAAAAATCACCGGCTGTCCGGCGTCGATAAATGAAGCGCCTATTGCGCCGCCAATCGCGCCCGCCCCCCAAATAACCAGCGGAGCAGGTGTTTGCGGCTGAGTGACAACTGACATCGGTTTTTCCTCCGGGAAAGTTGCGCCTCAGCACGCTAAAGCGCGTCAATAATCTCGCGAATTTCCGCCAGCGCGGTTTGCCAGATCGCGAGCATTTCCTCATCAGCGCGCTGATAATAGCCACCGTAGTTGCCGTCGCCGAGGTAGGCTTTGGCGCGTGTCGGGTCCATTTTGCGCAGCGTCACCAGATCAACCAGCGGTTTCTGCTGTTCAGGCTGCGTCACCCCTGGCAAGCGCGTCCACGGAAAATTCTCCATCCACGACGCATGCGACGCTATCGGGTCAATGGACATCACTTTTTCCCAGGTTTTCGGCGCATTCCACCAGTTGTGTAATTGCACCGTCACCCCCGGGTTGTTCACCATCCATTCGCTGAAAATGTTTTGTGCCGGTGAGTTACCGCCGTGACCATTGATAAACAAAATGCGCCGAAATCCCTGACGTTTCAGGTTGTTCAGAATGTCATTCAGCAGGCAGATATAGGTTTGCATGCTGAGGCTGATGGTGCCGGGATAATCACTAAACGCGGGTGTCATGCCGAAAGGCATCACGGGAAAGACAGGAATGCCATAAGGCTCTGCGGCCTCGGTTGCCACTCTTTCTGCCAGAATCGAATCTACTGACAGGCTTAACAGCGCATGCTGCTCGGTACTGCCGAGCGGCACAATCACCCTATCGTCAGTGGTCAGATAGTGTGCTAATTGCTGCCAGTTCATTTCACTGATCTTCATTACGGTCCCCGGTGTTGGACGCGTGTAAAATTTCCTGCTGCAGCAACGGGACAACAACCCGCTGGATTTCCCCTGCATCAGGTACGTGCCTGTATTCAAAAGAAGATTGTTTTTCTCCCAGCTGGGCGGTGAGTTCCTGAACGCCGGTGGCATACACCAGGGCGTCGGTCTCTTTTAATAATTCGCCAAGCCGGGGGTCATCGCTGTGAACCACCGTGACCTGAGTGACGTGTGGAGCAAAGCGCGCCACGCCATGCGTCATCAGCGCGGTAAATTCTGGAAAAATCGATACCACCAGCGTACGGGTCAGCGGTTCGAGCGAAGCCAGCGCGCGGCGCGTGGCTTCGGACGGAATAAAGCTGATGTTCAGCAAAGGCTGCCCCGGAAATATCTGGCTGACTTCACGCCGACGATGGGCAAAAGTCAGTAGCAAATCGGCGCTGGTCACGCGCTGGCGCAGTACCTCATCCTGTTTCAGGTCAGTAAGGGTCGTCGCTTCTACCACCGCGATGTCTCCCAGCGTTTCCGCGATGCAATCGGCGTAGTCCCGTGCCGCATCAATAAAATTGCCAATGAAAAAGACGGTTTTCTTCCTGAGCTGACGCTGCTTTTCGCCATAACGGCTGCTGACCAGCGTCCCGAGATCGGCGGCACTCAATCCCATCAACATGCCGCAACTGATAAAGGCATCCAGGTGCTGATGCAACTCATTGACATCATGCTCTGAAGACCCGAGCAACAACGATGCATCAGCGATAAAAGTTCCGGCACCTGGCTTGCTGTACACCAGTTCCGCCGCCCTTAACTCACGATAGACCTGCGCCACGGTCATCGGCGCGACGCCGACTAAATCGGCCATTTCGCGCACCGAAGGCAGCTGCTCGCCGGGCTTTAACGCACCAAAGGTGATGGCGTATTCAATGATGCCGCGTAACTGCGCCCCCAGCGGGATCGAAGATTCTCGGTCGAGGTGGAATTCCATTACCTACCCTGAAAGTGTACTGGTCTGTTAATACAATTATGCTGTTTTTTGCATCAACGCAAGTCGTTAACGCAAAAAATAATCATAAAATAACTTTTTGTTATAACCACATTGAATTTTTTTGCATTTTTTTTGCGCTAATCATTGACAGTTTGTGAGCAATTCTTCAATTATCGTACCAGTTAACTAGAACACAATCATCACCGCCATTTTTTGCAGGTTCCGTCTCCCTTCTTTTCAGGGTGACAAACCGGTGCCTGACAAGCATTTTTTTCTGACTCAACAGAGGGGCAAGGTAATGAAAGTTATGCCTAAATTAACGTTAATCGCCTTACTGGCAGCAAGTGCCTTCAACGCCCTGGCCGCACAGGCAGCAGAGGTAGTACAGCGCGGCGGAACCCTGACTTATGGTCGCTACGCTGACAGTAATTTCCTCGAACCGGTCCTGAACGAAAGCAATAACGATATCTGGATCCTCTCCAACCTGTATGACACCCTGCTGCTGCCAACCAACGATGGCAAGGGCATCAGACCTGGTCTGGCAACAGCGTGGAAGCTGGCAGCAGACGGTAAAAGCGTCACGCTTACCCTGCGCCCTGATACTAAATTCTCTGACGGCTCGCCCATCACCGCCGAAGACGTTAAATGGTCACTTGAACGTGCTGCCAAACCAGGTAACGGCGTATGGCAATTTCTGGTCAGCGCAATCGATAACGTCACCATCAGCGATCCTCATACCGTGGTGATCCACCTGTCGCATACCGATCCTGCCATCCTTACCGCGCTGACGGTGTTCAACACCGCGATCATGCCGGAGAAACAGTTCGAAGCGGAACCGGGTGCCACCGATCACGACAAAGCAGCGGCATTCGCCGAGCATCCGATTGGATCCGGCCCTTTTATGCTGAAGTCGTGGCAACATAACGCCACCATGACGCTGGTGCGTAACCCGTACTACTGGGAAAAAGGCGCGGATGGCAAAGCCCTGCCCTACCTTGACGGCATCAAGTTTGAAATCATTCCTGACGATGCTACCCGCATCCTGAAGTTGCAGTCCGGCGAGCTGGACGGTGCGGAGTTTATCCCTTACTCACGAGTTAAAGAGTTGCAGGGTAACCCGGCACTGAATATGGCACTGTTCCCGTCAACCCGCGTCGAAGTCGCCAGCGTCAACGCGCGGCCAGAGATCGACGGCAAGCCGAACCCACTGGCGAACCCGAAAGTGCGCGCCGCACTAAACTACGCCACGGATAAAGACGGCATCATCCAGCTGGTGACATTCGGACTGGGTAAACCGATGACTTCGTTTATGTCGACCTCGACCCCGCTGAACTCCGGCACCAAACCGCTCTGGCCGGTGGATGTGGAGAAAGCGCAGTCGCTGATGAAAGAAGCGGGCTATCCCAACGGCTTCAGTACCAGCATGAATATTCTGGCGGGTAATGAAGACAGCCTGAGCATCGCCACCGGCCTGCAACAGATGTGGGCGCAGATTGGCGTGAAGTTAACCATCAATCAAATGGATAACGCCACGCTGAACGCCAACTTCCGCAAGGGGAATTTCAGCACCCGCATTGGGCCGTGGACCGACGACATCGCCGATCCGAACGAAATCACCTCGTACTACGCCTATTCGAAGAACATTCAGGCGCTGCACTCAGGATGGAAAAGCGACGAGCTGGATAAGTTGTTTGAAGCCTCACAGCAGGAAACCAATCCGGCGAAACGCGCAGAGCAGTACAAACAAATCCAGGACATCTACAACAGCACCGGTCCGACGATTCCGCTTTATGAAAGTTCTTATCCGGTCGCGCTGAAGAAAAATGTCGAAGGATTCGTCCAGATCCCACTGGGTAATAACATCTTCACCGAAACCTGGCTGAAGAAGTAATTCGCCATTCATTACACCGAGTGAAATCCAGCCATCTGGCGCTGTAGCGACTACAGCGCCATTACGCTGGATTTGGGAGCACGCGTTGACTGAGCTGAGTTATATTTTAAAACGCATTCTGCTGATCATCCCGACGCTGCTGGTGATTCTGGTGGTGACTTTCACCATCGTGCGTCTGCTACCTGGCGATCCCGCCAGTGCGATGATCGGCGATCGCGCCACCGACACTGATGTCACCCGTATCAATCAACAGCTGGGGCTGGATCAGTCACTGCCTGTGCAGTTTGTCGGGTTTGTGCGCCAGGTCGCCAGTGGCAATCTGGGCAATTCCTATGCGATGCATGCCCCGGTGACGGCGGTTATCGCCGAACGTTTGCCCGTCACCCTGCTGCTGACCGGCATGGCCGCGTTGTTTTCACTGCTGATGGCGATCCCGCTGGCCTTTATTTCGGCGCTCAAACGCAACAGCGCCACCGACATCACCATTCGTGGCGCATCGCAGGTCACACTGTCGATGCCCTCCTTCTATATCGGCCTGGTGCTGCTGACCGTTTTTGCCGCGCAACTGCACTGGTTCCCGGTCGGCGGCTATGGCGATAGCTGGGGACAGCGCGTCTATCATCTGTTTCTTCCGGCGATGACGCTTGCCGTGAGCATCACCTCGGTGCTGATTGGCAGCCTGCGTAACTCGATCATCGCGGTGCTCGATGCGGAATATATCACCTTCGCCCGCGCCAAAGGGCTGAGCAGCCGGGTAGTGTTGCTGCGCCATGTGCTGCGCAACTCGCTGATCCCGATGCTGAGCCTGTTTGCCCTCAATATCGGCACCACCATCGGCAGCGCGGTAATCACCGAAACGGTGTTCGCCGTCCCCGGCATCGCCCGCCTGATGGTGGATAGCATTTTCAGCCGCGACTATCCGATGATTCAGGGGCTGGTGATCGTGCTGTCCGTGCTGGTGTCGCTGATTTTCCTCATCACCGACATCGTGCAGGTGATGATTGACCCAAGGAGGGCACGATGAGTGAATTAATTATCCAGCGATCCCTCACCCGCAAGTGGCGCAAATACCTGCCCTGGTCGTCGCTGTTGGGCTGCATCATTCTGGTGCTCAGCCTGCTGATGGCGTTCTTTCCGCACCTGGTTGCTACTGCCGACCCGCTGAAGTTTGACTATCGCGCCATCCTCAAGGGGCCGAGTCCGCAACACTTTTTTGGCACCGATAACTTTGGCCGCGATATCTTCTCGCGCGTGGTGTATGCCTACCAGATTGATTTGCAAATCGCCTTCTTCACCACGTTGTTCCCGATGGTGTTTGGCACGCTGGTGGGTCTGCTGGTCGGCTATTTCGGCGGCGTGGCCGAGATGCTGTTCCAGAGGATCGTCGATGCGGTAGTCACCTTCCCGTTGCTGGTGCTGGTCATCGCTATCGTCGCCATTCTTGGTCCGGGCCTGAATAGCATGTATATCGCCGTCGGCATTATTTATTGGGTGTTCTACGCCAAATTAATTGCCGGTGAAGTGAGCATTCAGAAACGGCTGGAGTACGTCGCGGCAGGCAAAGTCATGGGCTACAGCACCCCGCGCATTATCTTCCGTCACGTATTGCCGAACGTCATCACCACCACACTGGTGTACTGGATGACCGACATGGCGCTGGCGATCCTGCTGGGTTCCAGCCTCGGTTATCTCGGCCTCGGTGCACAGCCACCTGCCGCCGAATGGGGGGTGCTGATCGCCTCCGGTAAAAACTTCATGGATACCGCATGGTGGATAACGATTTTCCCCGGTATTGCCATCGTATTAACCGGCCTGGGATTCAGCCTGTTTGGCGATCTGCTGGCAGACTGGCTGCGTCCTGGAAGCCGTTAGTGAACATGAGAGCGAATTATGCCCAGCCAGATATCCCCTTTGCTTGAGGTGCAGCAGCTCAACACCCAAATTCATACTTCGCGCGGCAGCCTGCGGGCGATTCAGGACGTGAGCTTCAGCCTCAATCCGGGAGAAATTCTCGGGCTGGTGGGTGAATCCGGCTCGGGAAAAAGCGTCACCCTGCGTTCTCTGCTGCGCCTGATGCCCGCCAGCGCCGAGGTTTCGGGTTCGGTCAAATGGCAGGGCCGCGAGATTAGCAGCATGAAACCCGCCGAGCTGCGCAGCATTCGTGGCGGTGAAATCGCGATGATTTTTCAGGAACCGATGATCGCGCTTAATCCGGTGTTAACCGTCTGGCGGCAAATTGAGGAAAGCCTGGCTGCTCACACCGATTTAACGCGCAAACAACGCCGCCAGCGTGCCATTGAATTACTGAATCAGGTGGGGATTCCCGCGCCGGAACTGCGTCTCGACGATTATCCGCACCAGTTTTCCGGTGGGATGCGCCAGCGTGTGATGATTGCCATCGCGCTGGCAGGTAATCCCCGGCTGCTGCTGGCTGACGAACCCACAACCGCGCTGGATGTCACCATTCAGGAACAGATCCTCAAGCTACTGTTCAACCTGCGTGACCAGCTGGCGATGGGGATTATTTTTGTCACCCACGATCTCGGCGTGGTCGCCCAGCTGTGCGATCGCGTGGCGGTGATGTATGCCGGACGTATCGTGGAAAGCGCGCCGGTGCGCGAAATTTTCAGCCAGCCGCGTCATCCCTACACCCAGGGGTTGATCGCTTCGGTGCCACAAAACGGCGGCGAGCGAAAACCATTGCAGTCGATTGAGGGCACACCGCCATCGCTGCTTAATCTGCCGCAGGGGTGCAGTTTTAGCCCGCGCTGTCGTTATAAAACCGACATCTGCCTCAGGGAGGTGCCGCCCCCTGAAGCGCTGAATAGCGAGCATCAGGTTGCCTGTCATCATCACGCTAACCTTAACGTCATGGAGGGCATCTGAGATGGGTGAAACTCTGCCACACAGCAACCTGCCGATTGTCAGCGTCGAGGAAGCGATAGTCCACTTCCCGGTGGCGCAGACCATCCTCGAAAAGATTCAGGGGAAACCCCGCAAGTTTGTGCAGGCGCTGAACGGCGTCAGGCTGGAACTGATGCAAGGCGAGACGCTTGGCGTGGTTGGCGAGTCCGGCTGTGGTAAATCCACGCTGGCGCGCACCATGGTTGGTCTGCTGCAAACTAACGAAGGCAAAATCTACTTCAATGGCAAAGACATCGCGACGCTGCGTGGCAAAGAACGCCGCAGCTTTAACCGCCAGGTGCAGATGATTTTCCAGGATCCCTACAGTTCACTTAACCCGCGCATGACCGTCGGCCAGGTGCTGACCGAAGCGCTGTCGGTGCACGGCATGTGCGCGAAAAAAGATATTCCGGCGCGTATCCGTGAGCTGATGGAATTGGTGCGTCTGCCTGCCGACGCCATCGATAAACTGCCACATGAGTTTTCTGGTGGGCAGCGCCAGCGTATTGGCATCAGTCGCGCGCTGGCCGTGGAGCCACAGGTGTTGATCGCCGATGAACTGGTTTCGGCGCTGGATGTGTCAGTGCAGGCACAGGTGGTAAACCTGCTGCTGGATTTGCAGCAGAAACTCAATCTTACGGTGCTGTTCGTCGCCCACGATCTGCGGCTGGTCAGACATATTTCGCATCGTGTGGCGGTGATGTACCTTGGCGAAGTGGTGGAAGTGGCGGATACCGAAACGCTGTTTATCAAGCCATTGCATCCCTATACCCAGGCCTTATTACGCGCGGCGCCGAGTATGGACCCTGACGATCGCGGGAAAAATGTCAGCCTGACCGGCGAACTCCCCAGCCCGCTTGCCCCCCCGTCCGGCTGTCGCTTTCATACCCGCTGCCCGTTTGTGACCGACCGCTGCCGTACTGAGCGGCCGGTGCTGGCACTGAAATCCGGTGGTCAACGCGTGGCCTGTCACCTGGTTCCCTTTGAATCCGGGGCATAAAAAAAGGATGGCTTCCGCCATCCTTTCTATCGCAACGCGCTTATGCGAAATCAGGCATAAACCGGCAGACGTGCACAGATATCCAGCACTTTCTGCTTGGTACGTTCGATGGTGGCTTCGTCGTTGATGTTGTCCAGCACATCCGCAATCCAGCCTGCCAGTTCACGTACTTCCGCTTCTTTGAAGCCACGACGGGTGACTGCCGGGGTACCGATACGCACACCAGACGTCACGAACGGGCTCTTCGGATCGTTCGGTACGCTGTTTTTGTTGACGGTGATGTTAGCACGACCCAGCGCGGCATCCGCTTCTTTACCGGTCAGGTTTTTGCTCACCAGATCAATCAGGAACAGGTGGTTATAGGTACCACCTGATACGATGTTGTAGCCGCGTTCAATCAGCACTTCCACCATCGCTTTAGCGTTTTTAGCCACCTGCTGCTGGTAAGTTTTGAACTCAGGCTCCATCGCTTCTTTGAACGCGACAGCTTTACCGGCGATCACGTGCATCAGCGGGCCGCCCTGGCCGCCAGGGAACACCGCAGAGTTCAGTTTTTTGTACAGCTCTTCATCACCGTTTTTCGCCAGGATCAGGCCGCCACGCGGACCTGCCAGGGTTTTGTGGGTGGTTGAAGTGACGATATGCGCATGCGGCACCGGGTTCGGATAGACGTCAGCCGCGATCAGGCCAGCGACGTGCGCCATGTCAACGAACAGGTACGCGCCAACGCTGTCAGCGATTTCACGCATTTTGGCCCAGTCAACCACGCCAGAGTAAGCAGAGAAACCACCGACGATCATTTTCGGCTTATGGGTTTTCGCCAGTTCTGCCAGCTCGTTGTAGTCAATTTTGCCAGTTTCATCGATGCCGTAAGGCACCACGTTATACAGTTTACCGGACAGGTTAACCGGTGAACCGTGCGTCAGGTGACCACCGTGTGCCAGGTTCATACCCAGAATGGTGTCGCCCGGCTGCAGCAGCGCGGTGTAGACCGCGAAGTTTGCCTGAGAACCAGAGTGCGGCTGCACGTTGGCGTAGTCTGCGCCGAACAGCGCTTTCGCGCGGTCAATCGCCAGCTGCTCAACGATATCAACGTATTCACATCCGCCGTAGTAGCGTTTGCCCGGATACCCTTCCGCGTATTTATTGGTGAGCTGTGAACCTTGCGCCTGCATAACGCGCGGGCTGGTGTAGTTTTCAGAAGCAATCAGTTCAATGTGCTCTTCCTGGCGCACTTTCTCTTGCTCCATCGCCTGCCACAACTCGGCATCATAATCGGCAATGTTCATATCACGCTTTAACATCCGCATCTCCTGACTCAGCTAACTTTTTAACGGCAATTTAAGCCCCGCTAAGGGGCGAAGGCCAACAGTGTAAACCGTTTTGACAGGTGACGGTAGCAGCAATCCCCTCTTTTTACGCAAACGATTGGCAAGGCGCTGGAACGGGTTTTTTACGCATTTTTGCAAGCCAGAGAATCACGATATTTCCTCAGAATGAAGCGGAAAAAATTTCAGGTTTGTGGCAGAGATTCCAGGAAATCTGATTTATCCCTGAGCATTCAGGGGGATTTACAACCACCCGTTGGCGATTATAAGATGCATTTAAAATACAACTTTTAAAATGCTATGAGGATTCACCCATGCTTAACGCGCAAGACATCGCTATCATCAAATCCACCCTGCCCGCGATTGCCGAATTAGGCCCCCAACTCACCGGTCACTTTTATCAGCGTATGCTGACGCAGCACCCGGAACTGAAAGATGTGTTCAACATGAACAATCAGCGCAGCGGCAACCAGCGTGAAGCGCTGTTCAACGCCATCTGTGCCTACGGCAGTAATCTGGAAAACCTCGAAGTGCTGCTGCCCGCGGTGGAAAAAATCGCCCAGAAACATACCAGCCTGAATATTCAGCCCGAGCAGTACGCCATCGTCGGTGAAAATCTGCTGGCGACCATTCAGGAACTGTTGAATCCGGGCGACGAGGTGTTACAGGCGTGGGGCAAGGCGTATGGCGTGCTGGCTGAGGTGTTTATCCAGCGTGAAGAAGCGATTTACCGCGCGTCCGCAGCGAAAACCGGTGGCTGGCGTGGTGCGCGTGAGTTCCGTATTCGTGCCATTCAGCCGCAAAGCAGCGTGATTAAAAGTTTCGAGCTGGAGCCGGTGGATGGTGCAGCAGTGGCGGATTTCCTGCCGGGTCAGTATCTGGCCATCACCCTGCGCCCGGACAGCCAGGGCAATCTGCAACATCGTCAATACTCACTCACCCACCAGCCAAATGGTCAGTTCTATCGTATTGCGGTGAAACGTGAAGATCAGGGCGCGGTATCTAACTGGCTGCATGACGAAGCGCAGGTCGGGGATGTGGTGCAATGCGCGGCACCGGCGGGTGATTTCTTCCTCCAGGCAGAGCCTGCGACGCCAGTTACCCTGATCTCAGCGGGTGTTGGCCAGACTCCGATGCTGGCGATGCTCGCCAGCCTGGCAGAACAACAGCATCCGGCAGCAGTCACTTGGTTGCATGCCACAGAAGACGGCCAGCAACATGCCTTCGCCGCGGAAGTCCAGGCACTGGGTAGCCGCCTGCCGAACTTCAGCAGCCATGTCTGGTATCGCCAGCCTGCCGCAGCAGACGCCGGTCGTTACGATGCGCAGGGATTGATGGATTTAGCGGGCGTTTCTGCTGAACTCGGTCAGCCCGATCGCCAGTTCTGGCTCTGTGGCCCGCTGGCGTTTATGCAGTTTGTCGCACGCCAGTTGCTGGATGCGGGTGTCACCGCCGACCGTATTCATTACGAAGTGTTTGGTCCGCATAAGGTGCTGTAAGTTCGGGGACCCTACCCGGTATGAGGGAAATATTGCGCCGCACCGGGTTGTAGCGGCGCAATTTATTGCGCAGTGATGAAAAAAGCGCGATAAATCGCGCCGCTACATCAATTTGCTGCTGCGATTAGATCGCCTCTTCGTCTTCTTCACCGGTACGGATACGCACGACACGTGCCACGTCAAAGACAAAGATTTTACCGTCGCCGATTTTACCGGTTTGCGCAGTTTTCATGATGGTCTCAACGCAGGTATCAACGATATCGTCGCCCACCACCATTTCGATTTTTACTTTCGGCAGAAAATCGACCATATACTCGGCACCACGATACAGTTCAGTGTGACCTTTCTGGCGACCAAATCCTTTCACTTCGCTCACCGTCATCCCGGTGATGCCGACTTCCGCTAACGCTTCGCGTACATCATCGAGTTTAAATGGTTTGATAATTGCATCGATCTTTTTCATCACAGATCCTTTTTTCACTCCCTCCGTGGCCGGACGGGTAACAGATAGTATAAATGTTCCTGCCGCAGCCGCTGGCTCAGAGCCGTCTGTGGCGTCAAAACAGGACTTTCTCCTGCTTTCTGTCCGAATGCTGGGGCAACAGGCCGAATCGCAGCGGCAGAAAGCTACTCTTTAAAATCACTGGCGTCCAGTTCATGGCGCGACAGCAGCTTATAAAACTCGGTGCGGTTACGTCCAGCCAGACGCGCAGCATTGGTCACATTTCCTTTGGTCATTTGCAGCAGCTTACGCAGATAGTTCAGTTCAAACTGATTGCGCGCTTCGACAAATGTCGGCAGCGCGGTGTTCTCACCTGCCAGCGCCTGTTCAACCAGCGCATCGCCAATCACCGGTGACGTACTCAGCGCTACGCACTGCTCGATCACGTTCACCAGTTGACGCACATTACCCGGCCAGCTGGCTCCCACCAATCGTTTCATGGCGTCCACGGAAAAACTGCGCACAAAGGGTTTATGACGATCGGCAGACTGGCGCAGCAAATGATTCGCCAGCAGGGGAATATCTTCGGCACGTTCATGCAACGCCGGGATCTTCAGATTCACCACGTTGAGGCGATAGTAGAGATCTTCGCGAAAGCTTTTCTTTTCCATCGCTTTGGGCAAATCACGATGGGTGGCGGAGATAATGCGTACATTGATACTGACATCATGATTACTGCCGAGCGGACGTACCTTGCGCTCCTGGAGTACGCGCAGCAGCTTCACCTGCAACGCCTGCGGCATATCGCCAATCTCATCGAGGAATAACGTGCCACCCTCAGCCGCCTGAAAAAGCCCCTCGCGGGCGCTGACTGCGCCGGTAAAGGCTCCTTTGGCGTGACCGAACAGCTCAGACTCCAGCAACTGTTCCGGTAATGCGCCACAGTTGATGGCGATAAAAGGTTTACTGGCACGCGGACTGGCGGCATGAATCGCCTGCGCAAGTACCTCTTTACCAGTGCCACTCTGGCCGTTAATCAACACACTGACATCGGATTGCGCCACCATATGCGCCTGCTCCAGCAGCCGCAGCATCAGCGGGTTACGCGTGACGATAGACTCACGCCAGCCATCATCGGTCTCAGGCGCACGCAGGGCCAGTGCCTCATCAATCGCTTTGTATAACGCATCGCGATCCACCGGTTTGGTGAGAAAGCTAAATACGCCCTGTTGGGTGGCTGAAACCGCTTCCGGGATCGATCCATGCGCAGTCAGGATGATCACCGGCAGGCCCGCGTGGCGCTTCTGGATTTCGCCAAACAACGCCAGACCGTCCATCTCATCCATCCGCAGGTCGCTGACCACCAAATCGACCTTCTCTTTTTGCAGATGACGTAAGGCTTCCGGCCCACTGGCCGCTGTTGCGACCTGATAGCCTTCACTGCTGAGACGCATTCCCAGCAACTTCAGCAAGCCCGGATCATCATCCACCAGCAATAATCGTGCGGCCTGTTTCATTATGGCTGCTCCTCATTCGCCGTACCGCTGGCACTGTGCGACGTATCGCTGCTGTCGGGCGCTTTACGCGAGGACAGCTGACGCTCGATATCCGTCAGGCGTTCCAGCTTATGCTGCGTATCCGCCAGCGAGGTACGTAGCGTGCGTTGCTGCTGGCGCAGGCTATCCAGCTCGGCATCGGTGCTTTGCTGTAGCCGCGCATAGCGGCCACGCGCGTCACTCAGTTCCAGCTGAGCGGCCTGATTACTGCGCCACAGCTGAATCAGCGGACGAACTGCCGCCGGAAACGTCGTACTGTAGCCATCCAGCGTATCAACATAATCGCGGCGTTCCTGTGGCGTTACGTTGCCGTTAGCCAGCAATATGCCCTGCTTAAAGGCGCGGGACCAGCCCTGCACCGGCCAGCGGCGTGCTTCCGCCCGGGCTTCAGCCGGTGACAGACGCTCGGCACAATCAATGGCACGCTGCCAATACAAGGGGTTGCTCATGGCAGACGGGTACTCAATTTGCCAGACATTGCCGCAGTCCGTCGCCAGATAGTCCGGCAGACGCACCTGTGGCTCCGGCTGAATGCTGTCGTCCCTGAGGGCGCTGTCTGCGGAAGGTGCATGGCAGCCTGCAAGGCTGAACACCAGCAGGCTACCGGCAAATATTTTTTTGAGGGATAAATTCATTGATCAGGCATTCCCGGCGGTGGTAGTCAAAATGATACGAAAACAGACATCCGCGTCCTTGTGTGTCACCAACTGCAAATCGCCCTGCATCCTGCGCAGGCAATCTTTGGCGATGCTTAAACCCAGTCCGCTGCCTTTAACCGGCCCTTTGCGTTGTTGGCTGCCCTGATAAAAAGGCTCAAAGATCATCGCCTGTTCTTCAGCCGGAATCGGTGTGCCGGTGTTTGCCACCTCAATCCACACCTCATTGCCCTTCTGCTGACTGTGCAGCCAGATGTTACCGGATTCGCTACCGTAGTTCACGGCGTTCGAATAAAGGTTATCGATCACCCGTTGCAGCAAGGTGGCTTCAGCCAGGCAGTGGTTCACCTGCAAATCCACATGGGTGCTCATCTGGCGCGCATGGGCCGGCAATGAGTGCGATTTCACCACCGTATCGACAATGGTATCCAGCGCCACCACATCCAGTGCCATCGGACCATCGGCCAGTTTGCGGTTGTAATCCAGCAACTGCTCGATCAAACGTTGCAAATGACGGCTGCTGGTATCCAGAATCGCCACCACTTCCTGCTGTTCGCTATTCAGTGGACCGGCCACCTGATCGGCTAACAATTCCGTGCCTTCGCGCAGGCTGGCAAGGGGCGTTTTCAGTTCATGGGAAAGATGGCGTAAAAATTCGTGGCGTTGCGCTTCCAGCCAGCTCAGGCGTTCACTCAGCCAGACAATACGCTTACCGAGCGAGCGAATTTCACGCGGACCACGGAAGCTGATACTGTCGCCCAGCGCCTTGCCTTCGCCCAGCCGGTTGATCATCCGCTCCACCCGCTTCACCGGCCCGATGATCATGCCGGTAAACAACAGCACCAGCGCCAGGCTGATCAGGAACAATATCAGAGCCTGCCAGCCAAAAAACTGGCCTCGATCGGCAATTTCACGCTGCAATTGCAAACCCCGCGAAAACACCACTTCGCGTGTTTCCTGCACCATTTGCGCATTGGTATCGGAAAAGTGCTCAAGGGCAGTCGATGCAGGTGCGGAGGGATTGCCGCTGGCACATTGCAGCGTTTCCAGCTGCGGCAGCGTGGCGGCTAACAGTTTGAACGAGGGCAAATCCGGCAGGCTGGCAGCGTGGGTGGTGAGCATCTGACTGTAGTGCGCACGTTGTGACTGATAGAGCCGCGCCAGACTGTCATCACCCAACACACAATATTGACGATAGCTGCGCTCCAGCTCGATGGCAGTCCGCGCCATGGCTTCGCTGCGGCGTACGTCCGTAAAGGTGTTGCGATTGGTGTCTGCCGCCTGATTACTCAGCGCCGACAGGCTTTCCCATGCCTGCCACGCCAGTACCAGCAGCGGCAGCAGCACCAGCAGGAACGCCATCAGTACTAGCTGACGCAGCGAACGGGGAAATAAACGCCATCTCTTCACAACCGGATTTCCTTAAAATTTTACTGCAGGAATGCTAGCGGAGTCTGAAAGCGGAAGAAAGCACAGATAAGAAAACGGCAGGCGCTATGGCCTGCCGTTGAGCGTGACGCCGAACGCCTCACGCGGGAATAAGGTGGTGCCTAACTCAACGTTACGTCCGATGCTTGATAACGTTGCAAAGCAAGCGATTATCGGTTGGGTGGACGGCAGGCACCGTTTGGTGCGTCATTCAGTTTTTATGAGCTCAACCGCAATGCGGGGCAATCATAAGCAGGAGAATGAGCAACGTAATGAGTATAGCAAACATCGTGCCAAAAATAAAATAGCGTTAATTATCAGATAAATGCTTTCTCAGAGTGAGACCCGGCGCAAAAAATTTACCGTCCGGTCCGAAAAAACTGTCGCTGATTAGCAACGCGTTTCTGAAGGAAAAATTACACCCATTAATATCAATAAGTTAAATGTCACCTTTTGGCGACAGGCTAACCGTATCGGTGTCGCTATTTTCCGACACCAAAAAAAAGGTGCCCTCACGGACACCCTTCCTTACGCAATAAATTGCGTCGTTACTGCGCTTAACCCAATTGCTTACGTGCGTTGCGGAAAATACGCATCCACGGGCTGTCCTCGCCCCACTCTGCCGGGTGCCAGGAGTTGCTCACAGTACGGAACACGCGCTCCGGGTGCGGCATCATAATGGTCACGCGGCCGCTTTCGTTGGTCACCGCAGTGATACCGTTCGGAGAACCGTTCGGGTTGGCCGGGTAGGTCTCGGTCACCTTACCGAAGTTATCCACAAAGCGCAGCGCCACCAGGCCTTTGCTTTCCAGCGCCGCCAGATGCGCGCCATCACGCACTTCAACAAAACCTTCGCCGTGTGATACCGCAATCGGCATATGCGAACCGGCCATGCCGTCCAGCAGCAGTGACGGGCTGGCGGCCACTTCCACCAGGCTGAAACGCGCTTCAAAGCGTTCTGACTGGTTACGCACGAAGCGCGGCCACAATTCACTGCCCGGTACCAGCTCACGCAGGTTGGACATCATCTGGCAGCCGTTACAAACGCCCAGCGCCAGCGTCTGCGGACGATGGAAGAAGTTTTCGAACTCATCACGCACGCGGCTGTTGAACAGGATGGATTTCGCCCAGCCTTCACCCGCACCCAGTACGTCACCGTAGGAGAAGCCACCACAGGCCACCAGCGCATGGAACTCTTCCAGACCGCGACGGCCCGCCAGCAGGTCGCTCATATGCACATCGACGGCGGTAAAGCCTGCACGATGGAAGGCAGCCGCCATTTCAACGTGGGAGTTGACACCCTGCTCACGCAGCACCGCCACACGCGGACGCGCACCGGTGGCAATCATCGGCGCGGCAACGTCTTCTTCCGGTTTGAAGGTCAGGTGGACATTCAGACCAGGATCGTTGTCGTTTTTCTTCGCTTCATGTTCCTGATCGGCACAGGCCGGGTTGTCACGCAGACGCTGCATCTGCCAGGTGGTTTCTGCCCACCAGGTACGCAGCGTGGTACGGCTTTCGCTGTACACCGCATGTTCGCCAGAACGAATCACAAAACGATCGCCCGGCAGCGCCTGACCAATCACATGGACGTTGGTCATCAGGCCATGATCGGCGAAGGTCTTCAGCACCGCATCACGGTCAGCAGCGTTGATTTGCACCACCGCACCCAGTTCTTCGGTGAACAACGCCGCCAGCGCATCACTACCCAGCGCGGCGATGTCGGCTTCGATACCGCAATGGCCGGTAAACGCCATCTCAGCCAGTGTCACCAGCAGGCCGCCGTCGGAACGGTCGTGGTAGGCCAGCAGTTTCTGTTCCGCCACCAGCGCCTGAATAGCGTTAAAGAAACCCGCCAGCTGTGCGGCGTCACGCACGTCAGCCGGTTTATCACCCAGTTGACGATAGACCTGTGACAGCGCCGTCGCACCCAGGGTGTTTGCACCATTGCCCAGATCCACCAGCAGCAGCAGGTTGTCTTTATCAGCCTGCAATTGCGGCGTTACGGTACGGCGTACGTCTTCGACACGGGCAAAAGCGGTGATAACCAGCGACAACGGTGACGTCATTTCACGCTGCTCATTGCCCTGCTGCCAGCGGGTTTTCATCGACATGGAATCTTTGCCCACCGGGATGGTGATTCCCAGCGCCGGGCAAAGTTCTTCGCCGACCGCTTTCACGGCTTCATACAGGCCCGCATCTTCACCAGGGTGACCGGCTGCCGCCATCCAGTTCGCTGACAACTTCACGCGTGTCAGTGAACCAATTGCTGTTGCGGCCAGGTTAGTCAGCGCTTCACCCACCGCCAGACGGCCTGACGCAGCGAAGTCGAGCAGTGCGACCGGCGCGCGCTCGCCCAGCGAGAAGGCTTCACCGTAGTAGCTATCGAGGCTGGCAGTGGTTACGGCGCAGTTGGCCACCGGAATCTGCCACGGACCCACCATCTGATCGCGTGCCACCATACCGGTTACGGTACGGTCACCAATGGTGACAAGGAAGGTTTTCTCTGCCACGGTCGGCAGATGCAGCACACGGTTGACCGCGTCAGCCACGGTGATGCCGTCGCGCTGCAACGCTTCACCTTTCGCCTGCTGACTGACCACATCACGCGTCATCTTCGGCGTTTTGCCCAGCAGCACATCCAGCGGCATATCGATCGGTTTGTTGTCGAAATGCGTATCCGCCAGACTCAGATGTTGTTCTTCGGTGGCTTCACCAATTACCGCGTAAGGGGCACGCTCGCGCTGGCACAGCTCATCAAACAGCGCCAGTTTGTCCGGCGCGACCGCCAGCACATAACGTTCCTGCGATTCGTTACACCACACTTCCAGCGGGCTCATGCCTGGCTCATCGCTCAGCACGTCACGCAGATTGAAGCGGCCACCACGACCACCGTCGCTGACCAGCTCCGGCATGGCGTTAGACAAGCCGCCTGCACCCACGTCATGGATAAACAGAATCGGGTTAGCTTCGCCCAGCTGCCAGCAGCGGTCGATCACTTCCTGGCAACGACGTTCCATTTCCGGGTTGTCACGCTGTACGGAAGCAAAATCGAGGTCGGCATCAGACTGGCCAGAAGCCATTGATGAGGCAGCACCGCCGCCGAGGCCGATATTCATTGCCGGGCCACCCAACACGATCAGCTTCGCACCCACCACAATTTCGCCTTTCTGCACGTGGTCGGCACGGATGTTACCGATGCCGCCCGCCAGCATGATTGGCTTGTGGTAACCACGCAGTTCTTCACCGTTGTGGCTGTTTACGCGCTCTTCATAGGTACGGAAGTAGCCGTTCAGTGCCGGACGACCAAATTCGTTGTTGAACGCCGCGCCACCCAGTGGGCCTTCGGTCATGATATCCAGCGCGGTGACGATACGATCCGGCTTACCGAAGTCCTCTTCCCACGGCTGTTCAAAGCCAGGAATACGCAGGTTAGAAACCGAGAAGCCCACCAGACCCGCTTTGGGTTTGGCACCACGTCCGGTTGCGCCTTCGTCACGGATTTCACCACCGGAACCGGTCGCTGCACCTGGCCACGGAGAAATTGCCGTTGGGTGGTTATGCGTTTCCACTTTCATCAGGATATGCGCGGCTTCCTGATGGAAATCGTATTCGCCGTTTTCGGCATCGGCGTAGTAACGGCCAACTTCGGAACCTTCCATCACCGCCGCGTTGTCTTTATAGGCAGACAGCACGTAGTCGGGCGTTTGTTCGAAGGTGTTTTTGATCATTTTAAACAGCGACTTAGGCTGTTTTTCGCCGTCGATAATCCAGTCGGCGTTGAAAATTTTGTGACGGCAATGCTCGGAGTTCGCCTGGGCAAACATATAGAGTTCAATGTCGTTCGGGTTGCGACCAAGCCCAGTGAAGGCGTTCAGCAGGTAGTCGATTTCGTCATCGGCCAGTGCCAGACCCAGCGTGGTGTTAGCCAGTTCCAGTGCCTGACGGCCCCCACCCAGCACATCAACACTTTTCAGTGGCTGCGGCTCATGGTGAGCAAACAGTTGCTGCGCATCATTGAGATCGCCGTATACCGTTTCCATCATGCGGTCATGCAGCAGGCTGGCAAGCGTCTGCCACTGCGCTTCTGTCAGTTGTGGTGCCTGAACATAGAACGCCATACCGCGTTCCAGACGACGCACCTGCGGCAGGTCGCAGTTGTGGGCGATGTCGGTCGCTTTGGAGGACCAGGGTGAAATGGTGCCTGGGCGCGGCGTCACCAGCAACAGACGCCCTTGTGGCGCATGTTCGGCGAGAGACGGACCGTATTTCAGCAGGCGTTGCAGGCGGGCTTTTTCGTCCGCACTCAGCGGCGCACTGACATCGGCAAAATGGACGTACTCGGCGTAAATATCACTCACCGGCAGATGAGCGTCCTGAAAGCGGGTCAGCAGTTTGTTTACACGAAATGCCGACAGGGCGGGCGAACCACGCAGAATTTCCATCATTAAAGATCTCTCGTCTTCGAAGCGCCGGGCGACGCTTCATTGGGCGCAACAGGGAAAACGGGGCGTATTATAGAGAAACAGCACCGGTTACGAAACCGTTTGCGCAGAATTTATGGTCTACAGGATTTGCCTGAATTTTGCGCAAATCCTGCTATATAAGTTGCTCCGGCTCGCTTTGTTGCGCAAAATGCCCTTCGCTCTGGGAGTTCATACAAGATCAATACTGCCTTTTAAAGACAGAGGCCTTAGAGCCAGCGAGAGACAACTATTTGAAACGCCTGAAATTAAACTATCTGCTCATCGGTCTGATCACCGTGCTACTTGCGCTGGCACTGTGGCCGTCGATCCCCTGGTATGGGGGCGGCAAAGACGCGATATCGCAGATCAAATCACGGGGAGTACTGCGCATCAGTACCGTGAACTCCCCGCTGACGTACTACACCATCAATAATGCACCAGCCGGTATGGATTACGAGCTGGCAAAGCGCTTCGCCGATTATCTTGGCGTCAAACTCCAGGTAACGGTGCGCCCGAACCTCGGTGACCTGTTTGACGATCTTGATGATGGTAAGGCAGATTTGCTGGCTGCGGGCCTGATCTACAACAACGATCGCATTGCCCGTTATCAGACCGGACCGAGTTATTACTCGGTATCGCAACAGCTGGTGTATCGCATTGATAAGCCGCGGCCCAAAAACCTCGGTGATCTGAAAGGCCGCCTGATTGTGCAGTCCGGTTCCGCGTACCTGTCAACTTTACGTTCCGCCAAAGCCGATCACTATCCGGATCTTGACTGGTCAATCGCCACCGATCAGGGGCAAAAAGCGCTGCTGGAAGCGGTGGCGGATGGCAAACTGGACTACACCGTGGGGGATTCTGTCACCATTGGTCTGCTGCAACGCATCCATCCGCAGCTGGCAGTGGCCTTTGATATCACCGATGAAGAACCCGTTACCTGGTATCTGCCACATGATGAAGAAGATGACAGCCTGAATGCGGCGATGCTCGACTTCTATAGCCAGATGAGCGAAGAAGGCACCATCGCGCGGCTGGAGGAGAAGTATCTCGGCCATGTCGGCACCTTTGATTATGTCGATACCCGCACCTTCCTGCGCGCTATCGACAATACGCTGCCGGATATCAAGCCGTTATTCGAGAAGTATGCCGCCAGCATCGACTGGCGGCTGCTGGCGGCGATTTCTTACCAGGAGTCGCACTGGAATCCGCAGGCAACCTCACCCACCGGCGTGCGCGGTATGATGATGCTGACGCGTAATACCGCTGACAGCCTTGACGTGGCCGATCGTCTCGATCCAGAGCAAAGTATTCGTGGTGGCAGTGAATACCTGCAACGCATGGTGGACAAAGTCCCCGCGACCATTCCGGAAGATGAACGTATCTGGTTTGCACTGGCGGCCTATAACATGGGTTATGCCCACATGCTGGACGCCCGTAAGCTGACGGCCAAACAAGGCGGCAACCCCGATAGCTGGGCCGATGTGAAGCTACGTTTACCCATGCTGAGCCAGAAGCGTTACTACGCGCAGACCACTTACGGCTATGCTCGCGGTCATGAGGCGTATAACTACGTGGAAAACATCCGTAAGTATCAGATTAGTTTGGTGGGATATTTACAGGAGCAGGACAAACGGCTGGCGCAGCAGTCAGCCATGGAAGCGGAACTGGGCGCGGGCTATCCTGCTGTCGAACCGAAGATTGCGATGAATTAACCGGCGTCACGTTGCGCCTGGCGCAGCGCTTTTTTCTGCTCACGCCGCATACGAAAAAAATCACTCAGCATCGCGGCGCATTCTTCCGCCAGCACGCCGGATGCGATCTGGATTTGGTGGTTCATACCGGGATGACCAATCACATCCAGCAGTGAACCCACTGCACCGGTTTTTTCATCTTTTGCGCCATACACCAGCCGGGTAATCCGGCTATGCACCATCGCCCCGGCACACATCACACAGGGTTCGAGCGTCACGTATAACGTGGTGTCCAGCAGACGATAATTTTCCAGCACTTTACCGCCCTGGCGCAGCGCCATAATTTCCGCATGCGCGGTAGGATCATGCTGACCGATCGGACGGTTCCAGCCTTCGCCAATCACCTTGTCGCCCTGCACCAACACCGCACCGACTGGCACTTCCCCCTGCTCCCACGCCAAACGTGCGAGGCGTAAAGCGTGACGCATCCAGTATTCATCAGTCTGTGGGTTCACCGGGTAACTCCTGCGGGTAACAAAGGCGGCGCATTATAGCGAAATAGCGAGGTTATTCCAGCTGCTGCAACTCACCACGCGGGGTGACGCGCCAGCGATGCTGGCAAAAGAACAGCAGCGGGTTATCCTGCTTGCTGTCGCTATAGCCACTGTACAGCTGCAACGGCGTGCCGATTTTCTCCTCCAGCTGCGCCACTTTTTCATGCCCGAGACAGCGCATCGTCAGTACACGCCCACCCCGTCCTGGCTTCATCTGGCTGGCAATGAGTTGTACACGCGGCAGAAATGCTGAATCGAAATAGACCTGCTCCACCAGCGACTGCGGCGAACCGGTGATTAACCAGACATCGGCATCATCGCTGCTGAGGTAATCCGTCAGCCGCTGCTGTACCACCGGAAAAGCGGTGACGCGCTGACGGAACCAGCCGGCGAATTCAGCTTCGCGCTGCAACAGGCGTTTTTCACTGTGACCGAAGGTGATGGCCCACAGCAACAAACTCATCGGCCAGCGCGCAGCGCGGCCTTTAAACAGCAACCCCGCACCAATCACCGGTAACAATGGCACGACCAGCAATACATTCAGCGGCTGATGTTTCAGCAGATAGCGCATAAAGGTGCCGAACATATCCTGTTGGTGTAGCGTGCCGTCGAGATCAAAAAACACCACGCGTCGTTGCGTACCCTTTGTCAAACCCCTCTCCTTTCATTCTGCTTTATCATGCCTGCTCTTGAGTGTAGCCAGGGGAACACGGTCATTTTTAATTCCAATGACTACAATGCCCGCTGAATAGTTTATTCTTATTGGCGGCAGGCTGCTATGTGACATTCCTCGCCACATTTATCAGGCTAAATAAGCATTACGTTCTGAATTAAGGATCGGAGATGAGTTCATTGCTGCGGATTCGTCAGCTTTATCCGCGTCTGGCGCTTAACGAGCGACGTCTGGCGGATTTTTTGTTGTCACAACCGGACCGGGCGCGGCATTTGAGTTCGCAAAAACTGGCGGAAGAATCCGGCGTCAGCCAGTCCAGCGTGGTCAAGTTTGCCCAGAAGCTGGGTTATAAAGGGTTCCCGGCATTGAAGTTAGCACTCAGCGAATCACTGGCCGACCGTGATGCCATCACCGTTCATAACCATATTCTTAGCGATGACCCGCTGAAAGTGGTGGGTGAAAAACTGCTGGCTGAGAAGATCTCGGCGATTCGCGCCACGCTGGATATCAACAGCGAAGAGATGTTGATGGAAACGTTACGGCTGCTGAAAAATGCCAACCGTATCCTGCTGGTCGGTATTGGCGCATCGGGCCTGGTCGCAAAAGATTTTTCCTGGAAACTGATGAAGATTGGCATCAACGCAGTCGCCGAGCAGGATATGCATGCGTTGCTCGCCAGCGTACAGGCGATGACAGCGGGCGATGTGCTGCTGGCTATTTCCTATACCGGCGAACGACGTGAAATCAATCTTGCCGCCCAGGAGGCCGCGCAGACCGGAGCCGATGTGCTGGCGTTTACCGGGTTCACCCCCAATACGTTGCAGCAGTGCGCCACGCATTGTCTTTATACCGTTGCCGAGGAGCAAAGCACCCGCAGTGCCGCGATCTCCTCAACCAGTGCCCAGCTGGCCCTGACAGACCTGTTGTTTATGGCGCTGGTGCAGAATGACCCTGAGCGCGCCTCCAGCCATATCCGCCACAGTGAAGCGCTGGTAAGAAAACTGGTGTAACACGCGTCGCAGGCTATTTTGCGCTGGCGCAAATGAAAGGGAGAAAACCAGCACGCCAGATTGGGGGGAAGGACGGATTATGCTAAGGTGCGCGCCTTTACTGAATCTTTTACACCAGATAGTAACTCACCATGGCTTTACTGATTACCCAGCGCTGTATCAACTGCGACATGTGCGAACCGGAGTGCCCGAACCAGGCGATCAGCCTCGGTGACGCCATCTACCAGATCGACAGCGCTCGCTGCACCGAATGCGTCGGCCATTATGATGTGCCGACCTGCCTGAGTGTCTGCCCCATCGATAACACCATCATTCCTGACCCACAGCACCCCGAAAGTCGCGAGGCGCTGTGGGAGAAATTTGTGGTGCTGCATCACTAGCTTTCGATGATCACCGTGGCACAGGCGTAATGACGTTCATCGGCCAGGGTGACATGCACATGCTGCACGCCAAGCTGCCGCGCTATTTCCGCCGCATGCTGGAAGAAACGTAAACCCGGTTTACCCAGCGCGTCGTTGTACACTTCAAACTGATTAAACGCCAGACCGCCGCGAATGCCGGTGCCAAAGGCTTTCGCCGCCGCTTCCTTCACCGCAAAACGCTTAGCCAGAAAACGCACCGGCTGCTGGTGCGTCTGATATTGCTGCCACTCGGCTTCGCTCAGCACTCGACGCGCCAGACGATCCCCGGAGCGCCCAATGACATCGGCGATGCGCTCAATCTCAACGATATCGCTGCCCAGCCCGAGGATGGCCATTAACGGCGCGCTTCCCGCATCAACTGTTTCATCTCTTTCACTGCGTCAGCCAGACCACTCATCACCGCGCGACCAATAATCGCATGGCCGATATTCAGTTCATGCATTTCCGGTAACGCCGCAATCGGCAGCACGTTGTGGTAGGTCAGTCCGTGGCCCGCATTCACTTTCAGGCCAAGGCTGGCGGCAAAAGTGGCAGCGATACGAATTCGCTCCAGCTCAGCATCACGTGCCAGCCCTTCAGGCGCTTCCGCATAGGCACCGGTGTGGATTTCAATATAAGGCGCACCACTGGCGACTGCCGCTTCAATCTGACGGTGGTCGGCATCAATAAACAACGAAACCAGAATGCCCGCCTCGCTCAGTTGCCTTACCGCCGCGTTGATTTTGTCTTGCTGTCCCGCCACGTCGAGGCCGCCTTCGGTGGTCACTTCCTGACGTTTTTCCGGCACCAGGCAGCAGAAATGCGGTTTGATGTCGCAGGCAATGCCGACCATTTCATCGGTGACGGCCATTTCCAGGTTCATACGTGTCTGGATGGTGTCACGCAGAATACGCACATCGCGGTCGGTAATATGACGGCGGTCTTCACGCAGGTGCACGGTAATGCCATCCGCCCCAGCCTGTTCGGAGATAAATGCGGCCTGCACCGGATCGGGATAATTAGTGCCACGCGCGTTACGTACGGTGGCGATGTGGTCAATGTTGACCCCTAACAGCAACTCAGCCATGACAATCCTTAGATATGTTTAGTGTGTTGAGAGTGTACCGCGCGACATCAGCCCTGGCATCATTCGCTCGCCGCATCCGGCTTCTTTTTCGGCACAAACTGACGAAAGAGTTCCTGGCTCTTGAGCGGTTTACCGCCCAGGTATGGTTTCAGTGCCATACGGGTAAAACGTTTGGCTGCGCGCAGGCTATCCGCATCCGGGAAATCTCGTTCCCACAGCGCCCGCAGTTGGCGACCGGTAAAGCTGCGCTGGTTCACCACCAGGCTGGCAATAAACCCTTTTTCTTCGCGATAGCTGTAGGTCATACCGTCATCTACTTCTTCGCCACTGCCTGCGCAGTGCAGGAAATCGACACCGTATCCCAGGTGGCCCAGCAGCGCCAGCTCAAAGCGACGCAATGACGGTTCCGGCGTGCCGCTGGCCGCCGCCAGTGACTGGATGCAATTCAGGTAATCGAAGAATAACTCAGAGAAGGGAATTTCCTGCTCCAGTACGCGTGACAAGAGTTCGTTCACGTACAGGCCACAGTAGAGTGTGATACCGCTGAGCGGCAGCGCCAGCGATACCGCTTCGGCACTGCGCAGCGTTTTTACTTCGCCACGCCCGCCCCAGCGCACCAGCAGCGGAGTGAAAGGTTGCAAAGCACCTTTGAGTTGCGAACGGCGCGACCGCGCGCCTTTGGCGAGGACACGTACGCGCCCTTCGCTTTCGCTAAAGAGATCGAGCAGCAGGCTGGTTTCGCTATAGGGGCGACTATGCAGCACAAAGGCGCGTTGCCAGCCTTCCATCGATTAGAGGTCGTCTACATAACCCAGACTGCGCAGCGCACGTTCGTCGTCTGCCCAGCCAGATTTGACCTTCACCCACAGTTCGAGATGCACTTTGGCCTCGAACATCTCTTCCATATCTTTACGCGCTTCAATACCAATGGTTTTGATTTTGGCCCCTTTGTTGCCAATCACCATTTTCTTCTGACCATCGCGCTCAACCAGAATCAGGCCGCTGATATCATAGCCGCCACGTTCGTTGGTTTCGAACTTCTCAATCTCAACGGTAACGGAATAAGGCAGCTCAGCACCGAGGAAACGCATCAGTTTTTCACGGATGATTTCAGACGCCATAAAGCGCTGAGAGCGGTCAGTGATGTACTCTTCCGGGAAGTGATGTTCCGCCTGCGGCAGACGCTTGCGCACGATCGCCGCAATGGTATCCACGTTCTTGCCAAATTCCGCCGAGATCGGCACGATTTCAGCGAAGTTCATCTGCTGGCTAAGGAATTGCAGGTGTGGCAGCAGGATGCTTTTATCCTGGATGTTATCGACTTTGTTAACCGCCAGCACTACCGGCACTTTGCCATCGCGCAGCTTGTTCAGCACCATTTCGTCATCCGGCGTCCAGCGGGTGCCATCGACCACGAAAATGACCAATTCAACATCACCGATGGAGCTGCTGGCAGCACGGTTCATCAGGCGGTTGATCGCCCGCTTCTCTTCCATATGCAGCCCGGGGGTGTCCACGTAGATGGCCTGATACGGCCCTTCGGTATGAATCCCCATGATGCGGTGACGCGTGGTTTGCGGCTTGCGTGAAGTGATCGACACCTTCTGCCCCAGCAACTGGTTCAGTAAGGTGGATTTGCCGACGTTCGGTCGGCCAACAATCGCGACAAAGCCGCAATAAGTTTCGTGTTCGCTCATTCGAGTCCTGACTTAATCAGCACCGGTCAGGGTGCTGCGATATGACTATTCGAGGCCGAGTTTAATCAGCGCTTGTTCGGCAGCAGCCTGTTCCGCTTTACGGCGGCTGGAGCCTACGCCCACCACCGGTTCTGCCATGCCACTCACCTGACAGTGAATGGTAAATTCCTGATCGTGGGCTTCACCACGCACCTGCACTACCAGGTAAGACGGTAAGGGCAGATGACGTCCCTGCAAATATTCCTGCAGGCGTGTTTTCGGATCTTTTTGTTTATCGCCCGGACTGATTTGTTCCAGTCGCGTTTGATACCAGTCGAGAATCAGTTTTTCGACGTTCTGAATCGTGCTGTCGAGGAAGATGCCACCAATCAGCGCTTCCACGGTATCAGCCAGAATCGATTCGCGACGGAAACCGCCGCTTTTCAACTCACCCGGACCGAGGCGTAAACACTCGCCGAGATCAAACTCCCGTGCCATTTCAGCCAGCGTGTTACCACGTACCAGCGTGGCGCGCATGCGGCTCATATCGCCTTCATCAACACGCGGAAAACGTTGATAAAGTGCGTTAGCAATCACATAGCTGAGAATTGAATCGCCAAGAAATTCAAGACGCTCATTATGTTTACTGCTGGCACTGCGGTGAGTCAGCGCCTGTTGCAGTAGTTCCGGATGAGTAAAAGTGTAGCCCAGTTTGCGCTGTAGCTTGTTAATGAGGATGGGGTTCATGCGATTCCAGTTCTTCTGTGCGTCTGTCACTCTGCATACGAAACAGGGCTGAGGTTCCAACACATTCCGTTTCGTGTGCACTGGCTCCCCGCAGAGAGCCAACCGTTTTGCCCGCTATGCGGGCCTGTTATCAGTGAATACCGCCGATGCGACTCAGTCGCACGCCGGTTGGCCACTGTCCTTCCTGTTTCTCAAAGCTCATCCAGATAGCGACCGCTTTACCGACCAGATTGCGCTCGGGTACAAAGCCCCAGTAGCGGCTATCGGCGCTGTTATCACGGTTATCGCCCATCATGAAGTATTGCCCCTGCGGCACAATCCACGTGGACTGTGGCTCGCCTGGCTGCTGATAGTACATGCTCGCCTGACTCTGCGCTTCGTTAACCAGCAGAATGTCGTGCGTCACGTTGCCCAGCGTCTCTTTACGTGTACCAAGACGCAGGCCACCACGCATGGTTTCGCCTGGCGGTACCTGGAAGAAGCCGTTACCGGTTTCATTACCATCGAAGCCGCTGAAAGTCTGAATAAAGCTACTCGGTTCGATATTGGTGTAGGTAATCGGCAACGCGGTGTCACATTTGCTCCCCGCACAGCCCGGGTTAACGGTCAACGTTTTGCTATAAGGATCGTAGACCACTTTGTCGCCCGGTAAACCGATAACGCGTTTGATGTAATCCATGCTTGGATCTTTCGGGTATTTAAATACCGCGACATCACCGCGTTGCGGATGGCCGGTTGGGATCAGCGTGGTTTGCGTGATCGGATCTTTCAGCCCATAGGCAAACTTCTCAACGAGGATGAAGTCACCAATTAACAGGGTTGGCATCATCGAACCAGATGGGATCTGGAACGGCTCATACACGAAAGAACGAACAATAAACACCACCGCCAGCACCGGGAAAACCGATGCTGCCGTTTCCACCCAGCCAGGCTGCGCGGAGACTTTCGCCAGCGTTTTGCTATCCAGCGTGTTGCCAGCTTGCGCCTGTGCAGCAGCCTGCTTAGCACGACGCGCCGGTGCCCATTTAAAACGATCAATACACCAGATAACACCCGTTACCAGGGTGGCGATCGCCAGAATCAGGGCGAACATATTAGCCATTGAGGTTCCTTATTTGCTGTCTTTACCGACATGCAGAATGGCAAGGAATGCTTCCTGCGGCAGCTCAACGTTACCGACCTGCTTCATTCGCTTCTTACCGTCCTTCTGCTTCTGCAACAGTTTTTTCTTACGGCTGACGTCACCGCCATAGCATTTCGCCAGAACGTTTTTACGCAGCTGTTTGACTGTTGAGCGAGCGATAATGTGGTTGCCAATTGCTGCCTGAATCGCGATATCGAACTGCTGTCGTGGGATCAGTTCTTTCATCTTCTCCACCAGATCACGGCCACGATATTGCGAGTTATCACGGTGAGTAATCAGCGCCAGCGCATCGACACGTTCTGAGTTGATCAGCACGTCGACACGCACCATGTCAGAGGCCTGGAAACGTTTGAAGTTATAATCCAGTGAAGCATAGCCGCGTGACGTCGATTTAAGACGGTCGAAGAAGTCGAGGACCACTTCCGCCATCGGAATTTCGTAAGTCAGCGCAACCTGGTTGCCGTGGTAAACCATATTTGTCTGAACACCACGCTTCTCGATGCACAGCGTAATGACGTTGCCCAGATATTCCTGTGGCAGCAGCATATGACACTCGGCGATCGGTTCGCGCAGTTCTTCAATATTATTCAGCGGCGGTAGCTTCGACGGGCTGTCGACATACACCACTTCGCCATCTGTGGTTTCCACTTCGTACACCACGGTCGGTGCGGTGGTGATCAGATCGAGATCGTATTCACGCTCCAGACGTTCCTGGATGATCTCCATATGCAGCAGGCCAAGGAAGCCACAGCGGAAGCCGAAGCCCAGCGCAGTGGAGCTTTCCGGCTCGTAAAACAGCGAGGCATCGTTCAGGCTCAGTTTGCCCAGCGCATCGCGGAAGGCTTCGTAATCGTCAGAGCTGACCGGGAACAGACCGGCGTAGACCTGTGGCTTCACTTTTTTGAAGCCCGGCAGCGCTTTATCCGCAGGGTTACGTTGCAGCGTCAGGGTATCGCCCACCGGCGCACCGAGGATGTCTTTAATGGCGCAGACCAGCCAACCTACCTCACCGCATTTCAGCTCGGTGCGATCGACTTGTTTCGGCGTGAAAATCCCCAGGCGCTCAGCGTTGTACACCTGACCGGTGCTGATCACTTTAACTTTGTCGCCTTTACGCAGCGTACCGTTCTTGATACGAATCAGCGACACCACGCCAAGATAGTTATCGAACCATGAGTCGATGATCAGCGCTTGCAGCGGAGCATCCGGATCGCCCTGCGGCGGCGGAATGTCACGCACCAGACGTTCCAGCACTTCCGGCACACCGACGCCAGTTTTCGCTGAACAGCGCACGGCATCCGTCGCATCGATACCGACGATATCTTCAATCTCTTCCGCCACACGCTCCGGGTCGGCCGCAGGCAGGTCGATCTTGTTCAGTACCGGTACCACTTCCAGATCCATTTCCATTGCGGTGTAGCAGTTCGCCAGCGTCTGTGCTTCAACGCCCTGACCTGCATCGACCACCAGCAACGCCCCTTCACAGGCCGCCAGAGAGCGCGATACTTCATAGGAGAAGTCAACGTGTCCGGGGGTATCGATAAAATTGAGCTGGTAAGTTTCACCGTTCAGCGCTTTGTAATCGAGCGTTACGCTCTGCGCTTTAATGGTAATGCCGCGCTCACGTTCCAAATCCATTGAATCCAGAACCTGCGCTGCCATCTCACGATCGCTCAGGCCACCACAAATTTGGATCAAACGGTCGGAGAGCGTCGATTTGCCGTGGTCGATATGAGCGATGATGGAGAAATTTCTTATGTGCTTCATTTATATGAATATCTTCACGTAGAACAGCAGTTGAATACTTGAGCACAGACACATTCAGGAAACGGTATTTTACCTGGAACCCTGTCAGCCTCATTAATGACGACGCATATTACACTGTTAACGCCTTGCGTTAAAGAATGGAACAGCGGGGAATCGCAACAGAATTAAGCGGCTAAGCGCGCATAAAAAGGCCGCGATCGACGCGGCCCGGCAAGAATCAGATTTCAGTTTCAACCCGCATGGCATCTGGCGGCAAAGCAACATTCAGGATCACTGGCTGAAAAGCCTCACGTTCGCCAACTAATGTCGAGACCCCTTTTGCCACAATAAAGCCGCCGACGCCACCCAGCAGCGCACCGCAGGCAGACGCCAGATCGCTATGGAACAGCATCTGAAACAAGCCAGCAACCAGAAACAGGCCAAACAGCGGTGTCATGTAAACCAGCAACGCAGAGCCCAGCAGACTACTCTCACGGATACCCAGCTCAATACGCTGACCAGGTTGTAGCGGTTCCGGGCTGGCGATTTGCATCACATGGGCATTTTTCGGCCCCAGCTTATTCAGCATGTGGCTGCCGCAGCCTTTACGTGCTGAGCAACTGTTACAGGAGGTCTTCGCTTCGGTATGTAACGTCGCGACGCCCTCTTTCCATGCCACCACGGTGGCCCATTCTCTCATCATTTTGCTGGTCCCGAATCAATGCTGTCCGCAATACGTTTTGCTGTGGCGGGAGGAATCTCACCCACCACGGTAATCTCGCTATTATTGCGCACTTCGGTCTGCACCGTACGACGCCCAGTGCGCAATGTCTGCGCAACGCTGTTTTTATCAGCTGGCGTTACGTTAATGGCGAAACTGAACAAACCATCGCTGTAGAGACGGGATTCCACCGTTTTGTTCAGCGCCGGGATATCACGACGGCTCTGCGAAATCAGCGTCATCCCCGCCGGTAGCCATGTCGGCTGCCAGTTGAGCTGAACTTTATCGCCCACGGGTAAGGATAAGGTGGGTGGAAGATTGGCTTTCTCCAGCCCCTGCATCAGATTACGCACGCCTTCATCGACAGCAAAACTGATAACGCGGAACTGTTCGAGCGTCTCGCCATCGCGATCCAGCAGATCAATACGTAACGGCAGCCTGGTATCGACATCCAGCCACACCACATAGCTATAGCGTGAGCCGTCACGGGAAACGATGCGCACCACTTCACACAACTGATCGGCAATACGTGAACGACCAACCGGAATGAAATCGTAGGCGCTACTCAGGCGAGAGAAGTCGGCAAACATTAACGGCGGCAGTGCATCGACGATATGGTTGCCGGGCAGTGTGAACGGATCGAGACCAGCTTCGAAATAGCTGATGTCATTACCGCGCTGAATCACTTCACGTCGCGGACCGTCCATCTGCAAAAGCTGGGCGAAAACACGGTTGTTGATAACCGCGTGGCGATAACGCAGAGATTCAATGCCGAGACGCGAGACATTGATATAAGCGAATTCGTAATTGAGGGACTGGCTTGCCTGCTCCATCTGCTGTAACAACGCCCCGGACGCAGAGGTCTGCGCCGGGGCGGTAGATGTGTAAAGCAGGCTGCCTGCCAGCAGGCTAACGGCACACCAAAGCTGCTTCATTACTGCTGCTGAATTCCTAACGACTGATTACCGGGAACATTAGCCTGAGCCTGTTGCGGATCGTTCTTTTCAAACTGAACCTGATCGGCATGCAGACGACGTTGCAGCTCATAATCCTGCAGCATCGCGTTGATACGACGACGCTGTTCCTGCACCTGCTGATTCGAACTGTTGGTATCGAACGCGTCAGAAGGAACCCCCAGACTGACCGGAGAGGCCTTGCCCATCATCGGCAGCGTGTTGAACACTGGAGAATCGGACGATTGCGTTGCGTTGCTACCCGCAGGCTGATTGTAGTGCTGAACACCGACAATCACCGCCAGCGATACACAGGCGGCTAAACCGACCTGCGCCAGTTGCGCTGTCCAGGAGCCAGACTTACGCCAGAACGGCATTTTCTTCCAGCTCGCCGGTTCAGGCTGCGCTTCCGGAATCAGCGACGTCACTTTACGTACCGGTTCATTTTCGATGGCTGCCGCTACACGCGCGGAGATATCAAAATGCAGCACTTCACCCACATCGCCCCGCAGGGTGTCGCGGATCAGATGGTAGCTTTCCCAGCTTTTTTGCAGATTTACATCCCTGGATAACGACGCCAGCAGCTCGTTATCTAAAGTCTCACCATCCATTAAAGCGGAAAGTTTTTCTTTCTGCATGCTTTGGTACCCTTCCAGTAGCCGTTATCACTGACGTTGGATAAGCGGTTGAACTTTATTATCAATAGCCTCTCGTGCACGGAAGATACGCGAACGTACCGTACCGACCGGACAATCCATGATGGCGGCAATTTCTTCGTAGCTTAATCCGTCCAGCTCTCTGAGGGTAATGGCCATACGTAAATCCTCAGGAAGCGCCTCAATGGTACGAAAGACGATCTGTTTCAGTTCGTCAGACAACATTAAGTTCTCAGGGTTCGAAATTTCTTTTAACGCACCCGCACTTTCGAAATTTTCCGCGTCGATCGCGTCAACATCGCTGGATGGCGGGCGGCGTCCCTGAGCCACCAGATAATTTTTTGCTGTGTTCACCGCAATGCGGTACAGCCATGTGTAAAACGCGCTGTCGCCACGGAATGATTCCAGTGCGCGATACGCTTTAATGAAAGACTCCTGTACCACATCCGGCACATCGCCCGATGGGACATAACGTGAAACCAGGCTCGCCACTTTATGCTGGTATCGTATCACCAGTAAATTAAAGGACTTTTGATCTCCCTTCTGAACCCGTTCAACAAGAACCTGATCCGTTAACTGCTCGCTCATCCGAGGTAATGTCTCCCCAAACTCTTTAAATACGCGTAAATGAACTGCCAGCACATCTCATTAGTTCTGAGCAAGCATGCGCTTAGAGTCATATTCTGGCCTGAAGTTCATTACGACCTGATAATTTTCCGTATCGGCACCAAGACGCCTTTGTTGTTGATTGTCTTACAGTGTAGCGACTTGCCGCGCGGGCGACCTTTGGTCGGCACCGATAATCGCTGGCAGAGTAACCCATGACGCAACGATTTTCATCTTTATTACCTGAATTTTCAGTATGTTTGGTATAAAAAACGCGTAAAGACTATTTTCAGACATAACTTACTGAAATCGCGTTGTTATCACGGAAAAGCGTCTCATTTCTCCGCGACATTTGTTCAAAATACTTCACAGCGCGAGCATCCGGGCTTATGCTCAGGGGACCTTTTGTTTAGTAAATTAAACATCATGACCTCATTCTCCGATTATCAGTGTGATGTACTTATTGTCGGCAGTGGCGCTGCTGGCCTGTCACTGGCGCTGCGTCTGGCACCGCATTTTCAGGTCACGGTGCTGAGTAAAGCCCAGGTAAATGAAGGTTCGACGCTCTACGCCCAGGGTGGTATCGCCGCCGTGTTTGATGAAACCGACAGCATTGAATCACACGTAGAAGACACCCTGATTGCGGGTGCCGGTTTATGTGATCGCGCGACGGTCAGCTTTATCGCCAGCAACGCACGCGACTGCGTACAGTGGCTAATTGATAACGGCGTAGCCTTCGATAAAGAGCCGCAGGGAGAGGGCGAAGCGCGCTACCACCTGACGCGAGAAGGCGGCCACAGCCATCGCCGCATTCTGCACAGTGCTGATGCGACCGGGCGTGCCGTGGAAACCACGCTGGTCAGCCAGGCCCTGAGTCATCCCAATATTCGTATTCTTGAACGCACCAATGCGGTAGACCTGATCTTATCCGATAAAATTGGCCAGCCAGGCCCACGTCGTGTGGTCGGTGCCTGGATCTGGAACCGTAATCGCGAACAGGTCGAAACCTGCCGGGCGCGTGCAGTGATTCTGGCTACCGGCGGTGCCGCTAAAGTTTATCAATACACCACCAATCCGGACGTCGCTTCCGGTGACGGCATCGCCATGGCATGGCGCGCAGGCTGCCGGGTCGCGAATCTGGAATTCAATCAGTTCCACCCCACCTGCCTGTTCCATCCTCAGGCGCAAAACTTCCTGCTTACCGAAGCCCTGCGTGGTGAAGGAGCATGGTTACTGCGCCCGGACGGTACGCGCTTTATGCCTGATTTTGATGAGCGCGCCGAGCTGGCGCCACGCGATATCGTGGCACGCGCTATTGACCATGAGATGAAGCGTCTTGGCGTGGATTGCATGTACCTCGACATCAGCCATCAGCCCGCCAGTTTTGTTCGCGCCCATTTCCCGATGATTTATGAAAAGCTGCTGACCTTTGGCCTGGATCTGACCAAAGATCCAATACCCATTGTCCCCGCCGCCCATTACACCTGCGGCGGTGTGATGGTAAACCAACAGGGGCGTACCGATGTCGATGGCCTGTATGCCATAGGTGAAGTCAGCTATACCGGCCTGCATGGCGCGAACCGTATGGCGTCAAACTCCCTGCTGGAGTGCCTGGTGTATGGCTGGTCGGCAGCGGAAGATTTGATCCGTCGTTTGCCAGACATTGAGCAAGTTGGACATCTGCCCGCCTGGGATGAAAGCCGTGTCGATGATGCTGATGAACGCGTGGTGATTCAGCATAACTGGCACGAACTGCGGCTGTTTATGTGGGATTACATGGGCATCGTGCGCACCACCAAGCGACTGGAACGGGCGCTGCACCGTATCAACCTGCTACAGCAGGAAATTGATGAGTATTACGCGCATTTCCGCCTGTCTAACAATTTGCTGGAACTGCGCAACCTGGTTCAGGTGGCGGAGCTGATGGTACGCTGTGCGCTGGAACGTAAGGAGAGTCGCGGCCTGCATTACACGCCGGACTATCCTTTCCTGTTACCCGAAGCACAGCCTACGGTGCTGGCTCCAGCCCATTACATGAACAGATAGAAATCGCGCGTCAGGCTGCACCAGTCTTCTGAGTATTGCGTGTTCTCATCACGTATCGCCAGCCGCTCCATCAAGTGTTCCCCTGCACTGGGCGAGAACCCAAGCAGCACGCGATGGGGTGGTCGCTGCGCGTATTCTGCCACGTCATAACGAAAACGCAGATGCCAGCCATCCTGCTGTGCCTGATCAATCATGCCCTGCCCCAGTGATTCGGGCAGCACTACGCAAAAGAACCCCTCTTCTTCTATTAACTGCGCCGCACAACGCAGCAAAGTCTGGTGATCAAGACTGTCGGTGGACCGCGCGGCGGCACGTTGCGGGGTCGCACAGGCCACGCCAGGTGCGAAATAAGGGGGATTACTGACGATCAGCGAGTAACGTTGCTCGCAGTCCTCTGCCCAATCGGTGATATCCGCATGATGCACCGTCACTCTTGATGGCCAGGGGGACGCCTGCACATTCTCCTGCGCCTGCCCGGCGGCATCAGCGTCCAGTTCTACCGCATCAATATGCACCTCATCTGGCGTGCGCTGGGCAATCATCAGGGCAATCAGCCCGCTGCCGCTACCGATATCCAGCACCCGCCGCACACCAGCAACCGGTGCCCACGCGCCCAGCAAAATCCCGTCGGTGCCAACTTTCATTGCACAGCGATCGTGGGCAATAAAAAACCGCTTAAAGGTAAAACCATTCTTTTGTAACTGAGGCCGCGGATGCGGCGTCGTTTCTGTCATTCTCTGCAACCACTCAACAAATCCTGCCCAATGGCAGAGCTTCAGTGTAACGTGGCTCGGCAGGGAAAACATCTCCTGGCCGAACGACATCGGCACACAAACAGATGAAGATTATGTTTGTTCTGTCTATAATCAGCGCCCCAAACTGAGGTAGACCATGACCGTAACCACATTCTCCGAACTCGAACTCGACGAAAGCCTGCTGGATGCCCTGCAGGAAAAAGGCTTCACGCGCCCAACAGCCATCCAGGCTGAGGCCATCCCTGCCGCACTGGAGGGCCGTGACGTACTGGGTTCAGCACCGACCGGAACGGGGAAAACCGCAGCTTATCTGCTGCCGGCTTTGCAGCACCTGATCGATTTTCCACGTAAAAAATCAGGCCCGCCGCGCATTTTAATTTTAACGCCCACGCGCGAACTGGCGATGCAGGTTGCTGATCACGCGCGTGAACTGGCAAAACATACGCATCTGGATATCGCCACCATCACTGGCGGCGTTGCCTACATGAACCACGCTGAAGTCTTCAGCGAAAATCAGGATATCGTGGTGGCGACCACGGGCCGCTTGCTGCAATACATCAAAGAAGAAAACTTTGACTGCCGCGCCGTTGAAACGCTGATTCTCGATGAAGCCGACCGCATGCTGGACATGGGTTTTGCCCAGGACATCGAAACCATCGCGGGCGAAACCCGCTGGCGTAAGCAAACGCTGCTGTTCTCCGCCACGCTGGAAGGCGACAACATCAAAGACTTTGCCGAGCGCCTGCTGAATGACCCGGTGTCGGTGAGTTCTGACCCCAGCCAGCGTGAGCGTAAGAAAATTCAGCAATGGTATTACCGTGCCGACGACCTTGAGCACAAGACCAAACTGCTGGTGCATCTGCTGAAGCAACCTGAAGTCACCCGCTCGATTGTGTTTGTGCGCAAGCGCGAGCGTCTGCATGAACTGGTGACCTGGCTGCACGAAGCCGGTATTCGCTGCAGCTATCTCGAAGGTGAGATGGTGCAAGCCAAACGCAACGAGGCGCTGAAACGTCTGAATGACGGTCGCGTCAACGTACTGGTGGCCACCGACGTCGCTGCACGCGGTATCGACATCGAAGATGTCAGCCATGTATTCAACTTTGATATGCCACGCACCGCGGATACCTATCTGCACCGCATTGGCCGCACCGCGCGTGCTGGCCGCAAAGGCACGGCGCTGTCGCTGGTTGAAGCACATGACCACGTGCTGCTGGGCAAGATCAGCCGTTACATTGATGAAACGCTAAAACCACGCACCATTGATGAGTTGCGTCCGGAAAGCCGCGCCCCCAGCGCGAAAGTGACCGGAAAACCGTCGAAAAAGGTGCTTGCGAAGCGTAAAGAGCAGAAAGAGAAAGAAGCCGAAAAACCGCGGGTGAAAAAACGTCACCGCGATGCCAAAAATATCGGTAAACGCCGCAAGCCAAGCGGTTCCGGCACACCGGATCAAAGTGTGGAATAAATCAGCACACTTACCAAAAAATCGCCTCCTGTGAGGCGATTTTTTATGTTTAACTGCCAAAAATCCCCATTTCGCTGCCCTTTTCACTCTGGTGTTACGAAGCTAAAAGATTAAATACAAAAAGGCCGCACCGGTAAGCACCGGTACGGCCTGGATTGCTGTGTGTCTTTTCGTCAGTTATGCAAAAAGCCGCAGTTACAGGCTTTCAGTGAAAGTACGGGTGATAACATCACGCTGTTGTTCCGGCGTCAGCGCATTAAAACGTACTGCATAACCTGATACGCGGATGGTCAACTGCGGATATTTTTCTGGGTGTTTCACCGCATCTTCCAGCGTTTCACGACGCAGAACGTTAACGTTCAGATGCTGGCCGCCCTCGATACGTACCTGTGGTTTCTGCTCCACTGGAATTTCGCGGTAAGCAATTTCACCCAGATCGCTGATGGCAACCACCTGATCTTCAGCAAAATCACCTTTTGCACACAGGCAACGTGCTTCAGATTTTTCATCGTCCAGCAGCCAGAAAGAATTCAGCAGCTGCGGATTATTGGTTTTAGTAATTTGAATACCGGTAATCATACATGGCCTCCAGGTCCAGGCGCTGCCACGGTTGAACAGCGCGGTTTTCGAAAATCTTTGATGCTCAGGTATATCACTGGCAGAAATGAGCTGTTTTGACCTGCATCAATTTCAACCAGGCGGCCTGGAGCCAGCAAAAACTAAAAACTTGTTTTATAACAGGTTTACGCTTTAAATTTTTTGTAAATTATCAAATTATTTTTGACCTTCTGCTCCCCGCCCGGACGCGTTAAGCTAGGCGCAATTTTTTGGCAGGGAGTCCATGATGACCGAGAAGCTGACCTGGCACGATGTGCTGGCTGAAGAGAAAGAGAAACCTTATTTTGTGGAGACCCTGAAGGCGGTCGCCAGTGAGCGCGCTGCGGGTAAAACGGTCTATCCGCCGCAAAAAGATGTGTTCAATGCCTTTCGCCTGACCGAGTTAGGGGACATCAAGGTCGTGATTTTGGGCCAGGACCCGTATCACGGCCCCAATCAGGCTCACGGACTGGCTTTTTCCGTACTACCGGGCGTAGCCATCCCCCCCTCGCTGCTAAATATGTATAAAGAGCTGGAGCAGGATATTCCGGGATTTGTACGCCCGCAGCATGGTTTTCTGGAGAGCTGGGCAAAACAAGGTGTGATGTTGCTGAACACGGTGCTGACAGTGGAAGCCGGCCAGGCACATTCCCATGCGCGCTTTGGCTGGGAAACCTTTACTGACAACGTGATCAGCGCGATTAACCAGCATCGCGAAGGGGTGATTTTTCTGCTGTGGGGTTCGCATGCGCAGAAGAAAGGCAGCATTATCGATCGCCAGCGTCATCATGTTCTGAAAGCGCCGCATCCTTCACCGTTGTCCGCCCATCGGGGCTTTTTTGGCAGCCGTCATTTTTCGCAGGCTAATGCCTTGTTGAATCAGGCAGGAAAACCGGACATTGACTGGACACCGGTGTTGCCCTGAAACGCAAACGGCCGCATCAGGCGGCCGTTTGTGATCAAGCAGCAAATCAGCTTTTCGCTTTTGCTACCGCAACCATCGCCGGACGCAGCAAGCGACCGTTGAGCGTATAACCACGCTGCATCACCATCATGACGTGATTAGGTGCCACTTCTTCGGATTCCATCATCGACATCGCCTGATGCACATCCGGGTTGAAAGGCACATTGGTCTCACCAACCACTTCCACGCCGAATTTACGCACCGCACCCAGCAGTGATTTCAGCGTCAGCTCGATGCCTTCAATCATTGATGCCAGTTCAGAATTCTCTTTATCCGCCACTTCCAGCGCACGCTCCAGGCTATCGATGACCGGCAGCAGCTCGTTGGCAAATTTTTCCAGCGCAAATTTGTGCGCTTTTTCCACGTCCATTTCAGTACGACGACGGATGTTCTCGATTTCCGCCTGCGCACGCAGTTGTGCTTCACGCACACCGGACTGCGACTGAGCTAATTCAGCTTCCAGTTGCGCGATGCGTTCATCACGCGGATCCACCTCAGCTGCCGTCTCTGCGTCCAAGTGCTGTTGATCCTGTTGAATTTCGTCTGAGACTTGCTCGTTTGGGGTGTTCTGTTCTTTACTACTCATGAATTTCTCCGCGTTTTGCACATTCATCTCGCTGGTTCGCTTATTATGGGGATCAGTTTGACGGTTTCAAGGGAACCCATCACATTGCCTGGCCGTTTTGGCTTATGAGGAACACGAGCGCAAATGAACAAACACTTTAACTGCATTGGGATCGTTGGTCATCCACGCCATCCTACTGCGTTAACCACCCATGAAATGCTGTGGCGCTGGCTGACAGCAAAAGGCTATGAGGTGATTGTTGAGCAGCAAATTGCGCGCGAACTGGCACTGAAAAATGTGCAAACCGGCACGCTGGCGGAAATTGGCCAGCAGGCCGATCTGGCTGTCGTGGTCGGTGGCGACGGCAACATGCTCGGAGCCGCGCGCGTGCTGGCCCGTTACGATATCAAAGTGATTGGTATTAACCGTGGCAATCTGGGTTTTCTGACCGATCTCGATCCAGATAATGCCCAGCAACAGCTGGATGATGTGTTGCAGGGCGACTATTTCGTCGAAAGTCGTTTTTTACTGGAAGCGCAGGTGTGCAAAGAAGATTGCTCACCGCGTATTGGCAGCGCCATTAATGAAGTGGTTCTGCATCCGGGTAAAGTGGCTCATATGATTGAATTTGAAGTCTATATCGATGAGGTTTTTGCTTTCTCGCAACGTTCCGATGGTCTGATTATCTCCACCCCGACGGGTTCAACCGCTTATTCACTCTCGGCAGGTGGCCCGATTCTGACGCCTTCGCTGGAAGCCATCGTGCTGGTACCGATGTTCCCGCATACCTTGTCGGCGCGCCCGCTGGTGATCAACAGTAACAGTACCATTCGCCTGCGTTTCTCCTCGCGGCGTAACGATCTGGAGATCAGCTGCGATAGCCAGATTGCGTTGCCGATTCAGGAGGGTGAAGATGTGTTGATTCGCCGTAGCACCCATCACCTCAATCTCATCCACCCTAAAAATTACAATTATTTTAATACGTTAAGCTCAAAACTTGGCTGGTCAAAAAAATTGTTCTGAAAATCACCTGAACCACTTTACTGGATAAAAAACCAGTTTATACTGTATGAAAAACCATATCTGTTTTTCTATACAGGTGAATTTATGCTGGCACAACTGACCATCAGTAATTTTGCTATCGTTCGTGAACTGGAAATCGATTTTCACCGTGGCATGACAGCGATCACAGGTGAAACCGGCGCAGGGAAATCCATCGCTATCGATGCGCTCGGCTTGTGCCTCGGTGGTCGTGCCGAAGCAGATATGGTGCGCCAGGGAGCGAATCGTGCGGATATTTGTGCGCGCTTTCAGCTGAAAGCCTCGCCGTCTGCCCAACGCTGGCTGGTAGAAAATCAACTGGATGACGGCAATGAATGCCTGTTACGCCGCGTGATCAGTGCCGATGGCCGGTCACGCGGTTTTATCAACGGCACGTCAGTTCCACTTTCCCAACTACGTGAACTGGGTCAGTTGTTGATTCAGATTCACGGTCAGCATGCTCACCAGCTGTTGCTCAAACCCGAACATCAAAAACATCTGCTTGATGCTTACGCCGCACACGATGCTCTGCTGGTCCAGATGCGTACCCACTATCAACGCTGGCATCAAAGCTGCCGTGCGCTGGCTCAGCATCAGCAACTCTCCCAGGAGCGGGAAGCACGTCGCGAGCTGTTGCAGTATCAGTTGAAAGAGTTGAATGAGTTTGCACCGCAACCCGGTGAGTTTGAGCAAATCGACGAAGAATATAAACGTCTTGCCAACAGTGGTCAGTTGCTCTCGACCAGCCAGCAGGCCTTGCAGATTCTGGCCGACAGCGAAGACACCAATATGCAAAGTCTGCTGTATAGCGCGCGTCAGATGCTGAGCGAGCTGGTCACACTGGATGATAAAGTCAGCGGCGTATTTAATTTGCTGGAAGAAGCGGCAATCCAGGTAAGTGAGGCCAGTGATGAATTGCGTCACTATTGCGATCGCCTCGATCTCGATCCCAATCGTCTGCATGAACTGGAGCAACGCCTGTCGCGCCAGATCGCACTGGCACGCAAGCATCATGTCACCCCCGAAGCGCTGCCCGTGTTGTATCAGCAACTGCTGGATGAAGCCGAACAACTCTCTCAGCAGGAGAGCGATCAGGAGACATTACAGACTGCTGTCGCTGCGCATCATCAGGAAGCACTGGCGAGCGCCACGCTGCTGCATCAGCAGCGTGAAGTTGCAGCACAGGAACTGACCCGGTTAATCACCCAAAGCATGCGCATGCTGGCAATGCCGCACGGTGAATTCGCGATTGTGCTGGAATTCAACCCGGAGCAGCTGACGGCCGAAGGAGCCAGCCGCATTGATTTTCGCGTGACGACTAACCCTGGCCAGCCATTGCAGCCGCTCGGGAAAGTGGCATCAGGGGGTGAGTTGTCGCGTATCGCATTGGCCATTCAGGTCATTACCGCGCAGAAAATGGAGACTCCGGCAATGATCTTTGATGAAGTGGATGTTGGTATCAGTGGTCCGACAGCTGCCGTTGTCGGTCAGATGTTGCGTCAGTTGGGTGAATCAACCCAGGTGATGTGCGTGACGCATCTGCCGCAGGTTGCCGGTTGTGGTCATCAACATTTCTTCGTCAGCAAAGAAACGGATGGTGCAATGACAGAAACGCACATGCAGCCGCTAGATAAACGTGCCCGCCTGCAGGAACTGGCGCGTCTGCTGGGTGGTAGTGAGGTGACACGCAACACGCTGGCGAACGCGAAAGAACTTTTAGCAGCCTGATACCGCACTTTTTTCCGGCCCGATGGTCATATGCTTGCTCTGTAGAGGTTTCCAATAGCGAAAAGGTTTATTATCATCGGCACTTATGTCGCCAGAGTAATAAAGCCTGCCGCAGGCAGAGTTCAGAATTTGATGGCAAAAAAACAGCCTGATAAAAAGGCGTTTGGCCCCAGAAAAGGAATGTAGAGATGCGCTGTAAAATGCTGACTGCCGCGGCAGTGGTAATGTTGATGATGACCGCCGGATGTTCCACCCTTGAGCGTGTTGTATACCGTCCTGATATCAATCAGGGGAACTACCTGGTCGCCAACGATGTGGCTAAAATCCACACTGGCATGACGCAGCAGCAGGTCGCGTATACCCTTGGTACCCCGATGATGCGCGATCCCTTTGGCAGCAATGTCTGGTACTACGTATTCCGCGAACAACCAGGCCATGAAAGCGTGAAACAGCAGACGCTGACGCTGACTTTCGACAGCAATGGCGTGCTGACTAACATCGATAACAAACCGCGTCTCACTGGCAGCGAAGGCTAAGTAAGATGCAATAAAAAAGGCGCCTGGAGCGCCTTTTTTGTTTCTGCCGTTTCGCTATTTTTTCTCTGCTGAGCGCTCCGCTCGCTGGCGTCTCATCTCTTTCGGGTCGGCAATCAGCGGACGATAGATTTCCACGCGATCGCCATCCTGCAATGTATCATCCAGCTTTACCGGGCGACTGAACACACCGACTTTATTAGTTTTCAGATCGATATCTTTGCGCAGAGATAACAGCCCTGAAGCCTTAATTGCCTCTTCAACTGTCGCACCCTCTTCCAGCGTTACGGTGCGCAGGTACTGTTTTTCCGGCAGTGCATAAACAACTTCTATCGTGATATCAGGCACGATAAACCTCTTTGGCGCGTTTAGTAAAGGCCATCACCATGTTGTTAGCCAGCTCTTTAAACACCCGACCGAACGCCATTTCTACCAGCATATTGGTGAACTCAAAATCCAGACTCAACTCGACCTTGCAGGCATCGTCACCCAGTGAAGTAAAGTGCCAGCCCCCCGTCAGCTTGCGGAACGGACCGTCAACCAGTTGCATATGAATGCTTTGATTGCTGGTCAATGTGTTACGCGTAGTAAAAGTCTTACTGATGCCTGCTTTGGAGACATCGACAGCAGCTGTCATTTGATTACCGCTGTTTTCCAGCACCCGACTGCCGGTGCAACCCGGAAGAAATTCAGGATAAGCATCAACATCATTCACGAGCTGGTACATCTGCTCAGCGCTGTAGGGGACCAGCGCTGAACGACTTATCTGGGCCATAATGGTTCCTGTTCATCACAAAACCGTTAAATAATACCATTTTCAGCCATTAAACAAAAATTCACGGCTTTGCCAGCTGTGCTAAAATAGCTCGTTTTTTACCGCCCCGCAGGACAGGGGATGCGTCCACAGACTGAGTGATGTAGACTACGCCGCACTATGACAAAGAAAAAAGCTAACAAACCCGGTTCAGCCACTATTGCCCTCAACAAACGCGCTCGCCATGAATACTTCATTGAAGAAGAGTTCGAAGCGGGTATGTCGTTGCAAGGATGGGAAGTCAAATCTCTCCGCGCCGGTAAAGCCAACATCAGCGACAGCTATATTCTGCTGCGCGATGGCGAAGCCTATCTGTTTGGGTCGACTTTTCAACCGCTGGCGGTGGCCTCTTCGCATGTGGTGTGCGACCCAACCCGCAACCGCAAACTACTGCTGAAGCAGCGTGAACTTGATTCACTCTATGGACGCGTCAACCGCGAAGGTTACACGGTCGTCGCCTTGTCGATTTACTGGAAAAATGCCTGGGCCAAACTAAAGATCGGTGTGGCACGCGGTAAGAAAGAGCACGACAAACGCGCAGATATCAAAGAACGCGAATGGAAGATGGATAAAGCGCGTATTATGAAAAATTCCAACCGCTAAGGGATGGAATCTGCAGTTTTTTTTGCTATAATTAAAAGTTCCTGGGGCTGATTCTGGATTCGACGGGATTGTGAACCCTTAGGTGCATGCCGAGGTGCGGTAGGCCTCGATAAAAAACCGCAAAAAAATAGTTGCAAAAATCAACTTAAATATGGACGCAGCTAACAGCGATAACTTCGCTTTAGCCGCTTAATCAGCCTAAGAAACTGAGTCCTTCCTCTCTCCCTAGCCTCCGCTCTTAGGACGGGGATCAAGAGAGGTCAAACCCAAAAGAGATCGCGTGGATGCCCTGCCTGGGGTTGAAGCGTTAAATCCAATCAGGCTAGTTTGTTAGTGGCGTGTCCATCCGCAGCTGGCAGGCGAATGTAAAGACTGGACTAAGCATGTAGTGCCGACGGTGTAGTAATTTCGGACGCGGGTTCAACTCCCGCCAGCTCCACCAAAATTCTTTCGCGGCGATACCAGAATTGTCCGCTGAAGTCCTGAAAGCCCGCATGGCGTAAGCCCTGCGGGCTTTTTTGTGTCTGTCGTTGTCCTGATGATCGAAGAGCGCGCCAACATGGTAGTCAAACATCTGACACTGCATGATGGAAACAGCTTTTTTTGATTGTTAAGACCACTGATAAAAAATCTGGTGCTTGCGCTATCAACGTCCAGCGACGTAACAACAAACCATGATTGCCCTTGTGTCAACGATGGTTTAAACGTGAATCTGGCGCAACTTTGGTGGTAAAAAAAACCTCAAAAATTCCACAATTGTTCGTGACATCATCATCTACCCGAAAAGAAAAAAATTACTTCAGGAGGTGGAGTTAACAGGTCACCCCATTTATTACCGGCGAGTAATGCTGCAACTGCAAATCAGCATTGAGCAAAGCACATGTTAAATCGATAAATTTCTGGCTGATGTATTGCACTTGCGAAACCACGAACAAGCACGACTAAAAATACCAGGCACCTGACTCTTACATAGTTAAAATTTGAGTTAGGATAATATTATATAAAACATGACATTGCCGTCGCTGGTACGGGTCAGCCAGCGTAATGAAACCCTTAAAGCCTACGTAGAGTCAATTTTACGGTTTGCGTCTGTCGTTTCACGGATAGCCTGAGAAAAGCCTGAGTAATTTGGGATGGATTCGAAACACAAATAATAAATACCTAAAAAGAGGTGTAATTGTTGATGTGACTCAGCTTTAGATGCATGCATAAATGATGACGTTACCCTCCCCATTGCTTTAGAATAAAGAGCTTATAGAGCCGCACTGTATTTAAGATTAGATCTGGGAGAGTCGTTTTGAGCGAGAAACCACTTGTAGTGGATTTGGATGGTACGTTAATCCATTCAGATATGCTGCACGAATCTGCATTAAGGGTGTTCAGGGATAGTCCGTTTGAAACGCTTCGTATTCCATTTCTTCTAAAAAAGGGCAAGGCTTGTTTGAAGCAACACCTTGCCTCACAAACCGAATTTGATCCTAAGACACTCCCCTATAACGAAGAATTGCTTGAATGGCTCAGGCAACAGCGTGCTGAAGGCCGCTATCTGGTCTTATGCACGGCATCGGATAAATCAATTGCAGATCGCATTGCCGGGCATCTGAATATTTTCGATGAAGTCATCGCCAGCGATGGTATTTCGAATATTGAGGGCAAACACAAAGCCGCCGCGTTGGTACAACGCTTCCAGCAGCATGGTTACGATTATGCAGGTAACTCCTCTGCTGATTTAGCAGTCTGGTCTCAAGCGCACAAGGCTATCGTTGTTAATGGTTCAGACGATCTGATTAAAAAGGCCCGGGATATTTCTACCGTTGACCGGGTATTCCCTAAAAGAGAAATCGGCTTTTCCGCATGGCGCCGGGTTCTGCGTATCCATCAGTGGCTAAAAAATCTTCTCCTTTTAGTTCCCTTGTTTGCCGCTCATGATGTCAGCAATGGCGCAGCCTGGGTATCTCTGATGTTTGCTTTTATCGCATTCAGCCTTTGCGCGTCTACGGTATACATAGCCAATGACTTGCTCGATCTTGACAGTGACCGCCTGCATCCACGAAAGCGAAATCGGCCCTTTGCCTCAGGACTTGTCCCTGCCTGGAAGGGCGTTCTGCTTGCGCCACTGCTGCTGATTATCAGTTTGACCGTAGCGGTGTTGGTGGGGAAACAGTTTCTTTGCTGGCTCCTGTTCTACTTTGCCCTGACGTGTGCCTACTCATGGGTGCTCAAACGGTTGATGTTAATTGATTGCCTCACCCTGGCGATGCTTTATACCTTACGCATCGTTGCAGGCGCGGCAGCGGTTGGTCATGAACTGTCCTTCTGGCTGCTGGCTTTTTCAGTATTTCTCTTTCTTTCTCTTGCGTTCGTCAAACGCTACGCAGAATTGGAAGTTCAATTACTCAGTGGAAAAGAGAAAATTCATGGACGTGGATACCACACTCCCGATGCGCCGTTGATTCAGACCATGGGGATTGTGGCTGGCTACGCATCTGTTTTGGTTCTGGCACTGTATCTGAACAGCGATGCGGTACTGAAGTTGTACGCTGCGCCTGAGCTGATTTGGGGAGCCGTACCTGTCATGCTGTTTTGGGTAAGCTGGATGTGGATGCAAGCACACCGGGGAAAAATGCACGATGACCCGCTGGTATTTGCCGTCAAAGATCGAGCTAGTCTCAGCGCTGGTATTATATTTGCCGCCATTTTGGTTGCCGGCACAGTGGGGATTTCATGGTAACGATAAACTCATGGGGCCGCCTGTCTCGTGAAGAACACAAGGTGGTGGCACTCAGTGATCGTGGTCAGATTCAGGCTTCTCTGACCACTCCGGGCCTGGCTCATGGCATGGGACGCAGCTACGGTGACGTATGCCTTAATCCGCAAGGCGAGCTCTGGGTAACGACCGGACTTGACCACTTCATCGCCTTTGATGAAAGTACGGGTCGTTTGGTATGCGAAGCTGGAGTCCTGCTGCAGGACATTCAGAGGCTGATGATTCCACGTGGCTGGATTCTGCCCGTTACCCCAGGAACTCAGCTGGTAACCGTTGGCGGTGCCATCGCCAATGATGTGCATGGCAAAAACCACCACGTTGTGGGTTCATTCGGGGATCACATCAAAAGCCTGACTCTTATCCGGACGGATGGCGAAACGATTCATTGTGGCCCGGATGAGCGACCAGATTGGTTCGCCGCCACAGTGGGTGGCGTTGGCCTCACCGGCGTAATCGCTTCAGCCGAGATCCAGCTTCGTCCCGTTGCAGGCCCTTGGGTCGATACTGAGACCATTGCCTTTGACAACCTTGATGAGTTTTTCCGACTGTCGGATACGTCAGAAGCGGAGTGGGAACACACCGTTTCCTGGATCGACTGTATCTCAAAAGGCGGCGGGCGTGGTTTGTTCATGCGCGGCAATCCTGCTGATATAAAAGACCGGAAAGCACCCAAGGCTGGCAAACTCACCATGCCCATCGTGCCACCCGTCTCAATGGTTAACCGCCTGACACTTCGCCCCTTCAATATGACCTACTACCATCTCAAAAAGTGGCAGGCAGGAAGGGCAATCGCTCATTACGAGCCCTTTTTCTACCCCCTGGACAACGTGCTGCACTGGAACCGGATGTACGGTCCTAAAGGCTTTTATCAGTACCAGAGTGTGGTGCCACGCGAAGTGGGGCAAGATGCCGTTCAGGCGATGTTGAAAGAGATCGCCCGCTCGGGCGACGGCTCCTTCCTCGCAGTACTCAAAACCTTTGGCAACCGACAGCCCCTGGGGATGCTGAGTTTTCCGCAACCAGGCGTCACACTGGCGTTGGATTTCCCGAATCATGGAGATCGCACGCACAAACTCTTTGAACGACTGGATGCCATCGTGCGTGAAGCGAAAGGCCGAATCTACCTGGCCAAGGATGCACGTATGCCTAAAGAATTGTTCGAAGCTGGCTATCCGCGTCTGGCCGAATTTATCCAATACCGGGACCCGGGCATCAGCTCTGGCCTCTCACGCCGCCTAATGGGAATTTGAATGAAGCTTAAGAAAAAAATCGTCATCATTGGTGCTACCTCGGCGATGGCTGAACAATGTGCACGACTGTGGGCGAAAGAAAACCCATCTGAGATTGTTTTGGTCAGCAGGAATCTGGAAAAAGCCGAACGTATTGCTTCAGATCTCAAGGTGCGCACCCCGGATACGGTAATTACCAACCTTCAAGTGGATTTTCTCGATGCGAGCCAGATTCAGGAGTTGATTAATCACATCTACCAATCTGGCAATGTAGATGTAGCACTCATTGCGCATGGTTCTCTGCCTGACCAGGAAGCGTGTCAAAACGATCTCGTCCTTTGTCGGGAAGCCCTGGATGTCAATGGTATATCGCCAGTGCTGTTTGCCGAGGCTTTTGCCATGAACATGCAAAAGGCCGACAGCGGAACACTCGCCATCATCGGTTCCGTGGCGGGTGACAGGGGCAGAAAATCTAACTATACCTACGGCGCAGCAAAAGGGCTGGTTGCAGGGTATGTACAAGGTCTGCAACACCGCTTTGCCAATACGAATGTAAAGGTGGTTTTAATTAAACCAGGACCAACCGATACGCCAATGACCGCCCATCTCAAACAATCCGGCGCCAAACTCGCCCCCGTTGACCGCGTGGCAGCAGAGGTCGTGCGTGGCATTGAAAGTGGGCAACGGGTTATATACACTCCGAAAATTTGGTCGGTAATCATGATGGTTATTCGCCATATTCCGAATTTCGTATTTAAAAGGCTGGATATTTAATGTCAGGATTGAAATCGAATACAGCTTCAGGAAGGAGCGCTGGTCTGATTAACAACCGTGCGATAAAAGACACAATCTTTTTACTGGCACTCTTGCTGGTAGCGATTGTGGTTATTGTTCCTCTCTCGCCAAGAATGCCATGGTCAGGCCTCGACCCATCATGGATGTATGGGATGAATGAGGCGACGGCTCAGGGAATGTCTTTCGGCAAAGACATCATTTTTACATTCGGGCCCTATTCCTCAATTTATACAAGAAGCTACGATCCAGCGACCGATCAATTGATGATCTGGGGATCGCTCTTTCTGGCAGTATCGTTTGCCGTTGCTGTCTGGCTTAACTTCAGGACAGCGGGACGGAGTTTAAAAATTGCATTGCTGGTTGCCCTGGCCGCACTAACCTATAGCCGTGATGCGTTGTTTTTCTTTTATACCATGCTGGTGGGCATTCAGGTTTATCACTGGGCAATGGCATTCGATGCAAAACAAGCTACCGAGCCCAAGGGCTTCGCTCTCAACGCCGCTTTATTTGTGCCTTTTGGTTTATTGCCACTGATTAAAGGCTCAACGCTGGCTGCATGTCTGGGAATTACTTTTCTTGCCTTTGCTTTGCTGGCAAAAAGAAGGCAATGGAAACTGTGCCTGCTGATTGGCGCAACAATTTTAGTTTCGATGGTGTTTTTTTGGGCGCTGTCCGGACAGCCGCTAACCGGGCTTGCTAATTATTTTATCGGGCTGACACCCATTGTTAGCGGCTACACCGAAGCGATGGCAATAGATGGGCCCAAGCGCGAGTACATTATGTATTTGGTAGCGACAGTTGCCCTTGTCGGCTGCCTGCTACGTGATACACGAGGTTCTTTTTACGACAAATCGGTGGTTGCATTTGTTTTTTTAGGCATCCTCTTTTTGGCTTTAAAAGCGGGTTTCGTCCGACATGACAGCCATGCGAACATTTCTGGAGCGATGCTTCTGCTGGGAGCATTGTTGGCAGGAACGCTGCTCTCTACCCGCAGCGCGATCCCCCTTCTGGTAGTCTGTTTGCTGGTATGGGGTTACATCGACTTTTCCTATACGAAAAACCCTGTTGGAAGCATTGTAACCAATGCCAAAAATACCTTCTCCGGCGCATGGAATGGACTAAAACAGCGTATATTTTCACCTCAGGCACTTACAGACGATTTTAACGATCGCATAAATCAATTGAAGAAGCTCGGAGCCATTCCAAAGCTGGAAGGAACAGTTGATATTTACTCATACGATCAATCTTATCTGCTCGCATCAGGAAATAAATGGAACCCACGCCCTGTTTTGCAAAGCTATTCGGTCTACACCCCTAAACTGGCCGAATTGAATAAGATGCACCTTCTTGGCGACAATCGACCAGATAATGTGATATTCGGCGTTCAGCCGATTGATCGCAGGTTACCTTCGCTTGAGGATGGTGCAAGCTGGCCTGTCCTGCTGTCCAGTTATGAGCCAACTACCTTTACGGGTGACTACCTGTATCTTAAGCACAGAAGCACGCCTACTCCATCAAACGAACCACTAAAGCCCATCGGTGGAGGCGTTTACTCGTTTGGTGAGCAGATCACTTTACCTGAATCTGACAGGCCGCTATTTGCGAAGTTAGATATTCGCAAAAGCTTTGCGGGTTCTATCATGAACACGCTATTCAAGCCAGGCCAGCTTGAGATGAAACTGACGATGCAAAATGGCATCACCCGCAGCTACAGAATCATCTCGGGAATGACGGAGTCTGGCTTTATTATTTCACCGCTGATTGAAACCACAGAAGAGTTTGGATTACTTTCTGCTGATTTAAATTCACTCAATGATAAGCGAGTGAAATCGATTGAGATTTCTGCAACCAGCCTGCCTTTCCTTTGGAAGCCGTCATTTAATATCGAGTTTTATCCACTCAATTACCCGTCTTCACGTGATTTCATAGGAAAAATGGGTTTTGCTGAACCCCTGGCAAAAACCTTTAACACCACTACAGTCGTTCAACAATGTAACGGGAGTATTGACTCTGCCAACGGTGTTTCTCCATCATCTGGCGCCATCAAAGCTTCATCCTTACTCAATTCTCAAGGTTGGCTGGCGGCTTCCGTTTCCCCTGCTGAAGTCCCGGATAAGGTTTATCTGGTACTATCTGGTAACGAAGGAAAACGGTATTTTTTTGATACCGAGCGTAAGACGCGTCCAGATGTGGGAGATTACTTCAAACAGCCGTTATTGAACTCTTCCGGTTACGAAACGACCGCTGATGTGTCCAATTTAAATGGGGATTACCAGTTGGGACTTGCATACTCAAGAGGCAACGATCTCTTTGTATGCCCCCAATTCAATGTCCCGGTCAAGATATCTCAGGAGTAAATTTTGTTGCAGAAAAAGATAATACTTTCTGGCGGGGCTGGTCTGGTTGGCCAAAATTTAGTGGCCCGACTCAAGGCAAAGGGCTATGCAAATATTGTTGTTCTCGACAAGCATCGTAACAATCTTGAGGTGCTGAAACGGGTGCAACCCGACATCACGGTCGAGTATGCAGACCTTGCTGAACCCGGTCAGTGGCAACAACACTTCGTGGGTGCGGATGTCGTGGTGATGTTACAGGCCCAGATTGGGGGTAACGATTATCAGGAGTTCGTTAGAAACAATATTGATTCGACCCGGCTGCTTCTGGATACCATCAAGGCGAACAACGTGCCTTATATGGTGCAGATTAGCTCCTCGGTTGTGGAATCAGTGGCAGATGACTTCTATACCAACACCAAAAAGGAACAAGAAAAAATGGTGCTGGAATATGGCATACCCTGCCCCATTTTACGTCCTACGTTAATGTTTGGCTGGTTCGATCGCAAACACCTGGGCTGGTTATCCCGCTTCATGAAGAAAGTTCCGGTGTTCCCTATCCCAGGGGATGGCCGCTATATGCGACAACCGCTGTATGTCGGTGATTTTGCCAATATCATTATCAGCTGTATCGAGAATGGTATTCGCGATGGCGTGTACAACATTTCAGGCCATGAAAAAATCGACTACATCGACATGATTCGCGAGATCAAACGTGCGATTAAGTCCAGAACGATTATTTTACGCATTCCGTATTCTCTTTTTTATGCTCTCTTGTCTGTCTGGGGCCTGTTTGATAAAAATCCGCCCTTTACCACCCAGCAGCTGGCGGCTTTAACTGCGAAGGATGAGTTTGAGGTGATCGATTGGCCCGGCATTTTTGGTGTTCCTTACACCCCTTTCAGGGATGCCGTGGAAGAAACCTTTAACGATCCACGCTATAGCGGCGTAGAGCTGGAGTTTTAAGATGGGACAACGAATTGCGGTATTGGGCGCAGGTCCAATGGGTTTGGCTGTGGCTTACCAGTTGGCACTTGATGGGCATAAACCGGTACTTTTTGAGGCCGATGACCGTGTCGGCGGTATGACTGCGACTTTTGATTTTGGTGGCCTGGAAATTGAGCGCTACTACCATTTTCATTGCATTTCCGATCATGCTTTTCTGCAAATGCTTGATGAATTAGGCCTTGCCGATCAGATGCAGTGGACGGAAACCAAAATGGGCTACTGGTATCAGGGACGTTTGCAGCCCTGGGGTAATCCGGTTGCTCTGCTCAAATTCCGTGGCCTGAGCCTGATGGCGAAATTCCGCTATGGCCTGCATGCTTTCCTGTCGACGAAACGCGATGACTGGCGTCCTCTGGATAATGTCGAAGCGAGTGGTTGGATCAAGCGCTGGGTAGGCGCTGAGGCCTGGGAAGTATTGTGGCGTCGGCTTTTTGACTACAAGTTCTATGACTATGCTCATGGCTTGTCTGCTGCCTGGATATGGAGTCGTATACGTCGTATTGGGCGTTCTCGCTACAGCTTGTTCCGCGAGAAACTGGGTTACCTTGAAGGCGGCTCTGCCACGCTGTTAACCGCACTGAAAGCAGCGATCGAAGCGCATGGTGGCGAAGTAAGACTGAAGTCTCCCATCGAGAAAGTCGTCATCAATGACGGCAAGGTAGCTGGCGTGCAGGTTGCGGGTCAGCTTGAATCATTCGATAAGGTGATCAGCACCATTCCGCTGCCATACGTACCTAAACTCATGCCGGATTTGCCTGCGGACATTATGGCCAAATTCAGCACCACCAAAAATATTGCGGTAGTGTGTGTCATTGCCAAACTCAGGAAGGCCGTCACTGAGAACTTCTGGTTAAACACCAATGACCCGGATATGGATATACCTGGTCTGGTGGAGTACACCAACCTGCGTCCGCTCGACCAACATGTGGTGTATGTGCCATTTTACGTCCCGGGAGAGCACCCTCTTTATGCGGAACCCGATGAGGCTTTCCTGACAAAAGTGCGGAATTATCTCAAGAAGATTAATCCGTCACTGACTGATGAAGATTTTGTCGAAATGCGCGCCAGCCGTTATCGCTACGCACAACCAATCTGTGATCCTGGATACCTGGACAAGCTTCCTCCGGTTGCATTACCGGTGAAGGGACTGTGGGTAGCTGATACCTCCTACTACTACCCGGAAGATCGCGGCATTTCGGAAAGTATCGGATTTGGCCGACAAATGGCGAAAATGGCCACCACTGACAGCAGGGAGCTTTCCCAGTAATGATTTCGCCACAATTCCTTCGATTTTTGGTCGCGGGAGGAATCGCTGCCAGTGCTAACTTTGGCTCACGATTTGTCTTTAGCATGTTCGTTGGCTACGGCTTCGCGGTTTTTTTTGCTTACCTGGTCGGCATGCTGGTGGCATTTCTACTGATGCGCGGGCATGTTTTTAATGCGAGTCAGGGGACACTTGCGCCGCAAGTGTACAAGTTTGTGGCGGTAAACATTCTTGCCGTTCTTCAGACGTTAGCGATCAGTCTGTTGCTGGCGCGCTGGTTGTTACCCTCATTTGGCATCGTGGATCACGCCGAAGCAATCGGCCATCTGGTGGGCGTGCTGGTACCGGTGGTGACCAGTTATTTCGGCCATAAGTTGTTAACCTTTCGATGAGCAAGTTTTTCACTCGACTTCAGGGTGCGCTGCGTGAGCGGCGCATCATTCGGGCCATTGTCTGGTTTGTCACTATCGGCGTGCTGCTTAATCTGACCGCTGTTTTCTGGTCAGGCTGGCATGAGACAGTCGCGGCATTCGCCGCGTTAGGGCTTCAGACGCTGGTGATCAGTGCCGTGGTGTCGAGTAGCTCTTATCTGTGGCGTTTTGGCCGCTGGGAATATTCTCTCCACTGCCTTGAAAATGTCGTGCCCAGATTCACCCATTTCGCCGTTTACCTGTCCGGGCTAGCCTTAACGGCAACACCCGGAAAATCCGGAGAAACGTTCCGTTCTGCATTATTAGTCCCGCATGGCGTAAAAGTTCCCGATAGCCTCGCCGCCTTCCTTGTTGACAGGGGATCCGATGTTTTAGGGATGGTTTTGCTGGGTGCGCTGGCCGCTCTCCTGGCGGAGCATCACCTTGCATGGGTGTGGCTGCTGTCGTTTGCTGCCCTGCTGCTGGCAAGCTGTGTCTTCTCATACGTTCTGTCACACCCCAGGGTCAGCAATAGCTGGAGTCGGCTGGATCGTGCGATGACATGGTTACCCATTAAGGGAGGACAAGCCATGCTCGAAGCCTGGTCCAGGGTGTGGAAACTACCAAGAGTCTCAGCCTTTTCGGGTGTCGCGATGGTTGCCTATGGCACACAGGCTCTGGTATTTGCCTGGTTCTGCCACATTTTAGGCACGGGAGTTTCAGGTGCTGACTGCGTGTTAATCTTCGTGCAAGCAACGTTGTTCGGCGCAGCAAGTATGATACCAGCCGGGCTAGGCGTCATGGAGGCAGCGCTGGTTTTTCAACTGGTTGCGCATGGCGTTAACGACGGTACGGCGATGTCGTTGGCGATCTCCATTCGTCTGGTGACACTGTGGTTTGGCATGTCTCTGGGTGCCTTGTCTCTGCTACTGTTGTCTGGTCGAAAACTGGGTATACAGCAAGACCCCACCAGAACACGATGATTCATTTACAGTTTATTCCTAAAGCCAGATGTGACTGAGCGTGCCATTGTTAACTACGGTCAGAACATTAATGACTTTGATGAGGGAATATTCATGAAAAAGACAATTATCGCTTTATCAGCATTTCTGCTGGCTTCGTCGGCTTTTGCCGCCACCACACACGCAACCGATGAAACCGTCGCCAATGCACAGGCAGGCGCGAATACCGCAAAAGAGAAACTGCATCAGGCTCAGGATGAAGGGTCTGAACTGAAGCTCAAGTCTAAACATGCTGCTGAAGGTAAAAGCGATAGCCTGAGTAGTAAGGCAAGCGAAGGTACGCAAAAGGCCTGGCATAGCACCAAAGAAGGGACTGAAAAAGGTTGGGATGCAACCAAAGAAGGTGCTCAGAAAGGCTGGAACAAAACCAAAGAAGGTGCCAGCGACGTGAAGAAAAAAGTCACCGAATAAGTTAACTCAGAGGCCGCAAATGCGGCCTTTTCTTTATTTTAACCAACCCCATTCTTTGCTTCCTGCCTTCATAGACCTTACACTGCTTTTTTCCTTCAAAAACCATTAAACACGCTTATGTCTGACACCTTCATCCGCCAGCCGCTTCCCCTGCCAAACGGTCACAACAAAGTGCTGCTGCATTCATGCTGCGCGCCCTGCTCCGGTGAAGTGATGGAAGCGATGCTGGCTTCCGGTATCGATTACACCATTTTCTTTTACAACCCAAACATTCATCCACTGAAAGAATACGAACTGCGGAAGGAAGAAAATATCCGTTTTGCCGAGCAGTTTGGTGTCCCTTTTGTCGATGCCGATTATGACAAAGACAACTGGTTCGAACGCGCTCGTGGTATGGAGTGGGAGCCGGAACGCGGTGTGCGTTGCACCATGTGTTTTGATATGCGCTTCGAACGCACTGCATTATATGCCCACGAACATGGCTTTCCGGTCATCACCAGCTCACTGGGTATTTCGCGCTGGAAGAATATGCAGCAAATCAACGATTGCGGTGTGCGTGCCGCCGCACGTTATCCGGATATGCTGTATTGGGAATTTAACTGGCGCAAAGGTGGGGGGTCCGCACGCATGATCGAAATCAGTAAGCGCGAGCGTTTCTATCAGCAGGAATATTGTGGTTGCATCTATTCATTACGCGACAGTAACCGCCATCGCGTCGCCAGCGGTCGGGAACGCATCGAGATTGGCGTGCAGTATTATCAACCTGATGAAGATTAGCTCTGCAGGATGCTGGTGAAAAAACGCTGAACCATGGTCGCATCCGGCTGCCTGCCTTCCTGGATAATGGAACGCAGCAGCCAGGCATCAGTGAACGCTACCGCAGCTTCCGCCTGCTGCGAAGTCAACGCCAGTTGCTGTTGCAGTATTTGCTGATGACTGGTAATCCATGCCGCTGCTGCCTGCCGCAGACGAGGGCGTGAAACCGCAGCAACAAACAATTCGTACTCACAAATCAATCTGGCCCGCGCATCCAGCGTCCAGAACAAGAACCGGGTTAGCTGCCGTGCGATGTCCGTTTCGGCTTCCCCGAGAAACCACTCTTGTGTTTGCCGGGTAAAATTCTCCACCGCCCGTTCGATGACCGCCGCATGCAGCTCATCGAGATTTTTAAAATGATAAGTGACGGTTCCTGGCGAGATAGCACAATCGGTCGCCACTGCGCGATGGGTACAGGCATGTAATCCGTCACGACGAATAATCGCCGCCGCGCAGTGCAGAATACTGTCACGCATCTGCTCACCACCAGCGCGCATCGCTCTCTTCCCGACACTCATCATCTGGTCCTTATTATTTCAACAGCTGTGCACTGCCAGAAAAGGTGTTTTTGCCGTTGGCAGAAGTGATATGAAACGCCGGGGCACCTGCACGGTCGGCTTTTTGGGCGAGCGCTGCAACCAGATCGTCAAGATTGCTGGCACCGCTGGCACTGATATGCCCGATCACCTGCTGCGTACCCGGAGACGCAATTTCAGTGGCGGCCAGCGCCGAAGCACTCAGGGAGACCAGCGCACCGGCCATCATCAGTTTTACAAGGATAGTTTTCATATTTGCTCCAATAGGGGGGAATGTTGGAGCGCATGGTAGAGCGATGGTCAGATAAACATAACCCTGTCACCCTGACAGACTTATTCATTAAAATTGAATAAGTTCACTCCATTAAAATACCGTACAACGTACAAAATAAGAAACTATCATCTATAAAATAACGACACATTGATTAAACATGCCAAAAACAGGCATTCATCGTACCAGCGTACGATAAATCCATGTCAAGCCTTGCGTATTCTGGTCAAAAAAAAGCAGCGTTTCCTGGAAAACGCTGCTGTTATAACCGCCCAAATCGTTAAATCCGTTAACGCACCACCACCGTTAACAGCACGATCACTGCCATGATGATTAGCAGATGGCACACCACTTTATCCAGTTTGCGCATATCGCCTCCCTGGTTTTAGAACCACTGACCAAAACGTTTGATGTAGAGCGTTTTCATGCCCTGCGCCACCACGCAGTAACCCAGCAGAATCGCGACCAGCCACGGGAAGTAGGCCCACGGCAGCGGTACCAGACCCACCATCGCGCCGAGTGGTGAGAACGGTAGCAAAATCCCCGCCACCATTACGCAGGCGGTAGCGAGCAACACCGGCAACGCCGCGCGGCTCTGGATAAACGGAATCTTTTGTGTGCGCAGCATATGCACCACCAACGTCTGTGACAGCAACCCTTCTACAAACCAGCCAGACTGGAACAGCGACTGTACTGCCGGAGTATTGGCAGCGAACACATACCACATGACAGCAAAGGTTGTGATATCAAAGATGGAAGATGTCGGCCCAATCCACAGCATGAAACGTTTGATATTACGCGCATCCCATTTACGCGGTTTACGCAGGAATTCACGGTCCATTTTGTCCCACGGCAATGCCAGCTGGGAAACGTCATACATCAGGTTCTGAATCAGCAGATGTATCGCCAGCATTGGCAGGAACGGTATAAAGGCGCTCGCTACCAGCACGGAAAAAACGTTGCCGAAGTTAGAGCTGGCGGTCATATTCAGGTACTTAATGATGTTACCGAAGGTTTCCCGCCCCTTCATCACACCCGCCTCCAGCACCATCAGATCTTTTTCCAGCAGGATAATGTCAGATGATTCTTTCGCGATATCCGCGGCACTATCGACAGAGATCCCTACATCCGCATCGCGCAGGGCTGGTGCATCGTTGATACCGTCCCCCAGGAAGCCAACGGTATGATCCTGCTGTTGCAGCGCACGCAGGATGCGTGATTTCTGCAATGGCGTCAGTTTGGCAAATACCGCACTCTGCGCGGCCACTGTCGCCAGTTGTTCATCACTCATCGCCGCAATATCATCACCGGTGACGATGGTGCCACAGTCAATACCGACCTGCTGGCAGATACGCGCCGTCACGACCGGGTTATCACCGGTCAGCACTTTGACGCTGACACCGTTTTCCTGCAGCGCTGTAATGGCTTTCGCGGCACTCTCTTTCGGCGGATCGAGGAAGGTGAGCAACCCTTCAATCGTCAATCCCTGCTCATCTGCCACGCTCAGCGCATGCTGTAAGCCAGGTTCCGGCAAAACACGGCTTGCCACCAGCAGCACGCGAAAGCCCTGTTCATTATACTGATGCGCCAGCGCCAGCAGCTCCGCACGACGGCTCGCATCCAATGGCTGGGTAAGCTTACCTTCACGTTCCGCAGTGGCAATGCTCAGCATCTCTTCCACCGCGCCTTTGCAGATCAGCAGCTGCTGGCCAAGACGACGGTCTGCCACCACCACCGATACCCGGCGGCGAACAAAATCAAACGGCAGCTCATCCACTTTGCTGTAGTAATCCGCGACGGCACTGCTGACGCGACCTTCACCGTAGCGCAAAATTGCGCGATCCATCAGATTGGGCGTGCTGCTTTGATAGTGGCTGTTCAGCCAGCTCAGCATCAGTACGCGTGAGTTTTCCACACCCGCACAATCAAGATGGTGCTCCAGAATAATGTTGTCCTGGGTTAGCGTGCCGGTTTTATCGGTACACAGGATATCCATCGCGCCAAGGTTCTGAATCGCGTTCAGTCGTTTCACGATCACTTTGCGGCGAGACATGGCGATCGCACCTTTCGCCAGGTTGGAGCTGACAATCATCGGCAACATCTCCGGTGTCAGACCCACCGCCACCGCCAGGGCAAACAACGCCGCATCCAGCCAGTCACCTTTGGTCAGGCCGTTAATCAGCAAAACCACCGGCACCATCACCAGCATAAAACGGATCAGCAGCCAGCTGACGCTGTTAACCCCACGGTCAAACGAGGTTTGCGTACGGTTGCCGACGATGGATTTCGCCAGGCTGCCAAAATAGGTTTCCTCACCGGTCGCCACCACCACGGCTTTCGCGGTACCGCTGGAAACGTTAGTTCCCATCAGGCACACGCTACCCAGTTCCAGCAGAGAAGTCCCCTGCTCGCTGGAAGCACTGCTTTTGCTGGCGAGATTGCCGGTGACGTCATATTTCTCCACCGGCAGCGATTCACCCGTCAGGATCGCCTGGCTGATAAACAGATCGCGTGAATCAAGCAGGCGCACATCGGCAGGCACCAGATCCCCGGCAGAGAGATAAATGATGTCACCCGGCACCAGGGTGGCAATGTCCACTTCCTGTTTACGCGCCGGTTGCTGCGCCGATTCACGACGCAGTACCGTCGCGGTGGTACGCACCATCGATTTGAGTGCCTGAGCCGCTTTATTGGTACGGAATTCCTGCCAGAAGCGCAGCAAACCGCTGAGCGTTACCATCGTCACAATGATGATGACACCGGTCAGATCGGTCTCCTCGCCATGACGTGCTGGCATCCAGTAATCAGTGAAGAAACTGACGCCAGCCAGCACCATCAGGACATAGATAAAGGGATTGTTGAACGCCACTAACAGCTGCACCAGCGCCGATGGGGCTTTGTCATGTGCCACCTGGTTGTGACCAAATACCGCCAGGCGCGCTTCTGCTTCGCTGGCACTCAGCCCCTGCGCATCGCTATGCACCCGAGCCAGGGTCTCACTGGCGGTGAAAGCCGCTTCTTCTTCAATCAGATAGCGCGGGGTTTTCTGACGCGGCTGACGTGCGATGTTCAGCGCTCTTTTTTCTTTATTGAGTTTCATGTCAGTCATCGTGACACTCCTCTTTTTTACGGCAATAAATATCCCTGCATGTCAGGCATGCATTATTGGGAAATAAACTAACGGCAAAGCGTTATTAAAATAAAAACGACACACAGGAAATATCCATGCCTGTATACGGAAAGAAGAAATAAATCATCCCGCTTACTGAGGCAGCAATTAATGAATATTCAACGATGTCGATGCCCGCGTTCTGTCGCCAGATGCGCAGGAAGAAACAGCACACTGAAAATCAGTGTGCGCACCGAGGTGGAGGGAAAAGTGCGTGTAAAATCATATGCATGACGTTATACCCCAAGCGTTCGCTCGTACTACATTCAAAGCATGGGAACAATCGTCAGAAAAGAGAGAGGATTGCTACCCGCCGGTTCCGGCAAGCAGCAACAAAAGAATTCGTGCGTCAGCTTGCCTTGTGTTGTGATAAATAAGGGTGACTGTCCAACTGAATTCTCCTGTTTGAAGTTGCGGCCATTATATTCCTGGAGCATGTATTGTAAAGTTAATTATTCAGCCATCGGTTTCCGTTTAAATTCTGTTGTAAATCCCCTGACTTCAACCGATCCAGACCTGAGCTAATGTTAAGGTTCCGTAAATCTGTTTACCCCATGTTTACCGGCTTATAACCATAAGGTTAGCCTTAGAACTTTAAGGCATATCTATATCTGATAATTGACTATTATTCATTACAACGCTTTCGTAAACTCGCGTTACTTTTTTAAGGCAAGGAATTCTCATGAAAAAAATAATCCCCTCCCTGCTGGCGTTATCGATGGTAGCCGCATTCTCTGTTGATGCCGCGACGCCGAAAGATACGCTGGTGATTGCCCAATCCACCGACGATGCCGACAGCTTTGACCCGGCCCAGGGCTTTGAGCTGACCACGGTGCAGGCGTTCACCAACATTTATCAACGCCTGGTCCAGTCCGATCCGCAAAATCCGACCGACCTGAAACCCACCCTGGCAACCTCCTGGCAGCCGGGCAGTGACAACCGCAGCCTGACGTTTGAACTGCGTAAAGATGCCAAATTCGCCAGCGGCAACCCGCTGCGACCGGAAGATGTGATCTTCTCACTGGGCCGTGTGGTAAAGCTAAACCTCGATCCTTCCTTTATCCTTACTCAGCTTGGCTGGAATAAAGACAACGTCGACAGCTTCCTGAAAAAAGTTGACGACAACCATGTCCAAATCAGCTGGAGCGCCAACGTGAGTCCGGCCTATGTGCTGAGCCTGCTGTCTGCGCCCGTCTCCTCCATCGTTGATGAGAAAACCGCACAGGCGAACGCAACCAATGGCGATTTTGGTCACGCCTGGCTTGGCACCCATTCAGCAGGCAGCGGCCCTTATCAGATCCGCAAAGTGGTGTTACACGAAGTGGTGTTGCTGACGGCTAACCCCACCTCTCCGGCTGGCGCACCGAAACTGAAAAACGTCCTGATCAAAAACGTACCGGAGCCAGCGGCACGTCGTCTGCTGCTGGAACAGGGTGATGTGGATATCGCGCGTAACCTCGGTGCCGACCAAATCGCCGCGCTGAAAGGTAAAGCGGGCGTGAAAACTGAAGCCATCCCGATGGCCTCGCTTTACTACATTCAGTTCAACGTGGGTGCCAATCCGGTGCTGAAAAACCCGGCATTGTGGGAAGCGGCGCGTTACCTGTTCGACTATAAAGGTATCGCCAACGACCTGCTGAAAGGCCAGTTCGAAGTGCATCAGACCTTCCTGCCCAAAGGTTTCCTCGGTGCCCTGAACGATACCCCGTACAGCTACGATCCGGAAAAAGCCAAAGCGATTCTGAAGAAGGCCGGTTTGACCAACGTCAGCTTTACCCTCTCCACCAGCAATCAGCCGCCGTATCTCGACATCGCACAGGCGCTGCAGGGTAGCTTTGCCAAAGGTGGCGTGAAGGTTGAAGTGCAGCCGGGACTCAGTTCTGAAGTGTCTACCAAGGTTAAAGCGCACCAGTATCAGGCGACGCTGAATGCCTGGGGTGCTGACTACTTCGATCCCAACACTAACGCCGCCTCCTTTGCTTACAACCCGGAAGATGGCAGCAAAACCATCGCTTACCGTTCTGACTGGCACATCCCGGAGCTGAGCAAACAAACGCTGGCAGCCACCGCCGAGAGCGACAGCAACAAGCGTGTGGAAATGTATCAGGCGATGCAGCGTGAAGTGTTGAAGAACTCACCTTATGTGATTGGCCTGCAGGCGCGTAACCTGATTGCGCTGCGCGATAACCTGCAAGGCTACGTTCAGGGCATCAACCCGGATATGGTGTATTACTCACAGGTTACCAAGTAATGGCGGCATCAGCCCCACAGGCCGGGTTCGCCCGGCCACTCTGGCAACGCACCAGCCGAATCGTCACCAGCCTGCTGTCGCTGCTGGTGACGCTGCTCGGCCTGCTGGCCTTTACCTTTATGCTGTCGCACCTGTCACCGGTCGATCCAGTGCAGCAGATCGCGGGCGATCACGCCAGTGAGGCCACCTATGCGCAGGTGCGTCACGATCTCGGTCTCGATCAACCGGTGCTGGTGCAATTCTGGCGTTATATCAGCCATCTGGCCCACGGCGATCTCGGCCTGTCCCATCTGACCAATCAACCGGTGAGCGCCGACCTGATGCGCACCTTCCCGGCGACCATTGAGCTGGCGACTTGTTCGATCATTTTTGCGGCGGTATTCGGTGTGGCGCTGGCGCTGCTGGCGGCCTGGAAACCAGGCAGCATCATCGATAACGTGGCGCGTTTTATTTCGCTGCTCGGTTATTCCGTGCCGGTGTTCTGGCTGGGTCTGCTCGGCCTGCTGTTGTTTTACGCCGTGCTGCACTGGTCCGCCGGACCGGGTCAGCTGGATGATATCTGGATTTATACGCTGGAGCCGAAAACCGGTTTTGTGCTGATTGATAGCTGGCTGTCCGGGGATCCTGAGATGTTCCGCAATGCGATCGCCCATATCTGGCTGCCGGTGGTGATTCTCGGCATGCTGGCGATGGCCGGGATTACCCGCCTGCTGCGTGCCGCGTTGCTGGAGGAGAGCAGCAAAGAGTATGTGATTCTGGCGCGCGCCAAAGGTGCTGGCCGCACGCGCATTCTGCTGCGTCATATCTTTCCCAACGTGCTCGGCACCCTGATTACCGTTATCGCCCTCTCCTGGGCCACCCTGCTGGAAGGTTCGGTGCTAACGGAAACCGTTTTTGCCTGGCCCGGCGTGGGTCGCTACATGACTAACGCGCTGTTCTCCGCCGATGTTCCGGCGATTCTCGGCGCGACCCTGCTGATTGGCAGCTGCTTTATTCTGCTTAACGCGGTGGCCGACGCCCTGACCTGGTTAACCGATCCGAGAACCCGATGACTCAACAACTCTCCGAACTGGAAACGCTGCGCCCGCGTCGCAGCCGTCGCCGCATCACCTCCCTCAGCATCGGTTTAACCCTGGTGGTGATTTTGCTGGTGATGGCGGTGTTTGCACCGCTGCTGTCCCCCTTTGATCCGAATGTGCAAACCATCAGCATGCGCCTGCTGCCGCCTTCGGCAACCCACTGGTTTGGCACCGATGGTTTTGGTCGTGATCTGCTGTCTCGCGTGATTTATGGCACCCGTCCGACGCTGCTGCTAGTGGCGCTGATTCTGGTACTGACCATCCCGGTAGGTCTGCTGGTCGGCATCACCGCCGGTTATGTTGGCGGCTGGACCGAGCGCGTGCTGATGCGCATTACCGACATTTTTCTCTCGCTGCCCAATCTGGTTATCGCCCTGGCGTTCGTTGCCATGCTCGGCCCAGGCCTGATGAACGGCGCGCTGGCGCTGGCACTCACCAGCTGGCCACCGTTCGCCCGTCAGGCGCGTGCCGAGACGCTGGCGCTGCGCCGTAGTGATTACCTCGCCGCAGCGCGGATGCAGGGCATCACCGGCCTGCGTCTGATGTTCGGCCATATTCTGCCGCTTTGCCTGCCTACCGCGGTGGTGCGTGCGGCGCTGAGTCTCGGCGGAATTATTCTTTCCGCTGCCGGCCTCGGCTTTCTCGGCATGGGCGTGCAACCGCCGACCGCAGAATGGGGATCGATGGTGGCCGAAGGCAGCAAAGTGATTTTCGACCAATGGTGGGTGGCTGCGGCCCCCGGTGCTGCCATTTTGTTCGCCAGCCTGGCGTTTAACCTGGCAGGCGACGGCCTGCGTGACCAACTGGATACCCGCCATGCCAAATGATCTGTTAATTGATGCCCAGGGGCTGGTGATTCGCAGCGACGACGCGCTGCTGGTTGATGACATCCACTTTCAGCTCGGGCGCGAACGCATGGCGCTGGTGGGTGAGTCAGGTTCAGGTAAATCCCTCACCGCCCGTACCCTGATGGGGCTGTTGTCACCGTCACTGCAATTGCACGCAGATCGCCTGCAAGTGGTGGGCCAGGATGCATTGCAGATGCGCGAACGCGACTGGAGCCGCCTGCGCGGCAGCAAGGTGGCAATGGTGATGCAGGACCCGAAATACGCCCTCAACCCCACGCGTACCATTGGCTGGCAGGTGGAGGAACCGCTGGTGCTGCACCATCGCCTGAGCCGCGCCGAGCGCAAAGAGAAAGTATGCGACATGCTCGATGCCGTCGGCCTGCCGGATCCCCGTCAGCTGATGAAACGTTATCCGCATCAGCTCTCCGGGGGAATGGGCCAGCGTGTGATGCTGGCGATTGCCTTGATCACCGATCCCGAGCTGCTGATCGCCGATGAACCGACCTCAGCGCTCGATCATGCAATGCGTGATCAGGTGCTGGCGCTGATTCGTCGTCTGGTTGAACAACGCAACATGGGACTGCTGCTGATCAGCCACGATCTGCAACAGGTGTCGGAGCATTGCGAGCGGGTGATGGTGATGTATAAAGGTCGTCTGCTGGATACCTTGCCTGCTGCGGAGTTGTCCAACGCCAGCCATCCGTATACCCGCACGCTGTGGGCCTGCCGTCCGAGCAAAGCCACCCATGGCGCAGCACTACCGGTGCTGGATCGTGCCGCCCTGGAGCAGAACCATGATTGAGTTATCCAACCTGAGCGTATCCCATAAGCAGGGCTACGAACTGCGCACCGTGGTCCATGACGTCAACCTCAATGTGAAGGCAGGCGAGTGTTTTGGCCTGGTTGGTCCCTCTGGCTGCGGTAAATCGTCGCTGCTGTGGGTGATGGCCGGACTCAACCCGCACTGGTCCGGTAGCATGGCACTGGCGGGCACCACCGTGAAACCGGGTAAACCCTTTACTGGCCAGTTGCGCCGTGATGTGCAGATGGTATTTCAGGATCCCTACGCTTCGCTGCATCCGCGCCATCGCCTGCGTCGTACCCTGGCAGAGCCGTTAAAGATGCTGAAACAGGACCATATCGACGATCGCATCAACGATGGATTTCGCCATGTGGGCCTTGATCCGGCGCTGGCAGATCGCTATCCGCATCAGCTTTCCGGCGGTCAGCGTCAGCGCGTCGCCATTGTGCGCGCCCTGCTGCTCCAGCCGAAGATCCTGCTGCTGGATGAGCCAACCTCGGCGCTGGATATGTCCGTGCAGGCGGAGATCCTCAACCTGCTGAACGATCTGAAGCGTGATGATGGGTTAACCATGGTGCTGGTAAGCCACGATCCTGACGTGATCGATCATATGTGCGATCGCGCCGTTCGCATGGCACAGGGCAGGATTGTTGAGCAGTTAAGTGCTTAAAACCGCGCGATAAATCGCGCCGCTACGATCAGACAGATTTTTGTAGCGGCGCGATTCATCGCGCAATCCGTTAATGCGCCATCGTTTGCAAGGTTTCGCTGCGGATCGACTCGGTAATCTCCGCCTTCAGCGTCATAAACTCCGGTGAAGTTTTAATGGTGTAATCACGGCCACTGTTAAAGTTCACCGCCACTTCCTGTTTGATGCGACCCGGCCGGGCGCTGAAGATCGCCACCTTATTTGCCATAAAGATCGCCTCATCGATGTCGTGCGTAACGAAGAGCACCGTCTTGCGCGATTGCTCCCACACTGACAGCAACAACTCCTGCATCATCACCCGCGTCTGATTATCAAGCGCACCAAAGGGTTCATCCATCAGCAGCACTTTCGGGTCATTCGCCAGCGCACGCGCAATGGCGGTACGCTGCTGCATGCCGCCAGACAACTGGCGGGGATAGTGCTGGGCAAAGCCACGCAGCCCCACCTGTTGGATATAATAATCGCTACGCTCCTTTTGCTGTGCGGCACTCAGGCCACGTTCACGCAGACCAAAGCGGATGTTCTCTTCCACCGTCAGCCACGGGAACAGCGTGTAGCTCTGAAACACCATGCCACGGTCGGCACCGGGGCCATCGACCGGCTGCCCATCAAGCCAGATCTCGCCACGCGTCGGGGTGTCCAGCCCGGCAATGATGCGCAGCAGCGTCGATTTACCACAGCCGGAGGGGCCGAGAATGGTGATGAAATCATTCTCCTCCACCTGATAATGAATCGGCTGCAACGCCAGCGTTTGTTCGCCTTTCGGCCCGGTAAATACGCGTTCCACCCCGCGCACGTTCAGCTTGCTGTGTTTCATCACAGGTTACTCCATGCAAACAAGCGCCGGTTGGCGACTTTGAACAGATAATCAGACACCAAGCCGATACAGCCAATCACGATGATGCCAAAGATAATTTGCCCGGTATTCAGCAGCGCCTGGCTGTCGACAATCATATGGCCGATACCGCTTTCCGAACCGATCAGCTCAGCAACGATCACATAGGTCCATGCCCAGCCGAGTACCAGCCGCAGCAGCTCGGCAATGCCGGGAGCGGCACCGGGGATCAATACCCGACGCACGATGGAACGATTGCTACAGCCCAGCGTATAGGCTGCCTCCACCAGATCGCGTCGCGCGCTGCTGACGGTCACTGCCACCATCAATACGATCTGGAAAAAGGAGCCGATAAAGATGACGAGGATTTTCTGCATTTCACCAATACCGGCCCACAGGATCAGCAGCGGCACAAAGGCCGATGCCGGCAGATAACGACAGAAGGAGACGAAGGGTTCGAGAAAGGCTTCCCACATTTTGTACGAGCCCATCATGATGCCAAGCGGCACCCCGATCAGGGCCGCCAGCAGGAATCCGGCCAGCACGCGCATCACCGTCATACCGATATCCAGCGAAAAGTTATATTCGGTGAATAGCGACACGCCCTGTTGCAACATGGTTATCGGATCGGCAAGGAAAGTTGGCGATACCATGCCACTGAAGGTCACCAGCGCCCATACCGCGACAAACAGCACAAAGAAAGCCACGCCAAGGCCGATACGCAACCGGGTTGAGATCGCTTTTAACGGCACCATCAACGGATTATGCCAGCGGCGTGGTGCATCCGGCAGCGCCGCGGGCGGCGTTACGGGTTGGCTTTTACTCATCTCCATCTCCTGTCTCCCTGATTACTGCACGAAGCTGGCGTCGTACAGGCTCTTCACGTCAGGCATTTTTTTAATCACGCCCGCGCGCAGCAGCAGTTTGCCCGCTTCATCACTAAAGGTTTCGATTTCACCGCTAAAGAATTTTTTGTTCTCTTCAGGACCGGCCCAGCGCAGGTAGCTGGCGGATTCGGCAAACTCTTTGCCGGTGGATTTCACCGCTGCACCCATGATTTCGTTGGATTTATCCGGCTGCTGTTTGATCATCTCCAGCGCATCGTAGTAGCTGGCCACCAGCGCTTTCGCCGCCTGTGGATGCTCTTTCAGGAAGGTGGGAGTACAACCGAGCGTATCCATCACCATCGGGTAATCCAGCGTGGTGGCGAGGATTTTGCCCGCTTTCGGCTGGTTACGAATCACTGACAGGTAAGGTTCGTAGGTCATGGCCGCATCGTTTTGTCCGGCAACAAACGACTGTGCCGCCGCCTGCGGGGCCATGGTCGCCAGCTTGACATCTTTCATCGTCAAACCGTTTTTATCCAGCATCCAGGCCAGCGCAAAGTACGGCGAAGTTCCCGGCGCATCCACGGCGATGGTTTTGCCTTTAAGATCTTTGATGCTGGTGATATCGCTACGGGTTGCCAGGCCATCAGCACCGTAGGATTTATCCAGCTGGACGATTTGCTTGATCGGCACACCGGCCGCATTCCATGAAATATAGGTTTCGACCGTGGTGGCCGCACATTGAATGGTGCCGGAAGCCACCGCCAGATGACGGCTGCTTTGCGGGATCATTTTTACATCGACATCAAGGCCATGCTTTTTGAAGATACCGGCTTTATCTGCCAGCGTCAGCGGAGCAAATCCGGTCCAGCCGGAAATACCGATCGCCACTTTAGTCTCCGCAGCCTGCGCGCCGAGCGCAGACCCCAACATAACGGCTACGGTTAACGCACGAACTGCATGTTGCACTGGCTTACCCATCTTCCACTCCTGTCAAAAGGTGATGAAAAACTACAGTTGTATAGGCTTATCTATACAAGCAAAGCAATGGCTGTGCCAGAAAGCAGATCGAGACTGTGCGGCAGCGCACGCGATGATCGGAAAATGCGTTGCACCGTCGCAGAGCAAGCCAGGGAGCGCATTAACCACTTTGGTGCGGTTATACTCAGCGCATCTTAGTTGAAGAAGGAATGCCGTATGACGGTCAAATTACGTCCGCTGGAGCGGGAAGATCTGCACTTTGTGCATCAGTTAGATAACAACGCCAGCGTGATGCGTTATTGGTTCGAGGAGCCGTATGAAGCCTTCGTCGAGCTGTCGGACCTGTACAACAAACATATTCACGACCAGACCGAACGTCGTTTCGTGGTCGAGCATGATGGACAGAAAACCGGGCTGGTGGAGCTGGTCGAGATTAATCACGTACATCGCCGCGCCGAGTTTCAGATCATTATCGATCCGGCTCATCAGGGGAAAGGACTGGCAACCCAGGCGGCGAAGTTAGCGATGGACTATGGCTTTTCGGTGCTGAATCTCTACAAGCTCTATCTGATTGTCGATCAGGAGAATGAGAAGGCTATCCACATCTACACCAAGCTGGGCTTTGAAGTGGAGGGCGTGTTGAAACACGAGTTTTTCATTAACGGTGCGTACCGTAACACCATCCGCATGTGTATCTTTCAGCATCAATATCTGGCGCAGCATAAAACGCCTGGGGCGATGGTGAAGCCCACCGCGCAATAAGCACGTTGAGGCGCGATTTATCGCGCCTCTGGCTATTTACCCGCGTGCGCCCACCCGGTTAAGAAATGCTTTGGGGTGCTCGGGCTTCAGGTCATACATGCCGCCGTTGAACGGATCGATCAGCAGCCAACCGGGGAAACCGAGCAACGGAATGTTCCCCAGCAAATACCACAGGTTGGCGCTGCCTTCGATCGGCATCGTCACCGGGACATAACCCGGATTCTCCAGCATCACCAGATAGTGTTTCTTACCGAAATAGCTGCCAGTAGATTTTGCCAGCTCGACAGTCTGCGGCGTCACGCCCTGCGCCACGGCATGGCCGGTCTCATCCTGCACGGTGAAATGCGCACCCTGTGGCACGGAGTCAATTCTTACCGATTGCGTTTGGGTGCCAACAATGGTCGCACAGCCGCTTAACAGCAGCGCGCAGGCAGGAAGGAGATGTCGCAGGTTCATAGCAGGTCCGCTTCAGGGTCAGAAGGTACAGTCTAAACTGCCCTTCCGCCCTTTTCACTCGCCTCAATCGCCCTATCAGTGGCGCTTTTCTGCGTGTTATTGCGGTTGACAACAGGCGGCAATCGCCGCGATATCCTGCGGCGTGGTGCGACAGCAGCCGCCAATCAGGCGGGCACCGGCCTGCTGCCACTCCGGGAATTTGTCACGCAGCGTGCAGCCCGAGGGTGCCGAGTGCCAGGTTTTACTGCTGGCATCGTACTGTTCGCCCGAGTTCGGATAGACCAGCAGCGGCTTATCACACAGCGCCTGCAAGGTACGCAGCGCCGGGGTGACGCTCTCCAGTGCTACACAGTTGATTCCCAGCGCCACCACCTGCGGGGCCGCATTGAGCAGCGCCGCGACTTCACTCAGCGGTGTACCATCGCTGATATGCTGTGCATCGCGTAGCGTGAAGGAGAACCAGGCGCTGCTGTCCGGGAACTCCGCCAGCAGGCTGACCAGCGCCTCGGCTTCCGCGAAGGACGGCAACGTTTCGCAGGCCAGCAAATCCACGCCCGCCTCCAGCAAGGCCGCGATGCGTGGACGATGGAACGCCTTCATCTCGTCTGCAGGCAACGCGTAGTCGCCACGATATTCCGCCCCATTGGCGAGAAACGCGCCATACGGCCCCACCGACCCGGCCACCAGCAGTGGTGCGCTGCTACCTGATGCGGCGCGATAGTCATCCCGCGCACGTTTTGCCAGCGTGGCACTCTGGCGGATCAGCGCCAGCGCCTGAGTCTCATCCAATCCACGCTGGGCAAAGCCCTGTGGCGTCGCCTGGTAGCTGGCGGTAATGGCGCAATGGGCACCGGCAGCAAAATAATCGTAATGGACCTGATAGATCAGTTCAGGATTTTCCATCAGCACCTTCGCCGACCATAACGCATCGGCCAGATTGCAGCCGCGTGCTTCCAGTTCGGTTGCCAGCGCACCATCAAGGATCAGAGTGTCGGTTTGAGATAGCGCCTGCGCTATCGGGTTACGCCACATCGTTGGCCTCCTCAGCCTGCAAAGATGATTTACGTCGTTGCGTGACATGGTATGCGGCATAACAGAAGAGAACAAACGGAATCCCGCACCACAGCGCAATCCGTTGCGACGGATCGAAAGCCAGCCCGACACAGGCAAGCAGACACAGCAGGAAACCGAGGATCGGCGTCAGCGGATAGAGTGGCGCACGGTACACCAGATCCTTTAAGGTTCCCCCCTGCTGAAGATGGCGGCGGCGGAACATATAATGTGCAGCGCAGATGCTGAGCCAGACCGCCACCACGGCAAAACCGGAGATAGCGGACAGCGCGACAAATACCGTATCCGGGGCGATCACGCTGGAGAATAGCGCCAGCAGGCCGCCGATCATACTGATGGTAAGCGCCAGTACCGGGATGCCGCGACGATTCACCCGGGCAAAACAGCGCGGCAGAGTGTTCTCATTAGCCAGCGACCACAGCATCCGCCCCGACGCATACAACCCGGAGTTCGCCGCCGACAGGATCGCCGTAAGAATCACGAAGTTGAAGATATCAGCCGCCCAGGGAATGCCGATCTTCTCAAACACCAGCACAAACGGACTTTTCACGATCCCGGCCTGATCCATCGGGATCAGCGCCGCCAGCACCAGCACCGTGCCGATAAAGAAGATGATCAGACGCGCCACTGTGGTACGGATCGCCAGCGGCAGGGCTTTTTGCGGCTGCTCGGTTTCCCCGGCAGCGATGCCTATCAATTCCGTGCCCGAGAAGGCGAAGTTGACTGCCACCATCGTCATCAGAATCGGCAGAGTGCCGTGCGGCAGCCAGCCCGATGCGGTGAGATTATGCAGGCCGGGCGCAGCACTGCCGTCCTTCATCGGGATAAAGCCAAACATCGCCCCTGCGCCGAGAATAATAAAGGCGACAATGGTGATCACCTTGATAATCGAGAACCAGAATTCCCCTTCGGCAAAGAAGCGGGTCGAGACGATATTCAGCAAATAGATGGCGATACAGAACACCAGACACCACACCCAAACCGGGATGGTCGGGAACCAGTACTGCATGCAAAATCCGGCGGCGGTCAGACTGGAACCCAGCGCTACCGTCCAGGTCAGCCAGTAGAGCCAGGCGACGGTATAACCGGTAGCCGGGCTGAGGTAACGCGCAGCATAGACATGGAAAGCCCCGGTTTCCGGCATCGCCACCGCCAGCTCACCGAGACACACCATCACCAGCCACACCACCAGCGCACCAATCAGATAGGCCAGCAGCGTACCGGCGGCACCGGTGGTTGAGATGATGTAGCCGGTATTAAAGAACAGGCCAGTGCCGATAACGCCCCCCAGTGACAGCATCACCAGATGCCGCACTTTCATGGTGCGTTTAAAGTTTTCCTGCGGAGGATTTTGCTCGGATTGCATTATTTTTATCCATATGGACGTCTAAACATCTACATGGAGACAGGGTTATACGCGCCAGCGCAGGGAAATGCAACGTGGCAAAAGGTAAGGATTTTATCGGGTGGGTGCGGCCCCGCACAGGCGGGGCACTGCGTTAGCCGCCGAATACGCCCTGCAAATAGCGCTCCAGCGCGATGCGTGAGCTAAAGCCGTGGGGAATACCGTAATGTTCCTGAGTATCGCCCGCCAGATAGAGAGGAAATTGCGTGTAATGATCGCAGGTTTTCATTTCCGATGCCGGTTCAGCAAAGTTCAGGCTTTTCTCTTTCAGCGTGGGGTGAATAATCAGTGCCGTGCGCCCCATGCGCGCCTCACGGTTGACGTAAACATAGTTGTCGCCACGACGATAGCCATAGATTTTCGGCGTCAGGGTATCCATTTCGAACCCTGCTTTCTCCAGTACGCGCGCAACCTCATCCGGTCGTAAATACATGCTTGCTCCTCTCTGCTCTAGCCTCGCAACCTTACAACAGCCGTGTGGCACAAGGCTTTCGGAATTTTCCATAAAGCCAGGCGAAAACCAGCGTTTGATGATGACTCGTCTACACTAAGTATTACTTTTAAATCAAAGGGAGCGAAAAATGTTTAATCGAACCAGTAAAAACGATGACATTGATATCAATCAGGATGTGAACGAGCTGGCTGATTCGCTGGAAGCGTTACTGAGATCTTACGGCAGTGAAGCCAAAGACGAGGTGGAAAGCGCACGCAGCAAAGCACAGTCGCTGCTGAAACAAACTCGTGCAAAACTGAATGGCAACAACCGGGTTTCGCAGGCTGCACGCGATGCGAGCTATCAGGTTGATGCCTATGTTCATGATAAACCCTGGCACGGTGTCGGCATCGGTGCCGCCGTTGGCCTGGTGATTGGGGCGTTGCTGGTATCACGCCGCTAACCCTCACATCCCTGCAGAGAGCCTCGCACCCTGCGGGGCTTTTTTGTGTCCAGCGATCCCGCCCTGGCTCCCCATGGATTGTTCAATTTCCCGCCTGAATTTGCCTTAAATGCCGTGCTCTGCCCTTTTACAAAATTATTTTTGGGCCGGGAAAGCGCATGATCCCTGGCCTTAGGCGAAATCTGAGGTTCGAAATCACAAAACCCTATATCTGGTGGGCTTGACCGCCACAAACACTACATCTAGTATTTACCTCATCAACTCGCTACCAGATGTCAGCAAGGATGAGGCTCGCAGCAGAAGGATTTTTGCTTCGTATCTCGCATCCTGACCACAACCAGAGGGAAATACGAATCATGCGCATTATTATTTACACTAAGAACAACTGTGTCCAGTGCAACGCCACAAAAAATGCCATGGACCGTAATGGCATCGATTACCAGCTGATTAACCTCGACTCACAACCTGAAGCCATCGACAGCCTGAAATCCCTGGGCTATCGCCAGGTGCCGGTGGTCATGACTCAGGATGATCACTGGAGTGGTTTCCGTCCCGATAAAATCGCCAGCCTGCGCCAGCTCGCTGCTGTCGGGGGATAAGGCGATGTTTCCACTGGTGTATTTTTCCAGCCAGTCGGAGAACACGCACCGATTCATCACCCGTCTGGGCCTGCCTGCACAGCGCATCCCCGTTGATAGCACGCAGCAACTGCATATTGACCAACCCTATATCCTGGTGGTGCCGAGCTACGGCGGCGGCAGCGCGCGGGGTGCGGTGCCCAGACAAGTGATCCAGTTCCTCAATGATGAAGCTAACCGACGCGGTATCCGCGGGGTGATTGCTGCCGGTAACCGCAACTTTGGTGCAGGGTTCTGCCTGGCAGGCGACATCATTGCGCAGAAATGTCAGGTTCCCTATCTCTACCGCTTTGAGTTGATGGGAACCCCCGACGATATCGCTAATGTAAAAGCGGGAGTAACCCAATTTTGGCAACGACAGACACCCTCAACGGCACCGGGCTTGATTACCACGCCCTGAACGCGATGCTGAACCTGTATGACGCTGATGGCCGCATCCAGTTCGATAAAGATCACCAAGCCACACAGCAATTTTTCCTGCAACACGTTCAGCCGAATACCGTGCCCTTCGCCTCAGCGGCGGAGCGTCTGCGCTATCTGGTGGCCGAAGGCTACTACGAAGCGGCAGTGCTGAATCAGTACGATTTCACCTTCCTGTGCCAGCTGCACGATGAAGCCGATGCCTGGGGTTTCCGTTTTCATACCTTTCTCGGCGCGTGGAAGTTCTATACCAGCTACACGCTGAAAACCTTCGACGGCAAACGTTATCTGGAGACCTTTGAACAGCGCGCCTGCATGGTGGCGCTGACGCTGGCTCGTGGCAACGAGCAGCTGGCGCGTGAACTGCTGGCAGAGATGCTGAGCGGCCGCTTCCAGCCCGCCACCCCCACCTTCCTTAACTGCGGTAAACAGCAGCGCGGTGAGCTGGTCTCCTGCTTCCTGCTGCGTATCGAAGACAATATGGAATCGATTGGTCGCGCGGTGAACTCGGCGTTGCAGCTTTCCAAGCGTGGCGGCGGTGTGGCCTTCCTGCTGTCAAACCTGCGTGAATCCGGTGCGCCGATTAAGCGCATCGAAAACCAGTCTTCCGGGGTGATCCCGGTGATGAAAATGCTGGAAGATGCGTTTTCTTACGCGAATCAGCTGGGTGCACGTCAGGGGGCGGGAGCGGTATGGCTGAACGCCCATCACCCGGATATCCTGCGTTTCCTCGATACCAAACGCGAAAACGCCGACGAGAAGATCCGTATCAAAACGCTGTCGCTCGGCGTGGTGATCCCCGATATCACTTTCCGTCTGGCGAAAGAGAACCGCGAGATGGCGCTGTTTTCACCCTATGACGTGGAACGCATCTACGGCAAGGCATTCGGCGATATCAGCATCAGCGAGCATTACGATGAAATGCTGGCCGATGACCGTATCCGCAAAACCTTTATTCAGCCGCGTGATTTCTTCCAGACGCTGGCGGAGATTCAGTTCGAATCCGGCTATCCCTACATCATGTATGAGGACAGCGTAAACCGCAGTAACCCGATTGCCGGTCGCATCAATATGAGCAACCTGTGTTCGGAGATTTTGCAGGTCAACAGCGCCAGCGAGTACCACGACGATCTCAGCTATCGCCGCGTTGGCAAAGATATTTCCTGTAACCTCGGCTCACTTAACATCGCCCACGCCATGGATTCACGCAATCTGGCGCAAACCGTGGAAGTGGCGGTACGTGCGCTGACCGCCGTATCCGATATGAGCGAGATAAATTCAGTGCCGTCAGTGGCGGAAGGTAACCGTCGTTCACACGCGGTCGGTCTTGGTCAGATGAACCTGCATGGCTATCTGGCGCGTGAAGGGATGGCCTATGGCTCGGAAGAGGCGCTGGACTTCACCAATCTCTATTTTTACTGCGTCACTTATCACGCGGTACGTACTTCCAACCTGCTGGCGCAGGAGCGTAAACAAAGTTTCGATGGTTTTGCGCAGTCAACCTATGCCAGCGGCCATTATTTCGACAAATACACTGAACGCGCCTGGCAGCCGCGTACTGCACGCGTGGCGCAGCTGTTTGCCGATGCCGGTATCGCGTTGCCGACCCAGGCCGACTGGCAGGCTCTGCGTGCTGCCGTGATGACGCATGGCTTGTATAACCAGAACCTGCAGGCGATCCCGCCAACCGGTTCCATCTCTTATATCAACCACGCCACCTCAAGCATTCACCCGATTGTGTCGCGTATTGAGATCCGCAAAGAAGGCAAAACCGGCCGCGTTTATTATCCGGCACCGTTTATGACCAACGACAATCTGGATTTCTATCAGGATGCGTACCAGATCGGCCCGGAAGCGATTATCGATACCTACGCTGAAGCCACGCAGCATGTGGATCAGGGACTGTCGCTGACGCTGTTTTTCCGCGATGACGTCACCACGCGCGATATCAACAAAGCGCAGATTTATGCGTGGAAGAAAGGCATTAAAACGCTTTATTACATTCGACTGCGCCAGATGGCGCTTCAAGGCACAGAGGTGCAGGGCTGTGTTTCCTGCGCCCTGTGATGAAAACTATGCGATTAAATCAAATTCAAGCGATTAACTGGAACCGCATTCAGGACGAGAAAGACCTTGAGGTGTGGAACCGCCTGACCAGCAACTTCTGGCTACCGGAAAAAGTGCCGTTATCTAACGATCTGCCCGCGTGGCAGACGCTGGATAAACAACAGCAGCAGCTGACCATTCGCGTGTTTACCGGCCTGACATTGCTCGACACCATTCAGAATGTGATCGGTGCGCCAGGGCTAATGGAAGATGCGCTGACGCCTCATGAAGAGGCGGTGCTGTCCAACGTCAGCTTTATGGAAGCGGTGCATGCCCGCTCCTACAGCTCGATTTTCTCCACCCTGTGCAACACGGCGGATGTGGATGCCGCCTACCGCTGGAGTGAAGAGAACGAAGCGCTGCAAAACAAAGCGAAAATTGTGCTGGAGCATTATCGCGCTGACGATCCGCTGAAAAAGAAAATTGCCAGCGTGTTTCTCGAATCGTTCCTGTTCTACTCCGGCTTCTGGCTACCAATGTACTGGTCAAGCCGCGGTAAGCTGACCAACACCGCCGACCTGATTCGTCTGATCATCCGCGACGAAGCGGTGCACGGTTATTACATCGGTTATAAGTATCAGAAAGCACTGGAAAATGTGGATGATGCGCGCCGTGAAGAATTGCAGCAATTCGCCATCGAGCTGCTGCTGGCCCTGTACGAAAACGAGGTGGTGTATACTGAAGCGCTGTATGCCGATGTGGGCTGGGCGGAAGAGGTGAAAACCTTCCTGCATTACAACGCCAATAAGGCGCTGATGAACCTCGGTTATGAAGCGTTATTCCCGGCGGAGCTGACCACGGTTAACCCGGCGATTCTGTCTGCGCTGTCACCCAATGCCGATGAAAACCACGATTTCTTCTCGGGTTCTGGCTCCTCCTACGTGATGGGTAAAGCAGTCGAAACCGAAGACGAAGACTGGAACTTTTAATCCTTTCATATCGGGCTGGCCTCAGCCCGATATTTCCCCTTGCGGCTGTTGGTTATTCCCCCGTTATTTACCCTTTATAACTTCATTCTATTGTCATTTTTTCGTCATTCAAATGGTCCATATATCGCCAGCTAAAGCGTGATTTATCGCCTTTCAGCCAATTATTTCCGTCCAGATGGCATAAATTCGGCAAAAAATTCCGAAAAAATTGATCCTCCCTCATCCCTTGTGAGCACTGGAATTGCGCGCCATTTCATCCGGCAGCGCGCGCCGAATATCGGCCGCAAGGGTTGTCAGATATTCTCATTATGTTACGGTATAGGCCGCTTAATTTTAATCAGGGCCACAACAAGAAATAGCGAAACATCAATTAACCAGGAATTTAATTACTGCATGGCAATTAAACTCGAAGTAAAGAATTTATATAAGATATTTGGTGATCACCCGGAAAGGGCATTTAAACATATTGATAACGGTGAGGGTAAAGAGGCAATTCTGGCGAAAACCGGACTCTCTCTCGGCGTTAAGAATGCCAGTCTGGCCATTGAAGAAGGCGAGATCTTCGTCATCATGGGGCTTTCAGGTTCAGGTAAGTCCACCATGGTTCGCCTTCTCAATCGTCTGATCGAGCCGACACGCGGCCAGGTGATTATTGACGGTGTCGATATTGCACAAATATCGGAAGCTGAACTGCGCGAAGTGCGTAGAAATAAGATCAGCATGGTATTTCAGTCATTTGCCCTGATGCCACATATGACGGTATTAAATAATACCGCCTTTGGCATGGAATTAGCGGGCGTCGCATTGCAGGAACGGCAGGAAAAAGCGCTGGAAGCATTGCGTCAGGTGGGACTGGAAAATTATGCCCATGCGTACCCGGATGAACTTTCCGGTGGTATGCGTCAGCGTGTTGGATTAGCTCGCGCGCTGGCAATCAATCCCGATATATTGTTGATGGATGAAGCCTTCTCCGCACTCGATCCGCTTATTCGTACCGAGATGCAGGATGAGCTGGTGAAATTGCAGGCAAAACATCAGCGTACCATTGTATTTATTTCCCACGATCTCGATGAAGCGATGCGTATTGGCGATCGTATTGCCATTATGCAGGGCGGCGAAGTGGTGCAGGTCGGTACACCGGATGAAATCCTTAATAATCCAGCCAACGATTATGTCCGTACCTTCTTCCGTGGTGTCGATATCAGCCATGTATTTAGTGCCAAAGATATTGCGCGTCGTACTGCCGGGGCACTGATCCGTAAAGCGGCCGGTCTTGGTCCACGCTCAGCCATTAAGCTGTTGCAGGATGAAGATCGCGATTTTGGTTATGTGCTGGAAAAACAGAAATTTATTGGCGTGGTTTCAACTGATTCGCTGAAAGCGGCGTTAGCAGCTGGCGATGGGCTGGACAGCGCACTGCTGGACATTCCGGCTGTTCCTGCGGACACCTCACTGAATGATTTGCTCTCCCATGTGGCTCAGGCACCTTGTGCCGTGCCGGTGGTGGGTGAAGAAAATCAATACGTTGGTGTTATTTCGAAAAGCACGCTGCTGCGCGCTTTAGACCGTGAAGGAGCCTGAGAATGAGTGAACAAAACAGCAATCCGTGGGATAGCGCCAGCCAGGCAGCCACCCCTGATAACAGCGCGGCGGCCAGCAGCAGCGATCCCTGGTCAACCGGTGCCAGCAGCACGCCCGCCGATAGCGGTGCTGCCGCTGCCAGTAGCGGCGGTCATGACGCGGCCAGCAGTGCAGCAAGCAGCAGCGACTGGCTGAGCAGTGCGCCTGCGCCGCAGCCCGAACATTTTAATATCATGGACCCGTTCCATAAGACCATGATCCCGCTCGACAGCTGGGTGACCGAGGGCATCGACTGGGTGGTTAACCACTTCCGTCCGGTGTTCCAGGGCATCCGCGTGCCAGTGGATTACATCCTCAGCGCCTTCCAGCAATTACTGCTGGGGATGCCGGCGCCGGTGGCGATTATCGTGTTTGCGCTGATTGCCTGGCAGATCGCCAGCCCGGCGATGGGTATCGCCACCCTGATTTCGCTGGTGCTGATTGGTGCGATTGGAGCCTGGTCGCAGGCAATGGTGACGCTGGCGCTGGTGCTCACCGCCCTGCTGTTCTGCATCATTATTGGTTTGCCACTCGGCATCTGGCTGGCACGCAGCGAACGCGCTGCCCGTATCATCCGCCCGCTGCTTGATGCGATGCAAACCACCCCGGCCTTCGTCTATCTGGTGCCGATTGTGATGCTGTTCGGTATTGGTAACGTGCCTGGCGTGGTGGTGACCATTATCTTTGCGCTGCCGCCGATTGTGCGTCTGACCATTCTGGGGATCAAACAAGTCCCGGCTGATCTGATTGAAGCCAGTGAATCCTTTGGTGCCAGCCCGCGTCAGATGCTGTTCAAAGTGCAGCTGCCGCTGGCGATGCCTACCATTATGGCCGGGGTTAACCAGACGCTGATGCTGGCGCTGTCGATGGTGGTGATCGCCTCGATGATTGCCGTCGGCGGCCTTGGCCAGATGGTATTACGCGGGATTGGTCGTCTTGATATGGGCCTCGCCACTGTCGGCGGCGTCGGTATCGTGATCCTCGCCATTATTCTCGACCGTCTGACCCAGTCAGTCGGGCGTGACAGCCGCAGCCGTGGCAATCGCCACTGGTACAGCACCGGCCCGGTCGGCCTGCTGATGCGCCCTTTCAGTAAAAACAAGTAATCCATTTGGGCGGCACCTTGTGGCCGCCCGTCTCCGACGCAACACGTAAAATAAGGAATGACTATGCGCAAGACAGCTCTATTCGCTGCCGTCCTGACGACGTTCGCCGTGACGCACGTGTCCGCCGCCGACCTGCCGGGTAAAGGCATTACCGTTAAGCCGGTGCAGAGCACCATCTCAGAAGAAACCTTTCAGACGCTGCTGGTGAGCCGCGCGCTGGAAAAGCTGGGCTACACCGTAGATAAGCCAAGCGAGGTCGATTACAACGTTGGCTATACCACGATTGCCGAAGGTGATGCCACCTTCACCGCCGTCAACTGGCAGCCGCTGCACGATGATATGTACAAAGCCGCCGGTGGCGACCAAAAGTTCTACCGTGAAGGCACCTACGTGACTGGCGCGGCACAGGGCTATCTGATCGACAAAAAGACCGCTGAAAAATACCACATCAACAATTTTGCCCAGTTAAAAGATCCGAAAATTGCGAAATTGTTCGATACCAATGGTGATGGCAAAGCTGACCTGACCGGATGTACGCCGGGCTGGGGCTGCGAAGCGGTGATTAATCACCAGATCAACGCCTATGGCCTGAGCAATACCGTGGAGCATAACCAGGGTAACTACTCCGCGATGATCGCCGATACCATCACCCGCTTTAAGCAAGGTAAACCGATTCTGTACTACACCTGGACGCCGTACTGGGTGAGCGACGTACTGAAGCCGGGTAAAGATGTGGTATGGCTGCAGGTACCGTTCTCATCACTGCCGGGTGAGCAGAAGAATGTCGATACCAAACTGGCCAACGGTGCCAACTATGGCTTCCCGGTGAACACCATGCACATCGTTGCTAACAAAGCCTGGGCTGAGAAAAACCCGGCAGCGGCGAAACTGTTTGCTGAGATGAAACTGCCGATCTCCGATATCAATGCCGAAAACGCCGCCATGCATAGCGGGCAGTCTTCGGAAGATGATATCAACCGCCACGTTGATGGCTGGATCAAAGGCCATCAGGCTGAGTTCGATAAGTGGGTGCAGGACGCCCTGGCCGCCGCGAAATAAATGTTGCAGGCCGTAGCGGCGCGATTCATCGCGCAATTCCTCGCTCGCTGCCGGAAAAACCCGCGCGATAAATCGCGCCGCTACACGGGAGCCGAATCACCCTATTGGTGATTCGGCTCCCCAATCGATTCGGACGCTATAACGTACTGGTACGTCCTGTTAATTAACACAACAATGAAATAGTTTTTTGGGTTACTATTACCCTATTATGATTATTTGCCTGCTCATCCCGCTATGAATGCTTCCCATCAGGGCCTCAATTCTGCCCTGGTCGCACTGATGTCGGTTGCGACTGGCCTTGCCGTCGCCAGTAACTATTATGTCCAGCCGCTGCTGGATACCATCGCCCACCAGTTTAATCTCTCCGTCAGCCTCGCCGGTTTTATCGTCACCACAGCCCAGCTGGGTTATGCCTGTGGCCTGCTATTGCTGGTGCCATTGGGGGATATGCTGGAGCGCCGTAGCCTGATTGCGTCGATGAGCCTGCTGGCCGCCGGTGGCATGATGATCACCGCGCTCTCCCCTTCTCTGCCCTTTATGCTGCTGGGCACCGTTGTCACCGGGTTATTTTCCGTGGTGGCGCAGATGCTGGTGCCCCTCGCCGCCACCCTGGCTGCGCCCGAAAAACGCGGCAAGGTGGTCGGGACGGTGATGAGTGGTTTGCTGCTGGGTATCCTGCTGGCACGTACCGCCGCAGGGGCACTGGCACAGCTTGGCGGCTGGCGCTGCGTCTATTGGACAGCCAGCGTATTGATGATCCTGATGGCGCTGGCACTGTGGCGCTTTCTGCCGCGCTATAAACAGCATGTGCCGCTGAATTATCCGCAGCTGCTGCGATCCATCTTTAGCCTGTATGCCGGTAATCGGGTGATCCGTACCCGCGCATTAACTGGCTGCCTCAGCTTTGCCAACTTCAGCATGCTTTGGACTTCAATGGCGTTTCTGCTCTCTGCCCAGCCCTATGGCTTTAATGAAGGTGAAATTGGCCTGTTGGGGCTGGTGGGTGCGGCGGGCGCGCTGGCGGCACGTCAGGCGGGTGGCCTCGCCGATAAGGGCAAAGCCAAACTCACCACCAGCGCCGGATTGCTGATTATGCTGGTGGCCTGGCTGGTGACTGCACTGGGCGCACAGCATTTGCTGGCGCTGATTATCGGTATCCTGCTGCTCGATTTAGCTGTGCAGGCGGTGCATATCACCAACCAAAGTGTCATTTATCGCCACAAACCCGAGGCACGTAATCGCCTCAATGCCGGTTATATGACCAGTTATTTTATTGGCGGCGCACTGGGCTCCATCATCTCAGCGAACGCATTTCATCATGCGGGCTGGTATGGCGTTTGTGGGGCGGGTGTGCTGTTCACCGTAATTAACCTATTGATTTGGTGGCGCAATGCGCGTTTCGAAAGTGTTTAGAAAACGTAAAGACCGGACCAAATCAATGAGCAATACTGTTCATCAATGATTGGGTTTGTTATGGTTAGCCAGAGAGTTATTCATCAGGGTTATTTTTTCTCGCGAAATTATTCAACAGTAAAAAGATTTCGCGAGGCGAATTGATAGCATCCCTTGTCTGCGTATCTGTAGCCATCGGATCGGGCCATGTGCCCGGGGTCAGGGAGCGGCCTCGAATCGCCTGGTGTTGACAGTGTGATCCTGCTAACAATCACTCGCGGGAATTATGACTACGCTTAATCTGTCACCATCATTACTATACCAGTTGCAACTAGTGAGGTTTTTTTAGAATGGAAAGTTCGTTTACTCCCATTGAGCAGATGCTAAACATCCGTGCTACTCGCCACAAAGATTTTCCACTGCAGGAAATCATCCTGACGCGTCTGTGCATGCATATGCAGGGCAAACTGCTGGATAATCGCAACAAAATGTTGAAGGCGCAGGGAATTAACGAAACCTTATTCATGGCGCTGATTACCCTGGACGCCCAGGAAAACCAGAGCATCCAGCCATCAGAACTGAGTTCCGCACTGGGTTCTTCCCGTACCAACGCCACACGTATTGCTGACGAACTGGAAAAACGCGGCTGGATTGAGCGTCGTGAAAGCGATAACGATCGCCGTTGCCTGCATCTGCACCTGACAGAAAAAGGTAACGAATTCTTACGTCAGCTGCTGCCACCGCAGCACCAGAGCCTGCAATATCTCTGGTCCTCCCTCTCCTCAGACGAGCAGGGCCAGTTGGAAGCCATTACCCGTAAGCTGCTTAACCGCCTCGACAAAATGGACGAAGACCAACTCATCGCCTCTCTGTCGCGCTAATAGCAAGAAGTGCGACACAATCACCTGTCGAAACCGATATTTTAATCCCCTTTTATCCGGCCAGCGTGTTAAACGCTGGCTTTTTTCGACTCGGGACCCCGTGTTGATGGATCAGCACATCCCGACAAAATGGAAAACGTGGAGAATCAAATGAGTGCGACAGCGGAAGCCCAAAGCCCGCAACAGCCAGCGAATAAAAAGAAGAAGCGTAAAGGTGCGCTGATCCTGCTGGCAATCGTGTTTGTATTAATTGGCGTGGCATATCTGGCTTACTGGTGGGTGGTACTACGGCATTTCCAGGAAACCGATGATGCTTATGTCTCCGGTAACCAGGTGCAGGTGATGGCGCAGGTTTCCGGTAGCGTCAATAAAGTCTGGTTCGATGACACTGACTTCGTCAAAAAAGGGGATGTGCTGGTATCGCTCGATAAAACCGATGCCGAACAGGCATTCGAGAAAGCCCAGACAGCGCTGGCCACCAGCGTTCGTCAGACGCATCAGTTAATGATCACCGGCAAGCAGGACCAGGCCAGCATTAAGTTGCAGCAAACCGCGCTGGAACAGGCTGAAGCAGATCTGAAACGCCGTGAGCCGCTGGGTGCGGCTAACCTGATCGGTCGTGAAGAGTTGCAGCACGCACGCGATGCCGTGGCAACCGCCAAAGCACAGCTCGACGTGGCCGTGCAGCAGTTCAACGCTAATCAGGCGATGATCCTCAACACCTCGCTGGAAAACCAGCCGGCTGTCAAACAAGCCTCTGCTGAACTGCGTGATGCCTGGCTGGCACTGCAACGTACCGATATTCGCAGCCCGATGGATGGCTATGTCTCGCGTCGTAGCGTTCAGGTGGGTTCGCAAATCTCCACCAGCACGCCGTTGCTGGCAGTGGTTCCAGCCACCAATTTGTGGGTAGACGCCAACTTCAAAGAGACCCAGCTGGCAGACGTTCGTATTGGACAGCCTGCGACAGTGGTCAGTGATATCTACGGTGATGATGTGGTGTATCAGGGTAAAGTGGTCGGCCTTGATATGGGCACCGGTAGCGCCTTCTCGCTGCTGCCAGCCCAGAACGCCACCGGTAACTGGATCAAAGTGGTTCAGCGTCTGCCGGTGCGTATCGAACTGGATGCCAAAGAAGTGGCGGATCATCCACTGCGTATCGGTCTGTCCACCCTGGTGAAAGTGGATACCTCGAATAAAGAGGGGGCAACCCTGGCCAGCAGCGTACGTGCTCAGGCCGCTTATGAAAGTAATGCGCTGGCAATCGATTTGACACCGGTTAACCAGATGATCACTGACATCGTTCGTGCCAACGCCGGCTGATAACGCGGGAGGCTGTTATGGCACAAAAACCGCTTGAAGGCGCGCCGTTAGTCCTGATGACCATCGCCCTGTCGCTGGCGACGTTCATGCAGGTACTCGACTCGACTATCGCCAACGTGGCGATTCCGACCATCGCCGGTAATCTCGGTGCCTCGAACTCGCAGGGCACCTGGGTGATCACTTCCTTCGGGGTGGCAAACGCCATCTCGATCCCGATCACCGGTTGGCTGGCGAAACGTGTTGGTGAAGTGAAGCTGTTTACCTGGGCGACCATTTTGTTCGCCCTCGCCTCTTTCGCCTGTGGTGTCTCCGAAAGTCTATCGATGCTGATTTTCTTTCGTGTTATCCAGGGCGTAGTGGCCGGTCCGTTGATTCCTCTATCACAGAGTCTGCTGCTGAATAACTATCCCCCCGCGAAACGCAGTGTAGCGTTATCGCTATGGGCGATGACAGTGATCGTAGCGCCGATCTGTGGGCCAATTCTTGGTGGCTGGATCAGTGATAACTATCACTGGGGCTGGATCTTCTTCATCAACGTGCCGATTGGCGTGGTGGTGGTGATGCTGACGCTGCAAACCCTGCGGGGCCGCGAAACACAAACGGCAAGCCGCCCGATTGATATGGTCGGTCTGGTGTTGCTGGTGGTGGGTATTGGCTGTCTGCAGGTGATGCTGGACCGCGGTAGAGAGCTGGACTGGTTCAGCTCGACGGAGATTATCGTGCTGACAGTCGTCGCCGTGGTCTCCCTTTTGGTGCTACTGGTGTGGGAACTGACCGATGACCATCCGATAGTCGATCTTTCGCTATTTAAATCGCGTAATTTCACCATCGGGTGTTTGTCGATCAGCCTCGCTTACATGCTCTACTTCGGCTCGATCGTGTTGTTGCCGCAGTTATTGCAGGAAGTGTACGGCTACACCGCCACTTGGGCTGGGCTGGCCTCGGCTCCGGTCGGGGTGATTCCGGTGATCCTGTCGCCGATTATCGGGCGCTTTGCACATAAGCTGGATATGCGCCGTCTGGTGACCTTCAGCTTTATTATGTATGCCGTCTGTTTCTACTGGCGCGCGTATACCTTTGAGCCGGGGATGGATTTTGGTGCGTCGGCGTGGCCGCAGTTTATTCAGGGCTTCGCAGTGGCCTGTTTCTTTATGCCACTGACCACCATCACGTTGTCGGGCTTACCGCCGGAACGTATGGCGGCAGCGTCCAGTCTGTCCAACTTCGTGCGTACGCTGGCGGGTTCCATCGGTACCTCGATCACCACCACCATGTGGACCGATCGCGAATCGATGCATCACAGCTATTTGTCGGAGTCGGTCAATGCGTACAACGCCAATTCGCAGCAGATGTACGATCAGCTGGAAAGTCTCGGTATGACCCAGCAGCAGGCCTCTGCGTATATTGCGCAGCAGATCACCAACCAGGGACTGATCATCTCAGCCAACGAGATTTTCTGGGCCTCAGCCGGGGTGTTTATCATTCTGCTGGTGTTGATTTGGTTCGCGCGTCCGCCTTTTGGGGCGGGCGGTGGCGGCGGTGGTGCACACTAAGCCAGAAAGCAAAACGCCTGATGAAGTTCATCAGGCGTTTATTGCGGCAACATGGATATCACGACTTATTTCTTACCTGACAGCTTCACCCTGGTTATTGATTTGGTCTTTCTGGCATGATCTTAGCAATGAGGTAAACAACGAATACCGATAAACCTATCGCAATAAATCGCTCATGCCATGTTTCATAATGAAAAAACCAGTAGCAACACACTAAAATCAATAGCCCTCCGATAATCGAACCAGAAGCTTCTATTAGCGTGTACATAACTCGCTTTCCAGGGCTTAATTTAGGGGGTTTATCGTCTCGCATGAATCTCACTCTTAACCATATCAAGAATTTTTTCAAATACCGTCTGCCCCTGTGTTCTTCTGATATTAAGCGCTTCGATAAATGGATTTAACGCAGGTTCAAGAAGAAAATAAAGCAGGTCGAAATCCCGGTATCGCAAAGCATGATAAATATCAGGATTGCTCTGCAGGAGTCGTTCTGAAGTGTAGATGCAACGCTCAACCATGCCACCTAATAACAAGGTGTTACCTATAAGGCCACCTCGAATGGTAATCAGAAAAGAACTACGCTGAGCGATCACTGTAGCAAGTCTTCCAGCAATCAGCGAGTTGGTTAGCGTTCTTCCTGCTACTGAAGCCATTGTTTTACTATATATGGCGTTCTGCTTCGATTCTGGCACACTCTTGTTGAAACGGCTTAGAACAATTTCAATAGTCTTAATAAAATTATGATTTTCCAGAATTCCGTGGCGAATGGCCTTCAGCATCCTTATTTTTTCAGTTCCTCGCTGATAGCGACTTTCAGTATCAATAAAACCAAAAGCCAGATATCCAATATCAGTTGGTACCGAAAGAACGCCGCTAACAAAACCTATGGCTGATTCTGGTGATAGTATGATTTTTGCTATGCGTCTTGCGATTTCCGAATAACTGCGCATAAGAGATTCCTTTCAATTTTCATCAAATAGAGTGGTTTCGAGTCCTGTAATAAAATTTGATGTGGAAGAATCAAGTCGCAAGTAAAAATCAATAAAGAGTTAAGTATGTATCTGTATCACTGCTGAAAACAGGCATCGCATTATGAACTTACTTTAAGAACATCCAGTAGAACATAACCTGCAATGCCTGTCTTGTTATTATGAAGAACAATCAGACCATTATGGCCTTATGCGTTCTGTCGCCACCATTCGGCGAGCAGGATACCGGTAGCTACCGACACGTTAAGGCTTTCCACGTTGCCGGTGCCGCCAATCGACAGGCTCATGTCGCCCTGCTGGAATGCGCTGTCGGACAGACCTTCACGCTCCTGACCCAGCACCAGCACCATTTTGGCCGGTAATTCAGCCTTCGCCAGCGGCGTACCTTCATGGCTTGAAGTGGTCACAATGGTGTAACCCGCTTTACGGAACGCTTCCAGACCCTCGGAGAAGTTCTCACCACTGATCGCCTGGACATGCTCGGCACCGCCTTCTGCGGTACGTACCGCTGCACCTGATTCCAGCAGCGATGCGTCATTGACCAGCAGACCCTTCACGCCAAAGTGCGCGCAGCTACGCATGATGCCGCCGAGGTTATGCGGGTTGCTGACATCTTCCAGCGCCAGCACGCAATCTTTGGCTTCGGCCTGGCTTAACCATTCAGAAACCGCCATGCCCATGCGTTTTTTGATAATGAAGCAAACGCCGCCATGGTGTTCAGTGCCTGAGGCTTTCGCCAGTTCGGCATCTTCAACCACGTGATAGGCTTTACGATTGGCCGCCAGCCAGCGCAAGGTTTCGCGGAAGCGCGGCGTCACGCTCTGCACAAACCAGGCACGTACGATGCTTTCAGGACGACTCTGGAACAATGCCTGACAGGCATTTTCACCGTAAACGCGCGTCTCTTCCTGACGCTGACGGCGAATCTGCTCCGGATCGATGGCTGGCTTGCTGCTACCCGCCTCATCAGACAGGCTTTCTTCGCTAACCGGTGGACGCGAAACAGTGCGCCACGGAGAATCTTCATAGCCACGCGAGGATTCACGGTCGTTACGACGACCGGCGCTGCGGCCACCTTCTTCATTACGTCCGCCACGAGGACCGGCGTTACGGCCGCCCTCTTCATTATTACGTCCGCTGCGAGGCCCGGAACGACGATTATCTTCCTGGCGCGCAGCAGTACGGCCGCCTTTGCCGGTACGGGGGTTTGGCGCACGCGAGCCTTTCTGGCCCTCATCCTCACCACGTACATACATCACTTTTACCTTGCCGCTTTTGCCTTTAAATTCGTCGTTCATCTGTTCCTCCAGCATTGAGAGCGCGAAGATTACCTGATGTGTAGGCGCTTAGCTATCAACTATTGAACCTATTGGGCAATCCAGATTGAGCATAGCACTCAACCCTTTCATAATGCTCGGCAATCGTAAGTTTTACAGGTCCGGTTGAGGTAACTATGAATACGGTATGCGCCTCCTGTCAGGCAACCAATCGCGTGCCCGATGCACGCATTGCCGATGGAGCCAAGTGTGGCCGCTGCGGCGGTGAGTTGTTCAACGGTGAAGTGGTCAGCGCGACGGCCGCGACGCTGGATAAATATTTACAGGATGATCTGCCGGTCGTGGTCGATTTCTGGGCCCCCTGGTGTGGTCCTTGTGTGAACTTCGCACCGGTGTTCAAAGATGTCGCTGATGAGCGTCGTGGCAAAGTGCGTTTTGTGAAGGTTAATACCGAAGCAGAACCCGCACTCAGCTCGCGTTTTCGCATTCGCAGCATTCCCACCATCATGCTGTTTAAGAACGGTGAAATGGTCGATATGCTCAATGGTGCCATGCCCAAAGCCCCCTTTAATGAATGGCTCGACGAATCGCTGTGATCCTGCCCCTGGCCAGCCTTGCGCTGGCCATATTACCTTTCTGCGGCAATTCCATTACAATTGCGTTTTTTCTGCCCGCCTGAGTGTTATGTCTGAAAATGCTGTCCTGCGTTTGCGTTCGCAACGCCTTGCCCGCGCCACGCGCCCCTTTCTGGCACGAGGAAATCGTGTTATCCGCTGTCAGGGCTGTCTTCTGCCGCATAAACATTGCGTCTGTGCCAGCTTACAACCGCAAACCGCGCGTAGCCGTTTCTGTCTGGTGATGTTTGATACCGAACCGATGAAACCGAGCAACACCGGACGCCTTATCGCCGACATCCTGCCAGATACGCTGGCATTTGGCTGGTCACGTACTGAGCCGGATACCGCATTATTACAGGCGGTGCAGATGAGTGAATACCAGCCTCTGGTGGTTTTCCCCGCTTCCTATGCCGATCCTGGCCGTGCGGTATTGACCGAACCGCCCACCACCGGCAAGCCACCGCTGTTTATTATGCTCGACGGCACCTGGACTGAAGCCCGCAAAATGTTCCGCAAAAGCCCATGGCTGGACGCATTTCCGGTGATGTCACTGAATGTCACCACGCCTTCGCGTTACACGTTGCGTGAAGCACATGGTGAAGGCCAGCATTGCACTGCTGAAGTCGCCGCCGCCCTGCTGGAGCAGGCGGGGGATGCAGCGGCGGCCAGCGCTTTGCAACAGCATTTCGAACAGTTCCGTCAGGCGTACCTGGCCGGAAAGCCACATCATCCTGTACACGCGCTGGACGAAGCCCTGTAGCAGACTGCGATCGGTGAATCGGCAAACGGCGTCAAAAGCGTTTACAATCATGCAAATCCCCATGTCAGGAGTGCATGATGAGCCAACGCGGACTGGAAGCGCTGTTACGACCTAAATCCATTGCGGTAATTGGTGCCTCGGTGAAACCCGGTCGTGCGGGTTACTTTATGATGCGTAACCTGCTGGCGGGGGGCTTTAGCGGCCCGGTATTACCGGTGACGCCAAAATATAAAGCCGTGAGCGGGGTATTGGCCTGGCCGGACATCGCCAGTCTGCCCTTCGCCCCGGATCTTGCTGTCATCTGCACCCATGCCCGACGCAACCTCGAACTGCTGCAACAACTGGGCGAAAAAGGCTGTAAAGCCTGCATTATCCTCTCGGCACCGGCCAGCCAGATGGAAGAACTGAAAGCCTGCGCCAGCCAGTGGCAGATCCGCCTGCTCGGCCCCAACAGCCTCGGCTTGCTTGCGCCCTGGCAAGGTCTGAATGCCAGCTTTTCCCCGGTGCCGATCGCAAAAGGCCGCATCGCCTTTATTTCACAATCGGCGGCGGTGTCGAACACCATCCTCGACTGGGCGCAGCAGCGCAACCTGGGGTTCTCCTGGTTTATTGCCCTCGGTGACAGTCTTGATATTGATGTTGATGACCTGCTCGATTTTCTTGCGCGCGACGGCAAAACCAGCGCCATTCTGCTGTACCTGGAACATCTCAGTGATGCGCGCCGCTTTGTTTCTGCATCACGTAGCGCCTCGCGTAATAAACCTATTCTGGTGATCAAAAGTGGCCGCAGCCATCAAGCCCAGGCGATGATTGGCACCCATAGCGGGCTGGATGCCGCCTGGGATGCGGCCATTCAGCGTGCCGGTCTGCTGCGCGTGCAGGATACCCATGAACTGTTTTCTGCCGTTGAATCACTCAGCCATATGCGTCCGCTACGCGGCGATCGTCTGATGATCATCAGCAATGGTGCCGCCCCGGCAGCCCTGGCGCTGGATGAGCTTTACGCGCGCAATGGCAAACTGGCGACGCTGAGCGAAGAGACCTTGCAGGCGCTGGCGGCACTGCTGCCGGAGGGAGTGGGACGCGGCAATCCTCTGGACCTGAAAGATGATGCCACCCCGGAGCGCTATGTCGCCTGCATCGAGAAGCTGCTTGATAGCCACGAGCTGGATGCGCTGATGATCATCCACGCGCCGAGCGCAGTGTCCCCTGCAAGCGAAACTGCCGCGCAAATCATCGAGGCAATTGCCCGCCATCCGCGTGGCAAACAGGTGACTTTGCTGACTAACTGGTGCGGTGAGTTCTCCTCGCAGGACGCACGGCGAGCCTTCACCAGGGCGGGCATCCCCACCTGGCGCACCCCGGAGGGGACCGTCACCGCGTTTATGCATCAGGTGGAGTATCGTCGCAACCAGAAGCAACTGCGAGAAACGCCCGCGCTACCACCGGGGCTAACGCAGAATAGCGCGCAGGCGCACCAGCTGATTCAGCAGGCGCTCGATCAAGGCATCACCACGCTGGATACCCACGAAGTGCAGCCCGTGCTGGAAGCCTATGGTCTGGCAACTTTGCCAACCTGGATTGCGGCTGACAGTGCTGCGGCAGCCAGTATTGCCAGCCAGATTGGCTATCCCGTGGCACTCAAACTTCGTTCGCCGGATATCCCGCATAAATCCGAGGTGCAGGGGGTGATGCTTTATCTGCGCAGTGCCGCAGAAGTGGAGCAGGCTGCTGAAGCCATTTTTGACCGCGTGCGTCAGACCCATCCGCACGCGCGCATTGATGGCCTGCTGGTACAGAGCATGGCGAATCGCGCCGGTGCACAAGAGCTGCGCGTGGTGGTCGAACAGGATCCGCTGTTTGGCCCGATTATTCTGCTGGGAGAAGGCGGCGTTGAATGGCAGCCGGATAAACAGGCCGCCGTTGCCCTGCCGCCACTCAATATGACGCTGGCGCGTTATCTGGTTATTCAGGCGATGAAGAGTGGCAAAGTGCGTAGTCGCAGCGCCCTGCGGCCGTTAAACATTCCGGCGCTTAGCCAGTTACTGGTGCAGGTTTCTAACCTGGTGGTGGATTGCCCGGAGATTCAGCGACTGGATATTCATCCGCTACTGGCCGCTGGTAATGAATTTACGCTGCTGGATGTTACGCTCCAGTTGGCTCCTTTCCACGGCGATAACGAAGCCCGGCTGGCGATTCGTCCCTATCCTCATCACCTTGAGGAGCAGTTCGCGCTGAAGGATGGTCAGCATTGCCTATTCCGTCCCATCCTGCCTGAAGATGAACCGCTGCTGCGTGACTTTATTGCGCAGGTGACCAAAGAAGATCTCTACTACCGCTATTTCAGTGAGATCAACGAGTTCACGCATGAGGATCTGGCCAATATGACGCAGATCGATTATGACCGCGAAATGGCGATTGTGGCGGTGCGTCAGCAGGCAAATCAGCAAGAGATTATTGGGGTGACGCGTGCCATTTCTGATGCCGATAACATTGATGCTGAGTTTTCCGTCCTGGTGCGTTCAGATCTCAAAGGGCTGGGCATGGGCAGACGCCTGCTGGAGAAGATGATTCGCTATACCCGCGATCACGGTCTGCAACAATTGAACGGTATCACCATGCCACACAATACCGGCATGATTACGCTGGCACGAAAACTTAACTTTCGTGTGAATATTCAACTGGATGACGGAATTGTCAGCCTCAATTTACCCTTAAATGATGGCATCGACTAACCTTGTAGAGAAAGGTAAAAATCCCCCCGGACCCGCCGGTTGATGTTATTATCGCGCGTTAGGATCATGATTTGATGGCAAAAGGCCATGCAATGAACAGAGAAGAAGTGCACCGTGATGTTGTCTAAATTCAAACGCAATAAACACCAACAACACCTCGCACAGCTGCCTAAACTGTCACAATCCGTGTCGGATGTGACCACGCTTTACTCGCCTGCTGAATTTCGCGAAACCCTGCTGACGAAAATTGCCGCTGCAGAAAAACGTATCTGCATCGCTGCGCTTTACCTGGAAAATGATGACGGTGGACGTGGCATTATGCAGGCACTGTATGCTGCGCGTCAGGCGCGTCCTGAACTGGATATCAGTATTCTGGTGGACTGGCATCGTGCGCAACGGGGCCGCATCGGCGCAGCACGAGGTTTCACCAATGCTGACTGGTATTGCGAGATGGCGACGCAGCATCCGGATAGCGCCATTCCGGTTTACGGTATTCCGGTGAATACCCGTGAAGCGCTGGGCGTACTGCATTTGAAAGGCTTTATCATTGACGACACGCTGCTGTATAGCGGTGCCAGCCTCAACGATGTCTATCTGCATCAGCATGATAAATACCGTTATGACCGCTATCAGCTCATCCGCAACCCGCAGCTGGCCGATACCATGTATCAGTGGATCTGTGAGAATCTGAAGCAATCAGATGCGGTGCACCGTCTTGATCAGTCCGAACGCCCTTCCAGCCCGGAAATCAAAAATGAAACCCGCCAGTTCCGTCAGGATCTGCGTGGCTTCAACTATCAGTTTACCGGTAATGCGGGCAACGAAACGCTGACAGTCACACCATTGGTAGGCCTGGGCAAACGTAGCCTGCTGAATAAAACCATCTTCCATTTAATGCCCTGTGCCGAGCGTAAACTCACCCTGTGTACGCCTTATTTCAATCTGCCCGCTATCCTGGTGCGTAACCTGATCCATTTACTGCGTCAGGGAAAAGAGGTTGAGATCATCATCGGGGACAAAACGGCCAACGACTTTTATATTCCACCAGAGCAGCCCTTTAAGATTATCGGTGCGTTGCCTTATCTCTACGAGATTAACCTGCGCCGTTTCCTCAGCCGCCTGCAGTATTACGTCAACAATGGCCAGCTGACGGTGCGCCTGTGGAAAGATGGTGAAAATAGCTACCATCTGAAAGGTATCTGGGTTGACGATGAATGGATGATGATCACCGGCAATAACCTCAATCCACGCGCCTGGCGGCTCGATCTGGAAAATGCGGTGTTGATCCATGACCCGCTAAATCAGCTGGCTGAACAACGCGAGCGGGAACTGGCATTGATCCGTACCCATACCACGGTGGTGCAGCATTTCCGTGAACTGGAGAGCATTGCCGACTATCCGGCAAAAGTGCGCAAGTTGATTCGCCGTCTGCGGCGGATCCGTATCGATCGTCTGATCAGTCGTCTGTTGTAAGATCCCGGCCGCTCTCTGAGGAGCGGCCAGCATTTTATAACTTAATCCCCTTCCCTTTGCGATGCAGCATCAGTGACACCAGAAACGCTAATGCGCCCATTGCTGACACATACCAGAAGAAACTGGTTTCCACGCCTTCTTTTTTCAGCAGCAGCGCAACGTACTCCGCAGAACCACCAAAAATAGCATTTGCCACCGCATAAGATAAGCCGACACCCAGTGCCCGCACCTCTGGCGGGAACATCTCTGCTTTAAGTATGCCGCTGATAGCGGTATAGAAGCTGGTGATGATCAACGCTACCATCACCAGAAGAAATGCCAGCCAGTCACTCTGCACATTTTGTAGCAGCGTCAGAATCGGTACGGTACAAATCGCTGCACCCGCACCAAAAATTATCATGGAAGCACGCCGGCCGATTTTATCGGATAACGCGCCGATAATCGGCTGAATCAACATAAATACCAGCAACGCCCCGGTCATTAATCCACTCGCGCTGCGTGCATCCATCCCTGCGGTATTGACCAGGTATTTTTGCATATAGGTAGTAAAGGTATAAAAACTGAGTGAACCACCGGCAGTGAAACCCAGCACCATCAGAAAAGCACGCGAGTGATTGCGCAGCAGGCCCGTAATGCTGCCAGCATCACGATGCTCACGGTTTTCTTTCTCTGAAGTTTCATTGAGCGAGCGACGCAGCCAGAGTGCGACAACTGCCAGAATAGCGCCCAGGAAGAATGGGATGCGCCATCCCCAGCTATGTAGTTGTTCATCAGTGAGAATTTGTTGCAGCACCACCACGGTAAGTACGGCCAGTAACTGCCCACCAATTAAGGTCACGTACTGGAATGAGGCGTAGAACCCTTTGCGTCCTTCCAGCGCCACTTCACTCATATAGGTGGCGCTGGTGCCATATTCTCCACCTACGGACAGCCCCTGAAACATACGCGCCAACAGCAGAATCGTGGGAGCGGCAATACCAATTTCCCCATATCCGGGCAGACAGGCAATCACCAGTGAGCCGAGACACATCATACAGACTGAGATCAGCATGGAATTTTTGCGTCCGTGGCGATCGGCGATATAACCAAATAGCCAGCCACCGATAGGACGCATCAAAAATCCTGCGGCGAATACACCTGCGGTTTGCAGTAATTGCGTGGTGGTATCGCCCGATGGGAAAAAGATATGGGCGAAATAGAGTGAGAAGAAGGAATAAACATAGAAATCGAACCACTCCACCAGGTTGCCTGATGAAGCACCAACTATCGCCCAGATGCGTTTTTTGCTAATGGCCGTCGTGTCGTGTGGTACCACTTTTTGTTGTAGAGAGTCTGTCATGCTTTCCTCTTTTCCTTGCGGATAATAAACGCCAAAGCATTGAGTAAAGCATTTGTTGGCCCGTCAGGTGAAGCGGGCAAATATCCGAATGACAAAATGTGACCGGTAAGAGGTTTGTGGGGCGATTTACAGACGTAAAAAAGCCCTGAACTTTCGTTCAGGGCTTCTTCACTTGATTGATGCCTGGCAGTTCCCTACTCTCGCATGGGGAGACCCCACACTACCATCGGCGCTACGGCGTTTCACTTCTGAGTTCGGCATGGGGTCAGGTGGGACCACCGCGCTACAGCCGCCAGGCAAATTCTTTGTGCTCTGTCCTGTGTCTTTTGCACTGCTGCTGCGTTGGCTGCATTCGCGTAAGTCAGTCACATACTCATGTATGCTCCTTCCTTCCGTCTCTTTTGCCGCCTGGCTTCAGCGCAAAATCCTTCGGACTTGACTCCGCAGGACACAACTGTATCCGGTAAACAATGCTGAAAATTCTTCTCTTGGTCTCTCACAACCAAAACGCCTCTGGCGTTGTAAGGTTAAGCCTCACGCTAGCTAGCTAGAGCAAGCTCCTCTGTGCTACCGTTCGACTTGCATGTGTTAGGCCTGCCGCCAGCGTTCAATCTGAGCCATGATCAAACTCTTCAATTTAAGTTTGATGCTCAAAGAATTAAACTTCGTAATGAATTACGTGTTCACTCTTGAGACTTGATATTTTTTAAGTCCGTGGACTTTTGATATCAATCCTGCGAGTGCCCACACAGATTGTCTGATAAATTGTTAAAGAGCAGTGCGAGCAGCGGGTTAACCGCCTGTCGCGAGGTGGCGTATATTACGCTTTCCTCCTTCAGAGTCAATCACTTTTTTCAGCGATTTTCTCCGGCGGGATGAATCACTTCGTCCCTCGCTGACCGTCTGCGTTGCCGCTTTGCCGTGTCAGTGGAGGCGCATTATAGGGAGATAATTCTGAGTGACAAGCGCTAATTTAAACTTTTTGCGCGACCGCTCACTTTCCAGGCGAAGCGTTGCAAAATCCAGCAAAAACCTGTGTGAAAGGCATAAAAAACGGGCCCGCAGGCCCGTTAATGGTTATTTCTTACTGATGTGCGACTATCACATCATCTTTCACATCCATCTCGATGGTTTTACCCGGCACTAACGCCCCAGAGAGAATCTGTTGCGCCAGCGGGTTTTCAATTTGCTGCTGGATAGCACGTTTCAGTGGCCGCGCGCCGTAAACCGGATCGTAACCGTTCTCACCCAGCAAGCGGATGGCTGCGTCCGAAATGTGCAACTGGTAGCCGCGCTCTTCAAGACGTTTATACAACCGCTGCAGCTGAATCTGCGCAATAGAAGCAATGTGTTTTTCACCCAGAGGATGGAACACCACCACTTCATCGATACGGTTAATAAACTCCGGACGGAAATGGTGCCCGACAACCGACATCACCATTTCTTTCATCTCAGGATAATCCAGCGCACCAAACCGCTCCTGAATCAAATCCGAGCCGAGGTTAGAGGTCATGATCACCACCGTGTTACGGAAATCGACCGTACGCCCCTGCCCATCGGTTAAGCGACCATCATCCAGCACCTGCAACAGAATGTTGAAAACATCCGGATGGGCTTTCTCTACCTCATCGAGCAAAATCACCGAATAAGGACGACGACGAACGGCCTCGGTCAGATAGCCCCCCTCTTCATAACCGACATATCCTGGAGGCGCACCCACCAGACGCGATACCGAGTGTTTCTCCATAAACTCAGACATATCGATACGCACCATGGCGTCGTCACTGTCGAACAGGAAGTTTGCCAGCGCCTTACACAACTCGGTTTTACCCACGCCTGTTGGTCCCAGGAACAGGAAAGAACCAATTGGCCGGTTTGGATCAGACAATCCGGCACGGCTACGACGAATCGCATTCGATACGGCTTCTACCGCTTCATCCTGACCAATCACGCGCGAATGCAGCTCCTGCTCCATCCGCAACAACTTATCACGCTCCCCTTCCATCATGCGGGCGACCGGAATACCAGTCCAGCGCGCCAGGACATCAGCAATTTCCACATCGGTGACGCGGTTGCGCAGCAGCTTCATGGTCTTGCCTTCAGACTGAGTCGCCGCAGCCAATTGTTTCTCCAGCGCCGGAATTTTGCCGTACTGCAGTTCGGACATCTGCCCCAGATCGCCAACACGGCGTGCCTGCTCCAGAGACAAACGCGCCTGCTCCAGTTCAGCCTTGATGTTCTGTGTGCCGGTCAGAGACGCTTTTTCTGCTTTCCACTCTTCTTCCAGCTCGGCGTATTCACGCTCTTTCTGGTCAAGTTCGCTCTCCAGCATTTCCAGACGTTTGACACTGGCATCATCCGACTCTTTCTTCAGTGCCTGCTGTTCCAGCTTGAGCTGGATAATGCGGCGGTCGAGACGATCAAGTGGCTCCGGCTTCGAGTCAATTTGCAGACGAATACTGGAAGCCGCTTCATCGATCAGGTCGATAGCTTTATCCGGTAACTGGCGATCGGCGATATAACGATGTGAAAGCGTTGCCGCAGCAACTATCGCCGGATCGGTAATTTGCACATGGTGGTGCAACTCATAGCGTTCTTTCAGGCCACGCAAAATCGCGATGGTATCTTCAACACTCGGTTCCGCCACAAACACTTTCTGGAAACGACGTTCCAGCGCAGCATCTTTTTCAATGTACTGACGATACTCATCCAGCGTAGTGGCACCGACGCAGTGCAACTCACCGCGTGCCAGAGCTGGCTTAAGCATGTTACCGGCATCCATTGCGCCGTCAGCTTTACCGGCCCCGACCATGGTATGCAGTTCGTCGATAAAGAGGATGACGTTGCCTTCCTGTTTCGCCAGATCGTTCAGGACCCCTTTCAGGCGTTCTTCAAACTCACCACGATATTTCGCACCCGCCACCAGCGCTCCCATATCCAGCGCCAATACCCGACGGCCTTTCAGGCCTTCAGGCACTTCGCCATTGATGATGCGCTGAGCCAAACCTTCAACGATAGCGGTTTTACCGACACCGGGTTCACCAATCAGTACCGGGTTGTTTTTGGTACGACGTTGCAGAACCTGAATAGTGCGACGAATTTCCTCGTCACGCCCAATCACCGGGTCAAGTTTGCCCAGTTCGGCGCGTTCCGTCAGATCGATAGTGTATTTCTTTAATGCCTGACGCTGATCTTCAGCCCCTTGATCGTTCACGTTCTCTCCCCCTCGCAATTGCTCGATAGCCTTAGCGAGTTTTTCCGACGTTGCACCAGCCGATTTAAGTAAATCAGCCAGCGAGCCACGTGAATCCAGGGCCGCCAAAGCAAATAATTCAGATGAAATAAAATTGTCGCCGCGCTTTTGCGCCAGCTTGTCGCACAGGTTAAGCACACGGACTAAATCCGCCGACGGCTGGACATCGCCGTCAGTGCCTTCAACTTGTGGTAATCGATTAATAGCCTGTTCAATGCTGGTGCGGAGCCCAGCGACATCGGCACCCGCTGCGCTGAGCAACGGACGCACCGATCCGCCTTCCTGATTGAGCAACGCGCTCATCGCATGAAGGGGTTCTATGAATTGGTTATCGTGTCCCAGAGCAAGGGACTGTGCATCGGCCAGGGCCAACTGGAATTTGTTGGTAAGACGATCCAGACGCATGTTTCCTCCCATTACAGGTCAAAATGCTACTGGAGATTAAATGAGGTCATCCCTCAAATTTTCAAGGTTAATGACCTGAGTTGTGAGCAAAAAATACGCTAACTGGATCGTCTTGTGGCGTAAGGTTATCTCAGCCAAATCAAAGTTGCCATACGCCCGGTGATACGATCGCGTCGGAAGGAGAAAAAATCGGCGCTTTCATGCCAGGTACAGCGTTGTTCGCCGCTGATTGAACGCACACCAGCAGCCTGCAAGCGCTGACGCGCCAGCAACCAGATATCAGCAAAATATTTTTCGCCGACGGGACGAAATGCCTGATCGGCACGCTCGTCATGCGCCATAAACGCCGAACGCACCTCCGCACCCACTTCGAAAGCCTGCGGACCAATGGCGGGTCCCAGCCAGGCATGAATCTCATGCACTGGACAGTGAAACTGTGCCAGCGTCTGCTCCAGCACCCCCTGGCATAAGCCACGCCAGCCAGCATGGGCTGCCGCGACTTCGCTACCGTCACTGGCGCAAAAGAGCACCGGCAGACAATCTGCCGTCATCACGGCACAGACCACGCCCGTTTCACGCGTAATCGCGGCATCCGCCTCAGGCAGCGCTGCGCTAGCAGGTAAACGCACCACCTCCTGACCGTGAACCTGATTGAGCCATTGGGGCATCGCCGGCAACTGTGCCAGAGCGGCCAAACGCTGGCGATTCAGGAGCACATGTTCCTGATTGTCACCAACGTGGCTGCCAAGGTTGAGGGCGTTCCAGGGAGCCAGGCTGAAGCCACCGTGACGTGTGGTTGAACATGCCCGAACGCGTGCCGGTACTGGCCAGTCCGGGATGATCAACTCATTCATAGCCAGTCCATCTGATCACGGAACATATCGGTGTCAGCTTTCAGGGCATCAATCAAATCGACCATGTCCTGCGGTAGCGGCGCATGCCACTCCATTTCAATCCCGGTGATCGGATGGTAGAGACGCAACATGGTTGCGTGCAATGCCTGACGATCAAATCCACGCAGGGTTGCGATAAATTCATCAGATGCCCCTTTTGGTGGACGTGGACGACCACCGTAAAGCGGATCACCCACCAGCGGATGGTTAATATGGGCCATATGAACACGAATCTGATGTGTACGACCGGTTTCCAGACGCAAGCGCAGGCGGGTATGCGCACGGAAATGTTCCATGATGCGATAATGGGTCACCGCAGGTTTCCCCATCGGGTGCACCGCCATATGGGTACGTTTGGTGGAATGACGTGCCATGGGCTCATTAACCGTACCGCCCGCAGTCATGGTACCAATCGCTACTGCTTCGTATTCACGGGTGATTTCACGCAGCTGCAGCGTTTCCACCAGATGCGTTTGTGCAGGCACGGTTTTAGCCACCACCATCAGGCCGGTGGTGTCTTTGTCCAGACGATGGACAATCCCCGCACGCGGGACATCCGCAATCGCCGGGTAATGATAAAGCAATGCGTTAAGCACAGTCCCGTCCGGATTACCGGCTCCCGGATGCACCACTAAACCACGCGGTTTGTTGATAACGAGAATATCGTCGTCTTCATACACAATATTCAATGGGATGTTTTGCGCTTCCCAGCGTTGCTCTTCTTCGATTTCAGCGCTGATCGACACCTGCTCGCCGCCCAGAACCTTCTCTTTCGGTTTGTCGATGACGGTGCCATTGACGCTGACGCGACGCTCAAGGATCCATTCTTTTATGCGAGAACGTGAATAATCAGGGAACAATTCCGCCAAAGTCTGATCTAAGCGTTGTCCAAGTTGTGCTTCGGACACCGTTGCGGTGAGTTGAACTTGTTGTGCCATATACAGCTTCTTCGTTAACGTTGGGTTTTCACGGCGATGCCGTTTAATATAATGTGCTATCGTACCTGGTCATTACCGGGAGCTACACGGACAGCTTCCGCCATAACACTTTGAGGATAATCATTTCGTCATGACGCGTATGAAACATCTGGTGGCTGCTGCCACACTGAGCCTGGCACTAGTGGGTTGTTCCAGCTCAAAGGACACAGTACCGGACAGCCCGCCGTCTGAGATTTACGCCACAGCTCAGCAAAAACTGCAGGACGGTAACTTTAAAGCGGCGATTAAGCAACTGGAAGCGCTGGATAACCGTTACCCGTTCGGTCCATATTCTCAGCAGGTACAGCTGGATTTGATCTACGCGTATTACAAAAATGCCGATCTGCCGCTGGCGCAAGCCGCTATCGCTCGCTTTATGCGTCTGAATCCGACCCATCCGAACATCGACTATGTCATTTACATGAAAGGTCTGACGGATATGGCACTGGATGATTCAGCACTACAGGGCTTCTTCGGTATCGACCGTTCTGACCGCGATCCGACTCATGCCCGTGACGCGTTCCGCGACTTTTCTCAGCTGCTGCGCGGTTACCCGAACAGCCAGTATGCCGCCGACGCCCAGAAACGCCTGGTCTTCCTGAAAGAACGCCTGGCGAAGTATGAACTTTCAGTGGCGCAATTCTATACCAAGCGCGGTGCTTATGTCGCTGTTGTTAACCGTGTAGAAGGCATGATGAAGGATTACCCGGATGCAGAAGCGACTCATGAAGCGCTGCCGCTGATGGAAAATGCCTATCGCCAGCTGCAACTGACTGCTGAAGCGGACAAAGTGGCAAAAATTATTGCCGCCAATAACTCCTGATCAATGGCAAATAAAAAAGCAGCCTTCACTGGCTGCTTTTTTTTGGTGAAAATTCAGACTAAAAACAAAATTTCTCACCCGGTTAACTCGTCAATCTTGCCCCCTTCCCCCTCCGCTTCAAGCTTTTTCCGCCACTTTCCCGGCCTTTCTCACAATTTGCTGGTATTGACAAAAAGTGACATTTTTACGTGATCTTTATCACACATTTTCCCGGTTTCCGCGGTATGCTGGACCTACCCAGACGGAAATGACAGAGAGGTTTGAATGATGATTCTGAACATTACCAGTAAACAAATGGAAATCACTGCGGCTATCCGCAACCATGTCGAAGACCGTCTCGCCAAGCTGGAAAAATGGCAAACTCACCTGATAAACCCGCACATCGTGTTATCGAAAGAGCCGAAAGAATTTGTGGCCGACGCCACGATTAACACGCCAAATGGCACGCTGGTCGCCAGCGCGAAACATGATGATATGTACACCGCAATCAACGATCTGATTGCGAAGCTGGAACGACAGCTCAACAAAGCGCAACACAAACCCGAAGCGCGTCGTGCCACCAGCAGTGTGAAAGATTTTACGCCTGCGGGATAAACACCCATTTTCTCAGCAACGCGCCTCCGGGCGCGTTTTTTATTGACAGCCTCAAATCAGTGCGGTTAATCTCGGGTCACTTTACTTTCGGAAACCACCATGAAACATCTGCCGTTCTTCTTCGCATTCTTTTTTACCTTCCCCTGATTGGGAGGCGATTCGTCATGTGAAAATGAATGCGAAGACGAACAACAAAGCCTCCCAACCGGGAGGCTTTTTTATTGGACAGCTTACAGGTGAGCCCTATGACCCCCGATAACCCACTGCTGGCATTACGTGACAAAATCAGCGCCGTTGATGAGAAGCTGCTGACACTGCTGGCCGAGCGCCGCGCGCTGGCCATTGACGTTGCCCAGGCAAAACTGGCAACCCATCGCCCGATCCGTGATGTTGAGCGCGAGCGCGCCCTGCTGGAAAATTTGATTACGCTGGGGAAAAAACACCAGCTTGATGCGCATTACATCACGCGCCTGTTCCAGCTGGTGATTGAAGATTCGGTCCTGACGCAGCAGGCCTTGCTGCAAAAGAACCTTAATCATCCCCATGCGCTGGCGCCACGTATTGCTTTCCTTGGTCCGAAAGGTTCCTATTCGCACCTTGCTGCACGCAAATATGCGGCACGACATTTTGATTCGATGGTGGAAATGGGTTGTCTCAAATTCCACGACATCATCCAGCAAGTGGAGAGCGGCCAGGCTGACTATGCGGTGATGCCGATTGAGAATACCAGCTCTGGCTCCATCAATGACGTTTACGACCTGCTCCAGCAAACGTCATTGTCGATCGTTGGCGAGCTGACCATTCCCATCGAACATTGTGTACTGGTGAGCGGCAATACCGATTTGCAGCAGATTGAAACCGTCTACAGCCATCCGCAACCGTTCCAGCAGTGCAGCCAGTTCATCAACCGTTTCCCACAATGGAAAATCGAATACACCGAAAGCACCGCTGCGGCGATGGAAAAAGTGGCGGCGATGAACTCACCAAAAGTGGCGGCCCTTGGCAGCGAGGCCGGCGGTGAGCTGTATCAATTGCAGGTACTGGAGCGTGACCTGGCCAACCAACAGCAAAACCACACACGCTTTATTGTACTGGCACGCAAGTCCATTGATGTCTCCGACCAGGTTCCCGCCAAAACGACGCTGATTATGGCCACCGGGCAGCAGGCAGGTGCGCTGGTTGAAGCGCTGCTGGTATTGCGTCAGCACAACCTGATCATGAGCAAACTGGAATCACGTCCGATTAACGGTAATCCGTGGGAAGAGATGTTTTACATTGATGTGCAGGGCAATCTGCAATCTGACAGCATGCAACGCGCACTGGAAGAGCTGCGTGGGTTAACCCGCTCACTCAAGGTACTCGGCTGTTATCCGGGCGAGAATGTGGTGCCGGTGGAGCCGCGCATCTAAGCAAAAGGGCATCCGGATGGATGCCCTATTCTTTTTATTGTCGGCTGTCGTTAGCCGAACGTAGCATGCTACGGCTTTCAACCAGGAAGCGTTTCGCATAGTCACCAAACCAATGTTCTACGCGTTCAAAGCTTTCGATGAAGGCCTGCTTGTCTCCATGTTCCAGCAAGGTTATCGCCTCACCAAAACGCTGGTAATAACGTTTAATCAGCGCGATGTTGCTTTCCGAGGACATAATGATATCCGCGTACAGCTGTGGGTCCTGCGCGAACAATCTGCCGACCATCGCCAGTTCCAGCCGGTAGATCGGTGACGACAACGCCAGTAACTGGTCCAGGTTGACGTTCTCCTCAGCCAGATGGAGACCATAAGCAAAGGTTGCAAAGTGACGCAACGCCTGGATAAACGCCATATTCTGGTCATGCTCAACGGCACTGATACGATGCAACCGCGCGCCCCAGACCTGAATCTGTTCCAGGAACCACTGATAAGCTTCCGGCTGACGCCCATCGCACCACACCACCACCTGTTTCGCCAGGCTGCCACTATCCGGGCCGAACATCGGGTGCAGACCAAGTACCGGTCCATTATGCGCAGCCAGCATCGCCTGCAGGGGACGGTTCTTCACCGAGGCCAAATCAACCAGGATACAATCTTCCGGCAGCGTTGGCAGCTGCGCGATAATTTGCTCGGTAAGATGGATCGGTACGCTGATGATCACCATACCGGCATCTTTCAATAACTCGTCAGCCTGTTCCCAGTCACCTTTGTCGAGCAGACGTACCTGATAGCCCGACAGGGTGAGCATTTTTTCAAACAGACGTCCCATCTGACCACGGCCACCGACGATCACCACCGGACGCAGCGTCGGACACAGGGTTTTAAAGCCTTTGTCGTTTTCACTGGTATAGGATTCACGCATCAGACGACGCAGTACATCTTCAATCAAATCCGGCGGTACACCGAGCGCCTCAGCTTCCTGACGACGCGAAGCCAGCATGCTCGCTTCGCGCTCAGGTACATAAATCGGCAAGCCATAACGGCTTTTCACTTCACCTACTTCTGCTACCAGCTCAAGCCGCTTAGCCAGCAACCCGAGCAGTGCTTTATCTACTTCATCTATTTGATCGCGTAGCGCGGTCAGTTCAGCCACCATGACTCATTACACCTCGTGTGACAGACGCGCCGACAGCACTCCCTGCAAATCCTGATGGATTTCACGCAGCAAGGTTTCAGTGGTGTCCCAGTTGATGCAGGCATCAGTGACGGACACACCGTATTTCATCTCACTACGCGGCTGCTCAGAAGACTGGTTGCCTTCGTGGATGTGGCTTTCCAGCATCAGGCCGATAATGGAACGGTTGCCATCTTTAATCTGGGCAATAGCCGATTCGGCTACACCAGGCTGGCGGCGATAGTCTTTGTTAGAATTGCCATGGCTGCAATCTATCATTAAGGCCGGACGCAGTCCCGCTTTCAGCATCTCTTTTTCGCACTGCGCGACATCTTCAGGGCCGTAGTTCGGCGCTTTGCCACCGCGCAGGATCACATGACCATCCGGGTTACCCTGGGTCTGTAACAGACAAACCTGCCCTGCCTGGTTGATGCCCACGAAGCGATGTGGCATGGCAGCAGCGCGCATAGCATTGATCGCAGTGCCAAGGCTGCCGTCGGTGCCATTTTTGAATCCAACCGGCATGGAAAGACCTGATGCCATTTCACGGTGAGTCTGCGACTCGGTGGTACGTGCACCAATCGCTGACCAGCTGAACAGGTCACCAAGGTATTGCGGGCTGTTAGGATCGAGCGCCTCAGTGGCCAGCGGCAGTCCCATTTCTACCAGGTTCACCAGCAGCTGACGCGCAATGTGCAGCCCGGCTTCCATATCAAACGAGTTGTCCATGTAAGGATCGTTGATTAACCCTTTCCAGCCGACGGTGGTACGGGGTTTCTCAAAATAGACACGCATAACGATGTACAGCTGATCCTTCAACTGTTCAGAAAGAGTTTTCAAAAGATGGGCGTATTCAAGTGCAGCTTCGGTATCGTGGATTGAACAGGGACCACACACCACCAACAGACGCGGATCGCGGCCCGCGATGATGTCGGAGATAGTCTGACGGGAAGTCGCGATTTGCGCCTCCTGAGCAGCACTGAGCGGAAATTTCGCTTTCAACTCTCCCGGGGTGATTAAAATTTGTTCATCGGCGATATGCACATTGTTCAGCGCGTCTTTTTGCATGATTGCGATCCTTTTTACTCGTTTATGCGTGTTGGGATCCTCACTGAGGATGGCGTTCACTTTACCATAAGTCGTAAATCATGCAATCCACAGATGTACACTTTTATTACCACATATAAAAACCTACAAAGAAATTTTAAATAAAGTTATTTAATTTCATTAAGTTGAAAAGAAAAATACACATAACAAAACCACAGCAATGTGTAAATAATTAATTACACCTATTGCGGAAATTTAATACCGCTATTGGCATCATCTGGGCTAACATTCTGTTAAATAGACTTTTTCGGGATCGATCTTATGGCAATTCCTCATGTACATCTCCGCCCCTACAATTTGCAGGATGCTGAGGCCTTTACCGAGGCGGTGAATGCATCACTTCCCAGCCTTAGCCCGTGGATGGAGTGGGCACATGATGACTATCGTAATGATGAAGCCGTCAGTTGGATCAATTTCACCCATCTTCAGCGGGCCAGAGGTGAAGCCGAAGAGTTCGCCATTGTCGATGGTAATGATCAATTGCTTGGCGGGGCTGGGATCCGTTTTGCCCGCCAACCCGGAGAATTCTGTGCTCTGGGATATTGGGTACGCTCATCCGCCCAGCGCCAGGGCGTCGCGACACGGGCTGTGGCGCAGCTGATTGAATTAGGCTTTCAATCACCCGAGGTGAAGTTACTGGAGATTCTCGCCGCTGCTGATAACCTGGCCAGCCGTGCGGTGGCAGAACGCAGCGGGTTTAGTTTCATTGATTATCGCTACGGGTTAATCGTGCTGGAAAGCGGCCCGGTGAATACCGCCATTTATCATTTAGAACGCAGATAAAAAAGGGGCTGGCAGATGCCAACCCCTTGTTTGCTATTAACTTTGAGATGTCGCTTACGCGAGCTCTTAGTTAAGACGCTTTTATTGACACCCTTTTAACATCATCGTCTTACCATAAAAAACAACTAGTTAAACCAATTTCTAATGCAGTGAATTGCAGTATTATGAAACCTCTGCCGCCACTTTGCTGCCATCTTCATTTTCATCAGCAGTGCTGGCCCCTTCTTCGCCTTCTTCTTTATTAACACCTAAATTAGCGACAGGATTTAGCTGAGCTGCTTCTTCTAAATGGTCTGGTGCGAAATGTGCGTATCTCATGGTTTCGCGGATATTGGCATGCCCGAGGATGCGCTGTAACACCAAAATATTGCCACCGTTCATCATGAAATGGCTGGCAAAAGTATGACGTAACACATGGGTTTTCTGACCTTCACTCAAAATGATGTTGGTTAATGCGAGCATCTTCTTGAATTCCTGATAGCACGGTTTGAACATCGGCCCTTCTAGCTCTTTCAACTCGTTATAGAGCCAGATGGGGATCGGAACCGTTCTGTTTTTACCACCCTTCGTTTTTGTGAAAGTGATCTTGTGCTTCGAGAGTTGAGAGCGGGTTAGCCTCTCTGCTTCGCTCCAGCGTGCACCAGTTGCAAGGCAGACTTTCACTATTCGGGTAAGGAAATTTTCCCATATTCATCGCAGGCTTCTAACAGCTGATCGATCTGCTTTTCCGTCAGCCAGGACATTTCTTTTTCTTTCTCTTTGAAGATACGGACACCTTCAATAGGGTTAGGTAGTTTCCATTCACCTAACCGACGTAGTTCATTAAAAACTGCATCGAGATACTGTTGTTCACGGTTAACCGTTATTGGCTTAGCTTTCCATTTCTCTCGGTCAGCATGATAACCGTTATCAATTTCGCCTCGTAATCGTTGATCACGGTAATGCGCCCAATCTTTGGGTGTAATTTTGGAAGCAACAGGATTACCCATACCCCTACAAACGATTTTGAGTTTTGCAAGCCGTGACTTGCTCGCGACTAATGACTGGCCATGCAACTTGTCCCACAAATCAACCAACTCAGAGAGCCGCCTGCGATCCTCTTTTTCGCCGAGCCAAGGCTTATCTTCAGCTTCTTCTCTTTTATACTTCTCGAAAGCCTCGGCCTCGCCTTTAGTGTTGAACTGTCTGCGGATACGCTTCCCTTCTCTTCCGTTCGGGAAGATTTGAGCCAGCCATTTGCCATTTTTTTGTTTGCTTACAGTCATGAATGAAACCGAGGTAAGAAGTTAATTAGCGATCACACAGGGAAAAACCTTTATCCAGCACAGGGCCAATATTTATTCGTTGGCTGCTATCTTCAGGTGACTTTCTCCAAACAGCATTCAAATCCCCACCTTCCAGTTTTCCTGATTTAACGGCATTTTTCGCAGTGCCATTAACCGGGTATCGTTCATCAGTGGCTGTGTTATACACAAAGACATACAGCCGATTTACACAAGACACCTTTGCAGTATCAAAGGTCAGCGGCCATGCATCACCATAAGCCTTTCCATCAATCTCTTTCGTTTTCTCTGCCGCAAGGGCGTTTGCAGAGAGAGAAAGCAAAAAAAGAGCAATCGCTGTATGTTTCATGCCGGTCCTTATATATTTTTTTCCAGAGTAAAAATAACCGCTCCATGCGGCTTAACATCATTTACTGCACACTCAAAACTAACGCTGTCATTAGATAGCTTGATTTTTCCACCGGGCAAACGAACAACATCAAACACGTCGAAAGAATCATCAATATTGATGACCCAGCGGCCATTACCGATATTGTGAGATGCAGTATTTACAAGCCATGAATGGCTTATGCCTTCAATGAAATTTAATAGTGAAGGCTCTACAGAAGATAAGGACGCATCTAATAGCCAGTGTCCCGCGCTTAATAACTTGCCTGATTCCATTCTGTATTTATCTATCTTCAACGTCTCATTGCTGGCTTGTGTTCCTTCTGTTGACTGGAACATTTCCCCCTGCCCTGTGGCTAACCACTGTAAAGAAACGCCGGTATCTAAAGCACATGCAACTACCACATCTCCAGGGAAAAAGTCTCGCTTAATCCATGTGCTAATGGTGCCTTCTGAAATACCCATCAACATGCTCAACTGTTTTTGCTGAGTAAAACCATATGTATCAAGCACACGTCTCAACAATGGCTTACCACCATTTGACAAAATTTCTTTGTAAAGTGACTTGCCGTGAAGAGAAGGTTTTAAAAAATTCGAATTTGCAAACTGACCAGTCATCAACCAGTGAACATCCGCCCCGGTATCAATACAACAACGAACCAGAGTGTTTCCCGGCACCGCATCACGCTGCACCCATCCAGTAACGCTATGCTTTTCAATCCCCAGCACACCGGCTAAATCCGCCTGCGTTTTCACGCCATATGCAGACATGAGGCGCTCCAAAACGCCATCATTAGCATTGATTTTCCAGCCACTGCCCTGTTTGTCAGACATAAAAAAGCACCACCAACTAGTTTAAAATTATTTACAGGTAATTTTTAACGATCTATAGTGACGCTCATCGACCAAGATGCACGACACTGCACCATATTTCACACAACCAGAGATAATGCGATATGAATGATCTAAAAGCAACTTCCACGCTTGAGAGTGTGAGTTCACAAAAACAAACTGACTTACTCAACGACCCGCAAGTTAGCGCCATTGTTTCGGCTTTACTGCCAAGCCTTCAGATGATGATCGGCTCTGCTATGTCGGATGCGATGAGCGTAAAACAATTTGCAGCTATGCGCGGCGTCAGTACGCGCCTTGTCTGGCAATGGATTGATGAAGGCATATTGCTTAAAGCTCCCACCAAAGATTTCAGCAACAAAGAGGACATGGAAAAACGCTCTAAAGTCCTCATCAACGTCAAAGCATGGCGCGACAAACTCACTCAGCAGGCTGTCGATTGTCATTATATCGATGCCCGCATCTCACAATCTCTTAACTGAGTTTGATTATTTAAATTGTGCGAGTGAAAAGCCATGTTTGATTTTAAGGTTTCCACCCAACAACACTTTGATGATGCCTGCCGCAAATTTGCGCTTACTCATAACATGACCGAGCTTGCGCTGCGGGCTGATATGAAAGTGCAGACCCTGCGCAACAAGTTGAATCCTGAGCAGGTTCATCAACTAACCGTTTCAGAAATGCTGCTCTTAACTGATTTAACCGAAGATGCAACGCTGGTCGATGGCGCATTGGCACAACTGCAATGCCTGCCATGTGTGCCAGTTAACGAAGTGGCAAAGGATAAGTACCCGGCCTATGTGCTTAAAGCTACTGCCGAGGTTGGACTACTGGCCGCAAATGTCGCCGACCCTGAGAAAATTACAGCAACCTGCCGTCGTGGAATCGTCGAAGCTGCCAATACTGGTATTCGTTGCATGATGCTGGCCGCTCTGGCTGTACAGACCCGTATTCAGTCAAACCCGACTTTAGCCTCAACCGTTGATGCAATTAGCGGGTTGGGTGCTTCAATCGGTATTAACTGAGGCTGACAGCAATGATCTCATTAGCAGCACGCCTGAAGAAGCAAAGCCCGTCAATGTCATATGGCAATGGCTGGATTATGGGAGAGAACGGCAAGCGCTGGCATCCGTGTGACAGTCAGCAGGCATTGCTCAAAGGTCTTTCAGCTAAGCGCATCGGTTTTGCTCTACGCCTGCGCCGTGTATTCGGTGGTTAATATGCAAGTTTTATGGGAAGTACCGAAACAACACGAACCCGCCAGTTTTTCCAAAATTCATTTGATGGGCGCTCGTGTTGATAAGCTTCAGCCAATGACGTTTGATGAATTTCGTAAAAAGTGGCGTCAAATGCGAGACAACAACGCTAACCCCGCATTGCGTTATTTCAATCATCAGAATGATGAATTCAAATTCTGTGTTCTGACATTGGCTAATCGTGAGAACCCGAAAACTTTTAAGCCGGAGGAGATTGGTAAACCTTTTCAATATTTTGAAGAGCATCGACGAGAGTTGATTATTATTGCCATGAATAAAATGGCGCGCTGGGGGCGGATATTACCGCGTCAGTTTTCAACGGCAGACTGTTTTTTAGCTGAGTAAATAACACTCAATAAATTAAATGGCGTAAACCCGACGGGATTTTTTTTGCCCAAATTCTGGAAAAAGATAAATGCGAAATATCGAAATACATAAGTTTGATGCCGACACTGAAGCGCTGGCAGCAATCATCACTAAAGCGCGAGTTGAGGAACGCAAAGACCGTGCGCTGGCGGTTTCTGAGCGCCTCGTTGAGCTGGCAGTACATGTGCATCAAAAAGGTTTAAGCGGCATTGAAGCTGCCGATCTGATACGCCGGGAAGCAGAGCGTTATCAGAATGAATCGCAGGAGCTGCACTAATGGCAGACTCAATGGACCTGGTTCAACAGCGCGTACAGGAAGAACTGGCGCGCAATCTTGCAAATGCAACTCACCGTCCGTCAGGGGCGAGTGAGTTTTTCTGTCTTTCATGCGGTGAAGAAATTCCCGAATTGCGTCGCCGTGTTTTGCCAGGCGTAGAACTTTGCGTGACCTGCAAAGAAATCAGTGAGCTGAAAACCACGCATTACAAAGGGGAGACGTTATGAGCACCATTCTTAAATGGGCGGGTAATAAATCCCGTGTCATGCCTGAGTTGCTGGCGCACCTGCCAGTAGGTAATCGCCTGGTTGAACCATTCGCGGGTTCCTGTGCAGTGATGATGAATACTGATTACCGGGAATATCTGATAGCCGATATTAATCACGACCTGATTAATCTTTACCGTCAGGTAAAAGAGCACACTACCGAATTTATTATGGTGACTCTGTCTCTTTTCACTAAAAACAAGACAGAGGAAAATTATTACCAGGTCCGAGAGAAATTCAACAGAAACGCCTCAATGCCACTGCTTGAGCGTGCCGCATATTTTCTCTATCTGAATCGCCACGGATACAGGGGCGTTTGCCGTTATAATCGCAAGGGCGAATTCAATATCCCATACGGTAATTATGCCGCCCCATATTTCCCCCTGGCGGAAATCCAGACGTTTGCAGAGAAGGCGCGACGGGCAACATTCATTTGTGCTGACTACCGCAAAACGCTGGATATGGTGAAATCTGGTGATGTTGTTTATTGCGATCCGCCATATCACGGCACGTTCACCGATTACCATACGGGCGGTTTTAATGATGATGACCAGCATTCACTGGCTTGCTATCTACTGGGTATTTCCGATAGTAATCATGTCGTTGTTTCCAACAGTGACACACTGTTTACCCGAAGCATTTTCCGCGCTTTCGACATCACAAAAATCACTGTAGCCCGCTCGGTTGGTCTTGCTGCCGGTAAAGGTAAGCGTGCATCAGAAATCATCGCTGTACGGAAACCACAGTCAAACTATGGGGTAATTGGCTTGGATATGGCATCCGGGCCAGATTGCTCAGTTGAGCTGGCGGTGTGTAAGTGACCCAGGAATACGCCTACCCGTGGAATGCCCCACGGGAGGCCATCGCCAGCCCGTACCCCACGTACGAGGAAGCCCGCAGCCGCAGTCAGATGATTGCGGCTTTAGTGCATGCACAGGATTTACTCGAAAAGCAGCCCACTCTGGTGCAGCTCGACGTTAAACGCCGTATCAGTGATCTTGAAAAAACACAGGGCACAGCCCGTGCCAATGCGTACTTTACGAAAACTTTCGTAGAGCGCACATTGCCACGCGTTGAAGTCGTTAACGCGCAGTATCGTCTCGGTGAAATGAAAGCTGGCACATTTAATCTGCTGACTGAGAACGCCATCAGAAAAACAGGTGCGGCCAGTGCTGGCGGTGCACTGTGGGAATTAATGAAGCGCTTTAACCGTCTGCCTGATATGGCTCGTTCTGACGTTGATCTCCTGTCAGGTGATATCGCTAATTTCATCATGGCCGAACTGGCGCAGGTGCACGAACAGGTCAGCACTGAGTCAGATTATCGGTATACGCATCGCGTTTATATGACCGCAGCCACTATTACCCGTGAGTTTAATCAGACCCCGCCGCTATGGGAAAAAGTCACATCCCGTCTGTTTGATCCTGAAGAAGTAACGCCAGCTATCATGCGCATGAAAACGGAAAAATGGTGGAAAAGCCGCCTGCGCCGTGTTGCAGCAGCATGGCGTGAGCATCTGCATATTGCACTCGCTAATGTCAGCAAGAAGCATACGCCTTATGCCAGCAATATGACCGTAGCAGAATGGCGCGAGCAGAAGCGCCGCACGCGTGAATTTCTTAAAGGGCTTGAGCTGGAGAACGAGGAGACTGGCGAGCGAATCAGTTTGATCGATAAGTTCGACGGGAGCGTTTCAAATCCGGCTATCAAGCGCTGTGAGTTAATGAACCGTATCCGTGGGTTTGAAAATATCTGCAATGAGATGGGGTTTGTTGGTGAGTTTTATACGCTGACTGCCCCGGCGCACTATCACGCCACAATCAAGACCGGCCATCGTAACCGTAAGTGGAACGGTGCAAGCCCGGCGGACACGCAGCGCTATCTCTGCAATGTCTGGCAAAAAATACGCGCCAAACTTCACCGTGAAGAAATCCGCATCTTTGGGATCCGTGTTGCGGAACCTCATCACGATGCGACCCCACACTGGCACATGCTGATGTTCATGCTTCCTGAAAATGTTGATCGCGTGCGTGAAGTCATGCGCGATTATGCCTGGCAGGAAGACAGCAGCGAACTGACAACCGATAAGGCCCGTAAAGCGCGTTTTCACGCTGAAGCCATCGACCCGGAGAAAGGCAGCGCCACCGGATACATAGCGAAGTACATCTCTAAAAACATTGATGGCTATGCGCTCGACGGCGAGCTGGACGACGAAAGCGGCAAAGAGCTGAAAGCGACTGCGCCAGCGGTTTCAGCCTGGGCGGCACGCTGGCACATTCGCCAGTTCCAGTTTGTCGGCGGTGCACCGGTCACGGTTTATCGTGAACTCCGCCGCATGGCTGACAGTGAAACCGCGCATGGCCTGAGTATTGAATTTGCAGCTGCGCACGATGCTGCGGACGCTGGTGATTGGGCTGCTTATGTTAATGCACAGGGCGGGCCGTTTGTACGCCGCGATGATCTGGCCGTTCGCACCTGGTATCAGCCCAGCGAAGACATTAACGAATATGGTGAAGAAATTGTCCGTATTAAGGGGGTTTATGCAACGGAGGTTGGCGCAGATACGCCAATTTTAACCCGCCTGGCACAGTGGAGGATTGTTCCAAAAAGTGCCCTTGATTTGGCCGTTGATCTTAAGGGCGCGTCCGCGCCCTCTTGGAGTTCTGTCAATAACTGTACGGGAGGTTTGAGATCAGATGATTCGAACCAGCCTGACAGTTTTGAAAAAATCGACTTCGGAGGCATGGGTCGCGAAGAGCGGCGGCAGTTTTTGACCCGAATAAGAGCGCAAGAGCCTCAAAAACGGCATCTGAAACTGAGACGGTCAGACAAAATTGAATCGGCTTGCGATAACGTGATTAGTCAGGTTAGAGATTTATGCGGCGAAACTATCAGTCGCGGGTTGGCCGTGCGTTTGATTAGTGGCACTCAGACCGAAATAGCCGGGCGAATGTTCCGCAGTTCGGTCTATGGCGACCTATTCCGCCCAAAAGTTAAGCCTGAGAAGGTAAGCATATTAGCCAGATTTAACGGACTAGCAGACACTATGCGTATGAAAGGTGCCCAGTGATCGCTATTCTTTCTCTAAAGGGTTTACGATTGATAGGAAAAAATATCCTGTTATGGAATTTCAATTGGTCATATGGATTGATGAAAAATGCTCGTCTTATCATGCAGATGAAAATTTGTTTCGTCTGAAACATTTTTCTTCCGATCTTTCTGATTGCTATGATACTGTATGCATGTACAGCTATTTGAAGGGGAGGGCGCGTGGATAACGATTTACAAGAGCGGGTAATGCTTGAGCGTGTTGAGCTGATAGCTCGGCTCACTACCGAGGGAATCTGTAAGGAACGGGACAGGGAAATAGCGCTAGGTTTAATTGCAGAGATCGCAAGTAGCGCCGCTCTGTCCAACAAACAATTTTCAGTCTTTTTTTCGGCTGTGCCAATTGAAAAGTAATCGCGATATATTATTTTTTAAGGCTTTTGTGAATGTTAAAGATTACGATTGGCTCACCTTTTTGAGGTGCTTCAAATTATATCTATTAAAAATAAATTATGGGTGTTTTTGTTTGCTTAGATAGTCTTGTATCCTTGTGATTGAACTTTAATCGCCATATGTGCATTGTGCGATGCTGAAATAAAGTGTCGCAGTCTCAATCAATGATTGTTAGTACTTTTATTCATAGTTAACAGAGCCATGTAGACTCTGTTTCATTATTATTCGTCGTATTTTTTAAGATCAGAGGCGAACTTTAAGATGCTGCATTTATAGCCTTGAAATGCATGCGTTGGAGTCGTTGGATATGCCAGTTTGAGAATGCCATCTTTCACTAAAGGATTTAGATAATCTCGTCTTAATGAGTTTGGATTTCTCCCCAGTAGTTCACTAAAGTCTCTCACAGTAAGATAGCCCCTAATGGACAATACCATGATTTCTTTCATTATTACTGATTTTTTTACTCCTCGCTTCTTTCCATTTCTAATGGGGGCAGAGAGAGCCAATAACTCAGCCCATATGACTTCTTGATAGACCTTTAAGAATTCAAGGTATGTTTTTATTTCTTTTTCTGGGTTGTCTATTTCACAAGAAAATAACTCTCCAGTTATCATTTGATAGAATGTTTTAGGGTTTTTGTTTTCATCACATATATGTTCTTCATAATATTTTTCACTTTCTTTAATCTGATCAACCAAATCTTTTATTTCTGCTTCAATTTCTCCCTTATTCATGCTGAGCAAATCTTTGTTCTTACTATCTATAGCTACTTCTCTAGCAGAGGAAGCCAAATCTTTGCTATCAACGTTGCTTCTGGTTTCATGATCTGTACTCAGCCCACCTTGTTGCTCAGTACCTAGCTCCTGCTGCTTAGTACTTAGCTCCTGTTGCTTAGTACTTAGCTCCTGCTGCTTAGTACTTAGCTCCTGCTGCTGCTTAGTACTTAGCTCCTGCTGCTGCTTGGTACTTAGCTCCTGCTGCTGCTTGGTACTTAGCTCCTGCTGCTGCTTAGTACTTAGCTCCTGCTGCTGCTTAGTACTTAGCTCCTGCTGCTGCTTAGTACTTAGCTCCTGCTGCTGCTCAGTACTTAGCTCCTGCTGCTGCTTAGTACTTAGCTCCTGCCGCTGCTCAGTACTTAGCTCCTGCTGCTGCTTATTACGATTCTCAATACCTAAGTTTATGGTTGATCCCTCGTCATCAATTAAGGTGATATGGGAATTATTATAATTTACTTCAAAAATCGCTTTTGCTTGTTCAAGCCGAGACGAAAAGGATTCCAGTATTTGTTGGTAAGATTCTTCTAAAAAGCTCATTTTTCTTACAAACTCATAACACTCTTGCTTAGTGTACGGCTCGTCAAATTCTTCATCAAAAGGGGAATCCGTCGAAGTGTCAGCATTTAAATTATTGGGGATGTAATCTTTAGGAGGGTGAATGAAACCAATTTGTAGTAGTTTATGGCCGCGTGCATTAGTTGGCGTGACAGGTGTATGATTTGAAAGGTAGTAGCGCTTGCTCTTCTGGATTCCATCAGATTTTAAAAAGAAAGTCTAACTAGTTTGGAAAGCGATAATGTGATCTTACGTGTGTCGTATGAAGTTATTTCTCTTATTTCTTCATGGCTGACAATATCATTTTGTGCAGCAGTTGCTAATATTACTCTATCAAGTTCATTTAAGGATTTGAACTTACTACCACATATTTCCTTCAGCTTTTCGATGGTTTCTTTAGGGATGAATCCTTCAGTGCTAAGTTCTAGCCTTGTATTGTTGCTTTCGAAATTTTCGATTAATTTTGGCTCTGACCAGTGCTGGGATTTCCATCCGCTAAATATTTTTGGCAATCCAGAGCCCGCTCTTTCACCAAGTCCAATCATTAAAAACATCTGATGAAGATATTTGTTTCTGCAATCGCTTTCACCTCCATTTTTCGCAATTACGAAAGGAACTCGCATAGTGCCTGGATTTCTAAAGGTGAATATTCCATTTTGTTTTACAATTTTTATTGGCGAATGACCATTATAATCAGCATGTACGAGTGTATTTACTAATGCTTCTCTAAGAGCTACATGTACTGGGCTATCAGATGTCCTGACTCCACCAGAGATACTAAAAGGAATCTTTAAGTCCTCTGTTAATTTTCGGTATACTTTTCTATAAAAATCAAAGAGGTTTCCAGACCATGAGCCATCAGGGATCAACCTGTCATTCCAGCGAGTATTATCATCAATTGTTTGATTATCTGTGATGTCTTGATATTCTATAAAATATTGAGGGAGGGCGTCTTGTATTGATTGCCATTTTCCAAACATTAGCAGTCCAGCCAATGTTAAACCCTCGACTCCAGTATTTCGATCTTTTCTCCAGCCTTTCAGTGATTTAATGAATTCGAAATCATCAAGCTCAAGCCAAACATGGTCTGGTTTAGAACTGGATAATAAGTTCCTATATATTTGTATGCTTGATTTATCTAAGTCATCAATAGTGAATTTGTTGAATATTCTGTCGTCCAAAGTGTCGGTCAATTGCTCGGCAAGCATTGCCTTAACCTGTTCTGATGAACATTTTCGGTCTCCTTCATGGAGGCGAAGGTAAGTTCCTGTTAAAGGGTTACTATTGACATAAACTGGTCTCTGCTTTCTATTTGCCTGAGGTACTTCGACGATTATTATATTTTTGTCGTCAATTAGTTTGGTGTGAACTTTTGAGTCGTCCACTAAGCAGATACTAATTTTTTGTGGGTTATTTATTGTATTGAAGAAATCTTTTTTTACCCTTTCTATATCATTAATTCCTGCAACTGAAAATACTCCTTTTTTTTCACGTACCCCAAGTAAAATTAATCCACCGTTTGTATTAGCCATAGCACTGTAAGTTGACCACATATCATCAGGCACGGCACCATTCCCATCTTTACCATTAGCTAGCTTGCATTCGATTTCATGGCTTTCTATTAAGCCCTTTAATGAAAAGTTCCTCTTTAAATCAATCATTTAATATCCTTTCGTTTTGTTTCTTGTGAAGCGATAGAAAAAATAGAAGCTGTAGATTTTGCGCTGCTTTACTAAAGTAAGAGAGTTTTTTGCATACCAATTGTATGACTGGTTGAACTTGCATTTTACTGCATGATATTGCATGTGCTTCCAAAATAAAACTTCCTCATGCGAAGCCAGACAACTTAAGCTTTTCCTCACTTTATGCGTTGCATGAAAAACGACAAGTAAAGCGGGCAGGCGTGGCGGGGATAGCATTGCGCGCGAGGGGCGCAAACATGTATGCGGAGGCTGCGCCAGCCGCACGGAGGCGGGCGCACGTCATCGCGGCGAACACGAGGAGCGAAACGGAAAAACCCCGCAAAACGCGCCTGAGCGCGCCTGGCGAGGTCTAATGGACGGGGCAAAATCAGGGGCGTACAGGTGGGGGTAGCATTTTCCCTTTTGGGGCGGTCTGCAAGCAAGGCTGATAGCCGGGCCAGCCTCTGCGATACCTTTCGCATCCAGCGCAGCGGCATCGTTTTTTCATATCACCACCTAATCAACAGTCAGGACGTAAGGGGAGAATTGAATTACCTCCTGACCGATCCAGTTATTGATCTCCTTCAGGCGTTCCTGCAACGGCGTCAGCTCATTGCGAACAAATACCTGCGACGCCTTCACCGCGTCACCAAACCCGCCCGTATTATCCGGGATAATCCCCATCATCTGCGGCGGTACACGATGCGCGCTTAAAAGGTCGTCGCGGCTGGCTTTCTTGATGTTGAAAAAGTCGTCTTTCGTTGCCACCTCACTGAGCGGCAGAATCTTGATCCCGTCGGGTTTACCGTTTGGTGCGTACATAAACAGATTGCGGAAGTTCCCCAGCCCTTTCGTGTCGCGCATCGCCTGGCGCATCCGATCGATATCACTGCTGCTCTGTGCCGCGTCGGTCATATACAGGATGTAACCGGCGTGTGCGCCGTTCTGGTAGTACTTGCGGCGAAACAGAGTCGCCGACTCATTCAGCCAGGCGGAGTTAAGCGCGCTGAGATATTCCGGCAGGCCGTACAGCTCCTGATTAATATCAGGCTCGATAAGGTGAAACACCTGCCCGGCCTCAAACTGGTGCGCATCCTTCCATTCGTTCACAAACCAGTACGCGCCATCCTCGACTCCGCGCCGCGTGTATTTGGCCGGTGAGGTTTCCAGGCGCAGCGGCTGGCCGAGTGCGTTGCGGCGCCGCTCGGCAAATGCATTGCCAAACACTAGATAATCAAGCGCAAATTTGCTGAATTCCTGCTGACTGAGCAGCGGATGCGGGATAAAGGTAGAAGCCAGGATGTTGCGCTTAACGTAAATCGGCGAACTGTGGTGAACGGCCGAGCGCAGGCTTTTCGCCAGGCCGTGAAAGCTGACCGGCGGCTCATACCAGCGGCCGTTATGGATGCACTCGGCATAATCCAGAATGTCGCGCTTATCCATCACCGGCGTGGGATCGCCAAAGGTGAACGCCTCCACCGGCTGCGATGCCACCGGCGCGGGCCGGACAGGTGCGGTAAATGCCTTGCGGCCTTTGCGTTTGCTCATCAGTAGAATTCCATGAAAGAAGGATTTGCGCCGCCGCTGGCTGCGGTAAGCGGTTCGTTTAGCAGTGCGTGCATGATTGCCCAGGCGACGTCGGCGTGGCTGGCGTCTTCGCTGCGGCTCGCCTCATAGGTGGAGCGGTTGCCGCTGGCGGTCATGGTTTTGCGGATAGCCATAAAGGATTGGGTGATGTCGGTCTGGCCTGCGTCGTATTCAAGTCGGCCGCTGCTGATGGTGTCTTTCGCCTTCAGCACCATCGCGGTTTTCACTTCCGGCGTGTAACGGATTTCCCGCGCGGCCGGGTAGAACTGGCGGACCAGCTGAAACACACCCTGGCCGATGCCGGTCGCATCAATGCCGATGTATTCAACGGCGTATTTCTCCGTCAGTTCTTTAATCGACTGCGCCTGCGCCGCAAAGTCCATGCCGCGCCACTGGTGGCGCTCCAGCACGCGGAATTTGCCACCGGCAACCAGCGGTGGCGCGATAACGGCACAGCCTGCGCTGTCGCCGGTGTGCGAGGGATCGTAACCAATCCACACCGGGCGGTAGTCGAACGGGCGCAGCGCATACGGGTTAAAGTCGGTCCACTCCTCCAGGCTGTCCACCATGCAGCCCTGCAACTCGGCGAACGGAAATACGCTTGCCTCGTCATCAACAAACTCACACATCAGCAGGTTCTGATACTCAGCCGGGCTGTACTCAAGCTGCAACTGGTCAATATCAAACAGGTTGCAGCCGCCCGTCAGCGCATCTTCAACGGTGACAATCTGCCGCCACTGACCGTCACCGCACAGCGCGCCTTTTGCCAGGTGTGTATGTGACAGGTCAATCTCAATGCGGTCATCTTTGTTGCGACGCCCCTTATTAAACAGCTCGCCGGACCAGAACGGATAAGCACTGTGCGACAGGCTCGACGGCGTGGAGAAATACGTCGTGCGCCATTTCTTATGCAGCGACATGCCGCTGGCAACTTTTCGCAGCTCCTGGAATTTCGGTATCCAGAAATATTCATCCAGGTACAGATTGCCGGTGTAGCTCTGTGCGGTGCGCACGTTGGTGCCGAGAAAAATCAGGCGTGCGCCGTTCGGCAACACAATCGGATCCCCCTTCAGATCAACATCCACCGACCGGGCAAAATCAATGATGTAGTTTTTGAAGACGTGCGCCTGCGCCTTGCTGGCAGACAGAAAAATCTGGTTGCGGCCGGTAGTCAGCGCATCAAGCAATGCCTCGCGGGCAAAATAGAATGTCGCACCAATCTGACGGGATTTGAGAATGTTGCGAATACGGTGCGCCAGCCCGGCTTTATGCCAGCTGAGCTGGTACTCAAAGCAGCAATCCATAAACAGGTCAGTCAGCTTTCCGGTTTGCTCATCACTGAAAACGTTCTTGATAACCGGCTGACGCTCGCCACGGTTGCGGTTGCGCACGTTCGGATTGAGATCCACCTCGTTGCCGCTGCTGCGATAGCGTTCGACGCGGGCCAGCCGCTCAATCTGTCGGCCGAGCAGGTCGATTTCTTTGTAATCCCTTCCCTCCTTCACGTCTTTGAGGATGAGCTGAGTCAGCCGCGCCTCAAGACTGAATTCCACGCGGCTGATGGGCGCAACGTTCTCCCATTCATCGCGGAGTTTCCAGCTCTGCACGGTTGGCGTTTTCTGTCCGAGCGTCTCCGCTATCTGGCGCACGGAATATCCCTGCCAGTAAAGCAGTGCGGCCTGACGGCGCGGATCGCTGATGGTGGTGCCGGGTGTCATATTCATGCCGCTAAGGCTACCGGCGGCAAAAATGGCGCGCCTGTCCTCGCTGTCTGCTGGTCGGTGAGCGGGCGGGCATTCGTTGAGGGATTGCGCCACGGCGGGGAAACTGGCCCCGAACCGAACCCCTCAACAGACCGGAGCCTGATTAATGGCAACTAAAGCAAAGCGTTTTCGCATCGCAACGGAAGGCGCAACGACCGACGGGCGCGTGATTTCCCGCGAGTGGATCACGCAGATGGCAAAAAACTATGACCCGGCCGTGTACGGTGCCCGCGTCAACATGGAACACATCAAGGGTTATGCCGCTGACAGTACATTTCGCCGCTTTGGCGATGTGACGAAAGTCGAGGCGGAGGAAATCACCGACGGCGCGCTGAAAGGCAAGCTGGCCCTGTATGGCTATATCGATCCCACTCCTGATCTGGTTGACCTGACCAAAGCCCGGCAGAAGATTTACACCTCAATCGAGGTCAACCCAAAATTTGCCGACACCGGCGAGGCTTATCTGGTTGGTCTGGCCGTGACCGATGACCCGGCGAGCCTCGGCACGGAATACCTGAGCTTCAGCGCCAGCGCCAAAGCGAATCCGCTGGCGTCCCGCAAGCAGGACAAAGACAACCTGTTTACCGCCGCCGAGGAAACCCTGATCGAGTTCTACGAAGAAGCCGACCCCGGCCCGTCACTGCTGACCCGCGTAAAAGAGCTGTTTTCCCGCAAAGAGAAAACGGATGGCGAGCGCTTCAGCGACGTAAGCGCGGCCGTTACGGCGGTGGCCGAGCAGGTCCAGCAGAACAGTGAAACCGCATCACAGCAGCTGGTAACGCTGGAGAAAACTTTCTCTGACCGCCTTGAGGTGCTGGAGAAACAGACCGGCGAAGACCGCGAGGCCATGAGCGCGCTACAGGACAAACTCAAGAAAACCGACGGCAGCTTTTCCCGCCGCCCGCCGTCAACCGGTGGCGACGGCAAGAGCAGCGCACAGACCGACTGCTGATAGCGTCCAGTCTGAGAACACCCCCGAATACTGATAAACAGGAATGCTAATGCGCCAGAACACCCGCTTTAAATTTAACGCTTACATGTCCCGCCTGGCCGAGCTGAACGGCGTCGAAACCGGCGACATGAACAAGAAATTCACCGTCGAGCCGTCGGTATCGCAGACCCTGATGAACCGTGTGCAGGAGTCATCTGAGTTTCTGACCCGCATCAACATCGTGCCGGTGACGGAGATGAAGGGCGAGAAAATCGGGATCGGCGTGTCCGGTTCGATTGCCAGCACCTAGCTAGCTAGCGGCGCAGGCGTGGACACTGGCGGCTTGCAGTACAGTCTCGCCACCGGCGGTGCACCTTACCGGCCGGTATCGTCGCCGTCTGCCGCTGGCGGCTACACCGACCGCAGCCAGAACACGTATCAGTATGAAATCAACATGCATGAAGGCATGAGCAAAGACGATGCGCTGGCGCTGATGGCGCAGCACCAGGCGAAACAGGAGCGCAGCCGCCAGGCACAGAACCGCAGCAAAATGGGCTGGGAGGATTAACCGATGATGATGATTTACGGCATGATGCCGTTTATGCGCCAGACGCTGCCTTACGGCGAGCTTCAGCAGAATATTGATTACCGCTGGCCGACTAACAGCCGCATTGGCCTGCGCCCGGCGGCGCAGTTTATCGGGCCGGGTGATGAAAAAATCACGCTGTCGGGGGAGCTGCGACCGGAAATAACGGGCGGTGCGGTTTCCCTGCTGACGCTGCGCATTCTGGCCGATCAGGGGATGGCGTGGCCGCTGATTGGCGGTAACGGCGTGATTTACGGCATGTACGTGATCGAGAGCATTTCTAACACGCACAGCGAGTTTTTCAGCAACGGCACGGCCAGCAAGATTATGTTTACCCTGAGCATGAAGCGCGTGGATGAGTCCCTGACGTCAATGTTTGGCGACCTGAAACAGCAGGCCGACGGATTAATCAGCGGCGTCAGCAATCTGCCCGGCCAGGTGACATCGGCCATCAGCAGCGTTAAATCGGCGGCGGGCAGTCTTATCTCACAGGCGGGAGGCTTATCAGGATGACGGGGATAAGCAGTCTGCCAATGCAGGCCGGTGCGCGCCTGACGCCTGACTTTATGCTGACGGTCAATTCTAAAGATGTGACCGCCAATATCCGCGACCGCCTGATTTCGCTCACACTGACCGACAACCGCGGCTTTGAGGCTGACCAGCTCGACATCGAACTGGACGACGCCGACGGGCAGCTGGCGATGCCAGTACGCGGGGCCGTGGTGACGCTGTTTCTCGGCTGGAAAGGCCAGGCGCTTATCGGTAAGGGCAGTTTTACCGTTGATGAGGTGGAGCACCACGGCGCGCCGGACACGATGACCATCCGCGCCCGCAGCGCTGATTTCCGTGGTTCACTCAATTCCCGTCGTGAGGTGTCTTATCACGACACCACCCTGGGCGATATCGTCACGCAGGTGGCCGGGCGCAATAGCCTGAAACCCATGCTGGCCGATGGCTTTGCCGGGATCGCCGTGGCACATATCGACCAGACGCAGGAGACTGATGCCAAGTTTCTGACGCGCCTCGCCTCGCTTTACGGCGCAGTGGCAGCGGTGAAAGCCGGGCGGCTGCTGTTTATCCGGCCGGGGAACGGCGTCACCCTCAGCGGCAAACCTATCCCGCAGATGACCCTCACCCGAAAGGACGGCGACCGGCACAGCTTCAGCATTGCCGACCGTGGAGCCTATACCGGCGTATCGGCCAGCTGGCTGCATACCAGAGACCCGAAGCCGAAGAAGGTGAAACTCCAGCGCAAACCCAGAGAGAAGCACCTGCGAGCGCTTGAGCATCCGGCCGCAAAAAAGACCACGGCCAAAACCACGAAAACACCGGAGGCGAAAGAGGGGGATTATCTGGCGGGCAGTGAAGACAACGTGTTCACGCTGACGACAGTCTACTCCAGCAAAGCCACGGCCATGCGTGCCGCTAAAGCAAAATGGGAGAAGCTGCAACGCGGTGTCGCCGAATTCTCTGTCACGCTGGCAATGGGCCGGGCCGACCTTTACCCGGAAACGCCGGTAGCCGTGAGCGGGTTTAAATCAGTGATTGATGCACAGCCGTGGCTCATCAGTAAGGTAACTCACAGTCTGAGCAGCAGCGGTTACACCACACAGCTTGATTTTGAGGTACTGCTGTCTGATGTTGAATACACAGCGGAAAGTGATGAAGAGTCAGGGGTTGACGATTGAATAATTTAAATTTGCAAATTAAAGTTTGATTATTCAAAATACAAACATTCCTCCTCGCCTCGCCAGTCAAAAGGATTATTCAACATGATGCACTGCCCCGAATGCCAGACTGCTGCACACGCCAAAAGCAGCCGCTATGTTTCGAAGGAAACCAAAGAGCGTTACCACCAATGCACTAACATCAATTGCAGCTGCACATTTAAAACGATGGAAAGTGTGGTTTGCCGCATAGTCACACCAGGCGTCATTAATAGAGTGCCGCTTCATGTTAACCACGAACAGCAGCCCCTTCAGCTGCACTGAGCAAAGCCCGCGAAAGCGGTTTTTTTTATGTCTGCTGCCATTAGCCTTAACCGCTGCTGCCAATTTGCTGCCAACACAAATAAAAAAGGGGTTAGCTTCACGCTAACCCCTTGTTTGCTATTAACTTTGAGATGTCGCTTACGCGAGCTCTTAGTTAAGACGCTCTTTAATACGAGCAGACTTACCAGTACGCTCACGCAGGTAGTACAGTTTGGCTTGACGCACAGCACCACGACGTTTAACAGCGATGCTGTCAATTACCGGAGAGTGAGTCTGGAAGACACGCTCAACGCCTTCGCCGTTAGAAATCTTGCGAACAGTGAATGCAGAGTGCAGACCGCGGTTACGAATAGCGATAACCACGCCCTCGAATGCCTGCAGACGTTTCTTAGAACCTTCAACGACCCATACTTTCACTTCCACGGTATCACCCGGACGGAAGGAAGGTACGTCCTGTTTCATCTGCTCTTGTTCAATTTGCTTGATAATGTTGCTCATAATTAAATCTCTTATCCTGGGTAAACTGATAGTCAGGGAAGATTACTCTTCCGCATCATCGTTTTGTTGCTGCTGATGTTCCCGCTGGAATTCAGTAAGCAACCTTGCTTGCTCTACAGTCAGAGCCAGGTTTTCCAGAAGTTCAGGTCTTCTCAGCCAGGTACGGCCTAGCGACTGTTTCAGACGCCAGCGGCGAATATCGGCATGGTTCCCCGACAGTAACACTGCCGGTACATCCATCCCTTCTAACACTTCAGGTCGGGTATAGTGCGGGCAATCCAGCAAACCGTCCGAGAACGAATCCTCATCGGCTGACGCCTGTTTCCCCAGAACGCCGGGTATAAACCGGGCGACGGAGTCAATCAACGTCATGGCTGGCAGCTCACCGCCACTGAGTACGTAATCACCGATTGACCATTCTTCATCAATTTCGGTTTGAATAACGCGCTCATCAATCCCTTCATAGCGACCACAAACCAGAATCAACTTCTGATGTGTCGCCAGTTCGCAAACGCCCTGTTGGTCAAGTTTGCGCCCCTGAGGTGAAAGATAAATCACCCTGGCCCCTTCTCCCGCCGCCGCTTTCGCTGCGGAGATGGCGTCCCGTAAAGGTTGCACCATCATCAGCATTCCCGGTCCGCCGCCGTAAGGACGATCGTCCACGGTACGGTGCCGGTCGTGCGTGAAGTCACGCGGACTCCAGCTCTCAATGCTGAGCAGGCCATTTTTTACTGCCCGGCCAGTTACCCCGAAATCGGTAATAGCGCGAAACATCTCTGGAAACAGGCTAATAACACCAATCCACATCGCGTTCGCCGTTACGTTACCGGTTGGTCCGGAGGTCAAAAACCAGGATCCCAATCTACTTCAATAGTGCCAGTAGAGAGATCGACTTTCTTGATAACCTGTTCATCAAGAAACGGTATTAACCGCTCCTGTGCACCGAATGCATCTTTCAGGTTTGCCTTTACGACGAGAACGTCGTTCGAACCGGTTTCCATCAAATCAATGACTTTACCCATTTCGTAGCCTTCGAGGTTTACTACTTTGCAACCCATCAGGTCTTTCCAGTAGTAATCACCTGCTTCCAGCGCTGGCAGTTGCGCGGAGTCAACCGTAATTTCGCAATTGGTTAACTGTGCCGCTGCATCCCGATCGTCAATGCCTTTGACTTTGATGATCAGATCCTGATTGTGGTGCTTCCAGCCTTCCAGTTCGACCAGCTGCCATTGACCGGCGTGCTGAATAAACCAGGGCTGATAGTCAAAGATACTTTCGGCTTCTTCGGTGGAAGAAAACACTTTGAGCCAGCCCCGAATGCCGTAAGCGGCACCCATCTTCCCCAATACAATTGGGTTAGCGGGAGGCTGTGCTGCAGGTTTTCTGCTCATGCTCACCACCGTGACAGATTAAGCTGCTTTTTTTGCTTCTTTGATCAGCGCGTTAACGCGATCAGAAAGCGTTGCGCCCTGGCCAACCCAGTGCTCAATACGGTCCAGATCCAGACGCAGACCTTCAGCCTGACCAGCAGCGATCGGGTTGAAGAAACCTACGCGCTCGATGAAGCGACCGTTACGAGCATTGCGGCTGTCAGTAACGACGACCTGATAGAACGGACGCTTTTTCGCGCCGTGACGTGCCAAACGAATAGTTACCATAACATCCTCATTAGTTAATAAAACAACCGGGCCCCATCGAGGAACGGGGCCCGGGTGCAATATATAAAGCCCGAAAATTCTACTCATTTTGGCGCAAAAAGCAACCTGAGCATCTCACTTTTCCGGCATTTAACCGGTCGCCTTAGCGGCCGGGGAATCCTGGTGGCATCATACCTTTCATGCTGCGCATCATTTTCGCCATGCCGCCCTTCTTCATTTTCTTCATCATGCGCTGCATATCATCGAACTGCTTCAGCAGTCGGTTAACATCCTGCACCTGCATGCCTGAACCCAGGGCGATACGGCGTTTGCGTGAGCCTTTGATGATTTCCGGCTTCTCACGCTCTTTGCGTGTCATCGAGTTGATGATGGCTTCCATACGCACCAGAAGTTTATCGTCCATCTGCGATTTCACATTATCCGGCAGCTGACCCATGCCAGGCAGCTTGCCCATCAGGTTGGCCATGCCACCCATGTTGCGCATCTGCTTGAGCTGATCAAGGAAATCGTTAAGGTCAAAGCCATCGCCGGTTTTCAGTTTCTTCGCCAGCTTTTCCGCTTGCTCGCGGTCAACCTTGCTTTCGATATCTTCGATCAGCGACAGCACATCACCCATACCCAGGATGCGCGATGCAATACGATCCGGATAGAACGGCTCCAGGGCTTCGGTTTTCTCACCGACACCCATGAATTTGATCGGCTTGCCGGTAATATGGCGAATCGACAACGCCGCACCACCGCGTGCATCACCATCGACTTTGGTCAGAATCACACCGGTCAGCGGCAGTGCTTCATTAAATGCCTTCGCGGTATTGGCAGCATCCTGACCCGTCATGGCATCGACAACAAACAGGGTTTCTACCGGATCAATCGCGGCATGCACCTGCTTGATTTCGTCCATCATCGCTTCATCAACGTGCAGACGGCCCGCGGTATCCACGATCAGAACGTCGTAGAATTGCAGACGAGCTTCTTTCAGCGCGTTGTTCACGATATCAACAGGCTTCTGGCTCAGGTCAGACGGGCAGAAATCCACGCCAACTTGCTGCGCCAGCGTTTCCAGCTGTCTGATCGCCGCCGGGCGATAGACGTCAGCAGAGACGACCAGTACTTTTTTCTTGTGCTTCTCACGCAGGAATTTACCCAGCTTGGCAACGCTGGTGGTTTTACCCGCACCCTGCAGACCCGCCATCAAGACAACGGCCGGTGGCTGAGCGGCCAGGTTGAGTGCATTATTTTCTGCACCCATCGCCTCGACCAGCTCATTACGAACAATTTTGATGAATTCCTGACCTGGGGTCAGGCTCTTGTTCACATCATGACCAACCGCGCGCTCTTTCACGCGGTTGATAAATTCACGCACGACTGGCAGCGCAACATCCGCTTCCAGTAGCGCCATACGCACTTCGCGCAGCGTGTCTTTAATGTTGTCTTCGGTCAGCCTTCCGCGGCCGCTAATATTGCGCAGGGTTTGCGACAAACGATCGGTTAAATTATCAAACATGCTCTCTCACTTAAAAACATAGCGAGGCCGCCAGGGCGACACAATGCGGCGGATTATAACACGAAGCCAAGACGATCTCTGCAATTGCCCTTCAGATCGTTTGGAGCCTGATGCGGCAAACGTTATACTGCTTTTTTCCTTATCTGACCGACACCTGAAAGGATCTATGTTCGTTTCTGCGATCGTGGCGCTGTTCGCCTACTCTATCAGCCTTGCTCTGATCATACCCAGCCTGTTGAAACGCAACGGTGGCTGGCGACGCCTTGCGGTACTTTCCGCCTGTGTGGCGCTGATCGCCCATGCCATCGCGTTGCAACAACGTATTTTGCCGTCGATAACGGCCAAAATCTCAGCCTGTTGAACATCGGTTCGCTGGTGAGCCTGCTGATCTGTTCGATTATGACCATAGTGGCGTCACGCAATCGTGGCTGGCTGCTGCTGCCTATCGTTTACAGCTTTGCGTTGATTAATCTGGCCTTTGCCACGTTCGTGCCCAACGCGTTTATTACCCATCTGGAAACCACGCCGGGCATGATGATTCACATCGGCCTATCGCTGTTTGCCTATGCCACCCTGATCATTGCTGCCCTTTATGCGTTGCAGCTGGCGTGGATTGACTATCAGTTAAAAATAAAAAGCTGGCGTTCACCCAGGATATGCCACCGCTGCTCACCATTGAGCGCAAGATGTTCCACATCACTCAGGTTGGTGTGGTGCTGCTGACGCTGGTGCTGTGCACCGGCCTGTTCTATATGCACAATCTGTTCAGCGCCGAGAATGTGGACAAAGCGGTACTCTCAATCATTGCCTGGTTCGTCTATATCGTTCTGCTCTGGGGACACTACCACGAAGGCTGGCGCGGTCGCCGCGTCGTCTGGTTCAATTGCAGCGGTGCGATTCTGCTGACCATGGCTTACTTCGGCAGCCGTGTGCTGCAGCACCTGCTTACTCAATCGTCTCACTAAAGGAATTTTTGCGTTGGAACATGTTTCAACCACCACGCTGATCATCACCCTGGTCATCATGGTGCTGGTCTCGGCCTATTTCTCCGGTTCAGAGACCGGCATGATGACGCTCAACCGATACAAACTGCGCCATCAGGCTAAAAACGGGCATCGCAGCGCGCGCCGCGTCGAAAACTTGCTGCGTCGCCCGGATCGACTGATAAGCCTGGTGCTAATCGGCAACAACCTGGTCAATATCCTGGCTTCAGCGTTAGGCACTATTGTTGGCATGCGTTTATACGGTGACGCTGGCGTCGCGATAGCAACCGGCGTGCTGACTTTCGTGGTGCTGGTCTTCGCTGAAGTGCTACCCAAAACCATCGCGGCGCTCTATCCAGAGAAGGTCGCTTATCCCAGCAGTTTTCTGCTTGCTCCGCTGCAATATGTGATGCTGCCGCTGGTATGGCTGCTCAACACCATCACTCGCATTCTGATGCGGATGGTTGGCATTAAAACAGATGGCTCAATCAGCTCGGCATTAAGTAAAGAAGAGTTGCGCACCATCGTGTATGAGTCACGCAACCTGATGTCACGGCGTAATCAGGATATGTTGCTGTCAGTGCTCGACCTGGAAAAAGTCGGCGTCGAAGACATCATGGTGCCGCGCAACGAGATTGTTGGCATCAATATTAATGACGACTGGAAATCGATTGTTCGTCAGCTCAGTCATTCACCGCATGGTCGCATCGTGTTATTCCGTGATTCACTGGATGATTGCGTTGCCATGCTACGGGTACGCGAAGCCTGGCGCATGATGACCGAGAAAAAAGAATTCAACAAAGAAACGCTGCTACGCGCAGCCGATGAAATCTACTACGTGCCGGAAGGTACCCCGCTTAACGTGCAGCTGGTTAAATTCCAGCGCAATAAAAGAAAGTGGGTTTAGTCGTGGATGAGTATGGTGATATCAAAGGCCTGGTGACCATCGAAGATATTCTTGAGGACATCGTAGGCGATTTTACCACCTCCATGTCCCCGACACTGGCCGAAGAGGTGATGCCGCAGAACGACGGTTCAGTTCTGATTGAAGGCAGTGCGAACATTCGTGAAATTAACAAGGCTTTTAACTGGTCTTTACCGGAAGAAGAAGCCCGCACCATTAACGGCATGCTGCTGGAAGTGTTGGAAGAAATCCCTGAGGTCGGCACCCAGGTACTCATTGGTAAGTACGATATCGATATTCTCGATGTGCAGGACAACATGGTGAAGCAGGTGCGCATTACGCCCCATACGCCGCTTAAATCTTCCATCGGCTCCTGAAATAGAACATAAAAAAATGCCGCGACTATCGCGGCATTTTTCTTTCTGCATCAGCTGCAACTAGATATGCAGTTCCTGCAGTTTTTCTTTTGGCAGCTTCAGATCTTCGTTGTAGTTAACACCGATCTCACTTGCCAGCACGTTGCGCGCAATTTGCTGCGCTTCATCCAGCGAATGCAGCTTGTAGCTACCACACTGATACTCGTTCAATTCCGGGATCTGGTTCTGCTCTTTGACTTTCAGAACGTCTTCCATCGCCCCTTTCCACGCTTTTGCCACACGCTGCTCATCCGGCGTGCCAATCAGGCTCATATAAAAACCGGTACGGCAGCCCATCGGCGAAATATCGACGATTTCCACGCCTTCACCATTCAGGTGGTTACGCATAAATCCAGCGAAGAGGTGCTCCAGTGTATGGATGCCGCGCTCGGTCAGGATTTCCTTGTTCGGCCGGCAGAAACGCAGGTCAAAAACGGTGATGGTATCGCCATGAGGAGTTTTCATGGTTTTTGCTACGCGTACTGCGGGCGCCGCCATGATGGTGTGATCTACAGTAAAACTATCCAGCAGTGGCATATTGTCACCTCCTGTTTTGAGAATTTTTTTTAAAACGATGAAACTTTTCGGTTCGCCCAACGTCTGAATATATGAAAGACGCGCATTTGTTATCATCATCCCTGACAACAGAGATGTTAATTCGGCCACATTGATTGTGGCCTTTTCTTTTTTACCCTTCCCGGCTGGCGAGGTAGCTGGCAAAATCCAGCGTATCGCTCTGTTCCAGCTTCTCTTGCGCGAGCACTGAATCCTGCGCCTGGCGAGTAAAGTCATCCTCACTCAGAACCTGCAACGGTTCTTCGCATAACAGATGACGATATTGTTCAGCCAACGCCACTCCGGTCCCGGTCAAACCATTTTCCTTCATTGCATGAAGGATACGCGCCGAATAGGTTAGCTCAGGATCGTCAAACGATGCCACCAGTTGATCGCAAACCTGTTGATATTGCGTGCTGCCGTGGTTGCTGTCGAGAACTTCTGCCACACGACTCAAATCTGCAAACAGGGCCTTACCCACCTCAACCAGCGTATGCTGCGCTTCGCTGCAACCCACGGCAATCATCTGCCCCGGCTTACGGCCTTCCAGCACCACACGATTCCAGTTTTTACGGCTGCACAGCAACTCATCGGCACTCATTTCCGGTGCATCAGCCAGCGTACACCAAATCAGGAACAAATCGAGGAAACGCACCTGGGTAGCATCAACGCCAATCGCTGAGAACGGGTTGATATCCAACGAGCGGACTTCAATATATTCAATGCCGCCACGTTGCAGCGCATCGGACGGTGCTTCGCCGGAACGTGTCACACGCTTCGGTCGAATCGGTGCATACAACTCGTTCTCAATCTGCAGCACATTGGTATTCAGCTGCAGCCAGTTACCATCGGCATCTTTAGTACCCATGGCCGCATACTCTTCCGACGGCGTTTTGATCGCGGCTTTTAGCGCTGCAACATAACCATCCAGCGAGTTAAAGGTGATACCCAAACCACTTTGCGATTTATTGGTGTATCCCAGGTCGCTCAGGCGCAAGGAAGTTGCATACGGCAACCACAACGTCCCTTTATCGTTGGTTTCAAACGGCAGATTCGTTTCGCGGCCTTGCAGGAAGCTCGAACAAATGGCTGGCGAGGCTCCAAACAGATAGGGGATGACCCAGCCGAAGCGATAATAGTTACGAATCAGGCGCAGATAGCCCGCAGAAATGGTCTCTTTACCACTTTCCGCGTCTTTGACATCCGCCCACTCCTGCCAGAACGACAGCGGCAGCGAGAAGTTATAATGGATACCTGAGATCGTCTGCATCAACGCGCCATAGCGATTTTTCAGCCCCTGGCGATACAGCGTCTTCATTTGGCCAATGTTAGAACTACCGTATTGCGCCAGTTCGATGTTATCGGCATCGTCAATAATGCACGGCATGCTAAAAGGCCACATGCGCTCCTGCCCCAGTTCACGCGCCACGTGGCGGTGAATATCGCGCAGGAAACTGAGCATGTGATCGATGTTCTGATCAACAGGCGTGATGAACTCCAGCAGCGTTTCGGCAAAATCGGTAGTAATCCAATCATGCTTCAGCGCTGAACCCAGAGACTCTGGGTGCCCGGTCGTTGCCAGATGACCATCCGGGTTGACACGCAACGTTTCGCGTTCAATACCACGGCCGATACCCTTTAACGCGTCGGGATGCGCTTCCAGCCAGGACAGCGCTTTTGATACGTCCGGGATCACATTAACCTCCCGCTGTGCGAATAATTTATTTTTGTTCAGCATAATGTTAACCGTAGCCTCGAATCTGTGCGAATCAATGCCACCATTGCAAACCTTGTAAGGTGACCATCGCGATAACGATGTAACGCAGTGTTTTACCGATGGCGAGAAACAACAACGCCGGAAGCCAGGCAACGCGCAACCAGCCTGCGAAGACGCAGAGCAGATCGCCCACCACTGGCAGCCAGCTAAATAGCAGGGCTGCAGGTCCCAATCGGTGTAACCACGTCATTGCTGTGTTATGCCATCGCCCCTGTCCTTTCGGCGGCACCAGGCGACCAAGAAGAATGTTAGTCAGGCCACCCAGTGTGTTTCCCACTGATGCAGCCAATAGTAACCCATAGACCGATCCCTTTTGGGCGATCAACAGGGCTACCAGCACCGCCTCTGAGCTTCCCGGAAGGAGGGTTGCACTCAGAAAGCTACTGCCGAATAACGAGCCATAGGTCAGAAATTCATTCACAGTAAACGGACATCAACCACATCCATGCCTGCTGCTTTTGCTGCCTGAACACCAAAGTCAGCATCTTCAAATACCACACAGCGCGTGGGCGCGACGCCCATTAACTCGGCGCAACGTAAAAAGGTATCAGGTTGCGGTTTATGGCGCTGTACGTCATCAGCGCCAACGACGGCGTTAAAAAGATGATAAACACCTAATTGTGTGAGCAGCGCTTTAGCCAGACTATGTTCACTGCCCGTGCCAACCGCCATCGGGCGACGTCCGTGATAAGCTTTCACCACTTCCATCAGCGGCAGAGGACGCACGCTATCCAGCAGCATTGCTTTAAAGGCCACGGTCTTTTCCGCCGCCAGCAAATGGGGATCGTGCGTAGCCTGGTTTTGCTCAATGATGAATTGCGCCAGTTGCCAGGTGGGCGCACCGTTAAAGCTCACCATTTTTTCCTCGTCCATGGTGAAACCATAGCGGCTAAGTACCTGATGCCAGGCTTTTCGATGTGTCGGCTCAGAATCGAGGATCGTGCCGTCCATATCGAAAATCAGGGCGTCATATTGGTCGTACATTGTCACTCCGGGCGTCCAGCAAACGAGCCATTACTTTAACGTAATGCGTTCAGGTTGTCGCCAGGTGCGCTTAACAGCAAATGCTTTGAAAGCATTAGTATTTTTGGTTTTAAGATAAAGGTGAGAAAGTGGTACCGCAGATAAATGACGGTTAAAACAGGGCTTTTTTAACAGCGAAGTGAAAAATCCGGGGGAGATGGTGCATCCAGGAGGATTCGAACCTCCGACCGCTCGGTTCGTAGCCGAGTACTCTATCCAGCTGAGCTATGGATGCATTGGAAAAACTTTGTTGCGATGGAAGAACTGACACAATCGGGTGATGAGACAAAGAATGGTGCATCCAGGAGGATTCGAACCTCCGACCGCTCGGTTCGTAGCCGAGTACTCTATCCAGCTGAGCTATGGATGCATTGAGATATTTTCTTACGATGGACTAACTGAAATCAACCTGGGAATGATACGAAGAATGGTGCATCCAGGAGGATTCGAACCTCCGACCGCTCGGTTCGTAGCCGAGTACTCTATCCAGCTGAGCTATGGATGCATTTCTGAAAATTCTTGTACAACGCAGGGTGCTAACAACTCACCTCGAAAGGAACTGCTCGTTCACTCTTTACGACATCTTTTTCGATGGTGCATCCAGGAGGATTCGAACCTCCGACCGCTCGGTTCGTAGCCGAGTACTCTATCCAGCTGAGCTATGGATGCATCGAAAAATGGCGGTGAGGCGGGGATTCGAACCCCGGATGCAGCTTTTGACCGCATACTCCCTTAGCAGGGGAGCGCCTTCAGCCTCTCGGCCACCTCACCTTACGCGTTCTTCCGAACCGTGCTTCTGAACTTTGTTTCCGCTCATCGGCACTGCGTGGCGCACATATTACTTTCCCGCATTTATAAGTCAAACAATTTTTCCCACTACAGGTTCGTTTGCACAAATGACAGACAATCCGCGCATTTTGCCGACAAAAAGAGTGATTAATCAACAGTAAAAGGGGGATACAGATAACAAAATGGGAAAGAAAAAAATGGGAGGGGAAGAAGTTGCGGGCAGGAGAAATCGGTAGCGCCTCGCAGCAAGGCGAGGCGCTGAATCCGTTAGTAACTCGTAGGCTGAGCTTTTTCTGCCTGAATGCGCTGATAGATCTCTTCGCGATGCACCGAAACTTCTTTAGGTGCATTGACGCCAATACGGACCTGGTTACCTTTAACTCCCAGCACCGTTACAGTCACCTCATCGCCAATCATGAGGGTTTCACCAACTCGACGAGTTAGAATAAGCATTCTTTGCTCCTTGAAAGATTAAAAGAGTCGGGCCTGTTCGGGTTCCCGGCCATATCCATCATATAACGCTGAACAATGTCTATGACAAATACACCATTGTGGTTTGTCACGCCAATACATTCTGCTGATAGTTAGTTTAGCCGAAATACACTGCCTCAACCTGACTTTGTCATTACCTGGTGCACATCGCGTTAAAAAGCGCCGGAACATTCCGTTCCTGGCGCTCTCCACGATGCTTAGTTTTATTTCGTTACAGTCGATTGCTGACCCAGTCCTGCACGCCCGCCAGCGCGCCAGCCAGCGCCTGTGGGTTCGTACCGCCCGCCTGAGCCATATCCGGGCGGCCACCGCCTTTGCCGCCCACCTGAGCAGCCAGTTCACCCACCAGCTCGCCCGCTTTCACGCGATCGGTCAGGTCTTTGGTCACACCCGCGATTAGCGACACTTTACCTTCTGCTACGGTCGCCAGCACGACAACAGCGGAACCAAGCTGATTTTTCAGGTCGTCCATCATGGTACGCAACATCTTAGGTTCTACATTGCTAAGTTCACTCACCAGCAGTTTAGTCCCTTTAACATCCACGGCCTTGCTGCTGAGTGAGGCACTTTCCTGCGCTGCCTGCTGATCACGCAGTTGCTGCAATTCTTTTTCCAGGGCGCGAACGTGGTCCACCAGTCCGCGAACTTTCTCATTCAGGTTACTGCTGTTGGCTTTCACCAGTTGCGCGATGTCCTGCAACTGGTGGCTTTGTGCATTAACCTGCGCCAGAGCGCCTTCGCCAGTCACCGCTTCGATACGACGTACACCCGCAGCAGTACCCGATTCAGACAAAATACGGAACAGACCAATATCACCGGTGCGGGCAGCATGCGTACCGCCACACAGCTCGGTTGAGAAATCCCCCATGCTCAGCACACGAACACGTTGATCGTATTTCTCGCCAAACAGTGCCATGGCACCCTTGGCTTTGGCAGCCTCAAGATCCATGATATTGGTTTCAACGGCCAGGTTACGACGGATCTGCGCGTTGACGATATCCTCAACCTGACGAATTTCCTGCGGCTTCATCGCTTCAAAATGAGAGAAGTCGAAACGCAGGTATTTATCATTGACCAGCGAGCCTTTCTGCGCGACATGCTCACCTAAAACCTGGCGCAATGCGGCATGCAGCAGGTGTGTCGCTGAATGGTTCAGACGGATGCGGGCGCGGCGTTCTTCATCAACCTGAGCACTCAGGCGATCGCCGACACGCAGCTGGCCGGTAGTCAGCTTACCGATATGACCAATGGCCTGACTATACTTCTGTGTGTCCTGCACGCTAAATTCAGCATTATTCCCAGCCAGTACGCCGGTATCACCTACCTGGCCACCAGACTCGCCGTAGAACGGGGTCTCATCAAGCACCACCACCGCGTCCTGGCCTGCGCTCACCTGCTCAACCGCTTGCCCATCGACAAACAGTGCCTGCACGGTGGAGGTCAGTGCCAGCTGGTCATAACCTTTAAAGGCCGATGCAGAATCAATACGAATCACATTGTTGTAATCCGCACCAAATCCACTGGCTTCGCGTGCACGCTGGCGCTGTTGCTCCATCGCTACTTCAAACCCAGCTTCGTCGATCTTCAGATTGCGCTCACGGCACACATCCGCCGTCAGGTCTACCGGGAAGCCGAAAGTATCGTAAAGGCGGAATACAGTTTCGCCATCCAGCGTATCGCCTTGCAGCTTCGCCAGTTCTTCATCCAGCAGCGCCAGACCACGCTCCAGCGTTTTCGCAAACTGTTCTTCTTCCGCTTTCAGGACGTTCTCAACCTGAACCTGCTGGCGTTGCAGGTCTTCACCCGCCGAACCCATCACCGCAATCAGAGGCGCAACCAGCTTATAGAAGAAGGCATCTTTCGCGCCAAGCATATTACCGTGACGGACCGCGCGACGAATGATACGACGCAGCACATAGCCACGGTTCTCGTTCGAAGGAATCACGCCATCAGCGACCAGGAAAGCACAGGAACGGATATGGTCAGCGATCACACGCAGTGATTTGTTGCTGAGATCAGTGGCACCCGTAACTTCAGCCACAGACTTAATCAGTTTGGCGAAAAGGTCGATTTCGTAGTTGGAGTTAACGTGTTGCAGAACCGCGGCAATACGCTCCAGCCCCATACCGGTATCCACTGAAGGTTTCGGCAATGGCTGCATGGTACCGTCTGCCTGACGGTTGAACTGCATGAAGACGATATTCCAGATTTCAATATAGCGGTCACCATCTTCTTCCGGGCTGCCCGGCGGGCCACCCCAGATATGATCGCCATGATCGAAGAAGATCTCGCTGCACGGACCACATGGACCGGTATCGCCCATCTGCCAGAAGTTGTCTGATGCGTAAGCGCTGCCTTTATTGTCCCCGATACGAATAATACGTTCGTGCGGAATACCAATATCTTTGGCCCAGATGTCATAGGCTTCATCGTCAGTTTCATAGACGGTGACCCAAAGGCGTTCTTTTGGCAGCTTAAACCACTGCTCGCCCGTCAGCAGTTCCCAGGCATAGGCAATCGCGTCTTTTTTGAAATAGTCGCCAAAACTGAAGTTGCCCAACATTTCAAAGAAGGTGTGATGACGCGCGGTGTAACCCACGTTTTCGAGGTCATTGTGTTTACCACCTGCACGAACGCAGCGCTGCGCCGTGGTCGCACGTGAGTAATCGCGCTTATCCTGACCGAGGAAAACGTCTTTAAACTGGTTCATCCCGGCGTTGGTAAACAGCAGCGTCGGGTCGTTGTTCGGTACGAGGGAGCTGCTGGCTACAACCTGATGTCCCTTGCTATGAAAAAAGTCGAGAAACGCTTGACGGATCTCAGCAGTGCTCTTGCTCATAAATTTCCTGGAATCACGCTAACGAACGTTACCTCTCGTCTGGCAAGCCGCATGCGCCCGGCCCACCGCTGACTGAGGAACAAAAAGTGGGAATAAGATAAATTTTCTTCAGTGGGAAGTAAAATCCCATTGCCTTTCAGTCGTCAAAATTTCTGAAAATTGCCTGAATATCTTCCATCAGAAAGCCTTTTGTCATCAGAAATCGCTGGACTTTGCTTTTCCCGGCCCAGTCTTGTGGCAACGGATCGCCAAACTTACGTTTCGCCAGCCCGGCTGCACACGCGATCCAGTTGACCTCGGTATCAAACAGCGCCTGGTCAATTTCATCGCGCGCAATGCCTTTTTGTTGCAGCTCCATGCGAATACGTTGCGGGCCATACCCTCTGCCGCTGCGACTGAGGATAAATCGCTCGGTAAAACGCTGATCGTTTAACCAACCATTCTGCTGGCACCAGTCGGCAACCTGCTCCAGCAACTCATCAGGAATGGGTTCGGCTTTTTCCTGTTGCTGCATCCAGGCAGCCCGCTGGCTGGAAAGTTGTAGCTTGCGCTTCAGTTCTTCACGGCTATGGTCACGTTGTGACAGGATGCGCATGGCGCGGTCCAGCAAGCGCGAAAAAGTTGGCGCGGGTGTCGGAGATGATGACATATGACTTACCTTTTTCAGACCGTAGCGCAGGGTAAAGCAAGAAATTAAAGAGGGAAAGTGCTGGCGGGGAAAAACAAAACGGGAGCAGAGCGCTCCCGTTGTGGTATCAGAAATCTTCGTTCGTTTCGCTGGCTTCTTCGTAATCGTCAGCGGAAACCTCCGCAGCACCGGCACTGGCCGTTGCACCGGTCAGCAGCATGTCACGCAGCTTCTGATCGATTTCATTAGCAATCGCCGGGTTTTCCTTCAGGAAATTGGTCGAGTTTGCTTTACCCTGGCCGATTTTGTCACCGTTGTAGCTGTACCAGGCACCGGCTTTCTCAACCAGCTTGTGCTTCACGCCCAGGTCAACCAGTTCACCGAAGGTGTTGATGCCTTCGCCGTACATAATCTGGAATTCAGCCTGTTTGAACGGTGCAGCAATTTTGTTCTTCACCACTTTCACGCGGGTTTCGCTGCCCACCACTTCGTCACCCTCTTTAATGGCACCGATGCGGCGAATATCGAGACGTACGGAAGCGTAGAATTTCAGTGCGTTACCACCGGTGGTGGTTTCCGGGTTACCGAACATCACACCAATCTTCATACGAATCTGGTTGATGAAAATCAGCAGCGTATTGGATTGCTTCAGGTTACCGGCCAACTTACGCATCGCCTGGCTCATCATACGAGCGGCCAGCCCCATGTGGGAATCACCGATCTCGCCTTCAATTTCCGCTTTCGGCGTCAGTGCGGCGACGGAGTCAACGATGATGACGTCAACAGCACCGGAACGCGCCAGTGCATCACAAATTTCCAGCGCCTGCTCACCGGTATCCGGCTGCGAACACAGCAGGTTATCAATATCGACGCCCAGCTTCTTCGCGTAGACCGGGTCAAGCGCATGCTCGGCATCAATAAAGGCACAGGTTTTACCTTTACGCTGTGCAGCAGCAATGACCTGCAAGGTCAGCGTGGTTTTACCAGAGGATTCCGGACCATAAATCTCAACGATACGGCCCATCGGCAGGCCACCCGCGCCCAGCGCGATATCCAGTGAAAGTGAACCGGTGGAGATGGTTTCAACATCCATCGAGCGGTCTTCACCCAGGCGCATGATGGAGCCTTTACCAAACTGTTTCTCGATCTGGCCCAGCGCGGCAGCTAAAGCCTTCTGTTTGTTCTCGTCAATCGCCATTTCCACTCCTAATCATGCCGGGTAAGCGGACATCTCTGTATGTCTGCTCGCGTTCTGTTGCCGATAATTATACTGTACAGTCATACAGTATCAAGTTTAATTTGTCAGAAATTCATCATGCAGCGTTTGCAGTGCCCAGGCGACGGACTGACGACGCACCGCATCACGGTCGCCAGCAAAGTGCTGACACTGCGCCATCAGTTGCCCATCCGGCCCGGCAAAGCCAAACCAGACAGTACCGACGGGCTTATCCGCCGTGCCGCCATCCGGTCCCGCAATACCACTGACAGCAATGGCATACTGCGCCCCCGCCTCTTTGCAGGCCCCCGCAGCCATTTCGCGTACGGTCTGCTCGCTCACGGCACCAAACCGGGCCAGCGTACCGGCCTGCACACCCACCATTTGTTGCTTGGCGTCGTTGCTATAGGTCACGAAACTGCGCTCAAACCAGGCGGAACTGCCGCTGATATCGGTAAATACTTTTGCAATCCAGCCACCGGTACAGGACTCAGCCGCCGTAATGGTTGCCTTGCGCATTTTCAGCTGTTCGCCAATACGACGACTCAACTGTTGTAACTGTTCATCGTTCATCGTCTTCTCCGTGTCTGGCGCTCACGTTAACAGTAAATGGTGCAGCGGAGGACCCTTTTCAACCCCGATGTACCGTTTTGCGCGTGCGCTTCCAGAAGCTTCAGCGTGTTTTCATTGCCACCATAAAAAGACGCGGGAAAGCCAGCAAAACCTTACCATCAGCGCGAGCCGGATAAGCGGTAATCAGCGCCTGATGATATTCCGCTAAAAACGCCTGTTGCTGGTTTTCATCCAGCCCGGCAAGGAAAGGACGCAAGCCAGTGGCTCGCAGCCAGGTAATAATCGCCTGTGCATCCGCCATGATGTGATAGTAGGTGGTACGCCAGATATCCACCTCACAACCCGCATCGCTCAGCAAATCATAATATTGTGCAGTGGTCAGTAAGCGCTTACGTTCAGCTGCCTGCTGGGAGATATGTGGCAGCCAGCGCTCACCCGCAGCCACCTCGCGCATCAGGCGATGCGAAGGTTCCTCAAGGTTATCCGGCATCTGAATTGCCAGTGAGCCGCCGATAGCGAGCTGGCTTACCAGGTGCGGCAGCAGCGAAGAATGTTCACCCAGCCATTGCAAAGATGCATTGGCGTAAATCACCTGCTGGGGTTGTTCGGCCTGCCAGGAACGAATATCGGCCAGCTCAAAGAGGCAATCCGGAAGGCGTTCACGCGCCTGCACCAGCATCGCTTCCGAGCTATCAATGCCACAGATGACGGCCTCCGGCCAGGCCTGCGCCAGTAGCTCGGTACTGTTGCCCGGTCCGCAACCTAAATCCGTTGCGAAACGCACTTCAGGAGTGGTGACCCGCGCCAGCAACTCATAGGCCGGTCGGGTTCTCTCTGATTCAAACTGACGATATAGCTGTGGATTCCAGTCTTGCATTGTCACGCTCCAGTTTTATCCCAGGAACTCAACACTACTCGTTTTTGCCATCCCCCCGAAAAGAAAAGTGCGATAGCTCACTTTTTGCGTGCTGTTATCTGGTTAGTTTAGCCAATGGCGATTAAGTTAAAACAGTGTTTCATTTTTCACGATAAGGAGTTTGCTATGGTTGCACAACCCGCACTGGCTGGCGTCTGGTGTCCGTCAGTAACCCCCTTTGATAACAACGGGAACGTCGATATTGATGCCCTGGGCCGCCACTTCGCCCGGCTCAATCATTCAGGCATTGATACCCTTCTGTTAATGGGCAGCATTGGTGAGTTTGCTTCGCTCACGCAACAGGAACGACTACATCTGATTCGCGAAGCGCGTCAGCTATCCCCACTCACGATGGTCGCTAACGTTTCCAGCACCTGCGTGCCTGATATGCTGCAACTGGCTGAGGCCGCGTGGCAGCATGGGTTTGACGCGGTGATGGTGCTACCTCCTTATTACTATGGTCAGACGCAAAAACAGCTGCTGAGTTATTTCAAAGCTCTGGACCAGCAATTAGGTGGGAAATGGTTTGCCTACAATTTTCCGGCGCGTACCGGTTGTGATTTAACCCCCGCGCTGGTAGCGGAACTGGCGGCAGAACTGCCGAATTTTATTGGTATCAAAGACACGGTGGATTGCCTGTCGCACAACCGTGCGTTGATTGAAGAAACAAGAAAAGTGCGCAGCGATTTTGCGGTGCTATCCGGCTATGACGAATATCTGTTACCCAACCTGCTGGCAGGCGGTGCAGGGGTGATTTCCGGGCTGAATAATATCGTACCGGAGCTATTTGCCGGGGCGATGCAGGCGTGGCGGGCGGGCGATTTACGCCAGTTAACCACCATTCAGCAACGCATTGGGCAGCTGATGGCGATTTATACCCTGGGAGATGATTTTGTCACAACGATCAAAACCGCCGTCGCGCGTCGTTATGAATCGATGACCACCCGCTCCCGCAACTATGGCGGAGAGCTGAGTGCCGCCCAGTGCGCAGCGATAGATCGGTTGCTGGAATAATAGAACAACGCGGACGGCACAGCGCCGTCCGGAACTCAGTTCTTTTTCACGAACTCAGATTTGAGTTTCATCGGGCCAAAACCATCGATCTTGCAATCGATATTGTGGTCGCCTTCAACCAGACGAATGCTTTTCACTTTTGTGCCGATTTTCAACGTTGAGGAGCTGCCCTTAACCTTCAGATCCTTGACGACGGTGACGCTGTCGCCATCCGCCAGCAGGTTACCATTTGCATCACGCACAACCAGACCATCAGCAGCCATATCATCCGCCGCCAGCGACCAGATATGTCCACATGACGGGCAGTTCAGCTTCTCGCCATCCTGCCATGTATAGTCGGCCTGGCATTCAGGACAGGCGGGTAAGGTATTCATAAGCGCTCCTCAGAGAAAAGGTCGCGGCGAAGGTGGTGCCGCAAAAGGGGCGACATCTTATCTCCTTACTGTTAGTAAGGACAGCATTAAAATATCGCACCCTGTCGCGCTTTGCTGACCGCTTCGCCCAACTGCCACACCGCCATTGCATAATGCGTGCTGTGATTGTAGCGAGTTATCACGTAGAAATTGGGTAGCCCGTACCAGTATTGATAACTGGTGCCCAGATCAAGACGTAACAAACTGGCCTGATTGTTGCCGTCCAGCGATCCCTGCGGTGTCAGGCCACTTGCCATCAGGGTGCTGACCGGATACAGGGTTTTGAAACCATTCTCCAGTGCCGGAGCCTGCCCGCTGGCCGGGACAGCAACGGCTTCACCCGGACGCCAGCCATGTTCTTTGAAATAATTAGCCACGCTGCCGATAGCATCAACCGGGTCCCACAAGTTGATGTGTCCATCCCCGTTAAAATCCACCGCATATTGTTTATACGACGATGGCATAAACTGCCCGTAGCCCATCGCACCAGCGAAAGAACCGCGCAGATCAAGCGGATCATCCTGCTCGGTACGTGCCATCAACAGGAACGTTTCCAGCTCGCTGCTGAAGTAAGCCGCCCGGCGTGGATAGTTGAACGAAAGCGTTGCCAGCGCATCCAGTAAGCGGGTTTTCCCCATCACCCTGCCCCAGCGTGTCTCAACGCCAATAATGCCGACAATAATTTCCGGTGGCACGCCATAGACCTGCTGGGCGCGTTGCAGTGCATCCTGGTATTGATTCCAGAACGCAACACCGTTTTGTACGTTATCAGGGGTAATGAATTTATTGCGGTAGCGAATCCAGGCACCATTTGGGCCGGTTGGCGGAGTGTAGCTCGGTGCCTGTTGGTCCATCAGGCGCAGCACGTAATCCAGCCGTTTCGCCTGGCCGATCACCGCATGCAATTGCTGGCGATCAAAACCGTGCTTCGCCACCATCTGGTCAATAAATTGTTCAGCCGCGGGATTTTCCGCGAAATCACCAAACATTGGCTGGATAGCGTGTGATTGATCCAGTAGGAAACCACCCTGAGGTGCAGAAACGACGGCGGGCTGCTGGGTTGTTTGAGGCTTGCTGCTACAGGCGGCAAGCAGGGTAATGAGCGGGAGAAGGGCAACCTTAAAACGCATTGGATTTCCATAAGCCAGATGAAACCGGAGTCCACATGTTAATCGTTCAGGTTAATGACTTACAGGGCAATATCTTAAATTTACGTCAGTTATCTCTGTCAGGGCGCTGCGCAACAAAATTTGCGACCCGCTTCCACACTTTACCATTTACAGCGCTTTTTCCTTTTTTCCTGACGCCGCAATTTGCTATGGTCGGCAACCGAAAGGCCAGCAGGCAGATGAAGGAGATGCTGCAAAAATGGTAACATCGCCTCTTTCGTTATCGCGCCAGCGTGATAACGCACCTTTCCTGTAGCGATAACCTATTACGGGCACTCAAAAAGTAAATGCAAATCGAGAAAGAGATGAAAGGAGCAGAGCAAATGGACTTCACCGCCCATACGCCCATGATGCAGCAGTACCTGCGTCTGAAGGCCGATCATCCTGATATCCTGCTGTTCTATCGCATGGGTGATTTTTATGAGCTGTTTTACGATGACGCAAAGCGCGCTTCACAGCTGCTGGAAATCTCACTCACCAAACGCGGTGCGTCCGCAGGCGAACCCATTCCCATGGCTGGCGTTCCCTATCACGCGGTTGAGGGCTATCTGGCGAAACTGGTCCAGTTAGGTGAGTCGGTGGCGATTTGTGAGCAAATTGGTGATCCCGCGCTGAGCAAAGGCCCGGTAGAACGCAAAGTGGTGCGTATTGTCACCCCCGGCACCATCAGCGATGAGGCATTGTTGCAGGAGCGCCAGGATAACCTGCTGGCAGCCATTTTTCAGAGCCAGCGCGGGTTTGGCTTTGCCACGCTGGATATCAGTTCCGGGCGGTTCCGGTTAAGCGAACCCGGCGATCTGGAAACCATGGCCGCCGAATTGCAACGCACCAATCCGGCTGAATTGCTCTACCCCGAAGATTTTCAGGCGATGCCGCTCATTGATCAGCGCCGTGGTCTGCGCCGCCGTCCGCTCTGGGAATATGAAATCGATACCGCGCGCCAGCAGTTGAATCTGCAATTTGGCACGCGCGATCTCAATGGGTTTGGCGTCGAACAGGCGCATCTGGCACTGCGCGCGGCAGGTTGTCTGCTGCAATATGTCAAAGACACCCAGCGCACCTCCCTGCCCCATATCCGCTCGCTCAGCATGGAGCGTCAGCAGGATAGCGTGATAATGGATGCTGCCACGCGCCGCAACCTCGAAATCACACAGAATCTGGCCGGAGGGACAGAAAACACCCTCGCTGCGGTTCTGGATAAAACCGTTACTCCGATGGGCAGCCGCATGCTGAAACGCTGGCTGCATATGCCATTGCGTGATGTCGCAACCATTGCACGTCGTCAGCAATCCATTGCGGAATTACAGGCGCACAGCGAAGAGTTACAACCCGTGTTACGCCAGGTTGGCGATCTGGAACGTATCCTCGCCCGTCTGGCGCTGCGCACCGCCCGCCCACGCGATCTGGCCCGTATGCGCCACGCTTTTCAGCAGTTGCCGGAACTGAATGCCTTACTGGAACAGGCCGAGGCTCCTCAACTGATTCAGCTGCGTACGCAGATGGGGGATTTCAGTGAACTGCGCGAACTGCTGGAGCAGGCAATTATTGAGTCTCCGCCGGTATTAGTCCGTGACGGAGGTGTGATTGCACCCGGTTATAACGCGGAACTCGACGAGTGGCGCGCACTGGCGGATGGGGCCACCGATTATCTCGATCGTCTTGAAATCCGCGAACGGGAAAAACTCGGGCTGGATACCCTTAAAGTCGGCTTTAACGCCATTCATGGCTATTACATCCAGGTCAGTCGTGGTCAGAGCCATCTGGTACCCATCCACTACGTGCGCCGTCAGACGCTGAAGAATGCTGAACGCTACATCATTCCAGAACTGAAAGAGTATGAAGACAAGGTCCTGACCTCAAAAGGTAAAGCGCTGACGCTGGAGAAAGGCCTTTACGACGAGCTGTTCGATCGCCTGCTGCCGCACCTGGAAGCGCTGCAATTAAGTGCTGCCGCACTGGCCGAGCTTGATGTGCTGGCTAACCTGGCGGAACGTGCCTGGACGCTCAATTATTGCCGTCCGGTGCTCCAGGATAAAGCCGGTATCCGCATCACCGGCGGTCGTCACCCGGTTGTTGAGCAGGTGCTGAAAGAACCCTTTATCGCGAATCCATTATCGCTCTCCACCCAGCGTCGCATGCTGATTATCACCGGCCCGAATATGGGGGGTAAAAGCACTTATATGCGCCAGGCGGCATTGATCGCGCTGATGGCGTGGATCGGCAGCTTTGTTCCGGCTGAGGAAACGGTGATTGGCCCCATTGATCGCATTTTTACTCGCGTAGGTGCGGCTGACGATTTGGCCTCAGGACGTTCCACCTTTATGGTGGAAATGACCGAAACCGCCAATATCCTGCACAACGCCACCGAGAACAGCCTGGTGCTGATGGATGAGATTGGCCGCGGCACCTCAACCTATGATGGCCTGTCGCTGGCCTGGGCCTGCGCCGAAAGCCTGGCCAACCGCATTAAAGCGATGACGTTGTTCGCTACCCACTATTTCGAGCTGACCACGCTGCCAGAAAAAATGGAAGGTGTGGTTAACGTGCATCTCGATGCCGTGGAACATGGTGACACCATCGCCTTTATGCACAGCGTCCAGGATGGTGCAGCCAGTAAAAGTTACGGTCTTGCTGTGGCGGCGTTGGCCGGTGTACCGAAAGAAGTTATCAAACGTGCACGCCATAAATTGAAGGAACTGGAAGCCCTTTCAGGCAGCTCAGCAGCCTCGACGGTGGAGGGTGCGCAGCTGCCGCTCCTGGTAGCAGACACGTCACCGGCAGTTGAGGCACTGGAAGCGCTCGATCCCGATACCCTGACACCACGTCAGGCGCTGGAGTGGATCTATCGTCTGAAAACGCTGGTGTAGAAGCAGCAGGATGGTGGCAGCTCGTCACCATCCTGAATGACAGGCATAAAAAAACGGTGACCAGATGGTCACCGTTTTTATGTAGCGATTACGGTTTATTCACGAAACAGTGCTTCGATATTCAGGCCCTGAGTTTGCAGGATTTCACGCAAACGACGTAGACCTTCAACCTGAATCTGACGGACACGCTCACGGGTCAAACCGATTTCGCGGCCAACATCTTCCAGCGTTGCCGCTTCATAGCCCAACAGGCCGAAACGACGCGCCAGCACTTCACGCTGCTTGGCATTGAGTTCAAACAACCACTTAACGATGCTTTGTTTCATATCATCGTCCTGCGTGGTGTCTTCCGGGCCGTTATCTTTTTCATCGGCCAGGATGTCCAGCAACGCTTTTTCGGAATCACCACCGAGTGGCGTATCAACCGAGGTAATGCGCTCGTTGAGACGCAGCATACGGCTTACATCATCAACCGGTTTATCCAGCTGCTCGGCGATCTCTTCAGCACTCGGCTCATGATCGAGCTTGTGAGAAAGTTCACGCGCAGTACGCAGATAAACATTCAACTCTTTAACAATGTGGATAGGCAGACGAATGGTACGGGTTTGGTTCATGATCGCCCGTTCAATGGTCTGACGAATCCACCAGGTGGCGTAAGTCGAGAAGCGGAACCCACGTTCCGGGTCAAACTTCTCTACTGCGCGAATCAGGCCGAGATTCCCCTCTTCAATCAGGTCAAGCAGAGCCAGACCACGATTGCTATACCGACGGGCAATCTTGACCACCAGGCGCAGGTTACTTTCAATCATGCGGCGGCGAGAAGGAATGTCGCCTCGTAATGCGCGGCGGGCAAAGAACACCTCTTCTTCCGCCGTTAATAATGGAGAATAACCAATTTCTCCGAGGTAGAGCTGCGTCGCATCCAAAACGCGTTGCGTCGCACCCTGTGACAACAACTCTTCTTCCGCTACATCGTTATCACCAGGTTCGTTCTCAACGAGAGCCTTCTCATCAAAAACCTCAGCTCCGTTCTCCTCGAATTCCGCATCTTCGTGTAACTCGTTAACTTTCAGCGTATTCTGGCTCATAAGCGGCTCCTACCCGTGATCCAAGGGCAGAACACCTGGGTTCTGCCGGATTATCGTTGCGGTAAGTAACGCAACGGATTTACGGATTTCCCCTTGTAACGAATTTCAAAATGCAATCTTACTGAACTGGTTCCGGTGCTACCCATGGTAGCGATTTTTTGCCCAGCTTTAACTTCCTGTTGTTCCCGGACCAGCATAGTGTCGTTATGGGCGTACGCACTCAGGTAGTCATCATTGTGTTTGATGATGATTAAATTACCGTACCCACGGAGCGCGTTGCCTGCGTATACCACCCTACCCGAAGCAGTGGCGACAACAGGTTGTCCACGCGAACCGGCGATATCGATCCCTTTGTTTCCGCCTTCCGCAGCGGAGAAGTTATCGATGATCTTCCCATCAGTCGGCCAACGCCAGCTTCCCACTGGGGTTGTGCTATCCGTTGTGCTGCTGACTGTGGGCGGTGCGATAACCGGAGCTGTGGTCGTTGCCACATTATTTGCCCCTTTCGACGGCAACAATTTGCTGCCTGAAGAATTACCCGAATCATCAGAATACGTAATAACAGGTTGCTGTGCAACCGGGGTCGATTTAATTTGCGAAGAACCCGGTGTAACGGGTACGCCGCCCTGAGTTGCATCGGCCGCAGTGATAGCGTTACCACCGGTAATTGACTGTCCGGATCCATTACCAACCTGCAACGTTTGCCCGGCGCTCAGGCTATACGGGGCGGCGATGTTGTTGCGTTGGGCCAAATCGCGAAAATCGTTGCCGGTAATCCAGGCGATATAGAACAGGGTATCGCCACGCTTAACGGTGTAAGTCTCACCGCCATAACTACCTTTAGGAATATTCCCATAATTGCGGTTGTATACAATGTGACCATTTTGCGTCGTCACATTATCATTACCACTAATCATTCCGCCCGACGCGGGCGCAGAAGGTACACCACCACTTAACATTCCGCCACGAGGCATGGCCGGTACACCGCCGCCTGAAGCGTCGCTCATACCACCGTTTCCACCAATCTGACTAATGGGTGCCTGTGTGTTATCGCTGGAGCTACAGCCTGCCAGCCAGAAACCGACCACTGTCAGTGCCGCCAGACGGCGTAATTGAAATATTGTGCTTCCCGTGCTCATTGATCCCCCGTGATGGCAATCCTGGATATAACTGTGACTGCGTTAGCCGCATTTTACACTGCGTAATGCGTCCGAAACGGCCTTTCGCTTTGATTAACAAGGATAGTAGCAAGATCAACTGCGCCATGCTATGTAACAGTTGTGAACAAGTACGAAGCGCTTTAGGCCAGATCGCCCTGAACTAAAGGCACAAAGCGGACGGGTTCGATGATCTCTTCAATCATCTCATCCCCCTGGCGACGCAGACGTTTCAACACTTGCTGATCTTCTCCAACCGGCAGCACCATTCTGCCGCCATCGCGCAATTGCGCTATCAGCGCAGTCGGAATTTCAGGTGGTGCTGCGGTGACGATAATGGCATCGAACGGACCGCGTGCCGCCCATCCCTGCCAGCCATCACCGTGGCGAGTGGAAACATTATGGAGATCGAGCTGCTTCAGGCGGCGTTTCGCCTGCCACTGCAACCCTTTGATGCGTTCAACGGAATAAACGTGGTTAACAAGATGGGCCAGAATAGCAGTCTGATAGCCGGAGCCGGTGCCGATTTCCAGCACACACGCATCAGCATTTAACTCAAGCAGCGCTGTCATCCGCGCCACCATATAAGGCTGTGAAATGGTTTGCCCGCTGCCAATCGGCAGTGCGACATTGTCCCAGGCTTTGTGTTCGAAGGCTTCGTCGATAAAACGCTCACGCGGCACATCAGCGATGGCTTTCAGCAGATGTTCATCATGGATGCCCTGCGCGCGCAGTTGCGCCAGCAGGGTTTCGACGCGCCGACTCACCATGCCAAATCCACCTCCGCCTGGGTCAGCCATTCGCTTAACACCAACTGCGCCGCTGGAGCGGTCAGGTCAACATGCAATGCGGTGATGGAAACGTAACCGGCATCAACTGCCGCAAAATCGGTATCCGGACCCGCATCCAGCTTTTCGCCCGGCGGCCCGATCCAGTACAGGGTGTTACCACGCGGATCCTGCTGACGAATCACCTGATCGGCCGGATGTCGGCTGCCACAACGCGTCACGCGGAAGCCTTTCACTTCTGACAGGGGTAAATCAGGTACGTTGATATTCAGGATGCGGCCGGTACGCAGCGGCTCACGCGTCAGGGCGCGCAGCAACGCGCAGGTCACTGCAGCTGCGGTGGCGTAATGCTGATGACCATTAAGGGAGACGGCCAGTGCCGGTAACCCGAGATGGCGTCCCTCCATGGCAGCGGCGACGGTGCCAGAATAAATCACGTCATCACCGAGGTTTGGCCCGGCATTGATACCGGAAACCACGATATCCGGGCGCGGTTGCATCAGGGCATTTACCCCGAGAAACACGCAGTCAGTCGGTGTGCCCATCTGTACGGCGATATCGCCGTTTTCATGGGTAAAGGTACGAAGCGGTGTTTCAAGGGTCAGCGAGTTTGAGGCACCGCTCCGATTACGATCGGGTGCCACCACCTGCACTTCAGCAAACTGACGCAGTGCGCGCGCCAGTGTCTGAATGCCTGGAGCATGAATTCCGTCATCATTACTCAGCAATATCCGCATCGTTACCTTCTTGTTGGAGAAGCTCACGCACCACGCTGGTGGCATAGCTGCCCGCAGGCAGCCAGAACTCCATCTCCAGCGTCACATCATCCCACCAGTTCCAGCGCAACGCTTTCGGCACCACGCGCATTGCACGTCGTGCCGCATCAACACGTTCACGCTCAAGCAGTGTAATCAATTCTGCCGCACCTGCCAGGCTCTGCTGTTCAAATTCAAGCGCTTCCGCCTGGGTGCCCCAGCCACCTCGTCCGGCTAATGGGGCAGTGATGCGCAGTTCATCCTGGTCCACGCGCTGTTGCAGCTCAGCCAGTTCTTCGGCCTGCGCCACAAACCAGCTACCACGCCCGGTCAGCTGTAATGCATCACCGCTGATGACTGCGTCCAGGCAATTGTCACGCTGTAAGCGGGCGCTGGTCACCTGATTAAACAGATGGCTGCGCGTCGCCGAAAGCAGCAGGCCTTTTTTGTTACGATCGCGTGGGCGAAAGCTATCCTGCGCCCACTGCCGGGCCTGCGTCAGATTATTACCCTCGCGCCCGAAACGCTGCTCGCCAAAATAATTCGGCACACCGCTTTTCTGAATTTTCTGTAAACGCTGTTCCACCTCAGTGCGATCCGAAATTTGACGGATCACCAGGCGAAACGCATTTCCCGCCAGCGCACCGGTACGTAGTTTACGCTTGTGGCGCACCACCTGCAGGATTTCCACGCCTTCAAGCTGAAATTCAGACAGATCAGGCATAGCGTTACCCGGTAGACGGAAACAAAGCGTCTGTTCCGTCACCGCATGGCGGTCCTTCATCCCGGCGTAGCTGAGATCGCGCACGTGCACACCTAAAAATTTCGCCAGCGCTTCCGCGACGAAACGGGTGTTGCACCCGATTTTACGGATACGCACCAATAGCTGCTCACCTTCACCATCATAGGGATAACCGAGATCCTCAATCACGACAAAATCTTCCGGATTGGCTTTGATCACCCCGGTCGCGCGTGGTTCGCCATGCAGGTACAGCAATTCACTCATGCCGTTTCTGCCTTAACCAGTAGCGCAACCGCTTCACAGGCAATGCCTTCGCCGCGCCCGGTAAAACCCAGTTTTTCTGTCGTCGTGGCTTTGACGTTGACCTGATCCATATGGCAACCAAGATCTTCGGCGATATTCACGCGCATTTGCGGGACGTGCGGCAGCATCTTCGGTGCCTGGGCAATGATGGTGACATCCACATTACCAATCTGGTAACCCTTCTGCTGGATACGACGCCAGGCTTCACGCAGCAGGCCACGGCTGTCCGCGCCTTTATAAGCAGGATCGGTATCAGGAAACAATTTGCCGATATCGCCCATCGCCACCGCCCCCAGCAGGGCGTCAGTCAGCGCATGTAACGCCACATCACCATCAGAATGCGCAATAAAACCCTGTTCGAAGGGAACTCGCACCCCGCCAATCACCAGAGGCCCCTCGCCTCCGAAGGCGTGCACGTCAAAACCGTGGCCGATACGCATCATGCGCTCTCCTGTAACTGAATCTGGGTAAGATAGAAGGCCGCCAGCGCCAGGTCTTCTGGCCGCGTCACCTTGATGTTATCACTGCGACCGCTCACCAGTTCGGGATGGTAGCCGCAGTATTCCAGTGCCGATGCCTCATCGGTAATGGTCGCCCCTTCATTAAGGGCGCGCGTCAGGCAGGCCATCAGCAATGCATGAGGGAAGAATTGCGGCGTCAGCGCATGCCATAAATTTTCACGCTCGACGGTATGCGCAATGGCCGCTTTGCCCGGTTCGGCACGCTTCATGGTGTCACGCACCGGTGCCGCCAGAATCGCCCCCACTTTACTGTGCTGACGCACGGCCAGCAGGCGTGCTAAATCATCGGGATGCAGGCACGGACGCGCCGCGTCATGCACCAGCACCCACTCCCCCTGCTTCACTGCCTGCAACCCCGCCAGCACGGACTCAGCGCGCGTATCGCCGCCGGTGACACGCAGCACGCGGGCATCCTGCGCCAGCGGCAAGGTGTCAAACCAGCCGTCATCGGGGCCGATGGCGACCACCACCTGTTTTACGGCAGGATGCGCCAGCAACCGCGCGACGCTGTGTTCAAGAAGGGTGAATTGACCGATGGTCAGATACTGTTTCGGGCAGGCCGCCTGCATGCGGCTGCCAATACCGGCAGCGGGCACTACGGCGATCACATCCGCAGAGGAAGAAAGGTTGTTCATGGTTTATCGTTGTTGATTTTGCGCAGCTTGTTGCGCGTTACGTTTGTTCTGGTCCGGCACCAGACGATAGAAGGTTTCACCGGGCTTGATCATGCCCAGTTCATTGCGTGCGCGTTCCTCGATAGCCTCAGAACCACCGTTGAGATCGTCAATTTCGGCGAACAGCTGATCGTTACGCGCTTTGAGTTTGGCGTTATTCGCCTGTTGTGACGCGACGTCATCATTAACGCGCGTATAGTCATGAATCCCGTTCTTACCCAGCCACAACGAATATTGAAGCCAGCCGAGCAGTACGAGTAGCAATAACGTCAGTTTTCCCATCCCCGCCCCCTGAAAAACGGCTCAATCATCCCATAACTTCGCGCCGGACTCCACTCCAGCAGCGAAAATGCCGTTCACAGGCGTTTGTCCGTACAAATAATGACGCAGATGATGAGAACATCGGCAGGTAAAGTTTTGTAACCAGCCGACGCGTTTGCACATCAGGCACAGCTTACCAGCCGGAGAGAAATGAGAAGAGTAGCCAAAACAGGCACACCACCACGATTGCCGTGACCACCCCACTCCAGAACAAATGACCACGCAGCATCAGGCTGAAGACAATACCAATCAGCACCGAAACCGGCAGCAAGGCGAGGAAGAATGGCCAGGTATAGAGGAAGAAGAACAGCGTATTGGAGCCGTAGAGCAGAAACGGAATTGCCAGAGCGCACCAGTACGAGAGAAAACCAATCACACCACCCGGTAACGACGAGCGCGGCTCATCCTGGGGGAGTTCATCTTTGCGTGCCAGCATAGGGGTAACGTTCTGCATAGAGTTCCTGTTGACGCGAAGCGCGGCAAACCGTAATGATTTGCCGCTGTCTATTCAGGATCTGATGATATCGCGGTGGCGCAGCAGGTCTAACAATTGGGCGGTCAGTTTTGTAACCAATTGTTCACCATCCAGGTGGATTGCAGGCGATTCCGGTGCCTCATAAACGCTGTCGATGCCGGTGAAATTGCGCAGTTCTCCGGCACGGGCTTTTTTATACAATCCTTTCGGATCGCGTGCTTCACACACCGCCAGCGGCGTATCGACAAACACTTCAACAAACTGGCCCTCGGCCAGCAGGTCGCGCACCATCTGGCGCTCAGCACGATGCGGGGAAATAAAGGCGGTCAGCACCACCAGCCCCGCATCCACCATCAGTTTTGCCACTTCACCGACGCGACGAATATTTTCTTTACGATCGTCATCGCTGAAGCCGAGGTCACGGCATAAGCCGTGACGCACATTGTCACCATCCAGCAGATAGGTACTGACGCCCAGACGATGCAACGCCTGCTCCACTGCACCTGCCACCGTGGATTTTCCCGAGCCGGACAGACCGGTAAACCACAGCACCACGCCCTGATGACCATGCTGCTGCTCACGCTCAGCGCGCGTCACCGGATGGTCATGCCACACCACGTTTTCATCGTGTTGCGCCATTACTGACCACCCAGCAAGTCGCGTGCATTCCAGTGTGGGAAATGACGACGAACCAACGCATTCAGTTCCAGCTCAAAGTCACTGTACTGACCAACCTCAGCGCGGCTGGCGCTTTGCGGTTCTTCAATCATGCCCGCGCCAACGGTGACGTTGCTCAGACGATCAATAAAAATCATGCCGCCAGTGACCGGGTTCTGGCGATACTGATCCAGCACCATCGGTTCATCGAAGGTCACTTCCACCAGCCCGATACCGTTCAGCGGCAGGCTGTCAGCGCTGCGTTTTTCCAGCGTGTTGATCTCAACCTGATGAATCACTTTTTCCACGCGGCCACGGGCTTTCTTACCGGCAATCTTCACATCGTAGCTCTGGCCTGGTTGCAACGGCTGCTCAGCCATCCACACCACGTTGACGGTGGCGGATTGCACCGATTTCAGCTCCGCATCAGCGTCTACCAGCAGGTCGCCGCGACTGATGTCGATCTCATCTTTCAGCACCAGGGTGATAGCTTCGCCAGCGCCGGCCTCCGGCAAATCACCGTCAAAAGTGACGATGCGCGCGATAGTCGATTCCACACCCGACGGCAGCACTTTCACGCGCTGGCCCACTTTCACCACGCCTGACGCCAGCGTTCCGGCATAGCCGCGGAAATCGAGGTTCGGGCGGTTAACGTATTGCACCGGGAAGCGCATCGGCTGATGATCAACCACGCGGTTCAGCTCCACGGTTTCCAGCACATCCAGCAGCGTCGGGCCGCTATACCAAGGCATGCTCTCGCTCTGCGAGGCCACGTTATCCCCTTCCAGCGCCGACATCGGCACAAAGCGGATATCGAGGTCTTCCGGCAGCTGCGCTGCGAAATCGAGGTAATCCTGTTTGATCTGCTCAAACCTGTCCTGATTGAATGCCACCAGGTCCATCTTGTTGATCGCCACCACCAGATGCTTAATGCCCAGCAGCGTCGAGATAAAGCTGTGACGACGGGTCTGATCCAGCACGCCTTTACGGGCATCAATCAGCAGAATCGCCAGATCGCAGGTTGAGGCACCGGTCGCCATGTTGCGCGTGTACTGCTCGTGTCCGGGGGTGTCCGCGATAATGAATTTGCGCTTCTCGGTGGAGAAGTAACGGTAAGCCACGTCAATGGTGATGCCCTGCTCACGCTCGGCCTGCAAACCATCAACCAGCAGTGCCAGATCCAGTTTCTCGCCCTGCGTACCATGGCGTTTGCTGTCATTGTGCAGCGAAGAAAGCTGATCTTCATAGATCTGACGGGTATCGTGCAGCAAACGGCCAATCAGCGTACTTTTGCCGTCGTCCACGCTACCACAGGTGAGGAAACGCAGCAGGCTTTTGTGTTGTTGCGCGGTCAGCCAGGCTTCCACGCCACCCTGATCGGCAATCTGTTGTGCAATAACGGTATTCATCTGCGTCTCCTTAGAAATAACCCTGACGTTTCTTCAGTTCCATCGAACCGGCCTGGTCGCGGTCAATCACGCGGCCCTGGCGTTCGCTGGTAGTGGAGACCAGCATCTCTTCAATAATTTCCGGCAGCGTTCGTGCTTCGGATTCCACCGCACCGGTCAGCGGCCAGCAGCCGAGGGTACGGAAACGTACCATACGCTGTTTGATCACTTCACCCGGTTGCAGGTCGATACGGTCGTCATCCACCATCATCAGCATGCCATCACGCTCCAGCACCGGACGCGGTGCGGCGAGATACAGCGGCACAATCTCGATGTTTTCCAGGAAGATGTATTGCCAGATATCCAGTTCGGTCCAGTTGGAGAGCGGGAACACACGGATGCTCTCACCTTTGTTAATCTGGCCGTTGTAGTTGTGCCACAGCTCCGGGCGCTGGTTTTTCGGGTCCCAGCGGTGGAAGCGGTCACGGAATGAATAGATACGTTCCTTGGCGCGCGATTTCTCTTCATCACGGCGTGCGCCACCAAACGCGGCATCAAAGCCGTATTTGTTCAGCGCCTGCTTCAGCCCTTCGGTTTTCATGATGTCGGTATGCTTGGCGCTACCGTGTACAAACGGGTTGATGCCCATCGCCACGCCTTCCGGGTTGCGGTGCACCAGCAACTCAGCACCCATCGCTTTGACGGTGCGATCGCGGAATTCGTACATTTCACGGAATTTCCAGCCGGTATCAACGTGCAGCAGCGGAAATGGCAGCGTGCCCGGATAGAAGGCTTTGCGCGCCAGATGTAGCATCACCGAGGAGTCCTTGCCGATGGAGTACATCATCACCGGATTACTGAACTCGGCCGCCACCTCGCGGATGATATGGATACTCTCTGCCTCCAGCTGGCGCAGATGAGTGAGTCGGTTTTGGTCCATAATTTTTCCTCAAGCCAAATTGACAACGGCGGACTCGCGAGTCCCCTGCTGTGCCGAATGTTGAAACCAGGCCAGTTGCCCGTGCAAATTCACAACTTCGCCAATCACCAGCAATGCTGGCGTCGGCGCGGAGGCGGCCAGCGCCTCCAGTTGGGCTAAGGTGCCAGTCAGCACCTGCTGATCCTGACGCGTGCCGCGGCCAATCACCGCAACAGGCGTCGCTGGATCGCGCCCGTGTTCAATCAGTCCGGCGGCAATCTCTGCCGCCTTCACCGTGCCCATATAGATCGCCAGCGTCTGACGCGCGCGCGCCAGCGACGGCCAGTCAATGCCGTTGCTGTCTGCCCGGCAGTGGCCGGTGATAAACAACACGCTTTGCGCATGGTCACGGTGGGTTAAAGGGATACCGGCATAGGCGGTTGCGCCCGCTGCCGCAGTGATACCCGGCACCACCTGAAACGGGATACCGGCAGCTTTGGCGGCCTGCAACTCTTCACCGCCACGGCCAAAAATAAAGGGATCGCCGCCTTTCAGTCGCACCACGCGTTTACCTTCCAGCGCCAGTTTCACCAGCAGCTGATTGGTCTCTTCCTGTGACACGGAATGAGCACCGGCACGTTTACCCACGCAGATACGATCGGCATCGCGTCGTACCAGCTCCAGCACCTCATCACTGACCAGGTGGTCATACAGCACCACATCCGCCAGCTGCATCACCTGCAAACCACGCAGCGTCAATAATCCGGCATCACCGGGACCGGCACCGACCAGGGTGATTTCACCCTGATTATCGCTGTCGTTCTCCAGCTCACGATCCAATGTACGACGCGCTTCATTAACATTGCCCGCCGCCATCTGGCTGGCGAACAAGCCGTTGAAAGCGCGCTCCCAGAAACGACGGCGTTCTGACATCTGGCGATAACGTTGTTTCACTTTGTCGCGCCACTGCCCGGCAACGGTAGCCATTTGTCCGAGATTCGCGGGCAGCAGGGCTTCAATTTTTTCCCGCAGCAAGCGCGCCAGTACCGGTGCGGTGCCACTGGAGGAGATCGCCACCACCAGCGGGGAACGATCAACAATCGATGGGAAGATAAAGCTGCATTTCGGCTGGTCATCCACCACATTCACCAGCTTGTGGCGCGCGTTAGCTGCGTCGAAAACCTGGCTGTTAAGCGCGTTGTTATCCGTGGCGGCGATAACGAGGAATACGCCTTCCAGCTGTTCCGCATCGAAGGTTTGTGCTATCCACTCAATGGCCGCAATCTCATGCAGTGCCTGCAACTCATGGCCCAACTCACGCGCCGTCACCCGCACATGTGCACCGGCACGCCGCAGCAGTTCAATTTTGCGCGCAGCGATGTCGCCACCGCCGACAACCAGCACCGGACGGTTTTTGAGATCGGCAAAGAGAGGCAGATAATCCACGTTAACCTTGTTAGTTTTACAATAAGTTAACGCGACTATACGTCCCCGCCTTCTGGCAGATGAAATTACGAATTGGAATGAGTAGTTACCGAATGGAATAACGACACGGGATTGCTGAGAACATTTTGTGCTTAGCAAATGATATTGCTGGTGTTTCGGAGCAAATCAAATTGTGTAATAGCGGTCACAGTTTCATACTGAAGCAGAATTTTTTTCGCACGACGGGATGTCAGAAAAGGACACACTATGTTTGCCACCCTCCGCCGCCTCCTGCTGACAGCAGCGATAGCGGGCGGTTTTCCTCTCCTTGCTCAGGCTGCCGGGAACGTACCCGGACAATTTGCCGAACAACAATTGCGTCATATCGCAACCTATTATCCGGGCCGCATGAGCGGTAGCCCGGCAGAGCTGATGACCGCAGATTATCTGCGCCAGCAATTCACCCAACTGGGTTATCAGAGCAATACCCGCCAATTCAATACCGGCTATAACTGGCGCGAAAAGCAGGGCCAGATGCGCTGGCATAAAGTGACCGCCACCTCGGTGATTGCCGCCCGCGCGGGTAGCGCACCGCAGGAGATCCTGATTGTGGCGCATCTCGATACCTGGACACCGCTCAGCAGCCGTGAAACCGACAACAATATCGGCGGTCTGCGTTTGCAGGGCGTGGATGATAACGCTTCCGGCCTGGGTGTGATGCTGGAGTTAGCCCAGCAGCTCAGCAAAATGCCTTTACATTATGGCGTACGCTTTGTGGCGCTGAGTGCCGGTGAAACCGGTCTGCATGGCATGGATGATTATCTGTCACGCATGAGCGCCAAAGAGAAGAAAGACACCCTGCTGGTGATCGATCTGAATAGCCTGATCGTCGGCGATCATCTCTACTTCAACAGCGGCATGAATACGCCATCGGCGGTGCGCAAGCAAACCAGCGCCCGCGCCGTGCAGCTGGCGCACCGCTTCGGCATCTCTGCTGCTACCCATACGCTGGTGGCACGTGATTTTCCCGGTGAGAATCCGTTTGATAAGGCGGGTATGCCGCTGCTGGATGTCACCGCCAGCAACTGGGCGCTGGGCAATAAAGATGGGCAGCAGCAGCGCGCGCGCAGCTCCCACTTCCCGGATGGCAGCGTCCGTCATCAGACCGAGCGCGATAACCTGGACTATCTCGACCACTGGCTACCAGGCCGCATTACCCAACGCACCCATGAGAGCGTGAGAATCCTGTTGCCATTGCTCACCGAGCTGGCGAACCCGACAACATGAGGAACTGATATGTACGTGGTTTATCTGAACTATTTCCGTCCGGTGGAAGAAGTGGAAGCCCTGCTCGCACCCCATATCGCATGGCTGGATCGTTATTTTGCCAGCGGTGCGTTTATTGCGGCCGGACGTAAAGATCCACGCACTGGTGGAATGGTGATGGTGAAAGAGATGCCACGGGATGAGCTGGATGCGATTCTGGCGGAAGATCCCTTCGTGGCGGTGGCGAATTATGACGTCACAAAGGTGAATGTGACGCGTGCCAGTGAAGCGTTTGCCGGGTTAACCGGGATTTAAAGATCCGTAACGGCGCGATTTATCGCGCCGTTAGGGGTGGAAAGATTAACCTTCGTGCAGGCCGCACTCACGCTTCAGACCGAAGAAACGCGTTTCTTCTTCCGCCATGCCGGGTTCCCATTTCTTCGTGGTATGCGTATCCCCCACTGACAGGTAACCCTCATCCCACAGCGGATGGTATTTCAGGCCATGCTGTTTCAGGTACTGATGCACCTGGCGGTTATCCCAGTCGATAATCGGCAGAACTTTAAAAACGCCACGCTGAATCGCCAGCACCGGCAGATGCGCCCGGCTGCCGGACTGATCGCGGCGCAGGCCAGCAAACCAGGTTTGCGCCCCCAGCGTTTCCAGTGCGCGGTTCATCGGTTCCACTTTATTGATCTGGTTGTATTTCTCGATCCCTTCGACACCCTGCTCCCACAGTTTGCCGAAGCGTGCTTCCTGCCAGGCAGGTGAGGCTTCAGCACGGAATACCTGCAAATTCAGGTTGAGCTGCTCAGTCAGCTCATCGATAAAGCGATAGGTTTCCGGGAACAGATAACCGGTATCGGTCAGAATCACCGGAATCTCCGGTTTCAGCCGGGTGACCATATGCAGCAACACCGCCGCCTGAATCCCAAAGCTGGACGAAAGCACAAACGCACCAGGCAGTTGCTCCAGCGCCCAGTTCAGACGCTCTTCTGCCGATTGTTTTTCCAGCCGGGCGTTGGTTTCTGCCAGCGCCATTACGCGATCGATTTTCGGTAAATCATTCAGTGCGGAAAGATCGAGTACCGTCATACTGCCTCCGGGTCCCAAAAATCACGGGCAGGATCAACCACCGGCTTCACGATGCCCGCGCGAATCACGAAGTCGCCAAAACCTTCTTCACTTTTGCGTTCTTTGGCCCAGCGTCCCACCAGCTCATCAATGCTGGCGAGGATCTCACCTTCCGTGATGTTTTCACGATACATGCGCGGAATACGGGTACCGATACGGTTGCCGCCAATATGCAGGTTGTAACGACCTGGCGCTTTGCCCACCAGACCGATTTCGGCCAGCATGGCACGGCCACAGCCGTTAGGACAACCGGTAACGCGTAGCACTATGTGCTCCTCACCAACGCCATGACCATGCATGATTTCTTCCACTTTGGTCACGAACGACGGCAGGAAGCGCTCGGCTTCAGCCATCGCCAGCGGGCAAGTCGGGAAAGAGACACAGGCCATCGAGTTTTCACGCTGCGGCGTTACCTGTTCCATCAAACCGTGTTCACGGGCGATGGCTTCGATCTGCGCTTTTTGCTTCTCCGGCACACCCGCCACAATCAGGTTCTGGTTGGCAGTCAGACGGAAATCACCCTGATGCACTTTGGCAATTTCGGCGATACCGCGCTTCAGCGGACGGCCCGGATAATCCAGCAAACGACCGTTTTCAATAAACAGCGTCAGATGCCATTTCTTATCGACACCCTTGATCCAGCCAATGCGGTCGCCACGGGTAGTAAATTCGTACGGACGCGTCGGGCCGAAGGTAAGTCCGGCACGTTTTTCCACTTCCGCTTTAAAGGTTTCCACGCCCACGCGTTCCAGTGTGTATTTGGTTTTGGCGTTTTTACGATCGGTACGGTTGCCCCAGTCGCGCTGCGTGGTCACCACGGCAGCCGCAACGTCGAGGATCTTCTCCACCGGCAGGAAACCGAACTCACTGGCGGTACGCGCGTAGGTCGCTTTGTTGCCGTGATCGATCGACAACCCACCGCCTACCAGCAGGTTAAAGCCCACCAGTTTGCCTTTCTCAGCGATAGCGATGAAGTTGAGATCGTTAGCGTGCAGATCCACGTCGTTATGCGGCGGGATCACCACCGTGGTTTTAAACTTACGCGGCAGGTAAGTTTCACCAAGGATCGGCTCCTCATCGGTGGTGGCCACTTTTTCCTGATCCCACCAGATCTCCGCATAGGCACGGGTTTTCGGCAGCAGGTGCTCCGACAACTTTTTCGCCCATTCGTAGGCTTCCTGATGCAGCTCAGATTCCACCGGGTTCGAGGTACACAACACGTTACGGTTGACGTCGTTGGCGGTTGCCAGCGCATCAAGACCGACTTCGTGCAGCATCTGGTGGCTCGGCTTGACGTTCTTCTTCAGAATGCCGTGAAACTGGAACGTCTGGCGGTTGGTCAGACGGATACTGCCGTAAATGGTTTTGTCGGTGGCGAATTTATCAATCGCCAGCCACTGGGTCGGCGTGATGATGCCGCCCGGCAGACGGCAACGCAGCATCATGGCATGACGCGGTTCGAGTTTCTGCGCCGCACGCTCGGCACGGATATCGCGGTCATCCTGCTGGTACATACCGTGGAAACGGATCAGCAGGAAGTTATCGCCGTTGAAGCCGCCGGTCAGACCATCATCGAGATCCTCAAGGATGGTGCCACGCAGATAATTGCTTTGCTTTTTCAGACGCTCGGCATCAACAAGTTTGCCTTCAACGACCAGCGGTCCAGGGTGTTTTTCACTCATTAGTAAACGTCTCGCTGATAACGGCGCTCAATGCGCAGCTCACTTAAAAACTCGTCAGCCGTTTCACGATCCATTCCACCGTGCTCGGCCACCACATCCAGTAATGCCTGCTCAACATCTTTCGCCATGCGATTGGCGTCGCCGCAGACGTAAAGGTGCGCGCCTTCTTCAATCCAGCGCCACACTTCCGCACCTTTGGCACGGATTTTATCTTGTACGTAAATCTTCTCTGCCTGGTCGCGTGACCACGCCAGATCGATATGAGTCAGCAGACCGTCTTTAACATACTTCTGCCACTCAACCTGATACAGGAAATCGTCGGTGAAGTGCGGGTTGCCAAAGAACAGCCAGTTTTTGCCGCCTGCACCCTCGTTATCACGCTGCTGCATAAAGGCGCGGAACGGGGCGATGCCGGTACCGGGTCCGATCATGATCACCGGCGTTTCCGGGTTGGCAGGCAGACGGAAGTTGTCGTTATGCTCGATAAACACGCGAATCTCGCTGTCTTCCTCCAGCCGGTCTGCCAGCCAGGTCGAGGCACCACCGCCACGTACCCGTTCATCGATGTCGTAGCGCACCGCACCCACGGTGATGTGCACTTCGGTTTCGTTCTCAGCCTGTGAGGACGCGATGGAATACAGACGCGGCGTCAGCGGGCGCAGCAGTCCGGTTAGCTGCTCAGCGTTCAGTTCGGTCGGAGCCTGACGCACCATATCGACAATCGGCAGGCTCTGCGCGTAATGCTGCAGCTTCGGCTTGTCACCCACCAGTGCCAGCAGCGCATCGTTGCGAGCCAGCGCGGCATAGTGTTCAACGATCTGCGGCGTGTTCACCGTCAGCTCGAAATGACGTTGCAGGGCATCAGACAGCGCCAGGGTTTCACCGTGAATAGTCACCGGCTCGTCACCTTTCAGCCACAGCAGTTCCAGCAGTTCTGATACCAGCGCCGGATCGTTTTCATACCAGACACCGAGAGCATCGCCCGGCTGGTAACGCAGACCGGAATCGCCGAGGTCAATTTCGATATGACGCACGTCTTTATCGGAATCACGCCCGGTGATTTTCTGATTCACGGCAAAGCTGGCTGTCAGCGGTGCTTCTTTGCTGTAGGGGCTGCTGTGCACTTCGTTAACGCTGCCCGCGGCAGTGATGGCAGCGATGGCCGGTGCTTCCGTCGGCACCCGCGCTTTCAGGATGTCGGTGATTTGCTGACGCCAGGCAATGGCCTGGGCTGCGTAATCCACATCCGCATCCACGCGATCCAGCAGACGCTCGGCCCCCAGCTCGGCCAGGCGACTGTCGAAGTCTTTACCGGCTTTGCTGAAGAATTCGTAGGAAGTATCACCGAGACCAAATACGGCAAAGGCCGCGCCCTTCAACTGCGGGGCTTTTTTCGACATCAGGAATTTATGCAGCGCCACCGCTTCTTCCGGCGGCTCGCCTTCGCCCTGGGTGGAGGTCACCACCACCAGCAGCTTTTCCTGACCAATTTGTTTGAATTTGTAGTCACCGGCGTTGACCAGATTAACGCTCAGTTTCGCGGCCAGCAGGTCATCACGCAGTTGTTCCGCCAGACGACGCGCATTGCCGGTTTGCGATGCGGAGATCAACAGGATGGTCGGCACGTCGGCCTGCACCGGCGCAGGAACAGCCACGGCTCCTGGCGTCTGGTTGACCATGCCCCAGAAATAACCCGAAAGCCATGCCATTTGGGTGGTAGAGAAATCGGTAGTCGCCGCCTGTAAGCGCGCGAGTTGCTCCGGGGTTAGCGGCAGCAGTGAACCTGGGGGTGCCTGAGTCGTCATCGCGTTAAAAATTCCAGTATCAGAAGTCCGGACCGTAAAATGGCGGAAGAGTGAGTAGGTTACCGGCCCGTATATTAACGATTAAATAAACCTTCGACATAATAAATAACCAAAACGACTAAGTGGTTTTTCGGGTAATGCTAACCAGCAAAAGTGGTAAATAAAGCCATGACTATTCAATAAGTTAATTTTCAGCCTGATTGGGTTAAGTGCGTAAAATGCCCTGTTCATCGGTAACGGATGCTAAAAATCTGCATTTCAGGTAGACTTCAGCGGTTTTTATGTTGAGGCCATTATGTCTACCACGTTGTTTAAAGAGTTCCAGTTTGAAGCGGCGCACCGCTTACCCCACGTGCCTGAAGGGCACAAATGCGGTCGTCTGCACGGCCATTCCTTTCTGGTGCGGCTGGAAATTACCGGTGAAGTGGATGCTTATACCGGTTGGGTTATGGATTTTGCAGAACTGAAAGCGGCGTTTGCGCCGATTTACGATCGTCTCGATCATCACTATCTGAATGACATCCCAGGTCTATCCAATCCCACCAGCGAAGTGCTGGCAAAATGGATTTGGGACGAGATGAAGCCGATCCTGCCAGAACTCAGTGCGGTGATGATCAAAGAAACCTGCACCGCAGGCTGCGTCTACCGCGGATAGTTGTTGTGTTCCCGGGCTGCTCCCGTGCAGCCTGAGTTTCCTCCCCTACGCTTCTTTACACTCAGGTCATCTGGCTGTCATCAACGCCCCCTACGTTGTTGTCTCCTTCATTAAAGATCAAGAGAATCAACAATGAACCTGGTGAAACGCCTTTCCCTGATTGCTGTTTTTATTTCCGCCTCTGCCGCCGTTCAGGCGCAAAACGTGCTTGATTTCCCGCAGCCGAAAAACGTGCCGGATGAGTTTTATGCCGTCACGGAAATCCCGGCGGGTGGCAATATCAAGTATGAAACCGACGCAAAAACCGGCTTTATCGTCGCCGACCGTTTTCAGTCGATGCCGGTGGCTTATCCGGCCAACTACGGTTCGCTGACTCAATCGTTGGGTGGCGATGGTGATCCGCTGGATGTGATTTTCTACAGCCGAGCCCCGCTGCAACCGGGTACGTTGATCAAACTGCGTCCGATTGGCGTGCTGAAGATGATCGATGGTGGCGAAGTGGACGATAAGATCGTCGCGGTGCCCGCCAGCAAAATCGATCCCACCTATGACGATATCAAGACGATGAACGATCTGCCGAAGATCGAGCAGGAACGTTTGCAGGCGTTTTTCCGCGTCTACAAACAACTGCCGGATGGCCGTAAGAAAGTGGAGCTGAATGGTTTCCAGGATGCGGCGGCAGCGAAAGCAGAAATTAAGCAGGCTTTTGACGCGTATCAGGCAAAACAGTAATCGAAACCGTAGCGGCGCGATTTATCGCGCATCTTGCACAGAATTGCGCGATAAATCGCGCCGCTACGGGTCTCTGCAGGTGTTGGCAATATCAGGCGATATTGAGATATTTGTGCGTCTGCATCGACAAGCGCCAGTTGCGGGCAATGCAGGTTTCGATGCACAGTTTGGTCGCCGCATCACCACGGCTGATCGGCTGTAGCGCAATGATGCGCTTTTTCTCGTCGTGCAATCCTGCCAGCAACGCATCCAGCGCTTCAACATCACGCTCGCGCGCTACCGGATGTTTGATCTCATCCGCCCGCACTAACGCCTGCGGCAGCACATCGTAACCACCGCGCATATTCACTTTCGGTGAAACCGTCACCCAGGTGGTGTCAGTACAGCGAATTTCATGGGTGCCGCTGGTTTCAATCTGGCACTGAAAACCCGCCGCTTCCAGTGCGCTGGTCAGAGGGCGTAAATCGTAAATGGCCGGTTCACCACCGGTGATCACTACATGGCGCGCAGTCCAGCCCTGACGCTGAATGCTCTCAATCAGCATCGCAGCATCGGCGTTGCCCCAGGCATCGCTTTCAACAGTTTTGACCAGAATGTCACCGAGCGAGGTCTCCCGATCTGCCAGCTTTTCCCAGGTATGTTTGGTATCACACCAGCTACAACCCACCGGACATCCCTGCAAGCGGATGAACAGTGCCGGAACGCCCGTGTAAAAACCTTCGCCCTGCAGTGTCTGGAACATTTCGTTAATCGGGTAGAACATTTTTTACTCACTTCATCATTTCAAGGCGCAGATTATGGCAGATCTGTCACCGGTAACAACAGCGGCTTTACGCCAAAAATGCAAAAGCCCCGCACGAGGCGGGGCTTCATATCAGGCGATACCGCCTTCAGGCGGCATCAGCAGGCGATTAAGCCTGGCCTTTCACTTCTTTCAGACCGTTGAAAGGTGCTTTCGCGCCCAGTGCTTCTTCGATACGAATCAGCTGGTTGTACTTAGCAACGCGGTCAGAACGGCTCATAGAACCGGTTTTGATCTGGCCAGCCGCAGTACCTACCGCCAGGTCAGCGATGGTCGCATCTTCGGTTTCACCTGAACGGTGTGAGATCACCGCGGTGTAGCCAGCGTCTTTCGCCATCTTGATAGCAGCCAGGGTTTCGGTCAGTGAACCGATCTGGTTGAATTTGATCAGGATGGAGTTAGCGATGCCTTTATCGATACCTTCTCTCAGGATCTTGGTGTTGGTTACGAACAGATCGTCACCTACCAGCTGGATTTTGTCGCCCAGCACTTTGGTCTGGTAAGCGAAGCCCGCCCAGTCAGACTCGTCCAGACCGTCTTCGATAGACACGATCGGGTACTGTTTGGTCAGATCTTCCAGGAAGTGGGTGAATTCTTCAGAAGTGAATGCTTTACCGCCTTCACCCGCCAGCACGTATTTGCCGTCTTTGTAGAATTCAGATGCTGCGCAGTCCATCGCCAGGGTGATGTCTTTGCCCAGTTCGTAGCCTGCTGCTTTTACCGCTTCAGCGATAACAGCCAGTGCTTCGGCGTTAGAACCCAGGTTCGGCGCGTAGCCACCTTCGTCACCTACCGCAGTGTTCATGCCTTTGCTTTTCAGCACTTTTGCCAGGTGATGGAAAACTTCAGAACCCATACGGATGGCTTCTTTAACAGTTTTCGCGCCAACCGGCTGAATCATGAATTCCTGGATGTCGACGTTGTTGTCAGCGTGCTCACCACCGTTGATGATGTTCATCATTGGCAGCGGCATAGAATATTTGCCCGGGGTGCCGTTCAGTTCAGCGATGTGCTCATACAGCGGCTGACCTTTAGAAGCAGCAGCAGCTTTCGCCGCAGCCAGAGAAACGGCCAGAATGGCGTTTGCACCGAAGTTGGATTTGTTCTCAGTACCGTCCAGCTCGATCATGATCTTATCGATGTTCGCCTGGTCTTTGGCATCTTTGCCTTTTACCGCGTCAGCGATCGGACCGTTAACCGCCGCAACCGCTTTGGTTACGCCTTTGCCCAGGAAACGAGATTTGTCACCGTCACGCAGCTCCAGAGCTTCGCGAGAACCGGTTGACGCACCTGACGGCGCAGCAGCCAGACCAACGAAACCACCTTCCAGATGCACTTCTGCTTCTACAGTCGGGTTGCCACGGGAGTCGATAATTTCGCGACCGATGACTTTTACGATTTTGGACATTCGATTTTCCTCAGTACAAGTTAGTCAATCCTAAGACAAACAACGCGCGAAACTTCGCGCGCTGCTCGTGAAACTTACTTCGCTAACCGCTTCTGGTACTCCTGCGCCGCTTTAACAAAGCCAGCGAACAACGGATGACCATCGCGCGGGGTCGACGTGAATTCCGGGTGGAACTGACAGGCCACAAACCACGGATGGTTTGGAATCTCAATGATTTCGACCAGTTGATCGTCACCGGAACGGCCTGCAATGCGCAGACCCGCCGCTTCAATCTGCTTCAACAGCATATTGTTTACTTCATAACGGTGGCGGTGACGTTCAGTGATCACGTCTGAGCCGTACATCTGGCGTACTTTGCTTTCCGGCGTAAGCTGGCACTGCTGGCTACCCAGACGCATGGTGCCGCCCAGATCGCTCTGCTCGCTACGCACTTCGACGTTGCCTTCTTCGTCACGCCATTCGGTGATCAGCGCAACCACCGGGTACTTACAGTCTGGCACAAATTCAGTTGAGTTGGCGCCAGCCATTCCCGCCACGTTGCGGGCAAATTCCATCAGTGCAACCTGCATTCCCAGGCAGATGCCGAGGTAAGGCACGTTGTTTTCACGCGCGTATTGCGCGGTCATCAGTTTGCCTTCCACGCCACGGTAGCCAAAGCCACCCGGAATCAGAATAGCATCCAGATCTTTCAGTAATTCGACACCACGGGTTTCAACATCCTGCGAATCGATCAGCTTGATGTTGACGGTGACACGGTTTTTTCAGACCACCGTGTTTCAGGGCTTCAATCACTGATTTGTACGCATCCGGCAGCTCGACATATTTGCCGACCATACCGATGGTCACTTCACCGCCCGGATTCGCTTCTTCATAAATCACCTGTTCCCACTCGGCCAGGTTGGCTTCCGGGGCATTCAGGTTGAAGCGTTTACAGATGTAGTCATCCAGACCCTGCGATTTCAGCAGGCCCGGGATCTTGTAGATGGAATCAACATCTTTCAGGGAAATAACCGCTTTTTCCGGAACGTTACAGAACAGCGCAATTTTAGCGCGTTCGTTGGCCGGTACAGCGCGGTCAGAACGGCAGATCAGCACATCGGGTTGAATCCCGATGGACAGCAGTTCTTTTACCGAGTGTTGCGTTGGCTTGGTTTTCACTTCGCCTGCGGCAGCCATGTACGGAACCAGCGTCAGGTGCATATACATGGTGTGTTCACGGCCCACATCGACCGCCATCTGGCGAATCGCTTCGAGGAACGGCAGGGATTCGATATCCCCCACGGTGCCGCCGATTTCCACCAGAACCACATCGTGGCCTTCGCCACCTTCAATGATGCGCTCTTTGATGGCGTTGGTGATGTGCGGAATAACCTGAATGGTCGCACCCAGATAGTCGCCACGACGCTCTTTGCGCAGCACTTCTGAGTAGATACGGCCGGTAGTAAAGTTGTTGCGGCGCGTCATTTTGGTACGGATGAAGCGCTCGTAGTGACCTAAATCCAGATCGGTTTCGGCCCCGTCGTCGGTGACGAAAACTTCACCGTGCTGAGTAGGGCTCATGGTACCCGGATCGACGTTGATGTACGGATCGAGTTTCATGATGGTCACATTCAGACCACGTGCTTCAAGGATGGCTGCGAGGGAGGCTGCGGCAATGCCTTTCCCCAGAGAGGAAACGACCCCGCCGGTCACAAAAATATAGTTCGTTGTCATGCTGAACCTGAGAGTTTAGGTTTAAAGACGATGGAATAACCAGGACGGGAAAACAGTATACCTGAAGTCGTCACCTGCCACAATTGATCAATCACCACCCTCTCCTCCTGCGCAGTGCAGCGAATAACATAGCGGATAGCCAGGGTTGAAATGTTGACGCACGTCACAAAGTTACCGCTCAGCTGAATCGAGTAAGCTTAAGCGGTGATTTTATGCGCAGCGCTGGAATAATCAACAAATCGCCCGCGCTACGTTACTGCTTGTTCTCACTGACTTTAACCTGCTGCCAGGCTTCTTCCATCTGCTCAAGGGTGGCATCGCTCATCACCAGCCCCTGCGCGGCAATCAGCCCTTCCACCTGGCGAAAACGGCGTTCAAATTTGTCATTCGCCTTTTGCAACGCGACTTCGGCTTTGCTGCCGAGATGACGTGAAAGATTAACCGTGGCGAACAGTAAATCGCCGATTTCCTCTTCCAGCTTGTCGTGATCGATCACCGCCTGCTGCGCTTCGTGCATCACCTCATCAATTTCTTCATGCACTTTATCCAGCACCGGGCCGAGGCTATTCCAGTCGAAGCCGACATTGCTGCAACGTTTCTGGATTTTGTGTGCGCGCATTAACGCAGGCAACGCTTTGGGGATGTCATCCAGTGCCGAATGTTGCGCTTTTTCCGCCCGCTCATTTTGTTTGATGGCTTCCCAGTTTTTAATCACCTGCTGTGCATCATCGACCTGCGTATCGCCGAAGATATGCGGGTGGCGGCGTTCAAGTTTGTCGCTGATGCCGTTGCAGATGTCATCGAAGTTGAAACGCTGCTGCTCATTGGCCATCTGCGCGTAAAACACCACCTGGAACAGCAGGTCACCCAGCTCGCCGCGCAGATCGTCAAAATCTTCGCGCTGGATGGCATCAATCACTTCATACGTCTCTTCCAGCGTATAAGGGGCGATGGAGGCGAAAGTTTGCTGCCGATCCCACGGGCAACCGCGCTGTGGATCGCGCAGGGTTTGCATGATGGTGAGCAGACGTTGAAGGGCATTCATGGACGGGTCCTTTGGTAAAAAGGAGCGCATACATGCGCTCCTTACGAATGTAGGGTCGGTATTGATGCCGACCCGATAAAGATGGGGATCAATGCAAACGGCGTGCGTCGATAATATCGGGCACCTGATTCAGTCGGGCAAGCACGCGGCCCAGCACCTGCTGGTTGTAAATCTCGATATCCATATCGATGGTGGCCAGCTGTTTACGGGTATCGCTGCGGCTGGAGACACCGAGGACGTTGACCTTCTCATTCGCCAGGATGGTGGTGATATCGCGCAGCAGGCCGCTACGATCGTTAGCCGTCACACGTACCACCAGCGAATAACCGCTGGAGTAGCTCTCCCCCCACACTGCATCAACAATACGTTCCGGCGCATGGGAAATCAGCTCCGCCAGTTGGTCACAATCGGCGCGGTGAATCGAAATGCCGCGCCCCTGGGTGATAAAGCCGACGATATCGTCACCCGGAATCGGCTGGCAACAGCGGGCGATATGATGCAGCAGGTTGCCGACCCCTTCCACCACCACACGGCCACTCTCTTTGCGTGCCGACGATGGCGTGTGCGATTTTTGCGTCAGCTGACGCAGCGCTTCGCGGTCTTCCTCTTCGGCACTCGGTTTGTTGAGCTTGCTTTGCAGGAAGTTGACCATCTGGTTGAGGCGAATATCACCGCCGCCAATCGCCGCCAGCAGTTCATCCAGCGACGTGACGTTATAGCGCGGCAACAGCAGCTTCTCCGCCTCACGCAGGCTAATATCCAGCTGAGTCAGCTCGGTATCCAGAATCTGGCGACCGGCGATAATATTCTTGTCGCGATCCTGTTTACGGAACCAGTTATGGATCTTCGAACGACCACGGCTGGTGGTGATATAGCCGAGGTTCGGGTTCAGCCAGTCACGGCTCGGGTTCGGCTGTTTCTGGGTGATGACCTCAACCTGGTCGCCCATCTGCAACTGATAGGTGAACGGGACGATACGGCCACCAATTTTGGCCCCGATGCAGCGGTGACCAATATCGCTGTGGATATGGTAAGCAAAATCGAGCGGCGTTGAACCGGCGGGCAAATCGACCACGTCGCCCTTCGGGGTAAACACGTAAACCCGGTCGTCAAACACCTGGCTACGCACCTCTTCCAGCATTTCGCCAGAATCCGACATCTCTTCCTGCCAGGTGATCAGCTTACGCAGCCAGGCAATACGTTCTTCATGGCCTGCCGCACCACGCGCGTTGCTGCTGGTGGGGCCTTCTTTGTATTTCCAGTGCGCCGCCACGCCCAGCTCAGCGTCTTCATGCATCTGGCGGGTACGAATCTGGATTTCAACCGTTTTGCCCTGTGGCCCCAGCACCACGGTATGGATGGACTGATAACCGTTAGGTTTCGGGTTGGCAACGTAATCGTCGAACTCACTCGGCAGGTGGCGATACAGGGTATGCACCGTACCCAGCGCGCCATAGCAATCCTGCAAGCGTTCCGCCACGATGCGCACCGCACGCACATCGAACAACTCATCGAAGGCCAGCGATTTTTTCTGCATCTTGCGCCAGATGCTGTAGATATGCTTCGGGCGGCCATACACTTCGGCACGCACGCCCTCTTTCTGCATCTCTTTGCGCAGGTTATCGACGAAGTTTTCGATGTATTGTTCGCGATCGATACGCCGCTCATGCAGCAGCTTGGCGATACGTTTGTATTCATCCGGATGGAGATAGCGGAAGCAGTAATCTTCCAGTTCCCATTTGAGCTGGCCGATACCGAGACGGTTGGCGAGCGGCGCGTAGATGTTGGTGCTCTCTTTGGCCGCCAGCACGCGTTCGTCTTCAGGGGCATCCTTCATTTCACGCAGATGCGCGATACGTTCCGCCAGTTTGATGACTACGCAGCGGAAATCTTCCACCATCGCCAGCAACATGCGGCGCACGTTATCGACCTGCTCGGAAGCCATCGAATCGTTGTGGATCGCTTTCAGCTGACGAATCGCATCCATATCGCGCACGCCATGCACCAGCGAGACGATACCTTTACCGACGGTCTGCTCCAGCTCCTCTTCGCTGACCACATCCGCATTGGCGAGCGGGAAGATCAGCGCGGCGCGCAGGCTGTCGATATCCATACTGAGCATGGTGAGGATTTCTACCATCTCAATACCGCGCCACAGCAGCAGAGCCTGTTCAGGATGGTCGTGCGTTTCGGCTTCACAGTAGCGCCAGGTGTCAGCCAGGCGCTGACAGGATTGCGGGTTAGCAATACCTAAACTGGCAATCCACTGGTCGAGGGCAAATTCCCCCGCCGTATTCAAATGCGCACTTCTAACCGCAACCATATCCTCTCCTGCCACAGCGACATGAATGTCGCTTATGTTTTGCTGAACAGCACCATGGATTCGAGATGACTGGTATGAGGAAACATATCCAGCATCGCGACCCTTTCCAAATGGTAGCCTGCTGACAGTAATGTCTGACTGTCGCGGGCAAGTGTCGTTGGGTTACAGGAAACATAGACCACGCGTTCCGGCGCAAGTTTAACAATGTGCGACATCACAGCTGCCGCCCCGGCTCGCGCCGGATCCAGTAACACCTTATTAAATCCCTGCGCAGCCCATGCCTGGCGCGCAACATCTTCCTCCAGGTTGTGCTGGAAAAAGCGGACATTTTTCAGATTATTCAGGTCTGCATTATACGCTGCCTGCCGTACTAATGCTGCAACGCCCTCCACACCGACGGCATTTTCTACGAACTTTCCTACAGGAAGCGTAAAGTTACCCATACCACAAAACAGATCCAGCACCCGGTCATGCGGCTGTAAATCGAGCCAGTCGATGGCTTTCGCCACCATTTGCTGATTCACCGCATCATTAACCTGAATGAAATCCTGCGGGCTGAAGGTCAGCTTCAGGTTGAACGACTGATAATACGGCTCGCTGGTGCTCAGGGCCGTCAGATCATCGCTGCCATCGGCGAGAAACAGCATCAAATCATGTTCATGCGAAAAACGTTCCAGTTTTGCACGATCGGCAGCGGACAATGCATCAAGATGGCGCAGCACCATCATCGGGCCATTATCCGCCAGCACCAGCTCAACATGGCCCAGCCGCTTCACCGCATTTAATGTGCTCAGACAACAGTGCAACGGTGTCAGCAACGCTTCAAGGTCGGGCGCCAGAATGGGGCACTGAGTTAACTCCACCAGGTCGTTACTGGCGGCTTTGCGGAACCCCATCTGCAAACGTTGTTGCTTCGGCTGCCACTGCAATCCCAGGCGGGCACGGCGGCGATACCCCCATTCGGGGCCGCTGATGATCTCATCGACCGATACCGGCAAAGGCGCATCGCGGCTCAGCATGCGTCCCAGTGCTTTGGCTTTGCTCTGTTCCTGTAGCGCCACCGAGACGTGCTGCTGCTGACACCCGCCACAAACGCCGAAGTGCGGGCAGCGCGGCGTCACGCGTTCCGCACTGGGTTGGCTGATACGTGTCGCTTTCGCCCTGGCGAACTGACGTTTATCTTCCAGTACCGTGACTTCTGCCTGCTCACCCGGCAGCGCACCGCTGACAAACATCGCTTTACCATTATGGCGCGCCACACCTTGTCCAAAAGGATCAAGGTCTTCAATGGTGACGGTAATGCGTTGCTTTGTCGTCACCCGCTGTTTTGCGGAGTAAAATTGCGCCATAGTGTTGTAAATTCTCTATTCTGATTGGGTTGTGCAGTTTGCACAGGGATAAACTTGCCAGGAGCCGCCAGGCCTTAATTATGACCAAATACAGCCTGCGGGCGCGAATGATGATTTTGATACTGGCACCTACGCTGATGATCGGCCTGTTGCTCAGTACTTTTTTTGTGGTTCATCGTTATAACGAGTTACAGCATCAGGTGCGCGACGCGGGGGCGAATATTATCGAGCCGCTGGCGGTTTCCGCCGAATACGGCATGACCTGGCACAACCGCGATGCGATTCGCGAACTGGTCAGCCTGCTGCATCGGCGACATTCCGATATTGTCCGTGCGATTACGGTTTTCGACAACAACAATCACATCTACGTCACCTCGAATAACAATCAAAACCTCAGCCTGTTGCAGAAGGAGGATATCTCCACGCTGGAGGATGGGGTCTCGGTGGAACGCCGTGGCAATCTGATGGTGCTACGCACTCCTATCGTCGCGGAACGTTATTCGGTGGATGAATTGCCGGGAGAAGATGCCAAACCTGCCGGGAACCCGCTGGGTTATGTGGCGATTGAGCTGGATCTGCAATCGGTGCGCCTTGAGCAGTACAAAGAGGTGTTTGTTGCCACCCTGCTGCTGCTGTTTTGCCTGTGCATCGCGATGCTGTTTGCCTATCGTCTGATGCGCGACGTCACCGGCCCAATTCGTAATATGGTCACCACCGTTGACCGTATCCGCCGTGGCCAGCTCGACAGCCGCGTCGAAGGCTACATGTTGGGTGAACTGAGTATTCTGAAGAATGGTATCAACGCCATGGCCATGTCGCTGACCGCCTACCATGAAGAGATGCAGCAGAATATCGATCAGGCCACCTACGATCTGCGTGAAACGCTGGAACAGCTGGAGATTCAGAACGTAGAACTGGATCTGGCGAAGAAACGCGCCCAGGAGGCGGCACGCATCAAATCCGAGTTCCTCGCCAATATGTCGCACGAGCTGCGTACGCCGCTGAACGGGGTGATTGGCTTTACCCGCCAGATGCTGAAAACCGGTCTGAGCACCAACCAACGCGATTATATGAGCACCATCGAGCGCTCGGCCGCGAACCTGCTGAGCATCATTAATGACGTGCTCGACTTCTCCAAACTGGAAGCGGGAAAACTGGTGCTGGAATCCATCCCCTTCCCGCTGCGCGCCACGCTGGATGAAACCCTGGTGCTGCTGGCTCCCTCGGCACACGAGAAGGGGCTGGAAATCACCGTCTGCCTGGAAAAACAGGTGCCGGACAACGTGATTGGCGACCCGCTGCGCCTGCAACAGATTCTGATCAACCTGATCGGCAACGCCATCAAGTTTACCGAGCAGGGCCATATTGACCTGCGTGTTGAGCTACGCAACGCCAATGCCACCCGCGTTGCGCTGGAAATTCAGGTGCACGATACCGGCATTGGTATCTCCGGGGAGCAGCAGACGCAACTGTTCCAGGCGTTCCGCCAGGCCGATGCCAGCATTTCGCGCCGCCATGGCGGCACCGGACTGGGTCTGGTGATCACCCAGAAACTGGTGCACGAGATGGGGGGCGAAATTGCCTTCCATAGCCGCCAGGGTCAGGGGTCCACCTTTTGGGTGCATATTCAACTCGATCTCAATCCCAACGCCCCTTCCCTGCCGCGCGCGCTGGAGGATTTGCGCCCATCACAGTTAGCCTATGTGGAACCGCACCCGGCGGTGGCGAAAGCGGTGCTGGAGATGCTGAGCGGCACACCGTTGCAGGTCCATCACGTCGAAAGCCTTGAGGCACTGGGGAATGAGCACTTCCCGCTGCTGCTGATGGGTCTGCCGGTATCGGCTAAAACCACGCCCGTGATGCCCGATGAGATGATTAACCATTTGCTGACCCGCGCTGATTCGGTGCTGCTGGCGTTGCCCAGCGAAATGATGCTGCATGCTGACGAGCTGCGTAAACGTGGTATCGCGGGTTGCCTGACCAAACCGGTGTCACTGACCCGGTTGTTGCCGATGTTGCTCGATTTTCATAGCCGTCAGCGCGAAGCGGTGCCGCGTCGCAGCCGTCAGCCGCTGACGGTAATGGCGGTGGATGACAACCCGGCCAACCTGAAGCTGATCGGCGCGCTGCTTGAGGAGCAGGTTGAACACATTATTTTGTGCGATAACGCCGAGCAGGCCATCCGCCAGGCGCGTAGCCACGCGCTGGATGTGATTCTGATGGATATTCAGATGCCGGAGATTGACGGTATCCGCGCCAGTGAAATTATCCGCAGCCTGCCGCTGCACGCATCAACACCGATCGTGGCAGTCACCGCCCATGCGCTGGATGGTGAACGCGAGCAGTTGATCAATGCCGGTATGAACGATTATCTGGCGAAGCCAATCGATGAAGACAAGCTTAGCCAACTGCTGCGGCGTTATACCCCGCAAAGCGTGCCCGTTACCCCGGCTCCTGCGCTGGCCCCGTCGCTGGATTGGGCGCTGGCATTACGCCAGGCAGCGAACAAGGAAGACCTGGCGCGCGATTTGTTGCAGATGCTGCTGGATTTCCTGCCGGACGTGGCTAAACGCGTGGAAGGTTGCATGGAAAACAATGACGTGACCGGCCTGCGGGAAATTATTCACAAGTTACACGGCAGCGCCAGTTACAGCGGCGTACCGCGCCTGAAGGCGCTGTGCCAGCAACTGGAAAAGAGCCTGCATCAGGAGAGTGATATCGCCGCACTGGAACCGGAACTGCTGGAACTGAGCGACGAAATGGAGAATGTAGCCCGCGAGGCAAGGAAGTTACTGCAACACTAACAATTTTGTTCGGGCCGTAGCGGCGCGATTTATCGCGCAATCCTCTGCGCGATGCAGGAAAATTCCGCGCGATAAATCGCGCCGCTACGGGGATGTTTACAGACTTTTTCCTGCCTTAAGGGTGGCCGCCACATTACGTGCCGTCATGCGTACGTTTTGTGCGGCGTTTGCCAGCGCTTCCTCCAGCGTGCAGATACCAAACAGCACGCTAAACACCGCATCCAGCCCGTGTTCATGCACCACACCAACATCAGCCGTCAGGCTGCCCGCAATGCCAATCACCGGCTTGTTAAACTGTTTCGCCACCTGTGCGACACCGATGGGCACCTTACCGTTGATGGTCTGGCTGTCGATACGTCCTTCCCCGGTAATCACCAGGCTGGCATCCTGCACCTGTTCGGCTAAGCCCAGCGCTTCGGTGACGATTTCGATACCGCGCCGCAACTCGGCCTGGCAAAACGCATGCAGCGCTGCACCCATCCCTCCCGCCGCGCCGCCACCCGCGATATGCAGCACATCAATATCCAGATCACGATGGATTATGTCGGCATAGTGCGCCAGCGCCTGATCCAGTTGCTCAACCAGCTCCGGCGTCGCCCCCTTCTGCGGGCCAAAAATCGCCGAGGCACCTTTTTCGCCGGTCAGCGGGTTGGTGACATCACAGGCCACTTCAAAACGACACTGCCGGATACGCGCATCTAAATGATCGATTTCGATTCGCGCCAGCTGCGGCAACGCTCCCCCACCGTAGGCAATTTCGTGGCCCTGATTATCCAGCAGACGAGCGCCTAGCGCCTGCATCATGCCGGATCCACCGTCGTTGGTGGCGCTGCCGCCAATACCAATGATGATGTGACCCACCCCTCTGTCCAGCGCGTTTTTAATCAGTTCTCCGGTACCAAATGAGGTGGTGATCAGCGGGTCGCGGCGTGACGCAGGAACCAGCTCCAGGCCACTGGCGGCAGCCATCTCAATAAACGCGGTACGCGTGTCGCCAGATAAACCGTAGAACGCATCAACAGGCTCTCCCAGCGGTCCGGTGACCGTCAGCCTGACAATGCTTCCCTGCGTTGCCGCCACCATCGCTTCTACCGTGCCTTCTCCACCGTCGGCGACCGGTATTTTTACGTAGTCAGCTTCAGGGAAGATGTCGCGGAATCCCGCTTCAATCGCTGAAGCCACTTCCAGGGCGGATAAACTCTCTTTATATGAATCCGGTGCGATTACGATTTTCATAGGCAATCCGAGCGCGGTTGATGACGGAAATCCGTCCTGCTAAGGCAACCAGGCCGTCCGGTATCAGCTGATACCGGACGTGCGAGTTACCGGGTGATCTCAACTTTCGCTAATTTTTCATAATAGCAGGCCAGCGCGCTGTGGTCGGCCGTACCCAAACCATCGACTTTCAGCGCCTGCATCATCTCCATCACCGCAGCGGTGAGCGGCAGATGTGCACCAATACCATGCGAAGTATCCAGCGCATTAGCCAGATCCTTGATATGCAGATCGATACGGAAGCCGGGCTTGAAGTTACGATCCAGCACCATCGGCGCTTTGGCATCCAGCACCGTGCTGCCTGCCAGCCCGCCACGAATCGCCTGATACACCAGCTCCGGGTCCACGCCCGCTTTGGTTGCCAGCGACAACGCTTCAGACATCGCAGCAATATTCAGCGCCACAATCACCTGATTCGCCAGCTTGGTCACGTTGCCCGCGCCAATCTCACCGGTATGCACCACTGAACCCGCCATCGCTTTCATGATGTCGTAGCATTGGTCAAACACCGCTTTATCACCGCCCACCATCACTGACAACGTACCTTCAATGGCTTTCGGCTCGCCGCCGCTGACGGGCGCATCCAGCATTTTGATGCCTTTCTCTGCCAGCGCAGCGTGCACTTCACGGCTGGCCAGCGGCGCGATAGAACTCATGTCGATGACGATCAGGCCCGGTTTCGCACCATCGATGATGCCATTTTCGCCCAGGCACACTTCTTTCACCTGCGGCGAGTTCGGCACCATGGTGATCACCACATCAACCTGCTGCGCCACTTCTTTTGCCGTCTTCGCGCTGGTTGCGCCCAGCTCAATCAGTTCAGCTTCGCTGGTCGCGTTGTTGTCACGTACCACCAGCGAATAACCCGCTTTCAGCAGGTTTTTACTCATCGGTTTGCCCATGATGCCGAGGCCGATAAATCCAATTTTCATGACGTTTGCCCTTTAGTCAGTTACTTCTTAAATTTGTCGCACAGCGCCTGTGTGGCGTTGCGGAAAACACCCAGATCGCTGCCGACAGCAACAAAGCTGGCTCCCCATTCCAGATAACGACGCGCGTCGGCTTCAACCGGAGCCAGAATGCCGCTCGGTTTACCGGCTGCTTTGGCGCGCTCAAAAATGTATTTGATGACTTTCAGTACTTCCGGGTGGGCAGGCTGGCCGAGATAACCCAGCGCGGCTGAGAGATCGCCCGGGCCGACAAAGATGCCGTCCACGCCGTCAACGGCGGCGATGGCATCAATGTTGTCTACCGCTTGCTGGGATTCGATCTGCACCAGCACCGTGATGTTGTCGTTGATGGTGGCGTTATAGTCCGGCAGCGTGCCGTACATGTTGCTACGATGCGAAACCGAGACACCGCGAATACCGGCAGCCGGGTAGCGGGTTGAGGCCACGGCACGCGTCGCCTCTTCGGCGGTTTCCACGAACGGAATCAGGAAGTTGTAAAAACCAATATCCAGCAGGCGCTTGATGATGATCGGCTCGTTGCATGGCGGACGGACCACTGGCGCACTGTGGCTGCCCTTCAGCGCCATCAGTTGCGGAATGAAGGTGGTGATATCGTTCGGCGCGTGTTCACCGTCCAGTACCAGCCAGTCAAATCCTGCCAGGCCCAGCACTTCGGTGGTGATCGGGTTGGCCAGCGCGCACCAGCTACCAATCAGGGTTTCTCCTGCCAGCAAGCGGCGACGAAAAGCATTCGGCCAGGCTGTATTACTCATTATCTTGACTCCTGTAACGGAAAAATTAGCGCACCAGACATGGACGTTTGTTATCAAAGGTCCAGTTGGGCACAAGGAATTGCATCGCCTGGGCGTCATCACGCGCACCCAGACCGTGTTTCTGATACAGCGCATTGGCCTGCATCACCTGATCCATATCCAGCTCTACGCCGAGACCCGGTTTCTGCGGTACCTGCACCATGCCGCCTTTGATTTGCAACGGTTCTTTGGTCAGGCGCTGATTGCCTTCCTGCCAGATCCAGTGGGTATCGATGGCGGTAATCGCGCCCGGCGCAGCGGCGGCCACATGGGTGAACATCGCCAGTGATACGTCAAAGTGGTTGTTGGAGTGCGAACCCCAGGTCAGGCCGAAGTCATGGCACATCTGCGCCACGCGCACTGAACCCTGCATGGTCCAGAAATGCGGATCGGCCAGCGGGATATCGACGGATTGCAGCGACAGGGTATGCCCCATCTGACGCCAGTCGGTGGCGATCATATTAGTGGCGGTCGGCAGGCCAGTGGCGCGACGGAACTCCGCCATCACTTCGCGGCCTGAGTAGCCCTGTTCGGCACCGCACGGATCTTCTGCATAAGCCAGTATCCCGTTCAGCTGTTTACCCAGCAGAATCGCCTCATTGAGCGACCAGGCACCATTGGGGTCGAGCGTAATACGCGCCTGCGGGAAGCGTTTCGCCAGCGCGGTGACCGCCTCGGCCTCTTCACCGCCACGCAGCACGCCGCCTTTTAGTTTGAAATCATTGAAGCCGTATTTTTCATAGGCGGCCTCCGCCAGACGTACCACCGTATCCGGCGTTAACGCCTCTTCATGACGCAGGCGATACCAGTCACATTTATCGTTTTCCTGGCTCTGATACGGCAGCGAGGTTTTCCGGCGGTCGCCGATGTAGAACAGATAACCGAGCATTTCGACGCGGTCACGCTGTTGGCCTTCTCCCAGCAGCGACGCCACATTGACGCCGAGATGCTGGCCCAGCAGATCGAGCAGCGCCGCTTCGATGCCGGTCACCACATGGATGGTGGTGCGCAGGTCAAAAGTCTGGGAGCCACGCCCGCTGGAATCGCGGTCGGCAAAGGTGCTGCGCACCAGATTGAGAATGTTTTTGTATTCACCAATATTCTTCTGCATCACCAGCGCTGCTGCATCTTCCAGCGTCTGACGAATCTTTTCGCCGCCCGGAATCTCCCCAACCCCGGTATGGCCCGCATTGTCTTTGATGATGACGATATTACGGGTGAAGAAAGGCGCATGCGCACCGCTCAGGTTGAGCAGCATGCTGTCGTAACCGGCCACCGGGATGACCTGCATGGATGTGATTTTCGGTGTCTGACTCATTTCCTGCTCCTTATGCTTTGCTGCGACCGAAGGCCGGACGCTTACGGTCGAACGACCAACCGGGAACCAGATATTGCATCGCCGTGGCGTCATTACGCGCGCCTGCCGGCAGAGATTTGTACAAGGCGTTAGCCTGTTGCAGACGATCCCAGTCCAGCTCAATGCCGAGGCCGGGCTTATCCGGTACGGCGATTTTGCCGTTGCGGATTTGCAGCGGTTCTTTGGTCAGGCGCTGGTCGCCCTCCTGCCAGATCCAGTGGGTATCAATGGCAGTCGGTTTACCCGGTGCCGCTGCGCCCACATGGGTGAACATCGCCAGTGAAATATCGAAGTGGTTATTGGAGTGGCAACCCCAGGTCAGGCCCCAGTCGTCACATAATTGCGCCACGCGTACCGCGCCGCTCAGCGTCCAGAAATGCGGATCGGCCAGCGGGATATCGACGGAATTGAGCATCACCGCGTGGTTCATCTCACGCCAGTTGGTGGCGATCATATTGGTGGCGACCGGCAAACCGGTGGCGCGGCGGAACTCCGCCATCACTTCGCGACCGGAGTAGCCCTGCTCAGCACCACAGGGGTCTTCCGCATAGGTCAGCACATCGCCCATGCCTTTACACAGGGCAATCGCCTCATCAAGCAGCCAGGCTCCGTTAGGATCGACGGTGATACGCGCGTCCGGGAAACGTTTTTTCAATGCCGCCGCCGAGGCAATTTCCTGCTCGCCCGGCAGCACGCCGCCCTTCAGCTTGAAATCTTTAAAGCCGTATTTATCCTGCGCCGCTTCAGCCAGACGTACCACCGCTTCGGGGGTCAGCGCCTCCTGATGCCGCAGGTGATACCAGTCATGACTGGCCCCTGCGCCGCTCAGGTAAGGCAGATCGGTTTTACGCCGATCGCCGATATAAAACAGGTAACCCAGCACCGTCACTTCATCACGCTGCTGGCCGGGACCGAGCAATTCCGCCACCGGGACGCCGAGGCATTGCCCCAGCAAATCAAGCAGCGCGGCTTCCAGCGCGGCCACCGCATTGACGCGCAGTTCAAAGGTCCACGCGCCTTTGCCAAAGGTATCAAAATCAGCGGTCTGATTACCTTTGTGCACCTGCTGCACCAGCCGGTTCATACGTGCCACCTGCTGGCCTTTCACCTGCGGAATGGCCTCAACCAACGTCTGATAAATGGTTTCGCCGCCTGGCGCTTCACCGACGCCGGTATGCCCGGCGCTGTCCGTCAGCACCACGATGTTGCGGGTGAAACAGGCGCTGTGCGCGCCACCGATGTTAAGCAACATGCTGTCGTAACCGGCAACCGGAATCACCTGCATATCAGTAATCACCGGCGTACTTTGCGTATTCATGCTCTGTCCTTATGCCCGATGTTTCAGTTCGATACGTTTGATATCCCCGGTAATCACCAGGAAACTGAACGCGGCAACAAAGGCGTGGATACCGACATAAATCAGCGCCCATTCGAACGAACCGCTGGTGGCAATGATGTAGCCAATGGCAATCGGCGTCACAATCCCGGAGAAGTTACCGAACATGTTGAACAGACCGCCGCTCAGGCCACTGATCTCTTTCGGTGCGGTATCCGCCATCACCGCCCAGCCCAGTGCCCCGATGCCTTTACCAAAGAAGGCCAGCGCCATCACAAATACCACCACCCATTCGGTATCGACGTAGTTACACATCACCATGCTGATCGACATCAACATACCGACCACAATCGGTGTCTTACGGGCAATATTCAGGGAGCCGGTTTTGCGCATCAGGTAATCCGAGATTACCCCACCGAGTACGCCGCCGAGGAAACCACATATCGCCGGAATCGATGCGATAATCCCCGCTTTGAGAATTGACATGCCGCGCGCCTGCACCAGATAAACCGGGAACCAGGTAATAAAGAAGTAGGTCAGCGCGTTGACGCAGTACTGGCCGAGGTAGATACCCAGCATCATACGGGAGGTCAGTAGTTGTTTGATTTGATAGAACTTCTCGCTCCAGCTGACCTTATGCTCGGACTTTTTCGCGTCCATGTTGATCAGCGCACCGCCTTGCTCCATATATTCCAGCTCGGCTTTGTTCACGCCAGGATGATCGTTAGGATCGTGAATCACTTTCAGCCAGATAAAGCTGAGGATGATGCCCAGCCCACCCATGAACCAGAACACATGCGCCCAGCCCACTTCGGAGGTCAGCCAGCCCATAATCGGCGCGAAAATCACCGTGGCGAAGTATTGGGCGGAGTTAAAGATAGCCACCGCGGTGCCACGCTCCTGCGCCGGAAACCACGCCGCCACGATGCGGCTGTTGCCAGGGAAGGAAGGCGCTTCCGCCAGCCCCACCAGGAAACGCAGCATAAACAGCGAAGCGATAATGCCGAAGCCGCTGAACAGATCAACGAAGCCTTGCAGGAAGGTAAACAGCGACCAGGTAAAGATGCTCCAGAAATAAACGCGTTTCGAACCAAAGCGGTCGAGCAACCAGCCGCCAGGGATTTGGCCGATAACATAAGCCCATGAGAACGCGGAGAAGATATACCCCAGACCCACCGAGTCGAGGCCAATATCTTTGGACATAGCAGAACCGGCAATCGAGATGGTTGCACGGTCGCCGTAGTTGAATGAGGTGACGATAAATAACATCACCACAATCCAGTAACGGGCATTGGTGCGCTTTTGCACCGCTTCCGCTGTCTGGCTAAAACTATTCATGATGCACTCCTGAAATATAGCAGACGCTACATTCACTCTGACTGCATACACATCGCGTTGGGTATCAGAATGATGTTGGGTTAAACACGGCGATTTTTTTATAGGCAATACGATGATGCGTCGTGACTCATAACCTAACGTTGGATAACGAGAATCAGTATAGGAACAGCGGGATGGCGAAACACTGGAAGAAAGCCTGATGATTTAACGACATGTGGACATATTTTATGGCGTTTGCACATAACGCTGCGGCGTGGCTCACGGAACTGTCAAATTCCACCCCATGGCGGTTAATTAATGCACAGCTTAGTCATGCTTTGTGAGTCCCTTCACTTGTGTTTGGTTAAACGACTCAAATTGAGGCAATAAAATTGCTGAAAGCCAGTCAGTTGCACAATGTATCGCGCAATACCCCTGCATATACTAAGGCTGGCAAAAAAACGATGAAGTGACGGAAGCAATCAATGACACCGCGCTGCCACGCACAGCGCGATTGAACGGAAGGTGAGTAATGAACCGACCAGTGAGCGAGAAACCGCTTTATATCAAAGTACACGATAGCGACAACGTCGCCATTGTGGTCAATAACCAGGGGCTGCCGGCTGGCACCCGCTTTGCAGATGGCCTGCAACTGATTGAGCATGTGCCCCAGGGCCATAAAGTGGCGCTGGTGGCTATACCTGAGCAGGGCGAGATTGTGCGTTACGGTGAAGTCATCGGCTATGCCTTGCGCGCCATTGCCCAAGGCAGCTGGATCGACGAATCCCTGGTGGCGCTGCCGGAAGCGCCACCGCTTGCCAGCCTGCCGCTGGCAAACAATGTCCCGGCGAATTTACCCCCACTGGAAGGTTATACCTTCGAAGGTTATCGCAATGCCGATGGCAGCGTGGGGACGCGTAACTTACTTGGCATTACCACCAGCGTGCACTGCGTTGCCGGGGTGGTGGATTATGTGGTGCAGATTATCGAACGTGACCTGCTGCCCCGTTATCCCAATGTCGATGGTGTAGTGGCGCTCAACCACCTTTATGGCTGCGGCGTGGCGATTAACGCTCCGGCAGCCATGGTGCCGATTCGCACTATTCATAACCTGGCGCTGAACCCCAATTTTGGCGGTGAAGTGATGATCGTCAGCCTCGGTTGCGAGAAACTCCAGCCAGAACGTCTGCTGACCGGCACGCCCGATGTTCAGGCCATCTCACTGGATGACAACGATATTGTGCGTTTGCAGGATGAACGGCTGGTGGGCTTTGGCGCGATGGTGGATGAGATTTTGCAGGTTGCCGAACGCCATCTGAAGCGGCTTAATCAGCGCCAGCGCGAAACCTGCCCGGCATCGGAGCTGGTAATAGGTACGCAGTGTGGCGGCAGTGATGCGTTTTCCGGCGTCACCGCCAATCCATCAGTTGGGTTTGCTTCTGACCTGCTGGTGCGTTGTGGTGCGACAGTGATGTTTTCGGAAGTCACCGAAGTGCGCGATGCCATCCATCTGCTGACGCCACGCGTCGTCGATGAAGCGGTAGGTAAGCGACTGCTGGAAGAGATGGCCTGGTATGACAACTATCTGAGCATGGGACAAACCGACCGTAGCGCCAATCCTTCACCCGGTAACAAAAAAGGTGGGCTGGCCAATGTGGTGGAAAAAGCGCTGGGTTCGATTGCGAAATCCGGCCGCAGCCCGATTGTTGAGGTGTTGTCACCCGGTCAGCGTCCGACTAAACGCGGTTTGATCTATGCCGCGACGCCAGCCAGCGACTTTGTCTGTGGTACGCAGCAAATGGCCTCGGGCATTACCTTGCAGGTGTTCACCACCGGCCGCGGCACCCCTTATGGCCTGGCGGCGATTCCGGTCATCAAGATGGCGACGCGCAACGCACTGGCTGAGCGCTGGCATGACCTGATGGATATTAATGCGGGCACCATTGCTACCGGCGAGGAAAGTATTGAGCAGGTGGGCTGGCGACTGTTTGAATTGATTCTGGATATTGCCAGCGGACGCAAGCAAACATGGTCAGACCGCTGGGGGATCCGCAATCAGCTGGCGGTGTTTAATCCAGCCCCGGTGACGTGATGTAGCAAGCGCAAAAGGTCGCCAATATTGGCGACCTTTTTTATTACAGCAACTTACCCCAGTTTTCCACCCACGGCGTAGTGACGGATTCCGGCTCCGGGTCTTCTGTCGCATCCACCGTTAAGACGTCGCCGATGCGTTTGGCACTCTGCTCCTGCAACAGGGCATCAAAGGTCTTACCTGCACCGCAGAAGTTATCGTAGCTACTGTCACCCAGCGCAATCACGCCATAACGCAGCTCCGGCTGATAGCCGAGCTGATCTTTTACCGCGTGATACAACCCGGCGATGCTGTCAGGGAAATCACCCTGCCCGGTGGTCGAAGTGATGATCAGCACCACGTCCTGTTGGTAATCCTGCCACTGCGCCAGCGAGGGATCTTCAAAGACTTTGACCTCATGGCCCTGCGCCTGCAACACCGGCTCTGCTTCTTCCGCCACCAGCAACGCATTGCCGTATACCGTACCTACAAAAATGCCAATCTTTGCCATTGTGCTGCTCCTTTATTCTGTTGGCTTATCCTGGACTGCCTCGTCGGCAAACTCAACCCTGGGAACATCAGGCATCTGCTCCTGCCAGCCAAACTGCTGCAACATCTGCTGCCAGACCGTATCCAGCCCGGCGCGGATCACCAGCGGCTCACCCGTTACCGGATGATTAAGGCTGAGTGCGCTGGCATGCAGCATCAGACGATCCAGTCCAAAATGCGTTGCTGCGCCTCGATTCTGGCGCAAATCACCGTGGGTGGTGTCGCCAATGATGGGATGACGCAGGTGCGCCATATGGCGACGAAGCTGATGTTTACGTCCGGTGCGCGGCTGCATTTCCACCAGGCTATAGCGCGAGGTGGCGTAACGGCTAATCGCCACCGGCATCTCGACATGCGTCAGCAGCTGATAATCCGTCACGGCCGGTTGCGGCCCGCGTGGTTCTGTGGCGAATTTATCGGCAATTTTATCCAGTTCTTCCACCAGCGGATAATCCAGCGTACCGCTTTCGCTCAGCCAGCCTCGTAGCACCGCATGGTAGGTTTTGCGGATTTGGTGCTGCTCAAATTGCTGCGATAGCAACCGACCCACCTCACTCGACAGTCCCATCAGCAATACGCCGGAAGTGGGACGATCCAGCCGGTGGGCGGTAAAGACATGCTGACCAATCTGGTCGCGCACCGTCTGCATCACCACCACTTTTTCTTTGCGATCGAGCCAGCTGCGGTGCACCAGCCATCCCGCCGGTTTATTGACAGCCACCAGCCACTCATCCTGGTAAATAATTTCCAGCATCAGGCAGAAGGTCCCGTAAATAAGGCGTCGAGCTGACTTAGCGTCAGCAATAGCATGGGATGGCCCGGCGTGGTGGGAGGCAGCGCCATTTCAAAATAATGTGCGACAGCGAAGTTTTGCGGCAACGGTGCATCAGCCACAATTAATGCCTGCATACGGGGGATCAGTACCCATTGCAGCCACTCAAGCGGTGCCATCGTATCCAGACAGAAAGGTTGCGTGCTGTCAAAAGCTGCCACATCAGGGGATTGCGTCTGCCAGTGGTCGTGCTCGCGCATCACCGCTTCGACCTGCTGCAGCCGCTGCAAAATAAGTTGTTGCGACGACATGCGCCACCTCCAGAGAAAAATCGGGCGGCAAGCATATCACTTGTCGGGCCATGCTCAAAAAACGCATAAAAAAAGGGAGCACTGTGACTACAGTGCTCCCGGTTCGTTTGCAGCATTCCCGCCACCGCTGTGCTCCCTGCTCATCCATGACAACTTTTCCCGTGCTATCCATCGCTTGTCATCATGACATTGGTCCCTGGCATCCTGGCCCGCCACATCCCGCGTGGCTCTCATTCTCCATCCTGGAGGTGTCCCTTACTCAATCCTGAGTGTCCTGCTTCGTCCTGAAGCCTTCCTTGTGACGCAAACTCCGTTACGTTCCTGCCTTCCTGGCTGATGCTCTCCTGAACATCCCTTAATCCATGGCTTCCTGCCAGTGGTGACTATTCTGGCAGAAACTATCGCGTTAACAAGGTACTAAGGACCGTTACCTCAGCCCGTTATCTTTTTATTTTAGGACAGTTGCCATAAACTCATGATTCACAATATTTTTACAAGCCTGCCGTCAGGAAGTCTTCAGTAAAATTTGCCGATCTCTCACACGCCATGTAAGAGATCTCTCACAAAATGGCAGGTCGAAGTCTGCAAATCAGTCGCTAACCGGTTGTAATTCATTAAGAAACATCTGAATTTCAGGGGACAGTATCTGCCGTTTTTTACTGCCAGGATGCTCCAGAATAACTTCACCGGTAAGATTACACAGTGAAATGACATCCTGCTCAGAATCGGTGGTGGCGATAAATAATGTCGGACTTTGCTTCAGGCGACGTTTCATCACCAGATGACCAATTAAATTCTCCTGCAGCCGTGTGAAATCCTCTTCACTCCACACCTGTAACAAGGTAATGGATTGCTGCTGAAAACGCGCAGTCATATCACCGGCAAACTGCGTGGTGTAAAAAGCGGTAATCGCAGGCTGAAGTTCGATATCCAGCGCGCGCTCAACGGCGGCAAGTGTAGCCGGTAAGGTAAACGGCTGTGGTTGCCACAATACCCGATCATCCAGCGTGGTCTGGATGCAGGGGGATGGAACACCCAACAATTCGCTGCTCGCAGGTAAATGTCCGGTGTTCTGACGCCATTGCGCACAATAACGGTCGGTAAAATCGCGCAAAGCATCCGCGGTTTGCTGCATCATTCATCTTCTCGCTTCTGATAGGTTACACTTAACCCCTTTGATGGATTTTAGTGGTAACCGTTATGTCTACTGAACAACAGGATCAGGTATTAAGTGGCCTGACCTTGGGTAAACCCACAGCGTATGTCGATCATTACGACAATTCACTGCTGCAGGCGGTGCCGCGCAGCCTGAATCGCGAGCCGCTGGGGCTGTTTCCCGATAATCTGCCGTTTCACGGTGCAGATATCTGGACGCTGTACGAACTTTCCTGGCTTAACAGCAAAGGTGTACCGCAGGTGGCGGTGGGTGAGGTGGTCCTCAACGCCGCGAGCCGCAACCTTATCGAATCAAAGAGCTTTAAACTCTATCTTAACAGTTTTAATCAGACGGTTTTTGCCGACTGGGGTGACGTCCGCCAAACACTGGAGCGCGATCTCAGCGCCTGTGCCGAAGGCGAGGTGAGCGTAGCGTTGTTCCGCATCAGTGAAATCGAAGGTCAGCCCATCGGCCATTTTAACGGTGAGGTCATCGACGAACAGGATATTGAAATCCGCGATTACGCGTTTAATGCTGAATACCTTGCCCAGGCCGCAGGCAACGACATCATCGAAGAAACGCTGGTCAGCCATGTTCTGAAATCGAACTGCCTGATCACCCATCAACCCGACTGGGGTTCGGTGATGATTCGCTATAAAGGGCCACGCATCGATCGTGAGGCCCTGCTGCGCTATCTGGTTTCGTTCCGCCAGCACAACGAGTTTCACGAGCAGTGTGTCGAGCGTATTTTCAATGATATTCAACGCTTTTGCCAGCCAGAAGCCTTAACCGTCTACGCGCGCTACACACGCCGCGGGGGTCTGGATATCAATCCGTGGCGCAGCAACGTTCCCTTCTCCCCGGGCTATTCCCGTCTGGTACGCCAGTAACAGATTGCGAGACGCCTCGCAGGCCGCAGCACGGATGCGCGGTTCCACTTGAGCATTCACCGCGGACAAGGCTACTCTGTCGAAGGCGCGGGCAATAAAGCATACGCGACCAGGGATAATCGTCACTGTGCCCAGCGAGTCAGGCATAGCGTCATCAGTCACGCACTTGCGTGTAAAGGAGTTCTCTTGATTACTCATATTAGCCCTCTTGGCTCCATGGATCTGCTTTCCCAGCTGGAAGTCGATATGCTGAAGCGCACCGCCAGCAGCGACCTGTACCAGCTGTTTCGCAACTGTTCACTCGCGGTGCTCAATTCTGGTAGTCAGACCGACAGTAGTCATGAACTGCTTTCCCGCTTCGAAAGCTTTGATATCAACGTATTGCGCCGCGAGCGTGGCGTTAAACTCGAACTGATCAACCCACCCGAAGACGCATTTGTCGATGGTCGAATCATCCGCTCATTACAGGCCAACCTGTTTGCCGTATTGCGCGACATCCTGTTTGTAAACGGGCAACTTTCTGCGGCAGAGCGTTTCCAGAACCTGGATGCAGACGATTCAGCCCACATCACCAACCTGGTCTTTTCTATCCTGCGCAACGCCCGCGCGCTGCATGTGGGTGAATACCCGAATACTGTGGTGTGCTGGGGTGGTCACTCCATTAACGCGGTGGAATACCAGTATTGCCGTAACGTGGGGACGCAACTGGGTTTGCGTGAGCTGAACATCTGTACCGGCTGTGGACCGGGCGTAATGGAAGCGCCGATGAAGGGTGCCGCCGTCGGCCATGCCCAACAGCGCTACCGTGACAGCCGTTTTATTGGCCTGACCGAACCGTCGATCATTGCCGCTGAACCACCGAATCCGCTGGTCAATGAACTGATCATCATGCCGGATATCGAAAAACGCCTCGAAGCTTTTGTGCGTATCGCACACGGCATCGTGATTTTCCCGGGTGGTGTCGGTACCGCAGAAGAGTTGTTGTATCTGCTGGGCATTCTGATGAATCCGCAAAACAACGATCAGGTGCTGCCGCTGATCCTGACCGGTCCGCAGGAAAGCGCCGATTATTTCCGCGTTCTGGATGATTTTATTGTCAGCACGCTGGGCGAGACCGCGCGTAAACATTACAAAATCATCATTGATGATGCCGCCGAAGTGGCGCGTCTGATGAAAAAAGCCATGCCGCAGGTGAAGGAGTATCGTCGTGAAACCGGCGATGCTTATAGCTTTAACTGGTCCATTCGTATCGTGCCGGACCTGCAACTGCCGTTCCTGCCAACCCACGAAAACATGGCTAACCTGAATCTGTATACCAACCAACCCGCAGAAAAACTGGCAGCGGACCTGCGTCGGGCTTTCTCGGGTATTGTCGCCGGTAACGTGAAAGAAGTGGGCATTCGCGAAATCCGCGAAAAAGGGCCGTATAAACTGCACGGCGATCCGGACATCATGCATCGTATGGATGAACTGCTGCAGGGCTTCGTCGCCCAGCACCGCATGAAGCTGCCGGGCACCGCTTACATCCCCTGCTACGAAATCATCAAATAACTCAGGAAGGCAGCCTGCGGGCTGCCGCTATCATCATGTCTTTACACCTTCTTATTGTTGATGCCCTGAATCTGATCCGTCGTTTGCATGCTGTTCAGGGTTCGCCATGCCGCGATGCCTGCGTGGCTGCGTTACATCAGTTACTGGGCCATACCCAGCCTACCCACGTCGTGGCGGTGTTTGACAGTGCGGAGCGTCAGCCTGGCTGGCGTCATACGTTGCTTCCGGACTATAAAGCCGGTCGCCCGCCGATGCCGGAAGATTTACAGCGAGAAATGCCCGCTATTCAGCAGGCATTTCAGGCGGCGGGCGTCAGTTGCTGGATTGCCGATCAGGATGAAGCTGATGATCTGGCCGCCACACTGGCGGTGAAGATGGCGGACGCGGGGCATCAGGCCACCATCGTCTCGACTGACAAAGGTTATTGCCAGCTACTGGCCCCCAACATCCGTATCCGTGATTACTTCCAGAAACGCTGGCTGGATGTGCCTTTTATTGAACAGGAATTTGGCGTAGCGCCTGCGCAATTGGTGGATTACTGGGGTTTGTGCGGTATCAGCAGCAGCAAAATTCCAGGCGTAGCGGGAATCGGACCAAAGAGCGCACGCGAATTGCTGTTGCAGTTTGGCTCGCTGGAAGCGATTTATCAGCAGTGGGATCAGGTGCCGTCGAAGTGGCAGGGAAAATTGCAGGCACACCGTGAAATGGCAGAGATTTGCCGCCAGGTCGCCACCCTGAAGCGCGACCTCATTTTGCAAGGCAATCTGAACACCCTGCGTTATCAGGCGCAATCCTGCAAAGGATGAAGAAACACATCCTCCAAAATAATTTGCGCTGCAGGAAGGCGGCAAGTGTGCGAATCCCCAGGAGCTTACACAAGTAAGTGACTGGGGTGAGCACGCGCAGCCAACGCACCTGCAGTGCAAAGTATGAAGGAGGATTAGCGTTCGTCGCGACGTCCACCTGCCGCCGCCCAAATCCGGCGCACATGTACCGTGACTTCTTCACGATCGTGATACAGCTGGCGCGCCTGAATCTGGGCGTTGATGCCTTGTTCTTTCAGGGTGGCATCAATCATCGCCAGATTCTGCGTCACTTCCTCATAGCGTTTTTTCATCGGCAGCTTGAGGTTAAAAATGGCTTCACGGCACCAGCCATTGACCAGCCACTCGCTCATCAGGCTGGCAACGCGCACCGGTTTTTCCACCATATCGCACACCAGCCAGCTGATGTTGGTACGCGGCGGGCGGAAGCGGAAGCCATCTTCACGGCAGTGCGTCACCTGTCCGGTATCCATCAGGCTGGGCGCCATCGGGCCGTTATCCACCGCGTAGACCATCATGCTGCGCTGGACCAGCTGATAGGTCCATCCGCCTGGACAAGCTCCCAGGTCCACCGCCCACATGCCGCTGGCCAGACGTTCATCCCATTCGTCTGCCGGGATAAAGACGTGAAACGCCTCTTCCAGTTTCAGAGTGGAGCGGCTGGGCGCATCTGACGGGAACTTAAGACGCGGTATACCCATATAAAATGGGGAGTTATTTTGCGGTAATGAATAGCCAACATAGCAGGTGCCCGGCGCAATAAAGAACACATGGACCACCGGACGTTTCGGGCTTTCATAATTGAGCAAAATACGATTTTCACGCAGGCTGGCACGCAGCGGTACGGTGAATTTGCGGCAGAATTTGGTCAGCTCTTTCGCTTCGTTGGTGTCCGGTACTTCCACCCGCAGCTCACCGCCCTTTTCTACTACGCCCATCAACATCCCGACAATCGGGGAAATACGATCATCCGGAGGCAGGTCACGCAGCAGTTCACCGACCACCACCATTTGACGGGCAAAAATCAGTTCCGCAAAAGGCAGCTGACTGATCAGTTTTTCCGCATCTTCCTGCTGATAGCACTCAAACAACACGTAACCCGCATCGTCTTTTACCCGCGGGAAACCATAGATTTCGCGCTCCGCAGCCTTAGCACTGATTTCTGCCGCACACTCTTTCTCAAAACCGGGACGGCAATAGAGTAAAACTTTATTCATGGCGTTCTGCCTTTCGTTTCAGACGCAGTGCGCCAATCAACATCAAAAACCAACCAATCAGAAAGCCGAGGCCACCAATTGGCGTTATAAATACCCAAAACTTCAGGTGCGACAGCGCCAGACAATAGAGGCTGCCGCTGAATAAAACGGTACCGAGCGCCAGTGCGGCGCTGCTCCAGTAAAACCAGATATTGGCACGACGCAGCATCGCCGAGGCCAGACCAATAATCGCCAGCGTATGATACGCCTGATACTCAAGGCCGGTATGAATCCACGCCATCTCGGCCGGGCCGAGGGATTTGCTCAACACATGGGCGCCAAAAGCACCAAAGGCCACCAGCGTGAAGCCGCTGATGGCTGCAAAAATAAACATGGCACGACTGGACATCTAACAATCCTCAGAGTGTATACGCACGTCACTGTGCAACAATCAACGCGTTAGTGATCGTAACGAAAACGAAACTTCTCTTGTTCGGTTGCGGCTTTGGCCAGGATCCACTGTCGAAAGGCGGCTATTTTACCCAGTTCTGCCTGGCTGTCATGACAAACCAGATAAAAAGCATTTTTACTGACCAGTACGTCATTAAAAGGACAGACCAGACGACCGGCCTCGATTTCACTTTGCGCCATCACATTATTGGCCAGTGCGACGCCCTGGCCGTGAATGGCAGCCTGTAGCACCATCGCGCTGTGGCTGAAAATCGGCCCCTGCTGCACATTAATGTGCTGCAAGCCTAGCTGACGCGTATAGGATTGCCAGTCACGTCGTGAAGCATCATGCAGCAGCGTAAAATGCGCTAAATCAGCCGGTGATTTCAATGGATGGTCACCTGTCAGCAGCAATGGCGAGCAAACCGGCAACAAATATTCGGCGTAAAGTTTTTCCACCCGCAACCCTGGCCAGTTACCGCGACCATAGAAAATCGCCACATCCACATCGTCCGCCAGTTTCTCTTCATCACGGTCGACGGCCTGGATGCGCACATCGATGCCCGGATAAGCTGTATTAAAGCTGGAAAGACGTGGTACCAGCCACTGAATCGCGAAGCTCGGCAGCAGGCTCACGGTCAATGCGCCTTTGGCGCTGCGCGCCTGAAGTTTACGCGTCGCATCGTTCAGCGCAGAGAAAATCTCCTTAATATCCAGATAGTAGCTTTGTCCTTCTTCTGTCAGCAAAAGCGAACGATTCCTCCGGCGAAACAGCTTAAGACCGAGGAAATCTTCCAGAGATTTAATCTGATGGCTGACAGCCGCCTGGGTAACAAACAACTCTTCAGCAGCTTTAGTGAAGCTCAAATGACGTGCCGCCGCATCGAAGACGCGTAAAGCATTGAGCGGGGGAAGGCGTTTTGACATGGTTTTCCGTATCCGGGTCAACAGAGTAATACAGCAACTTATGACAAGTCGTCAGGTATTAGTTTTATTAATCCGAGACATTATAAATTGTCCGTTGAGGAAGCTCCAGCAAATACCTATAGTTGCCGCACTTCCTGAGCCGGAACGAAAAGATTTCTGGAAACGTGCGTTAGTTCGCAGACTTTCGGAGAGCTTTTGGCTTGTGGTCGTGATGTTGTGTTTGCATTTTGATCTGACGATTGCAGATCAAACTTTTAATTCCTGTAGATTTACCCTGTCTGTCCATAGTGATTTTACATAGCACCGCAAATTGCGGTGCTTTTTTTTATCTGTCACTTACTGGCCCATCTCAACCATCTCTTTGACATCTGAGCGGTTAATCTGCTGCTGGTTGCCATTGGCATCTTTATAGCTGATCATACCGGTATCATCGTCAACTTTGGGTTTGCCTGAAGCAACAATGGTGCGACCATCATTGGTATGCATCACGTAATTGCTTGAACAGGCGGCCAGGGTAAAGGCCATGGTACATACGGCCAGCACTGCGGCGAGTTTTTTCATTTTCTATCTCCTTGCAGATTGATTGCATCAAACCACCCGCGGGACGCTGAACAGAGGCAGCTTAAAAAAGTGAAATCGACTGGTTAAGGTCGATTCTAAATGCGGGTTTTGGTTTAAACCTTGCAATAATTAGCATAACGCACTTTTCCAGCTTTGCCAGGTAACAGACCGACTTTCAGTCTGGTCCTAAATTCATCACAACAGGCCGGATATGACTATTTTCACACCTTCCGCTTTTCGTCAGCAGTTTCCAGCGCTGGCCGATGCTGGAGTCTATCTCGACAGTGCCGCCACCGCCCTGAAGCCACAGGCGGTGATTGAGGCCACTCAGCAGTTCTACTCCCTGAGCGCCGGAACCGTGCATCGCAGCCAGTTTGCAGCCGCACGCGCCCTGACCGAGCAATACGAGCAGGCGCGAGGTCTCGTCGCCCGCTGGCTGAATGCCGCAGACGATCGCCAAATTATCTGGACGCGCGGCACCACCGAAGCCATCAATCTGGTGGCAAACAGCTGGCTGGCTCCGCGCCTGCAACCCGGCGATGAAATCGTTGTCAGCGAAGCGGAACATCACGCCAATCTGGTGCCGTGGCTGATGGTGGCAGAGGCAAAAGGTGCCAAAGTGGTGAAATGGCCGCTGGGCACGGATCGTCTGCCCGATATACAGCAGCTGCCCGGATTATTGAATGCCCGCACCCGGTTGCTGGCGATAGGTCAGATGTCGAATGTCACCGGCGGTTGCCCGGATCTGGCGCAGGCAATTCGGCTGGCGCATAGCGTGGGTGCCAAAGTGATGGTGGATGGTGCCCAGGGCGTGGTGCATTGCGCACCTGATGTGCAGGCAATGGATATCGATTTTTACGCCTTCTCGGGTCATAAGCTCTACGGTCCGATGGGCATCGGCGTGCTGTATGGCAAGACAGAACTGCTGGAAGCGATGTCGCCGTGGCAGGGCGGCGGCAAAATGCTGACACAGGTGGATTTTAACGGTTTCACGCCACAACCGGTGCCGTGGCGCTTTGAAGCCGGCACACCCAACGTCGCCGGGGTGATCGGTTTAAGCGCTGCCCTGCGCTGGCTTAGCCAGCACAACGCGGAAAAGATGGAAATGTGGAGCCAGCAGCTGGCAAGCCTGGCGGAAGAACAGCTGAGCGCCCTGCCCGGTTTTCGCAGTTTCCGCTGTGGCAGCAGCAGCCTGCTGTCATTTGATATCGCGGGCATCCACCACAGCGATATCGTTACGCTGTTGGCAGAACACGGCATCGCCCTGCGCGCGGGTCAGCACTGCGCTCAGCCGCTGATGGCGGCGTTGGGGGTCAGCGGCACACTGCGCGTCTCATTCGCCCCCTATAATAATTTACAGGACGTGGACGCGCTGGTGCGCGCCATGCACAGCGCTGTGGAATTACTGAGTGAATAACCTGATGAGTACATCCCTGCTCGCCCCGCACCCGTTTGGCGATCTGATTACGGAAGCCAGCCTGACGGAGAAATTCACCCATTTTCACCAATGGGAGGATCGCTATCGCCAGCTGATTCAGTTGAGCCGTCAGCTCCCGGCGTTAGCGGAAGAGTTGAAAACACCCGAAATTGAACTGAGTGGTTGCGAGAATCGTGTCTGGCTCAGCAGCCAGCTGCAAAGTAATGGCACGCTGCATTTTTATGGCGACAGTGAAGGACGTATCGTGCGCGGCCTGCTGGCCGTGCTGCTGACCGCCGTAGAAGGAAAAACGCCAGTTGCCCTGTTACAACAGGATCCACTGGCGTTGTTTGATACCCTCGGGCTGCGTGCGCAGCTCAGCGCTTCACGCAGCAGCGGTTTGCAGGCGCTGGCCGAAGCCGTACAACGTGCCGCGCGCCAGTACGCTTAATGCCCCTGGCGTGCCGCGCGAGCGAGGAATTTCTTCAGCGCGTGCGAAACCGCGATAAAACCAAAGGTGGCGGTCACCATGGTGGCTGCGCCAAAGCCCGCCGCGCAATCCATGCGTTTCGGGCCTTCCGCCGTGCTACGTGATGCACAGACGCTGCCATCCGGTTGCGGATAAACCAGCGCTTCGGTGGAAAACACGCAATCGATGCCCAGCTTACCTTTGCTGTTTTTCTTCACGCCGAAATCGCTTTTCAGTCGCTCACGCAATTTCGCCGCCAGCGGATCCTGAATCGTCTTCGCCAGATCGCTGACCTGGATCTGTGTCGGATCGATCTGCCCGCCTGCCCCACCGGTGGTAATCAGCGGGATCTTGTTGCGGCGACACCAGGCAATCAGCGCCGCTTTTGGCCGCACGCTGTCGATGGCATCAATCACATAATCAAAGCCGACGGGCAGAAGCTCGGCGGTATTATCCGGGGTGATGAAATCATCGATGCAGATCACCTCACATTCCGGGTTGATCGCGCGGATACGATCCGCCATCACCTCGGTTTTTGCCTGGCCGACTTTGCCCTGCAACGCGTGGATCTGCCGATTGGTGTTGGTAATACAGACATCATCCATATCGATCAGGGTGATTTTGCCGATCCCGGTGCGCGCCAGCGCTTCTGCTGCCCAGGAACCTACGCCACCAATACCAATCACACAAAAATGAGCATCGGCAAAACGCTGCAACGCGTCCTGCCCATACAAACGCGCCGTGCCGCCAAAGCGTTGCCGCCAGGCGTCGCTAACCACTGTCATAACCAACCTTTTGTTCATGCGGGCCTGCTTGCCCGCAGAGAAAATTAATTCGAACCTAACAACATCGAACCATTATTACCGTTTTGCGGATTACTGAACAGCGGCTGACCCGCCCCCGGTGCCGTTTTCAGCACCCAGACACGACCATAATGGTTATAGAAACCGGCCAGATGGGCGGCATCCGGGCCAACGCCCTGGTAGATGTCGAAATGCTGGCCCTTGATCGCGCCGCCGACATCCAGCGCCACCATCAGACGCATTTCATATTTACCGTTGAACTTGCCCTTCTCATTTAACTGCGGCACTTCCGCCAGCAGCGCTGTCCCGGCCGGGATCAGTGAGCGGTCCGATGCGACAGAGGCTTTGGCAATCAGTGGCACGGCGCTGGCACCGCGCACCGGTACATACTCTTCCGGTTTGAAGAACACGAAGGATTGGTTGGTTTCCAGCAGCGCACGCACTTCTTCTGGCGAATGGTCCTGCGCCCACTGACGAATGGCCTGCATCGACATGTCTTCGCGTTTCACTTCTCCACGATCGATCAGTTCTTTACCGATGCTGTGGTAGGCCCAGCCGTTTTTACCGCCGTAGCCGAAGAAACGCAGTGGCCGACCATCACCGAAATCGACATAGCCGCTACCCTGCACATCCATCATAAAGTTATCGATGAGCGAGTTACTCCAGGCAATCACGTAGCGATCGTCGAGACCACCGCTATAGATAGACGCCCGGCTTGGTAATTTTTGCCCGCTTCTGCGTGGCGGCATACGGTAAATCGGGTACTGGAATTCGCCCTGACGGGCATAACGCGCCTCCACAACCGGCGTGTAGTAACCGGTGAACTGAACGTTACCGTAGTTATCGGTGCCTTCCATCTGATAGGCATTAAGACCGAACTGACGCAGCTGGCGGGTATCGCCGCCGGACATCAGCCAATTCTCAATCGCGCTGTAGGTGCCGGTGTTACGACCATACAACCCGGTAGACGCAGACTGGATCTGACGAACCTGATCGCCAAAGTCTCTGCCATTAACCGGACGCCCTTTGGCATTGGGCTGATTCACCAGCGCCAGCGGCTCATCCAGCTTACCATCAATATATTGCTGACCACGGTCCGTAGGTTTGGAGCTACAACCCGCCAGCAGCGCGAGAAATGCGCCAGTAAGTGCCAGCTTCACACGATTTGCTTTCATGACCTTCTCTTTTTATCGGTTGTTTGCACCGCGACGATAGCAAAGGGGCAGACAGAATGAAATCGGCCACCGGGTATCGCGTCCACAGCTGTATAGTTAATAACCTAACGGCGAATTTATTCACCAACTAACTGGAAATTTTGTGCTTTCTGTCAAAAAGGGGTTGCATCATAGCGAACCCGGAGTATAGTGCGCATCCACGGACGCGGGGTGGAGCAGCCTGGTAGCTCGTCGGGCTCATAACCCGAAGGTCGTCGGTTCAAATCCGGCCCCCGCAACCAACTCTTCTTAGTWATGAAGAGAGAAAATGTGAAAAGTCGCACAGCGACAGACGGACGCGGGGTGGAGCAGCCTGGTAGCTCGTCGGGCTCATAACCCGAAGGTCGTCGGTTCAAATCCGGCCCCCGCAACCAATACAACCAGACACCTTAACGGGTGTTTTTTTGTTTCTGGCGTCCGGTAAATTGTGGCCTCCCTGCCACAATCCTTTAGCGATGCGCCAGCACCGCCCCTTTCTCAAAATACGCTTTGATACCATGCAGGATGGCTTCTGCCACCTGATGCTGATAACGCGCGGTGCGCAGTTTCCTCTCCTCTTCCACATTACTGATAAACGCGGTTTCCACCAGAATTGACGGGATATCCGGCGCTTTCAGCACCGCAAATCCGGCCTGATCCACCGTGCGTTTATGCAGGTGATTGATATGCCCCATCCGCGACAACACTTCTTTGCCGAATTTCAGGCTGTCGTGGATGGTCTGACGCTGCACCATATCGAACATGGTGTGGTCGAGGTAGCGATCGCCGCTCATGCTGACGCCGCCAATCAGATCCGATTCATTCTGGGTTTGCGCCAGAAAACGGGCGGCGGCAGAGGTCGCCCCGCTGGTCGAAAGCGCAAACACGGACGAACCGCGTGCCGCCCGGCTGGTAAAGGCATCAGCATGAATCGACACAAACAGATCGGCACGCTGCTTACGTGCTTTCGCCACCCGCACCCGCAGCGGAATAAACACATCCTCGTTGCGCGTCATATAGGCTTTCATATTGGGTTGTTTGTCGATTAACGCCTTCAGATAACGCCCCATCTTCAGCACGATATCTTTTTCCCGTGTTTTGAGTTTGCCATGCGCGCCAGGATCTTCCCCACCGTGTCCCGGATCGATCATGATAATAATCGGCCGATCGCGTCCGGCTTTACCCGGCAGCGGTGCCTGGGCAGGTTGATCGCGTTCCAGATCGCCCTGGTTGTAATCCTGCAGTAACGCCAGTAAGGGATCCTCTTCCGGCTGCTGCTGACTGGGATAGAGATCCACCACCAGCCGATGCTTTATCCCGGCCACCGGTGCTAAGGTGAAGGTACGCGGTGCCACGCTGCGCTTCAGTTCCAGCACAATGCGTACCGTATTCGGGTCGAACTGACCCACGCGTGCGGTCCGGATATAGGGATCATCAACGCGCACCAGTTTATCGACCCCTTTCAGTACCGGATTGATATGCAGATTGTCGATGTCGATAACCAGACGATCGGGATTGCTGAGGGTGAACTGCTTGTATTGCAGAGGAACGTTCGATTCCAGCGTAACGCGTGAGTAAGTCGATGAAGGCCAGATACGCACAGCAACGATATGCTGGCTGGCCGCCAGACCACTGCGGCTGACGCTGAGCAGCCATAATGCTCCCGCGCCCTGTAATAATCGTCGTCGTGAAAAAAAGGGATTTACTCCGGACATGACGCTCCAGCTACTGTGTAATGTCTAAAATATCGCCAGTTAAGTAAAAGAAGATGAAAACTTTATCCCGTCCATGGAGCCTTTTCACTTCGGAAAAGCCAGATAATGCAGGCTGTTAGCGCAGGTTGCATCAGGAAAATCGTAAAGTAACGTCAGGTCTGGCGCTTGCATTACGTCGCGATAAAGCATAAAAATACAAAAATTTCGAATAATCATTCACAGAGGGTTTGCCGTGAAGGAACGTAGTACCGAACTGGTTCAGGGTTTTCGCCACACCGTTCCCTATATAAATGCCCACCGTGGCAAGACCTTTGTCATCATGTTGGGTGGCGAAGCCATCGAACATGAAAACTTCTCCAGCATCGTTAACGATATCGGCCTGCTGCATAGCCTGGGCATTCGTCTGGTGGTGGTGTACGGCGCCCGCCCGCAGATTGATTCCAGCATGGCGCAGCAGCAACTGGAACCGATTTATCACAAATACACGCGCGTGACCGATGCTCAATCGCTGGAGCTGGTGAAGCAGGCGGCGGGCCGTTTGCAGCTGGATATCACCGCACGGCTGTCCATGAGCCTCAACAACACGCCGTTGCAGGGCGCGCATATTAATGTGGTCAGCGGCAACTTCATTATTGCCCAGCCGCTTGGTGTGGATGACGGTGTGGATTACTGCCACAGCGGACGCATTCGTCGTATCGATGAAGAAGCGATTCATCGCCAGCTGGATAACGGTGCCATTGTGTTGCTCGGTCCGGTTGCGGTTTCCGTGACGGGTGAAAGCTTTAACCTGACCTCGGAAGAAGTCGCCACGCAGCTGGCGATCAAACTCAAAGCGGAAAAAATGATTGGTTTCTGTGCCGAACAGGGCGTGACCAACCGCGATGGCGATATTATTTCTGAGCTGTTCCCTAACGATGCCCAGGCGCGTATCGATGAAATGGAAAGCGACGGCGATTTTCTCTCCGCAGCGGTGCGTTTCCTGCGCGGTGCGGTGAAGGCCTGCCGAAGCGGCGTGCGTCGCAGCCATTTGATCAGCTATCAGGAAGACGGGGCGCTGTTGCAGGAGTTGTTCTCACGCGACGGTATCGGTACGCAGATCGTGATGGAGTCCGCCGAACAGATTCGCCGCGCCACCATTAATGATATCGGTGGCATTCTTGAACTGATTCGCCCGCTGGAGCAGCAGGGAATTCTGGTACGCCGTTCACGCGAGCAGCTGGAAATGGAGATCGACAAGTTCACCATCATTGAACGCGACAACCTGACCATTGCCTGCGCGGCACTGTATCCCTTCCCGGACGAGCAGATTGGTGAAATGGCCTGCGTGGCAGTGCATCCGGATTATCGCAGTTCTTCGCGCGGTGAAGCGCTGCTGCAACGTGTGGCTTTACAGGCACGTCAGATGGGCCTGAAAAAGCTGTTCGTGCTCACCACCCGCAGCATTCACTGGTTCCAGGAACGCGGCTTTACCCCGGTGGATATTGAGTCGCTGCCGGAAAGTAAGAAGAAGATGTACAACTATCAGCGCCGTTCTAAGGTGCTGATGGCCGATTTGCGTTAGTCGGGCCGATTACCGCAATCAAGGTAGCCACCGTCCTGATCGTCAATCCCTGGTCGGCATCAATGCCGACCAGGTCAATAACCGCACTGATCCGTAGCGGCGCGATTTATCGCGCAGTGTTCAGCGATACCCAGGTCAAAAAACGCGCAATAAATTGCGCCGCTACGACCGGGTGCGTTACAGCCTCTCCAGCAAGCCACTCCTGCGCTGGGTGCGTAGCTGCACCGCACGTCGGAACACACCGTCATCGCTGTACAACGTCAGCTGCTGGCGCGCACGGGTAATGGCGGTATAAATCAGCTCACGCGTCAACACCGGTAGAAATTGCGCCGGCATCACCAGCGCAGTGTGATCAAATTCTGAACCCTGTGATTTATGCACCGTCATCGCCCAGGCGGTATCATGTGCCGGTAATCGGCTGGGTTGCACCGCTTTAATGGTGCCATCCGGTAACGGAAAGAACACCTTCAGCACCCCTTCCTCGTCGGGTAACGTGATACCGATGTCGCCATTAAACAAACCCAGCGCGCTGTCGTTGCGCGTTATCATCACCGGTCTGCCCTGATACCAACGGCTGCCGCCCGTCGGGCGACGGATCAACTGCAACTGAATCAGCTTTTGCTCAATACGCTGGTTAAGTCCCTGCACGCCAAACGGCCCCTCACGTAATGCGCAGAGCAGCTGATAACGGCCAAAAGCATGGATAATATCGGCGGGATCAGCCCGCCCGGCCACCAGCTGCAGATAAGGTCGATAGCCCTCCGCAACCTGAGTTAGCATGGCCTGATAAGCCTGCGCATCGCTCAACGGCTGACGGGTAATATCGCTAAAACCTGCGCCAAACACGCGCTCAACTTCCGCCACATCGCCCTGGTTCACCGCCGCCGCCAGCTTGCCAATGCCTGATTGAGCATCAAAGCGATAGCTTTTGCGCAGCAGACAGATGGCGTCCCGCACCAGCGGCGCTTCCGCGTCTTCCCTGCCCGGCACGTCGCAGCCGGTGAGCTGGCTGAGCTGAGTTGCCCGTTCCAGGCTGTAACCGGCTTCGGCACAGCGACAGATATCCCCCAGCACCGCCCCCGCTTCGACCGACGCCAGCTGATCGCGATCGCCGAGAAAGATCACCCGCGCTTGCGGCGGCAAGGCCGCGATCAGATTCGCCATCATGCCGAGATCGACCATTGAAGCTTCATCCACCACCAGCACATCCAGATGCAACGGATTACCCGCATGATAGCGCAGGCGTTGCGTCTCCGGCTGGGCACCCAGCAGGCGATGCAGGGTGGTGGCTTCAGCCGGAAAAGCCTGCCGCTCCGTATCGCTAACCGGAAGTTGTCGCAGCGCTTTGCCCAATGACTCCGTCAGACGCGCGGCCGCTTTCCCGGTCGGCGCGGCCAGCTGAATACGCAGCGTACCGTCACTCAGACGAATCAGCGCTGCCAGCAGTTTCGCTACCGTCGTGGTTTTGCCGGTGCCGGGACCACCGGAAATCACCGCAGTTTTTTGTGTCAGCGCCACCGCAGCGGCAATCTTTTGCCAGTCCTCTGGCTGTATGCCAAACAGCTGGTCCAGCACCTGGCGTATTGCCTCGGCAGCAAAGTGCTGCGGCGCGGCATCTGCACGGAAAAAGCGTGCCACCTGGCCTTCGTTTTGCCACAACCGATGCAGATAAAGCCGCTGCTGCGCCAGCACGACAGGGGTGGCTTGCGCGCTATCGCTTAGCGCGGACCAGCCCTGGAAGACCGCCAGCCAGTCCTGCGGCTCACCGGCCGCCAGCCAGATGGCCTGCGCCAGCTCAGGATGGCGACCATTAAATAATTCATCACGCGTCAGTTGCGTCAGCGGCAGACAGACGTGCCCTTCTCCCGCTTCGGCACTGAGGCATGCCGCGGCCAGCAGACGCGCAGGCTGGCTGTCATCAGCCACCAGACAAGCAAACTGGATATCAAGCGGACGCAGTAAACGCAGTTCCATCGCCTGAGTCAGCAAGGCGGTCATGCTACTCATGATGTCACTCCCTGCCCGCTGAACAGGCTATCCAGCTGTGTAATAAACTCGCCGGATGGCCGGGTGTGAAACACACCATTGTCAGGCGAGCTGCCATCCATACCGCGTAAAAACAGATAGAACACCCCACCAAAATGCTGCTCATAATCGTAATCAGCCAGCCGATGGCGCAGATAACGGTGCAGCGCCAGGCTATACAACTGGTACTGTAAATCGTAGCGGTGGTCGATCATCGCCTGAGCCATCGCCTGCGGCGTATAGGCGGTATGGCTATCGCCCAGCCAGTTGGATTTGTAATCCAGCAGATAATATTTACCCTGCCAGCGGAACACCAAATCGATAAAGCCCTTCAGCATGCCCTGCACCTGACGAAAATCGAGGACCGGGGCATGCTGCGATAACCCATCATGGCTGCGCACCAGCGCATCCATTTCTTCAGCGCGCAGCAGGCCATTAATCGGCAGATAAAACGCCATCTCGACCAGGCGATGTTGTGGTTCAATGCCCGCCAGATGAATTCCCTCAGCATTAAGTGGGGTACTTACTACCCTGGCAATCCAGTCACTGAGCATTGGCTGCCAGTGCGGTGGATAACCATTTTGTTGCAGATGCTGCAACAGCAGCTCTTCGCTGGGTGGCTGGGTAAAATCCAGCGACTCAAACAGTTCATGCAGGAAAGTACCGGGCGCCGCACCGCGCGGGAAATGATGTGGCGTCAGTGCAGAAGGTTGTGGCTCGCCCGGCTCGTCTGCCGCTGCGTCCACATCAAACCCCGGCATCACTTCCAGCAAACGGCTGCTGCCGTGCTGTTGTAAACCGGAGTAGCTGGTAACACGCCAGGGATCGGCCAGCGCACGTGTCACTTCACGCGCATTTAACGTCGTCTCACTGACGGCCTGAGATTGCCAGCGCGTCGCATCAGCATCACCGGCAGGCACCACCTCGGTTGCTGCATCATTCATTGCTGCCAGCAGTGCAGCCAGTTGCTCCGCCGTCGTAGCCTCACCGCGTTGCAGCAGAAAACCGAGTGCGCTTTTATGCAGATCGCTTGCGCCCTCTTTCTTACGGGTGCCGCGAAACAGCGGTGCCACGCCAACGCTACAGTGATAAACCGAACGCGTCAGCGCCACATACAACAGACGCAAATCTTCCGCCAGACGCTCCTGCTCGGCTAATTCCAGGCTGGCCTCATCGTTTTGTAAATCCAGCACCGCACCAAAGCTTTCCCGGTCGTGATACAACGCGGTATCGGCTTCACGGAAACCGGCGGCAAAGGGCAGCCATACCAGCGGATACTGTAAGCCTTTCGATTTATGGATAGTGACGATCTGTACCAGATGACGATCGCTTTCCAGACGCAGCTGCTGGCTGGCCGCCTGGCTATCAGGACGGGCAATCTGCTGCGCCAGATGGCGTACCAGCGCATGCGGGCTGTCGAGCTGAGATGCCGCCTCCTGCAACAACTCGCCCAGATGCAACAAATCGGTCAGATGGCGCTCACCGTTTTCCGAAGCCAGCAAATTTTCCGCCAGCTGCCGCTCCTGCATCATCTCGCGCAGCATCGGCAGCACACCACGTTGCTGCCACACCAGTTGCCAGCGGGCAAAGGTGTCAACCAGCTGATCCCAGCCGCGCGCATCCTGATCGAGTGCATCCAGTTGCGCCGCATCAAAAGCAAACAGTGACGTTGCCAGCGCAGTACGCAGCATCCGCTCCTGCTCCGGTGCCAGCACCGCCTGCAACAACCACAGCAACTCGCGCGCTTCCGGGGTGGTATAGACACTGTCGCGATTCGACAGGTACACCGATGGAATCGCCAGTTGGTTCAGCGCTTCGCGAATCAGGTTCGCCTCGTTGCGGCTGCGCACCAGCACGGTGATGTCCGAAGCCTGTACCGGGCGCAGTGCCGGTGCTTTCCCCAGCAACGCACGCTGTTCATGACCCGCCTGCAACCAGTGGCTGATATCAGCCGCACACTGCTGCGCCATCAGTTGCTGGTAATCGCCCACGCTGCATCCCTCACCGGGTTGTAGCCAGAAGCGTAATGCGGCCTGCGGTTGCTGATCGAGATTCAGCGTCAATGCCTGATTTGGCTCAGCAAAGTGCACCGGCAAAAACGGAATATCGGCGAATAAAAAAGGCGCATCAAGGCGGCTAAAAAGCCGGTTGACGCTTTCAACCATCGGCGGTGATGAGCGCCAGTTGGTATCGAGGGTATAGTGGGCGCTCACATCATTACGGGCGCGGATATAGGTAAAAATATCCGCACCACGGAACGCGTAAATCGCCTGTTTGGGATCGCCAATCAGCAACAACGCATGCTCTGGCTGGTTAACGTAGAGCGTGCTGAAAATGCGATATTGCAAGGGATCGGTGTCCTGAAACTCATCAATCAGCGCCACCGGAAAGCGCTGACGAATCGCCTGAGCCAGCTGCGGGCCTGCGGGCTGTTGCAGTGCTTCATCCAGTCGGCTCAGCAGGTCATCAAAACCCAGCAGCGCATGCAGCCGTTTTTCTTTCCGCACCGCACTGCGTACTTCGGTCAGCGCCCGGGCAATCACCAGATCGCGCAGAGAAATCGGCTGCGCCAGAAACTGGTCAATCGCAACAAATAACGCATGCTCAGGGGCTTCACCTTTTTTGGTCTTCTCAATCAATACCTGCTGACCAAAACGTGCCAGTTCCGCTGGCACCTGATAATCATGGGTTGCGCTTTGCGCCCACAGCGAAACTTTGCTGACCCAAAGCGGCAGGTTTTTGCTGCTGTAACTGCGCTTATCGACCCCGGAGCCGCTAATCAGGTTACCGATGTCTTCACCCACTGCCGCCCAACGTGCTTTGATGTCAGAAATACGTGCCAGGTTTTGCGCATGGCGTGCCGCCAGCGTTTCGTCAGGTGCGGGGGGAGACTGCAATGTCGGGGTCTCGCCCTGTAGCCAGGGGCGTAAGGTTGTCAGCAGCTGCTCCGGGCCGCTCCATTCCGCCACGATGGCACGCGCCACATCCAGCGTCAGCGGATAGCAGTGGCGTCGCCAGAAATCCGCCGTCGCCTGTTTCAGCAACAGCTGTTCATCCTCGATCAGCTGCTGTTCAAACAACATGCCGGATTCAAACGCATTCAGGTTGAGCATGCGCTGGCAAAAGCCGTGGATGGTGAAAATCGCCGCCTCGTCCATTTGCCGCTCTGCCGCCAGCAGCAAAGAAGCCGCTTCCGCCGGTTGTGGCATTTCCTGTAGCAATTGCGCCAGCATCGGATTGTTGCTGTGCCCGCGAATGCAAGCCAGCCGCAATTCGTGGATATTTGCCCGGATACGACCACGCAGCTCAGCAGTAGCGGCTTCGGTGAAGGTAACTACCAGAATCTCTTCAACTGAGAGCGGGCGGGTATAAGCCCGCTCGCCCCCCAATCCAAGCAGCAAGCGCAGGTAAAGCAAGCCGATGGTAAAGGTTTTGCCGGTCCCTGCTGAGGCTTCAATCAGCCGCTCACCACGCAATGGCAGCGTCAGCGGATTGAGCGATTCAGGCAGTAAACTCATTTGTCGTCACTCTTCACCGGCAGCGACTGCTGCAACTGCGAAACTTCCTGCCAGGTGGTCCAGCCAGGCAACTGGGCATAATCGTCTTTCACCGTGCCATCATGGCTGCCGCCAATCTGCGAAATCATCGCCATGCCCTGCTGTGCCAGCACTGCCTGATGGAAGAAATCTGCCAGGCCGGCAGGGGTCAGCTGTTTGATCTGGGCAACCACGTTTTCACGGGTATCAAAGGCAAAGTTCTGGCGATTGAAATCACGGTTGTAGCGATTGGCTTCTTCATCCAGCGTCTGCGGACGCTGTTGCAGATCGTTGATCATTGCCTGCTGATACTGGGCGAACTCTTCCGGTTTCATATCACGCAGGCGTTGTTCGGCCTGTGGATAGAAGGCCTGGAAGCGCTGCAACAGGTAAGCCGGTTGCTTGCTGTTGCTTTGCAGCAGGAAACCGATACCCCACTGGCGTCCCACCGGCATCTGGAAGGCAAACACCGCATAACCCAGCTGCTCCACCGTACGCAGTTGGTTATAGAACCACGGCTGCACAATCTGGCTGAGCATAGAGCTGCTCGCCATGCTCTGGTATTCGCTGTAACCGAGCGGCACATAGAGCGCAGCCAGTGCCGAATCGGTGCTGCTGCCCGCTTTTTGCATGTTGGCTTTGATCGGCTTATCAATCGCCACATAGTTGCTGTGCCAGTAAGTGTGGCCGTCACTCTGCAATTGCTGCTTCAGATCTTCGCCCAGCTGTTTGACCCGATCCGCAGAGAGATTACCGACCACGATCATTTCTGGTGTGGCGTGGTGAATCAGCGCATCGCGATAGTCGGTGACCTGCTGCAGGGTGATATCTTTCACCAGCTTACGACGCTCCTCACGCTGGGTATAAGGTAGCTGCGACAGCATCTGCATCGGCTGAATCGCCAGTTCAAACGCTTTGCCTTTATCCGCCGATTCCAGCTGATCAAGATACCAGGATTTCGCCTGTTCCAGTTGCTGCTGGGTTGGCGTGAAGGTGGCGTAACCTTCCACCAGCTTTTTCAGCAGTTCCGGCAGACGCTGGGTAAAGCCGCTGGCGTTAAACTCCAGACCATCATTTTCCCCGGTAGAGAAGCTGATACCCCCGACTGATGCCTGCGAGTTCAGCTGATCCAGCGCCAGGCTGGAGAGATAATCATTCAGGCCAAATAACACCTGATGCTGTGCATCACTGATCGCCGCTTTATTTCGCAGCGCCAGGGTGATCGCCGCTTTCGGTTCACTGGCGTAATACTGACTTGGCATCCAGAAAATACGCATGCTGTCGCCCGTGGTCAGTGCAACGGGATGGGTGTAGGTTTTGCCATCGGACGGCATGATGGAGAAGTCCGACGGGATATAAGGGTTCAGGGTGGGTAATGACAGCTGAATCGCACTGGCGCGCTGCTGCCAGTCACTGAACTGGGCATCGCTGATTTTATCGACCTGGTAAGGCGCATTAACAAAGTAGGCTTCTTTGTTATGCGGCTCCTGTGGGCTGATATACCAGATACGTGCATTCTGCGGCGTCATCTCCGCCAGACGCGCCTTGATGGCGGCGGGATCATAGTCATCGGCCAAATACGGGGCGTCCAGCGCATGCTCAATCGGCACCCGCAGCATGGTATCAACCAGCCATTCGATGTAATCCATGTCGCGGGTGATGGAGGGATAACGGAAATCCAGCGCCAGCACATGGGAAACTTCATCAAAATAGCCTTTATCGATGCCTTTGCTACGCAGCATATCGAGATAGCTAAATATTGCTGCCACCACCTCATCACGCTGTGCCAGACCTTTGTCGGTCAGCGAGACGGTAATGGCAAACACGCCGCTGGTGCGTTCGGTCATCGGGTCAGCACCGGCATTGACACCGTCCGCCAGCCCCTGACGTTGCAGCCAGTCATTCAGGGTGTTTTTGCTGCGATTCCCCAGCACGTAGCTGATCAGCGTGTCGGTCTTACTGCGGAAACGGTCGCTGTTGTTAGCAATGCGGAACTCCACTTTCAGCTGCTTGCGTGGCTGGGCGGGCACGTAATGAATGATGATACCTTTCTGCGCATCGGTCACCACCGGCACGCTGATATCCGGCACGCTGGCCTGGTGATTCGCTACACGACCAAAGGTTTTAGCGGCGATATCCGCCATCTCCGGCAGCGGTTTGTTGCTGTAAATCACCGCTTTCATCAGGTTAGCTGAGTAGTGGCTATGGTAGAAATCAAGCAACGCCTGATGCAGCTGGCTACCCGGTTTGTCCTTCAGCGTATCAAGATTGCCGCCGGAAAAACGCGCGCCGGGATGCGCCGGGTTGAGGGTTTCTGCGCCCACCTGCGCCATACGCAGGCCATCGCGCGAGCGTGCCATCGTCAGCTCGGCATTGACCGCGTGACGTTCACGATCGGCATTGACCGGATCGAGTAACGGCTCAGCAATAGCATCCGCCAGACGATCTACCGCCGGTTGCAGCGCATCATTCTCCACTTCGAGATAGAACGCCGTGCGATAGGACGCGGTACTGGCGTTATGGCTGCCACCGTGTTTTTTCAGGAATTCTGCGAGGTTATCCGGCTGGGGATAGAGCTTCGATCCCATCAGCACCATATGTTCGAGATAGTGCGCCAGGCCCAGTTGCTGATTAGGATCGTCCAGCGATCCAATCGGCAATGTCAATGCTGCCAGTGACTTAGGTGCGGCGGGATCGGAGACCAGCAGGACGGTCATGCCGTTTGTCAGCGTTATCGCCTGATAGGCGCGTGGATCGTGATCGCTTTTACGAATGGTTTCATTGACTGGCTGCCAGCCGCGCTGCTCATCAGCCACGGCAGTTAAAGCCGTGATGCTAAGCAGCAGCGCCGCTATCCAGCGTGCGTAAATCCGCATTTAAACCCCTTACTTTACCCTATACCGCTGGCTGTGCACCCGGCGGCCAAAAAAATGACTTTTTATTATGGTGAGGACGACATCCTGTAACATCGTCACCCAATTGCTATTCATCATCGTGATGCGCGAGCCGCACCGGTAAATACCAGCGCCGGGCAGCATCAGTGATTGCCTGAAGTGCCGTGTCATCAAGCACACGACTCAGGCGCTGCAGGTAAGGATCACTGCCCTCACCTTCCAGCTGAAAACCACCCTGCCAGGCCTGTATTAGCCGGCTACGCGCTTTTTTCTGCGTGACCTCATCATCCAATAGCTGACGGGTTTTCGCGTCAAAACTCGCTTCCAGCCAGGCACCACCAGATTTGTTCAGCAGCATAAGCGGCTGTGCCAATCCGGCCTGATACCCGGCCATGTACTCCTGCAACAGGCTCAGCGCCTGTTCTCTGCCAATCGCACTGAAACGCCAGTGACTTTGCTTGCGACCATACATACGGCTTTCGCCGCTGCCCCCCAGGGCGCAATACACCAGATGTTCCAGCCACAGCAGTAAACCATCATTCATATTGAGCACACCGGGACGCCAGCGCAGCAGTCCATCAGCTTGCACCTGAGTTAGCCAGCCGGTCAACTGCACATCGCCCAACGGCAGATCTACCTCCCAGCTTTCCGCTGCCTGGCGCTGTCCACTGACTTCAGCTGCCACTTCCTGCATCTCTTCGGTCTGGCTTTGCCAGAAAAGTTCCCCAAATGCGCCATAAGGAAGATTTCCTGCTGCGCGGTGGCGGGCATACAGCTGCGCTGGATCCTCACCTGCCACCAGGGTATTCAGCAACTGCGCGTTGATCTGATAGCGTTCAAGGCTGTCGGGAGAGAAGGGTTCGCTATCAGGCAATTCACTCTCTTCCATCCAGAAAGCCACGCCCAGCCGCTGTTGAAACCAGGCGCGTACCGGATGACGCCAGAAACGCAGCAACTGTTCCAGCGACACCGTGGTCAACGGCATCGCAGCCAGCGGCTGGACGAAGTCAGGCTGCGCCTCACCCCGCCCGGCTGCGGCAGGCAACCACTCGGCGGCAAAACTTTGCCCATAGCTGCCCGGCTGGAAATTTTCTGCGGCAAACGGCATACGACTATGCAGCGTTTGTAAATGTTCACGTACCCGCTGCTCGCTGATATCCGGTTCAGCCCCTTCATCCCCCGGTAGACAGAAACTCTGACCAAGATAATCAACCAGTTCCGTCACCAGCACCGATGGATAACGTTCGGTATTGTCCTGAATAGCGCGTCCGATGTAGCTGATATATAACTGTTCCTGGGCGGAAATCAGTGCTTCGAGGAACAGATAGCGGTCATCATCCCGTCGGCTGCGATCGCCTTTACGCATTTGTTGCTGCATCAGGTCAAAGCCCAGTGGTGCCAAAGTGCGCGGATAGACACCGTCATTCATGCCCAGCAGGCAGACGACTTTGAAGGGTATTGAACGCATGGGCATTAGCGTACAGAAATTAACCGGCCCGGCAAGGAAACGCTGGCTGATGCGCTGCTGATCGAGACGTGAACGCAGTTCATCGCGCAGCAACGTGACCGGAATCGGCTGGGCATAAGCCGCCTGCATGCCTTGCTCAATAATCTGCTTCCACTGGTTTTCCACCAGCATCAAAGCCGCTTCGCTTTCGCTATCGCCGCTAAAGAAGCTATCCATCAATTCACGGCATAACGGCAGCCAGTCGTTAAGGGGTCGTTCCTGTGCCAGCCGTGCGCGCCAGGCCTCCAGCCGTGAAAGCAACTCCGCCAGATGGCCTGCCAGTTCGGCAATCAATCCGGTGGATTCGTCATAAGGCAGAATTCCCTGCCAGTCACCGTTCTGGCTTTCCAGCGCGTAACCCAGCAGCATGCGTTGCAAACCAAAGCGCCAGGTGTGCTGACCGGTGACCGGCAGCGCCAGTGCCTCGACGCTGGCATCATCCAGCCCCCAGCGAATCCCGGACTCCATCACCCAGCGACGCAGCAGGCGTAAACCGCTTTCATCCACCGAGAAACGCTGCGCCAGCGCCGGGACTTCCAGCAACGCCAGCACCTCTTCCGAAGCAAAACGGCTTTCCGGTAACGACAACAAGCTCAACAACGCCAGAATGGCCGGATGTGCCTGACTGGCCCTGCGGTCAGAGATGGCAAACGGCAGATAACGGGATGAGGGGGCGCTGGCGAACGCCGCCTGGATAAAGGGCGCGTAACTGTCGATATCTGCCACCATCACGATGATATCGCGCGGTTTCAGTTGCGGATCGGCCTCCATCAAGGCTAATAAATGATCCTGTAGCACTTCGACTTCGCGCTGCGCGCTGTGGCAAACCTGAATCGTCAGCGAACGATCCTGTGGATCCAGCAAACGCTTGCTGTGGCTGCCCGCCAGCTCTCCGGCACTTACACCAATCACCGCATTATCTTCCAGGTTGAGTAAATCAGCCTGCAACGCATGCAGCAGATTGTCGGGAGGGATATCAACAAAGGCATCGATATCGTTGGCGGCAGATTCCATCTGGCTGAGCAGAAACAGGTTATCGCGCCCCAGCTTGCCCCACGATGCCAACAGCGGATTGGTTAACTGTTGCTCACCAGATTCATTAAATAGCGCGGAGGCTGCCGCAGGATCACGAAACAGGGGTTGCTGTTCATCGGAATGAATGCGGCGACGCTTGCGGCTTTGGAGTTTAGCCAGAAACGCATAATCCTGAATATCCCCCCAGTAATCACGGCAGGGATTAGTGAACAGCAGATGAATATCGATATGGCGACCCAGCGCTTCCAGAGCCTGGAGATAGACCGGGGGCAGCGCGGAGATGCCGCAGATAAACACCCGCTGCGGCAGGCCTGGCGGTGGGCTGCTGGCCTGTTCCAGCGTCTGGATAAAGCGGGCATATAAATTGGCACGATGCCACAGCGGCTGGCCAAGGCTTTCCGTAAAACTGACCAGATCACACCATAACGCCGCCTGCCACTGCTGCGACTCCCCTAAGCCCTCGATCAACTCACCACGCTCCCAGCTGTTAAGCCAGTCAGCGCGATACACCAGATATTGGTCAAACAGGTCGGCGACACGGGCGCTGAGTTGATACAGCTTGCGCTTATCCGCATCGTCATGCAGGTAATGGCGCAGCGACTGAAAAGCATCCTGCTCCAGCAACGTGGGCAGACGATGCATCAATTTCCAGCTCATGCTGGCTTTGGTAAAGGCGCTTTCTTTGGGAATATCCGGCAGCACCTGCACAAACATGTTCCAGATAAAGGTCGCGGGCAGCGGGAAATCGATGTTCGCCGCAATGCCAAAACTGTGCGCCAGTTCCATCTGTAACCATTGCGCCATACCGGGGCTTTGTACCAGCACCTGCTCCGCAGCAAGTGGGTCGGTAAGCGGTTGGTTTTCAATCAGAATTCCAGCCAGATTTTTAAGCAGGTCAAGCTGATTGGAGTGGTAAACCCGGAACATGAAGTCTCCCGTATAAAAGTAAAACTGCGCAGCCTGGTCACTCTACCCTGTATCGCCTGGGATGCCTACCGCAAGGACGCAATCAGGGAGAAGGACAATTCAGCCGCGCCAGTGAAGCCTCGCGCTGTTGCGGGCTGCTGACGGTCACCCGTTCCAGTATGCAGCTGCCTGGCTGAGGTTGCTGCTGGCGTTGAATTCGCCAGCCTGCAACATCGCGACCAAGCAACGCCTGGCCTGCAACCTGCCATGCCTGACGCTGCTGCCATTGCTGGCTAAAACCCAGCGCCAGCGCCCGGTGATAATGCAGCAGCGCGCTGATGCTCATCGCCAGCAGCAGCATCGCCACCAGGGTTTCTGCCAGGCTGAATCCTTGCTGCTGCCTGACACAACGCGGCGTCCGCCAGCGGGCAGTAATCAATCCAGCCATGCGCCCGAAACCTGATTTGATTACCCTGTAACGAGACCCAATGCCAGAGCGCCAGCTCTCGCCCGGTACCACTTCCCTGTAATAACCCACGGTCGTCCTCCATGCGGAGCAGACAGCTGCGCCACTGCTCCGTCACCCACCACTGGCATTGCCAACCCGGCGTCTGCGGCCAATGCTGTACTTTGCCCCATTGCAATGCGCCTGCCGCCAGCCAGAAATCCTGGTGATGCTGCTGTTCATCAGCGACCAGAACCATGTCCTGCGCCAGTCGGGTACGGGTGGCATGTAAGGTCAGGCCGCCCATCAATAGCACCATCAGCACCATACCCAGGGTGCTATTACCCGCCTGTTTCACAGGTTATCTCCCATCAGCCAGCTCTCCAGCTCAACCGATTGCCGACCCGCTTTGCCCGTCAGTTGCACGATCAGACGCTCTGCCTGGCGCTCGACTCTGAAGTGGGTAACGGTCAGAAAGTCAGGATCGGTTAAGCGTTCCCAGCCCGCGCTGTTGCACTCATCGACGCCACGCTGCATCTCGACCTGGCCACTGCGTAAGCGATAGCCATAGAAATCGCTATCGCTATGGCCGACACCTTCCCAGCGGCCGTTGCTGTTTTCATCCCAGCGCAGCAGGATGCAGCTGCCATTTTCACTCAGCGTCAGCGCCGGACCGCTGCACTCACCGTTACAGTAACCCGCGCGGCGCAACGCTTTTTGCAGCGTTTGCGTGATTTGCTGTAGCTCCAGCTGCAACTGGACCCGCTGTTGTAAACCCAGATTTTCCGCCAGCAGCAGCGGCAAAAACCGCCCCACGCTGAGCATCAGCACGGCCCCAACCGCCATCGCAATCAGCATTTCCAGCAGGCTGAACCCCGCCTGCCTTATTCGCATCCTTTCTCTCCCGCCGGACAGGCACGAATGCGCGCGCGGGCTGAGATAATCACCCGCCAGCGCCCGGCGCTGCTTTCAATATCCATGCTGCCCGCCCTGGCGACATCACGGCGGCCATAAAAGCCCGGTTCGCCCGTGATACTGACGAGGCGCACGCCCGCATGGGGTGGTGTAAAGATCCAGCGTGATGCTGACAGGCATCCGTCCACCGGGCGCGTTCCACTGCCGATACAGCCGGGATCGCCGGATTGCAGCCACAGGCTGGCATCCGTGTTATGCCAGCTGGCATAGGCGCGCAGCCGCAGTAAAAAGCCCTGGAGTTGCAATACGCTTTCCCGTAACTGCTGATGCTGTTGCCAGCGTTGCCAGCCCTGCAAAGTTCCGAGGCTGAGCACACTGGCGATCACCATCACCAGTAATAACTCCGGCAGGGTAAAGCCGTTTTCATCGTTTCTGTTCATGACTATCAGGCTGCGCTGAAGCCTTTAATGGCTCAAGCAGAGAAGCCGCATTCTGGAAAAGCGGGCGCAGGAAAAGAGAGGGAGATGACAGAGAAATACAGGATTTTGCGAGGCGCATTCCGGGGGATGAAACAAAAAAGCCCTGCGCTCAGGCAGGGCTTTGGGGCACACATTCTCAGGTTTAAATCGCGACGGGCGCTTTGATCGCCGGATGCGGATCGTAACCTTCAATTTCGAAATCTTCGAACTGATAATCAAAGATCGAGGCGGGCTTACGCTTGATAACCAGCTTCGGCAGCGGACGCGGTTCGCGGGTCAGCTGCAAACGCGCCTGTTCCAGGTGGTTGCTGTACAGATGGGTATCGCCACCGGTCCAGACAAAATCGCCCACCTCAAGGTCACACTGCTGCGCCACCATATGCACCAGCAATGCGTAGCTGGCGATATTGAATGGCAAACCGAGGAAGATGTCGCATGAGCGCTGATACAGCTGGCATGAAAGCTTGCCATTCGCCACGTAGAACTGGAAGAACGCGTGGCAAGGTGCCAGCGCCATCTGATCCAGTTCACCCACATTCCACGCCGAAACGATGATGCGGCGCGAATCCGGGTCGCGTTTCAGTTGCTCAATCACGCGGGAAATCTGGTCAATCTCTTCACCGCTGGCGCTGCCCCAGCTACGCCATTGCTTGCCGTATACCGGGCCAAGATCGCCGTTTTCATCCGCCCATTCATCCCAGATGGTGACGTTGTTGTCTTTCAGGTAACCAATGTTGGTTTCACCTTTCAGGAACCACAACAATTCATGAATGATGGAGCGCAGGTGGCATTTCTTAGTGGTCACCAACGGAAAACCATCCTGCAAATTGAAACGCATCTGGTGGCCAAAAATGGAGAGCGTGCCGGTGCCGGTACGGTCGGCCTTTTCTGCGCCTTCATTCAGCACATGTTGCATCAGATCAAGATACTGTTTCATTTTACCTCTCGCGGTTGTTGCTGTGGGTGACGACGATACGCCCAAATCATCATAATCACGCCAGCCAGAATCATTGGAGTCGAGAGAATCTGCCCCATACTGATACCGCCGTCGAACAGACCCAGCTGCGCGTCCGGCTGACGGAAGAATTCAACAATAATACGGAATGCACCGTAGCCAATCAGGAACAGTCCTGACACACTGCCCATCGGGCGTGGCTTGCGAATAAACAGGTTGAGGATGATGAACAGCACCACCCCTTCCAGCATCAGTTCATACAGCTGCGACGGATGACGCGGCAGTACGCCGTAGGTATTCAGCAGGGATTGATACTGCGGGTTAGTGGCCGCCAGCGCCACGTCTTCACTGCGTGAACCTGGAAACAGCATGGCGAATTTAAAATCAGGTGCCACGCGGCCCCACAGTTCACCATTGATAAAGTTACCGAGACGACCCGCACCGAGGCCAAATGGGATCAGCGGTGCAATAAAATCAGAGACCTGGAAGAAAGTCCGTTTGGTACGACGGGCAAAGATCAGCATAACCACGATCACGCCCATCAGGCCGCCGTGGAACGACATCCCACCATCCCAGACTTTGAACAGATACAGCGGATTCTCAAGGAACAACGGCAGGTTGTAGAACAACACATAACCGATGCGGCCACCGAGGAATACGCCGAGGAAACCCGCATACAACAGGTTTTCCACTTCCTCTTTTTTCCAGCCGCTGCCTGGCTTGTTGGCTCGACGCACCGCCAGCCACATAGCGAATATAAAGCCCACCAGATACATCAAACCGTACCAGTGGAGCGAAATCGGCCCGACGGAGAAAATCACCGGGTCAAATTGGGGAAAAGCGATATAGCCGTTAGTCATCTTTCACCATGGAATTTTCTGCCCTGAAAACGGTGTGGCCAGGGGCAATGCAATAAAGGCTGCGCATAATAGCACAGCGGTGTTTTCATAAATGTCGCAGAAATGTAAACCTTAGCGACCACCGCGAATCAATCCACCCAGGCCGCGTCGCTCCATAAAAGCGGAAACCTGATGGCGGACTTCCGAAGCGGTGTGAGCCGCCACGACCTGCTCGCTCAGCTTCTGCGTTTCTTCTTTGTCGAGATGACGCAGCAGATACTTCACGCGCGGGATATTTTTACCGTTCATACTGAGGTGGTGATAGCCCAGCCCCACCAGCAGCGCGACACACATCGGATCGCCAGCCATTTCACCACACAGCCCCAGCTCCAGCTTGGCCTTGTGGGCTTCCTGCGCAATGGTCTGCAACGCGCGCAACATCGCCGGATGCAGCGGATCGTAAAGATTCGCCACGCGCGTATTGTTGCGATCCACCGCCAGCAGATACTGGGTCAGATCGTTGGTGCCAACCGAGACAAAATCGACACGATCCGCCAGATGCGGGATCAGAAACAGCATTGACGGCACTTCGATCATCACGCCAATGCGCGGCTTCGGGATGATGTAACCAAGCATCTCTTCCACTTCCCGCCCGGCACGATCAATCAGACGCCGCGCGTCCTCGATCTCATCAATATGGCTGATCATCGGCAGCAAAATGCTGAGATTGCCCGAGGCCGCATTGGCGCGCAGCATGGCGCGCACCTGCACCAGAAAGATTTCCGGCTGGTCGAGGGTTAAGCGGATACCGCGCCAGCCGAGGCAGGGATTCTCCTCGCTAATTGGCATATATGGCAATTGCTTATCCGCGCCGACATCCAGGGTACGCAACGTCACCGGCTTGTTGTGGAACAGTTGCAGCATGCCCTGATACTGCGCCACCTGCTCCTCTTCCGACGGGAAGCCGTTTTGCAGCATAAAAGGAATTTCGGTGCGATACAGGCCAATGCCATCGACCCAGCTGTCGAGCGCGCGCTCATGTTCCGGACTGAGACCAGCATTGAGCATCACCTGCACGCGTTCGCCGCTTTTCAGCTCGCCCGGTTGCTCAACCACATCTTCGGCCATTTTGCTCAGCGCGTTTTCTTCGCTGATCAGCCTCTGATATTCCTGCACCAGCACCGGCTCAGGATCGATCAGCAACTCGCCGCGATAACCATCGACAATCAGCAGGCGTTTGTTGAGTTGGGCAGGCAGGATATCTGCCCCCATCACCGTCGGGATACCCATGGCTCGCGTCAGGATCGCTGCATGAGAGTTGGCTGCGCCATCGCGCACCACCACCCCTGCCAGCCGCTCGTGAGGCAGTTCGGCCAGCGTGGTTGCGGTGAGCTCATCAGCAACCAGCACAAAACGTTCCGGCCAGGCATTGGTGCCCACCAGGGAATCATCGAGGTGGAACAGCAGACGCTGGCCCAGCACGCGCAGATCCCCGGCCCGCTCGCGCAGATATTGATCCTGCAAGCTGGCAAACTGGGCGGCAAACTTCTCGATCACCGTTTTGACCGCCCATTCCGCGACGGATCCGCGTTCGATCTCGGCAAACAGATCTTTTTTCAGGCGCGCGTCAGTCAGCAGGTGCGAATACAAATCGAAGATCGCTGCACTTTCTTTCTGCACGCTGGCGGTGAAACGTTTACTGAAGCGGCGGAATTCATTGGCGGCCTCGCTCATGGCGACGGCCAGACGGTCGCGTTCACGCTGCACATCCAGCGTTGAAGCAGCGGAAACCTGATCAAGCAGAGGTTGGGTCTCATCCACCCAGCCTGGCGCTACCGCCACGCCCGGCGAAGCAGCAATGGCTTTTACCCGTGACTGACGGAATTGACCAAACAGCTGACCCAGCTGCGATTGCGACAGCAGTGCCGCCATCTGGGTGGCCAGCGTGACCAGAAAAGATTCTTCGCTTTCGTCGAACTGACGATGCTCACGCTGCTGCACCACCAACACGCCCAGCAGCTGACGGCGGCTGATAATGGGCACGCCGAGGAAGGAGCGATAGCGCTCCTCTTTCACTGAAGGGATGTATTTGAAGCTGGGGTGGCTCTGCGCATCAGCGAGGTTGATCGGTTCGGCCAGGCGGCCAACCAGACCCACAATACCTTCGTCAAATGCCAGCGTTACCGTGCGGCCACGCGGTTTTTTCAGCCCGCGTGTTGCCATCAGGTAATAGCAGCGACGATCGTGATCAGCGAGATAGACCGAGCAAACCTCGGTCTCCATCGCAAGGCAAATCTCATTTACCAAAAGGTCGAGTGCTTCATTCAGACGCGGCGCACTCGCCACTTTTTCTACTATTTCGCGCAACTGAGTGAGCATAAAGGGCGTGGCCTATCCTCTCTTACGTCGATGGGCTGCGACATTGCGCGGCCCCGCACTCTCCTGCATAGTCATCACCACGCCAGCGAATTCCTTCATTACGCGGCGGTAGACGTCACGTTTGAAGGAGACAACCTGACGCACCGGATACCAGAAGCTGACCCAGCGCCAGCCGTCAAACTCTGGCGTGCTGCTGTGTTGCACATTGATATCCGCGTCACTACTCATCAACTGCAGAAGAAACCACTTTTGTTTCTGGCCGATACACACCGGCTTTGTGTCCCAACGCACCAAACGTTTTGGCAATTTGTAACGTAACCAGTTACGGGTTGAAGCAAGTATTCGAACATCTTTGCGGTGCAAACCCACTTCTTCAAACAGTTCGCGATACATCGCCTGTTCTGCGGTTTCACCGGGATTGATGCCTCCCTGGGGAAATTGCCAGGAGTGCTGTCCAAAGCGCCTGGCCCATAACACTTGTCCTTGCCTGTTACAGATTACGATACCAACATTCGGGCGGTAGCCATCATCATCGATCACTGGACTACCTCAAAGCTAAATTTGAATAGCTTGATTGTTTCACACTCCTTACAGGCGGTAAACCACTGGATATCTGGGGTGATGACGGAATAATTACAGGATAACTCACAGAGTTTAGCCAGGTTATGAACAGGGGAGTCGATTTCAGGGCGATTTTATTCACCTTTTCTGTGGATAGCTTTGTGCAGAACACGGGAATTAATTGAATAACCGCTTCGGAAAAGTCTTATCATAACAGGACCAGACAATAATAAAATCCAATGTTTTCTTATGGATAAAAGATAAAACCTGATATTTACAGGCGAAAAAAACCGGGGCGCATAACCGCCCGCTGGCGAACTGGTCAAAGATCGACCTTCGTCGTTTTTATCCACAGAGAATGTCCTAAACCTGGTCAGAAATGGGAAAAAAAGCCAACAAATCGCTAAAGTCAAGGCTGTAAATGGAAACAGGGGTTGGTTAAAGCCGGGGTTATCCCATCTTTCTGTGGATAACTGGGCTTAAGATCCTGTTTATTGTCGATAACAAACCGGGATAACCTGCCGCGCCCTTGCCAGCCGTGGAATGGCAGCAAATAAAAAAGCATGCTGAATCATGCTATTATCAGCAAAATAAATGGCTGCATTTTGTGGACAACCTGCGCAGGCCATTACTGCCTGGATTTTAATCAACATGAGTAAAACCATGAGTTCCCCTGCTTTACTGCCTGAGCCACCAAAAAATGAAGCGGAATTGCTGCAACGCGCCCGGCAGCTGGCGGGGCAAAGCTTTGCCGCTCTGGCTGCGCAGCTGGGCCTGCCGATGCCTGCCAATCTGAAGCGGGATAAAGGCTGGGTGGGGATGCTGCTGGAGATGCACCTCGGTGCCAGCGCGGGCAGTAAAGCGGAGCAGGATTTTGCTCATCTCGGTATCGAGCTGAAAACCATCCCGGTGGATGCGCTGGGGAAACCACTGGAGACCACCTTTGTCTGTGTCGCCCCGCTCACGGGCAACAGCGGCGTCACCTGGGAAACCAGCCATGTGCGCCATAAGCTGGCACGCGTATTGTGGATTCCGGTGGAAGGCGATCGTGCATTGCCGCTGGCGGAGCGTCACGTTGGATCGCCGCTGCTGTGGCATCCCAGTGCCGAAGAAGAGGAGCAACTACGCCATGACTGGGAGGAACTGATGGATATGATTGTGCTCGGCCAGGTGGAACGTATCACCGCCCGTCACGGTGCCTGGCTGCAACTTCGCCCGAAAGCCGCCAACAGCAAAGCGCTGACTGAAGCCATCGGCGAGCATGGCGAACCTATAATGACGCTACCTCGCGGCTTTTATCTCAAGAAGAGTTTCACCGGACCACTGCTGGCACGCCATTTTTTATTGTGAGCATGTAGATACACGAAATCATTCGAGGTGCAGCAAGGCGGCAAGTGACTGAGGTGAGCACACGCAGCTAACGCAGCTGCAACTTGAATGATGAAGTGTATAATCGCCGTTTACTTTTCGTTTAGGATTGAATGTACACATGTTTGACTGGATTGCTGATCCCAATGCCTGGCTGGCGCTGGGGACATTAACCATTCTGGAAGTGGTTCTGGGCATCGATAACATTATTTTCCTTTCTCTGGTGGTGGCGAAGCTCCCCAAACATCAACAAAATCGCGCACGCCGTCTCGGTTTGATGGGTGCCATGCTGATGCGCCTCGGGCTACTGGCCTCGATAGCCTGGGTGGTCCGACTGACCAATCCGCTGTTCTCGCTGATGGACCATGCCTTCTCGGCGCGTGATTTGATTCTGCTGTTTGGTGGCCTGTTTCTGCTATGGAAATCCAGTATGGAGATCCACGAAACCATTGAAGGTGGCGAAGAAGAGCATAAAACCAACGTACATTCGTTCTTTGGTGCCATCGTGCAGATCATGCTGCTGGATATTATTTTCAGCCTCGATTCAGTGATCACTGCCGTGGGTCTGTCGGACCATCTGATTATTATGATGATGGCGGTGGTGATTGCCGTACTGATGATGATGTTCGCGGCGCGGACCATCGGCGAGTTTGTTGACCGTCACCCGTCAGTGAAAATGCTGGCGCTGGCTTTTCTGATTCTGGTCGGCTTTACCCTGATTCTGGAGAGTTTTGGCGTCCATGTACCAAAAGGTTACATTTATTTTGCCATGTTCTTCTCGATGGCAGTGGAATGCCTGAATCTGATGCGCAGCAGGAAAGGCGCGGCCTGAGAAAGTCAAGGGCGAGTCCTGCTCGCCCGTTGCTTTTCGGAATGATGTGATTACCCCCAACGCCAAAACCATTTATTACTACACTTTTGCTGTTGAAGTTGTGTAAGGGAGTCGCGAATGAAAGGGTTGGTAAGTGCAATGGGGCTGGTGCTGGCGGCAGTAGTATTGAGTGGCTGCAGCAGTGATTACGTAATGGCGACCAAAGATGGCCGCATGATTATGACGGAAGGCAAACCCGCGATTGATAAAGACACGGGCCTGGTGCAGTACAAAGACGAACAGGGCCATGAAATGCAAATCAATGGTGATGAGGTCTCCACCATCATTGAGCGTTAAGTGCCAAATTTCATCGCCTGCGGTATTTTTCCAGCTGTGCAGGCGATTTCCCGAACTTTCCCCCCTTCCTTCCGCGCCGTTTCACGCGCTATAGTCCCACAGGACACAACATTCCATTCCATAATGAAAAAAGGAAGCCGGCAATGCACTATCACCGTATCCCCCATAGCACGCTGGAAGTGAGTCAGCTGGGGTTAGGAACCATGACGTTTGGTGAGCAGAACAGCGAAGCCGACGCTCATGCGCAACTGGATTATGCTATCAGCCAGGGGATCAACCTGATTGATACTGCTGAAATGTATCCGGTGCCGCCGCGCCCGGAAACCCAGGGTTTAACTGAACAATATATTGGCAGCTGGCTGAAGCAGCGTGGCAGCCGTGACAAGATTATCCTGGCAAGTAAAGTCGCTGGCCCGGTACGCGGCGCTGATGCGTCAATTCGTCCTAACCAGGCACTGGACCGTAAAAACATCCGTGAAGCGCTGGACGCCAGCCTGAAGCGCCTGAACACCGACTATCTCGACCTTTATCAGCTGCACTGGCCGCAACGTCAGACCAACTTCTTTGGCAAGCTGGGTTATCAGTACACCGAATCCACCGTGCCGGTCACGCTGCTGGAAACGCTGGAAGCGCTGACCGAGCAGGTCCGCGCGGGCAAGATTCGCTATATCGGCGTGTCGAACGAAACGGCCTGGGGCGTGATGCGCTATCTGCAACTGGCAGAGAAGCATGAGCTGCCGCGCATCGTGACGATTCAGAACCCGTATAGCCTGCTGAACCGCAGCTTTGAGGTAGGTCTGGCGGAGATCAGCCAGCATGAAGGCGTTGAACTGCTGGCCTACTCCAGCCTGGCGTTCGGCACCTTAAGCGGCAAGTATCTCAACGGGGCAAAACCGGCCGGGGCGCGTAATACCCTGTTCAGTCGTTTTACCCGCTACAGCAGCGAGCAGTCGCAGCAGGCAGTAGCCGCTTATGTGGAACTGGCGAAGAAGCACAATCTCGACCCGTCGCAGATGGCGCTGGCCTACGTGCGTCAACAGCCGTTTGTTGCCAGCACCCTGCTGGGTGCGACCACGCTGGAACAGCTGAAGACGGATGTGGAGAGTTTTAATCTGACGCTGAATGCGGATGTGCTGGAAGGCATTGAGGCGATTCATCGTCAATTTACTTACCCGGCACCTTAACCAGCTGCCAGCCAAAATGCGCGATAAATCGCGCCGCTACAATTCGTACCAGGCGCGGCTAACGCCGCGCTTTCCACCACAATACGATGATCGCCACGGCGAAAATCGCGCCAAACCCGATACCGGTCGCCACCGCCGGTGCCCCCAGCTTAATCGCCACGGTATACAGACCCAGCATCAGTAGCATCGCGGTGTTTTCACCGAGGTTCTGCACGGCAATCGCATTGCCCGCGCCGACGCTGGCCTTACCGCGTTCCTGCAATAACGCATTCAGCGGCACGACAAAGAACCCGCCCAGTGCGCCAATCAGCATCAAAATCAGATAAGCAGGCAGCAAACTGTGCTGCATTGAGAACACCACCACCATCACACCGATCAGCACCCCGGCAGGCATACAGCGGCGTACCGTTTGTAGCGTCACCAGTTTCGCTGCCGCTGCCGCGCCAATCACGATACCGATCGCCACCATGGCATTCAGCGTGGTCGGCGTTTTGTTATCGCTGATACCCAGCGCCACCGGCACCCACAGCACCAGCAGAAAACGCAACGTCACCCCGGCACCCCAGAACAGGCTGGTACCCAGCAGTGAGAAGCGGGTTTCGCCGTTGCGCCATAACAGCAGCGTGGCATCAATGAAACTGCGCAGCATCACGCCAAAATGCCAGCTCTGGCCGGGGCGTGCCGCCACGAGACGTGGGATAAACAGGTTTGCCACCACGGCCAGCCCGTAAGTGAGCGCACACACTGCCAGTGCCGCCAGCAGATGCCAGTCAGCAAGAATGCCACCCGCCACCGAGCCCAGCAGAATCGCGGCGATGGTCGATCCTTCCATCAATCCGTTAGCTTTCACTAACTTCTCACCACGGGTGATTTCACCGAGGATGCCATACTTCGCCGGGGAATAAGCCGCCGCCCCTACCCCCACCAGCGTGTAGCCGAGGAACGGGTTGAAGCCAAAGCAGATAATCAGCGCTCCCAGCAGCTTCAGGCTGTTGGCGAACATCATCACCCGGCCTTTGGCAAAGCTGTCCGCCATCTGTCCGACAAAGGGCGCGAGCAGAATGTAAGTGGCGACAAACAACATTTGCAGTATCGGCTGGCTCCAGTCGGGATAGAACTGATTTTTCAGCACCGCCAGCGTGGCGAACAGCAGCGCGTTATCGCCAAACGCCGAGAGAAACTGCGCCACAATCACTGCTGTCATGCTACGTGACATCAGGGGTGCATCCGGGTTTACCGCCTGGCTCATGCCTGCTCCTCTTCGGCCAGTTTTTTCAGGCTGACATAGTCAGGTTTACCGCTGCCCAGCATCGGCAATTGTTTCATTACGCGGATATCACGCGGTAACGCCAGCTCCGGTGCGCCGAGTTCACGCAGCGCCTGGTGCAAATTGTCGCGGTTTAGCTCGCTGTCGGTGGTGAACAGCACCAGCGCTTCACCGCGGCTGCCATCGGGACGCAGTGACGCCGCATGTTGTTTCTCCGGCGAGGCTTTCAGGGCGATCTGCTCGACGCTCTCCAGCGAGACCATCTCACCGGCGATTTTGGCGAAGCGTTTCGCCCGTCCCTGAATCTGGCAGAAACCGCCCTCATCAAAGCTGACGATATCGCCGGTGTCGTACCAGCCCGCTTCCAGTTCACCTTCGCCGTTATCGGCTACCGGCAGCTCCAGCACGCCTGGGTTCTCCACGCGCAGATAGCCGTTCATCACGTTGGGGCCGCGCAATTGCAGGCGACCGCCCTGCTCAATGCCTGGCACCGAAATCAGACGCGAATCCATCCCCGGCAGGATACGGCCCACGGTGTGCGATTTCGCCGCCATCGGTACGTTAATCGCCACCACCGGCGCACACTCGGTCACACCGTAGCCTTCAAGAATACGGATGCCATATTTTTCCATGTAGATCTGGCGCGTTCCTTCCTGCAATTTTTCCGCACCAGCCACCACATAACGCAGACGGGCAAAATCATAAGGGCTGGCGAACCGCGCATAGTTACCGAGGAAGGTTGAGGTACCAAACAGCACGCTACAGTTGCGGTCATACACCAGCTCGGGCACCACGCGGTAATGCAGCGGGCTGGGATAGAGGAACACCTCTGCCCCGGTCAGCAATGGCGTGAACAGGCCCACGGTCAGACCAAAGGCGTGAAACAGCGGCAGCGCCGACATAAAGCGGTCACGCGGGGTGAAATCCGCCACAGTACGAATCTGCTCGACGTTAGCCAGCAGGCTTTTGTGGGAATGCACCACCCCTTTAGGATTGCCTTCCGACCCCGAGGTAAACAGCACCATCGCGGCATCTTCCGGCTGCTGCACGACCTGTGCGCGACGCGGCATCAGCAGATGAGTCAGGATCCACAATTTGTCTTTGGTGGTGACGGTATCGCGCAGATCTTCAAGGTAAATCCACTTCACCTCACTCAGCCCCTCAGGCAGATGCCACAGGTTGCCTTTATCGAGGAACTGACGCGAGGTGAACACGGTTTTCACCTGTGACGCAGTCAGCGCCGCGCGCATACCGTTGACCCCGGCGGTGTAGTTGAGCATCGCCGGAACGCGTCCACGCAATGACGCTCCGAGAATCGCCGCCGCCGTTACCGTGGCATTGGGCAGCAGCAGGCCAACATACTCCCCCTGTTGGCTGTAGCGTTCGAGGATACGCCCAACACCGAGGGCTTTTTTCAGCAGACCGGTGTAGCTGTCGGTTTTGAAGTTGATGTCTTCGATACAGGGCTTAAACAGGCCGTAGCGGGTGCGCGCGTTAAGGAACGCAGTAAATAACGTTTCACGCGGACGCACCGCCATACGCGCTTCCATCATCACATGATGTAAGTGCTCGCCAGCCAGCAGACGACGGTCACGCGCGCGTGGCGCTTCTGGCATCGGGATCACGGTGGACGGTAACAAAGTCAGGGTGATGCGGGGAAACAGGCGACGCTTAAACACCCCGGCGAGACGACCAAAGGGGGTATATTCCGCGCCTTCGATACGCATTGGCACCACATTGGCACCCGATTTTGCCGCCACAAAACCGGCACCGCTGTAGATCTTCATCAGCGAACCGGTAACGGTGATACGGCCTTCCGGGAAAATCACCACCGGACGGCCTTCGTTAATCAGGCGGACCAGATGCTTTATCGACATCGGTTTGGTGGGGTCGAGCGGCACGAAGTCGATCAACGGCTTCAGGATACGCATAAACCATTGATCGCTGATCGAGGAATAGACAGCAAACACCGGTTTAATTGGCAGGAATAAGGCTACCAGCACGCCATCAAGAAATGACATGTGGTTGGGGGTGATCAGCACTTTAGATTTGTGCAGTGCGGCCAGATCACCGCGCAGCTCGACGCGCCATAACAGGCGGCAGAGGAAACGCAGGCAGGTGAATAACATGCCAGCTCCTTAGCAGTCGTGAAAAATGGTCCCTACGATGCAGGATTCGCGCATTTTCGACAAGTAGCAGGCGCGGCAATACGTAATAAATTACGGTTCCGCCCGCTGGCAGCGGTTTGGCCCTGAGAAGGTTCCACCCGCCAGCAGCGGTTGTGCTCTGAGAAGGTTCCGCCCGCCAGGCTTTAGGCAGTTTCAGCACCTATGTGCAGGCGGACGGGCAAAGGTGCGATGGCGCGCACCTTTGCAATCCGCGCCCTGCGGCGTCCTCGCGCAGCGCTTCGCGCTGTCCCCTCGCTTATCACTCAGGCCTGACGGACCGCGCGGATTCGCCCTCCGTGGCTCATGCCGCGCTCTCGCCGCATCCTTGCGGCTCGTCCTGGCCTTCCCTCTGCACTCGGCGCTGCGAATGCCGCCCGCCCCCCCGTCTGCAAGACCGCAGAAAAAACAAACAACAAACAACAAACAACAAACAACAAACAACAAAGGAAAAACCCCAGAAAGTCATCGATGGTGCAGCGGGGGTGTGAGCGCCATCCGGACTCGCTGAGCGCGGGAGCGATTCCAGGATGAGCCGCATGGATGCGGCGAAAGGCGGCGTTGAGCAGGAGCGAATCGACGCCGGTCCGTCGGAAGCGTGAGTAAGCGAAGGGACCGCGAAGCGGCGAGGGAGGCGGCGCAAGGCCCGGGAATGCAAAGGGGGCGGCCAGGCCCACTTTGCTCGGTCGCCGCACCGGCGAGCTGAAACTGCCGGTGCCCGAGGCGAACGAAACCTTCTCTGAAGCAAACGAAACCTGCTCTGGAGCAAACGAAACCTGCTCGGAAGCGAACAACGCTAGCGCTAAGGCGTCCCTTCCCCCTCCCATCCACCGCCCAGCGCAGCGATCAACTCCACGCTACTCACCCACTGCGTACTCTGCAACGACAGCAAACTCTGCTGCTCGCTCAGGCTGGTATTCTCCGTCGTGGCAACGTCGAGATAATCAATCATCCCCGCCTCATACTGATTACGCGTGACGCGCGCTGATTCCTGCGCTGCGGTGGTCGCCAGCTGCTGCGAAACAATTTCGCCCTTCAGCGTGTTCAGCTCCACCAGGTAATCCTCCACTTCCTGCATCCCTTCCAGCACCGACTGGCGATAGCTGGCCACGCTGGCATCGTAGGAAGCGCGCGCCTGTTCCACTTTCGCCGAGGTCGCGCCAAAGTCGAGCAAGGTGCCGCTCAGCTCCGGTCCCAGCGACCAGACACGATTGGGCAGCGAGAACAGGTTGCTGAAGGTGGAAGAACTGACACCGCCGCTGGCGCTTAAGGTCAGGTCCGGGTAGTAACCGGCAATCGCTACGCCCACCGCAGCGTTCGCTGCCGCCACGTTACGTTCGGCATAGGCGATATCCGGACGGCGCTGCAACAGCTGCGACGGCACGCTGTGCGGGATATCCGGCAAAGTGGCATCCAGCTTCGCCACCGGCAGGGAGAAATCGGCAGGCGCACGGCCCAGCAGCAGCGCGATGGCGTGCTCCAGCTGCGCGCGCTGCCACTGATAATCCTGCGCTGAGGCGCGAGCGCTTTCCAGCTGCATCTGCGCCTGCGCCAGGGTGGCGCGCGATTCGCTGCCCGCCTGATATTTGTTTTGAATCACCGTCAGATAGCGTTGATAAGCATCGACGCTGCGCTGATAGAGGGCGATTTTCTCGTCCATAATGCGCAGCTGGAAATAGTCCTGCGCCAGCTCAGACTGGGCGCTGAGGGTGATATTCGCCAGCTCGGCGGCACTGGCCTGCGCGCTGGCTTTGTTCTCTTCCAGCGTGCGACGCAGTTTGCCCCACAGATCCAGCTCCCAGCTGGCGCTCAGTTCGGCCTGATGGCTGTTGCTGACGCTACGCTGGCCGGTGGTGCTGGCGCGGCTACCACTGCGCGTACTGGTGGCATCGTAGCTCACCGACGGGAACAGTTCAGCGCGTGACTGCGACGCCAGCGCCTGGGCTTCACGGTACTGGGCGGCATAGTTCGCCACGTTCTGGTTAGAAATGCTGACCTGACGCAACAGGCCATCGAGGGTGGCATCGTGGTACACCGCCCACCATTCGCCTTTGCTCTGATCATCCTGCGGCGTGGCTTCGGTCCAGCCTTGCGCCTCTTTAAAATGGGTCGGCATTGCCATCGTCGGACGCTGATAATCAGGACCAACGGTACAGCCTGCCAGCAGCAGCGCCATAAAGATCGGGGTAATTCGTAACGACATTTTCATGGATCAGGATTCCGCATGACGCAACCGCCGCCACTGACGTTGGGTGGCGCGGCTCAGACTATCGAGCCAGAGATAAACAACCGGCGTGGTAAACAAAGTAAGCAACTGGCTGAGCGCCAGGCCACCGGCAATTGCCAGACCAAGCGGGCTGCGCAGGTCAGCATCACCGCCGCTGCCCAGCGCCAGCGGCAGTGCGCCGAAGAAGGCCGCCAGCGTGGTCATCATGATCGGACGGAAGCGCATCAGGCAGGCCTGAGTAATCGCCTGACGCGGCGTCATGCCCTGACGGCGCTCAGCGTCGATGGCAAAGTCGATCATCATAATGGCGTTCTTTTTCACGATACCAATCAACAGGATAATGCCGATCAGCGCGATCACCGTCAGCTGCGTATTAGTCAGCAGCAACAGCAGCAAGGCACCCACGCCCGCCGACGGCAGCGTGGAAAGAATGGTGATCGGATGGATATAGCTTTCGTACAGCACGCCGAGCACGATATACACCGCCGCCAGCGCCGCCAGAATCAGCCACGGCATGGTGGCGGTCAGCTGAGAAAACGCGGCGGCGGTGCCGGCAAAACCGGCCTGAACATTGGAAGGCAGCCCGATCTTCGCCATCGCCTGCTTGATAAGCTGCTGCGCCTGTTCCAGCGAGACGCCGTCATTCAGGTTAAAGGCGATGGTGCTGGTAGCGGACTGCCCCTGATGCGCCACCGAAAGCGGTGCATTGCCACCGACAAAGGTGGCAAAGGCCGAGAGCGGCACGCGGTCGCCACTGTCGTTCACCACAAACAGTTCTTTCAGGATATTCGGGTCACGGGTGTAGCTGTCCTGCAACGACATCACCACATGGTACTGATTAAGCGTGTGGTACAGCGTGGCGATCTGCCGCTGGCTGAAGGAGTTGTTCAGCATGGTATCGATCATCTGCACGTTAACCCCGAGCATCTTCGCCCGATCGCGATCGATATTGATCACCACTTCCTGGCCACCGGTTTGCGAGTCGGAATCGACGCTGTTCAGCTGCGGGATCGCCGCCAGCGCCGCCTGCACTTTCGGCGTCCAGGTGCGCAGCACATCCAGATCGTCGGCCTGCAAACTGTATTGATAAGTGGCGTTGGCGCTGCGGCCACCAATATGCAGATCCTGCGCCGCCATCAGGAACATCTGTCCCCCGGCGATATGGCTGGTCTTCATACTCAGGCGGTTAGCCACTTCGGTGGCGGTCGCGGTTCGCTTGTCAAAATCCTTCAGCCGCACAAAGAAGTTGGCGCTGTTACGCGACCCAAACATGCCGCTGCCCATCGACGACATCACGCTTTCGACTGCCGGGTCCGACTCGATGATTTTGGTGAACTGCAACATCTTCGGCTTCATCGCCTGGAACGAGATGTTCTGATCGGCGCGCAACGCTCCCATCAGCAGCCCGGTGTCCTGATTGGGGAAGAAGCCTTTCTGCACCACCGAATATAAAAACAGGTTGAGCACCACGGTGAGCAGCAAACTGAACATGGTGATTTTCTGGTGCGCCAGCACCCAGGCCAGACCACGCGAGTAGGCAGCCAGCAGCGCATTCAGCTGGTTTTCAATAAACTGGTACAGCGGATGCGGGCGTTTGCTGACCTTCGGCTTGGGTTTCAGCAAGCGCGCGCACAACATCGGCGTCAGGCTGAGCGAGACAAACATCGAAATCAGCAGCGAGATGGAAAGCGTCACGGCAAATTCGCGGAACAGACGCCCGACGATGCTGCCCATCAGCAGGATCGGGATAAAGACCGCAATCAATGACATGGTCATCGACAGCACGGTAAAGCTCACTTCCTGCGCCCCACGCAGCGCGGCGCGCAGCGGACTTAACCCTTCTTCGATATGGCGGGTGATGTTTTCCAGCACCACAATCGCATCATCGACCACAAAACCGGTGGAGATGATCAACGCCATCAGCGACAGGTTATCGAGGCTATAACCCAGCAGATACATCACCGCACAGGTGCCAATCAACGACACCGGCAGCGCCAGCGCCGGGATCACCACCGCCTGCACATTGCGCAGGAAGACAAACACCACCGCAATCACCAGCATCACGGCGATCAGCAGCGTCTCTTCGGTGTCATACAACGACTGACGCACCGTCGGGGAACGGTCCACCACCAGTTTCAGTTGGGTATCGGCGGGCAGATCTTTTTCCAGGTTCGGCAGCTGCGCTTTGATGGCATCGATGGTATCCAGCATGTTAGCCCCGGCCTGACGGGTGATCCCGATCATCACCGACGGCGTAGCATTGAGGAAACCGGCCTGGTATTTATCTTCGACGGAGTCATAAACGGTGGCGATATCATGCAAGCGCACCGCTTTGCCGTCACTATAGCTGACGATCAGATTGCGGTACTGCGCCGCTTTATCCAGCTGTCCGTTGCTGTCCACCAGCCACGACTGGCTGCTGCCCTGTAAAATCCCTTTCGGCAGGTTGGTGGTACTGTCGGCAATGGCGCTGCGCACCGTATCCAGTGAAATACCGTATTGCGTTAGCTTCTGCGGTTGCAGGTCGATGCGCACCGCAGGCAGCGCACTGCCCATCAGCGACACTTCACCCACGCCCTGCACCTGGCTCATCGCCTGTTCAATTTTACTTTCCGCCAGATCGTAGAGCTCACCCGGTGTGCGGGTGGCGGAGACCAGCGCCAGCATCACAATCGGCGCATCGGACGGGTTGGCTTTACGGTAGGTCGGCAGCGATTCCATCGAGCTTGGCAGCAAACTGCGCGCCGCGTTAATCGCCGCCTGCACATCACGCGCCGCGCCGTTGATGTCGCGATCCAGTTCAAACTGCAAAATGATGGTGCTGGAACCCTGCGAACTGCTCGATGTCATCTCGGTGATGCCCGCGATCTGCCCGAGCGAACGTTCCAGCGGTGTCGCCACCGTGGCCGCCATGGTTTCCGGGCTAGCCCCGGCAAGGCTGGCGCTGACCATAATGGTGGGGAAATCCACCTGCGGCAGCGGAGCCACCGGCAGCAGCCGGTAGCCCAACAGGCCAAGCAGCATGATCGACAGCGTCAGCAGCAGAGTCGTCACCGGGCGGAAGATAAACAGCCGCGTCAGATTCATTGCTCGCCTCGCGCCTGCTGCTGTTTACGCTGCACAAAACGCTTACCACGTTGTGCCCAGCCATCAAACCACAGGTAAATCACCGGGGTGGAGAACAGCGTCAACACCTGGCTGACGATCAACCCACCGACGATCACCAGGCCAAGCGGCTGGCGCAACTCAGCGCCAGAACCGGAGGCCAGCATCAGCGGCAATGCCCCCAGCAGTGCCGCCATGGTGGTCATCATAATCGGGCGGAAACGCAGCAGACACGCCTGATGAATCGCATCGCGTGGGCTCATCCCCTGCTTGTTTTCCGCTTCCAGCGCGAAGTCGATCATCATAATGGCGTTCTTCTTCACGATGCCGATCAACAGGATCACCCCGATCAGCGCAATCAGGCTGAACTCGCTACCGGCCAGCAGCAGCGTCAGCAGCGCACCCACCGCCGCCGACGGCAGCGTGGAGAGAATGGTGACCGGATGAATAAAGCTTTCATACAGAATGCCCAGCACCACATACATGGTGATCAGCGCCGCGAGAATGAGCCACAGCGTGTTGCCAGTCGCTGACTGGAACGCCGAGGTTTCCCCCTGATAACGCAGGGTGATACTCGATGGCAGATTCAGCTGCTGGGTCACCTCGGTAATCGCCTGCTGCGCATCTTCCAGTGAATAACCGCTGCTGAGGTTAAACGACACCATCACCGCCGGGAACTGGTTGAGGCGCATATGCATCAGGGAACCGGTGCGCTCATGAATGGTGGCGATCGAGGTCAGTTTCACCATGCCAGTGGTGCTGCTGGTGCTGGATGAGGTCGTACTGCTGGAGCTGTCCGATGAGCTGGAACTGGAGCTGGCGCTACTGCTGCTGGACGAGCTGCTGCTGGTGGTGGAGCTGCTGCTGTCACTGCTGCTGGTCGACGGTTGCAGATAGACATCATCGAACGATGCCGGAGACTGCTGATAAGTCGGAGCCACTTCCAGCACCACGCGATACTGGTTCGCCTGGGTAAAGATGGTAGACACCAGACGCTGACCAAAGCTGTTGTACAACGCGGTATCAACATCCGAGGCGGTAATGCCGTAGCGTGCCGCTTTATCGCGGTTCAGTTCCACATAAGCCACGCGGCCCTGATCCTGTAAGTTGCTCACCACGCCGTTAAATTCCGGGCGTTTCTGCAAGGCGGCAATCAGCTGCGGCGTCCATTTCACCAGGTTTTCACTGTCGGCGTCGTCCAGGGTGAACTGATACTGGTTTGGTGTGACCTGGTCGTTAACCGTTAAATCCTGCGCCGGTTGCAAATAAAGCTGGATACCCGTCACCTGGGTCGCCGCCTGTTGCAGCTGTTTAATCACCACATCGGCTTTGTCATCACGCTCACCAAACGGCTTGAGGTTGATCTGCATACTGCCGCTGTTGAGGCTGGTATTGGTGCCGTCGATGCCGATGGTGGAGGACAGGCTCTCCACCGAGGGGTTTTGCAGAATCACTTTTGCCAGTGCCTGCTGCCGTTGCGACATTTCACTAAAGGACACATCCTGCGAGGCAATGGTGACGCCCTGAATCAGGCCGGTATCCTGGGTCGGGAAGAAGCCTTTTGGAATCACCAGATACAGCACCGCCGTCAGCGCGAAGGTCGCCAGCGCCACCAGCAACGTCAGCTTTTGGTGATTCAGCACGATAGTCAGCATGCGGTCATAGCCGCGCACCAGCTTGTCAAAAAATTCACCGCCCTTGCGTGAGAAGCGGGACTGTTTTTCCGGCGGGATATGCTGCAACAAGTAAGCGCACAGCATCGGGGTCAGCGTCAGCGACACCAGCATCGAGACAAGGATCGACACCGCCAGGGTGATGGCAAATTCACGGAACAAACGCCCGACCACATCGCCCATAAACAGCAGCGGGATCAGCACCGCAATCAGCGAGAAGGTCAGCGAGATAATGGTGAAGCCAATCTGCTGAGAACCTTTCAGCGCCGCCTGCATCGGCGTTTCGCCCTCTTCCAGCCGTCGCGAAATATTCTCCACCACCACGATCGCATCGTCGATCACGAAGCCGGTGGCGATGGTCAGCGCCATCAGCGACAGGTTGTTCAGGCTGAAGTCCGCCAGGTACATCACGCCGAAGGTACCAATCAGCGACAGCGGCACTGCGACGCTGGGGATCAATGTCGCCGCGATATTGCGCAGGAACAGGAAGGTGACCATCACCACCAGCGCCACCGACAGCATCAGCTCGAACTGCACGTCACTGATCGAAGCGCGAATGGTTTGCGTACGGTCGGAGAGGATGGTCATCTTCACGCCATCCGGTAACGCCGCCTGCAAGGTGGGCAGTTTGGCTTTGATGGCATCCACCACCTGAATCACGTTTGCCCCTGGCTGGCGCTGTACGCTAATCACAATCGCCGGGCTGTTATTGGCCCATGCCGACTGGAAGCTGTTTTCCGGCCCCTGCTCAATATGAGCAATATCTTTCAGGCGCAGTGCGGCACCGTTCTGATAGGTGATAATCAGGTTGCCGTACTCTTCCGCAGTGCGCAGCTGGTCGTTAGCGTCGATGGTGACCGAATGGTATTTGCCATCGAAGCCACCTTTTGAGCCGTTCACGTTGCTGTTGCCAATCAGGGTGTTGACGTCTTCCAGCGTCAGGTTATGCGCCGCCAGCGCTTTCGGGTCCATCTGGACACGGATCGCCGGTTGATGTCCGCCCGCCAGCGTCACCATACCGACGCCGGAAATCTGCGACAGCTTCAGCGCCACGCGGGTGTTGACCAGATCCTGCACCTGGGTCAGCGGCAGCGTCTCCGAACTGGCCGCCAGGGTGATCACCGCGGTATCTGCCGGGTTGACCTTTTTATACGTCGGCGGATTAGGCAGATCGCTCGGCAGCAGGTTGTTCGCGGCGTTGATCGCCGCCTGCACTTCCTGCTCTGCCACATCCAGCGACAAATCAAGGCTGAACTTCAGGGTAATGATCGAGGAACCGCCGGAACTGGTGGAGGTCATCTGGCTTAAGCCCGCCATCTGCCCCAGTTGGCGCTCCAGCGGCGAAGTGATCGATGAAGCCATCACGTCCGGGCTGGCACCCGGATACAGCGTGGTGACCTGAATGGTCGGATAGTCCACCTGCGGCAGCGCCGAGGTGGAGAGAAATTTATAAGCGAAGATCCCGGCGATCAGCACGCCCACCATCAACAGGATGGTGGCGACCGGACGCTGGATAAACAGGCGTGACGGATTCATTTGGCCTCGGTGGTCGCAGTCGGTTTGCTCTCATCGGCCAGCGTCACTTTACTGCCGTTGGTCAGACGATCGATGCCTTCCGTCACCAGACGTTCGCCCGGCTCTACCCCTTTCAGGATCGCCTGGAAATCTTCACCAAAGGTCGGACCGGTGGTGACCGCTTTACGCGTCACGGTGTTGTCTTTATTGATGACAAACACAAAGCTGCCATCGCTGCTCAGTTGCAACGCCTGGGCCGGGATCACCGTGGCATTTTTCAGGATTTCGGTTTGCAGGCGCAGGTTGACGAACTGGTTAGCAAACAGCGACTCGTCCTGGTTGGCGAAACTGGCTTTCAGCTCGATGGTGCCGGTGCTGGTGTCGATTTGGTTGCTGATATATCTCACTTCACCCTGCGCCAGCACCGTGGTGTTGTCCTGATCAAACGCCGTTGCTGGCAGGCTTTGATCGTTGTGCAGCGCTTTGGTCAGCTGCGGAATGTTGCTTTGCGGCACGCTGAAGGTCACCGCTGCCGGTTGCATCTGCGTGACCACCACAATCCCGGTGGTGTCTGAGGTCTGGATCATATTGCCCGGATCCACCAGACGCAGGCCGACACGACCGCTGACCGGTGAGGTGATGCGCGCGTATTCAATATCCAGTTTTGCACTGGCAATCTGCGCTTCATCCGCCGCCACCGCACCACGATACTGGCCCACGGTCGCCATCTGGGTATCGAGGTCCTGGCGCGCCAGTGAATCCTGCGCGTAGAGTTTTTTGTAACGTGCCAGCGTCAGTTCGGCACTTTTCAGCAGCGCCTGGTTCTGATTGAGATCGCCCTGATACTGCGCCAGCGTCGCCTGGTAGCTGCGCGGATCGATCTGCGCCAGCAGCTGACCCGCCTGCACTTTCTGTCCTTCGGTGAAGTACACCTTATCCAGCTGACCCGCCACCCGACTGGTCACCGTCACGCTGGCATTGGGTACGACCGTCCCCAGCGCATTCAGATACACCGGCACATCGGCAGTGGTGGCAACGCCACTGTGCACCAGCGTCGCGCCCCCCATCATCATCGCCATACCCGGTGGACCACCAGCGGGACGGTGACCACCGCGCCCACCCTGTGCCCCACCCGGCGCGCCGCCAGGCGGCATCGCCCCGCGTCCACCGACTACGCGCCAGATCACGCCAGCCACAATTAACAGCACAACTAACAGGAGCAGCCATTTCAGCCAGCGAGAGAAAGCAGAGCGGGAAGCGTTGGTCTTCATTGAGTTCTTCAGGTCATCTGATAAATGGAAAATCCCCTGGAAAACAGGGGATTATTTCAAAGGTAAATCATTACTGGGCGTATTATCGGCTGAAAAACATATTTTATTCCATGCTCAAACCGTAAGGGTTTCGTTAAGATCCTCAGGATTTCCAGCCACCGCCAAGCGCCTTGTACAAGGTGATTTTCTGGCTTAACTGGCCCAGATGCGCGCTAATCAGCGTTTGTTGTGCGCTGTAAAGAGAACGTTGAGCCACTAACACATTGAGATAATTATCAACGCCCTGCTTATAACGCAATTCAGAATAGTCGTAGTCACGCTGATTCGCACCTACCTCTTTTTGCAGGGCCGTCATTTGATCCTGCCAGGTGTCCTGACCGGCCAGCGCATCGTTCACCTCTTTAAACGCGGTCTGGATCGCTTTCTCATAGTTGGCGATCTCAATGCGTTTTTCGATATGGGCGATGTTCAGGTTGGCCTCGTTTTTACCGCCGTCAAAAATCGGCAGGTTGATCGAGGGGACAAACGACCAGGCACCGGTGCCGCCGCCCAGCAAACTGCCGAGCGAGCTACTGGTGGAGCCACCGGATGCCGTCAACGTAATGCTCGGGAAGAAGGCCGCGCGTGCCGCGCCAATATTGGCATTGGCGGCTTTCAGCGTATGTTCGGCGGCCATCACATCCGGACGGCGCGTCAGCAAATCGGACGGCAATCCGGCTGGCGTGGCCGGGAACTGCCAGTTGGCATCCAGCGTCGCCTGGGACAGCAGCGACACCGGCAAATCGGTGCCCACCAGCAGACGCAGCGCATCCACATCCTGACGTACCTGACGGGTGTAGCTGGCAACATCCGCCTCGGCGGCGCGCACCGTACTCTCTGCTTCGGCCAGATCCTGGTCGCTGCTGACGCCACCGTCATAGCTCATTTTGGTCAGCCGGTACGAATCCTGCTGGCTCTGGGCGGTGTGCTGCGCCAGATGCAGCAGATCGTTATCCGAACACAGGGTCAGCCAGGCAGTGGCCACTTCCGAAATCAGCGAAATGCGGGTGGCGCGCTCGGTTGCTGCGGTCGAGAGATACGTTTCCTGCGCCTGATCGCGCAGACTGCGTAGCCGACCAAAGAAATCCAGCTCCCATGAGGTGACGCCCAGACCGGCGTTCAACTCATGGTAAGTCACCGGACCGCTGGTTTGGGTGTTGTACAGATTGCCCGGCTCATGGGCTGAGGTCTGGCTGGCGGTGGCGTCAATCGACGGCATCAGCGCCGCGCGCTGCACCGTGACATCGTTACGCGCCTCTTCGACATTCAGGGCCGCGACGCGCAGGTCGCGGTTGTTAGCAAGAGAAAGCTGGATCAGGTTACGCATCGTGGCATCGGTGAAAAAATTCTGCCACGGCAGATCCGCCACATTGCCGACCGCCGTGGGCTGGTCGTAACGGGCATCCACCGGCATTGAGGGCCGCTGATAATGCGGCTCCATGGTACAACCGGTTAAGCCGAGGGCGGCAGCCAGCGGCAGCAGCGCCCAGTTAAAGGTTTTAGTTATCATGCTGCACCCCCTCTGCGGATGCTTTTTTCTTACGCGAGAAGAACTGCGACACCACCACGTAGAACATCGGCACAAAGAAGATGGCGAGGAAGGTAGCGGTAATCATCCCGCCAGCCACCGCCGTACCGATGGAGTGCTGGCTACCCGCGCCCGCACCGTTAGAGATGGTGAGCGGCAGCACGCCGAGGATAAAGGCCATAGACGTCATGATGATCGGACGGATACGCAGTCTGGCTGCCTCCACTGCCGCTTCCACCAGGCTCTTACCTTCCCGCTCGTGCAGTTCCTTAGCAAATTCAACAATCAGGATGGCGTTCTTCGCCGCTAGCCCGACGGTGGTTAATAGCCCTACCTGGAAGAACACATCGTTCTGCAAGCCGCGCAACAACACCGCCGAAATGGTACCCAGCACGCCAAGTGGCACCACCAGAATCACCGAGAACGGAATCGACCAGCTTTCGTACAGCGCCGCCAGGCACAGGAATACCACCAGAATCGAGATGGCATACAGCTGCGTGGTCTGGTTACCGGATGCCTGCTCCTCATAAGAGATGCCGTACCACTGCACGCGGAAACCGCTCGGCAGCTGCTTCGCCAGCTCCTCAACCGCTTTCATCGCTTCACCGGTACTTTTACCCGGTGCCGGGGAGCCGAGGATCTCTTCCGCCGTCAGGCCGTTAAAGCGTTCGAAGTGCGGCGAGCCATACACCCATTTACCGGAGGCGAAGGCGGAGAACGGAACCATGGTGCCGCTGGTGTTGCGGAAGTACCATTTATTGAGGTCAGACGGCGTCACGCGGGAATCCGCTTTCCCCATCAGGTACACCTCTTTGACACGGCCGTTGTACATAAACTGGTCGATATAGCTGGAACCCCAGGCCACCGACAGGGTGTTGTTGATGTCGGTCATGCTCAGGCCGAGCGCGCTGGCTTTCTCGTCATTAATCTCCAGTTGATACTGCGGCTCATCTTCCAGGCCATTCATGCGTACCTGAGCCAGACGCGGGTCTTTGTTCGCCAGGGCAATCAGCTGATGCGTGGCATCCATCATCTGCTGATGGGTGTGCGCGCCGGTATCCTGCAAATAGAGGTCAAAGCCGGTGGCATTACCCAGCTCCATCACCGCAGGCGGCACCATGGCAAAGATTTTGGCGTTTTTGTAATTGGCAAAATGCGCCATTACCCGGTTAGCCAAATCCTGTACGCTCTGGCCGCTATGGGTTCGTTCCCCCCAGTCTTTCAGACGCACAAACGCCATGGCGTTACTCTGGCCGCGACCGGCAAAGTTAAAGCCCGCCACGCCAAAGGTGGTGGTGACCACTGAGGCTTCATTCTTTTGCAGGTAATCATTCAGGTCGTTGATCACCTGCTGGGTACGCTGCGACGAGGCGTTTACCGGCAGAGTCATCTGCACCATCATCAGGCCCTGGTCTTCATTGGGCAGGAAGGTGGTGGGTACGCGGGTAAACAGGAAGCCCGTCACCCCGACAATCACCAGATACACCACCATAAACAGCCCACGCCGCGAGATGACTTTGCTCACGCCACGGGTGTAGTGCATCGCACCGCTATCAAACTTGCGGTTAAACCAACCGGCAAACCCGGTGGTTTTGTGCTCGGCCGAACTGGCTTTCAATAAGGTGGCGCACAGCGCCGGGGTGAAGATCAACGCCATAATCACCGACAGCGCCATTGCCGACACAATGGTGATCGAGAACTGACGATAGATAACCCCGGTTGATCCGGCGAAGAACGCCATCGGCAGCAGCACCGCCGACAGCACCAGCGCGATACCGAACAACGCCCCCTGGATTTGCTGCATCGATTTGATGGTGGAGGTTTTCGGATCGAGCCGTTCTTCGTGCATCACGCGCTCGACGTTTTCCACCACCACGATGGCATCATCCACCAATAGCCCTATCGCCAGCACCATCCCGAACATCGTCAGGGTGTTGATGCTGTAGCCGAAGGCCGCAAGGATACCGAAAGTACCCAGCAGAACCACCGGCACCACCAGCGTGGTGATCATGGTCGCGCGCAGGTTTTGCAGGAAGATCAGCATCACGAAGAACACCAGCACCACGGCTTCGATCAGCGTTTTCACCACTTCTTCAATTGACGCGCTCACCACTGGCGAGGTGTCGTAGGGATAGGTGACTTCCACGTTATCCGGCAGCGATTCTTTCAAATCGGCAATCGTCTGACGGACCGCTTTCGCGGTGTTCAGCTCGTTGGCACCGGTTGCCAGACGCAGCGCGATACCCGCCGCCGGTTTGCCGTTGAGCGTGGCGTCAATGCCGTAGCTTTGTGGCCCCAGTGCTACCGACGCCACATCTTTCAGGCGCACCTGCGAACCATCGCTGTTCACTTTCAGCAGCACGTTCTCAAACTGTTTCACCGTGGTGAAACGGGTTTTGCCGAGTACCGTTGCCTGGGTTTTCGCGCCCTGAATGGTCGGCAGACCGCCCAGTGAACCGGAAGACACCTGCACGTTCTGATTATCAATCGCGGTGCTGACATCGCTCGGCATCAGGTTGTATTTGTACAATTTGGCGGGATCGAGCCAGATACGCATCGCGTATTCGGAACCCAGCACCATAAAGTCACCGACGCCTGGGGTACGGGAAATCGGGTCTTCCAGTTTGGAGACCAGCATATCCGCGAGGTCACCGTTGGTCAGCTTGCCGTCTTTCGAAATCAGGCCAACCACCATCATGAAGTTTTTCTGGTACTTACGGATGCGGATACCCTGCTGGGTCACATCGGTCGGTAACTGCGACTCCGCCAGAGAAACGCGGTCCTGCACCTGTACCTGGGCAATATCCGGGTTAATCCCCTGGTTGAAGGTGGCGATGATCTGCGCACTACCGTCGGAGGCACTGCTGGATTCGAGGTAACGCAGACCGTCCAGGCCGTTAAGTTGCTGTTCAATTACCTGCACCACGGTGTTTTGCGTGGTTTCGGCACTGGCACCGGGATAGGTAACGGAAATCGACACCGCCGGAGGTGAGATATCGGGGTATTGGTTTACCGGCAGTTTGAGCGTTGCAATCGCCCCCACCAGCATCACAATGATCGCGATCACCCACGCAAATATCGGGCGTTCAATAAAAAACTTAGACATTACGCCCCCTTATTGTGCCGCAGCATCAGTCATGGAGAGGCTGACGGCATTGGCGGATGGCGTGTCATTGGTATTGGCCGCTGTGGTGGTCACTTTGACGCCGCTGCGTACACTTTGCAGATTGTTCACCACCACGTTCTCGCCCTCTTTCAGGCCGCCAGTCACCAGCCATTCCCCTTTGATCATCTCGCCGGTGCTGATGCTGCGCTGCTCAATGGTGTTATCGCTTTTCACCACGTAGACGTAAGGCTGGCCTTTGGTGTCATGCATGATGGATTCCTGCGGCACCAGGATGCCCTGCTGCTGAACGCCCTGCGGGAAGCTGGCGTGGACATACATGCCCGGCAGCAACTCGTCTTTCGGGTTCGGGAACACCGCGCGCAGCACCACGGTGCCGGTGGCGGTATCCACATTCACTTCCGAGAAGGCCAGCTTGCCCTGCGCGCCATACTGGCTGCCATCTTCCAGCGTGAGACCCACGGCGGCGGTGTTATCGTCGATCTTCGCGATCTTGCCGTCAGCCAGCGCGCGGCGCAGGTGCAGCAAATCGGTTGACGACTGATTCACATCGACATAGATGGGATCAAGCTGGGTAATGGTGGCGAGATAGTCGGTTTGCCCGTCAGTGACCAGCGCACCGGCGGTGTAAATCGAACGGCTGATATGACCGGAGATCGGTGCTTTCACCAGGGTGTAGTCGAGATTCACTTTGGCGGTTTCCACATCGGCTTTCGCTTCGCGCTCAGCCGCCACCGCATCATCGTAGGTTTGCTGGCTGATGGCGTGGGCGGCCGCCAGTGGCTGATAGCGTTTCGCCAGCATGGCATCGTTTTGCCAGGTCGCCATGGCTTTGTCATAAGCCGCTTTATACGTGGCCGGGTCGATTTGATACAACGGCTGACCCTCTTTCACTTCTCCCCCTTCGGTGAAAAGTATTTTTTGGATCACACCGCTGACCTGCGGACGCACCTGAGCGGTTCTTACCGCCGTGGTGCGGCCAGGCAGTTGTGTCACCAGCGTGACAGGCTCGGTTTTCAGGGTGACAACGCCGACTTGCGGCGTCGCAGACGCGGCGGGTGTCGCTCCGCCCTGATCACAGGCTGCCAGTAAAAACACGACGCTGGCAGAAAGAAGTTTCAGGCGCATAGTTTTTCTCAACAAGATGGGTAAAAGTAATGAGAATGATTACTCTCAAGGAAAGTCATTGTAGGCAGGGTGCAACTACACAGCTGTTAAGGTTGCGTAAAACATATTTTCGAAACGAAAATGGTAAACCTTTCGTGCGATAAATCGCTGTGTTTTTTAGCTTTTTGCGGGTTTTCATCCCGCTGAAGTTGGCTTAGCGCGATAAATCGCGTCGCTACGGTAACGGCGTTGGTTAGCGCCACTGCTAAACTTTGCACCCCACATGTAGCGACGCGATGTATCGCGCCTTGCTCAGCCGGTTATCCCTTCGGCTCAATCCCGCGACGGCGCAGCTCACGCCGTGCCAGATCTTTCAGCCAGCAGGAAAGCGTCACGTTGTCATCATCGGTCAGCGCACGAAGCTGATCATGCAATTCCGGATGGATACGCAGCTGGAATGCCGCCGAGCGGCCCTCACCTTTCGGCGTTCGGTCTTTGAGTTTTGGCATAGGGTTTCGACTCAACGGATGGCAAAAAATACGCCCCTTACCTGCGCTACCAACACAGTAAGGGGCTGGCGGACCTTGATGGAATGCGACATCGCAGTGCGTTGTGGCATACGTTACACGACGAGATATTTTTTTGTTGGCGGGGGAACGTTAAGGGATAGATAAGAGGTGTGAGCGATTTAGCATTGCCTGGACACCATGATTTGGCTCTGACTCACAGGCAAAAAAAAACCCACGCATCTGCGTGGGTCGGTGCAACAGAACAGGGTGAGCAGCATATGCTGCCGTTCTTCGCACCCATCAATACCTCTGGGACTTTCATCCTCGCATCAACGGTGTGCTGACGACAGCGGGAAAACGCAACGGAATTCGGGGAAATGCAACGAGGTGTGAAAACTTCACCACCTCGTTTACATCATGATTTCGTTAAGATTTATCGGGTGCTGGTTTGCTGTAGATGGCGTCGGGCGCGATGTTCATATGTTTCAGTACCGGTCCCATAATGTTGCCGAAGACCGGAGCCGCCACCGAACCACCAAAGTGGTCACCGGCGGTCGGATGGTTGATCATCACCACCAGCGCCACTTCCGGATGGCTGGCAGGCGCGATGCCTGCGGTGTAGTTGACGTAACCGCCATCATACTTGCCGCTGGTGCCCATCTTCTCTGCGGTACCGGTTTTGGTTGCCAGCCGGTAGCCCGGCACGGCGGCTTTCACCCCGGTTCCCCCTGGCAATACGTCGCTCTCCAGCATATGCACCACGGTTTGCACGATTTGCGGATCGGCCACCTGTTTACCCATTACCGGCGGCGTCACCTTGGTGATCGACAGCGGACGATAGATGCCATACGACCCCAGCGTGGCGTATTCACGCGCGATTTGCAGCGGCGTGACGCGCAGGCCGTAACCGAAAGCAAAGGTGGCGCGTTCGATATCCGCCCAGCGCTCACGATGCAGCGGGAAGTAACCGACGCTCTCGCCGGTCAGCCCTAACCCGGTGGGTTTGCCGAGACCAAAGGCCTGATAGGTATTCACCAGCGCCTCAGCAGGCATCGCCAGCGCAATATGGGAGACCCCGATGTCGCTCGACTTCTGCAAAATGCCGGTCATGGTCAGGCGCGGCCAGTGGCCGACGTCACGGATCAGGTGGCCGTTAACCGAGTAAGGCGTGGTATCGATCACTGAATCCGGTCGCACCAGATGGCGCTCCAGCCCTTCCATCACCACCAGTGGTTTCACCGTGGAGCCGGGTTCGTAGCTGTCGTTTATCGCCGTGTTGCGCATTTGCGCGGGCGTCGCACCATCGTAGTTGTTCGGGTTGAACGACGGGTAAGACGCCATCGCCAGAATTTCGCCGGTATCGATTTTCACCAGTACCGCCGCGCCGGAGTCGGCTTTGTTCAGCAGCACGCCGTCACGCAGTTTGCTGTATAGCGTGTACTGGTCAAATTTGTCGATGCTGAGCTGCACGGTGGGTGGCTGCTGCGGCGGCTGGTAATCAATCATCGAGATGATGTTGCCATTTTTGTCCTGGCGATAAACCTCTTTACCCTCTTCGCCCTGCAACAAGCGGTCAAAACCTTTTTCCAGGCCATTCAGCCCGTTGTTATCCGCACCGACGATACCAATCAGTGGCGCAGCAGCTTCACTCATCGGATAGAAACGGCTGTCGTCATACACCGAGCTGATGCCTTTCAGGCGCAGCGCCGCGATATCTTTGGCGATGCTTAACTCAATTTTACGCCCGAGGTACAGGAAGCGTTTTTTCGGGTTAGCGACAATCTGCTGCGCCAGCTGATCCGGCCGCATATTCAGCGCGTTAGCCAGATAGGCCCACTTGGCGCTGGTAAAATCGGGGTTACTTTCCAGTACCCGCATCGGGTCGGCAATGATATCGCGGGACGGGACGCTGAGCGCCAGCGCTTCGCCGTCACGGTCCAGCAGAGTACCGCGGTTAGTTGGCAACGTGACGGTACGCAGCGAACGCTGATCCGCTTCGTGTTCCAGCATCGGATGATTTATCAGCTGCAAATCAGCGACGCGTGCCAGTAGCAGACCCATACAACCGAGCACACCTAAACAAATCAGGCGAAAACGAAACGGATTGAATGGGGCCTGGATCTGGTCTTTTCCCAGAAGTTTTTTTATTCGGGCCATGGTATTACCACTGCAATTAAAAAGTAAAACGGGGCTATCGCAGCAGTTATAAAGAAAGGCGAGGCGGGATAACAGGAAAACTGTGTTTCAGTTCGTTAGCGTGGGACGCAGACAAAAAAAACCTGCGCATCTGCGCAGGTCGGTGTAATCAAGAAAACTTTTTGATGTTCACCCATCAATACCTCTGGGACCCTGACTGTAGCAAGGCGCAGAGACGGGATTCCATCTCTCAAACGCAACAGTTACCCGCAAAATGTAACCAGCGATGAGATTCTTACTGGATTGTGCAAACCTCATGTTTTTTGATTTCCACCAGGCAACTCATGGCGTTCGGCCCCTGAGTTAACGACGAGGTGCCGATATCCAGCGTCAACACATTGGGGTTGCCTGCGCGGTCCCACGGCTGCCAGGCGCGGCCAAAACCCGGGTCAAACCAGGCGCCGGTGGAGATGATCACCACACCCGGCGTCAGGCCATCGGTAAGGCGCACCCCGGCCAGCATCCGGCCACGCGCGTTGTTCACTTCGATCTCATCGCCATCGACAATTTTACGCGCCGCCGCGTCCTGCGGGTGCATATACAGCGTTTCACGCCCGGCAGTTTTGTTGCCCTGCACCGTGGCGGTGGCATCCAGCTGGCTATGCAGACGATCGGATGGCTGGATTGAGATCATATGCAGCGGGAACTGCTCACTGAGCGCCGCCCCCAGCCACTCCTGCGGCTCGCGCCATTCCGGGTGACCGGCAAAATCATCCAGTTGATAATCGGCGATGGTCTGGCAGAACAGTTCGATTTTGCCGCTGGCGGTTTGAATCGGATGGGTAACCGGGTTGGCGCGGAATTCGTCCATAAACACGTAAGGTGCGCCCCCTTCGGGGATCTCCACGAAACCGCGCTGCCAGAATTCACCGAACTCCGGGAAGGGGATCCCTTTGCGCGCATGGGCCACCGCGCATTGCTGATACAGATGCTCGATCCACTGCATCTCGTTGCGTCCTTCGGTGAACACATCACGATAACCAAGGCGGTCAGCGAGATCGGCAAAGATATCGAAGTCATTACGCGCCTGATGCTGCGGTTTAATCGCCTGATGCATCGCCAGCACAAAACGGTCACGCGAGGAGCCGCCAATATCATTGCGTTCCAGCGTGGTGGTGGCAGGCAACACGATATCCGCCATCTGCGCCGCAGGCGTCCAGACGATATCCTGCACCACCACGGTATCCGGGCGCTGCCAGCCTTCGACCAGGCGATTCAATTGCTGATGGTGATGGAACGGGTTGCCACCGGCCCAGTGCACCAGATGGATATCCGGATAATGCAGCGTCTCGCCCTGGAAGGTGTAAGGCTGACCCGGATTGAGCAGCATATCGCTGATACGCGCCACCGGAATCGACAGACCAGACGGATTGGGGCCGGTGCTCATCAGCGGTGCCGGACCTTCCTGACGCGGATTGCCAACGCTGTTCATCGAGCCATGACCGAATGAGAAGCCGCCACCTGGCAAACCGGGCTGGCCCAGCATCGACGACAAGGCAATCATCATCCAGTACGGTTGCTCGCCACGATGGGCGCGCTGTACCGAATAGGAACAGGTAATAAAGCTGCGTTTGCCGATCAGCTGTTGCGCCAATAGCGCGATGCGCGCCGCCGGGATGCCGGTAATCTGGCTGGCCCACTCCGGGGTTTTCGCCACGCCGTCGCTTTCGCCTAGCAGATAGGCGCGCAGCTGCGGCCAGCCGGTACAGTGGCTGGCAAGAAAAGCCTCATCCACCGCCTGACGCCGGGTGATTTCAAATCCGAGTGCCAGCATCAGCGCCACATCGGTATTGGGCCGAATCGGAATCCACTCCGCGTTGACGAACGCCGGACAGTCATCACGCATCGGGCTGATGTTAATGATCGGCGTACCTTTAGCGGTCAGCTGCTCCAGCGCCGGTTTCAGGCTGTGCTGCCCGGCCCCGCCGGAGGCCACCTGGGCATTTTTCAGCGCCAGCCCGCCAAAGGCGACAAAGATCTCCGCATGTTCCACCACGTCCGGCCAGTCGGTGACGCGACCGGTCAGCGGCATATAGGTACCAATCACATAAGGTAAAAAGAACTGCGCTGCGCCCCAGCTGTAGTTGCCCTGCTGGTCAACCCCGCCGCCGCCCTGAAAATAGAAGCGACGAATCAGGGTACGCGCATGGTTTACCCGCCCGGCCGATGACCAGCCATAAGAACCGTTAAATATGCCGGAGGCACCGTAACGTTCGCGCACCCGGCGATTTTCTTCCGCCACCAGGTCCAGCGCGGTATCCCAGTCCACCGCGACAAAATCTTCACGGCCACGCAGGGTACGATCGCTGTTCTCGCGTGATTTCAGCCACGAACGGCGCACCATCGGCTGGCGAATACGTTTATCCGAATAAACCAGCTCGGGAATGGTATTCAGCATCGGCGAAGGATCGGCATCCGCGAAGAAAGGTTCGCAGCCAGTCAGGCGATCATGCTCCGTTACGGCGGTAAAAGCGCCCCAGTGCGCCAGGTGTGGCACGCGTGTTTTCATGGTTATGGTCCGGCAGGCAGGTGTTGTTAGTTCTGGCAGCATAACATGCGGGCCGTATCGGGCTAAAGCCTGGCCGCGAGCGTCTGATTTTCCGCACTTTTGCGACAGCGCTGGCATTCTGCCGGGTTGCGACGCTGGGTGATTTCCGTAACACTGGGGGCATGTGTAAACGTTTTCCCGGAAGCAGGTTAACGAATGGCTACCATTAAGGATGTTGCCAGAATGGCTGGGGTCTCGGTCGCGACCGTATCCCGCGTGATTAATAATTCCCCCAAGGCCAGCGAGAACTCACGCCTCGCCGTCACCATGGCAATGGAGCAGTTGCAGTATCACCCGAACGCCAACGCACGCGCGCTGGCGCAGCAATCCACCGAAACCCTCGGCCTGGTGGTCGGCGATGTTTCTGACCCGTTTTTCGGCGCGATGGTGAAAGCGGTGGATGAAGTGGCGGGTCAGACCGGTAACTTTTTGCTGATTGGTAACGGTTACCATAATGAGCAAAAAGAGCGTCAGGCGATTGAGCAACTGATGCGCCATCGTTGCGATGCGCTGGTGGTGCATGCCAAAAAAATCCCGGACGCGGATCTGGAAGTGCTGATGAAGCAGGTGCCGGGGATGGTGCTGCTTAACCGGCTGCTGAAAGGGTTTGAATCACGCTGCATCGCGCTGGACGACCGCTACGGAGCCTGGCTGGCGACACGCCATCTGATCCAGCAAGGCCACACGCAAATCGCCTTTATCTGTTCCACCCACACCATTTCGGATGCCGAAGATCGCCTGCAAGGCTATTACGATGCGCTGAAGGAACACGGCCTGCCGAGCAATGACCGGCTGGTTGCCTGGGGCGAACCGGATGAAGTGGGCGGGGAGCAGGCGATGACCGAGTTGCTTGGCCGTGGCAAACAATTCACCGCAGTAGCCTGTTATAACGATTCCATGGCCGCAGGCGCACTGGCGGTGCTGAGCGACAACGGCATCCGCGTACCGGAAGAGATGTCGCTGATTGGTTTCGATGATGTGCTGGTGTCGCGCTACGTCCGTCCGCGTCTGACCACGGTACGCTACCCAATTGTCACTATGGCGCAGCAGGCGGCGCAGCTGGCCTTAGCGCTGGCCAATGATACGCCGATGCCGGAAGTCACCAACATGTTCAGCCCGACGCTGGTACGTCGCCATTCCGTCAGTGGACCCGGTTAAATTTTGTCGTTATCCGTAAGGGCGATGCAAATCGCCCTGGGTATTCGTCACAAATTTGGAACACAGAAGTAAAAAAACATTAAACCTCTTTAACGTCTCTGCCGATACCTGCCGGACACTCTTCTGGCCATGCCAGCAAGGATCGACTGAACATCAAGGAGGACCTATGAGTATTTCCCGACGTCTGCTTCTGGCATTAGCGTTTATCACTGCCGTAATCGTGGCGCAGGGAACCCTGGCGATTGCTTTTATCAGCGGCTTTCAGGACCGCTTCGAAAACGTGCAAAGCCGCGCTATTCCCTCGATCAAACTCCTTAGCGAACTCACCGATCACAGCCAGCAGCTGTATCTGACCTTGTATCAATATCAAAACAGCAAAAGCGCCGCCGCTGAAGCGCAGATAACGCAACAAATCGCGCAGATTCGCGACCAGCAAAATGCCTATCAAAACGACCATATCGCCAGTGATAAAGACGCTGGAATGGCGCAGCAGGCGAGCGACACCCTCAAGGTGATCAGCGACCGTCTGCCCGCATTTCTGGCCGCAGTGAAAGCCAATGACCCGAGCCAGCTGGATAACGCGGGCGGGATGGGTAGCGCGATTCAAACGCTGATTGCCGATTATCGCCAGCAAATGGCGCTTAACATGACGATTGGCGACCAACTGCGGGCCACCAACCGCACCATTTTTCATTTTGTCAGTTGGGCAACCGTGGCAGGGATCACCGTCGCGGTGTTGATGATTGTGGTGTTCGCGCTGCTGACCATTAAGCACATCCGCCGCAGCCTGAACAATATCTCGACGATTATGGCGCAGGCGACTGAGCATCTCGATCTCACGGTGGCGGCTGACGAAAGCCGCAACGATGAAGTGAGCAGAATGGCCGGTTACTTCAATAAGCTGATGCGCCATATTTCAAAATCGCTGACAGCGGTAAATACCGCAGCCGGGTCGGTGAGCAGCGCTTCAACGCAAATCGCTGCCGGTAATGAAGATCTCTCGGCACGTACCGAGCAACAGGCCGCCTCGCTGGAGCAGACCGCCGCCAGCATGACCGAGCTGAGTGAAACCGTGCGCCAGACCGCCGACCACACGCGCGATGCGACGCGACTGGCGGACAATGCCAGTACGCTGTCGCGCCAGAGCACCGCATCGCTGGACACCATGCTCAGCACCATGAACGACATTCATTTAAGTGCGTTAAAAGTTAAAGATATTACCGGCCTGATTGAAGGTATTGCGTTTCAAACCAATATTCTGGCGTTGAATGCCGCTGTCGAAGCGGCGCGTGCCGGGGAGCATGGTAAAGGTTTTGCCGTGGTGGCCGGGGAAGTTCGCAACCTTTCCCATCGTTCCACCACCGCTGCGCGGGAAATTAAAACGTTGATTGAAGCTTCAACCAATCTGATTGAGTCTGGCGCGCAGCAGGCGGCGCAGGTGGGCGACAGCATTCAGTCGGTCAATGAGGTGATTACGCAGGTCAATAGCCTGGTGAGTGAAATCGCCACCGCCGCCGCAGAGCAAAGCCAGGGGATTAACCAGGTGCATCGGGCGATCGATCAGATGGATGATGTGACGCAGCAGAATGCGGCGCTGGTGGAGCAGGCGTCGGCGGCGTCTCAGTCGTTGCAGGAACAGGCGGAGCATGTTTCACGGCTGGTCGGCGCATTTCGTTTGCATCGCGCCTGAGCCCCGTAACGGCCCAATTTATTGCGCATTTTTTCCAGCATCGAGCAGCCATTGCACGATAAATCGTGCCGCTACAATGTTGTGCGATTTGTAGCGGCGCAATTTAGTTAAAGTGCCTGCTGATACACCCGTACCACGGTATCCGGGTACTCCAGCGCTTCCTCTTTAAACTGCCAGCCAAAACGCTCGTAATATCCGGCGAAGGTGGACCACAACCACAGCTGGTCATAGCCACGCTTACGCGCATAGTCGATAACATGCTGTTGCAGTGCCTGGCTGACGCCCTGCCCACGCGCATCTTCTTCGATAAATAACGCCGCCAGCCACGGATAGAGATCCTGGCGGCTAATCAAATCGCAGCGCCAGAATCCCACCGTTCCCAGCGGCCTGCTCCCATCCAGCGCCACAAAGGTCACCGGAAAATCAGCCCCTTTCAGGCTGCTTTTTACAATGCTGGCATAAAACTCACGCGGGGTACCTTCACCAAATTCCCGCCATAACCAATCGGTAATCTGTGAGGCGAAATGAGGCACTTCCTGAAGTGGCAGAATCTGCATTACATTAATTTCCCCTGAAAAATCGGCACTGATTCAAACAGATAACCGTCAAAATCCGGCGCATCCGCATCAGAGAGTTCCAGCAGGGTATTTTTCACATTTTCCAGATGTTGCCACATCGCCTGCCAGGCCCCCATCACGTCACGGCGGCGCAGTGCGGCCAGGATGGTTTGATGGTCGCCCAACCACTTCAGGCGATAGGCGCGGGTTTCAAACTGCGGGCGCAGCTGCTGCCACAGCGGACTGGCTTCATGATGACGCCAGACGCTGGTGACGGTATCCAGCAGCATCTGATTCTGTGTCGCCCCCGCCAGCAGCAGATGAAACAGCTTATCGTTATCCTGACTGCTGTCGTTAAGGGCGATGGCGCGTTGCTCCTGCTCCAGGGTACGGCGCAGGTTTTCAATATCGGCTTTGGTGGCCATTTTGGCCGCGAAGGCGGCAATATTGCTCTCCAGCAACTGGCGAGCCTGAAGCATTTCGAAAGGGCCAACATCGCTGCGGAAAAAGGCTTCTTCCGCATCATCACTGTCCGAAGGGATACGCATCACGTAAACGCCCGAGCCTTGACGAATATCCACCGTCCCTTCCAGCTCCAGCATCAGCAAGGCTTCACGCACGATAGTACGACTCACGCCCCAGGTTTCCGCCAGCTGACGCTCCGGCGGCAGGCGCGAGCCCACCGGGTAATGCCCGTCAATAATTTGTTGGCGCAGATGCTGCCCAATTTCCTGATACTGCTTTTTCTCTTGTGGCGCTTCGGCTTTTTCCACGCTGTCACCCTTTTGCATCATGGCGCACAAGGTTCCAGCCGCTTCCATTGCGCGCCGGAACCTGTCTGCTATCTGGGCGCTAGTGTACCAAAGCCAGCGCCTGATCGAGTACCTTTGCACCATTCAGCGTGCCGTAAGCCAGGGTATCGATCACCGCAATCGGCAGCTGATAACTGTCGGTGAGCTTTTTGTTTTCCTCCAGCTTAAAACGCACCTGCGGCCCCAGCAGCACCACTGCCACCTCGTGGCCGTAGTTTTGTAACTCTTCGCGCAGGTTTTGCTCCGGGATGGCGTAGATCTGGTACTCCAGACCGCGCGCCGCCGCCTCTTTTTCCATCCGGGTAACCACCATTGAGGTAGACATGCCTGCCGCGCAGGCCAGTACGATTCGTTTCATGTGGGCATCCTTATTTCACTTCATCATTAATATCCAGCGTCAGTTGCTGGCTATCACGCAGCTGACGAAACCAATGCGCCGACTTTTTCATCCGCCGCTGACGATGGTTATCCAGGTCGATCTCAATCAATCCATAGCGGTTTTTGAAGGCATTCATCGGCGAGACGTTATCGGTGAAGGCCCACAGCATGTAGCCCTGGCAATGGCAGCCTGCCGCCTGCGCGCGCAGCGCCTGATGCAGATGTTCGGCAATAAAATTGATGCGGTAATCGTCCTGAATCACCCCCTGCGCATCCTTAAAACGCGCTTCGTTTTCAATGCCCATGCCGCTTTCCGCCACGAACCACGGCAGGTTGCCGTATTCCTGTTTCATGCGTTGCGCCATGTCGTAGATGATGCGCGGCTGAATTTCCCAGCCCCGCGAGGTATTCATACGTCGGCCTGGCAGGTCGAAATGTTCGTAGTAGTACGCCGGATGAAACGGTGTCTCCGGGTGCCATGCGCGGGACGGGGCTTTTACCCGATGCGGGTAGTAAAGATTCAGCCCCACTTCATCGACGGTGTTGGCCGCGATAATCGCCAGTTCTTCCGCCGTCACCTCCCACCTGATCTGATGCTTTTCCAGCAGTTGCAGCAGTTCGGCGGGATATTCCCCTTTGATTGCCGGGTCGAGAAACACCCGGTTATAGAACAGGTCATACATGCTGGCCGCTTGCACATCATGCGCGGCGGTTGAGCGGGGATACGTGACTTCCGGATTAAGAATGGTGCCCACCGTACCGGCATAGCCCTGCTGACGAAACAGCTGCACCACCTTTGCCGTTGCCAGATTTTTATGATGATTCCACTGCATCCACTTATGGGTGTTCTGCTCATAAGGCCAGCGTAGCGCATCCAGATAGACGCGCGTCTGCACCACAATCGGCTCGTTGAAAACAAACCAGCGCGTCACTTTCCCGGCATAGCGGGCAAAAACCTGTTCGACATAACGGATGAACAGCTCCACCACATGCTTCGATTGCCAGCCGCCATATTGTTCCAGCAATTGTGCTGGCAACTCGTAATGTTCGAGGCACAGCATCAGCTCAATGCCGTTGCGGTGCAGCTCATCAATCAACTGGTCGTAATAGGCCGCGTACTCCTCATCCACTACTGCGTTTTCGTAATCGGTGAGAAAGCGCGACCAATTGATTGAAGTGCGATAGTGCGTCAGGCCCGATGCTTTCATCAGCGCCACATCTTCGCGGAAACGGTTAATAAAATCCGTCGCCACCGCCGGGCCGTAGCCGTTGTGCCACACATCACGGTCGTTGTTATACCAGGCATCCAGATACGAATCCTGCCCCGGTTTTTTGCCGCTCCAGCCTTCAGTTTGCCAGGCCGATGCCGCCGCGCCGAGAATAAAGCCGTCCGGCAGCGGGATATGATGGGTACTCATGCTTGCTCCTTAGTTTTGCGCCAGTTCCGGTTGCAGGTTTTTCGCTTCTGCCGCTTCGGCACGACGCGCCGCCACTTTGACGAACGGCAGGTAGATCAATACCGACACGCCGATGCAGATGATTTGAGTCACCACCGCGCCCATGGAACCGGCCGTGGACAACCAGGCGTTGATAATCGGCGGCGTGGTCCAGGGCACCATCACCACTGCTTTTCCGGCAAAACCCATCACCGTGGCGAAGTAGCCAATCGAACCGGTCACCAGCGGGGTGATGATGAAGGGAATGGCAAGGATCGGGTTGAGCATGATCGGCATACCAAAAATCACCGGCTCATTGATGTTAAACAGGCCGGGGCCGAGGGATAACTTGGCAATCTCGCGCATCTCTTTACGTTTGGTTGCCAGCATCACCGCGGTCAGCAGGCCGATGGTCAGCCCGGAGCCGCCAATGCTCATATACACATCCCAGAACGGCATGGTGATGATATTCGGCACCTCTTTGCCCTGCTCGAAGGCGTTCATATTCACCAGAATCGCCCCCAGCAGCAGCGGCTCGCGAATCGGTTTCACCATCTGATTGCCATGAATGCCAATCACCCAGAACAGCTGGGCAACAAACATCAGCAGCAGAATGCCCCACAGGCTCTGCACCACCGATTCCAGCGGCTGCTGCACCACTTTGTAGACCGCGTCATACAGATACATGCCGGTCATCTGATGGAAGATAAAGCCAAAGGTGGCGACCAGCGTCACGGTGATGATCGACGGGATCAGCGCCGAGAAGGAGGCGGAGACGTTAGGCGGCACGGTGTCCGGCATTTTGATTTTCAGCCGATCGACATTTTCCAGCCGGCAGTAAATCTCCACCGAAAGGATGGCGATAAACATGCCGAGAAACAGGCTTTTGGTATCGGAGAACTGCTTCGCCAGCACATCGGTAACCAGATGCATCTGACCATCGACCAGCATCTGCAAGGTGGTCGGCGTAACGGAGATAAAGCAGATAATCGCCAGCAGGCCGGGAAACAGCGTTTTTATGCCGTTGATTCGTCCGAGCTCGATCCCAATCAGAAACACCGCGCCAATGTTGAGAAAACTCAGCGTGGCGTAGTTGATGCTGCTGGTAATCGGTTTCAGATCGGCGAGAAACGCCAGCATCGGAAAGCTGGCGAGACCATTTTTCGCATCGAGCACCATATTGGAGATCAACACCGAAAATGCGCCAACGATGATCACCGGCATCAGCGTAATGAAGGAGGCTTTAATCGCCATGATGTAGCGGTAGCTATTGAAGCGCGTGGCAAAGCTACCCAGAGAATCGATAAGACGGTCCTGTAGAGACATGGGTCAACCCTCGGTGGTTTGGATGAAGCATTCCTGTGTTGTGCGTCAGCTTCCGTGTTGTGGCATACCAAAATGACGATCATTGCTGTTTCTTTCTGTGATCATGCTCGCGGAAACTCTTTTTGGTATTCCGGTAGCATCAAAAACGTGAATTTGGCATACCAATAAACGAGGCGAGTATGGATTTTGAGCAAACGATGATGGAACTGCTGATTAATGCAGGTGAAGCGCGGTCGCAGGCGATGATGGCGATCCAGCAGTCGCGCAAAAAAGACTGGGACGGTGCAGAGGCGGCATTACGCGCATCGGACGAAGCGGCCAGGGCCGCGCATAAGATCCAGACCGCGCTGATTGGGGCCGATGAAGGTTGCGGCAAAGTGCCGGTGACCCTGATCCTGGTGCACGCCCAGGATCATTTGATGACCGCAATGCTGTGCCGCGATCTGGCGGAGGAAATGGTGTTATTACGTAAAGAATTACACTGAACGTAGCGGCGCGATTTATCGCGCAGGTTTTTCCCACATCGCGCACGGGTTCGCGCGATAAATCGCGCCGCTACACAGGCTACAGCTCCAGTGCCAGCAGCTCCTGGATGGTCTGCGCGCGGCGAATTTCACGCGCGCTGCCGTTTTCAAACAACACTTCCGGGATCAGCGGGCGGCTATTGTAGTTGGATGACATCGATGCGCCATAAGCGCCGGTATCGTGGAATACCAGATAATCACCGACCTCGGCTGCCGGTAAGTCGCGGGTTTCCACCTTGCCGCCTTCCAGCTGGGTAAAGACATCGCCGGATTCACACAGCGGACCGGCCACCACGCTCGCCACCGTCTGGCTTTCATCCACCGCGCGGCCATCAGCAGGCAGCAGGGAGATATGGTGATAGCTGCCGTACATCGCCGGACGCATCAGATCACTGAAGCCCGCATCCACCAGCACGAAATGACGGCTACCCATCTGTTTCACCGCACGGACCTGTGACACCAGCACGCCGGATTCTGCCACCAGGAAACGGCCCGGTTCGATTTCCAGTTGCACCGCATGCCCCAGGTGCGCCGCGATACGTTCACGCGCGCCGTTCCACAGGCCGTAGTAGTGATCGGTATCGATCGCTTCTTCACCAAAGCGGTAAGGGATCGACAAGCCGCCACCGGCAGAGATCGCCTCCAGATCCTGACCAAAGGCCACCACCTGATCGACCATCGCGTCGCACACCTGTTGCAGGTGACCGTAATCGACGCCGGAACCGATATGCATGTGCAGACCCACCAGACGCAGGCCATGCTGCTGGATCGCTGCCAGCGCCTGCGGCAGATCGCTGTGCCAGATACCGTGCTTGCTGTTCTCGCCGCCGGTGTTGGTTTTCTGGCTGTGGCCATGACCAAAGCCGGGGTTGATGCGCAGCCACACCGCATGGCCCTCTGATACCGCCCCGAGTTGATGCAGCATATCCACTGAACCGGCGTTCACCGGCACTTTCAGCTCGGCAATGCGCGCCAGCGTGGGTTGATCGAACACATCCGCAGTGAACACGATATCTTCGCCACCCGGCTGATAACCAGCAGCCAGCGCACGCTCAATTTCCCCCAGCGAGACGGAATCCACCTTCACGCCCGCCGCGCGCATCAGGCGCAGAATATGAATATTCGAGCAGGCTTTCTGGGCAAAACGCACCACGTCGAACTGGCTCAGCTGCGCAATGCGCTGCTGGATGACGCTGGCATCATAAGCCCAGAACGGGCCAGCATAGCGCTGCGTCAGTGGCAGCAGATTGGCGGCAGTCAGTGCCGTGACGGTGTTATTCAATGGACGTGGCATAACAATTCTCCTGTGACGTTAACGTTATTTAGCCACAGCCCATCCATGCAGAAAAATATCTTTTTTACTGGCAGCTATGCAAATATGATATGGATTGCGACGGAGGTTGTATGGCAAAAATTAACTGGCGACATATCGAAATTTTTCACGCGGTGATGACCAGCGGCAACCTGACCCAGGCGGCCACTCTGCTGCATACCTCACAGCCTACCGTCAGCCGCGAACTGGCACGGCTGGAACAGCAGCTCGGGCTGCAACTGTTTGAACGGGTACGTGGCCGCTTACAACCCACGGTGCAGGGGCTGCGCCTGTTCGAAGAAGTGCAGCGCTCGTGGTACGGGCTGGATCGCATCATGGATGCCGCCGAAGGTTTACGTCAGTTCCGCCAGGGCGAACTCTCCATCGCCTGCCTGCCGGTGTTTTCTCAATCGCTGCTGCCGCCGCTGTGTCAGCCATTTTTGCAGCGTTATCCGCAGGTCAGCATGAACATCATTCCGCAGGAGTCACCGCTGCTGGAGGAGTGGCTGTCGGCGCAGCGTTACGATCTGGGGCTGACGGAAACCCAGCATGCCCCGGCAGGCACCGAACGTGTCGCGCTGCTGACCTGCGATGAAGTTTGTGTGCTGCCGCCCCAGCATCCGCTGTGCCAGCGTGCGGTGCTGACGCCGCAGGATTTCCACGGGCAAAACTACGTCAGCCTGTCGCGCAGTGACAGCTATCGTCAGTTACTGGATACGTTGTTTCATGAACAAGGGGTGGAACGACGGCTGGTGCTGGAGACGCACAGTGCCGCATCGGTGTGCGCGATGGTGCGCGCCGGGGTGGGGGTGTCGATCGTGAACCCGCTGACGGCGCTGGATTACGCCGACAGCGGTGTGGTGATGCGCCGGTTTAGCATTGCGGTGCCGTTTACCATCAGCCTGGTACGCCCGCAACACCGTCCGGCGTCTGCGCTGGTGGATCACTTCTGCGACCATCTGCAACAGCAGGTCGCCGCGTTCCCCCAGCGCATTGCCGAGCGGCTGGCTTAAGCGCGCACCGCCTCGCCCTGCCCGCCTGATTTACGGAAGGTAATCAGGCAGACCACCAGGCCCACCACCGCCAGCGCCGCAGCGGCCACCGGCACCGAGGTCAGCCCGTAGCCTCTGTCGATCACCGCGCCACCGACCCAGGCACCCAGCGCATTGCCGACGTTAAACGCGGAAATGTTCAGGGTTGAGACCAGGTTTGGCGCGTCTTTACCATGGCGTACCACGTTGATTTGCAGCCCCGGTACGGTTGCGAAGGTCGCCATCGCCCACAGGAACAGGGTGATCTCCGCCAGCCACAGCGCATGGCTGGTCCAGCTGAACAGCAGCGATAACACCGCAATCAGTGAGAAGCTGAGGATCAGGCTGAAGGAGACTTTCCAGTCAGCCAGTTTGCCGCCCAGGATGTTACCCACCGTCAGGCCCGCGCCAATCAGGAACAACGTCCAGCTGACGCCGCGATCGGTGATACCGGTGACCTGCAACAGCAGCGGCGCGATATAGCTGAACAATGCAAACATTGCCGCAGCAAAAAACACCGTCATCAGCAGCGACAGCCATAGCTTGCCGTTCGCCAGCGCGCTGACTTCGCTCGCCAGATGCACCGGCTTTTCGTCTTTGTTGGTGGGCAGGCTGACGATCAACGCGATAAAGGCGAAGATACCGATAATCGCCACACCCCAGAAGGTGGCGCGCCAGCCAAACATCTGACCAAACCAGGTGCCCAACGGCACGCCGAGCACGTTAGCCAGCGTCAGGCCGGTGAACATCAAGGCCACTGCCGACGCCTGACGACTCGGGGCTACCAGACTGGCCGCCACCACGGAACCGATACCGAAAAACGCACCGTGACACAGCGCGGTAACAATGCGTGCCAGCATCAGCAGATTGTAGCTGTAGGCCAGCGCACACAAGACATTGCCGACGATGAAGATACACATCAGCAGAACCAGGGTACGTTTACGCGGCAGTTTTGCTGTCAGCAGCGCCATAATCGGGGCACCGATGGCGACGCCCAACGCATAGCCACTGATCAACCATCCCGCAGAAGGAATCGACACTTGCAGATCACCCGCCACTTCCGGCAGTAATCCCATAATGACAAATTCCGTGGTGCCGATGGCGAACGCACTCAGCGCCAGCGCCAGTAATGCAACAGGCATAACACACTCTCCCAATAACGATAATTTATGCAGGCAGGCCGTTCCACGAACGCGGAACGGTGATAGCAGACGCTTATTAATTTTTGATCTGCGTCACAACGCGTATTAAAGCATAGCCACTTTCCGCCATACACCCCGCATGCCGCAAGGTTATTTTGCCGCTACCGCAATAATCGTTCACCGCTCACGCAGAGAGCGGATCTGTACCCCTTCGGTGTTTTCTCATTCCTGAAACAGAACGATTTTTTCACGCTACTCTTGAAGACGGGTTGTGATCACTGTCGCATTTCGACGGGGAATCAATCCTTAAAGGAAATTTCCGCGTTGCCGATACCCCAATGGATTGCCTGGTAATGTCTCGTCATTCTTCAAAGGGGAGAGCGTATGCGATGGCTCATAGCCGTAACGATTGGCTGTCTGAGTGGCTGCTCGGTCGGGCACTACGAGTACAGTAAAGAGGCGCAAAAGCGCGTCGATATGACCTTCACCGGCATTCCTACTGTGCTGGGTGTCGGTGCACTCGGTTCAGTGATTCCCCTGACCCCCGAGTACAGCCTGACAGCCGCGCATGTGGCGAAATACTCGATGTATCGGGTGAAGGCCTGGCACCCCGAATGTGACCTTGCCGTGGTGTACCACAAAAACAGCGAGGCGGATTTGCCACCGCATTTTCGCAATGGCCGGATTGGTGACAACATCAATCTGTATGGCTACAGCTTTATCAGCGCGATGCCGGTGGCCTCCACCGGTCAGAATCTGATCAACACCACGCTGGCGAATGACTGGAACAAAGCCAGTTGTGTGGTGGTGGCCGCCAATGCGGGCGTGGTGAAGGGCATGTCCGGTGGGGCGGTGTATAACGCCGACGACAACACCTTAGCCGGGGTGATCGTCGGTTACAGCAGCCGGATTAACGATAACCACAGCGGTAAAACCCTGTACAAGGATGTGGCGCTGTATATCCCTTACGCGCGCTTCCAGAAGTGGCTGGATGGGGTGATGAAATCGTAAGGTGCGCATGACTGCGCACCTGAAAAACAAATCAGGCCGGAACCCACGGCCCCTGTAATGTCACCTGCGGGAACCCGTCGGTGAGAATACGCAGCTCAGCGTCGCGCGGGGTGTTATCGCCCTGCCCCTGGATGCTGACGATATCCTGCGGACAGGCCGAGAAGGCCACAAAGCAATCCATCTCGGCACGCAGCACGATGTAATCACCCGGTTTGGTCACCACCGGCAGCGTCTTCAGCGTGATACCATCCGCCTGCACCTGGATGTTCATAAAAATATTGAACGAGGCCAGGTTGCCGTGCGGCAGCTGCACACCCAGCTCAGCCAGCCCTTCATGCAGGTTGTCGTGGCAGTTGCGGTGCGGCTCGGTGCAGCCCAGCAGTTCATAGCGACGAGCATCACAGGCCGCCATAAAAGTATCGTGCACGCCAGGCGAGGTATCCGCCACCAGCGTCAGGATCGGGTGGCGCTGGCTGGTAATAAAACTGTCGCCCACCTTTGGATTGAGGCGCTGGTTCCAGACGCGTGTCGCCTCCATACACATATATTCACTGACGTCATCCGCGTTGTAGGCCCAGCAATCCACCACCTGGGTACCGTGCAGGTTAATCACCTGCACCGCTTCGCCCTTATTAAGACGCACCGCTTTACCGTAGCGCGCCGGAATGGTCATGGTTGCACGATGCTGATATTCAGCCGACATGTTGTTCTCCAGATTAATGCTGCATGCCGCGACGATAGCGCGTCATGCGGGATTCAAGACAGCGCGCCAGCCAGTCGATCAGGCTGTTCAGCAGCCAGTAGCAGAGCGCTACTGTCAGGTAGATCTCCAGCGGCGCGTAAGTATCAGAAATTGCCTGTTTGGCGGCGTACATAAACTCCTGCACCGAAACCACCGACAACAGCGCAGAGTCTTTAATCAAACCAATGGTTAACCCGACCAGCGGTGACAGCATTTGCGGCAGCGTCTGCGGCAACACCACATCGCGCAGTTGCTCGCTGCGGCTCAGCCCCAGCACCCGACACGCCTCCCATTGCCCTTTCGGCAGCGCGGCAATCGCCGCACGGATCACCTGCGCGATATAAGGTGCGTAGTAGAGCGTCAGCGCCAGCACGCCGACCACCGGCGAAGACAGGGTGATGTCGTACTCCGGCAACACAAAATAGAGCAGATAAATCACCACCAGCAACGGCAGCGCCAGGGTTAACCCGCTGTAAATATTGAGCAATCGCTGCCAGAACGGGGAAGCACGCATCAGCATGGCGGCCATCAGCGCCCCCCACAGCAGCGAACACAGCGCCGCCACTGCACACAATTGCAGGGTTGCCACCAGGCCATCCCCCAACGATGGCAGCGAGGTCATAATTGCCTGCCAATCCACTATGCCAGCCTCCGTTTTGCTTCCAGTCGCCGTGCGGCACTGATCAACGGCAGCGCAATCAGCAGATAACCGGCCGCCACCAGCAGCAGCACCTGCGTGGCATCATAGGTGCGGGCGATAACAATCTGACCGGCATAGGTCAGTTCTGTCAGCGCCACCACCGAGGCCAGCGGGGTGGTTTTCAGTAAAATGGTGAACTCATTCACCAGCATCGGCAGGCTGGCGCGCATCACCTGAGGATTGATGACATACCACCAGGTAAGCGCGCGGTTTAACCCCAGCGTCCGGGCGGCTTCCAGTTGCCCGCGCGTCACCAGATTGCGGTTGACGCGCAGAATTTCCGCCACGTAAGCCCCACTGTTCAGCCCGATCGCCACCACCGCTGCAAGCATCGGCTGACCACCCAACCCCAGACGCGGCAAGGTAAAAAACACCACAAACAGCTGCACAATGGCCGGGGTGCCGCGCATCAGGCTAACGTAGAGACGACCAATGGCGCGCCAGATCCAGGCCCGGCGCAGTTGCAGGAAGCAGCCGAGCTGCCCCATCACTACGCTCACCAATGATGCCAGCACCGTCAGTACTAACGTCATCAGCAGACCGTGCCCCAGTTCCGGCAGCGCGGCCACTACCTGTTGATCCAGCCCCATCGCTTACTCCGCGTTAAAGTCCGTCAGGTTCTCCGCCACCGCCAGTCGCAACGGCGCGGGTTTGTCGTTGCCCTCAATGCCGGTGTTGCAGGCGGAGACGATAAAGCGCGTATCCATCACCACACGACAGGTAATACTGTCACCAGCCTGAGTCAGGTTGGTTTCTGGCAGGATGTCACCGTCACGCGTCAGTTTAACGTGCATAAACAGATTGATCGGGTCCGGCAGCTTCGGCACCACCATGCCGAGACGCGCCAGCTCGCGGCTTACCCCTTCAATGCAACCCTCGCCGCCGTAGCCACGCTGGGCCAGAAACGATGTGGTGGAACCCGGCAGCAGCAGGTCATGGCGTTTAACGCTGTCTTTACCCAGCACCATCATCGGACGACGACGGTTGTTGACCAAACGCATACCGGAGCCGAGCAGATAACTGTTGCTGAAGACGCGAGTATGGTGCACCGACAGCCATACCGCCGGATCCTGCAAACTAAAACCAAACAGCGAGGCTACCGCCCCCTCCCCCAGCGCGGTGATACGCAGCAGCTGACCACGCAGCACGCGAATCGATGCCACGCTACCCGCAGCTACCTCAACCGGTGCCGCCAGGGTGCGCTCCGCGCTCTCTTCATAACTTTCACGCATCAGCAGCATGCGGCATCTCCCCGGTGTGGTAGTGATCGCTGACGCGAATATCGATCGGTGTCACCTGTAAGCCGTTACCCGGAATGATGTCCTGCGGGCAGGACGATACCGAGCAAATCAGGTCGCACAGCGCTTCAAAGGTGATGCTGTCGCCCGCCTTGCTGTGGGGATCGGTGACTTCCATCCGGCCATCGGCGGTGACCGGGCCGTTCTGGAACAGGTTGAACGGTTCCGGCAGGGTGAAATAGGTCACGCCAAAGGCTTTCATCCCTTCCAGCAGGTTATCAACGCAGTTGCGATGCCCCTCAACGCCAAAATCAACGCTGAAACGCGTGCGATCACAGGCGGGGACGTTCGCGTCGTGAATACCGATGGTATCCGCGACAATGCGCAGCAGCGGGCGGTTTTCACTCGACCACAGCGCATCGCCAGGTTTAAAGAACAGCGAACGCAGATGCTGGCGGGTGTGCACCGGCGACAGCTTTTCGTTCAGGTCGTCGGCATTGACCGCGACAAAATCCGCGGCCTGCTGCCCTTCACTATCAATGACGGTAATAAACTGGCCTTTGCGCACACGGAAGGTTTTACCAAAGCCCGCCGGAACCGTCAGGGTTGACTGACACATACTTACTCCTGGGGAATGAAATCGCTGGCCGGCACGGTAAAAGTGGTGCCGAGGTATTGCTGTTGCAGTTTGGTCAGCTCGCCATCTTTCTGCATCGCCAGGATATGGTCGCTCAGGGCTTTGTTCAGGCTGCCGTCTTCTTTACGTGTTGCCCAGCCCATCCACTGTGACGGGCCGACCTCGCCCACCTGCGCCACTTTGCTCGGGTACTTCTTCACCACCGGTGCCAGCACCGAGATATCGTCGTAAACGAAATCGGCGCGTTTGGTCATCAGGGTGCTGACAGTCTGATCAAGAGAATCGACGCTGATGATGGTGATCGGTTTTTTACCGGCTTTTTTCAGCTGCTCGTTAAACCCTTTCAGCAACTGCTCCGGCACGCTGGCGGTTTTCACCGCACCGCGCAGACCAGACAGGCTTTCCGGGCTGAGGGTTTTGCCACTAAAGGTTTTGGCTTCATCTTCGCGCACCAGCACCCCGTTAACGGTTTTGCTGTATGGCACGGTGAACAGCACTTTCTTCGCGCGCTCGGCGGTGACGTTCAGGGACGAGCCTTCAGCGTTAAACGAGCCGGAAATCAGGCCCGGCAAAATGCCGCTGAACGCGGTTTTCTGAAACTCAAGTTTCACACCGAGGTCTTTGGCGAAAGACTGCATGATCGCCACGCTGTAGCCGGTGATCGCACCACTGTCGTCGGTGTATTCATATGGAGGAAATGTCGGGTCGATACCGACGGTGATTTTGCCGCTACTTTTGATGTCGGCCAGCGTGTCGGCTTGCGCCTGCGCCAGCGTACCAACAGACAAAAGTGCGGCGATCAGCATTGCTGTTTTTTTCATTATGGTGTTTCCCTGGTGTTGGTGAAATGTCTTTTTCTACTGAGCATATTTTGTGCCAGATTTTTCACCCACCGATCGCACCAGGGGACGCAACCATCACTTTTCCCTGTACAATCATTGAGAAACAATTGTTTCTTTATTTTTATTTTAAGTTTCTATGGTTTCACAGAGGGTGGCACGACGGGAAAATGGGCAAGCGCGATTGCACCATTTTGGGGCACAAGCTGGCGCAAAATGCGCCAGTACGGGGCGTTATTCGAGTTCGTCGAGGGATTGGTGCAGCGCTTCAACCTGCGCGAGGTAATCATTGCTGGCTTTGCCCATCTGGCGTGCCACCAGTGAACACAGCAGATTGCAGATGCCGGAGAGTGCGGCGGTGCTGTCGAAAATCAGGCTGCTGTCAGTGTGGCAACGTACCACCCATTGGGCGTGGCGTGCCGGTTTGCCGGACAACACATCGGCCAGATACAACATCGGCACCTGGCGCTCCGCCAGCGCATTCATCGCGGCGTCGAGCACCGGCATACGACGGCGCAGGCCGACACAGATCGCCACATCCTGCTCCCCCAGCGAGGCGAGATGTTCCGCCAGCGAATCGCCGGGACGTGGCAGCAAACGCACATCGGGGTGGACATGAATCAGGTCCCGATAAATCAGCTGCGCGATAGTCTGACTGTGACGCCAGCCCATCACCACCACGCGCCGCGCACGGGCGATAGCAGCAACTGCCTCCTGCAGCTGGGCGCTTTCCAGCGTGCGGTAGCTGTTGACCAGATTAGCGATCTCTTTTTCCAGATGCTGCTGCATGATGCTATCGAGCGGTGAGGCGCTGGGGGCAACCTGCAAATACAGCGGCGATCCGCTGCTTTGCATATCGCGCGCCTGACGGCGTGCCGCTTCGTAGCTTTCATAACCGAGATGACGGAAGAAACGGGTGGTAGTGGCTTTGGAGACCCCGGCGCTGTGCGCCAGTTCCGTCGCCGTGTTCATGGCAAGCTGACCGGGCGCAGCCAGCAATACATCAGCCAGCCGCTGTTCGTGGCTGGAGAGTTGATCCCAGTGCTGACGAATCCGGCCTTCTAACGATGCCGCTTTTGCACTCATGGTGATTCCCTGCAAATAAAAAAACCATCCTGCACAGAGCGTGCCGGGTTGTCATCAGGATTTTTATGTCAAAAAAAAGGCCGCCCTGAAGGCGACCCTTGTTTGCTATGGCAATGCGATTATTTGCCTGACGGGCGCAGAGCCGGGAACAGGATCACGTCGCGGATGGTGTGGCTGTTGGTAAACAACATCACCATACGGTCGATACCGATACCCAGACCCGCGGTCGGCGGCAGGCCGTGTTCCAGCGCAGTAACGTAATCTTCGTCGTAGAACATCGCTTCGTCATCGCCTGCATCTTTGGCATTCACCTGTTGCAGGAAACGCTCCGCCTGGTCTTCTGCATCGTTCAGCTCAGAGAAGCCGTTACCGATTTCACGGCCGCCGATGAAGAATTCGAAGCGGTCAGTGATTTCCGGGTTCTCGTCATTACGACGCGCCAGCGGTGACACTTCAGCCGGATATTCGGTAATGAAGGTCGGCTGGATCAGGTGAGCTTCGGCGGTTTCTTCGAAGATCTCGGTCACCACACGGCCCAGACCCCAGCTTTTCTCCACTTTGATGTGCAGAGAGTGGGCAATCGCCACGGCTTTGTCGAAGTTATCCAGATCGGCCAGATCGGTTTCCGGACGGTATTTTTTGATCGCTTCACGCATGGTGAGTTTTTCGAACGGCTTACCGAAATCGAAGCTGTGTTCACCGTACGGCACTTCCGTGGTGCCGAGCACGTCCTGCGCCAGGGTGCGGAACAGGCTTTCGGTCAGCTCGATCAGATCTTTGTAATCCGCATACGCCATGTAGAGTTCCATCATGGTGAACTCTGGGTTATGACGCGGTGAGATCCCTTCGTTACGGAAGTTACGGTTGATCTCGAATACGCGATCAAAACCACCGACCACCAGACGCTTCAGATACAGTTCCGGCGCAATACGCAGGTACATATCGATGTCCAGCGCGTTGTGATGGGTGATAAACGGACGCGCCGAAGCACCACCCGGAATCACCTGCATCATCGGGGTTTCCACTTCCATAAAGTCGCGACCGACCATGAACTGGCGGATACCGGCCATGATTTTGGAGCGAACCTGGAAGGTGTGGCGTGATTCGTCGTTGGCGATCAGGTCGAGATAACGCTGACGGTAACGGGTTTCCTGATCGGCCAGGCCGTGGAATTTGTCCGGCAGCGGACGCAGCGCTTTAGTCAGCAGACGCAGTTCAGAACAGTGGATCGACAGCTCACCGGTTTTGGTTTTGAACAGCTTACCGCGCGCGCCGAGGATATCGCCGAGATCCCACTTCTTGAACTGTTCGTTGTAGATGCCTTCTGCCAGGTCATCACGCGCCACATACAGCTGAATGCGGCCACCGACGTCCTGTAAGGTGACAAACGAGGCTTTGCCCATAATACGGCGGGTCATCATTCGACCGGCTACACTCACCTCAATGCCGAGATCTTCCAACTCTTCGTTGCTTTTCTCATCATAGCTGGCGTGCAGCTTATCGGAGGTGGTGTCACGGCGGAAATCGTTAGGAAACGCCACGCCGGTTTCACGCAGCGCGCTGAGTTTTTCGCGACGCGTTTTCAGTTCGTTGTTTAACTCAAGTGCGGCATCAGCGCTCTGCGGTTGTTGTTCAGACATGTCGGTTCCTTATAGCCCTGCTTTTAAACTTGCTTCAATAAAACGATCGAGGTCGCCGTCCAGCACCGCCTGGGTGTTACGGGTTTCGACGCCAGTACGCAGATCTTTGATGCGTGAATCGTCCAGCACGTAAGAACGAATCTGGCTGCCCCAGCCGATGTCAGATTTGTTATCTTCTGCCGCCTGTTTCTCAGCATTTTTCTTCTGCATCTCAAGCTCGTACAGCTTGGCTTTCATCTGCTTCATTGCCTGATCTTTGTTCTTATGCTGCGAACGATCGTTCTGGCATTGAGTCACGGTGCCGGTCGGAATATGGGTAATACGTACCGCGGATTCCGTACGGTTAACGTGCTGACCACCCGCGCCCGAAGCACGGTAAACGTCAATACGCAGATCTGCCGGGTTGATTTCGATATCAATATCGTCATCCACTTCCGGGTAGATAAAGGCCGAACTGAAGGAGGTATGACGACGGCCGCCGGAGTCAAACGGACTCTTACGTACCAGGCGATGAACGCCGGTTTCCGTACGCAGCCAGCCGAAGGCATAGTCACCAGAAACGCGAATGGTGGCGGATTTCAGACCGGCCACTTCACCTTCTGACTCTTCAATAATTTCGGTTTTGAAGCCCTTGGCTTCTGCCCAGCGCAGATACATACGCATCAGCATGCTGGCCCAGTCCTGCGCTTCGGTGCCGCCGGAACCGGCCTGCAAATCGATATAGCAATCGGCGCTGTCATATTCGCCGGAGAACATACGACGGAACTCCAGCTCACCCAGCTTGACTTCGAGTCCATCCAGCTCGGCAATGGTGTCGTTAAAAGTCTCTTCGTCGTCGGCTTCAACCGCCAGATCCAGCAGACCCTGCACATCTTCCAGCCCCTGATACATTTGGTCCAGGGTGCCGACGATGATTTCTAACGACGAACGCTCTTTACCCAGCGCCTGCGCGCGCTCAGGTTCGTTCCAGACGTCAGGTTGTTCCAGCTCGGCGTTTACTTCTTCGAGGCGTTCTTTCTTGGCATCGTAGTCAAAGATACCCCCTAAGAACGTCGCTGCGCTCGGTGAGGTCCTGAATACGGTTTTTGACCGGGTTGATTTCAAACATGGCTTTTCAGTCTTTTTTGACGATTCGGTGAGAGGAGAAAATACTAACGCGCTAGTTTAACCGAAAGCGCGTTTATTTTGTATCCCCGTCATACTTCGTGTCGCAGGCGCGTTGGCTGCAACCCGAATTATTCAGGGGATAATGGTAGCCGCTTATGCCAGCGGCCACAGATGGTCGATAATCAGCTGTACTGAGCGGTTGCCGCGATACTCGTTGATGTCCAGCTTGTAGGCCAGTTCGACCTGGCGCACGCTGCTGTCCGGCCACAAAGTCGTATCGACGTTAAACGCAATACCATCCAGCAACGGACCGCCGCCGACCGGCTCCACCATCACTTTCAGATGACGTTCGCCCACCAGTTTTTGTTGCAGCACTTTAAAGCGCCCATCAAATACCGGTTCAGGGAATGCCTGGCCCCAGGGACCCGCTTCGCGCAGCAACTCAGCGGTTTGCAGCGAAAACTCCTGCGCACGCAACTCGCCATCGGACCAGATCACTCCCTGCAACGCTTCACCTGCCAGCCATTCGTCGATTAGCGCAGCAAAGCGCTGGCGAAACTCATCAAAACGCGCTTCCTCCAGCGACAAACCCGCCGCCATCGCATGGCCGCCGAACTTGATCATCAGGCCGGGGAATAACGTATCGAGGCGCTCCAGCGCATCGCGCAGATGCAGACCGGCAATCGAACGGCCAGAGCCTTTCAGCGTGCCATCCCCTGCCGGAGCAAACGCAATCACCGGACGGTGAAAACGCTCCTTCAGGCGGGAGGCGAGAATGCCCACCACTCCCTGATGCCATTCGGGATGGAAAAACGCCAGCCCCAGCGGTAAATCGGTATTCTGCCGCTCCAGCGCATCACACAACGCCAGCGCTTCGCTTTTCATGCCCTGTTCAATCTCTTTACGTGTCTGATTGAGGGCATCCAGCTCGTTCGCCAGCATACGTGCTTCGGTGATGTCCTCGGTCAGCAGCAACGCCACCCCCACCGACATATCATCCAGCCGCCCGGCAGCGTTGAGGCGCGGGCCGATGGCGAAACCAAGGTCGCTGGCGACCAGCTGGCGCGCATCACGATTGGCGATTTCCAGCAAGGCACGAATACCCACGCGGCATTTCCCGGCACGAATACGGCTCAGGCCCTGCCATACCAGGATACGGTTATTGGCATCGAGTGGCACCACGTCCGCCACGGTGCCGAGCGCCACCAAATCAAGCCATTCCGCCAGATTGGGTTCGCTGCGCCCGTCGCTAAACCAGTTTTGCGTACGCAGATGGGCGCGCAATGCCAGCATCAGGTAAAAGGCGACGCCGACCCCGGCCAGCGCCCGTGAGGGGAAATCGCTGTCGTTCAGATTGGGGTTAACAATGGCTTCAGCGGCTGGCAGCGTTTCGCCAGGCAGGTGGTGGTCAGTGACCAGCACCGGGATACCGTGCTGATGCGCAGTATCGACGCCCGCATGGGACGAGATCCCGTTATCCACCGTGAGGATCATTTCGGCACCGCGTGCGCGTGCCTGCTCCACCACTTCCGGGCTGAGGCCATAACCATCTTCGAACCGGTTGGGTACCAGATAATCGATATTGCCACCGAGGCTGCGCAGCGCCAGCACCGTCAGCGCTGTACTGGTCGCCCCGTCGGCATCAAAATCGCCGACCACCACAATGCGGCGACCGTCGCGCAGCATCTGATGCAGCAAAGTCACGGCGGCTTCAATGCCGCCTAACGTTTGCCACGGCAGCAGATGTTTCGCGCCGCGCTCCAGTTCTGCGGCATCGCGTACGCCACGTTGCAGGTAGAGCCGACGCAGCAGCGGCGGCAAATCGGCAGGTAAAGCATCGTCGGCATGGATTTCACGCCGACGCAGTTCAACAGAATGGATCACTGTGGATTAACCGCCACTTTTCTGGCCATCGAGCACCTGCTTCAGCTCCTGCGGTCCCTGATAGCCAGGGATCATCATGCCGCTGTCGGTAAGAATGGCGGGAGTGCCCTGAATACCAAACAGAATACCGAGTTTGTAGTGCTGATCGAGGTCGATTTTGCAGGTGGCTGGCGCATCCATCTGTGGCGCGTTGCCTTTCATCGCTTCATCAAAGGCTTTGTTACGATCGGCGCTGCACCAGATCGCTTTCATCGCTTTTTCCACCTGACCATGCAGACCTTCACGCGGGAACGCCAGATAGCGCACGGTGATGCCCAGCGCGTTGTAGTCCGCCATCTGCTCATGCAGCTTACGGCAGTAACCGCAGGTAATATCGGTGAACACGGTGATAACGTGTTGTTCTTTCGGCGCTTTGTACACGATCATTTGCGGTTCCAGCGCGGTAACTTTTTTCTCCAGCAGCTGGTTAGTGACGTTGACCGGCTGAGCACCGCTGACATCGTACAGCGGCCCCTGAATCATGTGCTTACCATCTTCGGTAACGTACAGCACGCCGCTTTCCGTCAGCACGGTTTTGATGCCAGGCAACGGTGACGGCTGAATTTCCGTCTGTTGCAGGCCGAGTTTTTTCAGCGCCTGCTGGATGGCGTTGTCATCGGCATGAACCAGCCCGGAAAAAGTGCTGACCAGCAGAGCCAGCATCGTTAACTGTTTTTTCATCTCATTTCCTTGTTGCCGCGCGTCAGGCACGCGGATGATGCTGTTGATGTAACTGTCGCAGGCGCTCAGTGGCGACATGCGTATAAATCTGGGTGGTTGAGAGGTCGCTATGCCCCAGCAACATCTGTACGACGCGCAAATCGGCCCCGTGGTTCAGTAAATGTGTGGCAAACGCGTGACGCAGCACATGCGGCGACAATTTTTCACTGTCGATCCCGGCCAGGATGGCGTAATGCTTGATGCGATGCCAGAACGTCTGGCGCGTCATTTGTTGCGCACGGTTACTGGGAAACATCACATCCAGCGTCTGACCGTTCAGCAACCACGGACGACCATGCTCCATATAATGCTCCAGCCAGTAAATCGCTTCTTCACCCAATGGCACAAGGCGCTCTTTGTTGCCTTTACCGATCACCCTCACCACGCCCTGACGCAGACTGATATCGCTCAGGGTTAAACCCACCAGCTCGGAGACGCGCAGGCCAGTGGCATAGAGCAACTCCAGCATCGCTTTGTCGCGCAGTTCGAGCGGGATCTCAATCGACGGTGCCTGCAACAGGCTTTCCACCTGCTTTTCGCTGAGATCCTTCGGCAGACGCTGCGGCAGCTTCGGGGCGGAAAGCAATGCGCTGGGATCGTCACTGCGCAGCTTTTCACGATACAGATATTGAAACAACCGACGGATGGCGCTCAGGGTACGCGCAGAACTGGTGGCTTTATAGCCGCCTTCCACGCGTTCTGCCAGAAACTGCTGCAAATCGAGCGCCTCCAGCGTCAGCAGGGTGCGCTCATGATGGTGCAGCCAGCCGGTGAGGGTTTGCAGATCCTGCCGATACGATGCGAGGGTATTCTGTGCCAGATTGCGCTCAATCCACAGCGTATCCAGAAACTGTTCGATCAGATCACTGTCTTCCACTCTCTCCCTCCAGCTCGTGTGAAATCGTGCTCATTATGCCTGAAAAGCGCCTGCTTCTGGTACAATTGCGCCAAAGTCAGTTTCAGCCAGAGCATTAATTGCATGAATATCGGCCTGTTTTACGGTTCAAGTACCTGCTACACCGAGATGACTGCGGAGAAGATCCGCGACTTTATTGGTGGAGAATTAGTCACCCTGCATAATCTGAAAGATGACGATCCCACGCTGATGGAGCAGTACGATTTGCTGATCCTCGGTATTCCCACCTGGGATTTCGGTGAATTGCAGGAAGACTGGGAAGCGATTTGGCCACAAATCCCGGCACTGAATCTGCGCGGGAAAATTGTCGCGCTCTATGGCATGGGCGACATGATTGGCTACAGCGAATGGTTTCTTGATGCGCTGGGTATGCTGCATGAGTTGCTGCAACCGATGGGCGTGCAGTTTGTCGGCTACTGGCCGCTGGAAGGCTATGAATTTACCAGCCCGAAACCCCTCACCGCTGACGGTAAACAATTTGTCGGCCTGGCGCTCGACGATGTTAACCAGTTCGAACTGAGTGATGAACGTATCGAACAGTGGTGTGAACAGATTCTGACGGAAACCGCTGAACTGCTTTAAGGCATCATCCGCAGGCATCGACGGGGTTGCTAAGAGATGCGCGATAAATCGCGCCGCTACGGCTCCGGGCTGGTATGCATAAAGCAGTGGGCTCGCAACGCACGCCAGTAACCAGATGGCATGTTGTCATACATCAGCCACAGCCGTCTGCACTGCCCCTGTTGATTACGCAACACCAGCAACACACCAATCGGCAACCAACCCGGTGCGCGCACATTGCGCCAGTTGCTGTTATCCCACTCCCAGTGACCTTGTTGATCCAGTGCCAGCCGTCCACGGCGTTGCTGAAGCAACCTGTGGTTGCGCCAGCCTTCCATCAGCAATAATAACAGCAGCGGAACTTTGCCCCAGCGCCACATCTCCGGCCAGGGCAGAGCCACAACCAGCACACAACAGCAACCAAGCATCAGCGCCTGCAACGCACGCGCGCTGCGCGACGGATGCAGATTACATTGCCACCGGACCGCGTTCACGATTGCGCTGCTGAATCAGTTTCACCATGCGTTTGAACTCGGGGTCAGCAGGCTCACCGTGGTTCATCATCCAGTTAAACAAATCAGGGTCGTCGCTTTTCAGCAAGGCAATAAATACCTGCTTGTCGGCGTCAGTCAGAGAATCATATTCATATTTGAAAAACGGCATGATGGCGATGTCCAGTTCCAGCATGCCACGACGGCACGCCCATTGGACGCGGGATTTGTCATGAATATCCATGTGTCTTTTTCCACAGCGGCAAACAATGGCGCTCAGTGTACCTGCTTTTTTTCATGGCTGCAGGCGTGGCTTAGATTGCTGTGCATCAACGCGCAAAACCCTTTTACACAAAGCAGGGTTATCACGCGATTTGTGCGTCGGATTCCGCAAACAGGTTGCAATGCCGCGCGGCTCTTTTAACATGGAATCATTATCTACGGATGAACCCAATAATCAGGAATAGCCCATGCCTATTTATACCCTTCCGCCACGCCAGCCTGCGGCATCTTCTCGTCTGCCATTAACCCTGATGTCTCTTGATGAGTGGGCGTTGGTTTCGGTGCAAGGCAAAGACAGCACCTCCTATCTGCAAGGCCAGCTGACGCTGGACGTGGCGGCTCTGGATGCTACCCAGCATCGCCCGGCGGCGCATTGTGATGCCAAAGGGAAAATGTGGACCAGCCTGCGCCTGTTCCATCGCGGCGAAGGTTATGGCTATCTGGTTCGCCGCAATCTGCGCGATACCCAACTGACCGAGCTGAAAAAGTATGCGGTGTTCGCCAAAGTAACCATTGCTGCTGATGACGATGCCGTGCTGCTGGGTGTGGCCGGTTTCCAGGCGCGCACCGCGCTGGCAGGTCAGTTCCCGGTTCTGCCGGATGCCACTACGCCCGTGGTACAACAGGACGACACCACTCTGCTGTGGTTTGAACAACCGGCGGAGCGCTTCCTGCTGGTGACCACCCTGGCACAGGCTGAAGCCCTGAAAGATAAGCTGAAAGGTGATGCGCAGCTCAATGACAGCACCCAGTGGCTGGCACTGGATATTGAAGCGGGTATTCCGGTGATCGATAACGCCACCAGCGCGCAGCTGATTCCACAGGCCACTAACCTTCAGGCGCTCGACGCCATCAGCTTTAAAAAAGGTTGTTACACCGGGCAGGAGATGGTGGCACGCGCCAAATTCCGTGGTGCCAACAAACGCGCCCTGTACTGGCTGGCGGGTAATGCCAGCCATCTGCCGCAGGTCGATGGTTCACTGGAATTGCAGATGGGTGATAAATGGCGTCGTACCGGCACTGTTCTCACCGCGGTTCAATTGGATGACGGTGAAGTATGGGTGCAGGTGGTGATGAATAACGACCTGGAGCCGGATAGCGTGTTACGCGTGGAAGGTGACGAAGGCGGCAAACTGACTATTCAGCCACTGCCTTATTCACTGGAAGATTAATATGGCCGTAGCGGCGCAACTGCCTAAAATCGCGCAATAAATTGCGCCGCTACGAATTTGTGCAGACTGATTTCTCACATCACATAGAAGTAAATCGCGCAGAAGTGGCAAATGCTGCCCCCCAGCACAAAGGCGTGCCAGATGGCGTGATTGTAGGGAATACGCCGCGCGACATAAAAAATCACGCCGAGCGAATAGACAATGCCCCCCGCCGCCAGTAACCAGACACCACCCGCCGACAATTTGGTCGCCAGCTGATAAATCACCACCAGCGATAACCATCCCATGCTGAGATAGGTCACCAGTGACAATACTTTGAAGCGATGGGCAATGGTCAGTTTAAAGATGATGCCCGCCAGCGCCAGGCTCCAGATGACAATCATCAACCCCCTGGCAAACGACGATTTCAACCCTACCAACAGGAATGGCGTATAAGTACCGGCGATCAGCAGATAGATGGCGCAGTGGTCGAATTTTTTCAGCCAGTATTTGGCTTTCTGATGGGGAATCGCGTGATAGAGCGTGGAAGCCAGGAACAGCAAAATCATGCTGCCACCATACAGGCTGTAGCTGGTAATGGCGGTTGCATCAGCTTGCATTTCAACAGCTTGTGTCAATAACAAGACCAGACCCACAATGCCAAACAGGCAGCCTAAACCGTGGCTGATGCTGTTAGCAATCTCTTCTGCCAGCGAATAGCCCTGAGCGATAAGACGGTTCTGTACCATGCGAATGTGTCCCGAAAAACGAAGAAACTGACTGTGCTTTTTCTGTGCATCAGAGTAACCAGGAATAATTTCAGTGTACACATGTACGCTAAAATTAAACTGTGTATCGGTGTTTCAACCTGAGTAATCAGACAGCGGGAAAGTGTCAGGAAGATGACAGGAACGCGATGATGAAAAACCGCTACGGATCGGAGAATGTTTGGGCGCTGATTAACGCCCACCCGCTGCATCAATGATGGTGCCGGTGATGTAGGACGCGGCATCGCTTGCCAGCCAGACGATTGCGGCGGCGATTTCCTGCGGCTGGCCGCCGCGCCCCATCGGGATACCACTCGCGACCCGATCAACCCGGCCAGGCTCTCCACCGTCGGCATGCATTTCGGTGTAGATCGGTCCCGGACGCACGCCATTCACGCGAATTCCCTGCAAAGCGACTTCCAGCGACAGGCCTTTGGTCAGGGTGTCCATCGCACCTTTGGACGCAGCGTAATCCACATATTCGTTTGGTGAACCGAGTCTGGCTGCGGCAGAGGACACGTTGATGATGGATCCCCCGCTGCCGCCGTGATGCGTCCCCATGCGTTTAACCGCTTCGCGGCAGCAAAGAAAAGTGCCGGTCACATTGGTGGCAAACACGCGCTGGATACGCTCCACAGCCAGATCTTCGACCCGGCACTGCTGAAACAGGATACCGGCGTTGTTCACCAGCACTTTCAGCTCAGCATCATGATCATCGAGTTGCTGAAACATTTTCAGCACCTGCGCTTCGTCAGCGATATCGGCCTGAACCGTAAACGCACGGCCCCCCTGTGACGCGATCTCCGCAACCACCTGCTGCGCTTCAGCTTCACGCTGACGATAATTTACCGCCACGCAGTAGCCTGCTTTTGCCAGTAATAACGCGGTCGCGCGACCAATCCCACGACTCGCTCCGGTGACCAATGCCAGTTCCATATTGCCTCCATAAAAAAAGGCCGGTTGCCCGGCCTTTGCTGTGATGGGAAAGAGTGTAGCTTACGCGTACTCACTCATCGGGACACAGCTACAGAAAAGATTGCGGTCGCCAAAGACATCATCCAGACGTTTTACCGTCGGCCAGTATTTATTGGCGCTGCCTGCCGGGAACACGGCCAGCTCGCGGGTGTACGGATGCGCCCACTCACCAACAATTTCCATCTGGGTATGCGGCGCATTGACCAGCGGGTTGTCTTCGAGCGGCCATTCGCCATCAGCCACGCGATCGATCTCCATACGAATCGCCAGCATGGCGTCGATAAAGCGATCCAGTTCGATTTTGCTCTCCGATTCCGTCGGCTCGACCATCAGCGTACCGGCAACCGGGAACGACATGGTTGGCGCATGGAAACCGTAGTCAATCAGGCGCTTGGCAATGTCCAGTTCACTGATGCCGGTTTGCTCTTTCAGCGGACGAATATCCAGAATACATTCATGCGCTACGCGGCCATCGCGACCGGTATACAGAATCGGGTAGGCCGACTGCAGGCGGCTGGCGATGTAGTTAGCATTGAGAATTGCCACTGAACTGGCCTGTTTCAGACCTTCAGCACCCATCATACGGATGTACATCCAGCTAATCGGCAGAATCGAAGCGCTGCCGAACGGCGCTGCGGACACCGCGCCCTGCTGGGTCAGTACGCCATCAATTTGCACCACGCTGTGGCCCGGAACGAAGGGGGCCAGATGCGCTTTGACGCCGATCGGTCCCATACCTGGGCCGCCACCGCCGTGCGGAATGCAGAAGGTTTTGTGCAGGTTAAGGTGAGAAACATCCGCACCGATGTAGCCTGGTGTGGTGATGCCCACCTGCGCGTTCATGTTGGCGCCATCGAGATAAACCTGGCCGCCGTACTGATGCACAATCTGGCACACTTCACGGATTGTTTCTTCGTACACGCCATGGGTAGACGGATACGTCACCATGATGCAGGAAAGCTTATCGCCTGACTGCGCTGCTTTCTCACGCAGGTCGCCGAGGTCGATGTTGCCCTGTTTGTCACAGGCGACGACCACCACTGACATGCCCGCCATCTGTGCCGACGCCGGGTTGGTACCGTGTGCGGAGCTGGGGATCAGGCAGATATGACGGTCACCTTCATTGCGGCTTTCGTGATAACGGCGAATCGCCAGCAGACCGGCATATTCTCCCTGTGCGCCCGAGTTCGGCTGCATACACAGCGCGTCATAACCGGTCAGCTGCACCAGCCACTGCGACAGCTGGCCGATCATTTGCAGATAACCCGCTGCCTGCTCTGCCGGGCAGAACGGATGCATTTCAGCAAATTCCGGCCAGGTGATCGGAATCATTTCGGCTGCGGCATTGAGTTTCATGGTGCAGGAACCCAGCGGGATCATCGCCTGGTTCAGCGCCAGATCCTTTTTCTCCAGGCTGTGCATGTAACGCATCATCTCAGTTTCGCTGTGATGACGGTTGAACACCGGATGTTCCAGAATGGCGCTTTGACGCTGCTGGCCCGCCGGAATCGCGCTGTTTTCAGCGGCAACGGCGCTATCCAGCGCATCAATATCCTGGCCGTGGGCATCGCCGAGCAGAATAGCGAATAACGCCTGCACATCTTCACGACGGGTGGTTTCATCCAGGGTGATACCCACTGCGTTATGGATATCGCTGCGCAGGTTGACACCAAAGCCCAACGCACGGTTGAGTACCGCCGCTTTATCAGCCACGTCGACCGTCAGAGTATCGAACCAGCTGTTATGGCGCAGTTTCAGGCCACCGTTTTTCAGCCCGGCAGCCAGAATGCTGGTCAGACGGTGAATACGTGAAGCGATACGCTTCAGGCCAGCAGGCCCGTGATAGACGGCGTAGAAACCGGCGATATTCGCCAGCAGCACCTGAGAAGTACAGATGTTGGAGTTGGCTTTTTCACGACGGATATGTTGTTCACGGGTCTGCATCGCCATACGCAGCGCAGTGTTGCCCGCTGCATCGCGTGAGACACCGATGATACGGCCCGGCATTGAGCGTTTATGTTCGTCGCGGCTGGCAAAGAAGGCCGCATGCGGACCACCGTAGCCCATCGGCACGCCAAAGCGCTGCGCAGAGCCAAACACGATGTCTGCGCCCTGCTTGCCAGGGGCTTCCAGCTGCACCAGCGCCATAAAATCAGCGGCGACGCTCACCACCACTTTGCGGCTTTTCAGCTCGGTCATCAGTGCGCGGTAATCATGCACTTCGCCAGTGGTGCCTGCCTGTTGCAGCAGCACGCCAAACAGGTCGTCATGATCGAGCGCTTTTTCCGCGCTGTCGATAATCAGTTCAAAACCAAAGGTTTCAGCACGGGTACGCACCACATCCAGCGTCTGCGGATGGATATCGTCGGCGATAAAGAATTTGTTGGCAGTTTTCAGCTTGCTGACGCGTTTTGCCATCGCCATCGCTTCCGCAGCGGCAGTGGCTTCGTCCAGCAGTGACGCCGATGCGATGTCGAGACCGGTAAGATCCAGCGTCAGGGTCTGGAAGTTAAGCAGCGCTTCAAGACGCCCCTGTGAGACTTCCGGCTGGTACGGCGTGTAAGCGGTGTACCAGCCCGGATTTTCCAGCATGTTACGCAGGATCACCGGCGGGGTGATTACCGCGGTGTAACCCATACCAATCCAGGATTTGTAACGCTGGTTCTGACTGGCAATGGCTTTCAACTCCGCCAGCGCCTGCTGCTCGGTGGCTGCATCACCCACCGCGGGCGGACCCGGCAACTGGATATCGGCAGGCACGATGGAACCGATCAACGCTTCCAGCGAGCTGGCACCAATCGCTTCCAGCATGGTGGCCTGTTGCTGCGGCGTAGGACCGATATGGCGCTCAATGAACGCACCGTTATGTTCAAGCTGGTTGAGAGTCTGAGTCATTAGCAGTAAATCCTGAATCGGGCTGGGTATTAATACAGACAAAAAACGAAGGTGCCGCCAGGCGACACCTTCTGTTAGTCATACTTATTCGTCGATGGAGGCTTTGTACGCATCGGCATCCAGCATTGAGTGAAGTTCTGACTCATCGCTGGCTTTGATTTTGAACAACCAGCCATCGCTGTACGGATCGCTGTTGATCAGTTCCGGCGAACCTTCCAGTTCTTCGTTAATCTCAATGATTTCGCCGCTCAGCGGAGCATAGATGTCAGAAGCGGCTTTTACTGATTCTGCTACTGCACAATCTTCACCAGCTGCAACAACACGTCCCACTTCTGGCAGGTCAACAAACACCATGTCACCTAACAGTTCCTGGGCATGCTCGGTAATCCCGACGGTGAAAGTACCGTCGGCTTCTTTACGCACCCACTCGTGGCTATCTTTGTACTTCAATTCTTTTGGTACATTGCTCATCGCCAAATCTCCTGAAAAAAGTTACTGAGCGACCGGTTTACCGGCGCGAACAAAAATCGGTTTGGTGACCTTCACCGGCATTTCACGATTGCGGATTTCCACAATCGCCTGCTCGCCAATTCCCGCTGGCACGCGTGCCAGCGCAATGCTGTAACCCAGCGTTGGAGAGAAGGAACCACTGGTAATAATACCCTGCTGCGGCTGACCCTGTTCATCGGTGAAACGTACCGGCAAGCCGTTACGCAGCACCCCTTTTTCGGTCATGACCAGACCCACCAGTTTTTCTGTCCCTGCGGCACGCTGAGCTTCCAGCGCGGCACGGCCAATAAAATCACGGTCGGTCGGTTCCCAGACGATGGTCCAGCCCATGTTGGCCGCCAGCGGTGAGACGCCTTCATCCATCTCCTGGCCATACAAGTTCATCCCCGCTTCCAGACGCAACGTATCACGTGCACCCAGACCCGCCGGTTTGACACCTGCCGCCAGCAAACGCTGCCAGAAATCCGCAGCAGCGCCAGCAGGCAAGGCAATCTCGTAGCCCGCTTCGCCGGTATAACCGGTGGTAGCAATAAACAAATCTTCCGCCTGAACGCCGAAGAAGGGCTTCATGCCCGCCACAGCCTCGCGTTGTGCCGCGCTAAACAACGACTGTGCTTTTTGCTGGGCATTGGGTCCCTGTACCGCAATCAGCGCCAGATCGTCACGCTCGGTCAACGTCACCCCGTATTTCTTCGCGTGTTCACCAATCCATTGCAGATCTTTTTCACGCGTCGCGGAGTTCACCACCAGACGGAAAAAGTCCTCGGTCATAAAGTAAACAATCAAATCATCAATGACGCCACCGGAAGCGTTCAGCATGCCGGTGTAAAGCGCTTTGCCTGGCTGGGTCAGTTTGGCGACATCATTTGCCAGCAGATAACGCAGGAATTCGCGGGTGCTCGCCCCGCGCAGATCGACGATGGTCATGTGGGAAACGTCAAACATGCCGGCATCAGTACGTACCGCGTGGTGCTCATCCATTTGTGAGCCGTAATGCAGAGGCATCATCCAGCCGTGAAAGTCCACCATGCGGGCGCCGCTGGCCTGATGCTGTTCGAATAGAGGCGTTTGCTGAGTCATAACCATCCTGTAGAAAACAAGTGAGCGTGACGCGCCTGCGCAGCCGTGATGGCTGACGCAAACGTTCTCTTTGCGCTGACGTTACCACCGAACGCCCGAATTAACCATAAGGAAAACGAGGGCGAAACAAAGTCTGTCGTCTGCGAAGCGCCGCACAGAATGCAGGATAATCCACTGGCTTTATGTGATTAAACACGCACAAAATACAACAACATAACTTTTATGTAGCAAAATAATGGAATCCAACGCCATGAGCGGGCAAATAGCCCCAGCAAAAAACCTCTTTGACATGAGAAAATATAATGCGAATTCCAGCGTAAAATTAGAATAAATCAAACGAGGCGCAAAAAGAGGGCGCGCCTGCATCATGATGGTGCAAGCGGGGATTAATGGTGTCATTGAGCAGTGATCGTAACGGCGCGATAAAGCGCGCCGTTACGGAATTTGTGCAGATTTATAGAAGGTTAGCGCAGCCAGCCGGGGATATCATTCAGCCCCATAGCCTGCTTCAGCATCATCGGTTTGACCCCTGGCAGGGTATCCGCCAGTTTCAGGCCGACGTCACGCAGGAATTTTTTCGCTGGATTACTTCCGGCAAAAAGTTCACGGAAACCCTGCATACCCGCCAGCATCAACGCCGCGCTATGTTTGCGGCTGCGTTCATAACGTCGCAGATACAGGTGCTGCCCAATATCCTTGCCCTCGCTGTGCAGGCGGCGGATTTCACCGATCAGTTCGGCGGCATCCATAAAGCCGAGGTTAACCCCCTGCCCGGCCAGCGGATGGATGGTATGGGCCGCATCGCCCACCAGCGCCAGCCGATGTGCCGCAAAATTACGCGCATAGCGAGCCATCAGTGGGAAAGTTTTGCGCTCGCTCTCCACCTGGCACAAACCAAGGCGCATATCGAAAGCCACAGAAAGCTGCTGATTGAACAGCGCTTCCGGCATATCCTGCAAACGCGTGGCTTCCTGAGGAGACAGCGACCAGACAATCGAACTCAGATGCGGGTCCTGCATCGGCAAAAATGCCAGAATGCCGTCACCGTGGAACACCTGGCGCGCCACCGCATCGTGCGGCAGATCAGTGCGGATATTCGCCACCAGCGCGTGATGATCGTAATCCCAGAAAGTGATCGGGATATCGGCTTTGTCACGCAGCCAGGAGTTGGCACCATCGGCAGCAATCAACAGACGGGCGCTCATCATGCTGCCATCCTGCAGGGTGATAAAGGCTTCGTTGTCGCCAAAAGCCACCTGCTGCAACTGCGCCGGAGCCAGCAACGTAATATCGCTGCACTGGCTGGCGCGCTGCCACAATGCGCTATGAATCACTGGATTTTCAATGATATGGCCGAGGTGGGCTAAGCCCTGCTGCTCATCATCAAAACTGATGCTGCCAAAACTGTCCTGATCCCACACTTCCATGCCGTGATAAGCGCTGGCGCGCAATGCCAGAATCGTTGACCAGACATCGAGCTTTTGCAGCAAGCGTTCACTGGCTGCATTGATCGCCGATACGCGGATCGATGGCGCAGCTTGCGGATCAAATCGCGGCTCTGCCGCCTTCTCCAGCACCGCAACGCGCAATCCACTGCCTTGCAGCCCGCAGGCAACGGCCAGTCCGACCATGCCACCGCCAGCGATAGCCACATCAAAAGTTTGCATTGCTGCCCCTTAATTCATGCTTAACGTTTTACCCAGCCGAGCGTCCGCGCGGCAAGGGGGTTTCGCAGCCACGGCAGATGGTCCATTGCCACCAGCCCAAGATTTCGTCCTGCCACCAGCGTGGCATAACGGTTAGCAAATAATCGTACCAGACCATCGGTCACGCCAATGGTCGCCGCACGATCCGGTTGGCGTCGGGCGGCAAAATGATGGAGTACCGCATAACTGCCGGGATCCTGCTGGTGACGCCAGGCACTCGCCAGCGTTTCCGCCAGCGACATCACATCACGCAAGCCGAGGTTAAAACCCTGACCGGCAATCGGATGCAGCGTCTGCGCCGCATTGCCCACCAGCGCCAGCCGGTGCGCCACCTGCCGCTCGGCGGTTTGTAACGCCAGCGGGTAAATTTCGCGCTGGCCGGTGTGGGTGAAGCGCCCCAGCCGCCAGCCGAACGCCTGTTGCAGCTCGCGCAGAAAAGTCGCGTCATCCCACTGCGCCAGCTTGTCTTTCTCGTCCAGCGGATGACACCACACCAGCGACATGCGGTTACCCGACATCGGTAACAGCGCCAGCGGACCGTGTTCGGTAAAGCGCTCGAAAGCGCGTCCCTGATGCGGCAACTGCGTGGTGACATTGGCTATCACCGCCAGTTGCTGATAATCCTCCCGCTGCCAGCTGATGCCGCAGGAGGCCGCCAGCGGTGAACGGGAACCGTCTGCCGCCACCAGCAGCGCACCATCCAGCTGTTCGCCACTGTCCAGCGTGACCTGCACGCTATCAGCACTGCGTGACACCGCCGTGACATGCGCCGGGCAACGTAGCGTCACGCCCGGTGCGCTTTTCAGCCGCTGGAACAGGCGTTGCCCGACATCGAACAGCTCCACCACCTGGCCCAGTGCCGGTAACTGGTAATCCGCCGCCTGCATCGAAACAAAGCCGGTATGACCACGGTCAGAAACATGGACGCGGGTGATCGGCGTGGCGCAATCCTGCAACGAACGCCACAGATCAATCTCCGCCAGTTGCTGGCAGGTCCCTGCCGCCAGCGCAATGGCGCGTCCGTCATATCCGGGATGAGCACGGCTGTCCGGTTCGCTGCGTTCAATCAGCGTCACCGGCAGTTTTCCCTGCGTCAGATGGGATATGGCCAGTGCCAGCGTGGCGCCGGTCATGCCGCCGCCTGCAATCAGAATAGTCATGCCTGACGCGCCGCCGCCATTAAGGCTTCAATTGCGTCGGCATCTTTCACCACGCTATCGGTGAGATTCTCGTTGCCTTCGGCAGTGATCACGATGTCATCCTCAATACGAATGCCGATACCGCGATACTGTGCCGGGACTTTGGCATCCGGCGCGATATACAGACCGGGTTCGATGGTCAGCACCATGCCAGGTTCCAGGATGCGGTCGCGGCTTGGGGTGCCATAATGGCCGACGTCGTGCACATCCAGCCCCAGCCAGTGGCTCAGCCCGTGCATAAAGAACTGGCGATGCGCCTGTTCCGCAATCAGTGCGTCCACTTCGCCTTCCATCACACCCAGTTCAACCAGGCCAGTCACCATAATGCGTACCACTTCCTCGTTCACATCATGGATGCTGATGCCTGGGCGGAACAGCGTCAGCGCTTTGTACAACGAGGCCAGCACGATGTCGTAAATGGCACGCTGTGGCTCGCTGAATTTACCGTTCACCGGGAAAGTACGGGTGATGTCACCGGCATAACCGTGAAATTCACAACCTGCATCGATCAGCACCAAATCGCCATCACGCATCTCACACTCGTTTTCGGTGTAATGCAGGATGCAGCCGTTTTCGCCGGAACCGACGATGGTGTTGTAGGAAGGAAAACGTGCGCCATGGCGATTGAATTCGTGGTGGATTTCGCCTTCCAGCTGATATTCAAACATCCCCGGACGGCAAGCCTGCATCGCACGGGTATGCGCCAGTGCGCTGATTTCACCGGCGCGGCGCAGGATGGCAATCTCTTCCGGCCCTTTAAACAGGCGCATCTCATGTACCCACGGACGCCAGTCAGTGACGGTAGCCGGGGCGCTCAGGTTCTGACGGAAGCCGCGACGCAGTTTCTCCAGCGCACCGAATACCAGCGTGTCAGCTTCGGCATACAGCCCCTGCGCGTGGTATACCACATCAAGACCATTCAGCAGTTGATACAGCTGTTCACCGATGTCATCCCACGGCAATGCGCGATCGACACCGAGTTTCGCCGGTGCCGCTTCCTGCCCAAGGCGACGGCCAAACCAGATTTCTGCGGTGAGGTCGCGTACGCGGTTGAACAGCACGCTGTGATTGTGGGTGTCGTCGCTTTTGATCAGCACCAGCAACGCCTGCGGCTCGTTAAAGCCGGTGAAATACCAGAAATCGCTGTTCTGGCGGAAGGAATACTCGCTATCGTTGCTGCGCGTCACTTCAGGCGCGGCAAAAATTAATGCGGCACTACCGGGCGCCATACGGGCAATCAGCGCCTGACGACGTTGCTGGAAGGTTTCCAGTGTAATCATGTTTGCACTCCCTGTTGAAAAGCGGGCACGGTAGTACCCGGAATGACGCGCTTAGTGTAGCGTTGGCTTCTTCACTTCAGGTGCAGTGGGTGGCTGCGGCTGGTTGAAGGTGTCGTGGCACAGCAATGCGGCAACACGCACGTATTCAATCACCTCTTCCAGTGATTGTTCGAGTTCTTCCTGATCTTCATCTTCGTCATAGCCCAGTTGAGCGATGGTGCGCAGGTCATCAATCGCTTCACCGGTTTCGCCCGTGACTTTGTCCAGTTTCGGTTGCGTCACACCCAGGCCGAGCAGGAAATGGTTTACCCATCCTGCCAGTGCATCGGCACGATCGAACACCGTAATGTCATCATCGTCAGGCAGCATCAGCTGAAACAGGAAGCCTTCTTCATCCAGCGTACTGGTCAGGCTTTCATGTAACGCCTGTAACGGCTGTGACAGGCTTTGCGAAAAAGCCATGCCTTCGTTGGTGAGATCGTGCACCAGCGTCTTCCAGCTGTTATCCTGGTTGCCGCCACAAAGGATGCCGCAAATCAGGCCGTGCATTTCGGCCGGGGTCATTCCCACGCCCTGCTGGGAAAGCGCTGTAGCCAGCGCGTTGTAAGTGGGCGTTGCGTTCTGTAAAGACATAAGCTTTCGTCGTCGTTGGCAGAATAAGTTCGTGTTATGCTACCACCAGGTGCCTCAGGGTTTCCAGAAAAGGGGTTGTAACTTATCACGCGGGTCTATATAGTTGCGCACCTCCCAAGCCATTGACTGCTAAGGGAGATGCGGGCGAAGTAATCAGTCAGGAAGGTGGCATGTCTGCACAACCGGTAGATATTCAGATTTTTGGTCGTTCATTGAGAGTGAATTGTCCGCCTGAACAGCAAGATGCGCTGAATCTGGCAGCTGAGGACCTCAATCAACGGTTGCAAGATTTAAAAGTTCGCACTAGAGTCACAAATACAGAGCAGCTGGTGTTCATCGCCGCGTTAAACATTTGCCACGAGCTGGCACAAGAGAAAGGTAAAACGCGCGACTACGCAGCCAATATGGAACAACGTATCCGTATGCTGCAGCAGACCATTGAACAAGCATTAGTTGAGCAAGGTCGCATAACTGATCGCCAGGGCACAAAGTTTGAATAACACTTCATGGTTATCGTGATACAGTAACGGTGAAGTAAATTTTCTCTGAGATGTTTGCATGTGGGCCAGTCCCCTGAGCCGATATTTCATTACCACAGAATGTGGCGCTCCGTAACTTGTGAGCATGCTCGGTCCGTCCGAGAAGCCTGATAGTTGCGACGGCACATTCACCTTGAACCAAGGGTTCAAGGGTTACAGCCTACGGCGGCATCTCGGAGATCTCCACTTAGTTCCACATCTGTAATCCCCCGGTACGCGTGATATAGTGGCTGGCAACAGCCGACATTGCCGGGGATATCATGTCTGAACCCTCACTACGCGACCGACAAGACATTCGTCAACACGTCCGCCATTTGCGTCGTAATCTCACGGCAGAACAGCAGGAACAGGCAGCTGATTTGCTGGCTGAACACGCCATCAATTTTGCCCCGATTGCCAATGCCGAACGCATCGCAGTGTTCCTTTCCGTGGATGGCGAACTGAATACCCGTCCGCTCATCGCGAAACTCTGGCAACAGAAAAAACAGGTGTATCTGCCGGTGCTGCACCCCTTTGCCCCCGGTAATCTGATCTTCCTGCGTTATACGCCAGACACCCCGCTTAGCCCGAATAAATTGCGTATCCCCGAGCCACCGCTGGATATCACCCGCATGGCAACGCTCGATCAACTGGACGTGATTATGGTGCCGTTAGTGGCGTTCGACCATAACGGTCAGCGTCTGGGTATGGGGGGAGGATTTTACGATCGTACCCTGCAAAACTGGCAGCAGCATCGAGTTTTGCCCATCGGGATAGCGCATGATTGCCAGCGCGTGGAAGCGTTGCCGGTAGCGGCATGGGATGTGCCTTTGCCTGCGGTGATTACACCGTCAAAGCTGTGGCAGTGGTGATTTGCGCGATAAATCGCGCCGCTACAAATACATGCCGCGGCGCGATGTTAAATCAGTACAGCAGACGTGCGCGGATGGTGCCCGGAATCGCCTTCATCAGTTGCAGCGCTTTGTCCGCTACATCCTGCTCTGCGTCGATATCGATAACCACATAACCCATCAGTGGAGACGTTTGCAGATACTGGGCGGCAATGTTGATGCCCTGCTCAGCAAAAATCTGGTTGATAGCGGTCAGCACGCCCGGACGGTTTTCGTGGATGTGCAGCAGACGACTGGCGCTGGCAGCATGCATCGGCAGTGAGACTTCCGGGAAATTCACCGCAGACAGCGTAGAACCGTTGTCCGAATACTTCGCCAGCTTGCCAGACACTTCCAGGCCGATGTTTTCCTGCGCTTCCTGAGTCGAACCACCGATATGCGGCGTCAGAATCACGTTATCAAATTCACACAGCGGTGAGTTGAACGGATCGCTGTTGGTCGCTGGTTCAGTCGGGAACACGTCAATTGCCGCGCCCGCCAGGTGTTTGTTCGACAAGGCTTCGCACAATGCCGGAATATCAATCACCGTACCACGTGCGGCGTTAATCAGCAGCGCACCCGGCTTCATCATTGCCAGCTCAGCAGCGCTAATCATATTCTGTGTGGACGGGGTTTCTGGCACATGCAGGCTGACCACATCGCTCATGTTGAGCAGGTCAGACAGATGGCGCACCTGGGTCGCATTGCCCAGCGGCAGCTTGCTCTCGATATCGTAGAAGAACACGTGCATGCCGAGGCTCTCAGCCAGCACGCCCAGCTGCATGCCGATGTGGCCATAGCCAATGATGCCCAGCTTTTTGCCACGCGCTTCGTAAGAACCCGACGCAATTTTATTCCAGATACCGCGATGTGCTTTGGCGTTCGCTTCCGGGATGCCACGCAGCATCAGCAGCATTTCGCCAATCACCAGCTCCGCCACCGAACGGGTGTTGGAGAACGGAGCGTTGAACACCGGCACGCCACGTTTCGCCGCCGCATTCAGGTTGACCTGATTGGTGCCGATACAGAAGCAGCCTACCGCGACCAGTTTCTCAGCCGCAGCAAAAATCTCTTCGGTCAGTTGGGTACGGGAACGGATACCAATGAAGTGCGCATCGCGGATGGAGGACTTCAGCGTCTCCGCATCCAGTGCACCTTTGTGGAATTCGATGTTGGTGTAACCTGCCGCACGCAGATTATCCAGCGCGCTCTGATGGACACCTTCCACCAGCAGGAACTTAATCTTGTCTTTTTCCAGTGATAACTCTGCCATTTCCCGACCCTATTCAGAATTCAACGAGGGCTGCCATAAGCCAGCCTTCTGTCAAAATATCAAAAAATTCGATTGCAGCAAGACAATCGATTGCCTCCGCCCCAGCACGCGTCAGTGCTGGGGCAGCACAATTCCGTACAAAATCGGGATATGCGCCCGGAGCGAAGAATGAACCTGCTGTTGATGACTGTTTTGTGACATAAGTCACCGAATTTCAGCATACGAAGAAAAGATGTTTTGCGTACGGAAATAAGCGGCGCGATGAGAGCGCCGGACAGATCATTTTTTGATGGTTTTTACGCCATCGGCAGTGCCGATCAGGGCGATATCCGCACCACGCGCCGCAAATAACCCGACGGTCACCACGCCAGGCAGCGCGTTGATGGCTTTTTCCAGCGCGATCGGGTCGAGAATGCGAAGATTATGCACGTCGAGAATAATGTTGCCGTTATCAGTCAGCACGTTCTGGCGGTATTCCGGCAAGCCGCCGAGCTTCACCAGTTCACGCGCCACATAAGAACGCGCCATAGGAATCACTTCGACCGGCAGCGGGAAGTGGCCCAGCACATCCACTTCTTTCGACGCATCCGCAATGCAGATAAATTTCTCGGCCACCGCCGAGACAATTTTCTCACGCGTCAGCGCGGCACCGCCGCCTTTGATCATTTGCATCTGTGGATTGATCTCATCAGCGCCATCAACGTAAACCGACAGCGAGTCCACTTCATTCAGATCAAATACGTGAATGCCAAGGGATTTCAGCTTCTGCGTGGAGGCCTCCGAGCTGGAAACCGCACCCTCGATTTGATGCTTAATCGAGCCTAAAGCATCAATAAAGTGGGCGGCGGTTGAACCGGTGCCAACGCCAACAATGGTGCCCGGCTGCACATATTGCAGTGCTGCCCAACCTACCGCTTTTTTCAGTTCATCCTGGGTCATGGTATGTTTAAAACCTGTGCGACAACGAGGTGCGCGTAGTATAAAACAAGGCGGCATAAAAAAGCGCGGTCGTTAAAAGCTTTGTAACTCAGTCCACAAAAACCATCTTTTGTGTTTTTGTGGCATAGTAACCTCCACCCTGAACGAGAGAGAACAATAATGAAACGCCCGGATTATCGAACGCTTCAGGCGCTGGATGCTGTGATTCGTGAGCGCGGCTTTGAGCGCGCCGCGCAGAAACTTTGCATTACGCAATCGGCGGTATCGCAGCGTATTAAACAGCTGGAGAATTTATTCGGCCAGCCGCTGCTGGTACGAACCGTGCCGCCGCGTCCGACTGAGCAGGGGCAGAAGCTGCTGGCGTTATTACATCAGGTGGAGCTGCTGGAAGAAGAATGGCTGGGTGATGAAAATGGTGGCACTACGCCGCTGCTGTTATCGCTGGCGGTGAACGCCGACAGTCTGGCAACCTGGTTGCTGCCCGCGCTGAAGGATGTGCTGGCGGATTCGCCAGTGCGCCTGAATATCCAGGTTGAGGATGAAACCCGCACCCAGGAGCGTTTACGTCGCGGCGAAGTGGTAGGCGCAGTGAGTATTCAGCCGCAGCCGTTGCCGAGCTGCCTGGTTGATCAGTTGGGCGCGCTTGATTATCTGTTCGTGGCCTCACCTGAATTTGCTGACCGCTACTTTCCCAATGGCGTGACCCGCTCCGCGTTGCTGAAAGCACCGGCTATCGCCTTTGACCATCTGGATGATATGCATCAGGCTTTTTTGCAGCAGAATTTCGATCTGTCGCCGGGCAGCGTGCCCTGCCATATCGTTAACTCATCCGAAGCCTTCGTGCAGCTGGCACGCCAGGGTTCGACCTGCTGTATGATCCCGCATCTGCAAATTGAGCGCGAGCTGGCGAGCGGGGATTTGGTTGATTTGACGCCCGGTCTGTACCAGCGCCGGATGCTGTACTGGCACCGTTTCGCGCCGGAAAGCCGTCTGATGCGTCGCGTGACTGACGCGCTGATTGCGCACGGACATCGCGTACTGCGCCAGGACGACCTGGCCGCATAAGCTAACAGGGGCGCCGCAGCGCCCCTTCTTCTTACTGTGCGTTCGGTTTGATATCGAACACCACATCCACCTGATCGTCAAAGTGAATGCTCTGCTGCTCATAGGTCTGCTGGGCTGAGGTATCCGCTTCGGCGGCTGAGGCTTTAAACATGCGCGCCATTGGCATCGGCTGGTAGTTAGCAACGTGATAACGGATGCTATACACCGGACCCAGTTTGGCGTTAAAGCCTTCTGCCAGCGCCGCCGCCTGCTGCGTCGCATTGGCGATTGCCGCTTTACGCGCCTGATCTTTATAGGTTTCCGGGTGGGCCACACCGAGGTCCACGGCACGGATTTCGTTCAGGCCGGATTTCAGCGCGCCATCCAGCAATTCATTTAGCTTCTCCAGCTGACGCAACGTCACCTGCACCTGACGCACCGCGCGATAGCCTTTCAGCACCGATTTACCCTCTTTGGTGTAATCGTACTCTGGCTGGGTGCTGAGATTAGCGGCATCAATATCTTTCTTCTCGATGCCATTTTTTTGCAGGAAATCAAAATATTGCGCGACACGGCTGTCGGCTTGTTTTTTCGCATCTGCCGCATCTTTCGATGAAACATTCACCACAATCGAAAGGGTAGCGATATCCGGACGGGCCTCCACGCTGGCCTGTCCTGAGGTGACCACATGCGGTCCGTTCGGCAATTCACCTGCCAGAACCATACCAGGCAATGCGCCTGCGCTCATTACGGCGGCCAGCGCCAGTGCTTTCAGTTTCACGGAAGTCCTCCTTGAAGGGTCAGTTCTAAGGCCGCCACTATGGCGAAGCCCGCTACACATTACCATGCGTGATGGTCTGAGTTTTGATTCTGCTAAAAGTTCGGGCACTCTGCTGTTTTATCGTCTCCGCGATCACAAAATAACCGATGTTTATTCGCTGAATTTCTGCACAAGTGTTTCTATTAAAGAAACACTCTGACCTCCAGGAGAGTTTCACGATGACAGAGCAGCCAATAGCCCAGACGACCGCAGGCATCCGCGCCGGACGCACCCGCTTTCTGATGCTGGGTCTGGTGTTTATCAACATCATCATCAATTACATGGATCGCACCAATTTGTCCGTCGCCGCCACTGCGATAGTGGGCGAACTGCATTTCACTCCGCTGGAAATGGGGCTGATCTTCTCTGCCTTTGGCTGGATTTACGCCGCATTGCAGATCCCCGGCGGTTTTCTGATTGATCGTCTCGGCGCACGGCTGGTATACGGCGTCGGGCTATTTCTCTGGTCACTGGTGACAACGCTACATGCCTTTGCCGGAGGCTTCCTCGCGCTGTTTGGTTTGCGTCTTGGCGTCGGTGCGTTTGAAGCGCCAGTGATGCCTGCCAATAACCGGGTGATTTCCAGCTGGTTCCCGGAACAGGAACGCGCCACCGCCATTGGTATTTATTCCTCGGCGCAGTTTGTCGGCCTCGCCTGTATGACGCCACTGTTGTTCCATGTGCAGGATGCGTTTGGCTGGCGCGGATTGTTTCTGATAACCGGCGTGGCAGGCATGATCTGGGCGCTGGTGTGGTATCTGCTTTATCGTGAACCGACGGAACATAAAGGCGTCTCGGATGCCGAATTGAATTATCTGCGCAGCAATGGCGCGCTGCTGGAAAGCCGTCAAAATGCCAGCCAGCCGCGCGCCCGCTGGCAGGATCTGGCGCAAATGTTTCGCAGCCGCAAACTGGTGGGTATTTATATCGGCCAGTTCACCATCTCCGCCACCTTCTGGTTCTTTCTTACCTGGTTCCCGACCTACCTGGTGGAATATCGCCATATGGGATTTATTAAGAGCGGCTACGTGGCGGCGGTGCCCTACTTTGCGGCCTTTTGCGGCGTGTTGCTGGCGGGATTCGCCTCCGACCGCATGATGCGGCGCGGCGTTTCTGCCAGCGTGGCGCGTAAACTGCCGGTGATCCTCGGGCTGTTTCTGACGCTGTTTATCCTTGGGGCCAATTACACCGACAACGCGAGCCTGATCATACTGTTTATGTCCGTCGCCTTCTTTGGCAATGGCCTGGCCACCATCACCTGGGTGTTTGTCACCGCGTTAGCCCCCCGTCATTTGATTGGCCTCGCCGGAGGGGTATTCAACTTTACCGGTGCGCTTTCCTCGATTGTGGTGCCAATTGCCATTGGCGCGTTAATTGATGGCGATAATTTTGCCCCGGCGCTGGCCTTTATCGCCGTGCTGGCTGCCATCGGTATCGCCAGCTATCTGTTTATCGTCGGGAAAATTGACCATGTCAGCGCGCACTGATCATACGCTGGGCCAGCGCCTGCAACTGCGCCAGCCGCTGGCTGAGATGCGCTTCATCCGTCTGCCAGATTTTGGCAAAAGCCAGTGCCGCACGGTTGTTGTTAATCGGCTGCGCCATGCTCACTTCGCCATCATCACGATGCCAGATAAGGTAATCCTGCGACCGTTTACGTGCCAGCAACGGGGCCAGCTGCGTCCATTGCTCATCACTGAAACGCGGTCGCAGCGCTTCGTCGCTTTCCGCCGCCAGCAGCGAGACACCAATCACCGACTGCCAGGCAGGCAGCATATGGAATCCCGCCAGCGCCTGGCTGGTGCTGGTGCGCTCGCCAGGCTCCGAGTGCCAGATATAGATCACCTGGTCCTCCCACAGCACGCCCAATGCCACCACGATGTCACGCGGTGCGTGCGCTTCCAGCTGCGGCAGCGCCTGGGCAAACAACGACGAACCCCGAATCGCCTGCGCCGCCAGTGCGTGAACACCCGGTCCGGGCAAATAGCGACGATGTTCGTCCTGCATCGTCAGGCCGATGGCGGCCATGGTCATCAGCAGGCGGTTTACCCGCGTGCTGTTCATCCCCATCTGGCGCGCCAACTCGCGACAGCCAACGGCTTTGCCACTGGAGACCAGATATTGCAGACAGCGAATACCGTCAATCAGGCTTTGATTGGGTTGAGAAGACATAAGTCACCCTGTGGCGGTCAAAAATTTAATCTTAGCTTCAGAGCTACAGGAATGAAATGATGCAAATCTTCTCTTCTCAGCCTGCCCGTGCGTTCCCACAGCAGACATTGCAAGCCGATGTATTGATTGCTGGCGGCGGCCTGGCAGGCGTTTGCGCAGCGCTGGCTGCTGCGCGTGATGGCTTGCAGGTGGTGTTGATCCAGGATCGCCCGGTGCTGGGCGGCAATGCCTCCAGTGAGGTTCGCCTGTGGGCCAATGGTGCGACCTCGCACATGGGTAACAACAATCGCTGGGCGCGGGAAGGCGGCATAATGGGCGAGATCATGGAGGAGAATCTGTGGCGTAATAAAGAAGGCAACCCGGTGCTGTTCGATATGGTGCTGCTGGATTTGGTGCAGGCACAACCCGGCCTGACCTTGTTGCTCAACACCACGGTCAGCGAGATCGAAAAGTCAGGACGGCAAATTGAGGCGGTGCACGCCTTCAACGCCATCAACCAGACGCGCTATTTTGTCAGCGCCCGGCAGTTTATCGATGCCAGCGGTGACGGTGTACTCGGCTATCTGGCCGGGGCGGCGCATCGCGTCGGGGCCGAATCGGTGGAAGAATTCGGTGAGAAGATGGCTCCCGGCGAACATTTCGGCCATAAACTCGGTCACTCGATTTACTTCTACACCAAACGCACCACACAGCCGGTGCGCTTTGTTGCCCCCAGCTTCGCCTTGCAGGATATCCAGGCGATTCCGCGCTACAAACGCCTGACCTCGGAACTGAATGGCTGCGATCTGTGGTGGCTGGAATGGGGTGGGCGGCTTGATACGGTACATGAGAGTGAAACCATCAAATGGGAACTGTGGAAAATCGTCTGGGGGGTGTGGGACTACATCAAAAACTCCGGTGAATTTCCCGATGCCGATACCATGACCATTGAGTGGGTCGGCTTAATCCCGGGTAAACGGGAGAGCCGCCGCTTTCTCGGAGAGGCCTTGCTATGCCAGCAGGATATTGTCGAACAGCGGGATCATTATGATGCGGTGGCCTATGGCGGCTGGTCGATTGATTTGCACCCCGCTGATGGCGTCTACAGCGAACATGAGGGCTGCCGTCAGTTCCACAGTAAAGGCACCTACACCATCCCGTTCCGTGCGCTTTATAGCCAGTCACTGGATAATTTGCTGCTGACTGGCCGCCTGATCTCCGCCACCCATGTGGCGTTCGGCAGCGCCCGCGTAATGTGTACCTGCGGTGTGCTCGGGGAAGTAGTAGGACATGCGGCGGCGCTTTGCCAGCAGCAGCAACTCACCCCGGCCCAGTTGGCCGCGCCTGAGCGTATCGGCCAGTTGCAGCAACAATTGCTGCGTCAGGGGGCGTATATTCCACGCCAGCAGTTGCTCAGCCCGGCAGGCGCGGCAAAAATCGCGGTCAGCAGCACCCTCCAGCTCACTACCCTGCCCGCTGACGGCGGGTGGCATGCATTGAAATCACGCTGTGCGCTGCTGCTGCCGCTGAAGGCCGGTGAGCGCTTGCCAGCGCTGAGGGTACATTTACGTGCAGCACAAAAACAGTCGTTACAGGTGTCGTTGCTGACCAGTGAAAACCCGGCCAATACCTGCGGCGATCGGCAACTGGTCAGCCAGACCCTGTTGGTTAACGATCAGGGCGAGTATCGGCTGGATTTTGCTTACCGCGCCGATTGCGATCGTTATCTGATGATTGCCTTCGCAGAAAACCCGGCGATTGAGGTTGCCCTGACGCGTGTGCAGTTGCCGGGGGTGATGATGGTGTTCAACAGCCTGAACCCGCGCGTGGCGAAGCGGACGCGTCAGGTTAATGATGGCGATTATGGTGTTGATGAGTTTGATTTCTGGCTGCCGCGCCGCGCGCCGCAGCAGATACTTTTCGCCTTTAGCCTTGAGGCACCGCTGCAACTGTGGCATCGCGACTATCTGCTGAATGGCAAGCTGCGACCGGAAAGCCACACCAACGGCTGGGTTCCGGCGCTGGACGATGCCGCGCCTGCGGTTAGCTGGCAATGGGATCAACCCCAGCAAGCCAGCCAGCTCACGCTGCTGTTTGATAACGATTTTGACCACGCGATGGAGACGGTACAGATGGGCCACGCGCAGGCGGTAACACCGCACTGCACCACCCATTATCGTCTGTGGCTGGATGAGATGTTGCTGGCAGAGGTCAGGGACAACCATCATTCCCTCTGCCATCACGCGCTACCGCCGGGGGTAAGTTTCCGGCAGATACGCCTTGAGCTGCTTGCCAGTGCCGGTGCGGTACCCGCACTCTACGGTTTGCATCTGCATCACCAGTTGGCAATGCCCTGACGCGCCAGTTGGAAGGCAATCACCCACATCACCGATCCCACCAGCAGATTGATGATGCGCTGCGCCCGCACGGTGCGCAGCCGCGGGGAGAGCCAGGCCGCCAGCAGTGCCAGGCCAAAAAACCAGATAACCGAGGCACTGACGCTGCCCAGCGCAAACCAGCGCCGCGCTTCTGCGGACGGTAGCTGTCCACCCAGGCTGCCCAGCACCACAAACGTATCGATATAAACATGCGGATTGAGCCAGGTGACCGCCAGCATGGTGGCGATAATGCGCCAGCGTCCCTGTTTCATGACTTCTGTCGATGCCAGCGACACATCACCCTGCCAGGCATTGCGCAGCGCACCCCAGCCATACCAGGTCAGAAAAGCGACTCCGGCCCAGGTGATCAGCATCAGTAATAAAGGCGACTGGTTGAGCAAGGCGCTGCCACCAAAAATCCCGCCGCAAATCAGCGCGATATCACTCAGGGTACAGAGGGCCGCCGTCATCAGATGATAATGACGCTTAATGCCCTGATTCATCACAAATGCGTTTTGCGGGCCTAACGGCAGAATAAGCGACGCCCCAAGAGCAAGCCCTTGTAAATAAACAGATAACACGTAATTTTTCCCATCAACAGTGGCGATGACGTGAAGTATAGAGAGAGGTGAGTATTAGAGGAAATGGAAAGATTTAATAGGTCATTAGCAAAACTGCTAATGACCTGGCAGGACGATTATTCCGCGCGCTCGGCTACCGCAGCGTCACTTTTCACCTGATGGAAATGCACATCCATCTGCGGATAAGGGATGCCGATACCATGCGCATCAAGCGTGCGTTTGTAGTTTTTCAGCAGATCCCAGTAGACGTTTTGCAGGTCGCTGCTTTTGCTCCAGCAACGCACCACAAAGTTGAGCGAGGAAGCCGCCAGCTCGTTCAGGCCGATCTGAATCCCCATATCCTTCAGCACGCGCTCGTCGGCTTCGGTCACTTCTTTCAGCAGCGCAATCACCTGGTCCACATCGGCATCGTAAGCCACGCCGATAATAAACTCGTTACGGCGAATGGGTTCACGGGAATAGTTGACGATGTTACCGGCAATGATCTTACCGTTGGGCACCACGACGATTTTGCCATCGGCGCTTTTCATGGTGGTGGAGAAGATCTGCACGTTCTGTACCGTCCCCGTCACACCGCCGAGATCGACAAATTCACCAGTACGGAACGGACGGAAGGTCACCAGCAGAACGCCAGCGGCGAGGTTAGACAGCGACCCCTGTAACGCCAGACCTACGGCCAAACCGGCGGCACCCAGTACGGCGATAACCGAAGCCGTCTGCACACCCACGCGCCCCAGCGCGGCGATAATGGTGAAAGCGATGATGCCGTAGCGCACCAGCGCCGAAAGGAAGTCAGCCACGGTGGCATCGATATGGCGCGCCACCAGCACCCGGTTGATGGTGTTAGAAATCACGCGCGCCACAATCATCCCGATGATGATGATGGCAATCGCCGCGACAATATTGACGACATAGCTCAGGATCAGCTCCTGATTACGTACCAGCCATCCGCTCGCGTTGTTAATGCCGTCAACGACATTTAAATCTTCCATTTGTTAGCCCTGTTGTTGAGTTTCCCGCAGGAAAGAACAAAAACTGCCAGAATGAATCCGACACTCCCGTGTACAAGGGTAAACAATAATGGGGATGAGCGCCAAAGGTGGTCTGAATTTACTGAATATTCCGAAAATAATGCGTAAAAAAAGGCCCTTTCGGGCCTTTTTTGTACTGTAAGTAAAAATTACAGCACGTCGATAGCGTTCAGTTCTTTGAAAGCCTGTTCCAGACGAACCACCATGGACGCCTGAGCAGAGCGCAGCCATACACGCGGATCGTAGTATTTCTTGTTCGGGCTATCTACGCCGTTCGGGTTACCCAGCTGGCCTTGCAGATAGTCTTCGTTCTTTTTGTAGTACTGCAGAATACCGTCCCAGGTTGCCCATTGGGTGTCGGTATCGATGTTCATCTTGATCACGCCGTAGCTGATAGATTCTTCGATTTCCGCAGCAGAAGAACCTGAACCACCGTGGAACACGAAATCCAGCGCGTTATGCGGCAGACCGTGTTTTTCGCTGACGTATTTCTGAGAATCACGCAGGATGGTCGGGGTCAGTTTCACGTTACCCGGCTTGTACACGCCGTGTACGTTACCGAAGGAGGCAGCGATGGTGAAACGCGGGCTGATTTTGCTCAGCTCGGTGTACGCGTAATCTACGTCCTGCGGCTGGGTGTACAGGGCAGAAGCGTCCATGTGGCTGTTGTCCACACCATCTTCTTCGCCGCCGGTGCAGCCCAGTTCGATTTCCAGGGTCATACCCAGTTTCGCCATGCGAGTCAGGTATTTGCTGGAGATCTCGATGTTTTCTTCCAGTGACTCTTCAGACAGGTCGATCATGTGAGAAGAGAACAGCGGTTTACCGGTTTTGGCGAAGTGTGCTTCACCCGCGTCCAGCAGACCGTCGATCCACGGCAGCAGTTTTTTCGCGCAGTGGTCAGTGTGCAGGATAACCGGCACGCCATACAGTTCAGCCATCAGATGCACGTGATGCGCACCGGCGATAGCACCGGCAATTGCCGCGCCCTGCGGTTTGTCGGTTTTGTAACCTTTACCGGCGATGAAGGCAGCACCACCATTGGAGAACTGAACGATGACCGGCGATTTCACTTTCGCTGCCGCTTCCAGTACCGCGTTGATGGAATCCGTGCCGACGCAGTTCACTGCTGGCAGGGCGAATTTGTTCTCTTTCGCCACTTTGAAGATTTTCTGAACGTCGTCACCAGTGACAACGCCGGGTTTTACGAAATCAAAAATTTTAGACATGGTTGTGTCCTGTTTCGTTTACCGTTCATCCCCGAATCGAGGGGGACTGGATTTTATGCCCCATAAGCGTCAGGGCAAGCCTTCAGGCGACGCCAGAGCGTCGCCCCCAAATGATTACTGCTTCGCGCGCTCTTCCAGCATGGCAACAGCAGGCAGTTTTTTGCCTTCCACGAATTCGAGGAATGCACCGCCACCGGTAGAGATATAGGAGATCTTGTCTTCGATACCGAACAGATCAATCGCTGCCAGGGTGTCACCACCGCCTGCTACGGAGAACGCTTCGCTATCAGCGATAGCGTTAGCAATGATTTCGGTGCCTTTGCGGAAGTTCGGGAATTCGAACACGCCAACCGGGCCGTTCCACAGAATGGTTTTGGCGTCTTTCAGCAGTTTCGCCATGGCCAGTGCGGTTTCGTCACCGAAGTCCATAATTTCTTCGTTATCCGCTACTTCGGAAACCTTTTTCACGGTTGCCGGAGCAGTTTCAGAGAATTCCGTGCCGACACGGGAATCTACCGGAACCGGGATACCGTACTGATCGCGCAGATCTTTGGCTGCTGCCACAAAATCCGGCTCGTACAGGGATTTACCCACGTTGTTGTCGATAGCCACGAAGGTGTTGGCGATACCGCCACCGACGATCACGGTGTCAGCGATTTTGACCAGTGACTGCAACACGTCGAATTTGGTGGAAACTTTAGAACCCCCCACCACCGCTACCAGCGGACGCTGCGGGTTGCTCATCACTTTGCCCAGCGCTTCCAGCTCAGCAGACAGCAGCGGACCGGCACAGGCGATCGGTGCGAATTTGCCCACGCCGTGGGTTGAAGCTTGTGCGCGGTGCGCAGTACCAAAAGCGTCCATCACAAAGACGTCGCACAGCGCAGCGTATTTTTTCGACAGCGCTTCGTCGTCTTTCTTCTCGCCTTTGTTAAAACGCACGTTTTCCAGCACCACCAGCTCACCCGCAGCGATTTCAACGCCGTCGAGGTAATCTTTTGCCAGGGTAACATTGGTGCCGTTCAGTTTGTCTTTCAGATAGTTAACAACCGGTAACAGGGAGAACTCTTCGTTGTATTCACCTTCGGTCGGACGACCCAGGTGAGAGGTAACCATCACTTTCGCGCCCTGTTTCAACGCCGCTTCGATGGTGGGCAGAGAAGCACGGATACGTGCATCAGACGTCACTTTCCCTTCCTTCACTGGTACGTTGAGATCGGCACGGATCAGAACACGTTTTCCAGCAAGATCCAGATCGGTCATCTTAATTACAGACATGGTGAACCCTCTCGTTGATTCTCATAAGTTTTGCCAGACGCAGACCGCGTCTTACCTGAAACCGCTTGCGGCCATTGCTAACGTTGTGTCGAGCATGCGGTTAGCAAAGCCCCATTCGTTGTCACACCAAACCAGGGTTTTGATCAGGTGGTGACCACTGACCCGCGTTTGGGTGCCGTCCACAATGGCACTGTGCGGATCATGGTTAAAATCGACTGAGACTAACGGTAATTCCGTATAGTCAACTATACCACGAAATGCCCCTTCTGATGCGTTTTGCAGCAAGGTGTTGACCTCACAAGCCTTCACCGCCTGACGTACCGAAACGCTTAAATCAATGGCCGTCACGTTGATGGTTGGCACACGCACCGCGATAGCTTCGAAGCGATCGTTAAATTTCGGAAAAATGCGCGTAATGCCCGCCGCCAGACGCGTGTCCACCGGAATGATCGATTGGCTGGCAGCACGGGTACGCCGCAGATCGCTGTGATAGGCGTCAATCACCTGCTGATCGTGCATCGCCGAATGGATGGTGGTGACGGTGCCCGACTCAATGCCAAAGGCGTCATCCAGCAACTTTATCACCGGAATAATACAGTTGGTGGTGCAGGATGCGTTGGAGACAATGCGGTCAGTTTGTTTAAGAGCCTGTTCGTTCACGCCGAACACTACCGTCGCATCCAGATCGTTGCCGCCCGGATGTGAGAACAACACCTTCTTCGCGCCCGCCTGCAAATGGGCTTCGCCATCGGCACGGCTGCCAAAAACGCCGGTGCAGTCCAGCACGATATCGACATTCAGTTCCTGCCACGGCAAGGTAGCGATATCGGCCTGATGCAGGATGCGGATGGTATCGTCACCGACAAACATCAGGTCGCGCTCCTGGCGTACGTCAAAGGCAAAACGGCCATGGCTGGTGTCATACTTCAGCAGATGCGCCATGCCGACGGCTTCAGCCAGTTCATTGATCGCCACCACGGTGATTTCCGCCCTGCGGCCCGTTTCATACAGCGCACGCAGTACATTACGCCCGATACGACCAAAACCATTTATAGCTATGCGAACGGTCATCTCTACCTTCAACAACACCTGAAAAAACGTGCCGTTAGCCTGAGCGTTTCAACCTGTTTTGTACAGGGAATTCTTGCTGGCCTGGACAGGGGGAAAACGGTCACATCGCGACAACTGAAACGGTTCAGCCAGAATAAAGCATGGAAGGAATAACAGGAATGATTGCGATCAAGTGCGCTGCTGATTATTGGATCTGCGTCACAAAATCAGCCAATTTAAGATTATTACTGGAGGAATAATTGGGTGTTATTTGCACGAATTCGTAGCGGCGCGATTTATCGCGCAATTCCGCAGGTGTTACTGGAAAAACCCGCGCGATAAATCGCGCCGCTACGGGAACGCAAACGGGCGGCACTCAGGCCGCCCGTGGGTCTTACAGAATAGATTTCGCGGTCGCAACCACATTCTCAACGGTGAAGCCGAACTCTTTGAACAGCAGTTCTGCCGGAGCCGACTCACCGAAGGTGGTCATGCCGACGATAGCGCCGTTCAGGCCGGTGTACTTGAACCAGTAATCCGCGATACCCGCTTCGATTGCCACACGCGCAGCCACGGCTTTCGGCAGCACGGATTCGCGGTAGGCCGCATCCTGCTTGTCGAACGCATCGGTAGACGGCATGGACACCACGCGTACTTTGCGGCCTTCGGTGGTCAGCTGGTCGTAAGCGGCTACCGCCAGTTCCACTTCTGAACCGGTGGCGATCAGGATCAGTTCCGGCTGACCGGCACAGTCCTTCAGCACATAACCACCGCGCGCCACGTTCGCCAGCTGCTCAGCGGTACGATCCTGCTGCGCCAGGTTCTGACGGGAGAAAATCAGTGCGCTCGGGCCATCCTGACGCTCGATAGCGTATTTCCACGCCACCGCAGATTCCACCTGGTCACACGGACGCCACAGGCTCATGTTCGGGGTGGTGCGCAGGCTCGCCATCTGCTCAACCGGCTGATGCGTCGGACCGTCTTCGCCCAGACCGATGGAGTCGTGGGTGTAGACCATCACCTGACGGATCTTCATCAGCGCCGCCATACGTGCCGCGTTACGCGCATATTCCACAAACATCAGGAAGGTGGCGGTGTACGGCAGGAAGCCACCGTGCAGCGCGATACCGTTGGCGATAGCGGTCATACCGAATTCGCGCACGCCGTAATGGATGTAGTTACCGGCCGGGTCTTCGTTGATCGGCTTAGAGCCGGACCACATGGTCAGGTTGCTCGGAGCCAGGTCAGCTGAACCGCCGAGGTATTCCGGCAGGATTTTACCGAAGGCTTCGATGGCATTCTGCGACGCTTTACGGCTGGCGATTTTCGCCGGATTCGCCTGCAGCTGTTCGATAAATTTCTGTGACTCTTCTGCCCAGTTCGCCGGCAGTTCGTTGTTCATACGACGTTTGAATTCAGCCGCCAGCTCCGGGTGAGCAGCCGCGTAAGCTGCGAATTTCGCATCCCATGCCGCTTCTTTCGCCTGACCGGCTTCTTTCGCATCCCACTGCGCGTAAATTTCTGACGGGATTTCAAACGGTGCGTAGTCCCAGCCCAGCTGTTTGCGGGTCAGCGCCACTTCCGCGTCGCCCAGCGGTGCGCCGTGGGAATCGTGGGTACCGGCTTTGTTCGGAGAACCGAAACCGATAATGGTTTTGCACATCAGCAGAGAAGGCTTGTCGCTGACCGCTTTGGCTTCTTCCACCGCTTTTTTGATGGCGTCAGCGTCGTGACCGTCCACGCCGCGCACCACGTGCCAGCCGTAGGCTTCAAAGCGTTTTGCGGTGTCGTCGGTGAACCAGCCATCCACGTGACCGTCGATAGAGATGCCGTTGTCATCGTAGAAAGCAACCAGTTTGCCGAGTTTCAGCGTACCGGCGATGGAGCAGACCTCGTGCGAGATACCTTCCATCATGCAGCCGTCGCCCATAAACACGTAAGTGTTGTGATCGACGATGTCGTGGCCCGGACGGTTGAACTGCGCTGCCAGGGTGCGTTCAGCGATAGCGAAGCCGACGGCATTGGCGATGCCCTGGCCCAGCGGGCCGGTGGTGGTTTCAACACCGACGGTGTAGCCGTATTCCGGGTGACCTGGAGTTTTGGAATGCAGCTGACGGAAGTTCTGCAGCTCGCTCATCGGCAGATCGTAACCGGTAAGATGCAGCAGGCTGTAAATCAGCATTGAGCCGTGGCCGTTAGACAGTACAAAGCGGTCGCGTGCGGCCCACTGCGGGTTCGTCGGGTTATGGTTCAGAAAATCACGCCACAGAACTTCGGCGATATCTGCCATACCCATCGGGGCACCCGGGTGTCCCGATTTGGCTTTCTGTACTGCATCCATACTTAACGCGCGAATGGCGTTGGCAAGCTCTTTACGAGAGGGCATTTTCTACTCCAGGTCGGATTAATACTTCGCCACTCCTAACTTATTGTAATTAATCAGCTATCAGGCGAAGCAAGGGAAAAGTTGCACATCAATGTACATGAAAATCGGGGCAAAAGTACATGCTACGGGGTGCTAAATTAGGTGGCCTGCGGTTGCAATTTAGCTGCCGTCTGCTAGCCCGCAGAGATAATCGCAGCGAGGGAATGTGACAGGTGGTTGTTTTGACGTAAATAAAAGGTGAAGACAAATGCGAATTGTAGCGACACGATTTATCGTGCCGCTACGGGGTATATCACCGCTTAAACAGCTGATCCACCATCGAACCTAAATCCAGCTGGTTGTCATGCAAACTCTGCTCATCCAGCTGTCCCTGCGGTGACATCTTATCGATCAGTTGCGGCAACAGCAGCGCCAGTGTCCCGGAGGCGCCCGGCACATCAGTACCGAGCTTATCCGCCAGCGACTGCAAATCTGCCTGACCAAACGCTGACTGCATATCGCCACTGTCTACCGGCTGATTAGTGCCGGTGCCAATCCACGAACCCAGTACATCGCCCAGCCCGCCCTGCTGGAATTTATGCAGCAGCACTTCAACGCCACCCTGCTCCTGCACCCAGTGCCAGATAGCCTGCAACTGACCCAACTGATTGCCCGGCCCAGGGCTACCTTCCAACGATCCGACTAAATCATCCAGTAAGCCCATCATGACCTCCGAAGATTAATTGACCGTCAGTAAGTTTAGCCCTTATTGGCCGCCTGCACGTGAAGCATGTCCAGCGCCAGCGTTGCTGCGGCCAGCGAGGTCAGATCGGCGTGATCGTAACCCGGAGCCACTTCCACCAGATCCATCCCGACAATATTCATGCCCTGCAAACCACGAATCAGCTTGGTGGCTTTATCGGTAGTCAGGCCGCCAATCACTGGCGTACCGGTGCCCGGTGCGTGGGCCGGATCGAGGCAGTCGATATCAAAAGTCAGATACACCGGCAGATCACCTACCGTGCGTTTTACTTCCGCCAGGATGTCATCCACGCTGCGGTCGTTCACCTGCGCCGCGTCCAGCACGTTAAAACCGAGGCTCTTATCAAACTCGGTACGGATACCGATCTGCACCGAATGGTTCGGATCGATCAGCCCTTCTTTCGGCGCGGTGAAAAACATGGTGCCGTGGTCAAAGGTCGGGCCGTTGGAGTAGGTATCGGTGTGCGCATCGAAATGGACCAGCGCCATTTTGCCGAAGTGCTTCGCATGGGCGCGCAGCAGCGGCAGCGTGACATAGTGGTCACCGCCGAAGGTCAGCATGCGCTTGCCATTCGCCAGCAACTTTTCGGCGTGCGCCTGCAATTTGTCAGACAGATCCTGCGAATCGCCGAAGGCATATACCAGGTCGCCACAATCCACCACCTTGAGACGCTGGCGCAGATCAAAATCCCACGGCCAGCGGCAGCCTTCCCACGCAAGGTTGGTGGAGATCTGACGGATCGCACCCGGCCCTAAACGGCTGCCCGGACGGCCCGATGTCGCCGCATCGAAAGGTACGCCGGTGATCACCCATTCGGCATCGCTGTCGTAGGGCTGGAAGTTAACCGGAAAACGCATGAAACCAAAGGCGTTCGAAACCAGGGAGTTATCGTATTGATTACCCAAGGTGTTATACATAAATCGTCCTCTTTAGATCCTGAATCAGCGTATTAAGTTATAGGTGAAATATGACCAAAAAAAATCCCTTCCGCGTCGTTAAACCCGACGAGGAAGGGATTTGATGGCGCTGATTATCGCGAAGATTGGCTCCGCCTGCAATTAACGTTCGCGCAAGGCTTCTTTGGCGCGGTTAAACGGTTTAATCAGATAATCCATCACCGTCTTCTCGCCGGTTTTAATATCCACCGTCGCCACCATACCAGGGCTGATCGAGAAACGTTTACCGGCCTTGTTCTGCACAAAATCATGGTCGGTGCGAATATAGACGCGGTAGTAATAAATCTCCGGTTTTACCTCATCCTGGATGGTATCCGGCGAGATGCTCTCCACCACGCCATCAAGGCCGCCATAAATGGAATAGTCATAGGCGGAGATCTTCACCAGCGCTTTCTGATCCGGGTGAATAAATGCGATATCGCGCGGGGAAAGGCGCGCTTCAATCAGCAGATGATCGTCCATCGGCACGATATTCATCAACTCGCCATTCGGCGGGATAACGCCGCCTACCGTGGTGACCTTGATATCTTTCACCACGCCGCGCATCGGTGCACGAATCGTCAGGCGACTCACGGTATCTTCGCGCCCTCTGACCGTCTGCAACAGGCTATCGGCTTCCGCCGTAGCTTTCGCCAGATCCTCACGCGCCTGCACATAATATTGTGAGCGCACATCCGTCATCTTCAGTTCAAGGTCCGACTTATCACGCTGCAAACGCAGCACCTCGACGCTACTGGCAGCACCAGTTTTCGCCAGACGCTGGGTAATCGCCAGTTCACGGTTCGCCAGATTGAGCGATTGCTGGATCTGTGAGGTTGAATCCCTTAACTGCGCACGACGGGTGTTGTACAGCCGGGTTTCGGAGGCGATCAGATCAGGAAATTTATTCAGCGCGGCGGGAAACGTCAGCGGCAGGTCGTTAACCTCGGCATTGAGGCGCGCACTGGCCGCCAGCGCGGCACGGTAACGGGCCGCACTCTCCCCTACGCTGGATTCCGAGCGAATCGGATCCAGTTTCGCCACGATCTGTCCGGCCTCAACATGGCTGCCCTCGTGCACAAAAATATCATCGAGGATGCCCCCTTCCAGCGATTGCAGCACCTGATCATGAGAACTGGGGATCACTTTGCCGGTGCCGGTAGAGACTTCATCCAGCACGCCAAACCAGGCCCAGACGCAGGTGGCAAGCAATAAAAAAAAGCTGATGATAATCAGACGCACCGCGCCCGAATAGTGGGTTTCCGATTGCAGATCGCCCGCCAGGTCGTCAGAGCTGTCGCCTTCCGCCGCCACCAGCCGCAGTTTTGCCGGTAAGTGTTTCATGAGTTGGCCTCCGGGCGAGGATTCGACGCGCGCGGTGGCGGTAACGCATGCTCTTTCGGGCTGTCCATCACCAGTTGTCCTTCTTTTAATACCAGGATGCGATCCACCAGCGCCAGAATGGCCGCCCGGTGGGTAGCGACGATCAGGGTGCGGCCATTCAGCCACTGCCCGAGCCGCTCGATAAACTCTTTTTCGGTGTGATCATCCAGCGATGCGGTAGGTTCATCCAGCAGCACGATATTGGGATCGCGCAGCAGCATGCGCGCCAGCAGTACCGACTGGCGCTGCCCGCCCGACAGCCCGACACCGCCTTCCATCACCGGATGATCAAGGCCAAGTGGCAAACGATGGATAAAATCAGCCCCGCCACTCACCACCAGCGCGGCAAAGATGGCGTCATCGGTGGCGTGTGCCGCGCCCATCGTCAGGTTTTCCCGCAATGTGCCGTGGAACAGACGCGCGTTTTGCGTCATCAGCCCCACGTTGCGCCGCACATCCGCCAGATCGATATGCGGCAGGCTGAGGTTATCCAGCAGCAACTCCCCGCCGATCAGCTCTACGCCGCCAATCATCGCCTGTAACATGGTCGATTTACCGGCCCCGTTACGCCCCAGAACCGCAATGCGTTCGCCCTGTTTGATCGTCAGGCGGTTGATGCGCAGCGCCACGGTCAGGGTGTCGCTGTAATAACGGAACATCGCATCGTTAAATTGATAGTTGCCAAACAGCACCGGACAATGAATGCGGGTTTCGTCGGTGCTGTTCTCCACCGGCAACGCCATCAGGCCATCGAGGCTGGTTTTCGCCGCTTTGACCTGTTGCCAGCGTGCCAGCACGCCGCACAGCGTCGCCATTGGCGCGATCATGCGTGATGACAACAACGAGGCCGCCACGATGGCACCGGTGGTGATATCGCCGTTGATCACCATCGGCGCACCAATCACAATCACCGTGGCATAAACCATGCCCTGAATGGTGACGCCCCAACTCATCAGCGCATGCATCGCTTTACGCGTCTCCACGCCCGACTGCGCGGTGATGCGAATATAGCTGTTCCACTGTTGCAGAAAGCGGTCTTCCGCCTGCATCAGCTTGATATCCTCCAGCCCCTGCACGCTCTCCACCAGCACCGCATTGCGCAAGGTCGATTCCTTCAGCGCCTGCTGCGCCAGCTTCGCCAGTTTTTTCTGCATAAACACACCTGGCAGCACCATCAGAATCACCGCCACCGGCGCGACCCACGCCAGCTGCGGTGCGATGATCGCCATCACCAGTAAAAACAGCAGGAAAAACGGCATATCGACAATCGCGGTCACGGTGGTAGAGGTGACCATCTCGCGGATTGCCTCCAGCTCGCGCAGCTGCGAGATAAAGGTACCGGTGGAACGCGGCACCGCGCTGTTGCGCAGGCGCAGCGCATGACCAAATACCCGGTCGGAGACGCGCATATCCGCCCGCTTGCCGAGCAGATCGGTGACATGATCGCGCCCGACGCGCAGGATATAGGTGAAGATCACCGAGATAATTACCCCGATATACAGCACATACAGCGTGGGATAGGATTGCGCCGGGATCACCCGGTCGTAGACCTGCATCGAGAAGATGATCCCCACCAGCGCCAGCAGGTTGATCAGAAACGATCCCAGCATCACATAACCGTAAGGACGCAGATCTTTCAGTACCAGACGGCGTAGCCAGTCCGGCTTCATGGCTTCGAGGTAGCGATCAACCCGACTGTCTTTCGCCGGTGCCAGCGGGCGCAGCGCGGCGGCAAAACAGATATCCGGCAGCAGCGCCAGCAGCGAAACCGGCGTCGGCTGCTCATCACCGGCAAAGTGCACACGCACTTCGTCTTCGCCATCGAAAGCGGTGATTACCCCCACCTGGCCATCCACCAGCTCAACAGCCAGCGGCAAACGCCAGTGAGTCAGCTGCCATTTGTCGTCCTCGTAAAGCTGTAACGATAAACCGGCCTGACGCGCCAGATGGCGTAACGCCTTATCGCGCGTCTGTTTGCCCTGCCATTCACTGGAGGCAAGGATCATGCCCGGCGAACAGGGTAAGCGATAATGTGTGGCGATCAGGATAATCGCCGTAGCCCATCCGTGTAAGGGAACGCCTCCTTCAGCCTGATCGGGTTTTCCGCCAGGGGCGTCGGGGATTTGCAGTTGCGTCATGGCTGGATCTCCACGGACTGGATCCGCTGATTATTCAAAGCAAACGCCGACCGCATATGCCCGGTGCTATAGAGGCAATCGAGCTGCAGCGAGCGTAACTGGCTGATGGTTTGCTGAAGCGTGAAACGGGTCTGGTACACCTCCTGCTCGGCGTTCAACACATCCAGCAGAGGACGGGTGCCCAGTTGCAGATATTGGTCCTGGTAGAGTTGCTGAGTTTTCTCAGTCAGCTGTTGTTGTCGTCCCAGAATGTTGAGACTGAGGGCAAGGCTTTGTGACTCATTTTGCGATTCACTCAGCTGCTGCCGCGCCTTTAAACGCGCCGAATTGACCGCTGCATTGGCTGAACTGAGTGCATTGGCGGCCGCATCACGACTGGCGGTCATCCCACCGCCCTGATAAATCGGCATCTCCACTTTGACCCACGCGGAATACTGGGTGCGATCCAGCGTTTCGCTGCTGGCATAGTGGTCGTTGAGATAATGGGTAACTTCCGGTTCGAGTGAGATGGTCGGCAGCATTTGCGCGTTAGCGTTATCCAGCTTGGCCTGCGCCTGATTGGCCGCCGCCCAGGCGGCGAGCACCGCCGGAATCAGCCGGTCTTCCGCCTGGGATGACTGGCAGGATCGCATCAGCTTTGCCGGAAAATCATCACTGACGTTATTCACCGTGGGCCAGCCGAGATAGGTTGCCAGCGTAGCGCGCCAGCGATCCAGATTGGCCTGATATTGCGTCAGGGTGGTACGCGCCCCTTCGATGCGCGCATCGGTTTGCGTGGCATCGGAGAGGGACGCCGCCCCTTCGTCGTTACGCTGGCGGGCCAAATCACCAATTTTACTCAGCGCTGCCAGCTGTTGTCGGGCAATCACCACCAGCTGCTGATAGCCCTGCACTTCAATCAATGCCGCCGCCGTGTCATGCGCCACGGTGTCGATGCTGACCAGTACGTTGGCCTGCTCCTGCGCCACGCCCGCTTCGGCGGATCGCACTGAGCTGCTGACCTTGCCAAAGTCATACAACATTTGTGATATCGAGAGGACAAACGAGGGGCTGTAGCCCTTTTCCGTGTAGCTATTGGAGTAGCCGTTGTTCATCCCGGCGCTGATTTGTGGATAGTATTTGGCTTTCGCCACATCAACCTGATCGGCCTGCTCCAGCAGCTTTCCCACCGCTTCGGCAATATCCGGGTGCCAGTGTACCGCCCGCTGCACCGCCTGATTGAGCGTCAGGGTATCAGGGACGTGGTTGAGTGCGGGTTCCGCCACTTCACCGGCTAATGAGGGCAAATCCTGCGGTTGCGACAGACCCTGAGTGGTAATGCGACCGGCCCTGGTCAGGGCAGTATCAGCCGCGTTTGCTTGTGAATGAGAGAGAAAGGCAATGCCAGCACAGAAAACGCTGAGCTTCCAGGAACGGCGAGATAGTGCGCTTGATTGCATCAGGTCCATCGATAGTCCACCCGTGATTGATAGAAACAGGCACATCCTTGTGCCCCGGTTCATCCCTGCCTGCCCCACAGCGCTTACGCCGTGTGGGTTTGATGCGGTTGTTGCAGCAACTCCTCCAGTGATGCGTTAGTGCCTTCCAGCGTCACCAGTTGGGTACTGCTGTACGCCGTACCGGTGCCATCACGGTCAATCGAGAGCACAGTGCTGCCGTCAGCGGTATGATCCACTTTCACAAAATCATTAATGTTACTTGTGTCGTCATTCCAGCCGATCAGCAGGTTACTGACGTCGATCTTGTCGCCATTTGTGACCGAGAAATCAGTCCAGGTATCGTGCCCGTTGCCGCCGGTGGCATCGGCGCTGTTCAGCAGGTGGTAAACCAGCGTGTCTGTTCCGGCACCCGAGGTGATGGTGTCGTCATAGGCGCTGCTGGTCAGCGAATCTGCCGCCGCCGTGCCGGTGATGGTGGGATGCAACTCAATGGTGAACGAGTTGCTGATCAGGGTGCCGTCCGTTGACGCCAGGGTGTAGCTGAACACTTCCTTATGCGTAATGCTCTGCGCGTTAATCTCAGCACTCAGCGCATAGGTGTAGCTACCATCGGCAGCAATGCTCAGGCTGCCATAGTCCCCCGCCACTATCGTGTTGCCACTGCTTTGCACCGTGGTGCTATCACCGTGTTCATTGGTGATCGTCAGCGTACCGGTGTGGCTGGTACTGCTGTCGGCCCAGATGCTGCCACTGACCGAATGGTCGCTGTCAGTGGTGGTGGTCGCCTCCGCGAACAGGCTGTTGACTGACAGCAACGACGCCGTCGTTGTGCCATGTACCAAATCAATCGTCAGTGTCGCGGTGGTCACCACCCCCTGGGCATCCGTCACCGAATAGCTGAAGGTGTCGGCGACTGGTAACGTACCCGCATCCAGACCAGCCTTCAGCGTATAGGTATAGTTACCGTGAGAGTCGATGGTTAGCGTGCCTGGCGGCTGTAGCGCGGTGGTCCCACCTGACCCCATGCCGAACTCAGAAGTGAAACGCCGTAGCGCCGATGGTAGTGTGGGGTCTCCCCATGCGAGAGTAGGGAACTGCCATGCATCAATCAAGTGAAGAAGCCCTGAACGAAAGTTCAGGGCTTTTTTACGTCCACAGATCAGCATCTGAGCAGTGAAAAACACGAAAACATCCTAGCTAGCTAGGTGCTATCACCGTGTTCATTGGTGATCGTCAGCGTACCGGTGTGGCTGGTACTGCTGTCGGCCCAGATGCTGCCACTGACCGAATGGTCGCTGTCAGTGGTGGTGGTCGCCTCCGCGAACAGGCTGTTGACTGACAGCAACGACGCCGTCGTTGTGCCATGTACCAAATCAATCGTCAGTGTCGCGGTGGTCACCACCCCCTGGGCATCCGTCACCGAATAGCTGAAGGTGTCGGCGACTGGTAACGTACCCGCATCCAGACCAGCCTTCAGCGTATAGGTATAGTTACCGTGAGAGTCGATGGTTAGCGTGCCGTAGGCGGTACTGAACGAGGTACTGGTTCCCACCGTATGACCCGAGACCGATGTGACTGCCGTGCCCGTCGGCACCGTACCTGCCACTGAACTGGTGTCGTTAGTCAGCAGGTTGCCGGTGACAGTAGCCGCAACAGTCGCTGCGATGGTGGTGATATCCGACACCGTGGTAACACTGGTGGAGGGCAGCACACTGATCCCACTACTGGCCCCCAATACCACCGCGTAATTCCCAGTCCCAAGATTGCTATAGGTAATGTTGGAGCCTGTTTGCGTCAGCAACGACAGAAGCGTTGTGGAGATATAGTTAGTCGTGGTGGAAATAACCTTCCAGGTCCCATCTGTCTGCTGCTGGTAAAGATACAGCGAGTAGCTACCTATCAGTGATATCAGGCTGGTCTCAGACGCGTGCAACGTCACGGTTCGCGTATCACCTGTGCCTACGTTAAACATGTAAGCATTAGAGCTGCTCAACACACCGACACCAAGCACGCTACCCAGGTTGACACTCAACAACGCTGTACCCGTATTTGTGGTACCCGTGGTGTTGGTGATCGTTCCTGAAGTGGTGCTGTAATCCAGTTCGTTGAGGTCATTAACGGCGACGATTTTGATGGCACCCAGTACCGTGGAGGTCGGTGAGGTATTACCCGCCGCATCAGTCAGGGAAACGGATAGTGTCGCCCCGGTGGTTTGCGCGGTCGTCAGCGTGACCGAGAAGCTGCCGGTGACGCCAACGGTGCCAGTACCGATGGTGTTACCTCCGGCATCTTTCACCGTCACCGTGGTACCCGCTTCACCGGTACCGGTCAGGGTGGTCCCCGCCGTGTTAACTGCCAGCGCGGTGGCGGCGGTCGGTGCCACGGTATCCACATTCACCGTTGACGAGGTGATACCGCTGACGTTGCCTGCGGCATCGGTTACCGTCACGCTTAACGGATGTGAGCCGTTGGCGAGTACCGCCGTGGTGAAGCTCCATGTCCCACCCGCCCCAACGGTGACTGATCCGAGGATCGTCGCACCATCGTAAATGGTGACGCGACTGCCTACCTCTGCTGTACCCGTCAACACCGGGGTGGTGTCTCGGGTATAGCCGCCACTTGGCACCGTGACGTTTGGCGTCACCGAGTCATTGGTAACGGTCAGCGTCGAGTTGGTCGGTGCGACACTGTCTACGGTCAGCGTGACCGACGCATTTGGGCTGACGTTGCCCGCCGCATCGGTGGCGGTGACGTTCAGGGTATGGGTGCCTTCAGTCAGGGTGCTGGTGGTGAAGCTCCACGCCCCGCTACTGGCCGCCGTGGTGGTGCCGAGTAACGTCGCCCCATCGTAGATGGAGATTTTCGCCCCGGCTTCCGCCGTACCACTGAGCAGCGGCGTGTTGTCGTTGGTGGTGCCATTGTTGGGAATGGCCACCGCCGAACCGCCGTTGTTGTTGCTGGCTGCCAGGCCGGTTACCGCCGCTGGCGCTACGGTATCGATGATTACGCTGGCGGAGGTGGTGCCACTGACGTTACCCGCCAAATCCGTCACCGTGACGCTCAGCGGATGGGTACCGTTGCTCAGCGTGGCGGTGGTAAAGCTCCAGGTGCCGCTTCCCCCTACGGTTAACGTACCCAGCACTGTGCTGCCATCCAGAATGGTGACTTTGCTGCCGATTTCTGCCGTACCGCTCAGCGTAGGTGTCGTGTCGTTGGTTGAGCCGCCACTTGGTACCGTCACATTTGGCGTGACGTTATCAGCGGTGATGGTCAACGTAGACGCCGTCGGCGCGACGGTATCGACAATCACCGTCGCTGCCGTAGCCGGGCTGACGTTACCCGCCGCATCTTTCACCGTGACGCTCAGCGGATGAGTACCATTACTCAGCGCGCTGGTGGTGAAACTCCATGCGCCGCCCGCGCCTGCCGTCACGGAACCCAGCACCGTAGAACCATCCGAGATGGTCACCACCGCACCCGCTTCCGCCGTACCGCTCAGGGTTGGCGTGTTGTCATTGGTGTAGCCGCCGCTCGGTATCGTCACGTTTGGCGTAACGTTATCAGCGGTGACCGTCAGCGTGGAAGCGGTTGGTACACCGGTGTCTACCGTCAGCGTGACCGACGCATTCGGGCTGACGTTGCCCGCCGCATCAGTGGCGGTGACGTTCAGGGTATGGGTGCCGTCAGCCAGGGTGCTGGTGGTAAAGCTCCACGCGCCGTTGCTGCCCGCCGTCACCGTACCCAGCAAGGCCGCACCATCGTAAATGGAGACTTTGCTCGCCCGCTTCCGCCGTGCCGTTCGAGGGCCGGGGTGTTGTCATTGGTGCTGCCGTTATTGGCGATCGCCACCGGCGTGCTGCCGTTGTTGTTGCTGGCCGCCAGGCCGGTCACCGCCGTCGGTGCCACCGTATCAATGATCACGCTGGCCGAGGTGGTGCCGCTGACGTTACCCGCCAGATCCGTCACCGTGACGCTCAGCGGATGGGTACCATCGAGCGAGGGTGGCGGTGGTGAAGCTCCAGGTCGCCGCCCGCACCGACCGTCACCGTACCCAGCACCGTGCTGCCATCCGAGATGGTGACTTTGCTGCCGACTTCCGCCGTGCCGCTCAGCACTGGCGTGCTGTCGTTGGTGGAGCCACCACTCGGCACCACCACACCCGCGGCATCGTTGGTAATCACCAGCGTTGAGGCCGTCGGTGCCACGGTATCGACAATCACCGTCGCTGCTGTGGCCGGGCTGACGTTACCCGCCGCATCTTTCACCGTCACGCTCAGCGGATGAGTACCATTACTCAGCGCGCTGGTGGTGAAACTCCACTAGCTAGCTAGCTGCCGTCACGGAACCCAGCACCGTAGAACCATCAGAGATGGTCACCACCGCACCCGCTTCCGCCGTACCGCTCAGGGTTGGCGTGTTGTCGTTGGTGTAGCCGCCGCTCGGTATAGTCACGTTTGGCGTAACGTTATCGGCGGTGACCGTCAGCGTGGAAGCGGTTGGTACACCGGTGTCTACCGTCAGCGTGACCGACGCATTCGGGCTGACGTTGCCCGCCGCATCGGTGGCGGTGACGTTCAGGGTATGCGCACCATCAGCCAGCGTCGGGGTGGTGAAACTCCATGCCCCGTTGCTGCCTGCGGTCACGGTACCCAGCACCGTAGCGCCATCCGAGATGGTGATTTTGCTGCCTGCTTCCGCCGTGCCGTTCAGGGCCGGGGTGTTGTCGTTGGTGGTGCCGTTGTTGGCAATCGCCACCGGCGTGCTGCCATTGTTGTTGCTGGCCGCGAGGCCGGTCACCGCCGTCGGTGCTACCGTATCAATAATCACGCTGGCAGAGGTGGTGCCGCTGACGTTACCCGCCAGATCCGTCACCGTGACGCTCAGCGGATGGGTACCATCGAGCAGAGTAGCCGTGGTGAAGCTCCAGGTGCCGCCCGCGCCGACCGTCACCGTACCCAGCACCGTGCTGCCATCCGAGATGGTGACTTTGCTGCCGACCTCCGCCGTGCCGCTCAGCACTGGTGTGCTGTCGTTGGTGGTCCCACCGCTCGGCACCACCACACCCGCCGCATCGTTGGTAATCACCAGGGTAGAGGCCGCCGGTGCCACGGTATCGACAATCACCGTCGCTGACGTGGCCGGGCTGACGTTACCCGCAGCATCTTTCACCGTGACGCTCAGCGGATGGCTGCCGTTACTCAGTGCGCTGGTGGTAAAGCTCCATGCGCCGCCCGCGCCTGCCGTCACGGAACCCAGCACCGTGCTGCCATCGGTGATGGTCACCACTGCGCCCGCTTCCGCCGTACCGCTCAGGGTTGGCGTGTTGTCGTTAGTGGAGCCCCCGCTCGGCACCGTCACGTTTGGCGTAACGTTATCGGCGGTGATTGTCAGCGTTGAAGCCGTCGGCACGCCGGTGTCTACCGTCAGCGTCACCGACGCATTCGGGCTGACGTTGCCTGCTGTATCGGTGGCGGTGACGTTCAGGGTATGGGTGCCATCAGCCAGCGTGGAGGTGGTGAAACTCCACGCGCCGTTGCTGCCTGCGGTCACCGTACCCAACACGGTAGTACCATCCGAGATGGTGATTTTGCTGCCTGCCTCCGCTGTACCATTCAACAACGGTGTGTTGTCGTTGGTGGTACCGTTATTGGCAATCGGTATCGCCGTGCTGCCGTTGTTGTTGCTGGCTGCCAGGGTCACCGCGCCCGGTGCCACGGTATCAATCACCACCGTTGCGGTGCTGGATGCCACACTGACGTTACCTGCCGCATCGGTCGCCTTGACGCTCAGCGCATGGCTGCCCTCGGCAAGGGTGGCGGTAGTGAAACTCCAGATGCCGCCCGCACTCGTCGTAGCAGAACCTAACACCGTGGTGCCATCGTAGATAGTGACCACGCTGTTCGCTTCCGCCGTACCACTCAGGGTTGGCGTGCTGTCGTTGGTGGAACCGCCATTCGGCACTACCGTGCTGGTGACATCGTTGGTCACCACCAGCGTTGCGGCAGCCGGTGCGTGCGTATCCACGGTGAACGTCACCGCTGCGGAGTTGCCGCTGGCATTCCCCGCGGCATCCGTCGCCGTTACGCTCAGAGTATGCGAACCGTTGCTCAGGGTCGGGGTGTTGTAGCTCCAGATACCCGAAGCATTCGCGGTGGTGGAACCCACCACGTTGGTGCCATCGTAAATGGTGATCACCGCATTGGCTTCTGCGGTGCCGGTGAGCAGCGGCGTGCTGTCGTTGGTGGAACTGCCGTCCGCAATCGCCACTGGCGTTCCGCTGCTGTCGTTGCTAACCACCAAATCAGCCACGGTAGCCGGTGCAGCGGTATCGACGGTGATATTGATGGTAGCGGAGGTCGCACCAGGGTTACCGAGGCCATCCACCGTGGTGATGAACAACGCATGCGCACCATCAGCCAGCACCGGTGAAGGTGTGAAGGTCCACTGCCCGCTGGCATCCACCAGCACTGAACCCAGAACCGTCGCCCCATCGTGGATGGTGATGACATCGTCCTCTGCCGCCACACCGCTCAGAACCGGCGTATTGTCTTTGGTATCAGCGCCATTGGACAATTGAACCAGGGTACTGCCGCTATCATCGGTAATCTCCAGCGTACTGGTGGCTGGTGGCTGTCCGGCGCTGATGACGAGATCAAACGCTGGCGATGAGGGCGCACTGACGTTCCCTGCCGCATCCGTTACGGTGACGGTGAAGCTATGGTTGCCATTACTCAGGGCCGCTGGCGTGAAGCTCCAGGCCCCTGCCGCTGCCGTAACGGTGCCCAGCAACGTAGTGCCATCGTAGATGGAAATCACATCACCGGTCGCCGCGCTACCGCTCAGCGTCGGGGTGTTGTCATCCGTGGTGTCGCCACTGGCCAGCTCGCCGGTCTGCGCCCCGGCATCATCCGTCACCACCAGATCGTTGACAGCATCCGGCGCGACAGTATCGATGGTCACGGTGTAGTCGGCAGACAATGCACTGGTGTTACCCGCCGCATCGGTCACTGAGACCGTGTAAGTATAAGGGCCGTCAGTCAGCGCGGAGGTTTCAAAGCGCCAGGTGCCGTTATCCGCCACCGTCGTGGTACCGATTAAGGTGCCATCCTGGAAGATATTGATGGTATCCCCGGCCGCTGCATTACCACGCAGTACCGGCGTGTCATCGTCGGTCGAGCCATTATTCGCCACCAGCACCGGCGTGGTGCCAGCGTTGTCATAGATGGCGAAGTTGCTGACCGGATCAGGCACCACGTTGTTGACCGTGACGGTGACGGAAGCGGTCGAACTGACGTTGCCGGCCTCGTCGGTGACGGTGACATTTAACGTATGGGTGGCATTCGACAAGGTCGAGGTGGTGTAGTTCCAGTTGCCGGAACCGTCTGCCGCCACCGATCCCAGCAGCGTCGTACCATCATAGACCGTGACGATGCTGTTCGCTTCCGCCGTACCACTCAGCTCAGGGGTGTTGTCGTTGGTACTGCCGCCATCGGCGATGGTGACCGCAGGCGTGCTGTTGTTGTTTTGCAGCAACAAATCGCCCACCGGTTCCGGCGCGGTCGCATCTACCGCCACCGTAATGGTGGTGGAAGCGGTACTGACGTTACCGAGCGTATCGGTGACCGTGGCACTCAGGGTATGGGTGCCGTCCGTGAGCATCGGTGAGCTAAAGCTCCAGTTACCAGAGCCGTCGGCGGCAACCGAACCAATCACCGCCGTGCCATCATAGATGGTGATGATGCTGCTGGCTTCTGCCGTACCGGTCAGCAACGGCGTGTTGTCGTTGGTGGTAGCACCATCCGCCAACGGAACCGGCGTGGTGCCGTTGTCATCGCTGACCACCAGGCTGGTGGGATCAGGCTGGGCGGTATCCACCGTAAAGGTGATCGGCGTCGATGCCGCGCTGGTGTTGCCCGCCGCATCGGTGACGGTGACGCTCAGGCTGTGGGAAGCATCGCTCAGCGTCGGGGTGTTAAAACTCCACTGCCCGTTGCTGTCCACCAGCACAGTACCCAGCACCGCCGTACCATCCAGAATGGTCACAGTGCTGCCCGCCTCTGCCGTACCGGCCAGCAGTGGCGTGCTATCACCGGTGGTGCTGCCGTCGGCAATGGCGGTTGGCGTGGTGCTGTTATCGTTACTGAGCGTAATGCCCGTCGCCGCATCTGGCGCGGTGGCATCCACCACCAGGCTGATGGTGGTCGGAACACTGGCATTTCCGGCAGCATCGGTTGCCGTCACGCTCAGGGTATGGGAACCATCTGCCAGCGCGGTGGTCGTGAAGCTCCAGGTACCGGCGTCCCCGACGGTAACCGAACCCAATACCCCATTCTCATCAGAGATAACGATGATGCTGCCCGCGTCTGCCGACCCACTCAGCACTGGCGTGCTGTCGTTGGTCAGCCCGCCATTCGGGATGTCCACCGGATCGGTGCCTGCATCATTGGTCAGCACCAGATTCGCTGCCGCAGACGGTGCCACGGTATCCACGGTCAGCGCGATTGGTGTAGTCGGATCGCTGACGTTACCCGCCACATCCGCAACCGTGACGCTCAGGCTATGCGCGCCATCGTTCAGTATTGGTGTGGTGAAGCTCCAGTTACCATCAGCATCGGTGATGGCGGTGCCCAGCACGTTGCTGCCATCCGACACGGTCACGATACTGTTCGCTTCCGCCGTGCCGCTCAGCACTGGCGTGTTGTCGTTAGTGGAACCGCCTGCCGCGATGGTTGTACCGCTTTGGTCATTGGTCAGCAGCAGATTATCCGCTGCCGCAGGTGCTTCACTGTCAACGGTGAAATCGACCGTTGCCGAGTTGGCGCTGGTGTTACCCGCTGCATCGCTGACGGTGACACTCAGGCTGTGCGGTCCCTGGCTCAGGTCAGACGTGGTGAAGCTCCAGCTGCCATCCGCTCCGGCGGATGTGGTGCCGAGTAGCGTGGTGCCATCATAAACGCTGACAATGCTGCCCGCTTCTGCGGTACCGGTCAGTTCCGGTGTCGCATCGTTGGTGAGATTGCCATCGGTGATTGGCACCAGCGTACTGCCCTCGTTGTTGTTCACAACCAGGTCAGTCACCGGATCCGGCGCAGCAGTGTCGATGTCGAAGTTGAGCGCCGCCGAGGATGGGCCGATGTTGCCTGCCGCATCGGTCACGGTGATGCTCAGTGCGTGGCTGCCATCCGGCAATGGCGTGGTGATGAAACTCCAGTTGCCGCTGCCATCGGTCGTCACGCTGCCAATCGCATCGGTACCATCGTAAATGGTAATCAGGCTATTCGGCTCGGTAGTACCACTTAATACCGGTGAGTTGTCATTGGTGATGCCGCCATTGGCAATCGGAACTTCCGTGCTGCCATTGTTATTGTTGAGCGCAAAGTCCGCGACGTCCGGTACCGTGGTATCCACCGTCAGCGCCACCATGTTGCTCGGTGCGCTGATGTTACCGGCCGGATCGGTCTCGGTGACCATCAGATTGTGGTCGCCATCGGTCAATGTCTGAAGCGTTAAGCTCCAGTCGCCGGTAGTCGCATCCGCCTGAACCGTACCGATCAGCGCCATGTTGTCATAAATGCTGATGATACTGCCCGGCTCTGCCGTACCGCTCAGCGTTGGGGTGTTGTCATTGGTCAGACCGTTCAGCGTATCGCCAGCGTCATTGGTCGCCGTCAGATTGGTGACCGGATCCGGCGCGGTGGTATCGACAGTGACCAGGATCGGATCGGAAGCATCACCGGTATTCCCCGCCGGATCGGTCACGGTAGTGGTCAGGCTGTGATCGCCCGGATCCAACGCCGGTGAGGTAAAGCTCCAGTTGCCGTCGGTATCGACGATGGCGGTGCCCAGCACGGTAGTGCCATCGGAAACCGTCACCGTGCTGCCCGCTTCAGCGGTACCACTCAATACCGGGGTGGTATCGTTGGTGGCACCCGTGGTGATCGGTACCAGCGCTCCGCTGTTGTCGTTGCTGAGTTGCAGATTATCGGCGGCTGCCGGGGCGGTGGTATCAATGGTGACGGCGATCGGATCCGAGGCCGGACCCGCGTTACCCGCTGCATCGGTCACGGTGGCGGTCAGGCTGTGGTCGCCCTCATCCAGGGCTGGCGTGGTGAAGCTCCAGTTACCATCGCCATCCACCGCTGCCGTACCCAGCACGTTAGTGCCATCGGAAACCGTGACGGTGCTGCCCGGCTCTGCCGTACCACTCAGCACCGGCGTGGTGTCGTTAGTCGCACCACCCGCGGCAATCGGTACCGCTGTGCCGCTGGAATCATTACTGAGTTGCAGACCCGCTGCCGCCGCAGGAGGTTGGGTATCCACCGTCAACGCCAGCAGATCGGAAGCAGCGCTGGTGTTACCGGCCGGATCGGTCACGGTGGTGGTCAGGCTGTGATCGCCCTCGCTCAATTCCGGCGTAGTGAAGCTCCAGTTGCCGTCGTTATCCACGGTTGCCGTACCCAGCACCACGCTGCCGTCCAGGACAGTGACAGTGCTGCCCGCCTCGGCAGTACCACTCAACACTGGCGTGATGTCGTTAGTCGCCCCTGAAATGATCGGCACCGATGTGCCGCTGGAATCATTGCTCAGCAGCAGATCGCCTGCTGCTGCCGGGGCGGTGGTATCAATGGTGACCGCAATCGGATCCGATGCCGCACCGGTGTTACCCGCCGCATCGGTCACGGTGGCCGTCAGGCTGTGATCGCCCTCATCCAGTGCCGGGGTAGTGAAGCTCCAGTTACCATCGCCATCCACCGTTGCCGTACCCAGCACATTCGTACCATCGGAAATGGTGACGGTGCTGCCCGGTTCAGCGCTGCCACTCAACACTGGCGTGGTGTCATTGGTGGTGCCGCCTGCGGTGATCGGCACCTGGGTACCGCTTTCATCATTGCTCAGCTGTAGCCCCGTCGCCGCATCGGGTGCGGTGGTATCGACGGTGAAATCAATGGCCGTTGATGGCGGGCTGGTGTTGCCTGCCGGATCGGTCACGGTAGCCGTCAGGCTGTGCGCGCCCTCACCCAGTTCCGGCGTGGTGAAGCTCCAGTTACCGTCGTTATCAACCGCAACCGTGCCCAACACCGTACCATTATCAGAAACGGTTACCGTGCTGCCTACATCGGCGGTGCCGCTGAGTACCGGCGTGGTGTCGTTGGTCGCCCCCCCGGTGGTAATCGGTGCTGACGGCGTCGTTTCGTCATTACTGAGCAGCACATCACCCGGGACCGCCGGAGCGGTGGTATCAATAGACACGGCGACCGGATCCGAAGCGGCACTGGTGTTGCCTGCCGGATCGGTGACGGTGGCGGTCAGGCTGTGATCCCCTTCCCCCAGCGGCGTGGTGGTAAAGCTCCAGTTGCCGTCGCTGCCAACCGTTGCCGTACCCAGCACGGTGCTGCCGTCAGAGACGGTGACGGTGCTGCCCGGCTCTGCCGTGCCACTCAATACCGGCGTGGTGTCGTTAGTGACGCCACCATCCGCAATCGGCACTGGGGTGCCCGTCAAATCATTACTCAGTTGCAGCCCGGTAGCGGCATCCGGCGCGGTGGTATCCACGTTCACGGCGATCGGGCTGGAGGCTGGTCCGGTGTTACCCGCTGGATCGGTGACAGTGGTAGTCAGGCTATGGTCGCCTTCATCCAGCGGCGGGGTGGTGAAGCTCCAGTTGCCGTCGCTGTCTACCGTGGTGGTGCCCAGCACCGTGTCGCCATCTGAGACGGTGACCGTCGTGCCTGGCTCTGCCGTACCACTCAACACCGGAGTGGTATCGTTGGTGGCGCCAGAGGTGATGGGTACGGATGTACCGCTTGAATCATTGCTCAGTTGGACATTGTCAGCCGCCGCTGGCGGGGTGGTATCCACGGTGAACAAGAAGGGACTGGATGGATCGCTGGTATTACCCGCCTGGTCGGTCACCGTGGTGGTCAGGCTATGATCGCCCTCAGTCAGAGTGGGTAACGTGAAGCTCCAGTTACCATCGGTATCTGTGGTGGTGGTGCCCAGTAAAGTATCACCATCGAGGATCGAGATGATGGCGTTCGGTTCGGCACTTCCGCTCAGTACCGGGGTGTTATCATTGGTGGCGCTGCCCGGTTCGATCGGAACCAGCGTACCACTTTCGTCATTGCTGAGCTGCAACCCACCTGTGGCACCCGTTGCCACCGTATCAATGGTGATATTGATGATGTCGGAAGTGGTCACATTGCCATTGATATCGGTGATGCTGGCCTGGAACGCATGGGCACCATCAGCCAGTGCGGTTGGCGTGAACACCCATTGACCATTAGCGTCTGCGGTTACGCTGCCTAACAGCGTGGTGCCGTCATACAGGGTGATGAGGTTATTCGCGCCTGCCAGACCGCTCAGCACCGGTGTGCTGTCGTGGGTAAAGTCACCGTCACTCAGCTGTACCAGCGTGTTGCCCGTGTCATCCGTTACCTGCAACGTACTGGTGGCAGGCGGCAGATCGGCATTGATGGTCACGTTGAACGGGGTAGTCGCCGGGCTGACATTTCCTGCCGCATCGGTCACGGTGGCCGTCAGGCTGTGGCTGCCGTTGGTCAGCGCCTCTGGCGTGAAGCTCCAGCTGCCGTCACTGCCCGCCGTTACGGTACCCAGCAGGGTATCGCCATCATAAACGCTGACAATGCTATTCGCCTCGGCCTGACCACTCAGGGTTGGCGTGTTGTCATCACTGAAGCCACCAGAAACCAGCGCTCCCTGGCTGTCGCCAACGTTATCCGTCACCACCAGACCACTGACGGCGGCAGGTGGCGTGGTATCCACGCTAAAGGCGATCGGTGCGGAAGCCGGGCTGGTATTGCCCGCCGCATCGGTCACGGTGGTGGTCAGGCTGTGGTTGCCATCGCTCAATTGAGGCGTGGTGTAACTCCAGCTGCCATCCGGGTTGACCGTTACGGTACCCAGTACCGTGTTGCCATCGGAAATGGTCACAGTGGTACCGGGTTCCGCCGTGCCGCTCAGCAGCGGTGAACTGTCATTGGTTGGGCTGCCCGCCGTAATCGGCACGACAGTGCTGCCGTCGTTGTTGCTGAGCTGCAAGTCAGCCGCTGCCGCCGGAGCCTGAGTATCAATGGTGATATTGATGGTGGCAGAATCGGTAAGATTACTGTTGCTATCGGTGATAGTGGCGTGGAAGGCGTGTGTACCATCAGCCAGGGTGTCCGGCGTAAAACTCCACTGTCCGTTACTGCCTGCCACGACGCTGCCAAGCAACGTATCGCCGTCATACAGCGTGATCAGATTGTTGGCACCTGCCAGGCCGCTCAGTACGGGCGTGCTGTCCTTAGTACTGGCACCATCGGCCAATGAAATCAGGGTATTGCCGCTATCGTCGGTCACCTGCAACGAGGTCGTGGCTGGGGGTAAGTCTGCCGCGATCACCGCATCAAACGCAGGGGTCGCTGCACTGACATTACCGGCAGTATCCGTCACCGTCACCGTCAGACTGTGGCTACCATTGGTCAGGGCTGGGGTGGTAAAGCTCCAGTTACCGTTGACATCGGTGGTCGTATTGCCCAACAGCGTGGTGCCGTCATAAATGCTGATCAGGCTGTTCGGTTCCGCCTGGCCGCTCAGAGTTGGCGTGTTGTCATCAGTGGAAACACCCGAACTAATCGGCCCCTGGCTATCACCCACGTTATCCGTTAGCGTCAGTCCGCTGGCCGCCGCCGGAGGTGTCGTATCGACGGTGAAGTTGATGGGATCGGACGCCGGGCTGGTATTGCCTGCCGGATCGGTGACCGTGGTGGTCAGGCTGTGCTGGCCCTCACCCAGGGTTGGGGTAGTGAAACTCCAGTTACCGTCACTGCCAACCACCGTCGTACCCAGTACCGTGGTGCCATCCGAAATGGTGACGGTACTGCCTGGTTCAGCGGTACCGGTCAGCACCGGAGTGGTATCGTTGGTTGAACTGCCCGCAGGCACCGGAATTACCGTGCTGCCATCGTTGTTGCTGAGATTCAAATCACCGGCTGCTTCCGGTGCCACCGTATCAATGGTGATATGGATGATGTTGGAGTCAGTCTGATTACCGAGAGTATCGGTGATAGTGGCGTGGAAGGTATGCGTGCCATCAGCCAGGGCGGTCGGGGTAAACACCCACTGACCGTCACTGCCCGCCACGACGCTGCCTAACAACGTATCACCGTCATACAGGGTGATGACGGCATTCGCCGTCGCCAGACCACTCAGCACTGGCGTGGTATCACGGGTACTGGAGCCATCGAGCAATTGCACCAGGGTGTTGCCGCTATCATCCGTCACCTGCAATGAGGTGGTGGCTGGCGGGAAGCCCGCAGCAATAGTCACATCAAACGCTGGCGTTGCCGGGCTGACGTTACCCGCAGCATCCGTTACAGTCACTGTCAGGCTGTGGTTACCGTTACTCAGTGCCGGGGTAGTGAAACTCCAGCTGCCGTTAGCCCCTGCCACGACACTGCCCAGCAGCGTTGTGCCATCGTAGACTTTGACAATGCTATTGGCTTCCGCCTGACCGCTCAGGGTCGGCGTGTTGTCATCGGTTGTTGCGCCAGCGGTCAATGGTCCCTGGCTACCGCCGACGTCATCGGTCACCACCACAGCACTTGCTGCCACCGGTGCCACGGTATCGACGGTGAAGTCAATCGGATCCGACGCCGCGCTGGTGTTACCTGCGGGGTCAGTCACGGTGGTGGTCAGGCTGTGTGAACCATCCGCCAGCGTGGGCGTAGTGTAGCTCCAGGTGCCGTCAGCGCCGACCGTCACGGTGCCCAACAGGGTGCTGCCGTCATAAATGCTGACCGTGCTGCCCGCTTCCGCAGTACCGGTTAAGGTTGGCGTGGTGTCATCGGTGCTCGATCCGCTGGTAATCGCCCCCTGAATGGAGCCTGCGGTATCTGTCAGAACCAGGTTAGTGGCAACACCTGGGGCTGTGGTATCACCACCGCCACCGCCGTTGTTACCGCCACCACCGTTATTCCCCCCACCGCCATTGTCACCGCCGCCGCCGTTATCGCCGCCGCCAGCATTGCTGCCACCGCCGCCACCGCCGCTGCTGGAACCGGCAAACATCGCGGCAATACCCGCCAGAGCAGCACCACCCAGACCAAAGGCAGCAATGGCGCCATCATGTGTGGTGTTTTCCGCCAGCAGCCCCTCGGTGCTGTCGATATTCAAATACTGGAAGCCAGACTCCCCTGGATGCTCAACCCACCACAATGCCCCATTGTGGTCTTCCAACACCAAATCGCTCTCGCCATTTGGGCCATAAAAATTATGAATAACAAGAACATCACCCGATTTTGTGGTGACAATAAGATCATTACCGTTGCGTGTGTAGGATTTAATATCTGACTTTTCAAGTTTGAGCTGAACCACACTCGGAGAGGTCAACGTGATATTGTTGCCATTCAGCACCGAAGAGAGGGTGCCTCCTTTAGGCGTGACTGAGATATTATTCATTTCTCTATATTCCACCGAAGGTTATCAGAATCCATAAAAACGCCCGAAATCCGCAGATTCCGGTCTCACCAGTGAATACGCTTTTGGTTATTCACTTCTCTCTTTGACGACCTCAATCATGCTGATGATGAAATCGTACTGAGCCTTGTTAAGCCGCCATCCTGGTAATGGGGACGTTTTATTTCTTAAAATGACAACGGGGAAAATGTCTTTTTTATTGATTGGCAGAACGCGAACTACATGAAACTCCTTAAACTCTTTTTTTGGCATATCTGTTTTCCAGAAAGGTTTGCCGAGCCAGAACCTCTCCATGACTTATCAATAAAATCATTAAGATAAGCACCAGGCCAGAGGTATCCCTGCATGCCATAGATGGCTTTATTTTCCAGCAGTTCAACATGGCGTTGGGTTTCAACCCCCTCAACAATGACGCCACTGCATAAATCGTTGAGATGGCCTAACAGAATGTCAAATATGTGATTTTCGCCATATTTCCAAAAAAAGGCTTTATCGATCTTGACGCATTCAAATATTCCGCTACTCATCATGGTCAGATTGGAATATCCCGGACCAAAATCATCGAGCCATAAAGGGGCGATTTTTGCTAAACCTTTTAAAATTAACAAATCTGCACGCGTATACCGGGCAATGAAAAATGCCGATATTTCGAAGCGAAAAAAAGGCAACAGCTCCAGTTTTTGCTGGACTTTCTCGTCCGTAAAGATGCGGGTAACAATATCTCTGTTAATGTTTACGCTAATGACCTGCTGGAAATCTGTACGATAAAGTTGTTCCAGATGTTCAACCTGCAACAGGAATATCTGCCATTTTTCTTCCGTCGATAAGTGGCTGAAAAAACCAGAATCTCTGGCGGAATTACGCTCGTGGTTAATATCAGCATCGTCGGCAAAACGCGTCAGTAATTCCCAGGCAATGAGCTTGCCTGATAAACCGTATACCGGTTCTAATATGAAGACGTATTGCTGTTGCATGCCCGCTAACGCTCCCTTTCACCACGATCCGACAGGACCTAAATGTCAGAACCCCTCATGTAAACAGCAAGGAAAACATCGCCAAAACTTAACTCCTTTACTGAAGGTTAACGTATAACTTACAGTTTGAGAAATAGGCAAGGCCTAATCATCCGCTTCGTTTAATAGAAATCTCAAATTGATTTACTTTCGGTACTGTTTATCCATTGACCAAAGTTTCAGATAAGTCTTAGAATTAGATACCCACACAGATCTTCATGACAAATAAATCAATAGATAAGGTAATGAATTTAAACTAAAAATAAAAATTAATCATAAATAAATTCATCTGACGTCAAAAAAGCGCTATCAAACCAGAAAACATGAGTTTCCTGAAGGTTCCAGAAAATAAATAGTCACTCAGTGCAATTATTTTGTGACCAATGATCAAATTTTTATTATGCGTAAAAAACAAAACATAACAGCAAAGCTGCTTAGTAACGGCAGGTTGCCATGCGCAGCGCGGTGATTGGTGTACCGGCCAATCAGGTAACGGCTTCGCTTTTTTAAATAAATGAATAAGATAGCTATTCAACCGTGGATTCATTCCTGTCTGCCTGTCATCAGGTTAATTAACAGGGTGACCACGATCGCAGATTTAATAAGAGGGAGAACTGCGGAGATAATAACGGAGCGAAAAACAGACCGAGCCACGGGTGTGGCTCGGTAAAGAGATGATTACTTATTCGTCTTCAAGGTAGGTATAGCCATACAAGCCGCTCTCGAATTCTTCAAGGAACTGCGCACGCAGTTCTTCGTCGATATCGGTCTGCTTAACCTGATTACGGAACAACGTCATCAGCTCAGCCGGGTTCAGCTGTACATACTGCAGCATATCAGCGACGGTATCGCCTTCATCTGACAACTGCACTTCGACACTGCCATCCGGGAAGGCAAACACATCCACGGCCTCAGTATCACCAAACAGGTTATGCATGTTGCCAAGGATTTCCTGATAGGCACCCACCATAAAGAAGCCCAGCATCGGTGGGTTGTCGACATCGTATTCCGGCATCGGCATGGTGGTGGCGATACCATCACCGTCCACGTAGTGGTCGATGGTGCCATCGGAGTCACAGGTGATATCGAGCAGCACCGCGCGACGCTGCGGCATTTTGTTCAGCCCTTCCAGCGGCAGTACCGGGAACAGCTGATCGATACCCCAGGCATCCGGCATCGACTGGAACAGTGAGAAGTTGACGTAAATCTTGTCCGCCATACGCTCCTGCAGCTCATCGATAATCGGGCGATGCGCACGATTGCTCGGATCGAGATGCTGCTGAATATAATGACAGATGCTGAGATACAACTGCTCGGCCCAGGCGCGCTGGCGCAGATCATAAGTACCCGACGAATAACCGGTATGGATGTCGAACAGGTCCATCTGGCTGTCGTGCAGCCACTCACGCAGCGAACGACGCACGTTAGGTTCGTGCATCTCCTGCCAGGTATCCCACAGACTCTGAATTGGACGCGGCGCATCGACATCCGGCGCGACTGGCGTGCTGAATTCGTTACGTTCGACCCCGATAATGTTGGAAACCAGTACCGTATGATGCGCAGTCACCGCACGACCGGATTCGGTAATCACCGTCGGATGCTCCAGACCATTCTCTTCACAGGCATCACCAATCGCCCAGATGACATTATTGGCGTATTCATTCAGGCCATAGTTAACCGAGCAATCCGACTGCGAGCGCGTGCCTTCATAGTCCACCCCAAGACCGCCGCCCACATCAAAGCATTTAATGTTGACGCCCAGTTTCGCCAGCTCCACATAGAAGCGTGCCGATTCGCGCACGCCGGTGGCGATATCGCGAATGTTGGCCATCTGTGAACCGAGGTGGAAATGCAGCAGTTGCAGGCTGTCGATTCGACCGGCCTTGCGCATGATCTCAACCAGCTGCAATACCTGCGTGGCCGACAGACCAAACTTAGATTTCTCGCCACCGCTCGACTGCCATTTACCGGAGCCCTGTGACGCCAGGCGCGCACGGATACCCAGACGCGGTACCACGTTGAGACGTTCGGCTTCTTCCAGCACCAGTCGCACCTCGGTCATCTTTTCGATTACCAGGTACACTTTGTGACCGAGCTTCTCACCAATCAGCGCCAGGCGAATATATTCGCGATCTTTATAGCCGTTACAGACGATCACCGTACGCGTCTTACCAGCGTGTGCCAGCACCGCCATCAGTTCCGCTTTGGAACCGGCTTCCAGACCCAGCGGCTCGCCGGAGTTGACCAGCGATTCGATCACGCGTTTGTGCTGGTTAACCTTAATCGGATAAACCAGGAAGTAATCACCTTTATAGCCATAAGATTCACGCGCGCGTTTAAAGGCACCGTTAATCGAGCGCAGGCGATGTTGCAGAATCTGCGGGAAGCAGAACAGCGCAGGCAGGCGCTGGCCATCGGCTTCACGCTCTTTCACCAGCTTAGCGAGATCGACGCGAACTTCCGGCATGTCCGGGTCCGGGCACACGCTAATGTGGCCCAATTCGTTCACGTCGTAATAGTTATTGCCCCACCAGGCAATATTGTAGGTGCGCAGCATTCTGCTCGCTTCCTGGTCGTTCATCGCCACCTCCTGCATGGAGCGGAGTACACCCTGTTCGCCTGCTGACGAACCCTTGATATTCTTCATGTCGTCAGACATCGCGAACCTCAATTTTCCGTTGGAATAAGAAATAGTTGCCGATTTTTGTCGTTGTTACGTCGGGAAAAAAATGCCCCATCCTGCGCAGACTCCCTTATCAGGTGCTCTTGGTAAGTGTAAAACACCGGGCCGGGATGCGTGCAACCGGGCCAGAAATAGCCTGATATTTCCAGCGCTCCAGGCGCGTGAAAAACATCGACAGAATTGTGGGGACAGATTAGCCGGCGCTCGTGTCGGGATAATTACCGCAACGAACAAAACTTCGACTGGAGAGTAAAACAGAAATGGAAACGGGAAGGATGGCCAGCGCGCACGCTGAACGCAGTGAACCGTATAAAGAGAAAGATGGGTTCATTACTTTTATCACCTCCAACGCATGGGGAAACATGCGGTAAACGGCCTGGGTGAAAGCCAGATATAGGCATATCTGACGAGCGCGACGCACAGCGGCGTCATCCTTTTGGGCTGTGGTCGACAGCAGCGGCGATTTATACAGCCTGACGCATAAAATTGCAAAAGCTTTCATGTAACCGGCCGATACCCTGAGAATGGCGGCCATCCGTGTCAGGAAAATTTGCCAGTTCCGCTGTTACGTAAAATGCGGAAACAGAAAAAGGGCTGGTAATTCGCTCAGTGAGTGACCTAGAATAGCCATCCAGATGCTCATCCATCTATACACAAAATAATTCGAGTTGCAGGAAGGCGGCAAGGGAATGAGTCCCTGGGAGCTTGCTGAAGCAAGTGACCCGGGTGAATGAGTGCAGCCAACGCACCTGCAACTTGAAGTATGACGGGTATAAACTGGTTAATTAACTTCCAGGCTGGCCTTGCTTACGCTACGCAGTCGAATTCAAACCATTTGTAAGGTAAAGAACAGAATGGCTAAACACCTTTTTACGTCTGAGTCCGTATCAGAAGGACATCCTGATAAAATCGCTGACCAAATTTCTGACGCCGTGCTGGACGCCATCCTTGAACAGGATCCGAAAGCACGCGTGGCCTGCGAAACATACGTGAAAACCGGTATGGTGCTGGTTGGCGGTGAAATCACCACCAGCGCATGGGTTGATATCGAAGAGATCACCCGTAATACCGTTCGTGAAATCGGCTATGTTCATTCCGATATGGGCTTTGATGCCAATTCCTGTGCGGTACTGAGCGCCATCGGTAAACAGTCTCCCGACATCAACCAGGGCGTTGATCGTACCGATCCGCTGGAGCAGGGAGCCGGTGACCAGGGCCTGATGTTTGGCTACGCCACCAACGAAACTGATGTGCTGATGCCTGCGCCGGTCACCTACGCGCACCGTCTGGTACAGCGTCAGGCTGAAGTGCGTAAAAATGGCACCCTGCCGTGGCTGCGTCCGGACGCGAAGAGCCAGATCACTTTCCAGTACGATGGCGGCAAGATTGTCGGTATCGACGCTGTCGTCCTGTCAACTCAGCATGCTGAAGACATTTCTCAGGCTGACCTGCGTGAAGCCGTGATGGAAGAGATCATCAAGCCGGTTCTGCCGACTGAGTGGATCAACGCCAGCACCAAATACCATATCAACCCGACTGGCCGTTTCGTTATCGGTGGCCCGATGGGCGACTGCGGTCTGACCGGTCGTAAAATCATCGTTGATACCTACGGCGGCATGGCTCGTCACGGTGGCGGTGCATTCTCCGGTAAAGATCCATCAAAAGTTGACCGTTCTGCGGCTTACGCGGCGCGTTATGTGGCGAAAAACATCGTTGCGGCCGGTCTGGCTGACCGTTGTGAGATCCAGGTTTCCTACGCAATTGGCGTGGCTGAACCGACCTCCATCATGGTGGAAACCTTCGGCACCGAGAAAGTGGCAACCGAACAGCTGACCCTGCTGGTACGCGAGTTCTTCGACCTGCGTCCTTACGGCCTGATTCAGATGATGGATCTGCTCCAGCCAATCTACAAAGAGACTGCTGCTTACGGTCACTTTGGTCGCGAACACTTCCCGTGGGAAAAAACCGACAAAGCTGCACAGCTGCGTGAAGCTGCCGGCCTGTAAGTTTTAGCCCATCAGTGACACATCAGGGAGGCCTTTGGCCTCCCTGATTCATTTCCGTCGCGGCGCGATTTATCGCGCGTCTTTTAACGTGCCAGAAGCCAAATCTGCACGATAAATCATGTAAACCCTTGCTCGCTTCAGCTCAAACCCGCGCGATAAATCGCGCCGCTACAATCCGTGTCTTTTTTTGATGTCTATGCTTAACACATTGTGTTTACAACAAAGTGTTAACGATTACATTTTGAAACGCTTTAAATATCTGTGATTTAGGAATTTTGCAGCGTAGTCATTCCAGTAAAAATGCGTTATTTTCAGCGTCGTCTGATAGCCGATATTTAGAATGATGTCAGAAACTTAACAGGTACGATACCTTACTGGTTACTGAACCATTTTGGGCGAAAAATGCTGAATTACAGGGTTTCAGTGTGTGTAACCGATTACATTCATGTGATCGCCCTCACTTTTTCCCGGAAGCAGGTTCCTTAACATTGATAAAAACAACGATGGATAAATTTGGAGGCAATATGCCTGGCAATACTCACAAAAGCAGGACCTCAAATAAGGCGATGACCTTGTTTGTCTGCTTTCTCGCGGCGCTGGCCGGCCTGCTGTTCGGTCTCGATATCGGTGTCATCGCGGGTGCCCTGCCCTTTATCGCAAAAGATTTTAACGTCACTGCTCACCAACAGGAGTGGATCGTCAGCTCCATGATGTTTGGTGCGGCAGTCGGTGCCATTGGTAGTGGCTGGATGTCTTCGCAACTGGGTCGTAAAAAGAGCCTGATGGCCGGTGCCATCCTGTTCGTTATCGGCTCGCTGTGGTCATCTATGGCACCTAACCCGGAAATGCTGATTGCCGCCCGTGTGGTTCTCGGTCTGGCGGTGGGTGTAGCGTCTTACACTGCGCCGTTGTATCTGTCTGAAATCGCACCGGAAAAAATCCGTGGCAGCATGATTTCACTGTATCAGCTGATGATCACCATCGGTATTCTGGCGGCGTATCTGTCCGATACCGCGTTCAGTGATGCTGGCGCATGGCGCTGGATGCTGGGTGTGATCACCATTCCGGCGATCCTGCTGCTGGTCGGTGTGGTGTTCCTGCCAAATAGCCCACGCTGGCTGGCGGCAAAAGGCAACTTCCGCGATGCACAGCGCGTACTGGATCGTCTGCGTGACACCAGCGAGCAGGCAAAACGTGAGCTGGATGAAATCCGTGAAAGCCTGAAGATCAAACAGTCAGGCTGGCAGCTGTTCCAGAGCAATAGCAACTTCCGTCGCGCAGTGTTCCTCGGCGTGCTGTTGCAGGTGATGCAGCAGTTCACCGGCATGAACGTCATCATGTACTACGCGCCGAAAATCTTTGAAATCGCTGGCTTTGCCAATACCACGCAGCAAATGTGGGGCACGGTGATTGTCGGTCTGGTGAACGTACTGGCAACCTTTATCGCTATCGGCCTGGTGGATCGCTGGGGTCGTAAACCGACGCTGGTACTGGGCTTCCTGGTGATGGCGGCAGGTATGGGCATCCTCGGTTCCATGTTGCATATCGGTATTCACTCCGAAGGTGCGCAATACTTTGCGGTTGCTATGCTGCTGATGTTTATCGTTGGTTTTGCCATGAGTGCCGGCCCGCTGATTTGGGTACTGTGCTCTGAAATCCAGCCGCTGAAAGGTCGTGACTTTGGTATCACCGTCTCAACCGCCACCAACTGGATTGCCAACATGATTGTCGGCGCAACCTTCCTGACGATGCTGAACTCGCTGGGCAACGCACCGACCTTCTGGGTTTACGCGGGACTGAACGTGTTCTTTATCCTGCTGACGCTGGTGCTGATTCCGGAGACCAAAAACGTCTCCCTGGAGCACATCGAACGCAACCTGCTGTCGGGCAAAAAACTGCGCGAAATCGGTCAGCAGTGATCGAGATATAACGCACAAGGGCTGCCAGCTGGCAGCCCTTTTTTATTGCCCGTCCCGCAACGGTTGAGTTCCCTGGCGCAACATCTTATGCTGGCCGACATGAAAACACCCCGCCTGCCTATCGCTATCCAACAAGCCGTCATGCGCTCACTGCGCCAGTTCCTGCAACTGGCTAACGAGCGGCTGGAACGCAGCTATCCCGAACCCAAATTGATCTATCAGCAACGCGGCACCGCGGCGGGAACTGCGTGGCTGGAAAAGTGGGAAATTCGCCTCAACCCGGTATTGCTGCTGGAAAATCAGCAGGCGTTTATCGATGAAGTGGTGCCACACGAACTGGCGCATCTGCTGGTATGGAAAACCTTCGGTCGCGTTGCTCCACATGGCAAAGAGTGGAAATGGATGATGGAAAACGTGCTGGGCGTTGCGGCACGTCGCACCCACCAGTTTGAAATCGACTCCGTACGCAGCCAGACGTTCCCCTACCGCTGCGGTTGCCAGCAACATCAGCTAACCGTGCGTCGCCACAATCGTGTGCTGCGCGGCGAAAGTGAATATCGCTGCGTCCATTGCGGTACTTTGCTGCAACCCGGTGAATTTACAGCAAGTTAGTCCGATTATCCCATTTCACCCCCGCCAGCATTCTGCTAACCTGCCGCCTTTTTTCGCACCAGGTTAATTTTTGGAATATGTCTCGCAAAATTATTATCGCCCTGACCTTGTTAGTCGCGCCGCTTAGCGCGTATAGCCTTAACCTCAACAATTATCATCAGAACAACTTCCAGCAAGCCAAAGAATACGCGGCCTATATCAATGCCGATGCTCCCGGCAGTTTCTACTGCGGCTGTAAAATTAACTGGCACGGCAAAAAAGGCGTACCGGATCTGAGTAGCTGCGGTTACAGCGTGCGTAAAAGTGCCAATCGTGCAGACCGCATTGAATGGGAACATGTGATGCCAGCGTGGGAGTTCGGTCATCAGCGTCAATGCTGGCAGAACGGTGGTCGTAAGAATTGCAGCAAAGATGCCGACTATCGCCGGATTGAAAGCGATCTGCACAACCTGCAACCGGCGATTGGCGAAGTGAACGGCGACCGCGGCAACTTTCAGTACAGCCAGTGGAACGGCGGCGATCAGCCTTACGGCCAGTGCAGCATGAAGATTGATTTCAAACAGAAGCTGGCGCAGCCGCCGGAACGCGCCCGTGGCGCGATTGCCCGCACCTACTTCTATATGCGCGATCAATATCACCTGAGTCTGTCACGCCAGCAAACTCAGCTGTTTACCGCCTGGGATAAGCAATATCCGGTGACGCCGTGGGAGTGCGAACGCGATAACCGCATTGCCAAAGTCCAGGGCAATCATAATCCTTATGTGCTTCAGGCTTGCCAGCGCTAAAAGCGCTACCCTAAACTAGCGGTTTTCCGATTGGGCCGTGCCTGAGGCACGGCATTAACGCTGGCAGGAACCCGATGCGTATACCTCGCATTTTTCACCCCGAATCACTGGCTGTAGACAGTGAGATTTTCCTCGACGAAGACGCCGCCAACCACGTCGGGCGCGTGCTGCGCATGAGCACCGGCCAGCGCCTTGAGTTGTTTGATGGCAGTAATCTGACTTTTGCCGCCGAAATCACCCAGGCCGATAAAAAGCGTGTACAAGTAAGAGTCCTTGCAAGCCTTCTGGATGACCGTGAATCACCGCTGCATCTGCATCTCGGCCAGGTGATGTCGCGTGGTGAAAAGATGGAATTCACTATCCAGAAATCGATCGAGCTTGGCGTCAACGTCATTACGCCCTTGTTTTCTGAACGCTGCGGCGTAAAGCTGGATGCGGAACGTCTGGCGAAGAAAATTCAGCAATGGCAAAAAATCGCAATTGCCGCCTGTGAGCAGTGCGGCCGTAATCGTGTGCCGGAAATTCGGGCAGCGATGACGCTGGAGGCGTGGTGCGCTGAAGCGGATGACGGTCTAAAACTTAATTTGCACCCGCGCGCCAGCCACAGTATCAACACGCTGCCGCTGCCGGTGGAACGCATCCGTCTGCTGATTGGCCCGGAAGGCGGCCTGTCATCAGACGAAATTAGCATGACGTCGCAGCATGGTTTTACCGATATTCTGCTGGGACCACGCGTGCTGCGCACCGAAACCACCGCTCTCACCGCCATTACGGCACTTCAGGTGAGGTTTGGTGACCTCGGTTAAGGGATACTTGCGGGTTACAGACTAGGCAGGGGTAGCTGATTCCCCCTTTGAGGAGAGAATAATGATTAAGCTTGGCATCGTTATGGACCCGATTTCGTCCATCAACATTAAAAAAGACACCAGCTTCGCCATGTTGCTGGAAGCACAGCGCCGTGGTTACGAAATTCACTACATGGAGATGAGCGATCTCTCCCTGCGCGGCGGCGTCACTTATGCGCGCACGCGTCTGCTCAGCGTGGAACAAAACTACGACAAATGGTACGAATTTGGCAGCGAGCAGGAGATCAAACTGGCCGATCTCAACGTGGTGCTGATGCGCAAAGATCCGCCGTTTGATACCGAGTTCATTTACGCCACCTATCTGCTGGAACGCGCGGAAGAACAAGGCACGCTGATCGTGAACAAACCGCAGAGCCTGCGCGATTGTAACGAAAAACTGTACACCGCCTGGTTTGCTGATTTAACCCCGGACACCCTGGTCACCCGCAGCAAAGAGAAACTGCGCGCGTTCTGGCAGGAACACGGTGATGTGATCCTGAAACCGCTGGACGGCATGGGCGGCGCATCGATCTTCCGCGTGAAGCAGGATGATCCTAACTTTGGCGTGATCACCGAAACCCTGACCAACCACGGCCAGAACTTCTGCATGGCACAAAATTACCTGCCAGCGATTAAAGACGGTGATAAACGTGTACTGGTCGTGGATGGTGAACCCGTCCCGTACTGCCTGGCGCGTATCCCGCAGGGTGGCGAAACCCGTGGTAACCTCGCCGCAGGTGGACGTGGCGAAGCACGCCCGCTGAGCGACAGCGACTGGGAAATTGCCCGCCGTGTTGGCCCGACGCTGAAAGCAAAAGGGTTGATTTTTGTCGGTCTCGATATCATCGGTGATAAACTGACTGAAGTGAACGTAACCAGCCCGACCTGCGTGCGTGAAATTGAAGCCGCTTTCCCAATCTCCATCACCGGTATGCTGATGGATGCGATTGAGAAACGTCTGGGCTAAGGATGCCGCCGGAGCCTGTGCTCCATGAACCACCCAATACCGGTATTGCTGCGGCAATGCCGGTTATTTTTGGTATACGAGTGAGAATGAATTTACAGCATCATTTTTTGATTGCGATGCCATCCCTACAGGATCCCTTCTTCAAACGCTCGGTGGTCTACATTTGCGAGCATAACGAAGACGGTGCCATGGGCTTAATCATCAACAAGCCAATGGATAATCTGACGGTTGAAGGCATCCTTAAAAAGCTCAAAATCAGCCCATCAGATCGCGATCCGGCCATCAGGCTGGATAAACCGGTATTCGCTGGCGGCCCGCTGGCGGAGGACCGCGGCTTTATTCTGCACTCTGCTCAGCGCATCTATTCATCCAGCATCCGCATCTCCGACACCACCGTGATTACCACTTCACGAGATGTGCTCGAAGCCATTGGCAGCACCTCCCAGCCGGAGAACGTGCTGGTGGCGTTGGGTTACTGTGCCTGGGAGAAGGATCAGCTGGAAAATGAATTGCTGGAAAATGCGTGGCTGACGACGCCAGCGTCCACCAATATCCTGTTCCAGACACCGATCGCAGAGCGCTGGCGTGAAGCTGCAAAATGCCTGGGCGTGGATATCCATAATATGACCAACGATGCAGGGCACGCCTGATGGCCAGTGAAACACTGCTGGGCTTTGATTTCGGCACCAAAAGCATTGGTGTAGCCGTCGGCCAACAGCTGACGGGCACCGCACGCGCGCTGACCGCGTTAAAAGCACAGGACGGCACGCCAGACTGGAACCAGATCGAGCGTCTGCTGAAAGAGTGGCAGCCCGATTACGTGGTGGTTGGGCTGCCGTTAAATATGGATGGCACCGAACAGGAACTGACGGCGCGCGCCCGTAAATTTGCCAATCGTCTGCATGGCCGGTTTGGCGTGCGTGTCGAGTTGCAGGATGAACGCCTCAGCACCGTTGAAGCGCGCGCCGGTTTGTTCGAGCGTGGCGGCTACCGCGCCCTGCAAAAAGGACGGGTTGATGCGCAATCGGCGGTGATCATCCTTGAGGATTGGTTCGACAATCACTGATCCGTCAGATTACCCCCTGCTGTCGCCGTGCCTGCTCGCTCTGGGCAAAGGTTTGCATCCCGGCCTGAGCGCCGGTTTGCAGCACGCCCGGCAGCTGATGCATTTTGCCCTCACGAATCAGGTTAGCCACTGCCGGGGTTGCTACCAGCACTTCAAATAAGCCAATCCGCCCGCCGTTTTTCGCCGCGACCAGCCGTTGCGCCAGCACCGCCTTCAGGCTGCCCGCCAGCTGGCTGCGTACCAGGTTCTTCTCCTCGGCGGGAAACACATCCACCAGCCGGTCCACCGCCTGGGTCGCCCCACGCGTGTGCAGTGTCGCCAGCACCAGATGGCCGGTTTCGGCGGCCGTTAATGCCAGCCGAATGGTTTCGCTATCGCGCAGCTCCCCCAGCAGAATCACATCCGGGTCTTCACGCAGCGCCGCTTTCAGTCCCTGACGAAACGAGGCGCAGTGCGCCCCCACCTCCCGCTGTTGAATCAGCGAACGCTGGCTGTGGTGGACAAACTCGATAGGATCTTCCAGCGTGAGAATGTGGCGCGCCTGATGATGATTCAGGCTATCCACCAGCGCCGCCAGAGTGGTGGATTTACCGCTGCCGGTGGCACCGGTAATTAATATCAACCCCTCGTCCAGCTGCAACAGCTGTTCCACCACCGGCGGTAAATGCAGGCTGGCAAGCGCGGGAACCTGGCTGGCAATCAGACGCAGCGCCAGCGACAACCCCTGCCGTTGCAGGAACAAATTAGCGCGCAGCCGTACCCCACCTGCCAGCGTGATGGCGAAATCCACATGGCCTTCCGCATTAAGCAGCTCCTGCTGCGTGGTATCCAGCCACTGGGTGATAAAGGTTTCCAGCCATGCCGGATCCAGCACAGCCTGTTCGGGGATGGGTTCCAGTACGCCCTGCCGCCGCCAGTGTGGCAAATGTCCGCTGCAAAGGTGCAGATCGGCGGCGTTATGCTTTACACTAAGGGCCACAACTTTATCCAAATCCATAGAAATTCTCCTGACTATGACTTCCATTGAGCACAACTTACAGCAAGTGCGCGAGCGTATCGCCGCTGCCGCTGCGCGTTGCGGACGCGCGCCAGAAGAAATCACGCTGCTTGCAGTGAGTAAAACCAAACCTGTGAGCGCCGTTGCAGAAGCGATAGCGGCTGGACAACGAGCATTCGGCGAAAATTACGTGCAGGAAGGGGTTGAAAAAGTCACCGCGCTGGCCGCACATCCTGATCTGCAATGGCACTTCATCGGGCCGTTGCAGTCGAATAAGAGCCGCCTGGTGGCGGAGCATTTTGCCTGGTGTCACACCGTGGACAGGCTGCGTATCGCGCAGCGTCTGAATGACCAGCGCCCGGCACATCTGCCGCCGCTTAATGTGTTAATTCAGGTAAATATCAGTGACGAGAACAGCAAATCTGGCATCATGCTGGATGCGCTGCCGACGCTGGCGCAGGAGATCGCAGCTTTACCGCAGCTGCGTTTACGCGGTCTGATGGCGATTCCGGCCCCCGAGCAGGATTACGATCGCCAACTGGCAGTATGTCAGCAGATGGCTGCTGCGTTTCGTGCCTTGCAACAGGATTACCCTGGCGTCGATACGCTTTCTCTGGGAATGAGCGACGACATGGAAGCGGCTATCGCCGCAGGCAGTACCATGGTGCGCATCGGCACCGCCGTTTTTGGCGCGCGGGATTATGCGCGCACTTCACAACAATAATTGAGGAACCTCATGTTAACAATGACGTTTTTAGTCAAAACGCTGATCGACCTGTACGTGATGGTATTGCTGCTGCGTATCTGGATGCAGTGGTCACGCTGTGACTTCTATAATCCGCTGTCGCAGTTTGTCGTGAAGATTACCCAGCCGATCATCAAACCGCTGCGTCGCGTGCTGCCCGCACTGGGGCCGATTGATACCGCGTCGCTGCTGCTGGCGTTTGTGCTGACCACCCTGAAATACCCGATTCTGCTGTTAATTCAGGTCGGCGTGTTCTCAGTCGATCCCACCAACTTATTGGTTGGATTGCTGTCGCTGCTGAAGTCTGCCGGTTATCTGGTGTTCTGGGTGATCATCATCCGTTCGCTGATGAGCTGGATCAGCCAGGGCCGTGGTCCGATTGATTATGTATTGATTCAACTGACCGAACCGCTGATGGCACCGATTCGTCGCATTCTGCCAGCGATGGGCGGCATCGATTTTTCTGCCATGATTGTGATTCTGGTGCTGTATGCGCTGAATTTCCTCGGCATGGACCTGTTCCCAGGTCTCTGGTACTTGCTGTAATTCGTTAATCTGGAACTGTTATGCAAAAAGTTGTTCTCGCCACCGGTAATCCGGGCAAAGTTCGTGAACTGGCCGACCTGCTGTCGGCCTTTGGCCTCGATATCGTGGCACAAACCGAGCTGGGCGTGGAGTCAGCGGAAGAAACCGGTCTGACTTTTATCGAAAACGCTATCCTGAAAGCGCGTCATGCTGCCCAAATCACCGGTCTGCCCGCGATTGCGGATGACTCCGGTTTGGCGGTTGATGCCCTCGGCGGTGCTCCGGGCATCTACTCCGCGCGCTACGCGGGCCTGGAAGCCAGCGATCAGCAGAATCTTGAGAAGCTGCTGGTCGCACTGGAAAACGTCGCGGATGACGAGCGTCAGGCCCAGTTCCATTGCGTGCTGGTGTATGTACGCCATGCCGCTGACCCTACGCCGCTGGTGTTTCACGGCAGCTGGGCGGGCGAGATCACCCGTGCCGCAGCAGGCCAGGGTGGTTTTGGCTACGATCCGATTTTCTATGTCCCTGAACTGGGCAAAACGGCTGCGGAGCTGAGTAAAGATGAAAAGCGCGCCGTTTCTCACCGTGGCAAAGCATTGACGCTGTTACTGGATGCGATGCGCAATGCCTGATTTACCGCCGTTAAGCCTTTACATCCACATTCCGTGGTGTGTGCAGAAGTGCCCCTACTGTGATTTCAACTCCCACGCATTGAAAGGCGAGGTGCCGCACATCGAATATGTGCAGCACCTGCTGAACGATCTGGAGCAGGATTTGCCGCTCACCAGCGGACGCGAAGTTCGCACCATTTTTATTGGTGGCGGTACCCCCAGCCTGCTAAGCAGCAATGCCATGCAGATGCTGATGGATGGCGTGCGCGCGCGGCTGCCGCTGGCAGCAGACGCAGAAATCACCATGGAAGCCAATCCCGGCACGGTAGAAGCCGATCGTTTCAGCGGCTACCAGCGGGCTGGAATCAACCGTATTTCGATTGGGGTGCAGAGTTTCAGCCCGCAGAAGCTGGAACGTCTGGGACGTATTCATGGCCCGGAAGAAGCGAAACGCGCCGCCCATCTCGCCGCCGGGCTTGGCCTGCGCAGCTTTAACCTCGATTTGATGCACGGCCTGCCCGACCAATCGCTGGAGGAAGCGCTCGACGATTTACGTCAGGCAATTGCGCTGAATCCGCCGCATCTGTCGTGGTATCAGCTGACCATCGAGCCAAATACGCTGTTTGGTTCGCGTCCCCCGGTACTGCCGGATGATGACGCGCTGTGGGATATCTTCGAACAAGGCCATCAGTTGCTGACGGCGGCCGGTTATCAGCAATATGAAACCTCCGCCTATGCGAAACCTGGCTACCGTTGCGAGCACAACCTCAATTACTGGCGCTTTGGTGATTACCTCGGCATTGGTTGTGGCGCTCACGGCAAGCTGACGCAGCCGGATGGCAGTATCCTGCGTACGGTGAAAACCCGCCATCCGCGTGGCTTTATGAAGGGCAATTATCTGGATAAGCAGCATCAGGTTGCGGATGCGGATAAACCTTTCGAATTCTTTATGAACCGTTTTCGTCTGCTGGAAGCGGCACCGCGCGCTGATTTCCGCCGCTATACCGGGCTGGATGAGGCGATTATCCGTCCGCAGATTGATGCCGCCATTGCGGCCGGATACGTGGTTGAAACGGAGCAACAATGGCAGATTACGGAAAAAGGCAAGTTGTTCCTTAATTCGCTGCTGGAGTTGTTCTTAGCCGAAGAATAAAAATGGCCCGGATAATTCCGGGCCATTTTATTAATTCCGCTCAGTATTCTGTCTTAATTGCAGCAGATGCGTATTGATTAACGCAATATTCACTTCACAGGGTGAACCATCATCCAGATAGACGGTTTCCGCTATCTCCAGCACCGCATCATTTTCTTTTAATTTCAGCAGATTAATCTGCTCCGGATTGGTCAGGTTAATGGCATTTAAATGCTGATCCCTGCGCTGAACTTTCTTGCCCGTAATTTGCTCAATATACGAGTATTTAGATATTTCCAGCTTGCTGAACTCCATGCTGCTAAACATACTTACCGGCAGGTGGCACTGTTCCAGTGCGACAGGAATATCATCAAAACACATCAGACGAACAATTTTGTACACCTGGTCGCTGTTTTTAATGCGCAATGCCTGCGCCATATCCGCTGACGGCACTTTGATGATGCTGGCGGTAATGACTTTTCTGACCCCTTTATAGCCCTTTTTCTGCGCCTGATAATCAAAAGGTGACAGGGCGTGAAAGCGGCCAGAATGATTACTTTTCCCAATAGACCCCACGAAAAGGCCAGACCCTTTCACCCGGTAAATACGCTGCTGCTCAATCAGAATACGGGTTGCTTCCCGCACAGTCGCGCGGGTAATGCCGATGTTTTTCGCGATCGCAATTTCGGTATCGAGTTTATCGCCAGGCAGAAGCCCCTCGTCTTTGATCTTTTGGAGGATGTAATCGACAACCTCTTTCTGCTTCTCAGTAATGCCATCGACCATCAACGTTGTTCCCGATAAGAGTAGGCTCCGGCTCCGTGAGCCATGAGTGCACATGTATGCCTGAGTTTATTTTCTAAGTGCCAGTCTGACCGCATCAGGATGTGATCAAGTTAACGAATTTGCACTCAATCTCAGGGTGTCCAGCCAGATTTCAATCTTACATATTGTATCTATACACGTCCATGTGCATTATCAAGATGACTAGACACATTAAACATGTCTATACCTGATTACCAACACCGACATGTTGATGAAAAATTCCAGAATAAAATATAAATACATAATTAATATCATTTTTATTAAAAATAGTTCTACACCAACAAAAACAGAAAAGATTACGCGCACAACACCAGGTGCAGTAACCATCAGGTTTCAGGGATAAATGACTGGACATCTTTTGCCACAGAAGCGTTAACGGCCAACAGTAAAGAGTCCGGGTTACTGCATAAAACAGAGCTAAAGCGAGATCAGTTCATGGTAAATAGAGAGTTAGCAAACGCGATTCGATTTCTTAGCATTGATGCGATCCAGAAGGCCAATTCAGGACATCCTGGCGCACCAATGGGGATGGCGGATATTGCCGAAGTTGTCTGGCGTCATCATTTACGCCACAACCCCAAAAATCCTCAGTGGTTCAATCGCGACCGTTATGTTCAGTCCAACGGACATGGCTCGATGCTGCTTTATTCCCTGCTACATCTGACTGGCTACGATCTCTCGATTGAAGACCTCCGCCAGTTTCGCCAGCTGCATTCCCGCACCCCAGGGCATCCTGAATATGGTTATACCCCAGGGGTAGAGACCACCACCGGGCCACTGGGCCAGGGCGTGGCGAATGCGGTCGGCATGGCAATTGCCGAGAAAGCGTTGGCGGCGCAGTTCAACAAACCTGATTTTTCCGTGGTCGATCATTACACCTGGCTGTTTTTAGGTGACGGTTGCCTGATGGAAGGGATTTCCCATGAGGCCTGTGGCCTGGCGGGCACCTTGCAACTCGGCAAACTGATCGCCATCTGGGATGACAACGGCATTTCCATTGATGGGCATGTAGAAGGCTGGTTCTCCGAAGATACCGCCGCGCGCTTCCGCGCTTATGGCTGGCATGTGATTGAAGGCGTCGATGGGCATAATGCCGCTGCTGTCGATGCGGCGGTACGCGAGGCCAAAACAGTCACGGACAAACCCAGCCTGTTATGTTGCAAAACCATCATCGGCTTTGGTTCACCGAACAAAGCCAACAGCCACGATTGTCATGGATCCGCCCTCGGTGCCGATGAAGTCGCACTGGTGCGTGAAGCGCTGAACTGGCCTTACGCACCGTTTGAAATTCCTGATGCGATTTACCAGGCCTGGGATGCCCGCGAACAGGGAGCAAAAAATCAGCAGGAATGGGACCAGCTATTTGCCGCTTATCAGCAGCAATGGCCGCAGCTCGCAGCTGAGTTTACCCGTCGTATGCAGGGCGATCTGCCGGCCAACTGGGCGGAAGATATGGATAGCTATATCGCGGCATTACAGGCAGCACCAGCCAGCCTGGCAACCCGTCAGGTCAGCCAGAAATGCCTGAATCATTTCGCCGATTTACTGCCGGAAATGCTCGGCGGTTCGGCAGACCTGTCACCGTCGAATCTGACCAGGCAGCAGCAATCCGTCGATTTCAGCGCTGAAAATCCGGCGGGCAATTACATTTCCTACGGCGTGCGCGAGTTCGGCATGTCCGCCATGATGAATGGCCTGGCCCTGCATGGCGGCTTCATCCCCTACGGCGGCACCTTCCTGATGTTTATGGAGTACGCCCGCAATGCGGTGCGTATGGCGGCACTCATGAAGATCCGCTCGGTATTCGTGTATAGCCATGACACCATCGGCCTCGGCGAAGATGGCCCCACCCATCAACCGGTTGAACAGTTAGCCTCGCTGCGACTGACACCCAATATGGAAACCTGGCGCGGTTGCGATCAGGTCGAAGTGGCGGTGGCATGGCGTCAGGCGATTGAACGTAAAAACGGACCCAGCGCGTTGATTCTGACCCGGCAACCGCTTGAGCAGCAACCGCGTTCTGCGGCACAACTGGCCGATATTTCGCGTGGCGGATATGTGTTGCTTGATTGCGAGGGCAAACCCGAGCTGTTGCTGATTTCATCGGGTTCAGAAATCGAGCTGGTGGTTGCTGCCGCAAAAGTTCTGTTACAGGAAGGTCGCAAGGTACGGGTGGTTTCGATCCCCTGCACCGAACGTTTTGATCAGCAGGATGCGCAATATAAAGAATCAGTGCTGCCGCACGACGTGCGCAAACGCCTGGCAGTTGAAGCCAGCATTGAGGGATTCTGGCAGCGCTACACCGGTCTGGATGGCAAAGTGATCGGTATGAAATCATTCGGTGAGTCCGCTCCGGCAAACGTACTTTTCAAACATTTCGGCTTTACGGTAGAAAACGTACTTGAATCCGCCCGTAGCTTACTGAAGTAATCACTGAACACGTATTTAATGCAGGAAAACGATATGTCGAATCTGTCAAAGTGGCTGAATGATGAAAAGATCCAGTACCTGGAAAATGTCTCTGACTGGAAAGAGGCCATTCAGGTAGCAGGACGTCCGCTGCTGGAGGAAGGTGCCATTTCTCAGCAATACATTGATGTCATCATTCAGCAAAAAGAGGACATTGGCCCCTACTTTGTTATCGCTCCGCGCATAGCCATGCCGCATGCTCGTCCGGAACAGGGAGCAAATAAACTCGGGTTATCCATCGTCAAACTGGCGACGCCCGTCAAATTTGATGCTGATGAAAACGATCCGGTTGATGCGATTTTTATGTTCTCAGCCGCGGATAGTAATAGCCATATTGAAATGATTTCAGAGCTGGCAGAAGTCCTTTCAGATGAAGACAAGATGAATCAATTCTTCAACTCCCGCAGTAAAGAAGAATTGCGTGCGGTGTTGCTGACAGACAACGTTGTTAATTAAACAAGCATGACGAATATATTTCAGAATAGAAACCAAGAGGTGTGACATGAAAATTATGGCGGTTTGCGGTTCAGGGCTGGGAAGCAGCTTTATGATGGAGATGAACATTAAAAAGGTTCTTAAGACCATCGACATCACTGCGGAAGTTGAACACTCCGATCTGGGTTCAGTAACCCCTGACGTTGCGGATGTTTTTGTCATGGGTAAAGACATTGCCTACAGTGCCAATCTTCCTGAAGGCAAGGTTATTATCATCAACAACATCATTGATATCAAAGAGCTTGAGCAGAAAATTCGCGAATATTTTAATAAATCCTGACTCAAACTTTTCTACCCTAAATCATTCAGGTTGCAGCCAGGGAATATGCAACCTGAATGATCACGACTATAAAACAGAACGCTTACCGCTGAGGTTATTATGTTTATCCAAAACCTTTTATTGGTCGTTGTTGACGTGCTGAAAGTGCCCTCAATCCTGGTAGGATTAGTGGCATTATTTGGTCTCGTCGCGCAAAGAAAACCGTTCCCGGATGTAATTAAAGGTACGGTAAAAACTATTCTGGGCTTTTTAGTGCTGGCAGGTGGTGCGTCGGTGCTGGTCGGTTCACTGACTCCGCTGGGTGACATCTTCAAGCAGGCCTTTGATGTACAGGGCATTATTCCTAACAACGAGGCCATGGTCTCGATTGCGCTGGAAAAATACGGTGCACCGACCACGCTGATCATGGCTTTTGGCATGGTGGCGAATATTGTGGTTGCCCGTTTTACCCGCCTGAAATATATCTACCTTTCCGGCCATGTCACTTTTTATATGGCCTGTATGGTGGCGATTATTCTGTCAGTTGCTGGTTTTGAGGGTGTGCAGCTTATTTACACCGGTTCTCTCGCCCTCGGAATGCTGATGGCGTTTTTCCCGGCGCTGGCCCAGCCGCATATGCGTAAAATTGTCGGTCATGATCAGGTCGCCCTGGCGCATACCGGTACGGTTGGTTATGTGCTGTCAGGCTGGATTGGTTCGCTGGTCGGTAAAGGATCAAAATCCACCGAAGAGATGAACATGCCGAAAAACCTGAGTTTTTTGCGTGACAGTACCATCTCGATTTCTCTGACCATGATGATTATCTACTTTATTCTGTCGGCTTCTGCGGGCAAAGACTATGTGGAAAGTCATTTCAGCCATGGTCAGAACTACCTGGTCTATTCATTCGTACAAGCGATTACCTTCGCCGCCGGTGTATTTATTATTCTGCAGGGCGTGCGGTTAATTCTGGCGGAAATTGTACCGGCATTCACCGGATTTTCGGAAAAGCTGGTGCCCAATGCCCGCCCGGCACTTGATTGCCCGATTGTTTTTCCCTATGCACCGAATGCCGTGCTGGTGGGTTTTATCTCCAGCTTTGTCGGTGGCCTGGTCGGATTATTTATCCTCGGCCAGCTGAAATGGGTATTAATTCTGCCGGGCGTTGTACCGCACTTTTTCTGCGGGGCGACTGCCGGGGTATTTGGTAACGCCACAGGCGGCAAACGTGGTGCGATGCTGGGTGCATTTGCCCACGGCGTGCTGATTACCTTCCTGCCGGTTGCGTTATTACCGGTGCTGGGTGCACTGGGCTTAACCAATACCACTTTCTCAGATACGGATTTTGGTGTGACGGGGATTCTCCTCGGTAATATGGCCAGATATATGGACAAAGGCACCATTACCATGATTATTACCGGGATTTTTGCTTTGCTGGTTATTTATAACTTTGCCGCCAGCAATAAGACGGTGGCTAAAGAAGCGAACAACGAATAAAAATAATCAGGGGCTGAAATTCAGCCCCTTTATTTTAACCCTTAATTCCCTGCACCAGGCCTTTCCGCTGCCCTTCCAGGTCGGTCACGCGATTACACACCTCATGACCAAAATTCTGAAAATCCTTCTCCTGCTTGTTCCATTCGGTTTGAATCGACTGCTGTAAGCCGCCGAGATTACCGACTAAAGCCTGCAACGGGTTATTGCCGCTGCCTGCCTGCTGGCTGCCCATCTCATTCAGGCTGTCCTGCAGGATGCCACCCATGGTGCTCTGCACTAATTTTTCGCCGTCAGCGCGCACCTGATCAATCGCCTGATGATGGAAAGTCAGACCATCGCTGCGATGTTCGATAATACGATTCATCTGCTGCTTCAGCTGGCCATCAAGGGTGGTGAGGCGGTTACGCACGTTGCTGTTCGGGCCGAGTTTTTCGACGATAACCTGGTCCAGCGCCACCCGGCTTCTTTCCAGACGTGAGCTGGCACCCTGGTCAATCCACGGCAAATCGCGACGCAGTGCGTTCTGATAGTTGATGGCTTTCTGGCGCGTTGCGTTGTCAACGTTAACCCGCTGACCATTGAACTGCACATCACCCTGTGGGGAGATTTCGAGGTTGCCATTCTCACCCACCACCTGCACGCTCTGCGGCTTAATAATCACATCATCCTGTGGCTTAACGCTGCATTCATAAGCAGCCTGGGCCTGCGTCGCCGCCAGAAGCAGCGCGGCAAGAAGAACGTTACGAACCATGAAATCTCCTGATTATGTCTTCCATCGGGAACTGCGGCCATTAACACGGTCGGCATAAATGCCGACCCTACAGGGATGTAGGGTGGCCATTTATGGCCACCGTTTAACCGCCGACTGTGATCTTAGTCCCACCAGACATCAAAGAGTTCAGTCACCTGGATATCTGCCAGCTGGCGATCCTGTAACCATTTGCGTACCAGCTCACGGTGTTCATCGGTGCATTTGCCGGTCTGTTGCAGGCATACCAGCCCTTCCCATACCAGGTAGCCGCTGCCATCGTAGGCCAGACCATTTGGGTCGATCGCTTCGTTGATAAACGCATCGAGCGTGCTATCAATCTGCTCCTCGCTGGTGCCTTCAGCAAAACGCCAGGCGACGGAGAAACCCAATTCCTGAAACTCATCAATATGCAACTTCTTACGTAAACGACGGCTGCGCTGTGTGGCCATTATTTCACCCTCTCAAACATCAGATCCCAAACGCCATGGCCCAGTCGCTGCCCGCGTTGCTCAAATTTAGTTAACGGACGCGTTTCCGGACGCGGCACGTAATCATGGCTGGCTGACTGGTTGTGATAACCATCAATGCTGCTCATCACTTCCAGCATGTGCTGTGCATAGGCTTCCCAGTCGGTTGCCATATGGAAAACGCCCCCCAGCTTCAGCTTACGCATCACCAGCTCAGCAAATGGAACCTGAACGATACGGCGCTTGTTGTGACGCACTTTATGCCAGGGGTCCGGGAAGAACAGCTGCACCATGCGCAGCGAATTATCCGGGATCATCTTCTCCAGCACTTCCACCGCGTCGTGACACATCACGCGCAGGTTTTCCACGCCCGCTTCTTTCGCTGAACCCAGACAGGCACCGACACCCGGCGCATGCACTTCAATACCGAGAAAGTTCTGGTGTGGGTTATTTTTCGCCATCGTCACTAACGATGCCCCCATACCAAAACCAATCTCCAGCACCAGCGGTGCATCGCGTCCAAAAAGTGTGGTCAAATCCAGCGGCACCTGCTGAAACTCGACGCCCATCTCCGGCCAGTATTGATCGAGCGCCAGCTGCTGTCCTTTGGTTAAGCGCCCCTGGCGGCGCACAAAACTGCGGATACGGCGTAATGGCCGTCCGTTCTCATCAAATTCTGGGGTGATGACGTCATTAATCATGTCAAAGCCTGCTGATTAGCCTGTTCAGGGAAACGCGCATTATGCAAAGTTCAATAGCAGAAGCAAGCCTTTGCAATCTTCCGGTTTACACCCTGATCTCTCTGTGCTGGAATTCCTGCCTGATTGTAGAGTAACCATGGAAAATTGCCTTCTTATGATGCAAGCGCCGCAATTCGCGCAACAGGTGCTGGATTGGTATCAGCGCTTTGGCCGCAAAACCCTGCCCTGGCAGCAGGAGAAAACGCCTTATAAAGTCTGGCTCTCTGAAGTGATGCTTCAGCAGACTCAGGTTGCCACCGTTATTCCTTATTTTGAACGCTTTATGGCGCGTTTTCCCACCGTAACCGATTTGGCGGCCGCACCGCTGGATGAGGTGCTGCACCTGTGGACCGGCCTTGGCTACTATGCACGCGCGCGCAATCTGCATAAAGCGGCAAAACAAGTGGTGGATAAGCATGGTGGCGAATTCCCGCGTAATTTTGATGACGTAGCAGCGTTGCCTGGCGTCGGGCGTTCAACCGCGGGTGCCATCTTGTCTTTATCGCTCGGCCAGCATTTCCCGATCCTCGATGGCAACGTAAAACGCGTGCTGGCACGCTGTTACGCCGTCGCGGGCTGGCCCGGCAAAAAAGATGTCGAGAAGCGCCTGTGGCAGCTGAGTGAAGAGGTTACCCCTGCGCAGGGCGTCAGCCAGTTTAATCAGGCAATGATGGATCTTGGCGCGTTAGTCTGTACCCGCTCGCGTCCCAAATGTGAAATCTGCCCGTTAAATAGCGGTTGCGTCGCTTATGCTAACAACAGCTGGGCCAGCTATCCTGGTAAAAAGCCAAAACAGACGCTGCCAGAGCGCACTGGCTGGTTTCTGATGATGCAGGACGGTGACGATGTCTGGCTTGAGCAGCGTCCGCCGGTGGGACTGTGGGGGGGATTGTTCTGCTTCCCGCAATTCACCACAGAGCAGGCGATGATCGACTGGCTGGCAGAGCGTGGCATCCACGCCAGGCCACAGCAGCTCACCGCGTTTCGTCACACCTTCAGCCATTTCCATTTAGATATTGTGCCTATGTGGCTGGCATGGCCTTCGTCCGGGTCGCTGATGGATGAAGCAGGCGGTCTCTGGTATAACTTAGCGCAACCACCGTCAGTGGGTCTGGCTGCGCCGGTCGAGCGCCTGTTGCATGAACTGCGACACCCCCAGCAACTGGCACTGCATACGCGAGTGACCGAAGAGGAAGAGTAATGAGCCGCACCATTTTTTGTACTTATCTGCAACGCGACGCTGAAGGTCAGGACTTTCAGCTTTATCCTGGCGAGCTGGGTAAGCGCATCTACAACGAGATCTCGAAAGAAGCCTGGCAGCAATGGATGTCGAAGCAAACCATGCTGATCAACGAGAAAAAGCTCAACATGATGAACCCGGGCGATCGCAAAGTGCTGGAACTGGAAATGGTGAATTTCCTGTTTGAAGGCAAAGATGTGCACATTGAAGGTTACACACCGCCGGAAAAATAAACTTTCAGGGCCTCACCTTGAGGCCCTTTTCAGGTCAGGCTCGCATTAACAATGAATAAAAAATTGATCGCCATGCTGGCAATCGCACCACTGTTGGTTTCCTGCGCCGGACACAAACAAGGGCAATATCACGAAGAGTGGGTTAAGGACACCAACGGTTTCGACATCCTGATGGGGCAGTTCGCCCACAACATCGAAAATATCTGGGGAATCAATGAGGTTCTGATCGCCGGACCGAAAGATTACGTCAAATATAGCGATAATTATTACACCCGCAGCCACATCAACTTTGATAGCGGTAGCATCACCATTGAAACCATTTCCGGCACCGATCCGATGGCGAGCCTGCGTCAGGCGATCATCACCACGCTGCTGATTGGCGAGGATCCGGGTAATGTCGATCTCTATTCAGATGCCAACGATATTCAGATCAGTAAAGAACCGCTGCTTTATGGCCAGGTGCTGGACAACACCGGCCAGCCAATTCGCTGGCAGGGCCGTGCCGCTAACTTTGCTGACTACCTGATTCAGAACAAGCTGCAGAAACGCACGTCTGGCCTGCATGTCATCTGGTCTGTGACCATTCCGATGGTGCCGAACCACCTCGACAAACGTGCGCATAAATACCTGCCAATGGTGCGTAAAGCCGCTGAGCAGTATGGCGTCGATGCCTCACTGATTCTGGCGATTATGCAGATTGAATCGAGCTTCAACCCCTATGCGGTCAGTAACTCGGATGCGCTGGGGCTGATGCAGGTGGTTCAGCATACGGCGGGTGTCGATGTCTATCGTATGAAGGGGAAATGGGGCCAGCCGAGCCGGAGCTATCTGCTGGATCCGGAAAACAACATTGATGCGGGCACCGCCTATTTGTCGCTGTTGCAGAACACCTATCTGGGTGGGATTCAGGACCCGGTATCACGACGTTATGCGGTGATTACCGCCTATAACGGCGGTGCTGGCAGCGTGCTGCGCGTGTTCTCCAGTGATAAAGATCGCGCGTTTGCCACCATTAACAGCATGTCGCCGAGCCAGGTATATCAGACGCTGACTAACGACCATCCTTCCGCAGAATCACGCCGTTATCTGTACAAGGTGAACAACGCCCAGCGCAGTTATCATCGGTATTAAAGCACTGTAGTGGCGCGATTTATCGCGCAATTCCGGGCACCATGCCAGAAAAATCCGCGCGATAAATCGCGCCGCTACACAGAACGACAGAAGCGGCCATCAGGCCGCTTCTGGCTTTATACCATCATATTCGCTACCAGGTGCTTACGCCCGCTGTCATCTTCTTCGGTGTAAACGCCCTGTAGTTCTGGCGAAAAGCCTGGCAGCAGATTAATGCCCTCTTCCAGCGCGAGGAAATAACGCTGTACCGCGCCGCCCCACACCTCGCCAGGCACCACACACAGCACGCCCGGTGGATATGGCAATGCGCCTTCAGCCGCGATACGCCCTTCTGCCTGCGCAATCGCCACCAGCTCCACATCACCACGAATATATGCCTGATGCGCATCCTGCGGATTGACCACCACCTGCGGGAAGCAGGCTTCGCGGAACATCGCCTTCTGCAAATCTTTCACATCATAGCTGACGTACAAGTCATGCATTTCCTGGCACAGACGACGCAGGGTATAACCCTGATAACGCGCCATATTTTTGCGATACACACTCGGCAGCACCTCCGCCAGCAGCGCATCTTCCTTCACATGCTGTTCGAACTGTTCCAGCATCGCCACCAGGTGTGCCATCTTCTCAGCACTCTCCGCCGGGGTCAGCAGGAACAGAATTGAATTGAGGTCGCATTTTTCCGGCACGATACCGTTTTCACGCAGGTAGTTCGCAAGGATGGTCGCCGGAATGCCGAATGCCGTGTACGCCCCGCTGGCGGCATCAATACCCGGCGTGGTCAGCAGCAGCTTGCAGGGGTCCACCAGATATTGCTCACTGGCATAACCGGCAAAACCGTGCCATTTCGCTCCCGGTTCGAAGCTGAAATACGCCGGATCGGCGGCGATAGTTGCCGTTTCTGCCGACTGCCAGGGCTTACCGTGTACCTGCTCCGGCAGGAAGGGTTGAATCATTTCACAGCGTTGCAGAATCGCTTTACGCGCATCAATGCCCAGCGTGACGCACTCGTGCCACATGCTGCGACCCGCTTCGCCCTGATGCATGCGCGCATTGATATCCAGCGCAGCAAACAGCGGGTAGAACGGGCTGGTGGAAGCATGCAGCATAAAGGCGTTATTCAGGCGCTTATGCGGACAGAAACGTTTCTGACCACGAATATGGTTATCTTTCTTGTGAATCTGCGATGTCTGCGAGAAGCCAGCCAGCTGCTTATGCACCGACTGGGTGACAAAGATACCAGGATCGTTTTCATTCAGATCCAGCGTCAGCGGCGAGCAACCTTCCATCAGCGGGATAAATTGCTCGTAGCCCAGCCATGCGGAATCAAACAGGATGTAATCACACAGATGGCCGATGCGATCCACCACCTGACGCGCGTTGTACACCGTACCGTCGTAGGTGCCGAGCTGGATAATCGCCAGACGGAACGGACGCTGATCTTTCGCCCGCTGCGGTGCCACTTTCTTCACGCGTTCACGCAAATACGCTTCGTCAAAGCAGTGCGCATCAATGCCGCCAATAAAACCAAACGGGTTACGTGCCGCTTCCAGATAAACCGGCGTCGCACCAGCCTGAATCAGCGCACCATGATGGTTGGATTTATGGTTGTTGCGGTCAAACAGCACCAGGTCGCCACGCGTCAGCAGCGCGTTGGTCACCACTTTGTTAGCGCTGGAGGTGCCGTTCAGCACGAAATAGGTTTTATCCGCGTTGAACACTTTCGCCGCGTACTTCTGCGCGTGTTTGGCGGAACCTTCGTGGATCAGCAAATCGCCCAGCTTAACGTCCGCGTTGCACATATCGGAGCGGAAGACGTTTTCGCCATAGAATTCATAGAACTGCCGACCCGCCGGATGCTTTTTAAAGAACGCACCGCCCTGATGTCCGGGGCAGGCAAAGGTGCTGTTCTGCATATCAACGTAGCGCATCAGGGTGTCAAAGAACGGCGGCAGCAGTTTGGATTCATACTCCTGCGCGGCTTCTTCCAGCCGCTCCCACTCTTCCGGCGCGCCGTTGATTTCGCCGGTCACACCCGGCAGTTGCAGCACCTCTTCATCAAAGGCGTTGGCAACAAACACCGGCAGATTGAAGCCGGTATGGCGCAACAGCGCCAGCACGCCACTCCGCGTATCCGCCAGAGAGACGACAACAGCCGCCACATCGGTAAAGTCAGTATTGTCCAGCGTCACCACGTCGCGCATGGTGTTCAGGCTCAGGTTTGGCGCTACAGCAGCGCTGGCAGCAATTTTCAGTGGTGTCATAACACAAATCCCCAGAGGTCAAGGATGAGTGGGTGCCAGTGGCACAGCAATGAGGAAGATTCCCCGGCGAATAACGTCAGACGGATGGGTGCAAAGGTGGATTACAGCCGCAACCGATAGACATCAGTAAAGCCAGATCGCGTCTGTCTTTACTCATGTCCAACAGCGAGCGTTAAGCTGGCCTCACCGCATGGTGAGCGAGAAATGCGAACAACAGATGACGGAGGAACGCTTTCGGCGAAGCGAACGGGAACAAGTGCAAATCTGCATTGTACCGGGCATGGCAGCGTCCTCAGTGTTAAAGGGAATGGATAAACTGGCGCAATAATGTCATCTTTTTTTTGCCGGAACAACCCGCCAGCGGCAATTTCTACGCATGAAAGCATTGAGATAACACATTGATAATAAAAATATTTTATCAGATGATAAAATCAAAAACGCTTAAATATCCGCACCTTATGCAAAATTATGCAAGGTGCGGATATTAATAACAAAGCGTTACAGCCAGTGCTGGGCGCGGATCTTTTCGCCATCGCTAAAGCGACTGAAGCGGAACGGCTGCGCATCCACCGATGGCGTGCTGTTCAGCACCAGATCCGCCATCAGCTGACCGGCTCCGGGGGCAATACCAAAACCGTGGCCGGAAAAACCGGTTGCCAGATACAGCCCGGCCACCTGATCAATGCCGGAGATCACCGGGATTGCATCGGGCATGGTGTCGATCAATCCCCCCCAGCACTGCGCCACCGGCAGATCGCGCAACGGCGGCATCAGTTCTGCCAGACTATGACGCATACGCTGCACAATCGCTGGATCGATCAGGGGATCGAGTACGCGCAACACCTCATAAATCGATCGTTTATCGGCCTGACCGGGCTTCCAGCGCAGCGCTTCATCGACAAAGCATTTGCCAAGACGCAGCTGGAGCGACTTACGCTCCACCCAAAATGCGGGCATAAAGCGCGGGCTGAAACGCAGTGAATCCAGCGTGATATCGGCGGTGTTGGTGGCTGAACTGGCGACGGTCAGCCCGCCGTCCAGCCGCTTCCGCAGCGCCACGCTGCCAAAACTGGCGCAGACGCCAGGATCGAACTCAACCGGACGAGTACGCAGCACGGTTGACAGCACTTTCAGCTGCGGCAGCGTCACTCCCAGCCCCTGCAACAACAGGCGCGACCAGGCCCCACCCGCCACCACCACCTGCTGACAACGGATCGCACCATGCTCAGTCACCACTTCGCTGACGCGACCATTGGTACGTTCGATGGTCCGTACCGCGCAATGCTGTTGCAAATTCAGCCCCAACTCCATCGCCGCCGCGACCATCGCCGGAGCCGCCTTTTGCGGTTCTGCCCGTCCATCCAGCGCCGTATACAACCCGCCGGGATAGCTGGCCTGCAACTGCGGCAGATGCTGGCGCAGCTGTTGCGGCGTCAGCATTTCGCTGTCAATCCCGTAGTGGCGGGCCTCATTCACCCAGCGCTGATGGCGCTCACGTTGTTGCTCAGTGCGGGAGGCGTAAACGATGCCGTTGCGACGAAATCCGGTTTCGCGGTTCAGGCGCATATTCATCCCTTCCCACAGCTGCATACTGAGATTAATCAGCGGCAGCTCGCGCAGATCGCGCCCGGTGCGACGACACCAGCCCCAGTTGCGGCTCGACTGCTCTGCCGCCACCGTGCCTTTCTCCAGCAGCACGGTACGTACCCCGCGCTGCACCAGCGACAAGGCGGTCGCTACGCCGATAATCCCGCCGCCAATAACCACCACGTCGGCGCTGGTCGGAAACTGCGCCGAAGAGGGAACTGCATCAACGCTGGGGCCCATGGTTTATTTCCTCGTCAGGTAAAAGGGCATCAATAGTTATCTTCCACCGTCCAGTTCACCGGAATTTCGGCGATGCTGGTGGTGGTGGGTAATTCCAGCACCGTGCGAATCAGGTGCGCGAGATCTTCCGGCTGGGTCATTTTCTCCGCCGGGACTTCCGTCAACGCCGTCCCCATATCGGTGGCGACAAATCCGGGGCAAATGGCGGTGCAGCGAATGCCATCGGCATCACCGATTTTGCGTAAGCCATGTGCCAGCGCCAGTGCGGCATACTTGCTCATGGCGTACAGGCTGGAGCGCTCGGCTTTAACGCGTTTGCCGGAGAGTGACACCAGCATCACGATGCGCCCGGCTCCGCTGGCCTGCAAATGCGGCCACGTCAAACGGCTGAGACGCATCGGTGATTTGACGTTGACGTCAAAGGTACGATCGAACTCGTCGTCAGTGGCTTCCAGGATCGACAGCGGCAGCATCATGCCTGCGTTATGTACTACCGCATCAATGCGGCCGAATTTTTCGATAGTCGCCGCGACCCACGCCTCTTCGGTGGCGGCATCGAAAGCATCGAAACGGCACACCAGCTGATTGTCGCTATCACTGAGGATGACATCTTGCGGCGAACGACAGCCGAGACTCACCGCCCAGCCGTTCGCCAGCAGATTGGCAGCAATCGCCGCCCCGATACCGCGACTGGCTCCACTGATTAACGCGACCTTTCGTGTTGATTTGCTCATGGGTCTCCCCCGGTTGAATGATTGGAATGATTTTCGTTTCCGCGACAGGCCGATTTACAACGATGCTCGCAGCCGCGTATCCAGCGGGCTAATCAGCGGCGCAATCGCAGCCACTTCCTCCTTCAGCAACGCGACATAATGTTGCTGCACCTCGGGATTCAGCCGTGGTGAGAGGAACGTCAGCCCAAGCGATCCCACCACGCCCGCGCCAGATACCTCGATCGGTACGGCGATCCCGGCGATCCCCGGAATGAGTTCTCCCGGATCGATGGCAAAGCCCTGTTGCCTCGTCTGATCCAGTTTCAGTTGCAGATTTTCCGCCGTCAGTTGCGGCCAGCTGTCGAGCCGTGCCCGGTTACGCGCCAGAATCGCCTGTTGCTGTTCCGCCTCAAGAAACGCGAGGATTGCCAGGCTACCCGGTCCAAGGCCCAGTGGCACAGCGCCCCCGACCGAACCGGTCAGCGTCTGCATCTGGTATTCGCTGTCGTAGCGATCGATACAGACCGAGTCATCCCGATCGCGCGCCATCAGCATCGCCGTCTCGCCAGTCTGCTGGCGTAACCGCTCCAGCGCAGGCTGGAACTGGCGACGCAGACCCGGCCCGCGTGCCGCTTTGGCACCAAACACCAGCAGCTTTGTGCCCAGCCGGTAACACTTGTCGCTCTGCACCTTTTGCAGCAGCTGATGCTCCACCAGCGAATTCAGAATGCGGTGGCAGGTCACTTTGTTCAGGCCAGACAGTTCACACAGCGCTTTCAGCGTTGCCCCTTCACTTCCCGCATCTGACACCAGATCGAGCAACATCACTGCACGATCGAGTAACTGGACGCCATTTTTCCCCGAATTTTCGTTCATCGCCTCACCGCTAATGTTCCACATTATGAAACTTTAAATCATAAGATTTCAGTATATGGTTTTTTGTTGACTAATTTTCTAGCAGATTTCATATTCGGTTGACAAGTGAGCAACGCGATTCAACAAAAAAAGTGGCTCACAGCACAAAATTTACAACACCTGCAGATTCATCCCGACAGAGGAAATATCTATGAAAAACCATCGCATGCGTATTCTGGCTGCTTCGATGTTGCTGTTGGCCGCCCCGGTTATCACCCACGCGGACACGCTGTCCGACATCAAAGCCCGCGGCGTATTAACCGTCGGGGTGAAGAACGACTATCCGCCTTACGGCTACATGGATAACAACGGCAACACCGTCGGCTTTGAGATCAGCCTGGCGCGTTACATCGCCAATGAACTGCTCGGTTCGCCGGACAAGATCAAGCTGGTGCCGGTGAACGCCTCCAACCGTATGCAATTCCTCAATTCCGGGCAGATCGACATGATCATGGCCACCCTTGGCGTGACGCCGGATCGTGCCAAACAGATCGACTTTACCGATGAATATGTTTCCGCTGCTGGCCCGTCGATCCTGGCGCGCAAAGAAGTGAAATTTACCCAGTGGGAACAGCTGAAAGGCCAGAAAATTTGCGGGATTCAGGGTTCCTACTTCAACAAAACCGTGACGCAGAACTACGGCCTGCAACTGGTGAACTTCACCGCGCTGCCGGAAGCCTACCGTGCATTGCAGGATAACCGTTGCGTGGCGATGGTGTTTGATGACATGTCGCTGCAAAACAAGCTGAAAGAACCCGGCTGGAGCGATTACAAAATTGCGGTGAAGCCGTATGAATACCTGCCGATGGCCGGTGGTCTGCGCAAAGGGGATGACGCTTTCCGGGCAGCGGTCGATAAGGCCATCGTCAAAGCCGAAGGCGAAAACAAGCTGATTGGCTGGGAAAAAGAGTTCGATATGCCCGCCTCGCCGTACATTGCCAAACGTGCTGAAGCCGCGCGCGCTGCGGCTAAGTAAGCCGTCAGGAGCGTAACATGTTCGGACTCGATTTCTCCTGGCTGCTCGACCCGACGTACCAGCAATGGCTGCTACAGGGTGTGCTGCAAACGCTGGAACTGGCGGCGCTTTCTTCGCTGTTCGCCATTCTTATCGGCCTGCTGGGCGCTTTTGGCCTGACGTTCCGACTCGCGTGGCTGGATGCCAGTATCGAGTTGTTCGTCGAGCTGTTTCGCAACACGCCACCGCTGCTGCAAATGTTGTTCTTCTACTTCACGCTGACGCAGATTGGCTTTACCAGCGAAGACCCGGTGACCGGGTTGCAGGTGCCGCTGATTAGCGCCTTTATGTCGGCCACCGTGTCGCTCAGCCTGTTTGGCGGCGCGCTGTGCATCGAAGCTTTCCGTTCCGGCTTCGATGCGGTGCCGAAAGCGACGCTGGAAGCGGCGCGCTCCCTGGGTTACACGCGCTGGGGGTTATTCCGCCATGTGCAGATGCCGATTGCCGCGCGCATCTGCCTGCCGCCGCTGACCAACGTCCTGACCAATCTGTTCAAAACCACTTCGCAGGCGTCGGTGATCACCGTCCCGGAACTGATGTATGCCGCCGGACAGATCTATAACGACACCTTTCGCACCCTCGAAGTGATGCTGCTGATTCTGGTGATCTACGTGGTGCTGGTGAGCGCAGTGGTGTGGCTGATTGGCTGGGTGCAGCGCGCGCTGGCCTATCCCGGTTATGGAGCCTGAGTGATGAGCGACATTCTCTATCTGAAACGCAAAAAACAAACGCGCCACGCCTTTCTGTTTATTGGTCTGTTGCTGCTGTTGTTCAGCATGGTCACCGATCGCGGTGGCGAGTGGCACCAGGTGTGGGAAAGGCTGCCTCTGCTGCTCACCGGTTCGATGCACGGCTGGCCGCTGAACGGTGGCTTCATTCTTAACATCTTTATTGGTATCGCCAGCATGGCGATTGCCACGGTGCTCGGGTTGTTTCTCGGCCTGCTGATGTTGGCGAAACGCCGCTGGCTCAGTATCCCGGCGCGCGCGGTGATGAACTTTCTGCGCAACGCCCCCTGGCTGGTGCTGCTGTTTTCCATGCTGTATCTGCTGCCGTATCGCGTGGAGTTGCTGGGTTTTCAGTTCACGTTGTCACCGCTGTTTAAGGCGATTGTCGGTCTGAGTCTGCCCACTGCGGCTAACTTTGCCGAGGTGATCCGTGGTGCAGTGAACTCGGTGCACAGCGGCCAGTGGGAATCCGCCCGCTCACTCGGTTACAGCCCGTGGCAGATCTATCGCATCGTGATCCTGCCGCAGGCGCTGCGCCGCATTATTCCCGGCTGGATGAACCTGTACGCGTTGCTGGCCATCTCCACCGCACTGGCTACCGTTACCGGAGTGCAGGAAGTGGTGACGTTGCTGCGCACCACGCTGGCAACCGAAAGCGAAGGCTCGCTGGTGTATTTCTACGTCACCGTGCTGCTGATGTTCTTCTGTTATTGCTATCCGATTGCCCTGCTGGCGCGTCGGCTGGAAAACCATACCAAAGGGGATGCCATATGATCGATCGCACTCCGTCCCTGATCGAGCTGGACAATATTCACAAATCCTTCGGTAACACCGAGGTGCTGAAAGGCATTTCGCTGGACGTCACCAAAGGCGAAGCGGTGTGTATTATCGGGCCTTCCGGCTCGGGTAAATCCACCATTCTGCGTTGTATTAACGGCCTGCTGCCGATCGACGACGGCTTTATCCGCGTCGGCAATCACCGCGTCCATGAGATCGAGAGCGAAAAAGCGATGCGTCCGCTACGCCATCAGGTGGCGATGGTATTTCAGCAATACAACCTGTTTCCGCATCGCACCGTGCTCGACAACGTGATGATGGCCCCGATGCAGGTGCTGAAACATGAACGCGACGCGGTACACGAGCGGGCGCTGCGCCTGCTGAAAAAGGTGCGGCTGGAAGGGAAAGAGGGGCGCTACCCCGGAGAGCTTTCTGGCGGCCAGCAGCAGCGCGTCGCCATTGCCCGTGCGCTGGCGATGCAGCCGGAAATCATCCTGTTTGATGAAGTCACCGCTGCGCTGGATCCGGAAACGGTGAAGGAAGTGCTGAACACCATTCGTGAACTGGTGGATGACGGCCTGACCTGCCTGCTGGTAACGCATGAAATGCGCTTCGCGCGTGAGGTGTCGCACCGGGTGTGCTTTACCGATAAAGGCAAAATTGTGGAGATGGCGCCCCCGGCGCAGCTCTTTGACGATCCGCAGGATGCGCGCACGCGCGAGTTCCTCGGCCAGGTGTTGTAACGGAGTTGAGAGACATCATGTCTGATCAGGCAATTTTTACTGAAGATTTCAAAACCACCCCTTACTGGTGGGACGCCGCACCGCCGGAAACCTGTCGCGATCCGTTACCGGCTGAAACCGAGGTGGTGATTGTGGGTTCCGGTTTTGCCGGACTTAACGCCGCGATTGAGCTGGCACGCCACGGCAAAAAAGTGGTGGTGCTGGAGGCAAACGAACTGGGCAGCGGCGGCAGCACCCGTACCGGCGGCATGATCAGCAGCGGGCAGAAACTGGTGGTGGGCGGCGCCATTAAAGGCATCGCTCCGGAACTGTTCCAGCGCATGATCGCCGACTCCATCGCCTCCTTTGCCTTTATTCAGGATCTGGTCCGTGAGGAACAACTGGACGCCGATCTGTTTATCGGTGGGCGCTATTTTGGCGCGCATACTCAGAAGCAGCTGGCAGGTTTATATCAGATGGGCGATATCCTGCATCGCGTCACCGGCGTTACGGTGCATAAGATCGATCGCGCCACCCAGGCACCGATCATCGGCTCCGATTTTTATCACGGCGGCATCCTGGTGGATGAATATGGCGGCGTGCATCCGGGTAAATACAACCGCGCGCTGCGCGATCTGGCGCGAAAATTTGGTGCGCAGCTGTTCTCCCATGCGCGCGTCACCGGAGTGGAAAACGAAGGTGGCAGCAAGGTGGTATATACCGAGCGCGGCACGCTGCGCGCGCGTCAGGTGATTTTCCTCACCAACGGTTACACCGATGCCCAGGCGTCGCCTGAGCTGGCAAAACGCATTGTCCCGGTGAAAAGCTACCAGATCGCCACCGAACCACTGCCGCCTGAACTGATGGCGAAGCTGATCCCTGGCGGCCGAATGATCACCGACAGCCGCCGCGATCTGATCTATACCCGCCCCTCCCCCGATGGCACGCGTCTGCTGTTTGGATCGCGTCCCGGCATTATGGATTGCGATGATAAAACCGCGGCGATCCGTATTCGTCAGCGCATGCTGGCGATTTGGCCAGAGCTGGCCCCGTATCGTATCAGCCATGCGTGGAGCGGCCATGTCGGCATGACATGGGATAAGACCGCCTATGCCGGAGAGATGGATAACGCGCGTTTTGCTGTGGGCTGCAATGGCAACGGTGTCGCGCTGATGAGCTGGCTTGGTTATCGCGCGGCGCAGAAGTTACTCGGCACCGAAGCGCGCCCGCTGTCATTTGAACGCAATACCTTTAAACCGATCCCGCTGTACGGCGGCAAACCGTGGTTTTTACCGCTGGTGACCGGCTGGTATCGTTTCCGCGATGCGGTGGATAAAGCACGCGATTGATGTGATATCCGGTAGCGGCATGATTTATCGCGCCGCTGCCGTGAAGTTTGCTATTCAGGCACACAGTTGTTGTAACTCACCTTCGCTGAGGCCTGTCAGCTCGATAATGGTTTCCAGGTCCAGCTTTTTCGCCAGCATACGACGCGCCATTTCCTGCGTTAATCTTTGGCGTTCTTCCTGCCGACCTTCCTGACGACCTTCCTGACGACCTTCCTGACGCCACTGTTGTTCCACAGTCATAATCTGTTCCTTTAGTTGAGGTTTGGCTTGTATCAGTATCTCAACGAGTTTTTCCCGATCATCCGTATCCCCATGTTGCATCAGATAGTAGACCACGTCGACAGAGAGATCATCATTGTAATCCACCGACAGTAACGTTGCCATCGGGTCGATATTTTCCAGTATGTCGCGAAGACGTATGATCTTATGCGCCATTTCCAGCCGTGCTACCGCACGATGCGTCATGATCTCCTCATCCGGGATTACCGTGACGTCAATCAGTGGGAAGGGATGGCAATAAATCTGTTCAGCCAGATGCTGGTTGTGGAATGAAGCCAGCCAGTTCATGGAGTAAGGATAGGGGCTGGTTTTTCCCTGATAAAAAAGTATCGGTACGACAATCGGTAATTCAGCATGACCTTCATCCAGGTGGCGTTGCATGGCAGCAATCGCGTAGCGCATCATGCGTAAGGTCATATGTTTATCCGGTGAGCTTTGATGCTCAATCAGCGCATAAATATACCCTTCACCACTGTCGGTCTTCATCGCCAGCAGAACATCGGAATATAACGCGCGCAGATCCCTTTCAATAAATGTGGTCGTAACCAGTTGCAGAGTGTCCAGATCGCAGTGCTGGCGTATTGATGACGGCAGGTGAATCTCCAGGAACTGCCTGGCAATCAGGGGATGGCTAAGAAACCTTTTGAACAGCGCATCATGCGGAGCCGGGATGACACTCATAAACGTTACACCTGCCAATACGATAGAAGTGCCCGGACGCTACCACCATGAATAACCATATGAAATACAATGAATAAAAACATCACAGAGATTTAAGGGAATCAGAATGGCTTCAGGTAATAATCAGGAATATCACTGGCGAAAATCGTCCATTTTCGACCTTAACTTCATCAATTTGTCACCGTGCCCTGGTGTTCAGGGCGGTAACGGAGAATGAAATACACTTGATTTGGTTCACTGGTCGCATCCTGATTTGGGGAGTACCATTACCCCCAATTTCCTCAACCAGCCGGAGGCTGCATGTTCAAGGCACTGGTCATTGATAATGACGAACAGGGATATCGTACATCCCTGAAAAATCTGGAAGAAAAACAACTACCCGATCAGGATGTCACCCTCGCAGTTAGCTACTCCACCCTTAATTACAAAGACGCACTCGCCATCTGCAACAAAGGCCCGATTGTGCGTCAGTTCCCGATGGTGCCTGGTATTGATTTTGTTGGTCGTGTGATCAGCAGTCGTCACCCGCAATGGCAGCAGGATGATGTGGCGCTGCTGACCGGCTGGGGCGTGGGCGAGAAGTACTGGGGTGGCCTGGCGCAGAAGGCCAGTGTCTCCGGTGACTGGCTGGTGAAAGTGCCTGCGGCGCTGAGTCCGCTACAAACTATGGCGATTGGTACCGCAGGCTTCACCGCCATGCTGTGCGTGATGGCGCTGGAAAAACAGGGCATCACGCCGCAGCACGGTCCGGTGCTGGTGACCGGTGCCAGCGGTGGCGTCGGCAGCTTTAGTGTCAGCCTGCTGGCGCGTCTTGGCTATGAAGTTGTGGCCTCCAGCGGCCGCTCCAGCGACAGCGACTATTTGATCAATACCCTTGGCGCAGCTTCAGTGATCGATCGCAACGAGCTGAGCCAACCCGGTAAACCGCTGGCGAAAGAACGTTGGGCCGCCGCCATTGATAGCGTTGGCAGCCATACCTTAAGCAACGTATTGGCTGGCATGAAGCGGGATGGCGTGGTCGCCGCCTGCGGCATGGCGCAGGGGCTGGATCTGCCCGCCAGCGTCGCTCCCTTTATTTTACGCGGCGTGATTCTGGCCGGTGTGGATAGCGTGATGTGCCCGCTGCCGCTGCGTCAACAGGCATGGCAGCGCCTGGCTGAACTGGTGGAAGCGAATCAGCTGGAAAAACTCACCCGCGTGATCCCGCTCAGTGAAGCGCGTGAAGGTGCGGAACAGCTGCTGGCTGGGAAAGTTCGCGGTCGTTTGATCGTTGATTGCCGGTAACAGCAGGCCGGTACGCAACTGAAATCTGTAGGGTCGCCATTTATGGCGACCTCATGATATGCAATCAGGCCCGCAGTTGAATCTGCGGCCTGCCCTGCTCCGCCTGATGCACCACATCCAGATCGGCCTGATACCAGCGCGTCAGCGTCTGCTCCGTCATCACTTCATGCGGTGCGCCCTCGGCCACCAGTTTTCCCTGATGTAACAACAAAATACGATCCGACCACAGCGATGCCAGATTCAGATCGTGCAACACGGTGCACACGCTGAAGCGGCCATTGCGCGTTAAACGATGCAGTAAACGCAGGCTGTGCTGCTGCCAAAACAAATCCAGTGCCGAGGTGGGTTCATCCAGAAACAGCCAGCCACGCGGCCCATCTTCATGCCACAGCTGCGCCAGTACCCGCGCCAGCTGGACGCGTTGTTGTTCACCGCCAGACAGCGAACGATAATCACGCCGCGCCAGTTCGAGGCTACCGGTGATGTGCATCACTTCCTCAATCACCGCTTTCCCGCCCGCTGTGGGCCAGGGCGCACGTCCCATCGCCACCACCTCTTCCGCTGGCATGGGAAAGGTCAGGGTATTTTGCTGGCGCATCACCGCACGGCGCTGCGCCAGCGGTTCACGCGGCCATTCCGCCAGCGGCTGTTCTCCCAGCCAGCAGTCACCGGCATCCGGGGTGAGAAAACCGGTCAGCAGGCGCAGCAAGGTTGATTTACCGGCACCGTTCGGACCGATCAGCGCCACCATTTCGCCCGGTTCCAGCGTGACGGAGACGTTATCAATCAACGCCCGCGTGCCGTGGCTAAAGCGCAGACCTCGCGCCTGCATACGATCACTCATTTATCCCCCTTTGCTGGCGCAGAATCAGCCAGAGAAACCACGGACCGCCAAGCAGGCTGGTCAGCAGACCTACCGGCATTTCTGCCGGGATCACCACGGTGCGCGCCAGGGTGTCCGCCAGCAGCAATAAGATCGCTCCGGCCAGCGCCGATCCTGGCAACATCCAGCGGTGATCGCTGCCGAGGCAGAAGCGCATCACATGCGGCACCACCAGCCCGACAAACCCAATAATGCCGCTGACCGACACCGCAGTCCCCACCAGCAACGCGCTCAGCACCAGCAACTGCCGCTGGGTACGCTTCACATCGATCCCCATGTAATGCGCATCTTCCTCACCGAGTTGCAGCAGGTTGAGGCGACGCGCCCGGGTCTGGATGGCGATCAGCGCAGGCAGGATCAGCACGGCACATACCGTCAGGCTCGGCCACTGCGCCGAACTCAGGCTGCCCATGCCCCAAAGCGCCAGCTGGCGCAGCTGTTGATCGTTGCTGATCCAGGACAGCACCCCCACCGCCGCGCCGCACAGCGCATTGATGGCAATCCCCACCAGCAGCAGCCGCGACAGGTTCCCCATCGCCAGCCGACTGAAGCTGAAGATCAATAAAGTGACCACCAGGCTACCGATAAACGCGGCCAGCATCGGCAGCCATAACGCAAGGATCGGCGGCAGCGCCACCGGCACGATGATCGCCAGCGCCACCGCCAGACCGGCCCCACTGCTGATACCCAACAGGCCCGGATCGGCCAGCGGGTTGCGGAACAGCCCCTGCATCACCGCACCGGAGACCGCCAGCGCCATGCCCAGCAGCACCGCCAGCAGCACGCGCGGCAGACGGATATTCAGCCAGATCTGCCACACCATATCGCTAACAGGCGCGTGCCACAGCGTGCGCATCGATAGCGGCATCGCGCCAAAATTGGCTGCCATCAGCATGCAAACCAGCATGCTGACCGCCATCAGGCTCAGCCAGCGCAGCATCGCCACGTTAGTCATGTTTCGCCGCTTCAGCCGCACGACGCAGCTTGACGATGGCATCCGGCGTGTCGAGACCAAAGCTCAGCAGCGCCATCTCATCCACCACCAGCAACGCATGATGCTGACCCGCAGGCGTCAGTGCCAGACCGGGCAGTGACCACACCTTTTCTTCACCACCGAGGGTACGCAGGCCATCCTGCCCCACCACCACCAGATCCGGTGCAGCCGCTACCACGCCTTCCTGCGACAGCGGCTGATAATGCGGCACCGCCCCCATGGCATTCACCAGACCGGCGCTGCGAATGGCACCATCAGCGCCGGTTTGCGCACCCGCCGCAAGAGTGTTCATGCCGCTGTGCGCCATGATAAACAGCACCTTCACCGGCAGTGGCTGACTCGGCAGTTGCGCCAGTTGCTTCTGCACTTTTTCCGTCAGCGCTTTAGCTTCCGCCTCACGATGCAGGGCTTTACCAATGGTGGCGATCTTCTCCGGGATAGCGTCAACGCTGTTTTTGCCGGTGACTTCCACCACTTTCACCCCCGCCTGCTCCACCTGTTGCAGCACCAGCGAAGGTTTCGCCAGCTCGCTGCTCAGTACCAGCGTCGGTTTCAGCGCCAGAATGCCTTCAGCATTGAGCTGTCGCATATAACCGATGTTCGGCAACTTATTCGCCTGCGCCGGTTGCTGGCTGGTACTGTCGCGCGCGACCAGATCCTGCTGCGCATCCAGTGCATAGACGATTTGCGTGACATCACCACCAATAGATACCACGCGTTCTGCTGCCAGGGCTGGCAGCGCCAGCGCGGTCAGCAGCAACAGGGTCAGACGTTTCATGCGGCCGCTCCTGGGGTAGTCAGCAACGCCAGTTGTTCACGCCAGCGTGTTTGCTCCGGCGTACCTTCACTGCGCTGACCATAAAGCTGGGCAATCTGCGTGCCATCAGCGGCGAACAGTTCCAGACTGGTGACAAAACCATCACCGCTCTGCTTACGCGTCACCCAGCTTTCGCTGATGTGATCCGCCATCAGATGCAGCGTGAAATTAGGGTTGAAGATATTGATCCAGTTGTCCATCGGCATCAGTTTTTCCACCGCGCCAGTGAAGATTTGGGTACAGCCACGGTTGCCGATAAAAATCATGATTTCGTTGCCGTCCTGCTGCGCCTGGTTCAGCAGCTGCGCCAGCGAATCATTGCTGACCTGCCAGGCGAGATCGTCAGCCACCGCGCGGAACGCCTGCTGGCGTGAAATATTGTGGCGCTTCAGCAGACCGAAGAACTGATGTACATCAGTCATGGCTCGCCATTCGGCTTCTACCGTCGTGGCGTCAAGGGTCTCGCTATGCTGCGGGCCGCTGGCCGGCGTCAGTTCCAGCGAGGTGGCATCCGTGGTGAACTGCGCAATCAACGCATCCCAGGCCGCGATGTCGGTGTTTTCGGTAGTATAGATTTTCAGCACCGCGTCGCCGTGGCGATCAAAAATCTGGATGCTTTGACGCTCACCGCGCGCGGTCATGTCACGCAGGAAGAACGCACTGTGCCACTGCTGCGGGAACAGACGCTGATCCAGCGCGCGTGGGTTGAGAATCAGCCCGGCGTGTTCGCCAAGGTGCAGGTTTTCATACTTGCCTACCTGCTCATGCACTGCGTATTCATTACGGGTGATGCTTTTGGTTTCGCCCACGGCTTCCAGTGCCGCCAGCAGTGCCGGGAAATCGGTTTTCAACGCCTGAGCATCGTGGCCGACGCGCGCTTCACACAGCTGCGCTTCGCCAATGCCCATCAGCGCGGCCAGGTCGCGGGCGTATTTTTTTGGATGTTCGCCTTTCAGGGCCAGATAGTGTTCATAACGTTGGTTCATTGCGCTTGCTCCCATGAAAATGCCCTGCGTCACCGCAGGGCGAAGTTGATTATCAGAAATCGACGTTAACACCCAGTTGGAAGGTGCGGCCCGGCATCACAGCAAGCTGTGAATCATAGTAGTTCTGATCGGTCTTGCTGGTGGTGGATTCCAGATCGCGGCTGCTGAGGTAATCCCAGTATTTACGGTCAGTCAGGTTGTAGATCCCGCCACTGATTTTGACGTTTTTGGTGACACGATAGTAAGCCGTCAGGTCCACCAGCGCGTAACCTGGGATGTTCTGGTAGTAAGTATTGTTGGTGGTACCAATCGCGCTACCGGTGTTGTTATAGCTCTGACGCTGGGTGTAGGTGGCACGCTTACCGTGGTTAAAGGTGGCGGTCACTGCGGCACCGTAGCGCTGATCCGGATCATCGTAAGCCACGCCGGTGATCAGACGCATCGGCGGCACGCTCTCCAGCGGCACATATTTGTCACCCAGGTAGCTGGATTTCGACGCGCCCTGCGCATAACCAAACGCCAGGCGTGCAGTCAGGCCATCAACTTCAGGCACCCATGTCCCGATGTTGAACTTGCTGCCGAACTCTGCCCCATAGATATAAGCTTTATCACGGTTTTCTGCGCGGTAAGCGATACCGATGTTATCCGGAATGTTAGTGAAGACTTCCGGATTCGCGCTACGGCTGTAACGGGTGTAGTCGATAAAGTTTTTGTAACTGTTGTAGAAGGTCGCCGCCGAGAAGGTGATCCCTTCGACAGCTTCACCTTTCAGACCGAACTCAAAGTTGTTGCTGGTTTCGGTTTTCAAGTCAGTGTTACCCAGCAGAGCATACTGATTGCTACCACCGTAATTAGACGACAGGTTCCATGAGCCATACATTTGGCTGGCGTTCGGGAACTGCGCACCGCGCTTGTATTGCAGATACGCCATCATCTTCGGCGTCAGATTGTACTGGAAGGCGAGCGACGGCAGGATCTGCCCGTCACTGAATCCCTTGCCATAAAGCGTTTCCACATCACCGGTAGACAGATCCGCATCACCGCCTGCCAGGCTGGAAAGATTTTGCGGCTTGGTATTCTGGTAAGCGTAACGCACCCCAGGAATGATCGAGAAGGTGTGACCATTCAGATCCCAGCTCATCGTATCTTCAGCATAGACGCCTAAACTCCAGGTACGGCTATCCGCTTCAGGTCGGGTGATGTTGTTGTACGAGGTCTGTGCCGGATCCAGCCAGTACGGACGTTCGGTTTTGGCAATGCTGCCGTTCAGGCCGTAGCGGAAGTTGTTAAACAACCAGCTTTTTTCCCCTTTGGTTTCAAAGCCAAAGGTTTTGGTGTTGTAGTTTGAATAGATATTGTGGGCTTCAACCGTACCGGCCGCTGGCGCAGCGGTATCATCATGTGCTTCGGTTTGCTGGTAATAGATGCTGCTTTCGAGGCTGTCCACCAGCAGGTTGTTATCTGGCGTCCAGAGATCTTTCAGCATGCCGCTCCAGCGACGCGTCTGGCTGCTCTGATCGGCTCGGCCATAAATAGTCGTGGTGCTGCTGCCCCAGTAATCGAAGTTGGTGTGGTTGGTTTTGTGATAGTAATCCAGGGTGGCGCTGAACTGGTGTTCGCTGTTTGGCTGCCAGATACCGGTCGCGGCAATGGCGTCAGAGTGCCAGTTCGCCGGATACGCATCAATGGTTCCGCTGTTATTGCGGGTTTCCTGGCCGTCACGACGGCTGATCACCACAATACCACGCAGGGTTTCATCGCCTGCCGCGGCAGTGATGCCGTTGTGCCAGCTGCGGTTGGAAGAGTCGTAGTCACTCTGGTAACCGAAGTAGGTTTGTTTGGTGGGTGACAAATAGTCATCCGGGGATTTTGGCCGGAATGAAACCGATCCGCCAAGCGCCAGGTTCTTGTTGGAAACATCGGTAGCGCCTTCGACGATACCCACGGATCCATACATATAAGGATCGATATAGTCGCGACCAATCCCGAAGGTGCCTGAACCGGCACGGCCCACTGAGCTGCGGCCGGTGGCTAAAGGCTGTTCAATGCCGTCTACGTCAATGGAAACGCGGTTATCTTCCAGGCCACGAATGTTATAACCGGTATAACCGCCACGGTCCCCGGTATAGCCACTCTTGCCGGTGTTGCTGCCGCCAGCGGCACCCGGCGCGGTGACCAGCGGCTGATAGCGCATAATGGAGCCAAAATCATTACCACCCTGTTTCTGCAACTCGTCGGCAGAAAGCGTGGTACGGCTACCGGCAACCAGCGGTTGTTTCGGCGCAGTGACCGTCATCACCGGTTCATTTGTGGTGGTTTTTTTGCCTGAAATCGCCAGATCCTGATTGTCGCTGGTGGCTGCGTAGCCGCAGGCTGCATGGATGGCGGATGCCAGCACCGCTGTTTTAAACAGACGCTGTGAGGTGAACCCCTGAAAAATTGGAGACATAGACGCGAAATACCTTGTTAATTGTTAGTATTCGCTCACGTGCTTGCTGCCAGAAAACCACAGTTTTGTATAAAAACCGTAAAAAGTTACAGACTTTTTTTATGTTATAAATGATTTCGTCAGAAATGTAATGCAAGTGGTAATCATTATCAATACCATTTACACTAAGATGTATCTTAGACAGCACATTTTGTTAACCGCAGTTAACTTATTACTAATCAATCAATTAAGATGAGCGATGAAATGACACACAAACCGGCGGTGAATATTCATTACTGTACGCAATGCAACTGGCTGCTGCGCTCAGCGTGGATGGCACAGGAGCTGCTGCATACTTTTGCTGACGATTTAGCCTCTGTCACCTTGCAGCCCGGCACCGGCGGCGTGTTTGAGATAACCATTGATGGCAAGGTGATTTGGGAGCGTAAACAGGAAGGCGGTTTTCCCGACGCCGCCGCATTAAAGCAGCGGGTGCGTGATTATTGTTTCCCGGATCGCGAGCTGGGGCATGTGGATAAGAAGAAACCGACCGGGAATTGAGGTCAGGCGACCTCATGCTCCTGCGGCCATAACAGCCGGTCCTGCGCGGTACTTAAGGTGACGATCGCCGGATGATAAATCGCGAAAGGTTCCGCCAGCGGGCACACCATATATTTGCCCAGTGCGCTGGGGATAAATTCGGAGCGCGGTAAAAATGCCGCGCCATCAAAACCCTGCTCCATCATTTCCAATACCAGACGCGGTTCTGAAACCTTAATGGTGATATTCACCTGATCGAGGCTACTGAACAGTTTGCTGCGCATCACTTCATAGGTCCCTTCCCCGCCGATACGGTGCAGCAACATCAGCGGAATGCCGCTCAGGTCACTGAACTGCAAGGCTTTCCCGGCCAGCATTGGGCTGTAGTGGGAAGAAATCACCGCGATAGTATCAATCGGTTCCAGCTCACGGATAAACCAGGGCTGGCGATCGCCAGGAACTTGCATCAGCGCAATATCCACGGTGTTATCCAGCAGCATCGCTTCCAGATGGCTGGAATCAGACACAATCACGTTGATGTCCCAGTCGGGGCGGTTGCGGTAGTAATCCATCAGGATGCTGTTGAAATAACGCAGATAAAGGTAGGAAATACCGATATTTACCCGGCGCTGTTTGCGCGTGGCGATGGTGATGGTCTGGCGCTTGAGTTGATTGACCCGGCTTAAGATGTCGCAGGCCTGGCGATAGAGAAAGGTTCCGGCTTCGGTCAACACCATACGACGTGGTGTGCGGGTAAACAGCGGTGAACCAATTTCCTCTTCCAGCTCCTGCAGGCGCTTACCCAGCGGCGGTTGTGCGATGTTCAATAGCTTCGCGGCTTTACTGATGGAGCCTTGTTCCGCTATCGAGCAAAAGTAATGCAATCGTTTGAGATCCATGATGACTCCGCGCGTTTTTCCGCGCTTATTTTAGCATGGCTAACCACGATCCAACCGCGGCTGACGTGTTGCTTAGTGGATATACATCGACCACAGATAACTGACCGGCATCACCAGTATCAACGCGGGCAGCATATTGGCGACCGGGAAAGATTTAATCCCCGCGATACGGAAACCGGCTGCCAGCATGATAAATCCACCCGCTGCGGTGAAGTCACTCATCATGGTCGGCGAGGTGTGCGGCATAATCAGCACCGCCGCTGAAGCCAGCACCAGCTGAATAATCAGCTGCGGCACGGCGATTACCGCCACTGCGTAACCCAGCAAGGTAGCAAAAATCGCAGCGGTAAAGATATCCATGATTGATTTCACAAACAGGATATTGGGATCGTGCGTCATCCCTTCGGTCATTGCCCCGATAATGCCGGTGCCGCTGGCACAGAACAGCACCAGAATCGCCACATACTTCTCAGTAAAGGCAGCACCCGACAGACCGGTTTCGGTTTGTTCGCTCTGGAAACGTCCAACCAGCCCTTTTGCCAGATTACCCAGCCGGCCAATTTTCTCTTCCAGAAACACCAGTTCACCGATGGCGGCACCGATAATCAGCGCCAGAATCACTGCCGGTAAACTGTGAATTTTACCAATCAACACAATCCCGAGGCCCATCGACGACAGGCCGAAGGTCATTGGCAGAGCTACGCGCAGCCGTTCCGGTACTTTCGTGCCGAGAAACGCGCCCGCCAGTCCGCCAATCAGTACGGCACTGCCGTTGACAAAGGGTCCCACTACCATAATTTACTCCTTACGCTTCATGATGTTTTTCACCCCAGCGTTTCAGGTTGCCAACATCGAGGTCAAACAGGTCGAGGGCGCGCGCTACGCTGTGATGTACCATTTCATCCACGGATTGTGGCTTCTGGTAAAAAGCCGGAACCGGCGGATAAACAATGCCGCCCATTTCGGTAACTGCCGCCATGTTGCGAATGTGCACCAGATTGAGCGGCGTCTCACGGACCATTAACACCAGCCGACGCCGCTCTTTCAGGATCACATCTGCTGCACGGGTCAGCAGATTGCCGGTCAGTCCATGGGCAATGGACGCCAGCGAGTTCATTGAGCAGGGCGCAATCAACATGCCGAGGGTCTTAAACGAGCCGCTGGAGATCGACGCGCCGAGGTTACTGATGCTATGCACCTCATCGGCTAAATCGGTAATCTCCTGCCGCTGCCAATCGGTTTCCATTGAACGCGTCACTTCCGCGCCTTTGGTCACCACCAGGTGGACCTCAACATCCTGATCGCGCAGCAATTGCAGCGCCTTCATACCGTACTGGAAACCAGACGCGCCGCTAATGCCGACGATAATGCGCCTTCTGCTCACTACAACCTCACTTACTCAAAATCGGGAAGGAAACGTTTTACATCCACTTTTTTGAACTTCGAACGTTCAAAGTGGGCTTTCAAATGCCACGGCACGGTGCAGTCAAAGATGGTTTTGGTGGTCATACCTTGTTGCGTGATGCTGGTGCTGTAGGCCGGGTCCTGCGACGGATCGAGCGGATGGCAACGCACACCGGCGATGGTGGCGATATCGACATCGCCCTGGAAGCGGGTTTGCATCGCCCACAGGATGTCATCGGTGTCGAACACATCCACATCCTCATCCACCAGGATCACATGCTTCAGTTCAGAGAAAGCCGCGAAGGCAATCAGAGCGGCCTGACGCTGGCGACCTTCATCCACCGGGGAAGATTTTCTAAACTGAATCACCGCCAGCAGCTTGCCGCCACCTGAAGTGTGAGCATTCACATTCACTACACGGCCCGGCATAGCGCGTTCCAGCATATCGAGAATACTGGCTTCGGTCGGGATACCAGCCATGCTGACGTGTTCGCCGCTTGGGCCAAGAGTGGTTTGCAGAATCGGGTGTTTGCGGTGGGTAACGGCTTTCACTTTGATCACCGGCAGTTGTGCTTTGGCTTCGCCGGTATAACCGGGGAATTCCGGCATCGCTTTACCGGTGTTGGTGTTCTGGTCTTCACGCACCCGCACATTCGGCAGCAGTTCGCCTTCAATCACGATTTCAGCGTGGGCGATGGCTTTTTCGTTGATGCTGACGCACGGTGCCAGTTCTACCGGCTTACCACGCAATGCCCCGGCAATGCTCAGTTCGTTAAAGCCCAGCGGTGTTGTCGGCGGTTCAAAGCAGGCAGCAATTTCAATCGCCGGGTCAACGCCAATGCTGATGGAGATCGGCAGCGGCTGACCGGCTTTTTCCGCTTTTTCACGGAAAGCATCAATATGACGGCCTGGGGTCAACCACATCGACAGTTCATCGCGGCTTTGAATGCACAGACGGTGGATGGTGATATCTGACTCGTGCGTTTCCGGGTCGGACGCGTAGCACATCCCCATGGTGAAGTAAGGACCGGCATCCTCTTCGGTGTTGGTTGGTGCGGGTAATAAGGTACGCAGGTCAAAATTCGGATCTTCCGCGTAGTGCACCACTTCCTGGCATAGCGGTTTTTCACTGATCACCACCGGCGCAACCGCATGATGTACCGAGTCTTTCAGCAGAAAACCCAGTTTTTCTGGCGCGCAATCCAGCAGGTGGCCGACACGCTCGCGAGTTGACATCAGGCCAGTCACCACGCGCACATCAGGAAAACCTTTCACCTTGTTGAACATCATCGCCGGGCCTTTGCGCGTTGGACGCTCGCAGGTACCACCGGCACCGACATAGCGATACACGCCGGAGAGTTCCGCATGGGGGTCGACTTCAGTATCGGTGCTGACGAATTCGCCTTTCAGGCTTTGTAGCAATGAGATGGCCGAACGCAGATCATGCACCGGCTGTTTTTTGGTTTCAGACATATTCTTTTCCCTTAACGCTTCGGAATGAATGCGATGCGGAAAAAGTAGCGCTGAATAATGGTGAGAAAAACTACCGTTTATATTTACCAGCCAAACCTTTTTGGTTTAGCTGTAATTATTGCTACAACTTTGTTTTTATTTACTTAATTTAATTAAACAATGTTGCAACAATTTTAGGGGTTAAAAATGATGTAGATCAACTCTTTGCGATTTTCCCTGCGGCTTCATTTAACGCTGTGATCACGACCTCAAGTGTTTCAGCGGAAATATTTTCCTGCGCCAGACGATGATTTAACGTGAATTTAATATTGTGAATCGCCTGTTCAACTTCAGGAATGCTGCGGTTATTGACCAGAATAGCCAGAGAGGTGAGACGCTGAATAATAGTCGCGACATTTTCACGGTTTTCCGCCAGCAACGCACGGCCACCATCATTAAGCGTGTATGCCTTGCGTGACTCCTGAGCGTCCACCACACGAATGGCGTCCATCTCTTCCAGCAGCGTCAGATTGGGGTAGATAATACCGGGACTGGGGGAGTATTCCCCTTTGGAGAGTTCTTCAACCGATTTGATCAGCTCATAACCGTGCGCATTGCTTTGCGCCAGAAAGTGCAGCATTAACAGACGGATATCACTGGCATCCAGCATTCGTTCACGGCGCTTTTTACGCGCCCCCGCACAAAAGCCACGCTGTGCCTGGTCGCCGTGCCATGCAAAATCCCGATGCTGTTTCATTGCCTGCCTGAGGATGGGTTAAGGGAGGTTGATAGTAGTCTGCCGCCTGGCAAAATTCAACACAGGCGGCAATGGGCGGGCAAGAGTCGGTTATTTCTGATGCCAGTAGGCTACGGCACGCACAAAATCAGTATCGGCACCACGACGCTGGGTAAAGTAATCGCTCAGCAGTTTCACCGCCTCGCCTTCACCGGTCAGCCAGATAAAGTATTCTTCGGTCGGCAGTGAGATCCGGTCCAGCTTCGCAATCAGCGCACCCAGGTTATCACTCTGCATGGTGCCGCTGCCAAGCCAGCTGACATTGACGCCAGCCAGTTCGCCGAGATAATCACGGCCAGTGGCTTCGTCAACAAAGGCCAGCAGATGCACGTCCTGGGCGTCAATTTCCGCCAGACGACGTTTGATAGCGGGCAGGCCGGTTTCGTCACAGACATAGATCTGGCTGGCATAATCAGCAGGAATGATCAGCGAACCACGCGGACCGCCCATCGCCAGCTGGTCGCCCGGCTGCGCATCATTAGCCCAGTTGCTGGCCACACCGCCATCGTGAATAAAGAAATCGATGGTCAGCGAATCCACGCCGTTAAACGCCAGCGGCGTGTAATCACGCGCTGCCGGACGCATGCCCGCAGGCCACACCACGCCTTCGTCGGTCATCTGTGGCAACGCCAGCACCCCGCCCGCTTCCGGGAAGAAAACTTTGATATGGTCGTCATAGGAAGGCGAGTTGAAACCCGCCAGATCGCTGCCGGTAAAGACAATGCGCCAGAATTCTCCGGCAACACGGGTTTTGCTTGCCACGGTGATGTGGCGGAAACGCAGTTCATTGCGCACACGTTGCGGCGCGCGTGGGTTACCTGTCGGGGTCTGTTTTCTCAAGTCATCTCTCCTGCGGGATCAGCCAAGCATAATGCCGCCGTCCACCGCGATTTGTTGTCCGGTAATAAAATCGTTTTGCATTAAGAACAGATAAGCGCTGGCAAGCTCGTCAATTTCCGCCGTACGGCCCAGCGGAATGATCCCGGCGAAATGCTGGCGGGTTTGCTCCACCTGCTCCGCGGCTTGCTGCCGCCAGAACGGTGTCACCGTCCAGGTGGGGGCGACGCAGTTGACGCGCGCTTTCGGTGCCAGCTCCACAGCCAGCCCCTGCGCCAGCGACACAATGCCCTGATTGCCAACATAGCTGGCACAGGCATGCTGGGCGCGGCCACCGGTGCCCGCAGTAAAGGTCAGCGAACCCCCTGAGCGCACTTTTTCTGCCGCCAGTTTGCCAATCAGCACATTGGTGAGGAATTTCGAGTAAATCACCTTTTCAATCAGCGCCATATCGGCGGTAAGGAAGCCACCGCCCATGGCATCGCCCACCATCGATACCAGATGATCAAAGGCATCAAGCTGGCTAAAAGCCGCGCGCAACGCATCGTGATCGTGGGCATCTACCGCGAGGGTCGCCACCTGTGCGCCCTGCTCCGCTAACGCGTTCTGCGCCTGCGCCAGCCGTTCGGTATTGCGACCGAGCAGCGTCAGACTGGCCCCTGCGGCTGCCGCCTGCTGCCCAACCTGAAAACCGATGCCGGAACTGCCGCCAATCACCACCAGATGTTTGTTCTGTAAGGCTGCCATCGTCTGTTCCTTAGAATGAGGCCAGCGCTTCAGCAGCCTGTTCAGCCACCAGTGAATCGTTAGCGCCGTGCGCTCCGCTCACGCCGACCGCACCGATCACTTCGCCGTGTAACCACAGCGGAATGCCGCCTTCGAGTGGCGTCACCCCCGGAGTAGCGAGGAAGCTGGGGCTGCCGCTATTGATAAAGCTTTCGAACTCTTTCGAGGGGGCGCGTAACAACGCGGCGGTGCGCGCTTTACCCTGCGCCACGCTCGGGCTGATGCCGATCGCCGCATCGCTGCGATCCAGGCTGACCAGCTCGCCAGCGCGATCCACTACCGCGACGCTGATATGCCAGCCATGTTGGGCTGCGGTTTGCAGAGCCGCAGTGATAACGGTGCGTGCCGCCGCCAGCGAAATCGAGTGGTAAGTCTGGGCCAGCACAACGCTGGTCGATTCAGGTTTTTTTTCCATTATTTTGCCTCGCGTCGGGCGTCAGAAGCCCGCGCATGAATCAAATATGAAAGCGAAACTCATTCTCATCTGACGCCGTCAGAATAGTTATGATATATCTTAAGCGCAATGCCGAAAAATGCTATTGCGTACAACATCAATCGTTCATCCCCCCTTCAGATAAAACCTGCGCGATAAATCGCGCCGCTACGCCAGATGCGTGATATTTGCGCCGTGACCCAATATCGCACTGGGTTATTGCGCAAAGCATCCACATACACAGCTTTACACACCTGAACTTGGCGATCGTATTAGCAACTGCTATAAAGTATAGCAATTGCTATATCAGGTCGTTTTTTAATCATGCCGAGGATGGATGTATGAAAATGATAAGAGGAATATTGCTGTGCACGCTGCTGAGTACCGTGGTGATTCCCGGTGCTTTCGCCAGCGAGAAATTCAGGGTGGTGACCACCTTCACGGTCATCGCCGATATGGCGAAAAACGTGGCCGGAGAGGCGGCGGACGTCAGCTCGATCACCAAACCGGGTGCCGAAATCCATGAATATCAGCCCACGCCGGGCGACATCAAACGCGCTCAGGGGGCGCAGCTGATTCTTACCAACGGCATGAACCTTGAACTGTGGTTCCGGCGTTTTTATCAGCACTTAAAAGATGTGCCCGAAGTTATCGTTACACGCGGCGTGACGCCGATGGGCATCAGCGAAGGCCCGTACAATGGCAAACCCAATCCCCATGCCTGGATGTCCCCCGACAATGCCTTGATTTATGTCGACAACATCCGCGATGCGCTGATGCATTACGATCCGGCCAATGCCGCGATATATCAGCGCAATGCCGAGACTTACAAACAGAAAATCACCGCGACGCTGCTCCCGCTGCGCCAGCAAGTGGCACAAATCCCGGAAAATAAACGCTGGCTGGTTTCGAGTGAAGGCGCATTTTCCTATCTGGCGCGCGATTTGGGGCTGAAAGAACTTTATCTGTGGCCAATCAATGCCGACCAGCAAGGCACGCCGCAACAGGTACGCCGGGTGATTGATCGCGTCCGGCAGGAAAACATTCCTGCGGTTTTCAGTGAAAGCACGGTATCCGACAAAGCGGCACGCCAGGTGGCACGCGAAACCGGTGCGCACTACGGCGGCGTGTTGTATGTCGATTCGCTCAGCCAGGCCGATGGCCCGGTCCCCACTTATCTCGACTTACTCAACGTCACCACCCGTACGCTGGTGCAAGGCATCAAAGACGGCATGAAGGAGTAAAGTTATGACCCAGGTCGCAGGCATTGCCGCATCCGGAGTGAGCGTTACCTACCGCAACGGGCACACCGCCCTGCGGGAGGCCAGTTTCAGCGTACCGGGCGGCTCCATCGCCGCGCTGGTTGGAGTTAACGGCTCCGGTAAATCGACGCTGTTTAAGGCAGTGATGGGGTTTGTGCGACTGGCGCAGGGGGAAATTCGCATCCTCGGCATGCCAACGCGTCAGGCGCTGCGGCGCAACCTGGTTGCCTACGTGCCCCAGGCGGAAGAGGTTGACTGGTCTTTTCCGGTGCTGGTGGAAGATGTGGTGATGATGGGCCGTTACGGCCATATGGGGATGCTGCGTATTGCCAAACAGCATGACCATGACATGGTCAACGCTGCGCTGGATCGCGTCGATATGCTGGCCCTGCGTCATCGTCAGATTGGTGAACTTTCCGGCGGCCAGAAAAAACGCGTGTTTCTGGCGCGCGCCATCGCACAACAGGGCGAAGTGATCCTGCTCGATGAACCATTTACCGGGGTGGATGTGCAGACCGAAGCCAAAATCATCAGCCTGCTGCGGGAACTGCGCGATGAAGGGAAAACCCTGCTGGTTTCAACGCATAATCTCGGCTCGGTCACTGAGTTCTGTGATTACACGGTGATGGTGAAAGGCACGGTGCTGGCAAGCGGTCCGACGGCGACCACTTTCACCCAGCAAAATCTGGAACGCGCGTTTAGCGGCGTGCTGCGCCATGTGGTGCTGAACGGTTCAGAAGATCGCATCATCACCGATGATGAACGGCCGTTCGTCGCCCATCTGCCCCACGGCAAACAGAGGGTCTGACGATGCAGCTGCTACTGGAACCCTTTAGCTACCAATATATGCTGAACGCCATGTGGGTCTCGGCGCTGGTCGGTGGCCTGTGCGCCTTTCTCTCCTGCTATCTGATGCTGAAAGGCTGGTCACTGATTGGCGATGCGCTGTCGCATTCCATCGTACCCGGCGTGGCGGGCGCGTATATGCTCGGTTTGCCGTTTGCCCTCGGGGCCTTTCTCTCCGGCGGGCTGGCGGCGGGCAGCATGCTGTTCCTTAACCAGCGGACCCGGTTAAAAGAGGACGCGATCATCGGCCTGATCTTCACCTCATTTTTCGGCCTCGGCCTGTTTATGGTGTCGCTTAACCCGACGGCGGTGAACATTCAGACCATCGTGCTGGGCAATATTCTCGCCATCGCCCCCGCCGATATCCTGCAACTGACGCTGATTGGCGCGGTCTCCATCTGCGTGTTGTTTTTCAAATGGAAAGATTTGCTGGTGACGTTTTTTGACGAGAACCACGCCCGCGCCATCGGCCTGCACCCAGGCCGCCTCAAATTGTTGTTCTTCACCCTGCTGGCGCTATCTACCGTCGCCGCGCTGCAAACGGTGGGGGCGTTTCTGGTGATTTGTCTGGTGGTAACGCCGGGTGCCACCGCCTGGCTGCTGACCGACCGCTTTCCGCGCCTGTTAGCCATCGCCGTCGGTATTGGCAGCGTCACCAGCTTCCTCGGTGCCTGGGCCAGTTATTATCTGGATGGTGCCACCGGCGGCATTATCGTGGTGGCGCAAACGCTGTTGTTTTTGCTGGCGTTTGTCTTCGCCCCGCAACAGGGATTGCTGGCGCAGCGGCGGCGCGCCAGAACATCTTTGGAGGATGCCCAATGCTGAGCCTGCTGACCGAACCTCTCCAGTTTGAATTTATGCACCACGCGCTGTTGATTGCCGTGGTGGTCGCCGTTCCCTGTGCTCTGCTGTCGGTGTTTCTGGTGCTGAAAGGTTGGGCGCTGATGGGGGATGCCATGAGCCATGCGGTATTTCCCGGCATCGTACTGGCCTGGATGCTGGGTCTGCCGCTGGCGGTCGGTGCCTTTACTGCCGGGGTGTTTTGCGCCGTTGCCAGCGGTTTCCTGAAGGACAACAGCCGCATCAAGCAGGATACGGTGATGGGCATTGTTTTCTCCGGAATGTTCGCAGTCGGGCTGATTCTGTATATCGCCAGCAAACCGGAGGTCCATCTCGATCACATCCTGTTCGGCGACATGCTGGGCATCACCGTGGCGGATATGGTGCAAACCGGGATCATCGCGGCAGCGATCATGCTGATTATGGCGTTAAAATGGCGGGATTTTTTATTGTTCTGCTTCGATCAACAACAGGCGCAGGCCAGCGGATTACCCACTCGCCTGTTGCATTATGGTCTGCTGTGCATGGTCGCGCTGACCATCGTGGCAACAATGAAAGCGGTCGGGATCATTCTGTCGGTTTCTTTGCTGATTGCACCAGGGGCGATTGCCCTGTTGCTGACGCGACGTTTTTCACACGCGCTAATCACGGCGGTGGTGGTGGCCGTCATGGTGTCGCTGGGTGGGGTGTATGGGTCGTTTTATCTGGATAGCGCCCCTGCTCCCACCATTGTGGTGCTGTTTGCGCTGGTGTTTATCGTCGCGTTTATTCGTGCCAGCCTGCTGGCGCGTCGGTCAGAGCGGCAGACGCTGCAAACTTAGTTTTGCAGCGAATCGCGATGACCACACTCCATCATCCCGCCATTGTTTTGCGGTAACGGGTTATCGCCCGAAATTTCATGCTGCTGGCAGGTCTGATGCGGATGCAGACCGGCTGGCGGTGAGAACGGTTCGGAGAGCTGAGCGCTGGCAATAGCCGAAAACGCGGTCAGCGCTGTCACAAGGAACAACGGTAAAAGTCGCATTAGTTTTCTTCTCTTATGGGTCCGGGATGGACCTGGAATGCAGGTGATTATTCAGCCTGATTCGGGGGCGTTAGGGTTTTACGCGGGGGATCAGGTTTCGATGGAGAATTTTACGCCGGTCAGGCGGATTATTTTATATAATCGTGCGGTTTATCACAGACAACCGCACGATTTATGCATTATCCGGCAGTAACAGGAATGAAGAAGGTGCCGTACAGCCGATCGGGCGTGCTGTTTTGCAGATCAAGACGCAGCAAATCTTTACCCTGACGGCGTGCAACACCCAGCGCAGGCAGATGGATGTAATACATGTCGGAGGTAAAGGCGTTGATTTGCTCGGGCGTGCCCTGCCAGTCAACTTCCGCGTACAAGCCACTTTCGCCGGTCCAGTTCACCGCATTGCGCGGCAGCACATCACCATGCTGGCTTTCCAGCGCCTCGAACAGGCTGATATGTTGCTGATCGGCCCCCTCTCCCGGACTGAACTGAAAACCCAGCCAGCCTTTATTGGCATGCTGTCCGGCAAAGGCGACGAAGTCACGCGCGTGCTGCGCCACCACATCACCGTGGTCATGAATGAATTCGCCGAAACGGCATTCCCACTCGATAACCTCCCCGCTCAGTTGCAGCTCCGGCTTCTCTGCCAGTCGCACGTCAACCCAGCGATGGCGGCTGGTAATACGGCTGTGGAAATCTTTCAGCTGCAACTCAGGATTGCGGCGAAACGCGCCGGGCGTCAGCGAAAAATGGTTTTTGAACACCCTGGTAAAATTCTGTTGGTTATCAAAACCAAAGCGCACGGCGATATCAATCAGCGGCATACGCGTCAGACGCAGCGCCATCGCCGACATGGTCAGGCGACGTTTGCGCGTGTAGGACGCCAGCGTTTGTCCGGTCATTTCTTTGAACATGCGTTGCATGTGCCATTTGGAATAACCGGATTTCAGGCTAATCAGATCGATGTTGAGGTCGTCGGTCAGGTTCGCTTCAATCCAGTCCACCAAATCGTCGATGTACTGTTGTTTCAGATTCAGGCTGAGCATTTCTGTGATGATCGAAAGGAAGTGGGTGACGCAGAATTTGCGTTATCGGTCACATAAATATAACAAAAACGTATTACCAATGTAAGGAAGAGTAAAGAAAGCGTAACGGGAAAAGCATTAATTGCTTAGGCAACTAATGTTTACGCAGGCAATGGTCGCGGCGCGATTGATCGCGCCGCAGCACAAAATTAATGCGATCGCATCCCCGCAGCCGTCATCATCATCCGAAACAGCGTTGCCACCACACCCAGTGCCAGCACGCTTGCGCCGTAGATAATCACCAGCCACATCATACGTTTCCAGAATGGCGCTTTCACTGCATCGTGGTTATGCATGTTGCTGACCCCGCTTCGCATCTCAATGGTATCCTTCGTCGGCTTTAACTTTTCCGCGAAACACGTAGTAACTCCAGAAGGTGTACATCAGAATCACCGGGATAATCAGCAGACCACCCACCAGCATAAACGCCTGGCTGATAGCCGGTGATGCGGCCTGCCAGATGGTGATGGAAGGCGGAATGATGTACGGCCACACGCTAATCCCCAGGCCAGAGAAGCCGAGGAAAATAAGCAGCAAAGTGAGCAGGAACGGGCTGTAATGTGCTTCGCGTTTGACGCCGCGCACGATGCCCCACGCACACACCAGCACCAGTACCGGAACCGGCAGGAACCAGAACAAGTTGGGACGGGTGAACCAGCGCTGGGCAATGGCCTCATGGCTGAACGGCGTCCACAGGCTGATCAGGCCGACAATCACCAGCAGCGCAATCACCAGCGGCGTTGCCAGCGCGGACATTTTACGATGCAGTCCGTGCTCGGTTTTCATAATCAGCCAGGTACAGCCGAGCAGCGCATAAGCCACCAGCAGGCCGATACCGCAGAACAGCGGGAACGGTGCCAGCCAGTCCATATAGCCCCCGGCGAAAGTACGACCACTGACCGGAAAACCATTGATGATGGCTCCCACCGAAACGCCCTGACTGAAGGTTGCCAGCACCGAGCCCCAGATAAAGGCTTTGTCCCAGAACGGGCGGTGTGATTCCGTCGCTTTAAAGCGGAACTCAAAGGCGACGCCACGGAAAATCAGCCCCACCAGCATCGCCGTCAGCGGAATGGTCAGGGCATCCACAATCACCGAGTAAGCCAGCGGGAAGGCACCGTACATCCCGGCACCGCCCAGCACCAGCCAGGTTTCGTTACCGTCCCACACCGGGGCGACGGTGTTGACCATCATGTCGCGCTCAACCGGGTTTTTGTTGAAGGGAAACAGCAGGCCGATACCGAGATCAAAACCGTCCATCACGATATACATCAGGATGGCGAACACGATGATCGCGAACCAGATAATTGAAAAATCGATCATTTGTGGCTTCCCTCCTGATGAGTAGCGGCAGACAGCGGACGCGCAGGCGTGTTGCTTTGACCCGGACCACCCGGCGTCACATCGTGACCTTCACCCACCTGCGGCCCCTGTTTAATCAGACGCATCATGTAGCCATACCCCACACCGAACACCGAGCAGTACACCACAATGAACGCCAGCAGACTGATGCTCATATGCAGATCACCATGCGCGGAAACCGCATCAATGGTGCGCTGAACGCCGTAAACCACCCACGGCTGACGGCCAATTTCCGTGGTAAACCAGCCCGCCAGAATCGCCAGCAGACCCGATGGCCCCATCAGCAGCGCGAACCACAGGAACGGTCGCGACTGATATAAACGCCCTTTAAAACGCAGCCACAGGCTGACCACGCCCAGGGTGATCATCAGCAGCCCCAGCGCCACCATCACGCGGAACGACCAGAAAATCACGGTGGAATCCGGGCGATCTTCTTTCGGGAACGATTTCAAAGCCGGGACTTGTTTGTCGAGGCTGTGGGTCAGAATCAGGCTACCGAGGTAAGGGATTTCCAGTGCGTATTTGGTACGCTCCTGCTCCATATCCGGAATCCCGAACAGGATCAGCGGCGTCGCTTCACCCGGCGGGTTTTCCCAGTGACCTTCAATCGCCGCAATTTTCGCAGGCTGATGTTCGAGGGTATTCAGACCGTGCGCGTCACCGATCATCGCCTGAATCGGCGACACGATCAGCGCCATCCACAGCGCCATCGAGAACATCTTACGAATGGCCGGATTGTCATTACCTTTCAGCAGATGCCAGGCCGCCGAAGAACCGACAAAGAAGGCACTGGCGAGGAAGGCCCCGGTTGACATATGCAGCAAACGGTACGGGAACGACGGGTTAAAGATGATTTTCAGCCAGTCCTGTGGCACCACCACGCCGTTCTGAATGATGTACCCCTGTGGGGTGTGCATCCAGCTGTTGGAAGCCAGAATCCAGAATGTCGAGATAATCGTCCCGAGCGCCACCATGCAGGTGGCAAAAAAGTGCAGACCGGGACCAACACGGTTCCAGCCAAACAGCATGACACCGAGGAAGCCCGCTTCGAGGAAGAAGGCGGTTAAGACTTCATAGGTCAGCAGCGGACCGGTGATGCTGCCGGCAAACTGTGAAAAACCACTCCAGTTCGTTCCGAACTGGTAGGCCATCACCAGGCCAGAGACCACGCCCATGCCGAAATTCACGGCAAAGACTTTGGACCAGAAATGATAGAGATCGCGATAGGTTTCGTTACGGGTTTTCAGCCACATACCTTCGAGCACGGCCAGGAAGCTGGCGAGACCGATGGTGATGGCTGGAAAGATAATATGAAAGGAGACAGTAAATGCGAACTGTATCCTTGCCAGGTGAAAGGCATCTAATCCAAACATTGCTTACCTCTTTGCCAAATAGAACACCAGTTTTTACTTATAATTAACAATTGAACGGCAACGAATTTATTTTCCTGCGAGTCGAAGAAAGAGAGCGTGACTGTAAAAGGAAGTGGTGTTTTTAAAAATAAACAGTGAGGATCAACAAAACTATAACAGTGTCTTTTGCAAAAATTTAACTGTCACTAATTCATGTAAAATCAATGGAATGGATTTAACTTATTATTTATTACGTCCGACAAGTAGCTTAATTCCCCAGCCTGATTAGGCTGCTGTAAATTATAGTCAGCCCGTTAAAAATATCCAATTCGTTAACGCAACAATAATAAATCAGAAACAAATGTCGGGTTTTATGGTGCTTACCGCGAACCAAATGGGCGCAGAAAAATCCTTAACCCTTTGCGTCATGCCATTTGTCACCTGCTCCTGACTGTGCTTTGTTAGAGCAGCAATACCATCTGGTTAATCAGCGAAGGAGAGATTATGACACGTCTTACCGCACAGGATTTTCCGCAGGAACTGCTTGAGCTTTATGACTATTACGCCCACGGCAAAATCAGCAAACGCGAGTTCATCACACTGGCGGCAAAGTTCACCATCGCCGGGATGACCGGTGCCACGTTGTTAAGTGCCATGAGTCCGAACTATGCGCTGGCGCAGCAGGTGGAATTCACCGATCCCGCTATCAACCCGGAGTACATTCACTACCCATCGCCGCAGGGACACGGTGAGGTACGCGGTTATCTGGTGCGCCCGGCAAAAGCCAGCGGCAAAGTCCCTGCCGTGGTGGTGGTGCATGAGAATCGCGGGTTGAATCCGTATATCGAAGACGTGGCCCGCCGCGTAGCAAAAGCCGGTTATATTGCGCTGGCACCGGATGGGCTGAGTTCGGTCGGGGGCTATCCGGGTAATGATGAAGAAGGCCGCGCCATGCAGGCAAAGATTGATCCGGTCAAACTGATGAACGACTTTTTCGCCGCCGTGGATTTCCTGATGCACCACGAGGCGGGCACCGGCAAAGTCGGCATTACCGGTTTCTGTTATGGCGGCGGTGTCGCCAATGCGGCAGCGGTGGCTTTTCCCGAACTGGCCTGCGCGGTGCCGTTTTATGGCCGCCAGCCGAAAGCAGAAGATGTGCCGCGTATTCAGGCACCGCTGCTGCTGCATTATGCGGCGCTGGATAAAGGCATCAATGAAGGCTGGCCAGCCTATGAAGCGGCACTGAAAGCCAACCATAAGGTTTACGAGGCGTATATTTATCCCGGCGTGAATCACGGCTTCCATAATGATTCGACACCGCGTTACGACAAAGCGGCGGCAGAGCTGGCGTGGAGCCGTACCTTAGGATGGTTTGAGAAGTATTTGCACGCCTGATCCGCAGCGGCGCGATCTATCGCGCCGTCACGCCGATTCGCGCACTTCCAGAATGCGATGCAGGTTACTCTCAAGCCAGTCCGCAAGGCCGATAACCTGCCCTTCGACTTCACGTCCCAGCGGGGTGAGATGGTATTCCACATGCGGCGGCACCACGTCATAAGCGATGCGCGCGACAAAACCATCTTCTTCCATATAACGCAGCGTCTGCGCCAGCATGCGTTCGCTGACGCCACCAATTCTGCGACGCAGCTCGCTGAAGCGCAGCGTTTCCTCGCGCAGGGCCAGCAACACCAGCACGCTCCAGCGGCTGGTAATACGTTTCAGCACTTCGCGCGAGGGGCAATTGACGTTCAGCAACTCACCGCGGCTAAATTTATCACTCAGGTTTTCAGACATTTAGGTTTTTCCCGCCAAACTAACAATTCTGTAAGTACTTACTAAAAGTTAGTTTATACGCCAGGATGATGACATACCAGTTCAAACTGAAGGAGAACATCATGATTGCGATTACAGGTGCAACCGGCCAATTGGGTCGTCTGGTCATCAACGAATTACTGAAGAAAGTCCCGGCAAGCGAAGTGATTGCGGCGGTGCGTTCACCGGAAAAAGCCGCAGACCTGGCCGCGCTGGGCGTGACGCTGCGTGCCGCTGATTATAGCCAGCCGGAAACGCTGAAAAGCGCCTTTGCGGGGGTGGATAAACTGCTGCTGATTTCCTCCAGCGAAGTCGGACAGCGTGAAGCACAGCATAAAGCGGTGATTGAAGCCGCCAAAGCGGCGGGTGTGGGTTTTATCGCTTATACCAGCCTGCTGCATGCCGACACCTCACCGCTCGGCCTGGGTGTGGAGCACCGCGCCACCGAAGCACAGCTGAAGGCTTCCGGCATTCCGTTTGCGCTGCTGCGTAACGGCTGGTACACCGAAAACTATGCAGCGAGCATCCCGCCAGCGCTGGCACATCATGTGTTTATCGGCGCGGTTGGCGAAGGTCGTATCTCATCTGCTGCGCGTGCCGATTATGCGGCCGCCGCCGCCGAAGTGATCAGCCGTGACGACCAGGCGGGCAAAATCTATGAACTGGCCGGTGACGAGAGCTATTCACTGGCAGAATTCGCCGCTGAGATTGCGCAGCAATCTGGTGAGAAAGTGGATTATATCAATCTGCCGCAGGCGGAATTCGCGGCGGCACTGAAAGGTGCGGGTTTGCCCGATGGTCTGGCAGAGATGCTGGCGGACTCCGATGCCGGAGCCGAACAGGGCGGGCTGTTTGATAACAGCAAAACCCTGAGCAAGCTGATTGGCCGCGCAACAACACCTTATGCCGATGTGATCAAAGCTGCGCTGGCGAAATAAGCGCACGATCAGTAGCGGCGCAATTTATTGCGCAATTCCGCACAAGATGCTGAAAAACCTGCGCGATAAATCGCGCCGCTACACTTTACCCTCCAGCCAGCAAAGTGCCTGTTGAGCACGGCCTGACAATGGCCACTCGGCACGGTGGATCAGCCAGATGGTATCCACCAGCGACACGCCGCAGCTTTCCACCTGGATCGCTTCCGGCTGCGCAAACGCCAGCCGCGCCGATTGCGGGATCACCGCAAATCCCAGACCACGCGCCACCGGTTCAAGGATCAAACTGATCTGATTACTGAACCCACGTTGCGGCAAATTACGCACCCCCGGATTCCCCGGAAAACGGCGGCTCAGCAAACGCGTCGCCATCGCCTGACCATCCGGATGATCGATATAACCCAGCGTTTCCAGATCCGCCCAGCCGTGCACCTTCACGCCCGCTGGCACCACCAGCTCCAGCGGTTCCTCAGCAAATTTCTCCGCCACCAGCCGTTTATCGTCCGGCTTCTGCGTGACCAGACCCATCTCGTAGCGATTATGTAGCACCGCATCCATCACCTCGCTATCCGGGGCAAAGCGATGTCGGATGCTGAGATCCGGGTACTGCTGTTGTAACGCCAGCAGCAACGGATAGAGACGCAGACCGATGCTGCCCGGTGAAATCAGGCTCACTTCGCCACAGGTCACATCCTCTTCGCTCAGCCGTAGCGTCAGATGGCGCTGGGCGCGATCCACCTCCTGGCAATAATCCAGCAGCGCCAGCCCGGCGGGCGTCAGCTCCAGCGGACGCTTGCTGCGCAGGATCAACGGCCCCAGTTGCTGCTCCAGATGCCGGATATGCTGGCTGACGGCCGCCTGGGTGATCCCCAGGCGATCGGCGCTTTCCGTGAAGCTACCCAGCTCCGCCAGCATGGCGAAGGATTTTAACCATTGTGGATTGAACATAATGAAATTTTATAAAACCCATAACCGAATCACTGTTTTCATTATACCCGTTGCGCAGTAGCCTGTAGATCTTTTCGACACATGGAGAACGCAGATGACTGCTCCTTATCCTCGTACCTTTTCTCATATTGGCCTGTCCGTGACCGATCTCGACGCGGCCGTGAAGTTCTATACCGAAGTGCTGGGCTGGTATCTGATTATGCCGCCCACTGAAATCCAGGAAGATGACTCCGCTATCGGCGTGATGTGCAGCGACGTATTTGGCGGCGGCTGGGAGAAATTCCGCATTGCCCATCTCTCCACCGGCGACCGTGTCGGCGTGGAAATCTTTGAATTCAAAGCGGCGGAAAAGCCAGAAAACAACTTTGAATACTGGAAAACCGGCGTGTTTCACTTCTGCGTGCAGGATCCGGATGTTGAAGGTCTGGCGGAAAAAATCGTCGCGGCTGGCGGCAAACAACGTATGCCGGTGCGCGAATATTTCCCCGGTGAGAAGCCTTATCGCATGGTGTATATGGAAGATCCGTTCGGCAATATCATTGAGATCTACAGCCACAGCTATGAACTGACCTACTCTGCGGGTGCCTATGTTTAACGTGCCGAACGACTGGCGCGGCTGGGTCTGGCAGGGCGGCAAATCGCCGCACGATCTCCAGGATCGTTATCTGACTGCGGATCCTTTGCAGTCCGGCGAGGTGCTGGTGCAGAACGCGGCGATCGGTCTGAATCCGGTGGACTGGAAAGTGCTCGACAGCCAAATCGGCAAAGTACCGGGTGTGGATGGCGCAGGCACCGTGGTAGCCATTGGAGCGGATGTTGATCAACGCTGGCTCGGCACCCGCGTGGCTTATCATCAGAGCCTGCAACGTCCCGGCAGCTTTGCCGAATTTACCCCCATTGCCGCCCAGGTACTGATGCGCCTGCCGGATGCTATCGATTTTGCTACGGCAGCGGCCTTCCCCTGCCCGGCATTAACCGCCTGGCAGGCCATCGAAAAAGTTCCCACCCAGCCGGGCGCGTCATTGCTGATTGCCGGTGCCGGGGGATCGGTCGGTCACTTCCTGGTACAGCTGGCGCAGGCGCGTGGTTTCACGGTGACGACACTCAGCAGCGAGCGCCATTTTTCCCGCCTGCAAGCACTCGGTGCGAAGTACACCTTAAGCGATCCGCTGCACAATGCCTCGCGCTTCTATGCAGTGATTGATGCCGCCAGCCCGGAACACGCGACCAGCCTGGCCGATAACTTGCTGGCGAATGGCCATCTGGTGTGCATTCAGGGCCGGGTAGAACAGTGGCCCTGCACGCCGTTTGGCCGTGCGTTATCGCTACATGAAGTGGCGCTCGGCGCACTGCATCTTCATGGTGACGCACAGCAATGGCACGCACTGACCCAGCAAGGTGAACGCATGCTGGCGCAAATCGCGCAGGGCACCTTACACAGCGAACTGCTGCTGCATTTTCCTTACGATCAGCTGCCCACGCAGTTACAGGCGTTGCAGCATCGTAACTTCAGCGGCAAACAAATTATATTGCTTTAACCATATTAAGGGGTTGTTATGTCAGGGTTATTTTCGCCGTTCACACTGAAAGATGTGACGCTGCGTAACCGTATCGCCATTCCGCCAATGTGCCAGTACAGCGCGGTCGATGGTCTGAGCAACGAATGGCACTACGTGCACTACAGCAGCCAGGCACGCGGCGGCGCGGGGCTGGTGATTGTGGAAGCCACCGGGGTGTCGCCGGAAGGTCGTATCACCCCCGGTTGTCTGGGTTTGTGGAACGATGCACAGGCCGAAAAACTGGCCCGTATCGCGCGGGAAATCAAAGCAGCAGGCGCGGTGCCGGGCATCCAGATTGGTCATGCCGGACGTAAAGCCAGCGCCAATAAGCCGTGGGAAGGCGACGATCATATCAGCGAGAACGATGCACGCGGCTGGGACACCCTCTCCCCTTCCGCCATCGCTTTCGGCAATAACCTGCCGCGCGTGCCCAAAGCGATGACGCTGGACGATATCAAACGCGTGCGTGATGACTTTGTCAGCGCCGCAAAACGCGCCCGTGACGCCGGTTTCGAGTGGCTGGAACTGCACTTTGCGCACGGCTACCTGGCGCAGAGTTTCTTCTCGGTCCACGCCAACCAGCGTACCGATGAATACGGCGGTGATGCCTTCGGACGCAGCCGTTTCCTGCGCGAAACCTTTGATGCAGTGCGTGCCGTGTGGCCGGAAAACCTGCCGCTGACCGCGCGCTTTGGCGTGCTGGAATTTGATGGTCGCGACGAAGAGACGATGCAGGAAGCGATCACCCTGACAAAATACTGGCGCGCCAACGGCATGGACCTGCTGAGCGTCAGCATGGGCTTTTCCACCCCGGACGCCAATATTCCGTGGGGTAGCCCGTTTATGGCCCCGATCGCCGAGCGCGTGCGGCGTGAAGCCGATATCCCGGTGGCCTCGGCCTGGGGCATCGATACGCCGCAGGTGGCGAACGCCACCATTGAACAAGGCCAGCTGGACCTGGTGATGATTGGCCGTGCACACCTGAAAAACCCGCACTGGCCTTATCATGCCGCGCTGGCGCTGGGTAAAAGCGAACCTTCATGGGTGCTGCCCGCCCCGTACGCCCACTGGCTGGAGCGCTATCGGGTCAGCGAAGACTAAGCGAGTGCGCCCCCGTCGGGGCGCATTTTTCCGCGTTGCGTTTGCCATCAAATGATCAATATTTTCCGCATTTTTTCTCCATCACCTGGCGATTTTCTTATTTACAGATAATTCTGTCCGATTATTTATAGCTTCATTTCAGATACCGTTTTCATTTCCTGAAATATAGCGCCTTGTAATCACTCAAAAATCACCAAAATAACCGATCCATCGACATGATTTATTACGTTCATAGATATTTCGCATTGTTGCCCTGAGGGATGAGGGATATATAATTTGTATTTTAAGCAACCGGGACTTTTCAGGAGGCTGCTATTAATACTAACCACCAGCAAAATAATGTTTTCGAAGAGCATCGTGGCGATGCGGAACTGAAGTATCAACAGGATCCTCATGAGTTAATCCTTGAGGGGATGCAGGATTCTGAGCCGGAGCCGGAGCTGATTGAAGGTCTGCCCGCCCCGGATGCGCTCACGCCCGCCGATCGATACATGGAGCTTTTTGAGCACGTGCAAATGTCGCGGATATTTGCCGATAGCAAAACGTTCCCGGATTGTGCACCAAAATATGATCCGCTGGATATTTTAATCCGCTATCGCCGCCGCAAACGTTCGGCTGATTTTGATCTCGGCAAATTTGTGCATGACCATTTTTATCTGCCGCAGAGCAATGAAAGTTTTTATGTTTCTAATCCGGATAAAACCCTGACAGAACATATTGATGAGCTGTGGCCGGTGCTGACTAAAATGCCGCAGCAACATATGCCGCATTCGTCGCTGCTGCCGCTACCGAAACCCTATGTGGTGCCAGGCGGACGTTTCGGTGAAACCTACTACTGGGACTCCTACTTCACTATGCTGGGCCTGGCGGAGAGTGGTCGTGACGATCTGCTGCGCGATATGGCCGACAACTTTGCCTGGCTGATCGATAACTACGGTCATGTGCCGAATGGCAATCGGACCTATTATCTCAGCCGTTCGCAGCCGCCGGTGTTTGCGCTGATGGTGGAACTATTTGAGGAAGATGGCATTCGCGGCGCGAAACGCTATCTCGACCATCTGATGAAGGAGTACCAGTTCTGGATGGACGGTGCCGGTTCGCTGATGCCTGACCAGGCCTACCGCCATGTGGTACGCATGCCCGATGGTTCGCTGTTGAATCGCTACTGGGATGACCGCGATACACCGCGCGATGAATCCTGGATTGAAGATGTGGAAACCGCCAGCAAATCGCGTCGCCCGGCGAATGAGGTGTATCGCGATCTGCGTGCCGGTGCCGCTTCCGGCTGGGATTACTCCTCACGCTGGTTGCGCGATCCACATCGTCTGGCAAGCATTCGCACCACGCAGTTCATTCCGGTTGACCTGAATGCGTTTCTCTACAAACTGGAGCTGATGATTTCCACCCTGTCGCACGCCAAAGGTGAGGAACTGACGGCGCTGGCATGGCAGAAAAAAGCCGATGTGCGCAAACGCGCCATTCATCGCTACCTGTGGGATCAAACCGCCGGGGTGTATCGCGATTACGACTGGCGACGCCAGCGTTTTGGTGCCTTTACCGCCGCTGCCGTGGTGCCGTTGTTCCTCGGCTTAGCCACACCGGAGCAGGCGCATTTACAGGCAGTGGCGCTGCGCCAGCTGTTGCTGACGCAGGGTGGCCTGGTCACCTCGATGGTGGAAAGCGGCGAGCAGTGGGACAAGCCGAATGGCTGGGCACCGCTGCAATGGATGGCGATTGTCGGGCTGAATCACTACGGTGAAGAGACGCTGGCAACGGAGATTGCGGTTAACTGGCTGACCACGGTGAAAAACTTCTATTCGCTGCATCATAAGCTGGTGGAGAAGTATGACATCAGTGGCGAGCGCGCCCGTCCGGGTGGCGGGGGTGAGTATCCGTTGCAGGATGGCTTTGGCTGGACCAACGGTGTGACACGTCGGTTAATGGCGATGTACGGGCATTTGCTGGCGGATTGATATCCATTACAGCGTGATAAATCACGCCGCTACGATGGGTGCAGAATCCCGTAGCGGCGCGATTTATCGCGCGGGTTTTTAATTACCTTGCAAAAATGCCAGCAGGTCGGCGTTCAGTTGATCCTGATGCGTCACCGCAAAACCGTGCGGGCCATTCTCATACACTTTCAGCTCCGATCCCGGAATCATCTCGTGCACCAGTTTACCGGTGGCTTCGAACGGTACGATCTGGTCGTTGCTGCCGTGAATCACCAGCGTCGGCACATCCACTTTAGCGATATCCGCCCGGAAATCGGTCTCGGAAAACGCTGTCACACAATCCAGCGTACCTTTCAGCGAGGCCAGCAGCGCGATATTCAGCGTCTGGGTCATCACGCCGTCCGATACCGTCTGTCCGGCATTGGTACCATAGAAAGGCACCGCGAAGTCTTTGATAAACTGCGCGCGGTCCTGACGTAATCCCGCTTTAATGCCGTCAAATACCGCGGTCTCCACCCCTTCCGGATGATCGCTGGTTTTACCAAAAATCGGCGTCACCGCCCCCAGCAGCACCAGCCCTTTCACCTTCGCCGTGCCGTAACGGCCAATGTAGCGTGACACATCGCCGCCGCCCATGGAGAAGCCCACCAGGGTGACATCGTCCAGTTGCAGGTGTTCAATCAGGCCATGAATATCATCCGCGAAGGTGTCGTAGTCGTAACCTTCCCACGGTTGTTCAGAGCGACCAAAACCACGGCGGTCAAATGCAATAACCCGGTAGCCACGTTCGGCGAGGAAATTCATCTGGCTATCCCACATGTCGGCATCCAGCGGCCAGCCGTGGCTGAACAGTACCGGTTGGCCTTTGCCCCAGTCTTTGTAATACAGGTTAACGCCGTCTTTAGTTTTGAAAGTGCTCATAATTTTTCTCCGTCAGGTGAGTAATGTTGTGTCTCGCTAATCAAACTACCCGTGGTCGACGGAAAAACCTAAAGCAGAGTTTTTGACGACTTGTTCAAACTTTTTTGCGTTCGGCGCCTGTCAAAAAAGCCTGGACAAGTTGGCCGATTTTTTCCGCTATCAACCATCAGCCAGGCTTCGTAATGTGCAGTCATCGCAACCTTATCGGAGATTGACCATGAGCCAACCACCTGTAACCGCACGCAGCAGTGCCTTTTCCCCCTTCGCCTACGGGCTATTTGCCCTGATCTGGACCGCTTCAGTCTTAGGCAACACCGGCAGCTTTATCCGCGATGTCGCCAGCGCCTGGCTGGTCACCGGATTGTCTGATAACCCGGCCGCCGTGGCATTGATGCAAACCGCCGCCACCCTGCCGGTGTTCCTGCTGGCGCTGCCTGCGGGCGTGCTGTCCGATATCGTTGACCGTCGCCGTTTACTGATTGCCGTGCAGATATTAATGGCCAGCGTCAGCGGCACTTTGCTGGTGCTGTCGCATAACAACTGGCTGACCACCGAATGGTTAATCGGCCTGACCTTTGTCGGCGGCATCGGTGCCGCACTGTTTGGCCCGGCGTGGCAGGCGATTGTGCCGGAGCTGGTGCCGCGTCATGAACTGAAAAACGCCGTAGCGCTGAATTCACTCGGTATTAATATCGCGCGCGCTATCGGCCCTGCCACCGGTGGCCTGTTGCTGGCCAGTTTCGGCGCGATGGCAGCTTACGGCGCGGATGTCGCCAGTTACTTCTTCGTGGTTGCCGCGCTGCTGTACTGGAAGCGTCCGGCCAAAGCCAAAACTGAGTTGAATGAACACTTCTTTGGTGCCTTCCGCGCCGGACTGCGCTATGTCCGCGCCAGCCGTGATTTGCACCGTGTGTTGCTGCGCGCCGCGTGTTACTTCGCCTTCGCCAGTGCCATCTGGGCGCTGCTGCCGCTGGTAGCGCGTAATATGCTGCACGGTACTGCCGGGTTTTACGGCCTGCTGCTGGGTGCAGTCGGTGCCGGTGCGATTGCCGGTGCGCTGTTGTTGCCCCGTTTTCGTCTGCGTATGGGCAACGATGGCCTGCTACTGCTCTCGGCGCTGCTCAGTGCGGTGGTGATGCTGGCACTGGCACTCAGCCCACCGCAGTGGCTGGCGTTGCTGCTGATGGTGATTCTGGGTGTTGGCTGGATTATCGCTCTGACCACCCTGAACGGCGTGGCACAGGCGGTGCTGCCGGATTGGGTGCGTGGACGGGGTCTGGCGGTGTATCTGATGGTATTTAACGGCACGCTGGCGGGTGGCAGCCTGGTCTGGGGGTTAGTTGCCCAGCATATCGGGCTGGCGAATACCCTGCTGCTGGCGGGTGTGACCTTACTGATCAGCGCCCTGCTGCTGAAACGCCTGGTGTTGCCTGCCGGGGAAGCCGATCTGCAACCCGCACAGCGCTGGGCCGAACCGGTGGTGAGCGATGAGGTGGATGTGCGTCGTGGTCCGGTGATGATTCAGGTGCGTTATCAGGTGCCGCAGTCCGATCGTGCAGACTTCAAACGGGAGATGCGCAAACTGGCCGCCGCGCGCCGCCGTGACGGAGCCTATGCCTGGGGATTGATGGAGCAGAGCGACGACCCCACCGCTCTGCTGGAATGGTTCCTGGTGGAATCGTGGCAGGAACACCTGCGCCAGCATCAGCGCGTGTCCCACGCCGATGTGGAGCTGCAACAGGCGGTGCTGCAATATCATCAGGGTAACGAACCGCCGCGAGTCAGCCACCACATTTCGATTTAACTTCAGGCTGGCAAATAGATGTCATGCAGACCTGGCAGCGTGAGTAAGCGCTCACGCCACCAGGTCGCTGCATTACCGTTTGCGCTTTCATTCCACGCCAGGTACGCCATATCGCGGCGACATTCACTATCCAGTTGACGTTCCACCAACGCGCCACTGCGTAAATGCGGCTCTGCCAGATAGCGAGGCAGATAACCGCAGCCCAGACCGGCAAGCTGAGCCTGCAATTTGGACGGGAAATCATGCACGCTCAGCGTCTTCTGCTCATCCAGCACGCGTAAATCAATACCCGCACTGTGGCGTGAAGAATCATGCACCGTCACCGCCCGATACTGACGAATTTGTTCACGCAGCAGCGGCTCAGGGGCCGCAGCCAGCGGATGCTCCGGCGCGACGGCAAACACATACTCCAGCCAGCCGAGCGGCTGACAGCCAATCTCTTTACGCGTCGCCGGTTCCTGCACTGCGCCAAACACGATGTCTGCCTCGCCGTAATGCAGGGCTTCCCAGCAACCGGCCAGCACATCATGGCGGAACTGGAGCTGAGTATGCGAATGCTGCTGATAGAATTCATCAATCAGCGGGGTCAACAGGCTAAAGGGTACGGAGGCATCGACGCTGATCACCAGTTGGCTCTCCCAGCCGCTTTCCACGTAGCGCGCCTGCTGCTCCAGCTCGTTCACCGCACGTAATAACGTGCGGCCTTTTTCCAGCATCAGACGACCGGTCGGCGTAAAAGTCGCGCGATGGCCGGAGCGATCCAGCAGCGTGATTTTCAGATCGCTTTCCATTTTCTGCACGGTATAACTCAGCGCTGACGCGGTTTTAAACAACCTGGCCGCCGCTGCGGCAAAGGTGCCGTGACGATCGAGCGCATCCAGAATCAGCAGCGCTTCGAGGTTCAAACGCATTCCTTACCCCCTCCCCAAAATTTGTTGAACAACAACCCAAAAACAATCCGTTATCAATAAACGCTCTCATTTCGTATTTTTTTCCTCAACGACGCAAGCACTTTCACCCGCGAGACGCACCGAGGAACAGACCATGAAATATTCACAACAGGCTCATCATGTCACGCTGGTGATCACCCACAGCATCCAGCCAGAGAAGCAGGCCGACTACGAAAAGTGGCTTGAAACCATCATGCCGCAGGCGGCCAGCTTTCCAGGACACCTTGGGGTGAACGTGTTGCGCCCGGTACACGGCGACAACGCCTACACCGTGCTAATTCGCTTTGTTGGCATGGATGAGTTGTATGCCTGGCTGAAATCCCCGGCCCGTCAGGAACTGGTGAAAGAGCTGCCAGCCATCCTTGCCCAGCCGGAACATATTGAAGTTCGCCCTGGCGCTGCGTTCTGGTTTACCCCGACGCAAAAAGGCCAGGTCAAACCCGCCAAATGGAAACAATACTTACTGACGCTGGGGGTGATTTTTCCCTCAGCCAACCTGGTCCCCTGGTTCTGGAATACGGTGTTGCCTGTCAGCCACGGCACGCTGTGGGGGAATTTTCTCGACAATGCCAGCGTCGTGGCGCTAGTGGTTTTCCTGTGGATGCCACTGCTGACCCGCGTGTTGAAACAATGGCTGATTGGCAGCAAAGCATAATCTGACAGGAGAAGACACATGACCACCGCTTCACTGATTTTGACCAACGGCAAATTCCATACTGTTGACCGCGCCAATCCGCTGGCAACCGCCGTCGCGATTAAAGATGGCAAATTTCTCTCCGTGGGGAGCGAAGCGGAAGTGATGCGCTTTGCCGGAAGCCACACGCAAATTATCGATGCCAAAGGCCACACCGGCATTCCCGGCCTTAACGATTCACACCTGCACCTGATTCGTGGCGGCCTGAACTACAACCTGGAACTGCGCTGGGAAGGCGTGCCGTCGCTGGCGGATGCATTACGTATGCTGCGCGAGCAGGCCCTGCGTACGCCATCACCGCAGTGGGTACGTGTGGTCGGGGGCTGGACCGAATTCCAGTTTGCCGAACGTCGCATGCCAACGCTGGACGAAATCAACGCGGCCGCGCCGGACACACCGGTGTTTATCCTGCATCTGTATGACCGTGCCCTGCTCAACCGTGCCGCGCTGAAAGTGGTGGGTTACACCAAAGACACGCCGAACCCGCCGGGTGGCGAGATTCAGCGCGACAGCAACGGCAATCCAACCGGGATGCTGATCGCCCGTCCCAACGCCATGCTGCTGTATGCCACGCTGGCAAAAGGTCCGAAGCTGCCGCTGGAGCAACAGGTGAATTCCACCCGCCAGTTTATGCGCGAGCTGAATCGCCTCGGACTGACCAGCGCTATCGATGCCGGTGGCGGTTTCCAGAACTATCCCGATGATTACGATGTTATTTCTGAGCTGCATGCCAAAAAGCAGCTGACAGTGCGCATCGCCTACAACCTGTTTACCCAGCGTCCCGGCCATGAGCTGGAAGATTTCGAAAAATGGACCGATATGCTGAAGCCGGGCCAGGGCACCAACTTCCTGCGTCACAACGGCGCGGGAGAAATGCTGGTGTTCTCAGCGGCTGATTTTGAGGACTTCCTCGAACCGCGCCCAGATTTGGCTCCGGGTATGGAAGATGAACTGGAGCGCGTGGTGCGCCATCTGGTAGAGCACCGCTGGCCGTTCCGCCTGCATGCCACCTATAACGAATCCATCAGCCGTATGCTGGATGTATTCGAGAAAGTAAACCGCGACATTCCGTTTAACGGCTTGCACTGGTTCTTCGATCATGCGGAAACCATCACCGAAGCCAATATCGAACGCGTCAAAGCACTGGGCGGCGGTATCGCGGTGCAGCATCGCATGGCGTTCCAGGGCGAATATTTTGTTGATCGCTACGGCAAACAGGCGGCGAAACAGACGCCACCGGTCGCGCGCATGCTGGATGCTGAGGTGCCGGTCGGTCTGGGTACCGATGCCACCCGTGTCGCCAGCTATAACCCGTGGACGGCGCTGTACTGGCTGGTTTCCGGCCGCACCGTTGGCGGTATGCAGCTGTATGATGATAACGCCCGTATCGACCGCGAAACCGCGCTGATGCTGTGGACCAAAGGCAGCGCCTGGTTCTCCAGCGAGCAAAGCGCCAAAGGTGAGATCAAGGTCGGACAACTGGCGGATCTGGTGCTGCTGTCGAAAGATTTCTTCAGCGTGCCGGAAGAGGAGATCAAAGGGATTGAATCGGTGCTGACCCTGGTTGATGGTGATGTGGTGTACGCCGCAGGCAGCTTTACCCCGCTGGCACCGCCACCGGTGCCAGTGTTGCCGGAGTGGTCACCAGTGGTGACGGTGCCGGGCCATTATCGCAGCGCACCGCCGCAGGCAGCGGGACGCGCCGCAATGATGCCGAAGGTGCACCAGTGCAGCGGCCCATGCGGCGTGCACAGCCATGCCCATGATGTAGCGCGTCAGTCATCGGTACCGGTCTCCGATAACAATGCCTTCTGGGGCGCGCTGGGCTGTTCCTGTTTCGCGTTTTGATGTTTTACTACCCGTGGGAATGATACAGGAGGCATTAATGCCTCCTGCTGCCACTCTGCATCAGAATACCGGGATATGTTGGTGAATTAACCCGGCGATCACCGCGTCGTTATCACTGATAAACTGCAGTGAGTTAATCAGTAATAACGCAGCAACCGTGCGATTTTCATTAATATGTGAAATCACGGTATCGACCCCATCAGCCAGCGTCGCATTTGGGGCGTAATCATAAGCATCAATCAGAAATTGTTTCGCGAAATCAAGAAACCAGCTGTGACTGGCACTGTCAGTACTGCAAAATGTGGGAGAAAACAGGTTGGCAAATACACGCGTCAGTAAAATAGCGGCGGCAAATTTTTGCTGTTGCGGTACAAGCCCACTGCTTGCCAGGTTCAGATGATGGCAAACCTGTTCAATTAACTCGGCTCTTTTATTACGGGCATCACCAGATTCATCGGTTATATCGTTCATCAACGGCGTGAATAATTGTTTTAGCAGATAAACATTACCAATATCATCGAGATTGAGTTTTCCGTGGGCGTCCTTCGTTAATTGAGCCAACACCAGACTCCCGAGGCGGAGCAAATCATTCCGGCGTGCTTCCATATGTGCAGGAACGCCAAACAATGGAGAAAGAACCTCTGCCAGTTTCCTTCCACGACCACTCCATAGTGATTCAAGTGCCGGGGTGTTCTGTAGCAGCGTTTGCCGTTTCTTATCGGTCAATGGCGTAATCATGACTCCCCCATTATCACAGGTTAACAGGCGCGCATTTTCCGGTGCCGTCTCACCCGCTATAAGATTGTCGAATTCATGGGCGAAAATATAGATAGCCTGTTCTGACTGCGGGAAATAAAAAATTACGCCCTCTTTTGGCGACTTATCAAACTTCCGGGCACATTCCATAAATGCTTTTAACGTGGGATATTTATTCATAGTCTGGCGCACATCCGGTAGCTGGTTAACCAGAAACTGATGTTCGAGCAGTTTTTCTGGTTCCATTTTACTGAGGACAAGTGCCAGATTGGTCTTTTCATCATTTTTTATCAATGAGTGAGCGTGATACTTGATAAGTTTATCTTCCAGAAAGCCTGTTATCACCTCTGACTTTTCAGGCGTTTTTAGCAAATGGGCCAACATCGATTGGCGCAGTGCATCGGAATGTGCCAGTGCATAATCCAGCTCCGGCATATCGCGAAACAACGCCACTATCTGCTGTTTAAAGTCACGATGCAATGTTGTATTAATTATGCTTTCTATCGATTTGAACAACATCGCAGGCTCGCAGGAATAATTATCATCACACAGGTTATCGAAAGTTTTTTGCAGATCGGAAAAATGCTGCCGACTTAATTTAATTGCCCCTTCTTCATAACTACCAAATCTTGCCTCGCGTAAATTAGCCGGACCGGAAAAATACAGACTCTCAATCCCCCCCACATTGATAAAGCTTGTGCCCTCAGTAAATTTAACATATGCCATTTCAATGTTGTTCGCCTTTATGCCATTGAAATTGCACCCCCTGATTTCTAATGGTTTACCTCGCTCCCCCAGAAAGGCCACATCGGTAAATATATTGCCACTGAAGTCAGCGTCAATCAGTACGCTATTGTTAATACCGGGTAACACCTGGCCGTGAAAAACCTCGTTGGCAAATACGCTCTTTTCTGTGGTCGCATTTGAAAGCAGTGTTTCGGTGCTATTTGTCACTCTAATCGGTGTTGCGGGTACTGCATTATCTGTTTGCCCGGCAGTTGCGTTGACGACAGGCGTGCCGATAGTCATATCTGACATATTATTTCTCCATTAATATTCGTGCGTTATTTTCTTTTATCCACAAAGAGGACCATCACAAGTCGGGGGAGAAAAGATAAAAAGTGCGCAACACTAAATCATAATGATGTCATGAGTGATATATATGAAAGATGATAATATGAGTTTCCGGCCCCGATTTTCTGAGTGAAATATGAAATCAGAGAAATCAGTCATTTTGACTTTTTCTGTCGGGCAGTTACGGAATTAAACCAAACCCCTGCTTGCCATTTTTCTTGATGCTGTACATGGCTTCATCAGCACGCGTCAGCGCCGCGGTGAAATCATCATTATCCTGCACCTGGGCAATACCGATTGAGGCGCCAATCTGCGCCATACCGTTATCCAGCTCAAATGGCGTAAGTGCCGCATCCAGCACCCCCTGCGCCATGATGCGCACTTTGGGGTAGTCGATCAGAAACGGCATCAGCAACACAAATTCATCCCCGCCAATACGACCAATCACCACGTTCGGCGGTACGGCGTCGCGCATGCGCTGGCTGAGCTGAATCAGCACTTCATCGCCGCTGCGGTGTCCCAGGGTGTCATTGACGTGTTTGAAGTTATCCAGGTCGATATAAGCCACACATAGCGGACCCTGCTTTTTTATCTGGCTAAAGTGGGTTAACAGCGCGTGGCGATTGGTGAGACCGGTAAGCGGATCGTGATTGGCCAGCGTCGACAGCTGCGCCTCGTAATTCTTCTCTTTGGTCATATCGATATGGGTGCCCGTCACCTTCATCGGGTTACCCTGTTCATCCCATTCGGTGACACGCCCGCGATCCAGTACCCAGGTAATTTTGCCATTTTTGGCGATCATACGATGCAGGGCTTCATAATAAGGCGCGCGACCTTCGATATGATCGTAAAACGCCTTTAGCACCTCATCTGCGTCCTCGGGATGCAGGTGTTCACGCCAGACTTCAAACTTCGCGCTCAGCTCTTTCGGCTGGAAACCCAACATCGCCCCCCAGCGCCGGTTAAAAATAACCAGTTTGCCGCTGGGAATATCCAACTGCCACAAACACAGCCCGGTGCCATCAAGCGCAGCGCTGAGCTTATTGCGGGCATCATGCGCGATACGTTTTAGTCGCGAATTATGCTTTTTCAGGTTTTGAATCTGCTGGAGCAGCGCTTCTTCGGACATGATTCACGGAAGGAGAGAAATAAGGTTTATTGTGCCTGCCAGGAATATTCTGTAAATGATCCCAGTAAAAAGCCGATCAGCAGCGGTAAACCGCCGAAAAAGGAGAGGTTAACCCTTGATAGCTGACTAATCGTAGTTAACCACGCTGTTTTTAACAATTTATGGTAGTCGATCAGACATTTCTAAGTCCTGATTAGGATTGAATTCTCGCCCACATGGGTTTAGCTGTGCGCACACTTTCCCTCGCGCAGGATAAATGCGGTTCTGTGACGACGATCATGGGTTGATCGCTGCGAGGCGCTGTCATCATGAATACTAGAATGGTAGTTTATCAGTTATCACAGACACGATGATGGTGGATGACATTATGCAGCTGACAATGCGTTGGTTTGGTCCGAAAGAAGATAAGGTTTCGCTGGAATATATTCGCCAGGTTCCGGGTGTCCGGGGTATCGTCGGCGCGCTGTACGATGTGCCAGTGGGTGAAACCTGGCCGAAGGATAAGATTAAAGCGCTGGTGGATCAGGCACAGGCTGCCAGTCTGACAGTGGAAGTGATCGAAAGCGTCAATATTCATGACGACATTAAGATCGGCCTGCCAAGCCGCGATGGCTATATCGAGAATTATAAGCAAAGCATCCGCAACCTGGCCGAAGTCGGCGTGAAGGTGATTTGCTATAACTTCATGCCGGTGTTCGACTGGATGAAGACCGAGATGAACTACGTGCTGCCAGACGGCTCCATCACCATGGCGTTCGAGAAGAAAGGCATCGATAAAAGCCTCGATGACGTGGTGCAGGAGGTGCTGGGCAGCTCTAACGGTTTTGCCCTGCCGGGTTGGGAACCGGAGCGTCTGGCGAAAGTGCAGGATCTGTTTGCCCAGTACGAAGGGGTGGATGATGCGAAGCTGCGTGAAAACCTGGCGTATTTCCTCAAAGCAGTGATCCCGGTATGCGAAGAGGTGGGCGTGAAGATGGCGATTCACCCGGATGATCCGCCGTACTCCATTTTCGGCCTGCCGCGTGTGGTGAAGAATCGTGACGATCTCGACTGGATCTGTAACGTGGTCGATTCCCCCGCCAACTGCATTACCCTGTGTACCGGGTCGATTGCCGAAGATCCGCAGAATGATGTGTATGCGATTCTGGCCGAATTCTCACGCCGCAAACGCATTCCGTTCGCCCATGTGCGCAATATCAAAATCATTCAGGACAAAGATTTCTACGAGTGTGCCCATCCCACCGAGTACGGCTCACTAGATATGTACCAGGTACTGAAGTCGATGTACGACAACGGTTTTGACGGCTATATCCGTTCCGATCATGGCCGCTTTATCTGGGGTGAGACCGGTCGTCCGGGCTATGGACTCTATGACCGCGCGCTCGGCACCACCTATCTGCTGGGTCTGTGGGAAGCACTGAGTAAACGTTAAGATTTTCGCCCCCCATATGCGCGATAAATCGCGCCGCTACGAATATGTGCAGATTCAGTAGCGGCGCGATTTATCGCGCGTCTTTGCCTTTACCTCCCCGCAAACCTAATGATTTATCTGGCATTACTTATGCCTTTTCCTTGATTGCCAACCTCGCGCAGAGGATGAAAAATCCGCTCAGAACGCCCGCCACCACAATAAAAACCGGCGGTGCGCAATGACGTCTCATCCATCTTATTCGGGGAAATTGCATGAAATCTTTGGCCGTACCCTTTTTGACGCTGAGCCTGCTCAGCTCTGCCGTCAGCGCCGCGCAGGCACCGCTTCCCGCACCACTGGCGCATCATCAGGGACCGATTCGGGTGGCGGTGATTCGCAACCTCGGTTCGGACGATAACACCACCCAGTTTGTCGCCGGAGCCATTCAGCAGGGCAAAAAGCTGGGCTTTAAAGTCAGCACCTTTTTGAGCCAGGGTGACGATGCGCGTTTCCAGGATTTCGTGAACCAGGCCATTAGTCAGAAATATGACGGCATTATCCTGTCACAGGGCCGTGCGCCCTACTCCACCGATTTGGTCAAACGTATTCACGCCAGCGGCATCGCGCTGTCGGTGTTCGATACCGCAGTGGATAACGTGCCCGCAGGCGTCACAGTCACGCAGCAGGATGATGCTTCGCTGACGGAGCAATCGCTGCAACCGTTGATCAAAGATTTCAACGGCAAAGCCAATATCATCAAATTGTGGGTCGCGGGTTTCCCGCCGATGGAACGCCGTCAGGCAGCCTGGGAGCAGATCCAGAAGGCCAATCCGGGGATTCATGAACTGGAGTCGGTGGGAGCCGTTTCTGCCGATGTGCAGGGCGATACCGCCAACAAAGTCGGCGCACTGCTGGCGAAATATCCAAAGGGGAAAATCGACGCTATCTGGGGCACCTGGGATGCGTTTAGCCAGGGCGCGTACAAGGCATTGCAGGAGAATGGCCGCACCGAAATCAAACTCTACAGCATCGACATCTCCAACGGCGATTTGCAGCTGATGCGCGAAAAAAACAGCCCGTGGAAGGTTAGCGTGGCGGTCGATCCGAAGCTGATTGGTGCCATCAATATGCGCCTGATTGCCCTGAAGCTGGCGGGAGAAACCACCCCGGCCAGTTACGACTTTAAAGCCGCCGTCATTCCACAGGCACTGGTGACCGGTCAACCCGGAGCCGCCAACGTTGCCGCACTGCAAAAGGTGATTCCCGGCTGGGGTCAGAGCAATGATTTCGTCGCGCCGTGGTTCGCCACTCTTGCCGCTAACGCGCAGTGAGGCCGAACATGACTTCCTCGCTCCCCACCCCGGAATACAGCCGCAATATGCGGCTGATTGGTCACAACGACCAGGGCGGCCGCCCGGACGGCGTTCAGGTGATGGTGCATCGCGGCTTTGCTTATGTCGGCCATATGGTCTCACAAGGCTTTAGCGTGATTGACGTACGCGATGCGCGTCAGCCTAAAACCGTGAATTTTGTCGCGGCACCGCCCGGTACCTGGAACGTGCATTTGCAGGTGCACGACGATTTACTGCTGGTGATCAACGCCCGCGATCTGTTTGCCGATGCTCGCTTCGCCGATGAAAAAGTCTATTACACCCGCGCAGTGGGCCAGACCACGGCAGATATTCAGGAAAAAAGCTGGCAATCCGGGCTGCGGATTTTTGATATCTCTTCCCCGGCGCAACCGCGTGAAATCGCCTTTCTCGCGCTCGACGGTATCGGGATTCACCGTATCTGGTATGTCGGCGGACGCTGGGCTTATGTCTCTGCGTTGATTGAAGGGTTCAGCGATTACATTTTGCTGACCATCGATTTAGCCGATCCACAACGCCCTGCGGTGGCCGGACGCTGGTGGTTACCGGGGATGCACACCGCCGGGGGCGAGACACCAGACTGGCCGGAAGGTAAACGTTATGCCTTGCATCACGCCATTATCAGCGGTGATACCGCCTATGGCTGCTGGCGCGACGGCGGATTAACGTTGCTGGATGTCAGCGATCGCACGGCACCGCAGTTAATCAGCCATCGCAACTGGAGTCCGCCGTTTGGCGGTGGCACCCATACCGCATTGCCGCTACCAACACGCAATCTGCTGGTGGTGCTGGACGAAGCGGTGCTGGATAACCAGCAGGATGGCGAGAAGCTGATTTGGCTGTTTGATATTCGCGAACCCGCCAACCCGGTGAGCATCGCTACCTTTCCCCAGCCGGATGAGCGCGATTACGTGGCAAAGGGTGCCCATTTTGGCCCGCATAATCTGCATGAAAATCGGCCCGGTAGCTTTGTCAGCGACACGCTGATTTTCGCCACTTATCAAAATGCTGGCGTGCGCGCCTATGACATCTCCAATCCTTATCAGCCGAAAGAGACCGGTGCGCTGGTGCCTGCGGCTCCGGCACGCATGATGGATACCCGGCCGGATCGTCCGCAGGTGATTCAGAGCTGTGATGTGTTTGTCGATGCCGGAGGGATTATCTACAGCACCGATTACAACGGTGGACTGTCGATTATTGAATATCTGGGGTGATAAACCGCGCCGAACAAACGGCGCGGTTTTTCCGGGTTAGCTGCGTATCCGCAACTTCGCCTCGATGATATCGGCGATCTTGGTGACCAGATAGGCAATCACCATGTAGAACACCACCGCAATCAGGAAGGCTTCCAGATAGTAGAAGTTCAGCGCAGCAGTGAGCTGTGCCTGAGCGAAGATATCCACCACTTCGATAGCAAAGGCCAGCGACAGCGCTTTCATGATCACCATAAAGGCGTTCGCCAGATCCGGGATTGCCGCCACGATAATTTGTGGGAACATCACCCGACGGAAGAGCTGGCCGCCGGTATAACCCAGCGACTGCGCCGCATCCGATTGCCCGCTATCAAACGAGTTCAGTGCCCCTTTCCACACTTCAGCCTGGAACGCCGCCACGCAGGCACTCAGAGCCACGATGATGATCACCCAGTTCGGCAGCGAGTGGGCATTCACTTCAACGCCAAACAGCGTGGCAATGAAATGCAGCGCCGGTGGCAGGCCGTAATAAGCCAGGAAAATCACCACCACCATCGGCACGCCTTTGAAAGCGATTTTGTATGCCAGCACCAGTTGGCGCAGCACCGGCAGGCGCTTATGTTCCACAAAAGCAAACAAGCCGCCAAGCAGCGTGGAACAGATAAAAACGGTGATGGCCATCGCCAGCGTAACCGGCACCGCATCCAGAATGCTCCAGAAGTCCGGCAGCAAAACCTCAATATCAAACATAATCGGTGTTCTCTCTCTGTCAGACGCTGGCGGTGAACTTCACCGGGCTGGCCGCCGTTTTCGAGTTGTATTTGGCATGACGTTGCTCGAAGAAACGGACGATCAGCCAGGCACCCAGGCAGAGCAGTGAATAAAGCACCGCCAGCACCAGATAAGTGCCGAACTGATACTGGTTGTAATCACGCTCCATGATCAGATGCGCGGTTGCCATCACATCGGCCGCGCCGATATACATCACCAGCGCCACGTTGTGGATCAGGTAGATGATGGCATTGCCGTAGCCGGGTAGCCCGATATGCAGCGCCTGCGGTCCGACGATGCGCCACATTTTCTGCCGGAAGCTGTAGCCCATGCTGTCAGCGGCATCATGCTGGCCGCGCTCCACGGCCAGAAATGCCGGACGCATCACTTCGGAGAGATAGCCGCCGTGGTAGAGGCTCAGGCCCACCATCGACGCCACCGTGGCCGACATAAAATCGCCCACGCCGAACGATTCCAGCACCAGCGGCAGGCCATAAAATGCCACAAACAATTGCAGCACTACCGGAACACTGCGCGCGTAGGAGACGTAGAGATCAGCCAGCTGGCTTACCACCGCGATACGACGCACACGGAAGGTCGTCGCGATCAGTGCCAGCACAAAGCCGACAATAATCGCGACCAACATAATGGCGAGCGTTAACGGCAAAGCCGACAGCAGCTCGGGAATCATGGTCGAAAGATTCACTGTGAAACACTCCTGAAAAAAATGTCAGCTTTGCACCAGGGTTTCAGGTGAACCGGTTATTTCATGTACTTGACGATATCTTCGCCGAACCACTTCTGTGACAACTTATCGAGCGTGCCGTCCGCTTTCAGCTCTTTCAGCGCCTCGTTCACATCGTCATTCAGCTTTTTGTTCTCGTCAGAGCGGTGAATCAGGACGTAGGTGTTGTTAATAGAAACCGGCTCACTGGCTTTGATCGCCAGCTTCTGGTTGTCGATAACGGTTTGTTCACCAAGGTTGGAAGGCAGGATCAGTGCATCATATTTGCCGTTCTGTACTTCTTTCAGGCGGTCCGGATAAGGGACACCGGCGCTGGAGGCTTTGATGTCAATCTTGTCGCTCGGGTTTTCCTGCTGCCACTGCATAACAAACTTGTAGACGCCACCACCGGCAGTGACCGGAACAATATTCTTACCCACCAGATCCTTCATACCGTTGATATTGCTGTCTTTACGGCTGTAGATCTTCATCAGGCTGGCACCGATCGGATTATCGGGGATCAGGAACTGTTTGCTGCGCGCCGGAGCCTTGTAGTAGCCGCCGGTCGCCATATCATATTTGCCGGTTGCCAGGCCGGTTTCCTGGGCGATATCCGCCGCACCTTCCATAACAAATTTGTACTGCGGCAGTTTCGCGTTGATGGCTTTCAGCACATCCGGCTCATAACCCTGCGGTTCAACGCCGATAGCGCCCCACGACAGCGGTTTGGATTCTGCTGCGGTGGCGATTTTGATGGTGCGCACCGATTCCGCATAGCTGGTGGCAGCACTGAGTAACGCGATGGTCATGATACCCGGCATTGCCAGGCGACGTAATGTTGTTTTGATTGCAGGCATGTCTTTGATTCCTGTAATTATTAGAGTACGTGTTCTGAATTGAGGAACTGTGCAAGGCGTGGCAGGCTCGGGTTATCAAAAATCTCTGTCGGGCTACCCTGTGCCGCGACAACACCCTGATCCATAAACACAATGCGGTTGGAGATACTTTTGGCAAACTGCATTTCATGCGTCACCAGCAGCGATGTAATGCCGGAAGACGTCACGTCTTTAATCACCTTCAGCACTTCTCCCACCAGCTCAGGATCGAGCGAGGAAGTGGGTTCATCGAACAACATCACATCCGGGCGCAGCGCCAGCGCACGCGCAATACCGGTACGTTGCAGCTGACCACCGGAAAGCTGAGAGGGATAGTGATCCTGTTTGCCACCCAGCCCAACCCGATCCAGCTCCTGCACAGCGATGGCGCGCGCTTCCTGCTTCGATTTACGCTGCACGGCGATCAGCGGGTCCATTACGTTTTCAATCACCGTCATGTTTTTGAACACGTTGAACTGCTGGAAAACCATCGCGGTACGCAGACGAATGGCCTGAATCGCGGCTTTGTCCGGCGACTGATAATCCATCGCAATCTGGTCAAAGGTGATGCTGCCTGACGTCGGTTTTGCCAGGTAGTTAATGCAGCGCAGCAGCGTGGTTTTACCGGTGCCACTTGGGCCGATAATCGATACCACGTCACCACGCTTTACCGAGAGATCGACCCCTTTCAGAATCGGCGTGCTCCCGTAAGACAGCTTAATATCTTTGAGTTCAAGCATTTGTATTCATGTCCTTGCGGGTGAAAGACGGTTATTTCTCAATGCTGGCGTGGCCGAGCACATGCATCAAACGGTTGGCCCAGCCAAAGATGGCGATGGCGTGGATCAGGTCGATAATTTCGTGGTCGTCCATCCCCTGTTCACGCAGCGCAGCCACATCTTCTGGCGTCGCTTCTGATGGCGTGACCGACAAACGACGGGCAAAACGATAGATAGCCGCATCACGCGGGCCGAGGGTGTCAGCTTTGTCGAAATACAGCGCGCTGACCAGCGCATCGCTTTTGGTCAGCTGCGCATGGCGACGGGCATGGACCACGGCGCAATATTTGCAGCCGTTTACAATGGAAGCGCCTAACGCGCCCAGTTCACGATCGGCCCGATCCAGCCCGCCATCGACATACATAATGGCGTTAAACAGGACGGTCCGCGCGGTGTAACTCTCCGGGTCGTGCGCCAGGGTGCGCACATAATCGGAGATCTTCTTATTCGAAGGCGTCACCTTCATCGCGTCGAGCTGCTCCGGCGTGGCCTCAGCGACATCAACCGGCGTGATATAAGGATGCCAGTGCAACGGTTTGAGGCTGACTAACGGAATCATACGGACCTCATCAAACGTAAGCCGGACACCACACGCGTCTGGAAATTAACGAAGGCGATCAGTTCAGACAACGCCACAATTTGCGGATTGTTCAGCCCGGCCTGCTCCAGCAGACGGATATGGCTGGCCTCGGCGGCAAACGGGGTGTTGGTGACCAGGTCAGCGTGGCGGGCGATGGTCGCCAGCGGCTCAGCCAAATCCGTCTCACCGTTTGCCAGCGCCAGCAGCGCAGCCGAAGGAGACAGCTGTGCCAGTTGGGCGGCGTAGTCAGCCAGCAGATGCGCATCACCGTTCAGTGCGGCCATACGATGTGCCAGCGCCACACGCAGATCGGCTGCCAGTCCCTGATCCTGCTGTGGCGCCAATACCGACTGGCGGCACTGCTCGGCACCATCAACAAACTCCGGGCGAAAACGGCGGGCACGATACAGTTCATCCTCTGGTGTCAGCCCGGCGGACTGATCAATGGCGTCGATCACAACGCATTCTCCTGTTTGAGTAAGGGTGTGGAATCCACCCATTCATCGCCCTGCAATTCAGGGGTGTCAAAAGCCATCAGGCTGTCGAAATGCTGCTCAACATCCTCGGCGAACAGCGAAGCCGCAATGCCGCGTACCAGGCGGTCGGCACCGGCGCTCACCGCCGGAATATCGCCAGACACTTTGCCGTGCGTCAGCATCGCCGCATCGTTGAAACAATGGATATGCGCCAGCAGTGGGCAACTGCCCGGCTCACGCTCGCGAAACTCAAAGGCTGGCCCCAGATCTGGCGCTTCCAGCATGCTACTGCGCGCTGTGCCCATCTCCGCCTGATAACGGCCATCGGCCCAGCTGCGGATATAAGGTGCGATGGCAGCAAACTCCGGACGACCGTTAAAATCGTTAGTAAAGCCGGTCGCCGCAATCAAATAGTCGTAATTCAACGCGCCCTGGGTGGTTTCAATCACCAGCCCATCGGCATGCTGCTTAACCGCGTTGATGCCGCAATCGAGGAAGAAACGCGCATTGGCATGGTGTGAGACGCGTAGCGTGGAGGAACGTGGCGGCGGCGTTTGCGTCGAGGCGGTGTAATCAACAAATTTCCACTTCCACGCGTCCGGTAACTGATGCATCCCGTGCACCACGCCCTGGCTGCCGATGCCGGTCATCTTGTTGATACGCGGCATCTGCTGGCGACGAATCAGCAAATCCACCGCGCCCGCACCGTTTTCCAGCGCCGTCGCGGCGTTGTCCATGGAGGAGGCACCAGCCCCAATCACCGCCACCCGCTTGCCCTGCAATGCGGAAAAATCGATGTCATCCGCCGAATGCGCCCAGAATTTGCGATCGATACCCTGCAAAAAGTCCGGTACAGCAAAACCGCCAAGCCCCGAACGCCCGGTTGCCAGCACCAGACGGCGCGTATAAACGCGACCGGTTTCGGCACCGGTGAGATCCAGCGCAATCAGGTCACCTTCAGCGGCGATGGCTGTCATGCGCACGTTGTTACGCACCGGCAGATTCAGCACTTTGCGATACCAGATCAGGTAATCCATCCACTGATCTTTGGGGATTTTGTCCAGCGCCTGCCAGGCCTCAGCGCCCCACTGCGCGGTAAACCAGGCACGGAAGGTCAGCTGCGGCAGGCCGAGCGATGGACCATGCAGGCTTTTGGGCGAGCGCAGGGTCTCCATGCGGGCAAAAGTCACCCACGGCCCTTCCAGCCCGGCCGGAGCGGCATCATAAGCCACCACGTTGGTGATGCCGGTCAGCAGCAATTTTGCCGTCGCGGCCAGCCCGCACATCCCTCCGCCAATCACCACAACATCGCGTACCGGTGCGCCCTGGTGAGTGCGCGCAGGCACCCAGGCTTTGGCCGGTAGTTCGAGGAATTCGAGATCCTGCTGAAGCTGGGCTTCAAGCGCGGTAAGACCGCTGGGCTGTGCTGCTGTCGTCATGGTGTTGTTCCCTGCTGCGGGTATAAACCTGCAAACGCAGGTTTAAAAGACGCAATCAATCATCCACAAAACGCATAGTTAATGATTAATAATCAATAATACGCATAGTAAGAACTAAGGTTTCGCATAATCCCTCTGGCCCCGAAAGGAGTCAAGCAGGATGCTCACTTCGTAACCAATGGATTTCTTATATCTAAAGCAGAAAATGTTCTAAGAAGGGAGCGTATTGAATTTAATCCTGATTAATCAGGCGCATAATGCGCGGGTGTTCGCTGGCGGGTAAACGCTGGAAACCGGGCAGCAACGTCTGCGCAGCCTGTTCCAGCGCCTCCACCAGTGCCTGCGCGGCGCTGGTAATCTGTCGTCCTTGCGGGGTGATCACCCCAAAGAAATAGGGGATCTCTTCTTCCAGCGGACGAATCACCACACCTTCCAACGGCATGCCCCAGGCGGTCACAGGTTCGAGGATCGCCACGCCTAAACCGGCGCGAACACAGGCCAGAATATTGGCCGAAGAGTTGGTTTCGATGGTTTCGTGTGGCGGCACTTTGAGTTTTTTCAACGCCTTATCATAGCGGCCGCGTAACCGTTGCGGGCTCCAGGGCGCAATCAGTCGGCGTCCGGCGAGGCAGGCCAGCGTCAACTGCGGCTGTGCTGCCAGCGGATCATCCTGTGGCAACGCCACCACACAACGCGACTGCCCGATCCAGTGCAGGTCCACCGCATGATGCTCCAGCGGCAGGCTACTCAGACCGAGATCCGCCTCAGCAGTGATCACCGCATGGGCCGTCTGTTCAGCGGACTCACTGATAATCTGCACCTTGTTCTGCAAATTCAGGCTGGCAAGCGCCTGCGGCAACAAGCCAGCGGCCAGCGCAGGCGTGGCGGCGATACTCAGTGGACGATGTTGCTGCTGAGCAATTTCCTGCGCACGCAGACGGATTTGCTGCAATGACAGCAGCGCTTTTTGCACATACTGGTGCAGCTGTAGTGCTTCTTCTGAGGGATGGATGCGGGGTCCGTTGCGAATAAACAGCGGATAGCCCAGCGACTGCTCCAGTTCCTGAATCAGGCGTGACACGGCGGGCTGCGAGCGATTCAGCGCTTTTGCCGCTGCCGTGACGCTGCCAGCGGAAATCACTGCCGCAAAGGCTTCCAGCTGACGTAAATCCAGATCGTGTAACATGCGGACATTCCCTAAGACATTGATCACCCGCGACAATCGCAGGGGCAAACATCACATCATAGAGAGAGTCGGCGCAATACGCTATGGCGCGGTAATCACCACCGCCACACGCCGGTTCTGTGCGCGCCCCTGAGCGCTGTTGTTGCTGGTCACCGGATATTTCATTCCCAGTCCGCGCGTCTCAATATTACTGCGCGGTAACAATGCCCCTGTCGCCCATTGCGCCGCGACTGCGTCGGCGCGTTTCAGCGACAGCTGCTCGTTATAACTGGCGGTGCCGTAATTATCGGTATGACCATCGATGCGCAGATGCTCAATCCCGGTGACGGCGAGATTGGTCGCCATACGGTTGATGGTGGTTTTACTTTCCGGGGTCAGTTCTGATTCGTTAATCCCGAAAAGAATTTTATCCGACATCCCCAGTCCCCAGCCTTCCGCATTCGGGCTAAATCCCTCTTTACGCATGGCGGCGATTTGCTCGTCGGTGAAGGTCCTTTTTGACTGACACCCGGCACAAGCGATGATGCCCAGGAGTAGCAATGCTTTAAGTTTCATCCTGATACCTTTGTGATGCCCTTATGTTTGTACATATTCATATCTGCACGCTCAAGAATTGAGGTGACAGAATCACCATGCTGCGACCAGGCATAACCAATGGTCACCGAGGTGGAGATATTAACGCCCGCAGAGATGGCAATCTTTTGCGCAATGGTGCTTTCAATCTCGCTGGTCAGCTGTTGCAGCGCGTCTTCCGTGGTGTGGCTGGTGATCAGCATGGCGAACTCATCGCCTCCCAGCCTTGCCACCAGATCGTTTTTTGTCACCAGGCCAGACAACCTGGCCGCGATGCTTTGCAGCACTTCATCACCCGCCGCATGTCCCCAGGTATCGTTGATGCTTTTAAAGCGATCGCCATCGAGAAACAGCAGCACAAAACGCTCGTGCGCCAGCTGTTGATCGAGTAACTGGTTAAGTCGGTTGATAAAGGCCGCACGGTTCGCCAGCCCGGTCAGCGGATCTTTGAGCGCTTTGGCAGCGAGGGATTTATTGTCCCGCAGCAGCGACGCTTTTAAGGTCTGCATTTCCGCCAGCAGTGAATTTAAATCCTCGGAGAACACCTGAAATTCTTTGGTGGAGCTACCGGAGATACGCGGCGAAAAATCACCGGAGCGAATCACATTGTGGATGGTGCTGGTGATATTTCTGAAGGAGGCAAGAATGCCACGGTGCAATAACTCGCTGACCAGAAACGAGATAATAAACACGAAAATCATGCTACAGGATAAAATAATGATCGAGTATTCAATGAAGTCCGCCACGTTGGTGACTGTACCCGACAGCGTCAGCGCCCCCACTTTAGCATCTTCGTGGGTCACATTAACGGTAAGCGGTTTGGCGTAAATCCAGTTACGCAGCAGATGCTGAAAACGACTTTCGTTTTCCACATTATCCTGCCAGTCAACTAACACCGTCTGTTCGGACGTCTCCAGTTTTGCCGCAGAAAACATGCCCTGCTCAGCCAGCAGCATGACTTTTTTCTTCGCATCGTAGCTATCTTCAAATACGGTGGCCGCCGTCAGGCTGGTGCTGAGCGTATTGGCAATCAGTTCAAGATTTCTTTTTTCATAGCTTTTAATAAACAACATGGAAGTGGAAAACAGTAATAACCAACACAGCAGCAAAATAACCGCCGCATTGATGGTACTGATTTTACGTAACTGATTTCGTATAGATGATTTTTCGGTTTTATTTTTTCGAATTTCATCTTACTGGCTTCCTTTGCGGGACAGTAATAACACGTCTGGACTGACTTTCACGCCGCTTCTTGCCAGCGAGTCAAGATTCACAGAGAACACCGTCTTATCCTGATGAAAAATGAGGCAAAAGGATGCACCGATGGTACATTCCGGGTTGTTTTCAGCGAGGGACAGCACTGGCCGGTTGCTGAGCTGTTCCAGCAAGGCCACCTGCTGCTGAGGCGACTGCTCACCAAAATAAACCGCATCACATTGCTGGCCAGGCAAAGCCTCCTCGCTGGCGAGCCACACCACGTTAAACCCCTGTTCACTGCCCTGCAGCAAAGAGAGATGATTAACTGGCGGCAGCACGCAAAGTTGCGGCGGATGTTTTAAATCCGGCCAATGGGTAAAACTGATGATGCCACTCACAATACGATTGGCCGCACCATCGTTTAATCGTGTGTTATCTGCCGCGTTGACGGGACCGGCAATAAACAACAGAACGAGGGGAAAAACACCGGCAAACAATCTGGCAATGGCGATAAGGGAGAAAAAAGCGATTATGCCTCTGACGAAACAGCATTTTTCTTCTTTGCGAGACATAGATTCCATCCCTGAACATTAAGACCAAAATATTATCATTGCTTTGGGAAAAACTGTAGCGGTGCGATTAATCGTTCCGCTACAAAAGATTTTTCATAATTAAAAATGGATCTAAAAATTAATTAATAACTATTTTCTATCAATAAATTAAGTATGTTAATTAGTACCAATGAAAAGTTTCAATCCTCACCAGAAAGAAAGTTGCCTGCCTTCCAGCCCCTGGAGCTGATATGCCGCCCCGAGCACCGTATTGATAAAAAGATGACAAAACACCAAAAAATCAGCACATCGCAAGTTTATGAGCGAGTTATGAAATCAGAGATTACAAAGGGATTATTCTGTTTCTTCAATTTTATATTGAATTAACATCTTCATTTTTGCCCTTCACGTTATCAACTCCTTTTTACAGAGAATTATTGTATGTACATACCACCATCGTCTGCAGCGCAGGCGGCAAATGACGTCAATATAAATGCTGATCCTATTGAACCGGCCATCAGGGTAAATAATGTCGTTAATGCTATGGCTAGCCCGCAATCACATTTCCATGCCACAACCGCTGTTGCCGCACCAGACTCTGCTCAACCCGCACAGCCCACCATCGGCTGGTCACGGCAAACGGCGTTTGCCTGCCTGCTGGGCCAGCAAACCGGTTTTGCGTTGGAAGCTAAGGATCTGACGATTGCGGAAAACCTCACCCGCAGCGCCAGCATCGGCCACGGAAAACTGCAATGTTATGACGTAAAAATTATCGCTACCGGCCAGCTGTTTGAAATTTCCACTTATCCTGCCAGCGCTATTATCGCCAGCGGGCATGAAGATCGCTTACCGGCGATTGCCAGCTGTGTGAATAACGAACGTTCCAAAGTCGGGATGGTTACGCTACCCAGCGAGAGTGGCGATGGCGAGGAAAATTTTGTCACGGTATCGTTTAACCGCCAGGGGCTGATTTCATGTGCTGAGTTGATCACTCAACTCAATCATCAACAGAAAGAGTGTGTTTCAGTAGAAGATATTGTCAGCAACTATATGTCCCGACTGAATATTGCTCGCGCGATGGTGGCAAGATATGAGAATTTTCATAATAAAATCGCGGTATTTGGTGATTCAGCTGGCATAAAAGCGCATGGATATCTAAATCCGTCGGCTATTTTTCTTTCCGATAAGTTAAGTCCTCAAAGTGATAATTTCGAGGTGGATTTTGAACCCTCCACGTTTTTCTACCGTTTTCTGCAACAGGCCGAAATTAAATCTCTGACAAAAACAAGTAGCATAAACTGCAACCAATATATGTCACGCGAAGTCATTTGGAGGGAGAACTATACCAGCAAAGCTGACAGTTATAGTTTCGGTGCTATTTTTATGGATTTATTCAATATTAGTTATAGCATTACACAACTTGATGATATAGCTATTTATCCCGTGATTGAAGGGCTGGTAGAAAGTCGTCCCAGGTATCGCACCGGAGTTGAAGAGATACTTAACCTGCTCAAACCTCGTTACACCTTAGCCAGTCTGGGAAAAGAATATCTCAATAGTAACGTCATCGATAAAAACGATGCGGTACTCCCCCCGGAAGAACTAGCGGCGATGGCCCAGTCACAGATTAATTATATTTCTGCACTTTGCCATCACCTCGCGGCCAGCGGGGACGAAACACATAGATTCCTGGTTGATGCGCTGATTGGCTTTATGCTAACCAAAAACGTTTCCCTGGCGGGTATGCAGAATTACTTTACCCATTCCCAGGAAATTTCAAACCTGAAATTTACCGGTGAAGACGCCACGTTACTCAATTGCGTACAGGAAATGCTGCAAAATAAATGTTTTGACGCCTGCGCCCTGTTATTTCTTCCTGCAATTGAGGATGCCAGCCAGATCGAAAACTGTACGTTTTCCGACTGCTATCTGGATAATCTTATTGGTACAAAAGAAATCGTATCCACGCTAACAGGCAGCCATATTAAACATTCACCAGAGTCGCAGCATAACAAACCCACCCGCGTCTGGCTGAAAGATTTCAATATGAAATGGCTCACCTTAACGGGCACCGAACAAACGCCGGTGAAATGGTTAGTACAGTCGCTGGGTCAGACCACCGCACCAGGCAATCACTGGGAAAATGTTGAACTTTATTTAAATCAATGTGGCAAAGACCCCATCAGTGAAATTAATTTCAGCCACTCGCAGTTTACCAATGTCGTGATGTCATCGTGCCCGGCTAACATTCGTCACGGGCAGCCTCATTCTTACCCGCAGCGGGACATTCTCCAGAGTAACTTCTCGGACGTGGCGGCAAAAAATCTCACCTGGACAGGTCTGGCGTTTCGCCAGGGGTGCAACTTTTCCGGGTTCAGTGCCAAAAACTTAACCGTCAGCAATACCACGCTGAATGACGCCATTTTTGGCGATTACCAAAAAGAGCAAATCACCCTGGCAGCAGAAATGTTTAATAACGCCCAGATACGCTCGCGGCTGGAACCCGGCACCGGTGCAGAGGGTAACGCCGATTTTCTGGTGTTTCTCGCAAGTATTGCCGACAAGGGAGTTCAGCAGGATTTTGCGCAACAGATGTGCAGACACATCCTCGCGGGTGGCGGTGAATTACTCAGCCACTCCGCACTTTACCTCTTACTCAACCATATCGCGCAACAGGGTTATGAGATTTCCGCTGATATCGAGCGTTGTTGCGTATGGGCATTGAGTAAGCTCTATCGCTCGCTGCGCACAAAACCGTTTGACCAGCAGATCGGTCAGGACGAGCAAGCCTATATCCTGAACCGTTATTTACCGCTGCTCAAAGGCCTGAATCTGCTGTCTTATCAGGTCTGGGTTAACCAAAAATATAATCAGCTGCTACCAGAAGTGAAGGCGGCTTATCTCGCCATCCCGGAAGTGAAAGCAGCACGCGAGGCATTACTTTGTGGTCTATTGGGCGCAGAAACTGATGATGGCAGCCGTGCACCGATTTATTTTATGCCTTACAAAGATATCCCCGAGCAGGGATTCCATCTGAGTCCAGATCATCTGGATGCTATCCTGAAAAAACGCAGCGATATATTGGTGAGCCCGGAACCCTTTGATGTTACTCCACAGGGCGCTGATGTCACGGTGAGTTTTATCGGCCAACATGCCAACCGGGTGAATGAAATCTTTCTCCTCAATCCCTGGCTGGTGACCGCACAGCAATCGATCGTCAAACCCGATTTTAAACTGTTTCAACCCACCACCGACCTCTCCTCGCGTGAGGCAACACGGCTGGCGCAAATTGACGATCACTTCCGGCGTTGTGCAGAACAGACCGCGCGCTGGGGATTAAAACTGCATAGCATGGATGATTATCTGTTATTGATGAAGGTACTGGCCCCTTATTTTACCGGGGGGAGTTCTGCAACCCATCAACGTGATATGTTATCGGCAAATCTTCTGCTTATCCTGCGCTCACGCATGATGGACACCAATGGTCTGGGTGGTCTGGAAGAGGCGAAACAGGCTTATCTTAAATTCTCTCGCTTAAGCCCCAACCTGCAACTTGCCGTCGCCGCGCTGAGTCTGGCGGAATTATTTACCCGCTTATCCTCAGTGGATCTGAGCGGCAGTGAAGATAATTCTCCACCCGCCATTCGTAAATTAGCCAGGTACTTTATGCTTGATGTTGAACGGCTTTGGCCGCAACTGGCAGAGTCTTTTGGCGATGCTCATCACACATACAGCACCGCTCACTACGACGAGCAACAAAAGAAACTGGTGTATGAAAAGTCTGAACAGATAGTCTCCACGCTGGCCCACTGGCAGGATACGTTATATCCGCCTGTCGGGGTGCACGCTGGTGTGGCCGGTTGCACAGCAATCTTAACCGATGAAATAAAGATAAGAGTCGAAAGTTGTAGTGCAATCGATAATACCCTGTGGGAGATGATGCGTTTGTTTTAATCAGCGTACTTATGCATTGCGGCGCGATTTATTGCGCCGCAACATTTCTATTGCGTTACGGTATTCACCAGCCGACCAATGCCGCTGATTTCCACCTCAATGCGATCGCCAGCTTTCATAAATAACGGCGGTGTACGCTTTTTACCTACGCCCCCTGGCGAGCCGGTGATAATCACATCCCCTGCCTGTAACGGACTAAAGCGGGAAATATAGGCAATCAGTTCTGCCACCGATCGCACCATATTATGCGTGGAGTCATGCTGTACCCGCTGCCCGTTAAGCCAGGTGTTAATTGACAGCGCCTGAGGGTTATCGATTTCATCACAGGTCACCATCCACGGGCCAAATGCCCCGGTCTTCTGCCAGTTTTTCCCCGAGGTAAACCAGGTGTACTGCATATCCCGCACCGATCCATCCATAAAACAGCTATAGCCCGCCACATGCTGCAACGCTTCTTCACAGCTGACATTACTGGTCGGCTTGCCAATAATCACCGCCAGTTCCCCCTCATAATCAAATTCATCACTGCTGTCCGGTTTACACAAGGCCGCGCTGTGTGCCGTCAGAGAGTCGGGAAAACGGACAAATAAAGTCGGGGCATCGATGGTTTGTTCAAACTCGATACGCTTGTCCTGATAATTCATACCGACACAGAAGATTTTTCCGGGATTATCAATCACCGGTAAAAAAGTTATTTCATCAACATCAAACACCGCTGACGATTGAGCCGGAGTGGCAATATCGCTCAACACATTGGTCATTAACGCGGATTTTAAATCCGGGCAGCAGCTGCCCAGATCATACACCTTATCACCCTGATGATAGCCCCAGGTCTTATTACCGGTGGCTGGATTAATAAAACTCAGTAGTTTCATAAAAAACCCTTAGCTGACAGATACAAACATCAGGCTATTTAATAAATTTTATTTGCTGGTTAATTTCATCAATCACAGGCAATTTACGCTGGTTATACACCGCTTTATTCCCTTCGATCAGGTTGTTGCCTTCAGTATCGATTGAAATAATCAGCGGGCCGAACTCTTTTACCCGGCAAACCCACAATGTTTCCGGCATGCCTAAATCGCACCATTGGGCATCTTCAATTTCTTCCACACAGGTGGCAGCCAGCACCGCACAACCGCCGGGGAAAATCGCGTGCACCGCTTTATGCTGACGGCATCCCTCCTCGGTATTCGGTCCCATGCCGCCTTTACCGACAATCAGCTTCACCCCGGTTTTCTCGATAAACTCTTTTTCAAACTTCTCCATGCGCATACTGGTGGTAGGGCCGATGGAGATCATCTGGAAGTCGTTTTCCCCCTTTTCCACCACAATCGGACCGGCATGGAAAATGGCTAAACCGCGCAGATCCACTGGCAGCTCACGCCCCAGCTCAATCAGACGCCGGTGCGCCACATCACGACAGGTCACCAGCGTGCCGGTCAGGTAGACCACTTCACCCGGCTGTAACGACAGCAAATCCTCATCTTTAATCGGTGTTGTCAGGATCTTTTTCACAGCACGGCCCCCTCGTGAGACAAAATTTCATAAGACAAATCAGCAGAAAAACGGATAGCGCCACGGCGATGCGCCCAGCAGCCGGTGGATACCGCCACCCCGATGGTGGAGGGATGGCGCGCCGAGGATTCAATGTTGACGCCCATCACTGACGCATTGCCCCCCAGCCCCTGCGGCCCCAGTCCAACCTGATTGAGACCCGATGCCAGCAGTTGCTCCATCTTCGCCGCATCATCATTGGGATGACGCGAATCAACCGGACGCAGAATCGCCTTTTTCGACAGGCGGGCCGCCGTTTCAACCGAGGTCGAGACACCCACGCCGACCAGCAGCGGCGGGCAGGCATTAACGCCATACGAGGTAATCACATCAAACACGAACTGGTTAACGCCTTCATAGCCCTGCCCCGGCATCAGCACCTTTGCGGCACCGGGTAACGAGCAGCCGCCACCGGCCATATACACCTCAATGGTGCAGCCATCGTCATCCGGGATAATTTCCCAGTCGAGCCACGGCACGCGCGAACCGGTATTGGTGCCGGTGTTCTTTTCGACAAAGGTTTCCACCGCGTTATGACGCAACGGCGCTTTGCGTGTCGCTTCCAGCGTGGCGTTACGCAATACCTCCTCCAGCTGGCCGAGGTAAGGAAAACGCGCGCCCGCAGTGATGAAGTACTGAATCACGCCGGTGTCCTGGCAGGAGGGGCGATCCAGCTCATCGGCGCGTTTCTGGTTTTCAAACATCGAATCGTAAACGGCACAGGCTAACGGCGCGGTTTCCTTAGCGCGCAATTCCGTCAGTTTTTTCATCACGTCTGTTGGCAGACGTTTGCCGACATAGCCGGTAAATCGCGTCATGATGTCGGTCAGGTTTTCTACATCAGTTAAAGTGCTCACAATATGCTCCAGCAATAATCAGGCGAGGGAATTGTTCACCGCTTCCCGTTTGCGGTTGATTTGAATCGAAAGCGTCAGGATGGCGGAGAGCAGCAGCATGCCCGCTACGCAGTACATGGCGAGGGAGAAGCTGCCGGTGGTTTCCTTGAGCCAGCCGATAATCGCCGGACCGGCAAAGCCACCGAGGTTGCCAATCGAGTTGATGGCTGCCAGCCCGGCCGCTGCCGCAGGCCCCTGCAAAAACAGTGACGGAATGCTCCACAGCGGTGGTTTACAGGAAGAGATACCAACGCTGGCCAGCACCAGCGCCACCACCGCCAGCCCTAAGGAATGTACTGACCCGGCCAGAATGAACCCGGCACAGGCCAGCAGACAGGCGGACACCACATGCCATGTGCGTTCGCGGGTTTTATCCGAGTGTTTCGCCCAGCTAATCATGGCGATAATCGATAGCGCGGCAGGCAGCGCGTTAATAAAGCCAGTTTGTAAGGTGGTCAGGCCGAATGATTTCAGAAACTGTGGCGACCAGATATTCAGGGAATACAGTCCGGCTGAAGTGCCAAAATAAACAATCGCCAGCGTCAGGACGCGAATATCGGAAAGCCCTTTCCACAGGCTGGTTTTGGCTCCCTGCGCTTTGTTCTGGCTTTCCTGTTGCAGGGTATGGATTAACCACGAGGTTTCCTGTTGATTCAGCCAGCGGTTTTTTTCCGGACGATCGTTGAGATAGAAAAAGGTAAAAATACCCAGCACGATGGCGGCAATCGCATCCAGCATAAACATCAGTTGCCAGCCTTTCATGCCCAGCGCACCGTGCATGCTGAGGATAGTGGCGGCCAGCGGTGAGCCCAGCATGGCGGAGATAGGTGCGGCAGCCATAAAAAAGGCAATCACCTGCGCCCGGCGTTTAATCGGGAACCAGGTACTGAGATAGAGAATAATGCCGGAGAAGAAACCCGCTTCCGCTACGCCGAGCAGGAAACGTAAAATATAGAATCCGCTGGCACTTTTAATAAACATCATGCAGGCGGCAATGATGCCCCAGCTTATCATAATGCGTGCCAGCCAGATACGCGGCCCGACCTTTTGTAAAATCACATTCGAGGGAATATCGGTAATAAAATAACCGACAAAAAACAATCCGGCGCCCAGACCAAACACCGAAGAGGAAAAACCCAGATCCTCATTCATGGTCAGCGCAGCAAAGCCAATATTAATTCGATCGAAGAACGCAATAAAATAGGCAAACATCACAAAGGGGACAATTCGCCACGTTATTTTCTTTAACGTGACACGTTCAAGTTCATCACTCATAGTTTCCAGCCTTTTAAGTATTAGTTAGGGTACGCTTCAGGACTGATGGTTTTCTTCGCGCTGGAAAAACTATAATGAATTAAATTCAGCCAATCATTGCGACTGGGTTATATAAATAATTCACACAATCGGTGGGATTTTTCTCCAGGCCGATTTGATTGACCTGGATCACTTAAATACGGCTATTATCGGTGTTTTTTACATGCGGACAAAAATAATTACACGATTGAGAAACAATTAAGCGGCAATAAACTTGTCAGAAATGTGATCTAATTCAAATCACAAGCGGGAGCGTGATGGCCCACCATGCCGCGATGTTATGCATGATGGTCATCCGGCTCAGGGCATCACAACTTATCCGTCAGCTCTTTTTTATTATCATTAAGTAACTTCAGCATATCCTTTAAGTAATCATCCTCATTGCCTTTTTGCCACGCGATACTTAACGGCAGGCCTTTGATATTTTCATTTAATTCCAGATTGATGTAGACCACATTTTCGCTGTTCATATTACGGTAGGAGGAAGGCACCACCGCCAACCCAAGCCCTGGCGCGACCAGGCTCAAAATCGTTTGTTTTTCCTCAGCAAACTGGGCAATAAGTGGGCTGAGTCCCGCCTGTTTAAACATGCTCATGGTCAGATCGTGACTATGTGGGCGGGTACGTCTTTCCGGAATAATCATCGCCTCGTGTTTAAAATCTTCTAACGCAACCCGTTCCCGCCCGGCCAAAGGATGATTTGCCGGAACCGCCAGCACACAACTTTCGCGCGTAATGAAACGAACCGAAATCGCCGCATCAATAATCTGCGGGGCACGAAAAAAGATCATATCCAGCCAGCCGGATTTTAATTTAGGCAGCAGGTTGATGGTTTTATCTTCAATAATATGAATGTCGGTATTGGGATGGGCCGGAACAAACAAATTGAGTAAGGCGGGAACTAATCCTCTGGCTGCACTATCAATGGCACCAATGCGTAACGTGCGGCGTTCATCTTTTACCCCGACTTTAAATCGCAGTGCCAGCGCATCAAACTGATCGATAATTTTGTTAGCTTCATCAAAAAAAATCGCGCCCTCTGCGGTGAGGGAAACATTACGCGTGGAACGGTTTAACAACCGCACCCCGAGGTCTTCTTCCAGTAATCGAATGAAGCGAGAAAGTGACGCAGGCATCATTTCCATTCTTTGAGCTGCCCGCCCAAAATGTAACTCTTTGCCCACGGCGACAAAACAACGCAATTGATTTATATCCACATTTTCCTCGCCAAAACATTATTCAAATACTTTATATAATCGGGCATTAATGATCTGCCAATCCAAACCTGCATACTGAACTCGATTACAAAAAAATAACACACCCCTACACAAACTGGAGCACTTTAATATGAACAATCACCTCGAAAAAAGGGTGATGCGTAAAGTGACGTTGCGCATTGTCCCTTTCATCATGCTGCTCTACTTCATCGCATTTCTTGATCGCGTCAACATTGGTTTTGCTGCATTAACCATGAATCAGGATTTAGGTTTTTCGCCGACGGTATTTGGTTTGGGTGCCGGTATCTTTTTTCTCGGCTATTTTCTTTTTGAAGTTCCTTCCAACCTGATCCTGCACAAAGTCGGCGCACGCATCTGGATCGCCCGCGTGATGATTAGCTGGGGCCTGGTCTCCGGTTGCATGGCCTTTGTACAGGGCACCACCAGCTTCTACACGCTGCGTTTTCTGCTCGGCGTGGCGGAAGCAGGCTTCTTCCCCGGCATCATTCTCTATCTCAGCTACTGGTTCCCGGCGGCGAAACGCGCGCAGGTGACGGCCATCTTTATGGCGGCCGCCCCGCTCTCCACCGCGCTCGGTTCGCCGATTTCCGCCGCGCTGCTGGAGATGCACGGCCTGCTGGGATACGCCGGCTGGCAATGGATGTTCGTGCTGGAAGCCATTCCGGCGCTGGTGTTCGGTGTGGTGGTGCTGTTTTACCTCACCGACCGTCCGGCAAAAGCCAAATGGCTGACTGACGAAGAACGCGAATGGTTGCAAAACACCATGCTGGCGGAGGAACAGGCACGCGCCGCGAAGCAGAGCCACAGCAGCGCCTGGCGCGGCCTGGCGGATAAGCGGGTACTGGCGCTGGCGCTGGTTTACTTCGGCACCTCGGCCGGTCTCTACACCCTTGGGATCTGGTCACCGCAAATCATCCATAGCTTTGGTGCCTCATCGCTGGAGATCGGTTTCCTCAATGCCTTCCCGGCGGTGATTGGCGTGATCGGCATGATTCTGTGGGCACGACATTCCGACCGCAAAAACGAGCGCAGCTGGCATGTGATTGGTGCCTGTGTACTGGCCGCCGCCGGGCTGATTTATGCCGGTAATGCCAGCACGCTGCTGGCGGTGATCATCGCCCTGATGCTGGTGACCGTGGGCATCAGCGCCTCCAAACCGCCGCTGTGGAGTATGCCCACGCTGTTCCTTAGCGGCCCGGCCGCCGCCGCGGGTATCGCCACCATTAACTCGATCGGCAACCTCGGTGGTTTTGTCGGCCCGATGGTGATCGGTGTGATTCGCCAGCAGACCGGCAGCTACACCTGGGGCCTCTATTTTGTCGCGGGCCTGCTGATGCTCTCGGCCCTGATTGTCCTGATTCTGTCTGCGCGAGCGAACAAAACGCAGACGGCTGAACTTCCTCATCCTCATACACATTGATTTAACTGGAGAATATTATGCGCAACTATGCAATCGCCGCGATTCCTGCCGACGGTATCGGTCCTGAAGTGATTTCTGCTGGCGTGGAAGTGCTGCACGCTCTGGAACGTCAGAACCCGCAACTGAAATTTGCCATCGAAACCTTTGACTGGGGTTCGGATTACTACAAAAAACATGGCGTGATGATGCCGGAAGACGGCCTGCAAACGCTGAAGAAATTCGATGCCATTTACTTTGGTGCGGTCGGTGCGCCAGATGTGCCGGATCACATCACCCTGTGGGGCCTGCGTCTGCCGATTTGCCAGGGTTTTGACCAGTACGCCAACGTGCGTCCCACCAAAATTCTGCCGGGCATCACCCCGCCGCTGCGCAACTGTGGCCCTGGCGATCTGGATTGGGTCATCGTGCGTGAAAACTCTGAAGGCGAATATTCCGGTAACGGTGGCCGCGCGCACCGTGGTCTGCCGGAAGAAGTCGGTACCGAGGTGGCGATTTTCACCCGCGTCGGCGTGACACGCATCATGCGTTATGCCTTCAAACTGGCGCAGTCACGTCCGCGTAAGCTGCTGACCGTGGTGACCAAATCCAATGCGCAGCGCCACGGTATGGTGATGTGGGATGAAATCGCCGCTGAAGTGGCGCTCGAATTCCCGGATGTGCAGTGGGACAAAATGCTGGTTGATGCGATGACCCACCGCATGACGCTGCATCCGCAGAGCCTCGATACCATCGTCGCCACCAACCTGCACGCGGATATTCTGTCCGATCTGGCTGGCGCGCTGGCCGGTAGCCTGGGTGTGGCCCCCACCGCCAACATCGATCCGCAACGTCGCTTCCCGTCCATGTTCGAACCGATTCACGGCTCAGCGTTCGACATTACCGGCAAAGGCGTCGCTAACCCGGTCGCCAGTTTCTGGACCGCGGTACAGATGCTGGAGCACCTTGGTGAGCCTGAAGCAGCAGCGCTGGTGATGGAAGGCATTGAGTACGCTTGCGCACAAGGCGTGCTGACGCCGGATGTCGGCGGTACGGCCAAAACCGTGGATGTCACCAAAGCAGTAGTGGAATTCATCACCTCTAAAGCCCCTGTTGCCGAGACCGCGTAAAGATGAGAAATGAACAGGCCGCAGCCATTTTGCAGGACATCTTCCAGCAAGCCGTTGACAGCGCCCGCCCAGGGCCTGTCATTCCTCCGGCGCTGCCGGAAAAGCCCCGTGGGCGTTGTGTGGTAATTGGCGCAGGCAAAGCCTCTGCTGCAATGGCAGCAGCGGTTGATGCGGCCTGGCCGGATGTTGATGTCAGTGGTGTGGTGGTGACGCGCTATGGTCACGCCGTACCGGCCGGGCGGATTCGTATCCTCGAAGCCGCCCACCCGGTTTCCGATGCCATGAGTGAAACCGCCGCGATGCTGATCGTTGAATCGCTACGTGGATTGACTCAGGACGACCTGGTGCTGGCATTGATTTCCGGCGGCGGTTCGGCGCTGATGGCGCTGCCCGCTCCCGGCCTGACGCTGACCGACAAACAGGCGATCACCCGTGCCCTGCTGCACAGCGGTGCCAATATCAAAGAGATGAATCTGGTGCGCCGTCATCTCTCGGCAGTGAAAGGTGGCAAGCTGGCCGCGCTGGCACAGCCCGCCCGCGTTGTCTCACTGATTATCAGCGATGTGCCGGGTGATAATCCCACCGATGTGGCGTCTGGCCCAACGGTGGCGGATAACAGCACCCCAGGCGAGGCATTGAAAGTGCTGGAGCGCTACGGCATTCCTGTTGCCGAGCCGGTGCGTTATGTACTGAGTTTGCCCGCCAGCCCGCCTCCGCCTGCCATCAACAGTGAAACCCGGCTGGTTGCCACCCCGGCGCTGGCGCTGGAGGCTGCGGCTCAGGCGGTGCGACGACAGGGTTTCACGCCGCTGATCCTCGGTGACGCTATCGAAGGGGAAAGCCGTCAGGCGGCTATCGTGATGGCGGGTATCGCTAAATCGGTGAAGCAATACGGCCATCCGGTGAGCGGGCCTGCGGTGCTGCTGTCCGGTGGCGAGACCACCGTGACTGTCGCCAATGGCAAAGCCGGGAAAGGGGGGCGTAATACCGAGTTCCTGCTCAGCCTGGCCTGTGCCTTACAGGGAGAAGCGGGCATCTGGGCGATTGCCGGTGACAGCGACGGCATTGATGGCACCGAAGATGCCGCGGGTGCGATGATTTATCCCGATACGCTGGCGCGCGGCAAGCTCAATGGGCTATCCGCCGCACGCTATCTGGATGAACATGACAGCTACAGCTTTTTCCATTCCATCGACGATCTGGTCATCACCGGCCCCACCCTGACCAATGTGAACGATATTCGCGCCATTCTGATTAAATAAGTCACTCTCGCAAATCCCTGGTGCGAATGAATTCGCACCCTACAACCGTAAGGTCGGCATTTATGCCGACCTGTATAAATTTCCCGCACTTGTTAAAAACATCAATGCCATTAATGATCATATTTCCAGCAAAACTATGTCCAAAACCCGACAAGATATAAGGAAATGTAACAGCACAAAATGATAAAGAGGATAACCATCTGAATATAAATGATTTTTACCAGAAGTGATTATTTAAATAATTTATATAAACCACAGGTAATTATTATCCCGCACCGTTGCGCTTAGTATGCGCCGTTACAAAACAATAACATTAACCGCGAGGTTAATTGTCTAATTGTTTAAATAAAGACACCAGGCAAGATCGATATCTTCAACATTATAATGAGAAGCTGGCAGTAAAATGGCAAATGAATCATGTGGTATTGGCAGGCGGCCTTTTATCATAGGCTCCTTAATTGGTATTGCATCATTGGGCGTTAAAGGTGGCGTTAGCAGCGTTTTTGCCGCAGTCCCCACCGCCGCAGAAGAACTGAATAACTACCAACCGGTATTTTTCAACGCGGAAGAATGGAAATTCATTCTGGCCGCCTGCGATCGCCTGATCCCGTCCGACAAAGAAGGCCCAGGAGCACTGGACACCCATGTTCCGGTGTTTCTCGATAAACAAATGCTGACGCCGTACGCCAAAGGCGAAGAATGGTATATGGATGGCCCCTTTGACAGCCATGCCAGCCTGCTGTTTGGTTATCAGATGCCCTTCCCGTTGCAGGTGCTGTATCGCAAAGGCATTGCCCTCACCAATCACTATACCCGTATTAAATACAATCAAAGTTTCAGCGAACTTCCCGGAAGAATTAAAGACGCGGTATTAACCGATCTGCAAAAAAATAACGTGGATTTTTCCCAGTTTGGCGAAGCGGACCTGAATGCCGGTTATTTCTTCACCCGACTGCTGGAAAATACCAAAGAAGGTTATCTTGCCGATCCGCAATACGGCGGAAATAAAAACATGGCGGCGTGGAAAATGATTAATTTCCCCGGAGCACGCGCCAGTTTCCCGCAATGGATAAAAATACATAACGTCAAATATCCCCTTGGCCCCGTCTCACTGAGTGGCGAGCAGGCCTGATTCTTCCTGGAAAGCAAATGAAAAAGACCAATGACGCCGTCGATGTCATCATCGTCGGCCTGGGCTGGGCCGGTTCAATTATGGGTATTGAACTGGCGCAGGCCGGATTAAAAGTGCGCGCACTGGAGCGTGGTGAAGATCGTCTCAACAGCGATTATGCCTATCCGAAACCGGCTGATGAGCTGGCTTTCACCAAACGCCATAAGATTATGCAAAGCCCCCATGATGCGGCTTTCACCATTCGCCATAACGCCTCCGAGACCGCGCTGCCGATGCGCGAGCTGGGTGCGTTTCGCCTCGGTGATGGTGTCGGCGGTGCCGGGCTGCACTGGACCGGGATGATTACCCGTCCGACGCCGGTCGATCTGAAAATGAAAACCTGGGCCGACGAACATTTCAAACGTGGCGAACTGGATGAGGAACTGCGCCTGCAGGATTTCCCGGTTAGCTGGGAAGAGATTGAACCGCATATGGATTTTTTCGATAAAGTCTGTGGTTCTTCGGGCGAAACCGGCAACCTGCGCGGCGTGATCCAGGCCGCTGGCGACCCGTTTGAAGGAGCACGCTCTAACCCGTTCCCCAACCCACCGCTGGCAGACAGCCTCAACAGTACCCTGTTCCGCAAAGCGGCACAGGAGATGGGTTATCACCCCTACTCGATGCCGTCAGCGGCGGTGTCGGTGCCCTATACCAACCCCTATGGTCAGCAAATCGCCCCCTGTAACTATTGCGGCTTTTGCCAGTTTTATTCGTGCCTGAACTACTCCAAAGCCTCGCCGCAGACGGCAATCCTCGATCGTCTGAAGCAGATGGCAAACTTCGATTATAAAACCCGCGCCAACGTGATTCGTGTCGAGAAACATGCCGATGGTAAAACCGCCACAGGTGTGACCTATATCGATGAAAACGGCGACGAAGTTTTCCAGCCAGCCAGCATCGTTATCCTGTCGACCTTTGGTCTGAATAACGTGCGCCTGCTGCTGAATTCCTCTATCGGCAAACCCTACAACCCGATCACCGAAGAAGGGGCGATTGGCCGTAACTACACCCACCAGTACGGCGGTGGCTTTACGTTGTTCTTCGATAACCTGGAATTCAACCCGTTTGCCACTGCGGGACCGACCGGCACGGTGATCAGCAACTTCGGCACCGGTAATGTTGATACCGCAGCGCTCGGCTTTATCGGCGGTGCCAAAATCTACAGCTCGCAGCCCACCGGTACGCCGATGGCGGCGGCGGTGAAAAAAGGTGTGCCTTCCTGGGGAAGCGGCTGGAAAAAAGGGCTGAAAGAGAGCTACGGCCATTCGATGGGCGTGAAGCTGGAAGGCAGCAATATGGCGACCCGTGGCAACTATCTCGACCTCGACCCGGTGTATAAAGATCGCTTCGGCATGCCGCTGCTGCGCGTCACTTATGACTACGTGCAGAACGATCTGCGCATGCTGCAATTTATGAAGGAGAAGATGGAAGCCATCACCAAACATCTGAATCCGACGCAGTATTCCCACAATATTCTGAAGATGGACAGCCACTTCGCCAGTTCGCCCAACTACGTCAATACCCACAATGCGGGCGGCGCGATTATGGGTGAAGATCCGCGCACCTCGGCGCTCAATCGCTATCTGCAAAGCTGGGATGTGCACAACGTGTTTGTGATGGGAGCCAATGCCTTCCCGCAGAACTTCTACGCCAACCCCTCGGCAATGGTGGCAGGCCTGGCTTACTGGTCAGCCAAAGCCATTCGCGAGCAGTATCTTAGCAACCCCGGCCCGCTGGTTCAGGCATAAGGAGATAACCATGAAATCGACGCTGCGTTATCTGCTTATCGCTGGCCTGATGGGCATCGCCCAGCAAAATGCCCAGGCCGCCGATACCACGGATGCCTCACTGATCGCCAAAGGGGAGTACCTGGCGCGTGCCGGTGACTGCACTGCCTGCCATTCCATCGCGGGCGGCAAAGAATTTGGTGGCGGACTGGCAATCGCCAGCCCGATGGGAGTGATCTACTCCACCAATATTTCCCCCGATCCGGATGCTGGCATTGGTCGCTACAGCGAACAGGAATTTGCTGATGCGGTGCGTAAAGGCGTTCGCCGTGATGGCAAACATCTTTACCCGGCGATGCCCTACCCGGACTATCGCGGTATCACCGATGCCGATATCCACGCGCTGTATGTTTACTTTATGCAGGGGGTAAAACCGGTGGCAGAGAAAGCGCCGGAAACCGCACTCAGCTTCCCGTTTAACCAGCGCTGGGGCATGTGGTTCTGGAACCTTGCCTTTACCGACGATAAGTCATTCGAGCCGCGTCATTCGGTGCCCGATGATATCAATCGCGGTAAATATCTGGTGGAAACCCTCGGTCACTGCGGCAGTTGCCATACCCCGCGTGGTATCGGTATGCAGGAAAAAGCGCTCAATGAATCCAGCAGCCATTATCTTGCCGGTGGCGAGTTGAATGACTGGCCGGTGCCTTCCCTGCGCGGTATGCCCACCTGGACAGTGCAGAATATTACCGATTACCTGGCAACCGGTCGCAATGATTTTGCTTCGGTCGGCGGTGAGATGACAGGGGTGGTGGAACACAGTATGCAGCACATGACCGACAGTGACCTGAACGCCATCGCGGTGTATCTGAAGTCGCTGCCTGCGGATACGCCGGTCAAAAATCGCCGGGGAAATGCCGATGCGGCCACGAAGCAGACCGCCGACCTGCTCACCCAGGGACATAACCTTGGTGCCGGTCAGATGTTATATATGAACAACTGCGAAGCCTGCCACTGGACTGACGGCAACGGCGCGAAAGGGATCTTCCCCCGGCTGAATGGTGGCGATGTGGTGATTGCGGATAACCCCACCGGGCTTATCAATATCATCCTGCAAGGTGCGCAAACCCCTTCCACGCCGAAAGCTCCGTCGATCATGACGATGCCCGGTTTTGCTGCGCGTCTGACTGATGAGCAGGTGGCCGAGCTTGCCACCTTCGTGCGCAGTGGCTGGAGCAACGATGCTCCGGCGGTGACGGCCAAAGAGGTGCAGAAGGTACGTGAAGGCAAATAACGCCTGACTACAGCGACCACCCCGGATGAGGTGGTCGCTTTTTTTTAGCCTTGCTTCGCCACACGCAGCCCGCCATAGGACTGACAAACCGGCATCATCTCAAGGGTGTTGATGTTGACGTGGGCAGGCAGATTGCTGACCCACCAAATGGCTTCCGTGATATCCGCAGGCGTCAGCGGTTGGGTGTCAGCATAGGTTTGCTCCACCCGGTTTTCGTCGCCTTTGAAACGCACGCTGGAGAATTCAGTTCCTCCCACCAGCCCCGGCTCAATATTGGTCACCCGCACCGCCGTGCCGAACAGATCGGTACGCAGATTGAGACTGAACTGGCGTACAAAAGCTTTGGATGCGCCATACACATTGCCGCCCGCATAAGGCCAGCTCCCTGCGGTTGAACCGAGGTTAATGATATGACCGCGATTGCGTTCCACCATACCCGGCAGCAGCACACGGGTGACGTGTACCAGGCCTTTGATGTTCACATCAATCATGGTGTTCCAGTCATCGATACTGGCTTTCTGCGCCGGTTCCAGACCGAGGGCCAGACCGGCGTTATTGATCAGCACATCAATGTCACGCCAGGCCAGCGGCAATTGCTCCAGTAATCCCTCCACCGCAAGGTGATCGCTGACATCCAGCGCGAGGGTAAAAATATTTTCGCCCCCGGCGGCCTTCAGTTGATCCAGCTTGTCCTGACGACGTCCGGTGGCAATCACCCGATGGCCGTGTTGCGCATAACGCAGCGCCAGATCCCAGCCGAATCCGGCCGTGGCACCTGTAATAAAAATCAGCATGATATTTTCCTGGTAAAAACGACAGATTCTGAAAACAGCGCGATAAATCGCGCCGTTACGACTCAGTGCAGCTATGCCGAAACGTTTATTTCTGCGGCAGAATAAATTGCCCCACCAGCCCGGCAGAGGCCAGCACATGCCCTTTTAATTGCGCCAGCAGTGCGTCTCTGGTTAATCCCTTAGTGAGTGCATCCGGGGTGAAGTCCGTGGCAATTAAGGTGAAGTTGTAATTGTGGATATCCCCATTCAACGGCGGGCACGGGCCGGAATAACCCTGAACGTTTTTACCGTTGCTGCCGGGGGTATAACCGGTCACCCGGGTTAAATCCCCTTTGGCGAACTGATGACGGCTGCTGTCGATGCCATAGCCGAGGAAATGGGTCATGCCCAGACCATTCATCCCCTGCGGATCTTCAATCAGCAGCACATAACTTTTGGTATTGGCCGGGGCATCACGCCAGCTTAGCTGTGGCGAAATGTTCTGCCCCGGACATTGCCCGCCACCGCCCATCGACAGCGGCAGATGACCGGCATTACGGAAATCCGTGGAGTGCAACGTAAAGGGAGCGGCCAGCGCCCCGGCAGAACACAACATCAATCCGGCCAGTAACCCGGCATGTGCTCGTAATAACATCCGATATCTCCTTATTTATCGCTATTCTCTCGTCGGTCTGAAATAACCATCAAATCACCGCGCCGCTCTGCTGAAAGAAACGTCGGGTGCGATGATTGAGCTGGGTCGCTTGTTGCAGGGTTTGCGGATTAATGGCGGAGCGGCACACATCCCAGGCGTTGCCATTGGGATAGCAGGCGATCACGCTGAAATCATCCTGGCTGCGCAGCAGGCGCTGCCCGCTTCCGGCCGGTAAGAAAATCACATCCCCCGCTTTGGCCTGCATCACCACACCGTTATCGCCGCCCAGCTGCCACTCGCCGCGCCCATTGGCTACCACGAAGATGGCATGGCTGCGGCTATGGAAATGCTGATAAGAAAAAGGTGCCGCCTGCCACTGCGGCGTCCATCCCGCCTGGCGCAGAGCGGACATCAGGTCCGCCTGCCCGGCCTGGGTGCGAAAATGCAGGATTGGCAACGCAGGATTATTGGGCACCCAACCATCCGTCGCCATACGCCATTGATTGACCAATTGCAGGGTTGCCACAGCGGTGGCTTTGGCGGCCAGCGAGGGCAACAGGAAAGCCAGTAGTGCCGAGTGCTGGAGAAAATTGCGTCGGGTGAATTGAGCCATATCCATTCCTGAAAGTTCAGTGACCTGCTGAAGCCGGTTGCAAAAATGCCCATCTGGCTTCATTATCATGCCTAGATAAACTAGGTATCAGACATAACGAAGTCAAGCTAAGATAGCGGCGAAGTTTGTATCTTTCTTTGTATGCGGGTGATGACGATGAGAAGCAGTGCTGACGACAATCTTAAGAGCCATATCGAAATGGTCATCCTGGCCGCACTGGAACGCGGCCCCAGCCATGGTTACGCGCTGATTGAGCTGATTCATCAACTTACCGATGGCGTGCTGTCGTTTCAGGAAGGGACGGTGTACCCGTTGCTGCATCGTATGGAACAGCGCGGCCTGATCCAGGCTGAATGGGAAATCGCCCCGTCGAAACGCAAACGTCGCGTCTACAATCTGACCCGCGAAGGTCAGCAGGAATTAGTCAAAAAACGCGAAGCCTGGGATAGCTACTCCGTCGCCGTCTCCTCTTTATTGCAGAGGTCGTAAATGGACCCGCTGACTGAACTACCAGAACCCGCCCGGCGCTATTTGCAGGCGTTGCAGTATGAACTGCGTTTTGAGCAGAAATACGCCGAGGATATCTGTCTGGAGATCAGCGAACATTTTTATGAAGCCGTTGAATGCAGCAGTGAAGCCCCGGAGCAGGCAGCGCAACGGTTAACACAACGCTTTGGCTCGCCGCAAAATCTGGCCGCTGAGTTTGCCGTGGTGCTTATCACCCGCAAACTGCGCAACACCCTGTTTATCAACCTCGCCATTATCGTGGCCATTCTGCTCGCCGTACTGACCTGCCTGACCGATCGCCACGGCGGCCCGGCGGTGATCACCGCAGTATTAAGCGGCTGCGTCACCTGGGCCGGATTACTGGCGATTCAGCGTAATGAGCTGGAAGGCATTCGCTTATATCACTGGCTATGCACGCCGATTATTGCCTGCCAGACCACCTCCTGCGCGCTGCTGCTGGCCCTGCTGTGGAACCTGTTTAATTCGCCCGGCAGCACCCTCTACTATCACGCCTTTGCCGCCGTCGCCGCGCTGCTGCTCGCGCTGCGCATGGTTCACCTGAAATTACGCAGCCGCAGCATGTGCGCGCTGTGGAAGCGCGCAGCACATCACTAACGCGTTTCCAGCGGCATTTTGCGGGTGGGCGGCGGAAAGGCCTCATCCATCACGCGCAAATCCGCAGGCTGTAGCTGCACGCTGAGGGCGGCAGCATTCTCTTTGATATGCGCCGCCTCGCCCGATTCCGGGATGGCGATCATATTGCCGTTGCGAATCACCCAGGCGAGCAGCACCGTCGAGGGTCCGGTCTGATATTTGGCGGCCAGTTGGGTGATGAGCGGGTGGCGCAGCAGCGATGCCCCTTCGCCCCCCAGCGGGGAATAGGCCATCATCGGCATATGATGCTGGTTACACCATGGGATCAGGTCAAACTCAATGCCACGACTCGCCGGATTGTAAAAAACCTGATTGGTGACGCAGCGATCGCCCTGTTCGACGGCAAACAAATCTTCCATGTCATCGACATCAAAATTGGACACTCCCCAGGCCTTAATTTTTCCCTGCTGCTTCAGCTTTTCAAAACCGGAGACCGCTTCCGATAACACGCTGCTAAAACGCCAGTGCAGCAGGTAAAGATCGAGGCAGTCGGTGTTGAGGCGCTTCAGGCTGGCATTGCAACTGCGTTCCATCAACAGGCGATTGGCGTGATACGGGTAGATTTTGGAGACGAGGTAAACCCGATCGCGCAGGCCATCAATCGCCTTACCAATCAGCGATTCTGAACGCCCGTCACCGTACATCTCAGCGGTATCGATCACCCGCAAGCCGCTGTCGATACCGGCGCGTAATGCATTGATCTCGGCAGCTTCGCTATGTCTGCCCTGACCGAGGTGCCAGCTTCCCATGCCAATAGCAGCAACCGACTGACCATTAAGAGTGACTGTTTTCATGCAATTTCTCGTTGAGAGGAGGAAAGGTTTTCGCTTCCAGCTGTACCTGTCTGCGGCCCAGCCACTGGCTGTTAACCAGCCAGATCAATGACAGCGGCAGCGCCAGCCAGATCAGCATGCCGCCACTCAGCCCGGCCGCCCCCATCGCCGCCCAGCTCCAGGCTCCGACCTGGTCACCGGCACGATAGACGGCGGTATCGATGACGTTCTTGGCTTTGTATTTATCTTCCCGTTGCAGCACCGTGAACAGCACCTCACGCGCGGGCCGGGCAAAGGCGAAATTAGCCCCGCGGCGTAACACCGAGAACACCACAATCGACGCGGCCACCGGCCACAGGGACATGCTGGCAAAACCCAGCAGGGTGATCAGCGGCAGCAACCCTAACACCAGCTTTGTGCCGTAACGGGACATCAGGCGGCTGGTGACAAACAGCTGGGTTACCAGGGTCAGCACATTGACCACCAAATCGAGGGTGGCAAAGAACGCCGTACGATCGCTGTCATGCTGGAACAGATGGTGCACCAGCTCAGCCTGGCGGAAATAGATCAGGGTCGAGGTGACGGAATACAGCAACATATACAGGCAGATATTCAGCAAATAGGGAGACTGGAAAATACGCGCAATGCCGGAAAAGACGCCGCCGCCAAGGGGCTGTGTCTGCTGTGCGGCTGCATCTCCTTCCGCAAGATGGGTAAAGGTACTCAGGCGCTTCACGCAGGCCACCGCGCACTCCAGCAGCAGCGCGGCCAATACAAACAGCCCAACGGTATTGAGACGGTGCACCAGCAGCGCGGTAATCGCCGATCCGAGGATAGCGCCCAGCGTGGCTCCGGCGGCCATCATGGCAAACAGGCGGCTGGCACGTTCGCGCGAGAAGATATCGGCCACCAGCGACCAGAACACCGAAACAACGTAGAGGTTGAACACCGAGAGCCAGACAAAAAATACCCGCCCCAGCCAGACCTGCATCGACGATGGCAGGGCAAACTTCAGCACGGCAAAGATGATGAGCTGGCTGATAAAAAACCGATACACCAGCGGGATAAAGCGCTTGCGTGGCAACGCACGCGATAACGCCGCAAAGGGAAGATTGAGGGCCAGGATAGCAATCAGCGTGGCGCTAAACAGCCACTGCAAATTATGCAGGCCCCCATCGATACCGAAGGTGTCGCGAATCGGGCGCAGAACGTAATAGGCTGACAGCACACAAAAAATGTAGATCATGCACCAGATTAACGCCTGCACCTCTTCCGGCCTGACGGGGGTAAGACGGAGCCAGAAAGGCACCGCTGGCTGATGCTGAGGGTCCGTCTGTTGACTGCCCATAAATGCTCCCGATGTTTTAATCGTTCCGTGACGGCAAATGCCGACAACTTACCTAGACAATCTAGGTAAGTAGAATTGCGCTGTCAAGATGATGTGATCGACTTCACATTCGAAGGTAGAGAGAGCAAAGCGGGATAAAAAGGTGATCTGAACATTTATTTGCTAAGAATAACTTTTTGAAAATATTCAACGTTCTATTTTATTTCCTTCCTGATATTTCCCTGACTCACTCAATAGCGTAGCCATGAAAATAAAATTATCCGTTATGCCCGTATGTTTAAGCATTCTCTTCTCATTCGGCACCGAGGCTGCGGTGCGACTCTGCCAGCCCCAGCATGCTGAGAACGCCACCCAGGCCATTCAGCAGGCGATTGATCATTGTTCGCAGGCAGGCGGGGGCAAAGTGGTGCTTTCTGCCGGGGTATGGCACAGCGGCCCGTTATTACTGAAGGATAATGTGGAGTTATATCTGGCCGCAGGCAGCCGGTTAGCCGCCAGTTATCAGGGCAATCTGTTCAGACCGGGTTTTATTTCGCAACCCGCACACGATGGCGAAGCCTTTATTCTGGCGAAGGATGCCCACAACGTCGCCATTACCGGGCCTGGCGTGGTTGACGGCCAGGGAGAGCAACAATGGTCACTGGCGACCACCGCACGCAACCATCTGAAACAAGGGGATACGGCGTGGTTTACCCAACACTATCCGGGCATTCCCCCAGCCAATGGTATGCCCCGCCCGTGGCTGATTGAATTCTCCCATGTGACACAGGGCCGCATCGCCAACCTTGGTATTGAAAACTCACCGATGTGGAATCTGGTGATACGTGACAGTAAAAATATCGATGTCGCCAATAGCACCATCACCAATCCGCCCGATTCACCCAATACCGACGGCGTCGATGTTATTTCCTCGCACGCGGTCAGGCTGCATCAGCTGAATATCTCCACCGGTGACGACGATATCTCGATTAAATCCGGGCTGGCAAAACGCACCGATAATGCAGCCAGCAGCGATATCACCATTGACCATATTCAGTCTGAAGATGGACACGGCATCTCAATTGGCAGTGAAACCATCAACGGTATTGGCAAAGTCACCCTGCATGATCTGAACTTCAACGGCACCGAAAATGGCGTGCGCATTAAATCCGGACGCGATCGTGGCGCGAATATTGGCCCGATTCTGATGCGCGATGTCACCATGCAACAGGTCAAAACCCCGCTGGTGATTACCGACAGCTATGGTGGCAACGGCGGTTACCCGGCTGACAGCATCAGCCCGATTGCCACGCAGCCACTGACGGCGACCACGCCGAGAATTCACGATGTGACGATTGAGAATCTGCAAGCCAGCGGTGCGCACAATGCCGGGATCATCAGTGGATTACCGGAAGCGCCGCTGAAAAATATCCACCTGACCTCAATCCATATCGCCGCAGTAACCGGTCTGCAAAGCCGTTACGTGTCAGGCACGCAAAAGCAGGTGGACATCCATGCCACGCACGGTCAATCTCAGTTATCCGGACCGGACACTCAGTGGGTAACCAGGTAACATGCGTGCGAATATGTTTGAGTATATGGATATCTTCATCCAGGTGGTTGAACAAGGCAGCTTCACCAAAGCGGCCGATGTGCTCCAGCTGCATCGCCCGGCAGTCAGCAAGGCGATTCAGCAGCTGGAGGACGAACTGGGTACCAAACTCATTCATCGCACCACGCGCAAACTGAGCGTAACCGCCGAAGGGGAGGCGTTCTACCAGCGCGCCCGGCAATTAATGGCCGAAGTGGGCGATATGATGGCCAGCTTCTCGCCCACCCTGCCGCCGCGCGGTCGTTTATTGCTGGATGTACCGCTGTCACTGGCACACTGCCTGCTGATCCCCAACCTCGCCGCATTCCGGGCGCTCTACCCGGAGATTGAAGTAGTGCTGCTGTCGTCCGATAAAAAGACCGATCTGATCGCCGAAGGGGTGGATTGCCTGGTCAGGATCGGTCATTTAGCGGATTCCAGCTTTATCTCACGCCGCTTAGGCGACATACGTATGGTCACCTGCGCCGCGCCTGCCTATATCGAAAAACACGGCATCCCCGCAACACCAGATGACCTGCAAAATCATCAGGCGGTGAACTTTTTCAGTGAACATAGCCGCGAAGTGATGGACTGGAAGTTTTATGTGGATGGCGTGATGATCTCGCGCCGGGCAGGCAGCAGCGTGCTGGTGGATAACTCAGATATTTTGCTGTCCTGCGGGCTGGCGGGTCTCGGTATTATTCAGGCGACCCGGAACGCCCTGGCGCCGCATATCCAGGCCGGGCGTCTGGTAGAGGTGTTAACCGATTATCCTCCGGTCGCCAAACCGGTGTCAGTGCTCTACCCGGACCGGCGCTATCTTGCCCCTAAGGTGCGCGTGTTTATTGACTGGTTCAGTGAGGTTTTTAGCCAGCACCCGCATTAAATGCGCCACCATTGTTACTGCATCAGTAACACTGAAGTTCCCCGGCGTTTATTTTTCGCCCGACGTGAACAACGTAGTCTGTAAACAGATGAATCAGGCATCTCGCCTGATTACCCAAAGAGATCTGCACATGACTAAAGTTGTTGTTTTCAACCGCACTGGCGGCCCGGAAGTGCTGGAAATTATTGATGTTAACGTCGCGGCTCCGGCCGCAGGCGAAGTTCAGATTCAGGTGCAGGCCATCGGTCTGAACCGCGCCGAAATCATGTATCGCACCGGCCAGTACGTGATTGAGCCTGAGTTTCCGGCACGCCTTGGCTATGAAGCCGCGGGCATCGTGGCGGCGGTGGGTAGCGACGTGACGGATTTCGCGCCGGGCGATAAAGTCAGCGTCATCCCCTCCTTTATGTTTAACCAGTACGCCATGTATGGCGAGGTGGTGAACGCGCCGGTTCACGCCGTGGTTAAACATCCCGAGAACCTTTCATTCAACGCAGCGGCGGCAAGCTGGATGATGTATGTCACCGCGTTTGGCGCGCTGATCGAATATGGCAACCTCAAAGCCGGTGAGCATGTGGTGATCCGCGCCGCCTCCAGCAGCGTAGGATTGGCCGCCATTCAGATCGCCAATATGGTGGGAGCGATCCCCATCGCCCAGACTCGCACCAGCGAAAAACGGGAGCTACTGATGCAGGCGGGAGCCGCCGCCGTCATCGCCACCGACGAACAGGATATGGAAGAAGCGATTCATCACGCCAGCGCTCATCAGGGCATCAATATTGTGTTCGACCCAGTGGGCGGGCCTGATGTTGCCAGGCTGACGCGTGTGATGGCGAAAAATGGACTCTATTTCCAGTATGGCGCGCTGGATAGCCGCAATTTGCAGGTGCCGGTATTTGATATTCTCGGCAAGCATTTGACCCTGCGCGGCTACGAACTCTTCGAAATCACCACCGATGCAGAAAAAATGGCGCGGGCTAAAGCCTTCGTGACAGCGGGGCTGCGCTCCGGCCAGCTGCATCCGGTTATTGATAAAACCTTCCCGCTCGACCAGATTGCCGACGCGCAGCGTTATATGGAATCCAATGGTCAGGTGGGCAAAATTGTCGTCACGATAGCGTAAATGGAGCAGCATATGACTTTTCAACCCGGCTGGCAGGCACCCGCCATCAATCGTAAAAAAATCGGTGACATGATCGTCACCATGCTGAGCGATGGCTTTCTGGATGTTTCCTTTGAGTTGCTGTCAGGCATCGACGGTTCGCGCGCCGAAGCCTTGTTGCAGCGCCGTGGCGCGCCGATCGCCCCACGGATTAACATTAACGTTTACGTGGTCCAGACAGCGGATCGCACCATTCTGATCGACAGCGGTGCTGGAGGGATTAAAGGCTGGGGTGGACGGTTACCGGTGGCACTGGCGGCGGCAGGCATTGACCCGTTGCAGATTGACACCATTTTGCTGACCCACTGCCACCCCGATCATATCGGCGGGCTGGCCGGTCCGTTGCAGACTCCGCTGTTCCGCAACGTGCAGCAGCTTTTTATTCATGAGAAGGAGCTGGCATTCTGGCGCGATGAAACCATTGCGGCCAGCGCACCCGATAGCTTCCGTCCCTACTTTGAACTGGCGAAAAACGCCTTTAACGCGTATGGCCAGCAGCTGGTACCCTTCCGTGAAGAAGCCATTCTGCCAGGTATCCAGGCGGTGCCGTTGTTTGGTCATACCCCCGGTCATACCGGCTATCTGCTGGGTGACGAGCATGACTCGCTGCTAATCTGGGGTGACATCGTGCATTTCCCGCATATCCAGGTCACACAGCCGGAAGTGACCATCGCCTTCGACAGCGACCCGGTAGCAGCGGCGCAAATCCGCGGCAAACTGCTGGATCGCGCGGCCAGCGATAATCTTGCCGTCAGCGGCATGCACTTCAATCTGCCAACCACCGGGAAGGTGGTTCGGGAAGGGAATGGTTTTGCGCTGAATTACGATTTGTGGTCGCCGGTGCTGTGAAACGGCGCTATGCGCCCCAAACGCAAAAACCCAGCCATAAGGCTGGGTTTTCTGAATTTTGGTGCCCGAACCCGGAATCGAACCAGGGACACGGGGATTTTCAATCCCCGAGCTTTTGGAAAGCAGTGAAGTGAGCAAACGTTCTCATCTGAATAATGTTATTCAGGTGACGAAATGCATTCAAAAACGAAAGTTGTTCCTGTAGTTTCTACCAAAGGTGGCGAGGGGAAATCAACCCAGGCCGCTAATCTCGGTGGCTTTCTCGCCGATGCAGGCATAAAAACCCTCATTATTGACGGCGACCACGCCCAGCCTACGGCCAGCAGTATCTATCCCTTAGCATACGAAGCACCCTGTGGCCTCTACGAACTGCTCATGCAGACCGTGGATCTCTCACGGGCCGAAAACATTATTTCCCACACCGAGATCGATAATCTTGACGTCATCGTCTCCAACGATCCGCGAAACCTTTTACCTACCTACATGCTCAATGTTGCTGACGGACGCGTACGCCTTCGCAACGCACTGTCAAATCCGGTGTTTAGCCAGTATGACGTCATCCTGATTGATTCTCAGGGATCACGCTCAGTGATGTCGGAACTGATTATTCTGGCCGCGACAGGCGAAATGATTGGAATGGTCAAACCTGTACTGCCTGACGTGCGTGAGTTCATGCGCGGCACCGTTGCTCTGATGGAAGAGCTGCTTCCGTACATGGCTTTTGGCATCAATCTTCCACGCATTCGCATGTTGGTTAACTGCATGGATTACACGCTTCTGGCTAAGACGACCGTTGAACAGGCCGAGAGCATCATCATGAGCGGTGATTACAGTCAGCATGCGGATAAGATCGCTATCGATATGCTTCAGACCCGCATTTATGACCTGGACGTTTACAAGCAGGGACATGCAACCGGTCTGCCCGTGCACCGCCTTGAGAAGAAAACCAGTCGTAAAAGCGATTCTGCATTTGAGTCCATGCACAGCCTTGCCTGCGAGCTGTTTCCTGAATGGGTGAACCTTTTCGATGCGTTGGCAAAGGGAGGTGAGCATGTTTGACGACCGCAAAAATATTCCGGGGATTTATTCACCTGATGCTGAACAGTCTGTCATCGGGGGTCTGATGCTGGATAATGATCGCTGGGATGAAGTTGCACTTCGTCTGAGCGCTGATGACTTTTTCCACAGAATTCATAAGTCCCTCTTTCAGGAAATGACCCGTCTGGTTGCGGCCGGAAAACCACTTGACCTGATTACCCTTGCCGAAAGTATTGAGAGTCGCGGTAAAGATGCTCTTGATCAACTGGGTGGTTTTGCCTACCTGGCTGAGCTCAGTAAAAACACGCCAAGCGCGGCCAACATCGTTGCTTACTGTGAAATTGTGGTCAAAAACAGCCGGGCGAGACAGCTGGCTTCAATTGGTGCTGAAATAACCGAATCAGTCAGGACGCCCGGCACTGATATTGACAAGGTGATGGAGACAGCCGAACAGAAAATTACCCGACTGGCAGAGCGTGGTGAGCCGGAACAAGGGGTGACTCTGCTTGCAGGGATGGAAAGACTGTTGCCAGAGCTGGAGCGGCGCTGCAGTGTCCCTGACGGTATCACCGGCACGCCTACCGGTTTTGATGAGTTTGACGCCATGACCAGTGGCCTGCAGGCAGGTGACCTGGTCCTTATTGCTGCCCGCCCTTCGATGGGAAAAACGGCGTTTCTCATCAGCCTGCTAATGAATTCATTGCTGAAAAAACCAGGTTTAAAGGGACAATTTTACAGTCTGGAACAGCCCACAGATCAGATTCTGATGCGTATGCTCGCTTCGCTCGGCAGCATAGACCTCACCCATCTCAAAAGTGGTCTGATGGATGATGAGGACTGGGCTCGCACCTCAAACGCAGCAGCATTGCTGATGGGAGAACTCAACGACAGTCTCATCATAGATGATACCGGCTCCCTGACACCGGCGATGCTGCGTATCCGCGCCCGGCGCAATGCCCGCCGCTATGGCCACCCGTCGATCATCGGGCTTGATTACCTGCAACTGATGCGCTGCCCGGATCAGGAGAACCGCACTCAGGAGATATCTGAAATCTCACGGTCACTCAAAGCGCTGGCCAAAGAGATGGGGTGTCCGGTGGTGGCACTGTCACAGCTGAACCGCCAGCTGGAAAGCCGTGCTGACAAACGTCCGAACAATGGTGATCTGCGTGATTCCGGTGCGCTGGAGCAGGATGCCGACGTTATCGTCTTTATTTATCGCGATGAGGTCTATCACGAAAACACTGAGGATAAGGGTATTGCTGAAATCATCATCAGCAAACAGCGGCAGGGACCCACGGGGACGATCCGCCTGCAGTATGAAGGCCGCCACACCCGTTTTTCTGACCTCACGGGGCGGTCAGGGAGGTACGCATGAGCAACGTTCGTAATCTTAATCTCGGCGCGGCCATGCTGCAGCGCGGTAAGTCGCCGGTACAGACGGCGGAGACCCCGGCGGCGCCACTGCCGGCCAGCGAGATGGCAATGATGCTCACGCTCGATCAGTTGCGACCCAACCCGGATAACCCGCGTAAAGGTCGTAATCCGCGTTATGAAGAGATCAAAGCATCCGTTCGCGCACGCGGACTGGATTCCATTCCAAAGGTGACACGCGATCCGGACGGCGAAGACGTTTATATCTTCAGTGACGGAGGCAATACCCGGTATCAGATCCTCTGCGAATTGTGGCAGGAAACCGGTGATGAGCGTTTCTATCGCGTTCACACCATTTTTAAACCGTGGCCCGGGCGGTTGAAATGTCTTGTAGGGCACCTGGCAGAAAATGAGGTACGTGGAGAGCTTACCTATATAGATAAAGCGTTTGGTGTACACAGTGCCAGAGCTATTCAGGAAGAGCTGATGGGACGTCCTGTGACACTGAGAGAGCTGTCAGAATTATTGAATAATGAAGGTTATCCGATTGATAACTCAACCATCAGCAGGATGGAGGATACATTAAAATATCTCTGGCCCTGCTTCCCGACCTTGCTCAACAGTGGTCTGGCACGTTTGCAGGTGCTGTCACTGCTGCGCATCCGTTCCCAGGCAGTAAAGGTCTGGTCGCAGTTCGCGCATGAGTCCTCCCCGCAGTGTTCGTTCGATCAGGTCTTTGAGGCGAGTTGCCGGGGGTTTGACGATCCTGATAGTTATGCGTATGAATCATTTCGTGATGAGTTCATCGGCCAGTTGGTTAAGGCGCTACCGCATTCCAGTCTGAACTATGACCGCTGGCTGATTGAACTGGACCCACGCGAGCAGAAACGCCGTGAGCAGTTTGGCGATCCGCCTCCGCTGCCGGTACTGACGCCACCACCGGAAAGAGCGGCAGGTCGTGAACCCCCGGAGCCTCAGGTCACTGTCCTGCCCCCGGATACTGCATCCGAAACGCCGGTCACGGGGCTGCGCAGCGGCACGCTGACCACGCCCGATCGCCCTGAGCCGGCGCCGGAACTGCCTGCTGGCGCTGAACTGCCGGTGAGCGCACTGGTGACCGCCGGCAGTGAACTGCGTCGCGAAGTACAGAATGACCTTTTTGGCGGACGGGCGGTCATTTCCGGCGAAACGGCTGACACTGACAGCATCTCCCTCCCTGATTTCAGTCCTGGCACACTGATGTCAGCATTTGCCGAGGAGAATGAGTCCCTGGCTGCGTCAGTCAGTTCGGTCGCATTTGCGGCCACCGGCCTTGAGCCCGTCAGTGACATCTGGCACATCTCCGCATTACAGGATGATGTGGAACATCTGCAGGATATGGCCTACCGGCTTGTCTTCGAAATCGCTGAGGCGATAGGCTGCGCGGACAATGTGCGTGAAGATAAACACCCTCAGTCAGCAGGCTTTACTGTTTCCGAAACCGGCAGCGAATTGGTCCTCTTTCTCGCGGGCCTGTCCGGCTCGCTGCCCAACAGACAGTTCAACATGTTTATGTTCTGTCTGAATTTCTTCGGCTCTCCGTCACCGGCTGATACGGCCGTATTCGACGATATTACGGTGGTGAAAACCCTGCGTCTTATCCGCGTTATCCGCCGTCTGCGTGAGCTGCAGCGACAGTCTGCGAAAGGAGGGGACCATGTCTGATGACCTGAACGATGAAATGGCGCAGGCCAGTACGGCCCTGTTCACCCAGCGCGGCATCGATGCCATCCGGGCGCAGGTGCACTCTGTCAAACCGTCAAAAGCGTTCTGCGAATGCTGCGGAGCGGATATTCCGGTTGCACGACAGCTGGCCGTCCCGGGCGTGGAACTCTGTGCCGGCTGTCAGGACGTAAAAGAGCAGCAGGACCGACACCGGGCTACCGGTGGAAGGGGGATGCGCTATGTCGGATAACGCAAAAATCACTGCCCGTATCCGTCGCCTGATGGCGCTGGGCACCCGCAACAGCAACCCGCATGAAGCCGCACGCGCAGTGGCGCTGGCTCAGCGTCTGATGCAGCGTCACGGGCTGACGCCAGACATGCTTTCTCTCAGTGAAGTCACTGAATCAGTCTGTCTCAGCCTGACCAGTGATGCAGAAAAAGTGCCGGCCTGGCTGAGCTCGCTGGCAACCGTGGTCTGTATGGCGACGGGCTGCCGATGCTGGTTTGGCTGGCACGTTCATGTCAGTACACATGGAGTGAGCAGCGTGCGCCGTTCACTGCACTTTTATGGTTTCAGCGAACGACCGGAGGTGGCGCTCTACATCTTTACCGTCCTCCAGCGACAGCTGCGCGTCGATGCTGACGCGCACATGGCCGGATATCGTACCCGCCGCATTCTTCTGCGCACGCGCCGTCGCCGGGCAGACCAGTTCCGCGAAGGCTGGGTATCCGGCGTCTGGCAGGTACTGCAGTCATTTTCGCCCACAGAGGAGGAGAACGCCGTACTGAAGCGCTGGCTGTCTCAGCGCCATGCCGGAGAAGCTCTGGCCGGTCTGACTGTCAGGGAAGCGGGCAACTGTCGGGGTGACAGAGCTGCCCGGGCGGCCGGTTTTCTTACTGGCCGCGATACCGACCTCCATCATGGCCTCAGTGGCGCACAGGCTTCCCGGCAGATTACCGCGGGAGGGCACGCACATGACTGACGTTCTTTTATGGAGTGCCTGCCTGTCGGGCTGGCTTTTTGATGTTCTGCTCATCGCTGACCGGGCGATATCAGGAGGTGGCCTGTGAGCCAGCATAATCTTTCTCAGGCCACCACGGCCATTCTGTCCTCACTGCTGATGGACGTCAAAAACGGCAATATCCGCCGCTGTGAGTCACTGGGTATGTCGGTCGAGGAAATTCGCGCGCTGAGTCATCTCAGTCTTGATGAACTGCACTACCTCAGCCAGTCACACGTTTCTGTGCTTGATGTCACCCTGAACCATGAAAACTTCTGGCTGATGCTTAATCAGGCCCGCAATGAGCAGAAGCGCTTCATGATGATTGACCGCGCACTGGAGCTCGGCGGTTCGATGGAGCTGATTGACAGATACTTTGGTCTGTCTCCTTCGGAGGTGAGTGCCCGCCGCCGTCTGATGGGCATTGAATCGCGGCAGGGGCGAACTCAGGCCCTGACAGAGCCACAGGACGCCGCACTCTGGGCTGAGTGGAAAGCGGCCGGTTTGTTATCACCTGACTCCCATCAGGCTCTGGAAGCGATGATGCTGGCGGCTGAGCAACTGGGTCTCTCCCTGACAGCCGTATGGAGCCGGGTCTGCCAGTGGTGTCGCGAGGCTAATGCTGCAGGCCGCCGGGCTGAAACACCTGTACGCAAGGAGGCGTGATGGAGATGGGTGATTTTTCTCCCCGACAGCAGGTGTCACCGGCAGTACGCCGCCGGGCTCAGCGGCTGTTCCGCGCTGCCTGCGGTGGACAGAAGGTGTTCCGCCGGCTGACGATGAACGGCTACCTCAAGATAGACGTGGGGCCGTTCTGGCGCATTCTCAGTAAGGATGGTGGCCGGCAGTGGTGGCTGATGGATCATGAGACCTACAACCGTGAAATACGCCGGTAACGGATTGCCGCTGATGACCACACAGTGCCGGGTTTATCCCGGCACTGTGCTGTCTCAGGCTGAAGAGGAGAGCATAAAATGACCATTCCCGCCGACAGCATCGTGGCGCACACGCTGGCCAGAATGCAGCAGAATCTTGAGCGGCGCGCCGATACCGGCGATGTAAGCCAGGAGCGTAGCGGGTTGCTGTTCATGGGCAATGTGCACGATGCGGTGCCGCGCAGGCTGTTTCTCGATACACGGCTTTCACCCCTGGATAAAACCGCCTGGGTGATGATAAGGCTCTACGCGCAGCAGAACGAAGGGGCCATCTTCCCGACCTACGATGAGTTGCAGGTTCAGCTTGCATCGGCGCATTCAGAGAAAGCCTCCCGGGACACTGTGAGCCGCGTTCTGCTGATGCTGCGCCTGACCGGCTGGCTCAGCCTGTGTAAGAGGGTACGAGATGACCGCGGGCGCGTCCGCGGCAACATCTACGCGCAGCATGATGAGCCGCTGGGTTACCGTGATGCTGAAACCTTTGACCCCGGCTGGCTGAGTCTGGTGGAAGAGAGCTGCATGAACCGTAATAAAGCTGTCCGCATGACCGCGCTGGCCGTGGTGAATGACATACTTAAGGACCCGGGGATGCGTCATCGTCACAGTCGTATGGCCCTTATCGAAAGTCGCCTTAGCGCGCCGTCCACGCCTGAGCAGATGGTCCAACATCGCCAGGCTGTGACCCGCAGTCCGGATTCCGGACTCAGTCAGAAAAGCACAAAAAACACCCCGGATTTACTGAGTCCGGAAAACGGACTCAGTAATCCTTTACCCGATAAAACACAGAGTCCGGAATCAGGACTCAGTCTAAAATCAATGGGTTACACCGGAGTCCGAAATCCGGACTGTAACGTACGTTCTTTCACACAGAGTGTGAATAAAAAAACGTACGTACCGGGTGGAGAACATTTTCTGCCTGACGATTTTGTGAACGGACTGAACAGCGAGGACCGACAGATGCTGACCACACAGATGGCCTCACTGCCTGAAGCGGTGGCGAAGACGCTGGCTGACATGCTGCGTGAGCAACTGCGGCTTGGCAGACTCAATAACCCGGTGGGCTGGCTGTTCACGATGCTGCGACGTGCCCGCAGCGGTGAGCTGAACCTGCCGGAAGCAGCAGCTGCCGGTTCCGGCAGCAACAATCCCCGGACAACCGATACGCGTGCTTTACCGGCAGCAACCCCGCCTGTTCAGCCTGCGAGCCGGCCTTCTGCGGAGGAGGTCAGGGCGTTGATCGAGAGCATACGACAGAATGTTGGCAGATAAACTCGTGGTTGAAAATTGAACTTGCTGCCAGTGGCAGCAAGTGTGTTTTTTGAGCAGTACAGATCTGACATGTTAAAAGAGTTGTTTAGAGTTGATTAAAAAATAGCCTTGCTGCCACTGGCAGCAAGATTAAAAAACGTACAATGGATAATTTCCTGTCGTTAATTATGAGTTTCACATTGTTGGTCATGCGTGTGATTCAGGACTATGCCAGCTCTTCTTAACTGAATACAGGTGACGACAACGATGGCAGAAAAGCAAAAACGGGCCGGGGCGCTCCAGTCTGAACTCCATATCGAACTGCATACCAACTACGCGATCGGTTTATGGGAGGGGCGCAAACGGGAGAGCCGGGAAGATGGTAAAAAAGGAAAGCAGCCGATTATGGGTATGCCTCAGTTCCTGTACCGCGCCACGCTCATTAACAAAGACTCAATTCAGAACGTTCCCTGGGCAGATATGGCTATGCTGGCTCTGGAGGAAAAAATTGAGTATGCCGGCAGGCAAATGAACTCTCTGATTGCCAGCCTGGACAAACAAATGAGCTTTATCCCGGCGGGAGTGACTATCAGCGATGCTCAGGCGACTGAACCTCTGGATCTTACCGTATTCAGCGGTACTCCGCTGGGGTATCGATGCGTATTTCTGCTGATGGGGTTCGATCAATTTGCCAAAAAAGTCCTCCAGGCGGCGCATTATGGTGTCATTTCACGGACGCAGCGCTATGAACTGCTGGGTGATGGCAGCCGGCTTCTGCGTGAAATTTACGGATGTGTGCTGCGTTATCGCAAAACCGGCGCAACACGTCTGGATGCGGTGGAGAATAATGAAGTCTGGCAGAAAGCCTGTCAGGAAGTGGGTGAGCCCGATCGTGCCGTTCTGCTCGGAGAAAAACGCTCAGCATTTTCCCCCCCTGTTAATGAAGCGAGCGTGAACCTGCTGCGCCTGCGTTATCAGGCCGTCTGAGTCGCAGGAGGCAGGTTATGCGTCTTTATATCTGTGAAAAACCCTCTCAGGGGCGCGATCTGGCAGGTGTTCTCGGTGCCACCCGACGCGGTGACGGCTTTCTGGCTGGCGGTGGCGTCACCGTCACATGGGCGGTGGGGCACCTGCTCGAAACCGCCCCGCCGGAGGCTTACGGTCAGCAGTACGGTAAACCCTGGTCATTGTCTGTATTACCCATTCTGCCCGCCCCCTGGCAGGTCGTGGTCAAAAAAGAGACGCAGGATCAGTTCAAAGTCATCGAGCGGCTGCTGCGCCAGGTTGACGACGTTGTCATTGCCACTGATGCGGACCGTGAGGGTGAGGTCATTGCGCGCGAGTTGCTGGATTACTGCCGCTGGGAAGGCCCGGTGCAGCGACTCTGGCTGTCTGCACTGGATGAACTCAGCATCCGGGCGGCGCTTCAGGATTTGCGTCCCGGTCAGGCGACGCTCGGGATGTATCACGCCGGACTGGGGCGCGCCCGGGCCGACTGGCTGATAGGCATGAATCTCTCGCGACTTTATACCCTGCGTGCTGCGGAGGCGGGTTTTGATGGCGTGGTTTCGGTCGGCCGGGTGCAGACGCCGACGCTGGCACTGGTTGTCCGGCGGGACCGGGAAATTGCGTCCTTCGTGCCGAAACCTTACTGGCAGGTTAAAGCTATCATTTCCGCCGGTGGCCTCACCTTTCCGGCGCAGTGGGTGCCAGCAAAGTTGTATACCGACGAGGAAAAGCGCTGTATTCACCAGAACATTGCGCAGCAGGTGGTGCAACTCTGCCGGCAGACAGGTCACGCAGTGGTGACAGAATGCGACACAAAGCGGGAAAAAGCTGCCGCGCCGCTGGCTTTTTCTCTCGGCTCCCTGCAGCAGGCCTGTGGCAGGCTGTGGGATATGTCCCCGCAGCAGGTGCTGGATACTGCCCAGAGCCTGTATGAAAAGCACAAGGCTACGACCTATCCCCGCACCGACTGCGGTTATCTGCCGGAATCCATGCGGGAGGAGATTTCAGGTGTGCTCGATGCCATCGGCCGCACCGATCCGGAATGTGCTCCGGTGCTGGCACGCCTCGACAAAGCATTTGTCTCGCGCATCTGGAACGACAAAAAAATCACGGCACACCACGGTATTATCCCCACCCGCAACGCATTTCAGCTGTCCGCGCTGACGGAAGCCGAGCGTAACGTGTATCTGCTTATCCGCCGTAACTATCTGGCCCAGTTCCTCCCCCTGCATGAGTCCGATATCACCCGCCTGCAGTTCGACATTGGCGGACAGCTGTTCCGCACCAGCGGACGGACAGAGGTAATAAGGGGCTGGAAGGTCCTGTTTGAGAAAGGCGGTGACGACGAGGTTCAGGAAGACGATGAGGCAGACGTTGCCCTGCCGCCGCTTGCTCAGAATGACCGCTGCCCGGTAACCAGTGCTGACGTCACTCAGCTTATGACCCGCCCTCCGTCGCACTATACGTTTGCCACCCTGATTGGTGCCATGATGAACGCGGCGGCATTTGTCACCGACATTGCGCTGCGCAAGGTTTTAAAAGACAACGCAGGACTGGGTACAGAAGCGACCCGCGCGGGTATTGTTGAGCAACTGCTGAACCGTCGCTTTATCGTGCGTAAAGGCAGCAAAATCATGGCGACCGAACTGGGCGCGGATGTGATTGATGCCCTGCCGCCCCAGTTGACCGAACCAGGCATGACAGCGCTGTGGGAACAGGCGCTGGATGAGGTTGCTGCCGGGCGTATGTCACTTGATGACTTCCTGCAGCGACAGGCCGGATGGACGCGCAATCTGGTAGGCCAGGGAGCACAGCAGCAGGTACGCATCCGCGTTCCCCCAACGCCTGCCTGCCCGCTTTGCGGCGGGAAAACGCGCCTGCGTAAGGGAGAAAAAGGGGAATTCTGGAGCTGCCAGCGCTATCCGGCATGCAAAGGTGTCATCAACATCGGCAGCACCAAAAAGAAACGTCCGCGCAGGGCTAAGTCTCCTGAATCAAAGAAGAATTAATCCACCGACTCCGATTGCGGGGCGTTATGGCCTCTGCTATTGTGACCCCGGCTCTGAAGCCGCACCCCGTGACTGCGGGTTCAGGCAGCATCTAATGCATGTGCTGCCTGAATACAGTCTGACCGGACCCGCCTGAACGGGAGTCGGTAAGGCACAAAAACTCCGTGAAACCCGTGCCGGGCCCTTTCAGCCTGCGGAGCCACTGCGTTACGCAGATTAACCTCAGGTCGATGGTGCAGACCTCAGAAGGCGGTGCCCCAGGGCGCCGCTTTTTTATTTTCTGGTTCTGATGAATTTTTGCGCGCTGCGGCGTTGACATCTGTGGCGTCTGAATGAATGATAAAGAGGCTAATCGTTGTCGTTCCGACAACTGCCAATGTTCCGGTGATTTGAGAGGAACGCCTTCGGGTAATCACATGCCAATGCCACATTAACCTGAGAGTGGCGCCTTCGGGTGGTTCAAACCTGTTAACCTTTGTAAACAGGGACCTGATAACCAGGTTAAGGTCCATTTCACCAATTCAGCCAGTCGGCAACCCTTGCTGACCTCCCTGCGGGAAACACTTCCCGTACGGGACAGATGTTTCTCCGCAACCTGTTCTGTTTTACTCCGGAGAAACCATCATGACTGCAAACACAACTACCCCTACCCCTGTTTCAAACGGCTCTGGTTCTGGTACTCAGCAGAAAAAAGAGTATTTCAACCTAAACGTCAGTGGTATCGGTTATCTCAACTCGATACGCCGTGTTCAGAATGGTAATGGCGAATTCACCTGCGCTGTTATTAATGCCCTGACCGGTCCGACGGACAATGCGTCTTATACCCGCTTCGATGTCACCATCGCGGGTGCAGACAACACCAAACTTATCAACCGCTGTCAGAAAGCCGTTGATGAAGAAGAAAAAGTGCTGATTGGCTTCGTGCTGAGCGGACTGAAAGCCGATGTGTTTACCCTGCAGACGGGTGATCATGCCGGTGAAAGCCGCCCTTCCCTGAAGGCCCGCCTGATTAAGGTGGAGTTCATCAGGAAAGGTCAGGAAGTCGTTTATCAGGCACCCAATGCTTCCCAGACGCCGGAATCCGGTTCATCTGCTCCGAAAGAGTACGATCCGAATTCATTCTAAGCGTTACGGACACACCACCGGAACACATCCCGGTGGGTGTGTTCCTCTCAACTCCATTCTTAAGAGGAAATCATTATGTCCGCACGCGGCGTCAACAAAGTCATTCTTGTCGGTAACTTAGGTCAGGATCCCGAAGTACGATATACTCCAAATGGTAAAGCTGTGACCGGATTAAGTCTGGCCACATCAGAATCATGGCGTGATAAACAGACCGGTGAAAACCGTGAAAATATCGAATGGCATCGTGTCGTGCTGTTTGGCAAGCTGGCCGAAGTTGCCGGTGAATACCTGCGCAAGGGTTCACAGGTGTATATCGAAGGTCAGTTGCGCACCCGAAAATGGACGGATAACAGCGGCACCGACCGCTGGACAACCGAAGTCGTTGTAGGGGTTAACGGAACGATGCAGATGCTGGGCGGTGGTCGTAACAACAGCACCAACACCAGTGGAAACAATGCGCAGTCAGGTCAGCAGAGCGGCTGGGGCCAGCCTCAGCAACCTCAGCAGACACCGTCAGCGCCACGAAATCCGCAGAATGAGCCGCCGATGGATTTTGACGATGACATACCGTTCCTTGGGCACGGTTATGGAATCTGCCGGAAAGCCATTTACGCAATTTCGTAACGGATTCATATAATTATACCCTCTCATGCGCCAGTTCAGTCTGGCGCTTTCTTTTTCAGCTTCAGCTGAAAAAACTATGTATAGCAATTTGCTACCATTCAGGCTACCATGCGTGTATAGCAATTTGTTACCAACAGGAGTAATTATGCAAACTACTATTCGTAAGTCCGTGCGTGATAAGCAAATCAATATCCGTGCAACGGATGAAGAACGCGCAGTGATTGATTATGCTGCGAGTCTGGTTAACAAAAACCGTACTGATTTCATCATTGAAAGGGCTGTGCATGAGGCCCAGAACATTATTCTGGACCAGCGCGTGTTCGTTCTTGATGATGCCCGTTACCAGGAATTCATCAGGCAGCTCGAAGCCCCTGTGCAGAATGTTGAAGGTCGTCAGCGGCTGATGGATGTAAAACCTGAATGGAAATAAATGTCACTGCGCCTGCTTTACTGACAGAAGAGCATGTCCTTCACTCGTTCGATTGCGGGAATGAGGTACTTGATGACTGGCTTCGCCGGCGTGCGATGAAGAATCAGCATCTCAATGCTTCCCGTACATTCGTCATCTGTCCTGAAGGTACTGCGCGCGTGGTGGGGTATTATTCCATTGCGACGGGCTCAGTGAGTCATGTCGATTTGAGCCGTAGCCTGCGACAGAATATGCCCGATCCCGTACCGGTTGTTTTGCTGGGCCGCCTTGCAGTCGATGTATCTACTCAGGGCAATAACTTCGGGAAATGGTTGCTGAATGATGCCGTGGTACGCGTTTCGAATCTGGCGGATCAGGTCGGCATCAAGGCTATCATGGTACATGCAATTGATGGGCAGGCTAAAGCGTTCTACGAATACTTTGGCTTTGTGCAGTCACCGGTTGCGACTAACACGTTATTCTACAAAATATGATGGTTTCATGCTGGTAGTCATCTGTTGAACACCCGGAGCTGAAATCACATTAAACGCCGGTTTTCCGGCGTTTTTCTTATCTTTCTTCTATCACAACGTATTAATCAGGAATGTCACTGGAGATCAACCATGAACACACGATATGAAGCTGACATTGTTGCCTGGGCTCAGGAGCAGGCGGCTTTACTCCGTGCCGGTCGGTTCTCTGAGATTGATATAGCTAATATCGCCGAGGAGATCGAGGACGTGGGTAAAAGCGAAAAGCGCGAATTCGCCTGTCGCATAGCCGTTCTGCTGGCGCATCTTCTCAAATGGAAGTTCCAGCCGGGGCGTCGTGGCTCCAGCTGGCAGCGAACCATTAAGGAACAAAGAAAAGCACTGGCACTTCATATAAAAGGAACACCCAGTCTTAAAACTGCGCTTTCTGATACTGACTGGATTGCGGCAGTCTGGGCTGATGCGGTGTCTTCTGCCGCGCAGGAAACACAGCTCGATGTTTTTCCTGAAGATTGCATCTGGGATATGGTACAGATTTTGTCGCAGGAATTTTACCCGGAATGATCTGTCAGCATTTCTGACCACAAAGCGCCTGAGGGCGTTTTTTTATGGGGATTTTAAATACCCATCGGTTTTGCCGAGCCTCCGGCAGCCCGTAAAACCTGCTCTGACAGCCTGACGGGCCCGGAGTCCCGGCTTTTTTCTTTATTTGGCAGTCAGAGTTTCACGTTGTCCGTTTTTTCTTCACCGCCAGAATAGCACTCCTGACTAAGACTAATCCTGGGGTGAATCCTGATGGCAGTACCTTCCAGACGTGTGACAACGGGCGCAGCCCTCCTCGCCTGTTCAGTTATCCAGGCTGGCTGCAGCAGCGCCGTTTCTGATCCCGCGCCCTTTGCAACCGGCCGCTATCAGCAGCCCGCCCGCTTCGATGATATTTACCGCAACCGTGCCCCCGACGTGGTGAGGTACGATCGCTATACGCTGGTCAGCACGCGCCCGGACGATGCGCAGCGCGATCCGCTCAATCAGATTGTCGATATCACAATGCCGGCGCAGCTGGTCAACACGGTCGGTGAAGGCTTTCGCTATCTGCTGCTGGAGTCAGGTTATTCACTGTGCTCAGCCAAAACGTCCGCATTTTCAGAACTTCTGAGCCGTCCACTTCCGGCCGTTCAGCGGGATATCGGTCCGGTCCGGCTAAGTGAAGCCCTGCAGATTGTGGCCGGCCCCGCCTGGCGACTGAAGGTGGATGAAGTTAACCGCGAAATCTGCTTTGAACTGCGGGACCAGTATCGCAGCTTCGCTGCACCGTTACCGGTTCCGGTCTCACTTGCGCCACAGCATGCATCAGTCAGTCTCCCGCCTGTCATACAGCCAGCTCAGACTGCGGGGGCAGCCAGCACAGTCAATGCCGTGTCGCGTAATCCCTTTACCGGTGATACGCGCATCAACATCACCCAGGGCTCCGGGCAAAAACCTGTACTTAAGCCGCAGAGTCTGGCCGTCCCGTCACCGGTACTGACAGCGGCGAAGGTACCGGTAGCTCAGAAGTCTGCTGCGCTGTCGCCAGTCGGAAGCCCGCCGGTGTCACCACCTGCAGCTGCGCCGAAAGCAACCTCATCTCAGAAAACGCCTGTGACTGCAGTTCATCCGGCTACTGTACAGCCGACTACAGTGAACGCTGCCCGGCAGACTGTGCCAGTCCGTCCCGTCACCTCACTGCCGCCGGCCCCGCCTGTCTCCAGTCAGACAGCCAGTTCATATATACCGGGTACGCCGGTTACCCCCCTGCCAGTCGGCCAGACGTGGCGCGCTGAGCCGGGCTCCACACTGAAAGAGACCCTGACCGGCTGGGCATCAAAGGCGACGTGCAGCAATGGCGGGAACTGGGTGGTCATCTGGCCGGTATCACTGGATTACCGCATTGATGCGCCTCTGGTGTTTCACGGCAACTTCGAATCCATCCTGGTACAGGTCTTTGACCTCTACCGAAAAGCGGAAAAACCTCTGTTTGCCGAAGCCAACCGCATTCAGTGCCTGATTTCGGTGAGCGATACACCCGCGGGCGGAGGGCACTGATATGGGCTATGCGCTGCCCATATTTGCTTTCTGTCTGATCATTGCGCTGATGGCCGGTGATGCGCAGCGTCACTCAGCTGAACACGTCCGGCTGTCGCTGCAGCAGGCTCTGCCTGACCAGCTTGCCACCGACATGCTGCGCACCGCAGATGCGGTGAACAACTGGCGCCACGGCCGGACGGTGGCTGACGGCGGGGTGTCACCTGCACAGGCCGGCATCATCCCCGTGCCTGACAGCCGTATTCAGACCGTGATTCAGGGGGGACGCCTCTGGGTCTGGGTGCCCGCCACCGATGGCGTGTTTGCGGCACTGCTTACGCAGTCCGTGACCTCGGCGCTGGCGCTGACTGTAAGCGGCGGGCGGCTGCGGATGGCGGATGGCACTGATATGAACCTGCCCCTGCCGTCCGGCGTGACGGAGGGCAGCATTGTTTACCTCAACTAACCTCATCAGGGAGCTGCGGATGCCGCGTTTACCTTTCTGCCTGACAGCGCTGGCCGCCGCGCTTGTGCTGTCATCATGTTCGCTGAATGAAATCAGCAAAATGGATAAGGAGGCCACGGGGCAGGCCGATACCGCTCAGCGGGTGCTGCAGAGTCGCCAGACCCTGACTCAGCCCACCGTTGTCTGGTCCGATAAACCCTGGGTGAACCTGCAGCCTGTCACGCCGGTCATCTCCACGCCGGATGAGAAGAACCTGCCCGCCTGCCAGATAACCATTAACCGGCCGGAGGGTATTTCGCTGCCTGAGCTGGGGCAGCGTATCACTGCACTCTGCGGCGTACGTGTCTCCATCACACCGGATGCCTTTGCCGCTCTGAGCAGCGTTTCCACCGGCAGCGTGGTGACTTCACAGATGAGCGGTAATCTGCCGGCACCGGATGATAACGGACGCGTGCCCCTGTCACAGATGGGCACCACAGCTGCGCAGGCGGTCTCCTATCAGCAGGCCCCCTCGCTTATCCGGGGCCTGAAATATCAAGGCGATATCCGCGGGCTGCTGGATATGGCAGCGAGTGGTCTGGGACTGTCATGGCGCAGCGACAGCAGCGGCGTGTATTTCTACCAGCAGGATACGCGTACTTTTCAGCTCGTCATCCTTAATACGAAGGTGAACAGCAGTGCCTCCATCAACTCCGGCTCCGGTAACCAGCTCGGCAGCGGTGGCGGTACGTCCGGGGGGACAACCGGCGACATCAGCTCGAACCAGAAGACCGACTATGGCATGAACAGCGACCTGTACGATGACATCAAAAAAACGGTTGAGCAGATGGTGACGCCAAAATCCGGCCGGTTCTGGCTGTCGTCTGCCACCGGTACGCTCAGCGTAACGGATACACCCGATGTTCTGAATCGTATCGGTCGCTATATCGAATACCAGAACAAGGTTCTGAGCCGACAGGTCCAGCTTAATATCCAGATTGTCAGCGTCAACCAGACGCGTAACGAGCAGATGGGGCTGGACTGGGGGCTGGTCTATAAATCGCTGCAGAACGTGGGTGCCAGCCTGACCGGATCAATGGCGAACGCCTCCTCATCCGCCGCCAGCGCTGGTATCTCCATTCTTGATACGGCCAGCGGCAATGCCGCTAAATTCTCCGGCTCCAGCCTGCTGATTCATGCCCTGTCTGAGCAGGGTAACGTCAGCATGGCGCTGAACCAGACCGACCCGACCGCCAACCTGACGCCGGTGGCCTATCAGCTCTCCAAATCCACAGGGATGCTGACCAGCTCCAGTTCGACGGCCACCGCCAACGTGGGGGTGACGTCAACGATGACCACGACCAACGTCACCACCGGTCTGTTCATGACCATGTTGCCCTTCATTCAGGAAAACGGTGATGTGCAGCTGCAGTTTGCCTTCAGTTATACCAGCCCGCCGGATATCAAAAGCTTTATCAGCCGGGATGGTAATACCCGCAATGATACAGCAGACACCTCTACCGAAGGGCTCGCCCGTAAGGTCAACCTGCGTTCCGGCCAGACGCTGGTGCTGACCGGTTCTGAACAGCAGAACGTCTCGGCGGATAAGCAGGGGACGTTCACGCCGGGCAACTTTATTCTGGGCGGCGGTCAGACAGGCACGCGCGGCCGTACCACGCTCGTCATCATGATCACCCCTGTTCTGCTGAGGTAACTATGTCATCACAGAAAAAAACAGCGCGCCGCACCGGTATTCGTATCACTCACCACCGGCGGGACTGGATGGCCGGTCTTCACTGGGTGCCGCAGCGGAGCACATTCATGGTCCGTCTGCGGAGCAAGGCCTCGCCGGACACCCACTGCGTGACGGCCGGCAGAGGAAACGCATCAATGGCGGGCGTAGTCTCTCCGGGACGTGTGCGCCACCGCCTTTATGCCCTTGCCGTGGCCTTTCAGCTGTCCGAGGGCGGTAATGCCTGGGGCATTTACCGTCTGAGCCGGGATGAAGACCTGTGGGTGTTCTTTGCCGCCAGTGGTGGTCAGCTCTCCGTGATGGGTGATGTGACCGGCTCACGGGCATTCATTGAGTCTGCAGCACAGAACTTTCTGCGCTTTAACGATGCAGATGCTTCGGGCCTGCGCTGTGCAGCCACGGCAGAGGATGGCCGCGATGCCACCACACTCACGGACAGGCTGAGTGGTGCACAGCTGAAGCGCTGCCGCCTGCGAAAACGCCTTACGCCGTTGTCCCTCATCCTGCCGGCTGTCGTGATGACCTTCGCAGTAGCCTCAGGGACTTACTGGTACGACGTCGCTTCACAGAAAGCGGAACAGGCGGCTGCAGCTGCGGCGTTTCGTGCCCGCATGGCAATGACGCCGGAAAACAAGGTGGCCCCGGCCCGCGCACCGCACCCGTGGGCCTCACAGCCTCCGGTGTCAGTGCTGCTCAGCAACTGCTGGCTGACGCGTGAGCCGCTATATGCATCTGTAGCCGGATGGCGTTTTACTGACGGTGAATGTCTTCCTGAAGGTTTGCGTGAGCGCTTCATCGCCACGCCGGGCGCAACTGTCGAAGACTTCGCCCGGCGTGTCAAAGAGTTGTTTGGCCTTTCAGCCGTATTTAACCTCAGTGAAGGGGGTAAAAACGGTGACATCTTCATCCCCTTTCGTAAATACCGCGCAGGCGAGTACACCGATGAAGTGCTGCCCGGTGCGGATGCGCAGCTGATGCGTTTTATTTCGCACCTGCAGCGCCGCAATCTGGACGTGAAGTTCACAGAGGTGAAGCCGCCTGCTGTTGCGCCGGGCCAGGAAAAAACCACGCCTGTACAGGACTGGCGGGAATTTACCTTCTCCGTCAGCTCTCGTCTGCAGCCTGAGCTTCTGATGCAGGATTTTGATGCGACGGGGCTACGCCTGACCAGCGTGTCCATCACCATGAGCCCGAAGGGGCAGTACGCTTACACCATCAAGGGGAGCATTTATGCGCAGAATTAATTCAGCGGGCTGGCTTCTCATGCTGTTCGCACTTCTTCTGGGAGATGCCCGGGCCACAACTGTAAGCGATACGTTACCAACCAATGTCACACAGGGCGAACTTGAAACTGCACAGGCGCGCATTCTGATTCTGGAGCAAAAAGTCCAGACAGCCCGCCTGGAACAGCAGCTGCGTGAAAGCCAGTCCGGTCAGAGTACCGACCGTAATTATCTGGCGACATCCCTGCAACCCTCAGCACCGCTCATGACACAACCGGCCCCGTCACAACCGGCCGCGACGTCTGTCACGGAGAAGCGTGCCGGCAGTGTACGCCTGCAGGAGATTTATGGTCGCGGCACACAGCTGCGCGCCCGCATTGTGCTGCCGGACGGTGGCGTAACCGAGGTGGTAAAAGGCGACCAGATCCCCGGCACTTCAAAACGGGTCACGGAGGTCACGTCCACGCTCGTGCGCCTCAGTGACGATTCTGAACTCTCCTTCTGAGGCCACGATGACGCCCGATAAAGATATTATGGATTTTGTGTTTGCCGAACAGCATCCGTCCGGCGGCGTGACGCTGCTTATCGACGGCAACCGGCGAAAAGAACCGGCCATACAGCGCTGGGTGATGGATGTCACCCGCGAGTATCCGACGGCAAAAACCGAGTTTGTGGCGCTGAGCGAGCTGAACCGCCGGCGTGAAGTGGCAGAGCGTCAGGGGCTGGCCCTGTCTCAGAGCGTCAATGAGGCTGACCTTAACAGCCGTGATATCAGCGTGTCGCAGGATAAAGTCATCAGCTATATGAGACTGGGGAACGAGTTCAGTGCGTCTGATATCCATATTGAAATCAGCGCCGACCGTAAGCTCAGTATCGTCCAGCTGCGCATTCACGGCGAACTGGAAGTGGTGGATGAAGTGAAAGATGTGGAGGGAATGACGCTGGCCTCCACCTCCTATCTTTCCATGTGCGACGTACGCGAGCAGTCATTTTTTGCTGGCCGCGAGCAGTCAGGGCGCATCGATGCGAAGTTTGCCCGCCGTGCCGGTCTGTATGGCGCCCGCTATGAACACCGCCCCACGCCCGACGGGCTTATTGTGGTCATGCGACTCATTCCTGATGACGGCGATAACATTCCCGGGCTGCCGCAGCTGGGTTTTCTGCCGGAGCAGATAAAGCTCATTATGCAGATCCTGCGCCTGCCGGAAGGCATGGTACTGCTGACCGGGCCTACCGGTTCCGGCAAAAGCGCCACGCTGCGTGTGTTCAGCGATATATGGCTGAAACTGACCGGGGGAAAAAAGCGCCTGCTGACGCTGGAAAACCCGCCGGAGGGACGTATCCCCGGCGCCATCCAGACCCCCGTCACGCCAGCTGACAACTCGCCGGAGGCCATCAGCCGCGCCTGGAGTAACGCCAACGCCTCCGCGCTGCGTCTCGATCCGGATGCCATCCTGAACGGCGAAATGCGTGACCTTTATTCCCTGATCGCCGCCATTTACGCCAGTGAAACCGGCCATGCGCTGTTCTCGACCCTTCATACCCAGAGCCCCATCGGTTCCCTGCGCCGTATGGAGCACTTCGGCATTGACCGCCACCTTCTGGCGGATGCCGCACTCATTACCGGCCTGATAGGCCAGCGTCTGGTGCCGCTGCTGTGTGAAAAATGCCGTATTCCCTGGCAGGTGAAAGCGCCTGAGCTTGACGGCGAAACCCGCGCGCGCCTGGAAAAATACTGCACCGTGGAGGGGGTGTGCGACACAAGCAAACTTTTCTTCCGTAATCATGAGGGCTGTCCTCACTGCCAGAAAACGGTGCCGCTGACCGGCCGCATCGTCAGCCGCGGCGTAACCGGTCGCACGGCCATTGCCGAGGTGGTCCGGACGGATGCCCGACTGATGCAGCTCTGGTTGTCTCACGGCCCGGCCGTTGCCCGTCAGTACTGGGTAAACCAGGGGGGTATCACCCGCCGTATGCATCTGCTGCGTTATCTCGCGGAGGGGCGCGTTGACCCGGTGGAAGGCGATCTTATCTGTCCGCTGGACGAGGACGACATCATGCAGTGTGAGGTGCCCTATGTCGGTTAAGACCCGTTTTTCGCCTGAGCGTGATATGTCGCTGGCGGAAATGCTGCGGTATCGCCTGGTCAGAGCAACGTTTACCGGTCAGTATCGCCAGCCGTTTTACGAAACCCTGCGCTTCCTGCTGGAAAACCGCAAACCGCTGAAAGAGGCGCTGACCATGATAGGCGAGGTGCATACCGACTTTGGTCAGCGATGGCACCCCTATCATGAGCTGGTACAAGACTGCCTGGAAGGGGTTAAGGACAACCGTGAGGGGCGCTCCCTGCAGGATGTACTTGCTGCCTGGGCACCTTATGAAGAGGCAGCGCTTATCAGCGCGGGGATGGAAACCGGCAATATTCCCGGCGCGCTGATGCAGGCTGACAAGCTGATTGTCGCCCGCCGGCGCATCCTCGGTCAGGTGGTTTTTGCCTCGGTCTTTCCGTCAGCGCTGGCCCTGCTGAGCACGGGGCTGCTGCTGGCCAACAACATGGCACTGGTGCCCACCTTAAGCAAAATGTCTGACCCGGCACGCTGGACCGGTGCGCTCGGGCTGATGAACGGCGTGGCACAGTGGACGGATAAGTGGGGGGTGACCACAGCGGGTGCCGCTGTCGGGGGAGTCATTCTGGCGTTCTGGTCGCTACCGCGCTGGCGGGGAAAACTGCGTCGTCTGGCCGACTATCTGCTGCCCTGGTCGGTTTATAAAGATCTGCAGGGGGCGGTGTTCCTGATGAATATCGGGGCCCTGCTGGGTGCCGGCGTGCAGGAGCTCAAGGCGCTGCAGATCCTGAACGAGTTCGCTCCGCCCTGGCTGCAGGAGCGTATCGAAGGGGCAATGGAGTGTATGAGCGACGGTAACTCTCTGGGTATGGCGCTGCGCCAGAGCGGTTACGACTTCCCAAGCCGCGAGGCGGTGAACTACCTCTCTCTGCTGGATAAAGGCAACAGTGCTGCGTCACTCATCACTAACTATGCCGACCGCTGGCTCGAACAGGCGCTGACGCGTGTGGCCCGGCGGGCAAACGTTACCAAACTCTTTTCTCTCGTTCTGATTATGAGTTTCTTCTTACTCATCCTGCTGATGGTGATGCAGATTCAGGACATGAACACCTTCAACATACATTAAGGAACGACTATGTCATCTCAGACATCACATTATTATCAGCGCCAGCCAGACCGGGGCTGGGGCATCCTTGAGCACGGCAGCATTGCCCTGTTTACGGTTATCGTCATCTGCATTGTCGGGGCACTTGTCTGGAGTCTCTCAGGCAAAAAGTCTGTTGCGGTGGAAACTTCAAATATCCAGACCGTTGTGACCAATGCCCAGCAGCTCAAGCAAACCCAGGGTGGGTATAACTTTACCAGTGGCACCTCCATGACCGGTACGCTTATCCAGCAGGGGGGCGCGCCGAAGGCTGGATGGACTATTCAGGGGACGGCCAGTTCCGGCACGGCGACGATGTGGAATAGCTATGGCGGCCAGGTTGTCATGGCACCGGTGGCATCAAATGGATTCAATAATGGTTTCTCCGTCACGACGCAGAAAGTGCCGCAGGCCGACTGTATTTCCATTGCCACTCAGCTCGGCTCCGGTGGCGCATTCAGTGCCATCAACATCAACAGCACCGACTACAGCGACGGCCTGGTCAGCGCCGAAGATGCCGGCAAAGCCTGTACCTCTGACACAGGCATGACGGGTAACAACACCCTGGTCTTCACGCACAACGGCTGATGACATGCTGCGCCTGACTGCACTCCTGCTGTTTATCCTGCTTAGCCCCCGCGCGGGGGCATTCTGCTTTGACGCAGCAGGGGCAAAGTACCACATCGATCCGCTGCTGATTCAGGCCATTGCCACCGGCGAAAGCAGTCTGCGTCCGGGGATTACGAATGTTAACCGCGATAAAAAGACCGGGCGTGCGCTCAGCACTGATTACGGGCTGATGCAGGTCAATTCCTCACACATCCCGGGGCTGATAGCGCAGGGGGTTATCAGCAGTCCACAGGATCTGCTGACCCGTCCCTGTCTCAATGTGCAGATTGGTTCATGGATTCTGGCGAAACATTTTCAGGTATGCGGCATCAGCTGGAACTGTCTGGGTTCTTACAACGCTGGTTTTCGTCAGGATCGCCACGAAACGCGCGAATCTTACGCCAACCGGATTTATGCCATTTACCGGCGCCTTTTACTGAAAGAACGGGGGATCAGACTGTGACGCTGCTGACGCTGAGTATGCCGTGGCCAACGCTTGGCATCATTTTTCCACTGAGCCTCGTTTTGTTTAATTTTATGGCGAGCCTCGTCAGTATTAACCTGGTGACATCGGGTAACTGGAACGGGCGCAGTTCTCCTGTGCCTCCGGCGATAGTCTGGCTATATGCCGCTGCTGTCAGTGTCATGCTGCTGGCACCCGCACCGGCGATGACGCGCCTGCTGTCATTTTTCATCAGCCTGTTTCTTTTCAGAATGACGCTTACCGATGCGCTGACGGGACTGCTGCCCCGCGAAATGACGGTGAGCTGTCTGACTGCAGGGCTTGCTGCCGCACTTCTGCAACCGGGGTTTACGGAACATCTCCTTTCTGCGGTCATCGCGATGTTGATTTTCGGCAGCTGGCGATATGCCTCAACGAAGATTCATGGTCGCGAGTGTCTTGGGCTGGGCGATGTGTGGCTGGCCGGCGCCATTGCCGCATGGCTCGGTGGAACCGTTGGGCTATATGCCCTGCTGACCGGTGTTATGTTTTTTGTCCTGTGGCAGTTATCCGTCCGTCGCATAAGCGAGGGCGGGCCGATGGGCCCCTGGCTGTGTGCCGGTGCGATGTCAGTGACACTGCTTGAACTTTATCAGCCGCTTATTACATGGTGATGCCAGTGAACTCAATAAAAACAACCGATCGTGGCTGGGCTATTCTCAGCACGGGTGCGGCTTTAGTGATTCTGCTGCTGGTCAGCGTATGGGGATATTCGCTTATCAGCGACTGGATGCAGAAACGGACCTGGATGAATACCTCCGCGCAGGTGTCCCGCTTCACGCAGGCCGTAAAAAGTTATACCGGGCGTTATTACGATACGCTGCTCGCCAGCGCCACTACCACCGCGCCGGTCATTGTGACACCCACTATGCTGAAAAATACTGGTTTTCTGGAGCAGGGCTTCAGTGAGACCACCATTGACGGTCAGGCTTATTCCGCTGCGGTGATACGCAATGCTACCAACACCGACCAGCTGCAGGCGATGGTCTACACGCATGATGGATCTGCACTTCCGTTTCTTGCGCTGCGCCAGATATCAATGGATATATCCACCGGCATGGGTGGTTATGTCTGGACATCGGGTATTGCGACAGGAGCAATGGGAAGCTGGACCGTTCCTCTCGCACAGTTTGGTGTCAGCAGCACACAGGGGCATATCGCCACTCTGCTGACCGCTGACGAACTGGGCGTCTCACGCGGTGAAAGTGACCGGCTTTACCGATTTTCGGTCACCGGCAAGCCCGATCTCAATACCATGCATACCAGTATCGATATGGGCGGCAATAACCTGAACAATACCGGTACAGTTAATGCCGTAACGGGCGCTTTTAGCGGCAACGTAACGGCCAGTGGAAATATCACCGCAAACGGTACGGTGACGGGGCAGAACGTGACTGCTGGTTCAAATGTCACTGCCGGTAATGCCATTACAGCCAATAACGATATTCGTTCTAATAATGGCTGGTTCATTACGCGGGACGGTAAAGGCTGGCTCGATGAGACCCACGGTGGTGGTTTTTACATGTCAGATAATGACTGGGTCCGGGCCGTCAATGACAAAAATATTTATACCGGTGGTCAGGTGCGTGGCGGGAGTGTGCGTGCCGACGGACGACTGTCCACGGGTGAGGTTCTGCAGCTTGATGGAGTCAACACGGCAGGCGCCGGTTGTTCACCAAACGGGCTGGTAAGCCGTGATGCAACTGGTGCCATACTTTCCTGTCAATCCGGTGTGTGGACCAGTAATTCAGTGAATGAGAAGAATATCATTGCGGCCTCAGCAAATATGACCCGCTTCGCAGGTGTCACAGCAACATGTCCGGCCCCCAAAAACTGACCGGTGGTGGTGGAAATTGTGTCAGTCCAAGTGGGCAGGGTTCGGTGTGGTTAGTAACCTCTGTTCCGACAAGTGACTCATCCTGGTATGTCTATTGCGATTCAACCAAAGAACAGACGATTCAGGTCACAAGTTATGCGGTTTGTGAGTGAAACTAGCTAGCTAGGACCAGAACCTCATCACCATTGCAGTCAACGGTTACCGTCTTGGGTGCGGAAGCACTGCGGATCTGTGTCTCAGTGGATGACCGTTTCCACACACCGGATTGACAGTGATGTCTGGCAGCAATGTGATATCTTTCCCGATTTTTCAGGGGAATACGATGGCGGTCAGGAACCGGATCAAAAAAATGCCGCTGGCTACCGCGCTGGATAAATATTTCACCAGCGTATCGGTGCACAAGCGGGGGCAGTTGCAGGAGTTTTACCGTATTAATGTCATCAAGCGCTCTGCGCTGGCGCTGAAATACATGGATGAGGTCACGTCCGTTGATATTGCTGACTATCGCGATACGCGGCTGAACATGGTCAGTTCCCGTACCGGGCGGAATGTCAGTCCCAATACGGTCAGACTGGAAATGGCCCTGCTGTCAGCCCTCTATAATCTCGCGCGTATTGAATGGGGCACCTGTTCACACAACCCCGTCGAACACGTCCGTAAACCCCCTCCGGGACCGGGTCGCACGCGCCGCCTGACGTCATCTGAAGAGCGCCGTATCGTCCGCGCGCTCCGGGCGAAAAACCCGCAGCTTCTCGCCATCGTTCAGCTGGCGCTGGAAACGGCCATGCGCCAGGGGGAGATCCTGTCCCTGCGCTGGGAATATGTGGATCTGCATCTGGGCATCGCCCACCTGCCGCTCACCAAAAATGGCTCGGCCCGCGATGTACCGTTGTCCTGGAAAGCGCGGCAGGTGTTAAACGCGTTTGCAGGGCCGGTGTCAGGATCGGTTTTTGCCTACACCTCCAATGGGTTTAAAAGCGCCTGGCGGGTGCTGCTGGCAGAGCTGGAGATTGACGATCTTCATTTTCACGACCTTCGCCACGAGGCCGTCAGCCGTCTGTTTGAGCTGGGCACCCTCAACGTCATGGAGGTGGCCGCTATCTCCGGTCATAAAAGTATGAATATGCTGAAGCGCTATACGCACCTGCGGGCCACCCAGTTAGTGAGTAAGCTCGATGCGCGGCGCCGTCAGGCGCAGAAGCTCGCCACGCTGTTTGTACCCTATCCGGCGGAGATAACGCACTCCGGAGGGGGCTTCACTGTGCGGTTGACTGACCTGGAGCATACCGCGGTCAGCGCGGAGAATCGTGAGGATGCCCTGAGAATGGCGGCTTCTGACCTCCTGCGCATCCAGGCGCTGGCGGCGCGTGCCGGCAAAAGGCTGCCGCCGCCCGGGGAGATTAGCGTGCGCGATCCGCATCGCGTGCTGATCAATCCGTTTATGACGGGGGATCCGCTGGCGGACAGCACCAGCCCGGCTTGACCGCAGGCGGAAATGTGTGGATTCTATAAGCGGTCCATATTGCAACGAACCTCTAATGACATTTTGATGCCGCACCCGGGGATACCGGGTGCGGTTTTTTTGTCGTTGACTCCTGGCGAGGGACAACCTCTTGCCGGTGCTTCCGAAAATCTTCATAAACGGCTGATGAGTTAATCATCGTCATCCGCCGCACATTTTTGCACCTTATGGCCGTTCTGCCGTGCAGCCATAAGGAATCTCTGTATGTCACTCAGTCACGCTTCGCCCGACGGGCTGCTTCCGGAAACGCCTGAATCTCAGGGGCGCGTGCCGGAAGTCCCAGCCGTCGCGGCGGATATGCCGCGTCAGCGGTTTCCCTTCAATGCCCGGAAAATCCTCCGCACCGGCGGTATCGTTCTGCTCACCCTGAGCCTCACCGGCGCCCTGACTGCGTTGGTCGTGATGGGCCGGGCGATGTCGGACCTGACCATCCGCGTCAACACGCTCGATGCCGCCTTCCGCAGCGGCCAGATTGGTCAGCTCACAACGAATGTGTCCGTTATGGAAGAGAGCCTTAAGGTGCTCGAACGGCAGGTCGCCACGCTCGGCTCACTGCCTGCGGCCGTCCGGTCTGCTGCTGATGAGCAGGCCAGCCTGAAAAGCAGCGTTCAGCAGATGCAGATGACAGACAGTGAAACCCGCCAGTCTGAGGCACTGCTGCAGACGCGCATCAGCGCGCTGGAACACGACGTTCAGCAGTCCTCGGCCGCGCTGGATGAAATCCGGCGGCAGCTGGCGCAGAAAGCCGCTGAGCCGGAAAAAAACCGTGCCGCCCCGGAGCCGGTAAAACCGCGGCCGGCGGTTGCCGCAAAAAAGACTGACCGGTCAGCCCGGCGGGTGCCGATGCCGGCTGCACCGTTTGTGCTGACCGGCATTGAGCGCCGCGGTGGTCAGACCTTTGCCGTCGTCATTCCCCGGGGGGCCTCGCAGATTTCGGCGATGCGCCTGCTTTCCCCGGGGGACGGGTTCATGGGCTGGACGCTGCGGTCAGTGGAGGGCAGCCGTGCGGCCTTCTTTACAGTGAACGGCCGCGAACACCGGCTGCAGGCTGAATAAACGGAGAAAAATCTGTGATGAAACATACCTTAATGGCCTCAATGGTCGTGCTGCTGGTTCCGCTCACATCTTTCGCGGTCACGGTACAGACGCCGTCTGCGCAGAGCAGCGTGTCAGGGGTGAAGGAGTCCGTCACCGGCGTGCTGAATGCGCAGCAGCAGGCACAGCAGTGGGGCCTTTCCGACAGCGACTGGAGCCAGTATCAGACGCTGAAGAAGGGGGAGCGCGGCATTATGTCACCGGGCCTCGATCCGCTGACGGCGCTGGGTGTTGAGACCGGCAGCAGCGCGGAGCGCAGACGCCTCGCTGAACTCTGGGTGAAGCATGAGTATGCCCGTGCAGAGAAGGAAATGGCGTTCCAGCGTGAAATCAATGCCGCCTGGCTGCGCCTGTATCCGGAAACGCTCGCCGTCAACATGGGCGGCAATGTGGCCGGTATCGCACACGACACGCAGGGGCGGCTGGCCCTGTTTGTGAAGGAGATCTGTTCCCGCTGCGATGCGCGCCTGGCGGCCGTGCTGGCCGACGACCGGCCGGTAGATATTTATCTGGTCGGCGACAGCAGCGATGCGGCCATCCGCTCGTGGGCCATCCGGCACAACATCCCGGTGGATAAGGTGCGCAGCCGGCAGATAACGCTCAACCACGACGGCGGCCTCTGGCTGCGTTACGGGCAGGGTCAGATGCCGGTCATTCTGCAGCAGGGGGAAAACGGATGGCAGCTCGCCGCGTTCTGATGCTGCTGACGGCCGGACTCCTGTTCACGGGCAGCCCGGCTCAGGCCGCAGACCTGCAGGTTATTCCTGCTGCTTACCGGCAGATTGCCGCCGCTGAGCGGGTGCCGGCCGAGTCGCTCTATTCGTTGGCGATGGCGGAAAGCACGCGCCGGACCGCCTGGGGGGCAAAGCCGTGGCCCTGGACGATTAACGTGGCCGGAAAGGGGTATCACTTTGAAACGCGCGAGGCGGCCTTTACCGCGCTGCTCGGGTTTATGCAGCGCTGGCCGCTGAAGAACATCGATGTCGGCGTGGCGCAGGTGAACCTGGGCTGGAACGGGCAGTTTTTCCCGACGTACCGCGAGGCGTTTGATCCGTACACCAATCTTCGCGCGGCGGCCCGTATCCTGCGGGACTGCTACGACGCCCGGCCCGGCAGCTGGCTGCGGGCGGCTGGCTGCTACCACCATCCGGCAGGCGGCGCGCACGCGGCAACCTATATGGCCATTGTGCGCCGCAAGCTGAGCCAGATAGCCATAACCGACACGCCGGCGGCCGGCGGCCAGCCCTTGGTGCTGGCCCGTAATTCTCTCACCTGGATTGAACCGCAATGAAAAACACGCTCCGTTATACCCTTGTTTTCACGCTTTTTTCAGGTCTGCTGACCGGTGCAGTGAGCGCCGGTGCCGCACTGACCGTGGTGGGTGACCTCGGCGGCGAGTCCACCGCGCCGCTGTTTGAGGCCGTCAACGCCGGTCCGGGTCAGACGTCGGAGGGGCCCCTGCTCCCGCCGCCGCCGGCATCCCTTTCCCTGTCGGATATGCTACCGGTCAGCACGCCCGAAATGTCTCCGGGCCCCGTCGCCGCACGGCCGCTGAACCTGCCCGGGATGCCGCCGGTGTTCGTGCTGGGTGACGATCCGGCCTCCCGCCAGTGGCTGCAGCAGCATGCCGCCGGCCTCCGACGACTGCAGGCGACCGGCATGATTATCAGCGTCCGGGATGACAGCGGACTGAATGCGCTGCGACAGCTGGCGCCCGGGGTGGCGATGGTGCCCGTGAATGGCGGCGATCTGGCCCGCCGGCTGGCGCTCGCACACTACCCGGTCCTGATCACCGCGACGGGGATATCACAGTGATGCCGGTTTCGCTTATCGCTGAACTGGTCAGCCCTCACCGCGGGGCGTTCGCGCTGATGGTGGCGGGCATGGTGGTGCTGTTCCTGCTGCCTTTCACCCGTCGTTCCGTCAGTCAGCGACGGCATCGCCGTTATCAGAAACAGGCCGCACGGGCGCTGCTCCGTCTGCCGCAGCTGCGTGACGATGCAGCCCGGATGGTCTGGCTGCGTAAGATGAACCCGTACGTGTTTGAGGAGATGCGGCTGACGGCGCTGTCCCGGCAGGGTCTGCGTATACAGCGTAATGCACGCTACAGCGGTGACGGGGGGGCAGACGGACAGGTCTGGGTAAACGGCCGCCGCTGGCTGATTCAGGCCAAACGGTACAGTGCCACCATCAGCGCCACGCACGTTTCCGCATTCGGACTGCTGACGGAGCGTGAGGGTTGCCCGGGGCTGTTTGTTCACACCGGCCGGACCGGGGAAGTGAGCCGTGAAGCTTTCCGCCGCTATGACAGCATCAGGCTCATCAGCGGCCAGAACCTGCTTTGGCTGCTTTCAGGCGATCGTCGCTGGATGGGCAGGCTGAGCGAAGCGTCACAACATCAGACATCCCCCTGCGACATGCCGGCCCCGCCATTTTCCCCATCAGCCTGTCCCGGAAAGGAAATATGATATGCGAAAAACCCATGCTTCTTTACCCGAACTTATCGGTGACATGGTGACCTCTGAGAGCGTACGTAAAGCCTTCAGGGTTGTTTGTGTCCTGGTGCACTGTGCGCTCAGAATGCTTATTCTGCGCCCGCTGATTCTGTTGTGCTTCATACTCATTGCGCTCATGGCCGTGGTGCCGCTCGCGGTCTTTGTCAGCGCGTCTTATACACCAGATGCGCTGGCTGCGGGTCTGTTACGGACTTTGCATCTCCTGCCGTATGCCTACACACCGCTGTGTCTTGCCGGCCTGCTCCTGGAGCTGGTTTATGCCATCCGGAGACTCATCCTGATGCCGGATTACTTCTCAGACAATGCCGGCAACAGAAGGGGGAGATAAAATATGGGTGACTTTCTGAACAAAACAGACGCCAGCCCGCCACCGTGTTATCAGGGACTGACCTGCAGGGGGGGGACATGAGCGATCGCTATGTCATGGAGTCCCTGCTGCGTCCGGCCGTGGAGCTGTATTCTGCCACCGTGGCCGCCAGCGCGACCTGCATCTGCCTGACGGCCCCGTGGGCGGTGGCACTGGCTCCTTCCGTGAGCTGGGTGACGGCCGCGGGCTTTGGTGTGCTTGCCCTGAAGCGCACCCGTGAGGGCCTGAAAATCCTGCGCTACCGCCGCAACATCCGCCGTCTGTCCCGTTACCTGCTGACCAGTGAGCAGATCCCGGTCAGCCGGCGTCATCTGTTTCTCGGCCGGGGGTTTCAGTGGTCTGCGCGCCACACCCAGCGGCTGATGGAAGCCCGCCGCCCGGAATGCGAGGTGTATGTGCAACCCTCCGTACATTACCGACTGGCGCGCGAGATGGAGAAAAAGATGGAGCACAGCCTTCCCTGGCTGTGCCGGCTGACCCGCACGGATTCGGTGCTTAACCCTTTCCGTCCGCTGCCCCCGGTCGGCGGCAGTCCTGTGTTCCACGGCGTGGAGCCCGATGAAACCACCGTGACCTTTGATCTCGGCGAACGCGTCGGACACATGCTGGTCATCGGCACCACCCGCGTGGGCAAGACCCGCCTGGCAGAGCTGCTCATCACCCAGGACATCCGCCGCAAAAACGCCGCCGGCGAACATGAGGTGGTTATCGTGTTTGACCCGAAGGGGGATGCTGACCTGCTCCGCCGCATGTACGCCGAGGCGCACCGTGCCGGGCGTCAGGATAACTTCCGGGTGTTTCACCTCGGCTGGCCCGATATCAGCGCGCGCTACAACGCCGTCGGACGGTTCAGCCGTATTTCGGAGGTGGCGTCCCGCATCGCCGGTCAGCTCTCGGGCGAAGGCAACTCCGCGGCCTTCCGCGAGTTTGCCTGGCGGTTCGTCAACATCATCACGCGCGCGCTGGTTGCCCTCGGGCAGCGCCCGGACTACGGCCTCATCCTGCGCTACGTCACCAACATCGGTGAACTGTATGAGACCTACGTGGATAACCTGCTGAGCGAAAAAGCCCCGCAGCTGCTGGAGATGGCAGAGGCCATGATGCAGAGCGGGATCGGGGCCAGCGATAAGGACCTGCCGCGTCACCTGCAGGGCCGGCCCAACGGCGCGAAAATATGGGTATCGGAGCAGGTGCTCGGCAGTCCGGAGGGGAAAAAGCTCTGGGACCCGGTGCTTGACGGCCTGCGCAGCGCCGTCCAGTACGACCGCACCTACTTCGATAAAATCGTCGCCTCGCTGCTGCCGCTGCTGGAAAAGCTCACCACCGGCAAAACGGCCGCGCTGCTCGCCCCCGACTACACCGACCTGGACGATCCGCGTCCGATTCTGGACTGGCACAACATCATCAAGTCACGCGGCGTGGTGTATGTCGGCCTCGATGCGCTCTCCGACCCGGTGGTCGCCGCCGCTGTCGGGAACAGCATGTTTGCGGACCTGGTGTCCGAGGGCGGTCATATCTACAAGTTCGGCCTCGGTGATGAGGGGGACGAGAAATCCGCAAAGGTGTCCATCAACCTGCACTGCGATGAGTTTAACGAGCTGATGGGCGATGAGTTCATCCCGCTCATCAACAAAGGGGGCGGTGCCGGTTTTCAGGTCACCGCCTATACCCAGACACTGTCAGACATTGAGGCGCGCATCGGCAGCACGGCGAAAGCGAATCAGGTGGTGGGGAACTTCAACACCCTGGTGATGCTGCGCGTGCGCGAGAAGAATACCGCCATGCTGCTCACCGATCAGCTGCCGGAGGTGGACGTGTACCAGAAAACGCTGACCTCCGGCGTCACCGACGTCTCGCGGCCCGGCGAGGGCACGGACTTCAACAGCAACGTCAACGACCAGGTCAGTCTGGTGAAGGTGCCGATGATAAGCCCCGCCGACGTCATTAACCTGCCGAAAGGCCAGGCCTTTGCGCTGCTGGAGGGCGGACGGCTGTGGAAGATCCGCATGCCGCTGCCGGCGGATAATGACGATCCGCATATGCCGGCCAGCCTGAAGCATCTGGCTGACAGCATGGAGAAAAACTACCACACCGGTGAAACCTGGTGGACGGGCGGTGACATGACGTATGCAGGAGGGTCGGATGTTGCAGCAGGACAGTGAAAGCGGGCAGCGCAGTGCACCTGCGCGTCAGCGGCAGTCCGGTCCGATCGGCCTGCTGCTCTGGGATTTTCCGGTGAGCCTTCTCGGGATTCTGCTGGGGTCACTGCTGGTCAGCCTGCTGATCGAGTATGGCTGTATCGCACTGCTGTGGCCGGATGAAGGGGCCGCCCACAGTTACCGGGTGATGGTGGCCGAAAGTCACTGGCTGTCAGAGGAGTATACCCGCAGCCTGCTGATGAACGCACCGGTGGAGACGGCCAGCCGCTGGGTCAACGCGGCCTGGCAGTGGCTGTTTGTGGACAGCGGATTCAGCGGCTGGCTGCAGTCATTCAGGGGGCTGAGTGAGAAAGGCACCGGGCTTGTGCCGGCGCTGAACGGACTGGGAGCCTCCCTCGTTAACTGGCTGGGTGTGTACCTTCAGGCCACGGTCTGGGTCACGCTGATTTTTTTCATCCGGGTGATGATCCTGTTTCTCAGCCTGCCGCTGTTTATGCTGGTTGTCATCACGGGTGTGGTTGACGGGCTCGTCAGGCGGGACCTGAGACGTTACGGCGCGGGATATGAATCGAGCTTTGTGTATCACCATGCCAAACGTTTTATTAAACCCGCGCTGTATGGCCCCTGCATGCTCTATCTGGCATGGCCCACGGCGGTGTGGCCGGAGCTGCTGTTGCTGCCGTCCGCATTACTGGTGGGTGGCGTGCTGGCCACTGTGACGGGGTCATTTAAAAAATATTTATAGCGCCTTCATGTTTTACGGAGGCTGTATCAGGGAATTTCTGCGGGGACATACGATGGAGAAGTATAATTCTGTCAATCAGTCTGAACCGAATAAGGCCAGGTCAGTGGCCGCCATCAGACCCTCGCCAGAGATGCAGGAGATGCACTTTGTTCTGCAGGATAATTGTCTCACGGTGCTGATGCCGCTGGAAACGCTACTGCGGTGCCTGCGTGACGCGGAGAAACAGGGAGAGGTGCCTGTCATCCCGGAAGAATTGTGGTCACTGCTGAAGTATAAATACCCTGAAATCAGTTACTGAGCAGACGCTGCTGTTCGGGGAGCAGTTCTGTGTTACAGAGCTTTCGGTGCCGGTATGCTTGAACGTGTCCGGGAAGTCATTCCATTTAAAATAATTACGCCTGGGCGTAATATCAGGCTGCGTGGCCGAAGCTCGCTATGTTAACAGGCCGGAGAGAAACTCTCTGGCCCGCCATCTTTGTGTTTACTTGTTAAACAGCTTATCCAGGTAAGTGTTGAGGTCATCACGTTTGAAAGGCGCTTTGCCGGGATATGCCTCGAGTTTATCGGTGACAATATCCCTGTTTTCATTGGAAATCTGGTAATTGCGGCTTTGGAGGTAGTGATCGATAAAGTACTCAACCTCATATTCTTCTGTCATTGACACATAAATGCGGTCAATTTTACCAACGTACTTTTTGTTGTCATGTTCTGACCAGTCACCCAGCGTTGTCATAGTTATAACCTTAAGTAAAGATGATGTGTTATGGGGGCAAAGTGCATTTTTATAATGAAAGGGGAGAGATCAAAAGTCAACCTTTAAGTTGACTTTTGAGGCGAGAACAGTATGCTTTATCAGCATGAACAGGTGATGTATGACGTATATTCAGGAAGGATGATGGCGGTCTGGACATGGTGAATAATAAGAAAAAGAAAGCGCATCCTGTAAAACTGATGGATGAGGCCCGTGCAGAATTGTTCAGTCTTGACGCAGTCAACAGGGCGGAGTTTATCTCGGCAATCGATGATTTTGAACTGTATGGCCCAGCCCATGCGATGGTTGATACCGAAAAAATTGAAGGTGAACTCTACGAACTGAAAACGCAGTCGCCGACTCACTGGTTAAGAGGGTTTTATTTTCATTTGCAGGACGGCCTTTATGTGATCACCCACATCTTTGCAAAAAAAACCAACAAAACCCCAAAGGCTAACAAAGAAATTGGTCTTACCCGATATAAAGCCTTTAAAGAAGCGATGACGCGGGCGGCAATTGTTAAAAGCAAAAAATCCGGGAAATAAATGTATTTACCGAAATATCAATAGGTAACCATATGACAATGAACCTGCACAACTGGGACGATGTCCGGAATGAATTACTCCGTGATGAGGCCACTTCAGAAGCACTGGAAGTGGTACTGATGCGAAAAAAGCTGATTGCTGCCATGGCGCAAAGGCGAAGGCTGAGCAAAATTACGCAGGCAAAGATCGCAGTACAAATCGGAGTGAGTAAACAAGCGATTAGCAAATTCGAAAGCGGTAGCAGTTCCCCCACTCTTGACGTTGTTTTTCGTTATGCAGAAGCGCTGGGTATTGATTTGTTCAGTAAAATCAAACACGCATTCGCCTGAACCGGGCCTTCGTGTAAACGGGTCTCGTCGAGCCCCTGAAAAATAATGAGCCAGTAGCCCGCTAAACAAAGCGGGCTTTTTTATTATTATACGTTCCATCAGCCCGGACTCCTGTTGTGCACTACCCGCCCGCAGACATGCATGCATTTATTTTCGCTGCCACATAAAGAATTTCCTGCTGTAACCCCCGCCGCTTTACGTCACTCTCCCGACGACCCGTTAACCGGAGAGCCCCATAATGCGTCAGTACAGATTCCTCACAGCACTGCTGATGGCAGCCCTGCCTGTGCTGCAGTGCCACGCGTCAGAGAAAGACGAACTTGCTCTGGTGATGCGCCAGCTCGATCAGGTGCAGGCCGGGCTGGACCGGGCCCGCGTGGTGGCAAACCAGACGCAGGATGCCCGCTTTTATTTCGATTACCAGCAGGCTACGCACGATATCACCACCATGAAGCAGGGCATCTCGGCCTATCTGGAGCCCTCCCGCGCACAGCCCGCGTCACCCTCGTCCTCTGTTACCGGACAGTACCGTGCTGAGGCGCCGGCATGGCGATGAACGGGGCACAGCTCAACGGCTGGAGCGCCGGCACCGGCAGCAGCCTTACGCCCTCGCAGCTGAACACGCTCATTCTCGGCACCCTCGCGGTCGTCATTCTTCTGTTCAGCGCCTGGTCGCTGGTTCAGGCCTACCGCGGGCTGTCCTCAAAAGCGGTGACGTTCCGCCAGTTCAGTGAGCTGGCCGTGCGGCTGATTGTGCTTTATCTGGCAACGCTGTTTCTGTTTTTCCACTGAAAGGACCATGCTATGACATCCACGTTACTCCGACTTTACCGGGCCATCCGGACCCGCGCAGAACGCCTGCTTCTGACAGGGCTGTTCTTTGCCGGCAATGCCCTGGCCGACCTGCCCCCCATCGAGCAGCCCACAACCGGCGGGGGCGGCGGAACCTATAACACCATGATGGGCTACGCCAAAATGGGCGGGCTTGCCATCGGCCTGCTCGCAAGCGTTGGCGCCTTTCTCGCCGTTGCGCACGCCGTCATCACCTCCTTTCACGACATCCGCAAGGGCAAAGGCACCTGGACCGAATTCATCATGTATGCGGTCGTCGGCATCATCCTGATTCTGGTGGTGATTTATCTCGCGACCAAAGCCTCAGACATTCTTTAAGGGGAGCACATGGCCGTCATCGACTTTCTTCCCGACCGACTGAACAACCCGCCCGTGGTGTGGAAAGGGTTCACCTCCGGTGAGTTTCTGCTGGCGGCCATCACCGGCGTCATTGCCGGTATTCCGCTGGCGGTGCCGCTGGCGCTGGTGCCGTTTATCGGCTGGCTGGCCTTTCCCTCCAGCATGCTGCTGATGCCGCTGGCCGTCGTTTTCTTCGGCGGCGGCTGGATTGCCGGGTACAAGCGCGGCAAGCCGGAGAACTACATCTGGCAACGTCTGGAGGAAATCCGCTGCCGCACCGGCCTCTCCCGAACCATGATCCTCAACAGCCGGGCGTGGGAGATGAAACGTACCACAGCGATAAAACGCGGAGGTCAGTCATGAGTCGCTTTCGCAACGGTATGACCGCGCGTGATAACCACATATTCTCCCTGCGCATTGTCTGTGCGCTGCTGTTTGCCGGCATGCTGATGGCCGGTATCGGCTGGATGCGCGCACCCTCTGAACTGACCATCCATAATCCGCCGGACCTGCGTTCCGGCAGCACGCGTAAATGGTGGGAGGTGCCACCGTCAACCGTTTACAGTTTTGCCTTCTACATTTTTCAGCAGCTTAATTCCTGGCCCAAAAATGGCGAGGTGGACTACCCGGCGAAAATTGCGCAGATGAGTCCTTACCTGACGCCCTCCTGTCAGGACTTTCTCAACAAAGACGCGGAGATGCGTAAAAACAGCGACGAACTCCGGGACCGCGTGCGCGTGGTGTATGAGATCCCAAGAAGGGGTTACAGCAGTCGCAGCGTCACCATTCTCGATCAGGATCACTGGGTTGCGCAGCTCGATCTGGTGGCAGATGAGTATTACCACACTGAGCCGGTAAAACGTGCGCTGGTTCGTTATCCCCTCAGGGTGGTGCGCTGGGAAGGTGACCCCGAGCGCAATCCCTTCGGACTTGCTCTGGATTGTTATGCGGCCACGCCGCAACGGCTGGAAGCCGTTACGATGCCTGAGCCGGAGAAAAAGTGATGAAGATTCACTTAAAAAAATGCTGTCTGGTCCTGCTCGCCGGACTGGCCCTGTCGGGGGCGGCTGACGCTGTTGAGCTGATGAAGTGGGAGCGTATCCCGCTGCAGGTTCCTCTGACCGTCGGACAGGAGCGCATCGTCTTCGTGGATAAAAACGTGCGCGTGGGTTTTCCGCCCACGCTGAACAGCAAACTGCGCATACAGAGCACGGGTGGCGTGGTGTATCTCGATGCCAGCGAAGCGTTTCCGGTGACGCGGCTTGAGCTGCAGAATAAGGAGAACGGCGAGATTATCCTGCTGGATGTATCAGCCGCACCGGGTAAAACCCCGCGTGATCCGGTCAAAATTGTCTATGACGGCGAGGTGGTCACAGCCACCGCCAGCGATAAACAGTCCGTCAGCAGCGACGGTGACAGCACCGGCCGTGAGACAAAACAGGCAGATACCGGGAGCGGAACACCTGATCGCAGACCAGCAAAACTGAATGCCCCCCTGCCTGTCGTGCTCACCCGTTATGCAGCACAGAACATGTACGGCCCGCTGCGCACGGTTGAACCGGTGCCGGGTATCAGCCCGGTGTCACTGAAGCTGCCTGCCGTCATCACCACGCTGATGCCGGGTGAACCGGTTACCGTCACGCCGATGGCAGCCTGGAGCCTGCAGGGCAGTAGCGTCGTCGCGCTGCAGGTTCGTAACCGTTCTGCAGGCAAGGTCATTCTTGATCCCCGGGTGCTGGAAGGCCAGTTCGTCACGGCAACGTTTCAGCATCGCTGGCTGGGGCGCGCGGGCACACCCGAGGATACAACCGTCCTCTATCTGGTGACGGCCGGTCGCCCGGAGGGGGCCTTCATTGCAGAGCCACCCTCGCTGCAGCCCGCTGACGGACGTAAACGGAGAGCGAAAAAATGAAGGCGCCATCCTCCAATCTTCTCGTGAAAGTCGCCGTGCCGGTGGTGCTGGCTGTCACCGTCGTGGTGGGCGTGAAATCCTGCTCCGGAGGCGGGCAACAGACAGGCGCTTCGCATACCGCCACGAACGCCACGCTGAAAGACCTGTCCCCGGATGACCTCAAAGCACTGGGTATTGAAGGCGACACGCCGCAGGACACGCTGCGCACGGTGGTGGGCAATTTCCGCAGAGTGCAGGGCCGTCTCGACGCGCTCGCAGATGACAACAAAAAGCTCAGTGACGAAAATAAAGCCCTGAAAACAACCAACAGCAATGTGGACACGCAGATTAATCAGGCCGTCAGCAATGCACGCGCCGGTGAGTCAGAAAAGCGCCAGCAGCTGAGCGCACAGGTGACCGACCTCAGCACGCAGGTGAAACAGCTGATGGCTCAGCTGCAGAGCGGCGGCAGTTCCGGTGCGGCTCCCGGACACAGCAGCGCAGGTCCCGGCAGCGATATTCCGATCGGTCTGGGCTATGACAGCGGACTGAACGCCGGTGCCACCCCCGGTGCATCCTCCCCCGATGGCCTGCAGTGGATTGAGCCAAAAGACGGTATTGCCGTGGATGCCAGCGGCCGGGCCGTGACCGACAGCAATAAGAATAACGCCACTGGATTTTCCTTTGCCACGTCCTTCAGCGAAGCGGGTGAGACAGGTAAACAGGTTGCAGGGAAAACTGCCTCAGCGGTGCAGACTCCGCTCACGGATGCACAGAAGGCGACTGACCCGGTGTACACCCTGCCTGAGAACGCCACGCTTGTCGGGAGCCGTGCCATGACCGCGCTGCTGGGGCGTATCCCCATTGATGGCAAAGTGACTGACCCCTATCCCTTCAAGGTAATGATTGGCAAAGACAACCTGACGGCAAACGGCATCGAGCTGCCCGACGTGCAAGGCGCGATTGTCTCCGGCACGGCGACGGGGGACTGGACGCTGTCATGTGTGCGGGGCTCCATTACCAGCATCACCTTTGTCTTTAGCGACGGCACTGTCAGGACTCTGCCTTCGCCTGACGGACAGGGGCAGAACGGAAACAGTAGTAATCAGAACAGTCAGGGCGCTAATAACAGCAGCATCGGCTGGATCTCAGACGATAACGGTATTCCCTGTATATCCGGGACGCGCAAAAGCAATGCCTCGACCTATCTGCCCACCATCGCGGGACTGGCTGCTGCCGGTGCCGCTGGCGATGCCTTTGCACAGAACCAGAATACCACCCAGACCAACGGTTATGGTGGCGTGACCTCGTCGCTGACCGGTGATGCCGGTCAGGCAGTGCTGGGTAAGGCACTCTCCGGCGGCATGCGGGAGACCATTGACTGGGTGAAAGCCCGCTATGGCCAGACGTTTGACGCCATCTATGTCCCGCCGGGTCAGACGGTGGCGCTGCATATCACGCGCCAGCTGGCCATCGATTACGAAGAAAAAGGCCGCAGGGTTAAATACGACTTCAGCCTGGCCGGCAGCGGCACGGGTATGGACTGACGGGGAACACGATGCAAAACACGAATCTGGAGTACCGGGTGGGTGATATCCCGCTCAGCGGACGGCTGTACGCCGGCTTTGTCCGCAAAGACAGCGGAAAGTGGGAGGGGACGGCCCGTGACGTCACGGACCAGGCACTGGCTGCCGTCGGGCAGAAACTCGTGCGGGAAGGCCGTCACCGGCTGATACCCCTGCCGGACGGGCGTATGCTGCGCCTGTCAGCCGAAATGACTGACCCGGACGTGACGGAGGGCGCAGATGCGCAGCATTAAATCTCTCTCATTACTCTTTTCAGCGGGTGTGCTGACGCTGCTGCTGACCGGCTGCAGCACGTCGAAAGATGAGATGCTGCCGCCCGGGGACAGCACCATGCTGGAGCTGTGGAATGATGGTGCATCGGCAACCCATGCAACCGGTGAGAGCCGGACCACCCTGCGCCGCCCGGTCACGGACAGTGAGCGTGTTATTTCACAGCAGACCCGGGACAGCTACAGCCGCACCCAGGAGAACGAAATCCAGCAGACGTTTCCGCGTCTGCCCAATCCGGACCTGGTGATGTACGTCTTCCCGCATCTGGCCGACGGCAACACGCCGGTGCCCGGCTACAGCACGGTCTTCCCCTTTTACAGCCAGGTGCAGTTCGCGTTGCCCGGCGAGCGCACGGAGGATTTGTAATGGCTTTTTCACTTTTCCGCCGCAGGGCTGACACTCAGGAAGCACACCAGTGCGGAGACGGGCCGTTTTCCGTTAACGGTCATGAGCCCCTGACGCGCGAGGGGCGCCTGACCCGCCGCGATGAAGCGACGCTGTATGAGACGGCCCCCTCCATTATCGATCATATTCCGTGGGGAGAATATCTGGCGGAACATCAGTGCATTCTGCTGGATGACGGCGTGTCCGTCGGGGCGGTGTATGAAATCATTCCGGTCGGCACCGAGGGACGTCCGGACTCACGCCTGGAGGAAATCCGTGACGTGGTGGAAAACGCCCTGCAGGACAGCCTGCCGGAGCTGGACGCCCATCAGTGGGTGGTGCAGTTTTACTGTCAGGATGACTCTGATTTGTCTGCGTATATGGACAGTATCAGGACCTACGTGAAGCCCCGTGCGCAGGGAACGCCGTTTACGGCGGCCTGGCTTAACGAACAGTCGCGCCACCTGCAGAACGTGGCCGCCGAAAAAGGGCTGTTCCTTGATGACGCCGTCACCGGCGCACCGTGGCGCGGCCAGATCCGCCGCACACGCATGGTGATTTACCGCTGGGTGGAGTCACCGTACCGTGACCCGATGGCCCCCGAAGTCCTGCTGAAGCAGGTCTGCGATCGCCTCACCGCCGCGATGAGCGGTGCCGGTATTCATTGCCGGCGGCAGAACGGTGAGCAGATCCACAGCTGGCTGCTGCGCTGGTTCAACCCGGAGCCGGCGTGGGTGGATAAGGCCACGCTGTACCGCTGCGCCCGGCACGCCGACGATGCGCCCGGGGAGCTGCCGCTGCTGAATGATTTCAGCGAAAGCCTGTGGTTTACCCGGCCGCGCAGCGATGCGGAGAAAGGCGTGTGGTGGTTTGATGATGTGGCGCACAAGGCGGTGCCGGTGGCCCGCCTGCGCAGCGTGCCCGCCACGGGGCATCTGACCGGCGAGGTGCGGCGCGGCGATAATATCAATGCCATCATGGACCTGTTGCCGGAAGGCACCGTGCTCACGCTGACGCTGGTTATCCATCCGCAGGATAAGCTGGAGGAAAACTTTGCCCGTCTGAGCCGCGACTCGATGGGCGAAAACGTGGATTCGCTCCGTGCCCGCGAGGACGCGGCCACCGCGCGAACCTACCTCGGCAACAGGCACAAACTTTACCGGGCGGCCATCACCCTGCTGATTAAGGCCAGGGATTTGCCGTCACTGGATAAGCGCTATCTCGATCTCAGCAGCAAGCTGCTGAACTGCGGGCTGGAGCCGGTCAACCCGGAGCATGATATCGGGCCACTCAGCACCTATATGCGCGCTTTGCCGATGTGCTTTAACCCGGCGCAGGACAGACACCAGTGGTACACGCGGCTGATGTTCGTGCAGCATTTTGCCTGCCTGGCACCGGTGTACGGCCGTGATACCGGCACCGGCAACCCGGGTTTTACGTTCTTTAACCGCGGCGGTGGCCCGCTGTCTGTTGATCCCCTCAATAAAACTGACCGGACGCAGAACGCGCACAAACTGCTGTTTGGTCCCACCGGCGCCGGTAAGTCAGCCACAGCACTCTGCGAGCTGGCGCAGATGATGGCCATCTACCGGCCACGTATTTTTCTGCTCGAAGCCGGTAACAGCTTCGGGCTGTTCGGAGATTACTGCAGCTCGCTCGGGCTGACTGTGCATCGCGTCAGCATCAAACCCGGCAAGGCCATCTCGCTGGCGCCGTTTGGCGATGCGCATCTGCTGATGCAGGCAAAACCGGATGCGCTCATCATCAGTGAAGATGCGCTTCCCGATATTGATGACGATGAGGATAAAGATGAAGAGCGTGACGTGCTGGGTGAGATGGAGATTGCGGCACGCCTGATGATAACAGGCGGCGAACCGGCTGAAGAACAGAGGATGACGCGCGCCGATCGCGGGATGATACGCGAGGCCATCATGATTGCTGCCCGTACCGCTTTTGAAGCTGACCGACAGATGCTGCCGGAGGACCTGATGTATGCGCTGCAGAACATCGCCCGGGATATCAGCCAGGGTGAGGATGGCCGCGAAAAACGCACCCCCGCCCGCCGGGCCCGTGCGGAGGAGATGTCGGAAGCGTTGCGGATGTTCACTGAGGGTTTTGAAGGTGATCTCTTTAACCGGCCTGGTACGCCGTGGCCGGAGGCTGACGTGACCATCGTTGATCTCGGCACACTGGCCCGTGAAGGCTATGAAGCACAGATGGCGGTTGCCGTGATTTCGCTGCTTAACACCATTAATAATATCGCCGAGCGGGAACAGTACAGCGATCGGGATATTATCGTGCCGATTGATGAGGCGCATATCGTGACCGCAAACCCCCTGCTGGGTCCTTATGCGACCAAAATCGTGAAGATGTGGCGTAAGCTCGGTGCGTGGCTCTGGCTGTTCACCCAGAACCTTGCCGACTTCCCGGACACGGCCAAAAAGATGCTCAACATGGCGGAGTGGTGGATTTGTCTGGTCATGCCCCCGGACGAGGTGGAACAGATTGCGCGCTTCAAAACGCTGACGGATGAGCAGAAGACGATGCTGATGTCTGCCACTAAACTTCCTAAAAAATATACAGAAGGTGTGATTCTGTCGCGTAAGGTCCAGGCCCTGTTTCGCGCGGTGCCTCCGAGCCTGTATCTCGCCCTGGGTATGACCGAAAAAGAAGAAAAAGCGGAAAGACGGCGGATTATGGATGAATTACAGTGCAGTGAACTTGAGGCTGCGTTTCATGTTGCGCGCCGGCTTGATGAAAGCCGCGGACTGAGTATCTGACAGGGGAATCCATGAAAAAACTGACTATGGCACCGCCAGTGGTCGTACCGGACAAGGCACTGATTGCCTCTGTCATATTTACCGTACCGCCGCAGGGTACAGCATCTATCGGCCAGTCTGACAGTGTATCACTGGAGATACTGCAGCGCGAAATTGTGAAACGCCTTGAGAAGCCGGTGTTATTTTCTGTCTACCCGCATCGCATCGGACGGCGCAGTTGCGTGGCGGTTCACCTGACAGATGTGAATGAAAAGATGCTTGATATTCTGATCACCGTCACAGGCAACACGCTGTGGCCAGGTGAGGCGGAGTTCAGAACCGGACTGCGCTGGAATATCTGCGTACCGGATGCCACCGACCTGCTGTGGGTGCTGAAGGAGATAGATCGGGTAACAGGCGGACAGGTGTGTAATTAAACCGGCCCTCCGTGTCGGTCAGACAGCGGTGTTCAGCTGTCCGACCGACACGGAGGCTGCGGGTGCGGGCGGCAAAGAGCCCGTACGTCGTGCCTGTCCTGAGCTACTTCCCGGATTGACCCTGTATTTATTTCCAGTCTCATGTACGATAAATCAGCCGGATAAATTGACCGGTCTCAAAGGGGCTTGCAGTGGCAGGGTTTGGCTGGCCATCATACCCTGAACTCCATTTCACCAGTTCTCCTTCAGGAAGGTCTCCTGTGTTAGCCAAAATCCTTGTCGCTGTTGTTGCCGTCATACATCTTTATATCATTGTTCTTGAAATGTTTTTGTGGGATACCCGTATAGGTCGGAAGGCATTTAATCTTACTCCTGATTTTTCGCACGAGACTCGGGTACTGGCAGCAAATCAGGGGTTATATAATGGCTTTCTGGCGGCGGGCTTATTCTGGGGATTATGGCTGGGAGAAAGCGGAACTCATGTTACCTTCTTTTTCCTGATATGCGTGTTGATTGCAGGCGTTTTCGGTGCAGTAACAGCCAGCCGGAAGATACTTTATGTTCAGGCGTTTCCGGCTCTCGCCGCATTGACTGCACTGCTGTTCAGTTAACTGTTGAAGGAGTGAGCTGATTATCTTCTTCCTCCCCCGCGAACGTAAAACCGTCATCTGACAGCAGTCCTGAAAACTGAAATGACTGACTTTCAAGGTTCCTGAAGAAATGCCGGGACCGCTGCTTTCTCTCACATTACTGAGTTAATGCTTAAGACTAAACTCCCGATTACACGCGGGGAGGCCGGAACTGCGGGCGGCGGTATCACCGATGGTTACACAATACGATACCTTCTGAAGATAAAAAATATGCATTACACTTAACTTATCCGGGGTTATACCGATAACAGCATAACATCATGCAATCACCGGATAACCTCATGAACAACATCGAATTTCATCCTGAAAAAAACGGAAAATCAGTTCGTAATCTCAGGCTTATACCGCTCTTCTGTGCTCTTCTTGGCATTATCTTTCTTATCTTTGCTGCCTGCGCCGGACTTTCCGCTGTCCTGATGCATAAAAGCAGCGGACATATCGATAACCTCGACAGAGAGGTGCAGGTCCGCATTGGCCTGTCCAACAGCACCAACCACCTGCGCCTTGCGCGCCTGAGCGCTCTGCGTGCTGCGCTGGCGAAAGACGCCGGAGACCCGGCGCAGTCTGAAGCACAGCTTGCCGAAGCCAGAAAGCGGGTCGCCGCCGCGCGAAAAAGTCTGGCGGATTATATCAGCCGGCCCGTGAAAGGTCCGGAAGATGCCGCCCTTGACGCGCCGCTCAGGGCGCGCTTTGAAACCTATATTGCCAGCGTGGAACAGGGCATTGCACTCGCTCAGGACGGAAAAACACAGCAGGTGATTGCTCATGAATACCAGAGTATCGCCCCTCTTGATGACCGCTACAACCAGGTTCTGCTCAAGGATGCGGCCCTGAGTACGGCGCGGGCAGACAGCATCAACCGTGAATCAGATGCCCTGTTTGACCGGGGGTATGTTGCAATGGGGGTCAGCCTGGCGCTGGCGGCCATCGTGATAGGGCTGAGCCTCATACTTCTGTTGCGGGTAGTGATTGCGCCACTGAAAAACATCCTGGTACGCGTAACCAACATTGCGCAGTGCAGGCTGACTGACGCCCCGCAGGCCTGGGGGCGCAGTGAGATTGGCGAGCTGGGCAATAACGTGCAGATTATGCAGCAGGCGCTCATCAAAACCGTGGGGTCCGTCCGCGACGGCGCGCAGGCCATTTACCAGGGAACCAGTGAGATTTCTGCCGGCAGCATCGACCTGTCGGCCCGCACCGAAGAGCAGGCCTCAGCCCTGCAACAGACCGCCGCCAGTATGGAAGAGCTCACCACCACGGTGAAGCAGAATGCCGATAACGCTCACCATGCGAGGGACCTGGCGCATCAGGCCAGCCGGCAGGCAACCGAAGGCGGCCGCGTCATGGAGAGCGTGGTGCAGACCATGGAACGGATTTCGGGCAGTTCCGGCCGTATCGCGGACATCACCGCCACCATTAACAGCATCGCTTTCCAGACCAATATACTGGCGCTGAACGCGGCGGTGGAAGCTGCCCGCGCAGGCGAGCAGGGGCGCGGATTTGCCGTTGTGGCCAGTGAAGTCAGGAATCTGGCGCAGCGCAGCGCCCAGGCCGCAAAGGAAATAGAGACACTGATAGCGGAGTCGCAGAAGCAGATAGGGGAAGGTTCCCTGGAAACCCGGAAAGCCGGGGAGTCAATGTCTGCCATTATGGCGTCGGTAAAAAGCGTCACTGGCCTGATGGGGGAGATTGCGATTGCGTCTAACGAGCAAAGCAAGGGCATAGACCAGGTGAGGGAAGCGGTCGTGCAGATGGACAGCGTCACGCAGCAGAACGCCGCGCTGGTTGAGCAGGCTTCCGCCGCCGCTTCGTCGCTGTCTGACCAGGCGGGAGTGCTGACGGGCTCGGTCGGCGTGTTCATTCTTGATGAACCAGTCGGCATGATAAAAACGTCGCCCGGACTTCTGCCTGTTTCACGCAGAACCACAGGGGATAAGACTGACTGGACAACGTTCTGACGTTATCCCTTCAGAATGAGTGGCCAGCGCATCATAAAATCATCCGGCAGCCGGAACTTTGTTCTGGCTGCAGGTGAAAGCCCGATGCAGTTGTCCGAATGTGCGCTGCATATCGGCGTACATAGCAGACGACTCTTCCCGACCAGATAAGCAGCGCTACAAATGCTCTCAATCCGCCTGAAATACGCGCGGCGGTGGTTTTTTTACTGTTTATTCGGAAAGCGTAGAGCGTGAGCCGTATTGACAGGTTCATCTTATGATCATTCCCCCGGAACAAAACAGCGTGCCAAGCCAGTCACTTACCGACGCTAAACATTCTGTGCTTTTAATGTCATTAAAATATAATTTTTTCATTTTTTAGGCCGATACCGTTTCACCGGTTTATTGAATGATCCCGGCATTTGGCATTCTGTTTTCAACATCAGGTGAAAATACATATGAATATCTCTCAGAGGTTGATGCTAATCTGTTCCCTGTTCTCCGCATCACTTATTACCCTGGTTATTGTCGCGCTCGTCGTTGTTTCGGGTTTTCAGTCACGCTTTCAGAACGTTCAGGCGAACGCCATCCCCTCAATTATTGACCTGGGTAAACTGGTCAATGGCAGTAACGAACTCATTATCTGGATGTACCGGCATCAGAGTGCGACTGACCCAGGTCGGCAGGCAGAAGTTGAGAAAGAAATTAATAAACTGATAAACAAGCTGTCTTCCCTGAATCAGCATTACCTGGACAATGACATCGCCAGCGATGAGGACCGCCGTATGACCGAGGCCGCCTTTGTCAATATCAAAGCATTCAGGAACAAACTGCCCGCCTTTCTGGAAGGTTCACGCGCCCAGAATGATGCTGTAGCGCTGGGGGCACTCCAGGGCAGTAACGGAGTCGGTCAGGTCGCCCGCGACCTTATCGCAGGATATCAGAAGCAGCTGAAACTGAATGTGGATATCAGTAACGGACTCAGGACAGTAAATGACCGGATTTATCACCTCACTTTCTGGAGCATGCTTGCAGGCTCCGCGCTGGTCATAATTCTGCTGGGTACCCTGGCGATGATAACGATACGCGGGATTCGCCGGAATCTTAACGGCATGCGTTCAGTGATGGAAAAGGCCAGTGAGAGCCTTGACCTGACGCTCAGGGCTGATGCCTCCCGCCGGGACGAAATCGGTCTGACGGCAAAAGCCTTCAATCACCTTGTCGATACGGTTGCGGACTCTCTGTCATCTGTCAGCGCGTCCTCTCACTCAGTCAGTACCGCATCGGCCCAGATTTCTGCCGGTAATGAAGACCTTTCCTCCCGGACTGAAGAACAGGCCGCCTCGCTGGAACAGACCGCAGCCAGCATGTCCGAGCTGAGTGAAACCGTGCGCCAGACCGCGGAGAATACCCGGCTGGCCAGCCAGCTTTCACACAATACCCGTCAGATTTCAGAAGACAGCACAGAAAAAGTCCGGGGTATGCTGCATACCATGTCTGACATCCGCAGCAGCTCGGCGAAAATTACCGACATTATCTCCATTATTGAAGGCATCGCTTTTCAGACCAATATTCTGGCGCTCAATGCGGCAGTGGAAGCGGCGCGGGCCGGTGAACAGGGGCGCGGGTTTGCGGTGGTCGCCGGTGAGGTCCGAAACCTTGCTCAGCGTTCGTCCACGTCGGCCCGTGAAATCAGGGGGCTGATTGAGTCCTCAATGCAGTTTGTGGAAGCCGGTGCGGCTCAGGCTGAAGATGTCGGGGACAATATGACCCGCATGGATGATGCCATACGTCAGGTCAATGACCTGGTCAATGAGATTGCGGCGGCGGCGCAGGAGCAGACGCTGGGTATCGGACAGGTTCATCAGGCGGTCAGCCAGATGGATGACGTGACGCAGCAGAATGCGGCCCTGGTGGAGGAGGCGTCGGCAGCATCCCATTCTCTGATGGAGCAGGCCTCGGCCCTGAATACCCTGGTCGCGACGTTCATCCTTCGTACCCCGTCGCAGCCATCTTCGTTAAAGACTGAGGTGCAGCGTCCATCAGCGCCAGCCCGGCAGCCTGCCGCCCGCCATCCGCAGCATACGGATGCTGAGAGCAACTGGCAGAGCTTCTGACAAACAGTGCAGACCGGTCAATTCACCACCGGGCTGATTAAATACAATCCTTAGTTCAGCCGGGAAGACATGTGACTACGGATAAAAATTCATATCCTGATAAATATCAGGAACTCATACTTATCAGTGAACATACTGACGCACTGCTGTCGCAGATGAGGAGCCAGAGATATGCTGACATGGCGATTTTTCTGAATAACCTTAATCACATGGAACGGTATCAGGGTTTTATTTCCGTGTTGCATCACGACACAGAATTCTGGCGCTCGCTGAAAGTCCGGGATACTGACCTTTATATCCGGATTGAAGCAATACAGCTTTCTTTCGGCATACTCAGTAATCTGGTTGAGAATCTGCGTCATGCTTTCGTCCCGCTTCAGCAGCAGGCAAAAAATGCTGCGGATAAACCCGGCTGAGCTGAAGAGTAAACCTCTCTTATTTTCAGAAGGCCTTTTACGGCTATCTGAAAATAAGTTGTCAGTACCCCTCATTATACCGGCTCTGAGTTTTATACAGGCGCCGCGTTTCAGTACGTCGCCCGTCCGGGGGGATATTCGCCCCCATGTCAATACAGTGCTCCCGCCGCCGGGCAATCGCTTCGCGCTCGGTTTCATTGGCTGAATGGTCCATCACCGTCAGCCACCGGCGGGCGGCGCGGCGCCACTGCCCCCGGCTTTCCAGTAATTCAGCAATACCGTCTTTCAGTTCCATATCTCTCCACCGGCCTGGCAGCCTGAACATTGCCGGTTATTTTTCCACAGACGCAATCACAGTTCTCAGTTTAACCCTAAGCGCACTTCCGGAAAATGACACCTGAACCCACATTACGGAGTCTTCTGATGCGCTATCCCTTTGAACTTGACCCGCAGATTATCCATCACATCATTTACAGCCAGGCCGGCTCCATCGGCAAAGCCGTGATTGAACTCATTATGAACAGCGTCGATGCCGGCGCCGGCGCCGTGATGATCAACCTCTCCCCGGAGGGCTTCTCCTGCCGGGATGATGGCCGGGGTTTTGCATCCTACGACGATGTTAAGCGCTACTTTGGCCGGTTCGGCACACCGCACCAGGAGGGCGATGCCACCTACGGCCGTTTCCGACTTGGACGTGGGCAGATTATGGCCCATGCCCGGACGCTGTGGCGTTCGCAGCGATGGCAGATGTCCGTTGATACGCGCGAAATGGGGTATCACTATGACCTGGAAGAACTGGCGCTGGCGGAGCCAGGTTGCGTCATTAGTGGGGAGTGGTATGAACCGCTGAGCAGTCAGGAGCGCATGTCCTGCCTGCAGGAAATCCGTGACCTGGTGCGCTATACGCCCGTCACGGTGCATCTCAACGGCACCATTATTACCCGTCATCCGGCTCTGGAAAAATGGGATGCCGAAGACGATTCGGCCTGGTATCGCCTTCGGGAGGAAGGGGCCGTATCGGTTTACAACCAGGGCGTACTGGTGCGTCACGACCCCGGCCATCTCTGGGGCGTGGGGGGAATGATTGTCAGTAAAAAGCCCCTGGCGCTCAACGTTTCCCGTACCGAAATCCTGCGCAAGACCTGCCCGGTCTGGAAAACCGTGGCCGACCGGTTTGGTGAGCTTGCCGCCGGCTTCTCTGACCATCAGGGGCAGCATCGTAAAACGGAAGCCAGGCGGGAGAAAACGGCCCGTGCACTGCTCTCCGGAGAGGGCGACCTGCAGAAACTGATGTACGATGAAGAGGTGATCACGCTGCTGCCGGGAAAGCGCCACGTCACGCTTGAGCACTTCATCCGTAAGTGCCGCTATTACCCGGCGGCAACAGACAAAAACTGTTTCACCCTCGCGCGTTATGCACGCGATGTTCCGCGCGGGGAAATCATTGCCCGGGCCGGTATTGCGCCGGTGGTACATCCCGTCACCCTTGCCCGCTTCGGCTGTTTCGAGCCGGATGAGTTTATAGAGTGTCTGAGTCGCATACGCGCAAACCTGCAGGCTTACTGTGAACAATCACCCCTGCATCACCGGTGGTGCGCTGGCTGGCAAACAGATCTTGCGCTGGTTGACTTTGAAACCCTGAGCGCAAACTTTATCGATCGCACGCAGATGGTCAGCGAGAAAATGCTGGATAAGGAAACGCGTCGGGCGTGGACGGCGCTGCGCTGGTGCCTGGCCCAGTATGCTGCCGTCTGTTCGGGTGGCGAGGCGGGTTATCAGTCACGTTCTTATGGGGGTAAACGCTTTCAGATCCTGCTGGGTGAGTCCACGTCCGCCGATGCCTGGACGGACGGAGAAACCTACATTGCCTATAACATCGATATCGTGCGCCGGCTGAAGTCTGATGCGCTGCAGACGGCCAGCCTGCTGTTCAGCATGACGGAGCACGAGGTGGCGCATGAGGGTGACAGCATGGATTGTGGCCATGACGAGGCTTTTTACCAGCGATTTCATGATATCAGCATCCTGTGCGCACCCGATCGCCAGCGTTACATGCACGTCTGGCTGATGAAGTACACCACGAGCCTGGAAGCTGAGGGTAAACGCGCTAGCGGCACGGCATGGCGGGAACGTTACCTTACCGAGCGTGCCAGCACCGGGCGGGAGAAAAAAGGGCTTCCCGGCGTTATCAGTGATGCGGGGATGGCAGAAGCCGTCAGCGCACAACCCGATCCTGAGGATTCGTCACGGCTGAACTTCCTCAACCAGCAGCTGAACGGTACGGGTATGGCAGCGCCTGCAGAAACTGACTGGAACAGCTTTGTTGCCGCCGGTATTGAGCAGACGCGTGAAAATAAGGTCGCGCGGCTACGTGAGCAGCAGGCCCTGGAGGAATGGTACGCTTCAGATAAAGATGCGACCGATATCCTGACGGATGAGCAACTGGCAGATGAAGCCGAAGAGCAGATGTGGCTGGAGTCCCGTAAATTGCATTACCTGTCTGTTTTACCCGGGGCGACTGAGGAAAATCTGAATGACAGGGTTGTGGAGTTTCTTGTTTATATGACCGTTTCAGAAGAGGAGGAACTGGCCGCCTGGGCCATGCGGGCCTGGGAAAACAGTGACCAGTGGTATGCCAGAAATACCCCGTCGTACAGTGAGGTTGATGACCTGCATGAACAGGATTTTGATCAGCCACTTGAGGAAAATGTCCCGGTAGACTGGCTTCCGTTTATGCAGGAGGGCGAAACACGATGGAGCATAGAGCGTAACACGGCAGCGGCCGGGTTTATCCGGGAAATGGATTATCTGGAGTGGCGTCGCGACAGCGCCATCGATGACACTCCCTGACTGTGCATAATACAGGGTTTGTCAATCGGCCGGATGGTGCAGATTTTGCCTTCTGTCAACCAGCCAGACCGGATAATAAATTTTACACGTGAACCGGAGTATCTGAAATGGCGTTCATCAGTTTTCGGGGGGCGCATCGTAGCGCAGAAAAAGTTACTCCACTGTCATAACGGGGGTGTAAAACAGAAACCAGTTATATCAACGGAAAAACAGGAGGGTCCAATGTCTGCCGCCGAAGTTGATTTCTTTCAGGGTGTCAATCAGACCATGGCCGTTCACCGTTTTTTACCTGCCCGCCCGCGGTATCTCTTACTGGTGATACACGGGTACGGGGATACGGTGGGAGAGTATGCGGCCATGGCGGAAGCATTTACCGCCCACGGCGCATATGTTTTTGGTCCGGATCTGCCTGGACACGGCCTGTCACCCGGTGACAGCCGACTGATAACGGACCTTGATCGGGTGGTGGATAACCTCCATGTGTTGGCGGAGGAATTGCACTGGTTTTATTCAGACCTGCCACTGTTTGTCCTTGGGCATTCCATGGGAGGGCTGATTGCCACGCGATATGCCCAGCGTTACCGTCACGGGCTCTGCGGGCTGATTCTGGCCGCCCCCCTGCTGGGAGAAACCACGCGTATTACCCGCCTGCTGCGTGATGAACAGCCGGATGAAATGCATACACTGGCCACAGCAGAAGCGGGCCGTCAATGGGTGGGGCCGTTCCGGAAGAGAACACTTGAGGCAATCAAAGACATGCTGGCGCTGACATACGCCGGCCCGGGCTTCGGCTCCCTTCCGCTGCTGTGGTTGCATGGTACCGAAGATAATCTGGTTCTGGCGGAAGAAACTGCGGTAACCCTTGAACGACTCCGGGGAAGCGGTTACCGGACCGTAAATATTGAAGGGGCCGGGCACAATCTGTTCAGCGGGGGAGCCTGGTACCGGACCGTCTCAGCCATAAAAACGTTTATTGATAACCAGCTTGCCTGAATTAAATTTTATCACCGGATTCTGAATTGTCTGCTGACGATAACGGTCTGTGAACGCACCCTGAGCGGGTTACTCACTCAGGGAGTGTTCTCCATGAAATTACCTGTCTGCTGCCTCGCAGCACTTTTCCTTACCGCCGGCGTCCGTGCCGGCACCGCCATCTATACCGACAGTACCCACCCGGTCACGGGCAACCCCGGTCCTGACGTGACCGTCGTTTTGCTCGATGCGCCTGACCGGCTGCAGGCGCAACTGTTCGGGCCGCTGCCGGCAGACCCGTCGCAGGCTGAACAGCAGGCGCGCGCAGTTATCAGTTCACCCGATTTTCAGCGGCGCCAGCAGGACCTTGCCGGGGCCTATGCCGGCCTCACACGCGCCTGGTCGCTGGGCCTTGAGAAATACCCCGCGGTAGTGTTTGACGATAAGTGGGTGGTTTACGGCACCTCTGACGTCGGCGTGGCCACACAGAAGCTGAACGTATGGAAGGAGAAAGCACAGTGAAAATATCTTTCTCCCGCCCGCGTCGGCTGGCGCTGGCCACGTTAATGGCCTGCACGGGCACGATGGCCAGTGTCAATACCGCCAGCCTGCTCTCCAGTGCCGCCAGTCCGGACTGTATCAGCTGGCGCATCAGCGGTATCTGTTACTGGCTGTTCTGCACGCCGTTCGGCTGCTCGGTGAAAACTTCAGTGAAGGTCACGCATTTTATTCCTGAAGCCGTGGTCTCGGCCTACCTCAGCCCGGGTGCCAATCCGTGGACCGAGATGTCGGCTGTCAGCAGCCTAGCCGACGGCACCGAAAGTACGCTGCTCGGTGGCGCTGCAGGTGTGTCCACCGGCGGTGGTCGTCAGGAGATGAAAGCTCCGGGTGAACGCAAGCAGAACCTGCACTTTTACTATGGTGATGCATATGGCCATCCGGCCACCAGACTCATCGGCGGGATGGTACCGGGCTATTCGTGCGACAGTGCCGCCACGCCATTTATGCCTTACTTCACAAGCGCTCTCGATGCGCTGGCCTGGCGCACCGGCGTGCCGGAATCACTCTACCCGGAGGCGCTTATCCCCGGTCAGCGTGAGATCGGCAGTACGACCGGCGGCGATATGTGGGGCAACGTCTACCCCCGCAGCGGCTTTGTCACCCAGACCGACAGCTACAAATCGGCAGCTGTCGTGGTACAGCGCGTGGCTGACATTATCACCCGTGAAGGGCAGTTACACGTCTACAACCCGCTTACCGGCCAGCGTTCGCCCGGTTACTGGCCCCCCGAACCCGTGCAGGAAAACACCGGTACGAAAAATCATAAGTGGCAGCGTCTTTCTCCGCAGCTGTCGCAGAGCTGCGCAGTATTCCCCGACACCGGCGGACAGACGGCCGAAGACGGCAACTACGCCTGGGCACTCTGGCAGCCCTACAGTTGCTGCAAGCGACGTGGCCAGACCTTCCTTTATAGCACCGATTTCTCCTGAGGATTTTTCTGATGAAACAGCAGCATCTGCGGCGACTGCGCCGCCCCCTGGCGGCGTTCGCGCTTCTCTCTGTTATCTCCCTGCCGGCTCTGGCCGTCGATACGTCGCTCTCGTCAGATGGTGCCTCGGTGAGCGGTGCCATCAATGACGGTCTTTTTTACTCCATTGGTGGCGGTTCGGTGATTTCCCCGCCGCCAAGTCGCAGCAACATGTCGCGTTTAGGGCTGAACGGCGGCTGGAGCAGTGACCTCATGTGCGGCAACTTCGACCTGAAAACCACCGTAGGCAACCAGCTTAACGGTATCACCAGCGGCTTTAAGGACCTGATGGGCAACGTGATTCAGGGCGCGACCGGCGCGGTCATGAGCATGCCGGCAATGGCCATACAGCGTGCTAACCCGGGGCTGTATGAAATGCTCACCAACGGGGTGCTGCAGGCGGGGCTCAGCTACGACAAAGCGCTGCTCAATTGCCAGAATATGTCAAAAAAACTGGCCGATTACACGCTGGGCAGCAAGTGGCAGCAGGCTGCTGTCTCCGAGGAGTACAAGGATATTGTGGCCTCCAGCGGCGGGGATGCGGTCTCCAGTGACCAGCAGCTGCAGAAGGCCACCGGTGAAGATGGTGTGACCTGGGTCGGCGGCCAGAAGCGTGGTGGCAAGGGGCAGCAGGCCATCCAGCCCACCCGTGACCTGGCGAAAGCCGGTTATAACATGATGAACAGCCTGCCGGTGACCAGCAACAGCAGCGTGAGTTCCGCCAGCTGCAACGGCACCGTCTGTCAGCGCTGGCCGTCGTCCGATGATGCGGCCGCTGCGGTGGTAAAAGTGCTGGGTGACCGCTCCATCCGTACCTGCCGTGAGACCAGTGAATGCACCAGTGGTGGCACGGACAATCAGCCCGGCAGCACCGTTGCCGGCACCGGTTTCTCACCGGTGCTGGAAGATGCAACGAAAACCAACCTGGAACAGCTGGATAAGCTGGTCGGCGGCCAGCTCCAGCCCACCGCGGATAATCTTGGGGCGCTCAAAACCGGCAGCCTGGTGGTGACACGCGGCGTCATTCAGTCGCTGCGCGATGACCCCGATAAAGCCGCTCTGGTGCAGCGTCTGGCCGGTGAGCTGGCGATGGCCGACACCGTCGAGACCGCGCTCACCATGCGCCGCATGCTGACCACCGGTGAGTCTGAACCGAATGCCGCCGAGCAGCCTGAAGCGATTGCCGAGGGTGACCGCCGCATCGATGCCCTGGACCGTGAGATCAGCGCCCTGCGTAACGAGATGGAGCTGCGTAAGGCCATCAGCAACAACAGCCTGCTCACCACGCTGGAACGTCAGGGTGCCCGTAACCAGGATAACCAGCTGCAGCAGAAATCCGGCAACCAGGACCAGGGGTTCAGCCAGATGAATCAGACGCAATCCTCCGGAGCACAGTGATATGAAACGCTCTTTTCTCCGCGGTCGTACGGGCCGCATTGTCCTGATGGTTACCGCCTTACTGCTTATAACCGTGGCCATGTTCGCACTGGCCTCTGTGTTTATGGCATACGACCCGGACGGCCACCTGACCAGACGTTGGCTGCATGACAGCCGATGGGCACTGTTTGCCTGGCGGCTGCTCATGTATGCCGGCATCGCGGTAGCCTGGTGGATGAAGGTCCGCCCGCAGATGCTGGCGCGCTGGCCGGAAGTCCGGAGCCGCCTGCCGCGCACGGAGCTGCTCGGTGTGCTGTTCATTGCGGCCACGGAGTGCGTGGCCTGGGCAGGCGTAGTGTGAGGAGAGGACAATGACTGCGAACAGTTTTCTGGAGTATTTTCTCATCCTGTTCGGCTGGGTGATGAACAACGCCATGTGGACCATCCTCGGCAATACGGGGCTTTTTGCCCTGCCTCTGGTCTTTAAGGTGATGGGGGTGTGGCTGAAAGTTCGGGAGGAAGGGGCGGACGAAGGTAATAAAGGACTGCTGGCACTGCCCCGCATCGAGCATGCCATCTACGTCTCGTTTGTCGTGATGTTGTTCTGCTGCATTCCGCTGCTGCCAGTGGATATTAGTACCATCAAATTTGACAGTTCACGGGCAAAACAGTGCGGGGTCAGTGTTCCCACACCGCAGAACTCCGGTTACAGCGGACTGGTGAACGACTTTGACGGTCGCACGGCCGAGGTGCCCATCTGGTGGTATCTGCTGCACATGATGTCGAAGGGCACCACTCAGGCGATGATTGCGTCCATCCCCTGCGGCACGCAGCTGCGCCAGATGCGGTTTGACGTGCAGAACACGAAGCTGCGTGACCCGGTACTGCTACAGGAAGTGCAGGACTTTGCCGATCAGTGTTACTCCCGGGCGTACTTCCGTCTCAAAAACAGCAACAGCCAGCTCAGCGATGCAACCATCAACTCGGTGGGCTGGATAGGCAGCGACTATTTTCTGAATACGTCCGGCTATTACGATTATTACACCGCCACCACACCGAGGAGCCAGTGGCCGTATGACAGTACGCGTGACAGTGGCTACCCGAATACCGGTCAGGGAGGCTATCCCACCTGTAAAACGTGGTGGTCAGATGGCTCATCCGGGCTGCGCAAACGGGTGCTGGCCAGCTTTGGTGACAACACGCGTAAGGAGATGCAGCGATCATTTCCGGGGACGCAATGGGAAGAGGTAGCCCTGCGCTGGCTGGTCAGCCCCCGAAATGCCGGCCTCTCCGGAGACGGAACGACTTATGCTGTGGGAAGTTCTGATAATGTGACCGGCGTTGTCGGTAATGTGACACGACTGACATCCACCATCGGGCTTGGCCTCAAGCAGGCAGAAGCGCTGCCGGGCTTTGATGCGCTGAAACAGGCCCTGCCGATGATTCAGGCGCTGCTGCAGATGATGATTATTACGGTGATCCCCGTGCTGATGATGTTCAGTGCCTATGAGCCGAAAACGGTGGTGACCATATCGTTTGCGCTGTTTGCCCTGCAGTTCATCACCTTCTGGTGGGAACTGGCCGGGTGGCTCGATGACCGCCTGATCACCATCCTCTACGACAATATGGCACAGCAAGGGCTTACCAGCAGTTCTGTGCCGTTCGCGAGTTTCATCAGTTCAACCAATGACGGCTGGATCATGAACCTGGTGCTGGGAATGATGTACTTGGTATTCCCAACGTTCTGGGTTGGGATGCTGAGTTGGGTTGGGATAAATTTAGGAACTATTGTCCAAACAGGGTTGGAAAAGGCAGGGTCTCCACCTCAAGATGCTGGAGCTAAAGCGGGCCGAGACGCACAAGGATTTGTTACAGATAAAATACAAGGCGGTATTAAAGGTGGCTTAAAGTAACCCTACATGATGATTCTAAACTGCATGAACTTTGAATATTCATGCAGTTTTATTATTTATAGTAATAATATGAATTGTACCTATCTTCTTCTTCCTTTCTTTTTAGCTCTGCCCATTCATCATTACGTTTTTTTTGCTGAGGGGTTTCAGTCAGGATAGTTGCCACTCCTTTAAGGACAGCAGAGCCACAATCGTGCGTCGCACTGGAGAATACAACAGGTTCTGGCGCTTTACGTTTCAGCTTTGCTTCGTCATAAACGATGTCACGACGTTTCCCGGCGAACCGGGCTAGGGTGACGCTCAGGTCGTCAGCATCGAAGCCACTGTTACTCATGGTAAAAGCTCCTTTCACTTGGGTTAGCGGGTTAGTCCTTCACTAATTTTGACTTTAACGCCTCGTAAACGTCTTCCCGACGGTCAACAGTGATGACGGTGATAACCACATCAACCTCTCCATCGTCACTTTCCAGCACCTGATAGACAAGCCTGAAACCATCCATACGCAGCTTAATTTTGTAGCATTTTTCGACACCAGACAACTTATGTTTTATCGGGGTCAGCGCTGCCAGCGATTCAGCCCGTTTTTTTAATTTCTTCCGAAAGGCCTCTCTGATTTTGCTGTCCAGAGAATTCCATTCCTTTAGCGCTGATTTCTTAAATTTCAGTCGCGTTTTTAAGGCAGTGCCGGACAATCAGAGGTTCTCCCAACTGACATCTACTTCATCTTCATCCTGGCGGCTACGGACAATATTAGCCAGCTCACGATCTTCAATAGCATCAAGCATTGCTGCATAAAGCTCCGCAGGAATGCAGTAGAACGAAGGTTTACTGTGGTTCAGGATGGCCACTGGTCGCCCCCCTGCAGACATCACTGTCGCCGTCGGATTTTTTTTGAGCTCACTGATGGTGGCTGAGCGATTAGCAAGGATTGCAGTTGTCATATAAGACCTCAATTAAGACCTATTTTTAGTCCTAATGATAGTGAGAAAAGCTTGTGAAAGCAATCACGAATAGTGCGTTTTTGAGCGCGACCCGGTTGTTATCGTGCGTGTAAAACATAAGTCCAGAACAGCATTTATATAATGTCTAATCGTATTCCACGTTGTCAGGAGTCACGTTGAGAATATATTAAAATGGTTTTGGCCAGAATGATAACCTTCGGGACAATGTATCAAAGTCACAGCTAAACATCTTACCGACAGAATTACCCTGCTCCTGGTATTTTGACAAGGGAGTTTGATGATCTGTTTTACAGGCATAAATAATCACGTTACCACTGGGCGTTATGCAGTGAAGAACGCTTTTAAAAAGCGAGTGTAATAAATATGAGAATGGAGAGGAAACGTCAGGTGGAATATGATAATTAATGACCAGCCAGCCGTTGTCGTTAAGACGGTCAGCACATGAATGTAAAAAACTCCGTTTTGCCTGCAGGGGAGTCATGGCGTCGTCTGAATAAAGATCTGAAAATATAATGTCATACCGGTCCTTTTTTTTGCGATTCATAAAATCATTCGCATCCTGAATATAGTAATGAGTTTGGGTATTGTCAGGTAGTGACAAATAGTCTTTTGCAACACACATTACCGCTTCGCGAAGCTCTACAACATCAAGGACCGTTTCATTATTAAAGGCATTAATTGCACGAACCAGACAACCTCCTCCGAGTCCTAATACAAGTACTTTTTCAACAGTGGTAAAACTGAGGGACATTAACATCGCTCTGATGTATTGGTGAACCGGCACCAGCGGTGAAGCCTTAAGTATTTTGCTTTGTTCATAAATCATATCAAAGGTTAAAATGAGATGGTTGCGACTTTCAATAACGATAACATTTCCGTACTCATCCTCCAGTTGAACCAGCCTTTTCCCGGAGATACGGAAAGGCGAATTTAATTTAACGGGATCTGAAATAGACATTAATTTTGTTCCAAAACGTTAAAGATAATGGTCTGAGAGTCCGGCAGGATTATTACGTGAAGGTGCGACTGGTTTATGCAGTATGTAAATGTTGATAATACGTCCTTCGTTAACTTTCCACTGTGCAGAGATTAAATCTCGTCTTTTCCACTTTAACATGTTGGGTCTTTTTTCTCATCTGAAAAACAGCCTTAAACCAGGGGGAGTTTCCGGTTTTGATTAACCACTTGAAAAGTGATCCCGACACGATCTACTATCTGCATCGTTGTAACGTTGCGTAAAGCAACATGCCAATGTCCCGGCAATCTGAGAGGGGCGCCTTTGGGTGATTGCATGCCAAAACCGTCATGACCTGAGAGACGGTGCCTTCGGGCGGTAAACCCGTTAGCCTTTGAAAATGGGGATCGCCGTAATAGCGATAAAGGATATTCCTTCACTAAATAACTGTCTCTGACAGTCTTCCTGCAGACTTTCTGGTCTGTTTTCTTCGTTTCGTCTCGATTCTTTGACGACTGCATCCGTTGCAAACTTTGCGGCGTGGGTATGACCATTTGGAACATTTGGGCATCTTCCACGACTGCATTGAGAGCAGAGGAGCGCGGCGTCACTTGCGTTCGAGTGAAACGAGTACCAAGTGACGCGCGCGAAAACACGTCCTCAACGCGCATTTTCCGTACCTTTTCTTCATTCACTACAACGTGAAACGAAGTGAGAAGACGAACACAATTTTATCAACCAAGTGAGAAACGCAAAATGAAAACGTTTTATCACATTGTTAATTAAGGAATAGTTATGTAATGAGATACCGAATCGGCGATGTCATCGGCGGATGATATCGGGGGCGACCTGGAAACAGGTACAGCGAAAGCTGCGGTCAGTGTAGAACACTGATTTGACACCTCTCAAAACCTCAACACTTTGCACTTCCCTGGTGCTCAGGTACTCATTACGGCGCAGGATGCGCGAACCCAAACCGTGTCGCCAGGGTAATGCGGGTGTCGTTTTTTGCCGTTTTCACGGAACGGCAGAAAACGACATCTGCCCGTATTGATGTTTTACGTGTAAAACTGTTAAGGAGGTACAGATGTCCAGGCGTGAAAAACTGCTAAAACAGGAGCTCGTCGCCGAAATCCGTAAAAGCGGAGGAAGCTTCAAAAAGCAGGATGACTATTCCAGAATTATGCACCGGTTTGCTGAGCGTCTGGCTGCACTTAATATTCAGATAAGCTCGGTGTCACAACTGAAGGTCCGGCATATTGAGATGTATATGAACAGTCGCTCATCTGATGAAGTCTCCAGGCGAACACGGCAAAATGAAATGTCAGCGATAAGAGTCATGCTCCGTAATGCCGGCAAACATAAAATGGCCGACCCCACTCATGACCGTTTAAATAATAAAAGTCTGGGTATTTCCGACACGAGCCGCAGGGGCACCAAAAAATCCATTCCGGAAGAACGCTACCTTCAGATAATGGACAGCATTGAAAAAAAGAATGAGGGCGTTGCCGTTGCGGTGTGCCTGTCGCGTTATATTGGCCTGAGAAATGAAGAAGTTATTCAGTCAGCGAAATCTTTAAAGACCTGGCAGGCGGCATTAATGCGAGGTGATAAAACGCTGAAAGTGATTTTCGGCACTAAAGGGGGGCGCGCAAGAATGACCACAATTGTGGACAGAGAAAAAGTTCTTGGGGCGGTCAGTCGTGCCATAAAATACGCCGTAAACAATAACGGTAAAATTATTGATAAACCTGATTTAAAATCCGCGATGGATTTTTACAGAAATACGCTCCGCACAGAAATGACCGGCGGAAATGAGACGCCGCACAGTTTACGTTACAGTTTTGCGGAAGATGCTTTTCGATATCATCTTGCTCAAGGGTATTCGAAAGAAGAATCACTGGCACTGACTTCAATGGATCTCGGTCATGGTGATGGTCGTGGGACCTACATCAGAAATGTTTACTGTCAGTCACTGATGGACTGACTATTAATTATGAGGTTAACTGTGAAAATTTTACCCGTTATAAATTTCAGTATCTTATCCGTTAAGTATATTCGCGAAATCAGCCTGCCTGAGACACCACCTTCAGAAATCGTAATTACGTTTAAATGCTTTTCGCCTGTTAATGAGATAGATACTTTTGCAACAATTAACCGGCATTTTGATGACGGTATGGATTTCAGTTACGAGACCGCCATTTCAAAGGAAGGGTTTATATTTACGGGTTCATTACTGATGTGTGATCCCGACAGCATTGAAAACATCAGGGCGGGCGAATTTATCGTTCCTCTATCAGTGACTTTAGCAACGTTGCTTAAAAACGGAACCTACTCTCAGCAGTGTGATCCCGATTCCATCATGGCAGAAGCCTGGTTCGGCGAACGTTGCGAGACGGTGAAAGTGTTGTGGTAGGCATCTTCATAAAATTCACTGTAACGTTGTTGATTTGGAATGTGCGCTGGAGTACATTTTCTCTGCTAACCGTTGTCATCATGACAACTGCCAATGCCTGAGTGATTTGAGACAGGCGCCTTCGGGTAATCACATGCCAATGCCATCATAACCTGAGAGATGGCGCTTTCGGGCGGTTCAAACCTGTTAACCTTTGCAAACAGGGATCTGGTAACCAGATTAAGGTCCATTCAACTCATCTTCTGAATTTTCATCCCACGGGAAAACGCTTCCCGTACAGGGTGGTTGTTTTCCTGAATCCCGGAGAAGCAACCATGCATTTACTCGATATTATTCATTCTTTTTCCATCGTTGCTGAACGCACACTGCGTTCATGCGCACCCCGCTCGCGACTGTCAGAGTGGTTTTTCTGGTTCAGAGCTGACGCAGAAGCGTTGTGCCTTATTGCTGATCAGCTGAAGCATGCCAGAGCCTTTATGCTGCTCGAAAATGAAGCGGAAGCAAAAATGTTCACTGAGTGCAGCGTTTACGATGCCGCTTATTTCTTCGGAGACCGTCAGTACCACGGTATGAAGAAACGCTGGCCCCGTGTATTACTCACGTATTTAACCAAAACCGGACTGGAGCTTGATGCCACCCGGTGGCAGGAAGGATGCCATAACGGTTTCCTGGAAGCCCGACAGTCTCAGGCTGGTACGTTTGTACCCTGCTCATCAACCTTTGATTACGTCTGACCGGGTCAGGCATTCATCTCACCCGACGGGGGACCTGCTCCCCCCGGGGCGGGTTTCCTTCACAGGAACCCGATCATGCACTTATCACACCCGTTGTCTGATTATCACGAATCTCACCATGCCAGCGAGCAGATCGCTCACAAAATCACGCTGGCAAAAGCGGAAGGCGAACTGCTGAGTATTGCAGCGCGTCGCCGCCTTGACCTTAATACAGGGACAGATGAAGACGGCTTTCCGTTTTACGTCTGGGATATGGCTGCTGTTGCACAAGACCTTGCTACGTTGTCTGTACGCAATCTTATCCCTGAAACCTGGCAGTCTTTCTTTGAAGGCCTCTGCAATATGGCCAGAGAGATTGATGAAGCCGCCTGGACGTATTTTTTCGTGCGCGCAGTCACAGACGAAGAGAGTCTGGTTAACGAAGAGCGCTGGATGGACTGACAGGTGTCTTTCAGTTCGACTTAAACCTGTTTGCGCAAGACTGATACGAAATTTGTTTTTCACCCTCACGGGAACTCAGTTCCCGCCGGGGATGGGTTCCGTCATTCTCAAAGGGATCCACCATGAAAGACGCATATACCCGGGAAGAACTGTTCCACATTTTGGCAAACGAGCGTACTTCTCATCGCATCGAACTGGCCAGAGCTGAAGGTGCCCTCATGATGATCGATGCCCTTCAGCGTCTTGGCCTTGTTGACGAACCGGACGATGACAGTTTCCGTAGCATAGACTGGAAACTGGGCGATGTGGCAGCGCAGCTCGCAGAGCTGTCGGTGCGCGGCGAGGTTCCGCCTTCATGGCAGGAGATGTTTGACCGTCTCTGTGAGAAGGGACGGAAACTGAACGAAGCCGTCTGGACGTATTTTTACGACCGGGCCGTTGAAAACGAAGAGTGGTTGATCGCGATGGAAAACAGCGAAGCTGATTTCTGACGTGATGTACTTCACCCGTATGGGGATTTTCTCCATACGGAGACAAATCCTCTTATTTTACTGAAGAGGATTTACCTGTGAATACACTGACATTTGATTCTTTATTACTTGTTAAACATAACAGCAACGAATGGCACCGGATGTGGAGCAAACTGGCAAAGCATAAGTCAAACCGTTCACTTCAGGACCCTACTGTTGCTGATAATGATGGTGAAGTCTGGCAGTACATGGAGACAGTGGAAAAACGCGTTCTGTGGTTTGGAAAACGCTACATCCATCGTTTCCGCCATCGTTATCACCCAGCCTGCGGTTGCGCCATGAGAATTAACATTCCTGCCAGCCGTACCTTTAACCCGGACGATCCGGATAACGCTTTTTATCATCACTTTGGTTAGTCATTAACCAAACGCTGGCGTCACTCATGACAAAGGCTTAAACCCATGCGGGGACAACCTCCCTGCATCTGCGGTGACGGTTTTCTCCGCATTTATTCAGGAGAAAACCATGAACAGTATAATGCTGTTACTTATCACCCATACCACCCGCCTGCTCAGTTGCCTTTCAGAGGCAATGCGGCAGCGACAGGCTGAATGGTTCACCAACCGCAGCGGCCACAGCAGTTTCCGTGCGGAGGTCGTCCAGTCTGATGGCGGTTTTACCGCCATCATTTCGCGCAGAACGGGTTACAGTTCACGCGACTGGCAGTATCAGCAACTGGCCAGCGCCGGTCAGTTTGCCACCGCCCGTAAGGCTTTACGGGCCGGACGGCAGATGGCACAGCAAATGGCCGGGCTGCGTTACCGCTTCGACTGAATCATCGTTTACTGATTAACACTTCCCGGAGGGGCCTTCCCTCCCGGGGAGGCTTCCTCCTTCTTTTCCCCGGAGGAAATATGATCCGCTTTACTTCTGATGAACTTCGTCCTCTGTTTACACAGAACCTGGGTATGCAGCGCCCGCTGATACTTGAAAAGAAACTGGGAATTTATCTTCGCGTACCGGATGACAGATGTCCGGGGGAGTGGCTGAAAGCCTGGGCTGCAGGCTGCAATCCGTCAAAAGATGCAGACTGGTTCACACTGGTCGACACGCTCATACCCGAACATGAGTTTTCCTTTCAGACCTTTATGGCACAGAGCATGTTTGATGCCGTGCTGAACGATCATCACGACCTGCTCATGAAGCCTGTTATCAGTAAGCTGAATAACGCGCTGACGCTTCACAAGGAAACGAGACCACCCATGAAGGTGTATGTGCCTGTGGGCGAATATCGTTACCGGATACAGTGGCTTTATGAGCAGTCATTACGTCACTTCCATGCCTGTGTGGGGGATGCTGAACGTCTCAGCTGGCGTTCGCAGGCATTGCATGTGCTGGACCAGGTGATACGCCTGGACTCGAAACGGGCAAAACCCGCCGACCGGGAGAGGTTTGACCGGGCGGTCGAGAGCGTACGTGACCGTATCCATTCGGTGATGTCCGACGGCTCCTTACGTTATTACTGATTTTTCCACTCACCGGTGGCGCATCGTCCGCCAGTGGGCAGGGATGCGCCCCGCACTCAGAGGCAGCATCCCATGAAGACAACCACCGGCCGGCGTAAAGCGGCGGCAGTGCATACTCCCGACCTGTATCAGCAGGTCACTGACAAAATCATTCTGGCGCTCGAAAACGGCGTACCGCCCTGGCGGCGCCCGTGGCGTGCTGCTCAGAATGTGCACGGCAGCAGCCTGCCGGTCAATGCCGTCACCGGCCGCGCCTACAGCGGTATTAACGTTCCGCTGCTGTGGATGGCCGCAGAAGAACACGGGTACACGTCCGACCGCTGGCTGACCTTCCGGCAGGCGAAAGCCGCAGGCGGTTACGTCAGGAAGAATGAGACCAGCGCGCTGGCCATCATCTACAAACCGTTTGAGAAACAGGCCAGGGACAGCAGCGATAATCTGCTGTTCCGTGACGGCGAACCGGTTATGGAGCAACTGGCTATGCTGAAGCAATTGCAGTTGTTCAACGTTGCCCAGTGCGATGGCCTGTCCGAATCTGTGCAGGGCGAACTGCCTGACACAGTGGAGGCAGAGCCGGCCTCTGAACTCAGCGCAGAGCAGCTGCAGCGAGTGCAGCAGCTACTCAGCGCCACCGGCGTCGGTTGCGACCATCGCCGGCAGGACCGCGCGTTTTACCGGACGGGCGCCGACCGCATCGTGATGCCGACGGTATCGCAGTTTCGGACAGAAGCAGACTACTGGTCCACGTTGCTGCACGAACTGGTACATGCCACCGGTCACGGCAGTCGTCTGAACCGGGAAGGTATCACCTCTTCATCACGGCAGTTTGGTGACCCGGTGTATGCATTCGAAGAACTGATAGCGGAAACCGGCAGTGCTTTTCTCTGTGCGCAACTCGGCATCATCGGTGACGTGCAGCACGAAAGCTATCTTGCTGGCTGGCTGAGAGTTCTTCGTGAAGACAAAAGAGCGATTTTCCGTGCCTGCCGGTTCGCTCGGGAAGCCTCGGAATATTTACTTGCGCCCCTGAACCGGCATACGGAACAGGCGGCCTAACCTGACCCGGCGGCTGTGGCCGCCATCATCCCCCTGAGGGCATCTTCCTCAGGGAGATGCCCTCTTTTCGTTTCAACTGAAAGAGGAGTTACACAATGTTTTCATGGTGCCATAACCGTCTGGAAATCACCGGTAAATCCGTCTGCCTCGATGTGATGCAGCCCTGGATTGCCGGCACGGAAAAACCGCTTTACCGGCACGCCATCCGGCAGGCGATAAAGCTGTTCCTCGCCGGCTGTGCCGGCATACTGAAGCCCGTCAGGGCGGTGGAATATGCCCCGTATCCGATGCTGACCGCATCCGGTACGGGCGCGCAGACCTCGCCCAACCAGGCGTTCCAGCACTTTATCGAGCTGCTGGAGCAGGATGCATGGCTTGACACCAAAACGGTCTCACGTATGGAGAAAATCTGGCTGCAGTCCGGCATCGATGCGCTGAAATGGGAAGCTATTCCCTTTTCTGCGCGGCAGATAATGGCGCAGCTGATGGCCGTACATTATGCCGACTGGTTTGGCGTTGCCGGCGCTGGCGGTCCGTTTGACCCGCAGGAGCGCTGGGAATGGCTCAGTATCATGCCTGAGGCAACCTGCCCGTGTGACATGCTGATGGTGATGCCGTCACGTCTGGCCACCGAGCTTAACGGCGAAAACGGCCTGTTCACCGGACTCTGTACGACATCCGAACTCTATATGCAGCTCTTTGGCATGGAGTTTCCGGCAGGCCATCAGGCCAGCTGGAGCCGCGATGAAGTGGGTTCACTTACGCTGAGCTTTGCGTCTCCCTGGTATCCGCCATCCGGTGAGGTCATGGGCGAGATGTCTCAGCTGTTTGACTGTGAAATCCGGCACTACTGGATTTCACCGGATGCCGGCACGTCAGGCTACAACTGCTTTGACCGTGGCGACCACGTTGACAGCGGTCCGTACCCGGCAGAGGAACTGCTGCAGTCAGTACCCGGCGACGGGGCCCGTATGTACCTGGTGACGCCGGAAACGACCGTGGTGCCCGCAGCAACAACAGCGCACTACGGCAGTATCCGCGCATAACACAGACCAACGCCGGTTTATCCGGCTTCACTGACCGGCCATCGCGAAAGCGGTGGCCGTTTTTTCACCCTGAAGGGAACACCGTTTCCCTCCGGGTGCGTGTTCCCTTTGCCAGAGGAAGCACGCATGAAAAAAATCATAAATCACGAAAAGGCATTTCTTTCACTTTTCAGCCAGACGGCACGTTACCACCGCCGGCACCAGGTGTTTGAAGATTTCATCAGTTGCAGCGTCATCGCACTGGAAAATCGTCTGCAGTTCTGCGAAAAGCGCGAGCAAAAGTATTTGCGCATCGTGTCCCGGTATGAAAAGCCTGACGTGGAGAACATGGCGCATCTGCTGGCGCATGTGGTCAACGGACTTGAGGAAGACCCGGGAGATTTTCTGGGACGGGTCTTTATGCAGCTGGAGATGGGAGATAAATACCGCGGTCAGTTTTTCACGCCCTGGAGTATCGGTGTGATGATGGCCAGAATGCAGCTTGGCAAAATCGAAGAAAATTTCAGAGACAAGCCGTTTATCACACTTTCCGAGCCTGCCTGTGGCGCCGGTTGTATGGCGCTGGCGTTTGCTTCTGTTTTGCGTGATGCAGGCTACTCCCCTCATCGATATTTATGGGTATCTGCAACCGACACCGATCCGCTGGCAGCAGGGATGGCGTACATTCAGCTGTCACTGTTTGGGGTTGCTGGCGAAGTAGTAATCGGAAACGCTCTGAGCGACGAGCGCCGCCGGGTACTCAGAACGCCTACCCATTACTGGGCAGGGTGGTCATGGAGGCTGCAACACCGTATTCAGGCTGAAAAAATAAACCATGTTCCTGCAACCTGTTAGCACTACCAAACAGACCCTTTCAGGGTCTGTTTTTATATGAAACTCAAACTTAGAAAGTTTTATTTCATTATACAGACATAACATGTTCACTGTTATATTCTGTTGATTGTATGAGGATGATGCATATTATGCTGCATGAAATACTAAAGCGGCTCTATGCCCAATTTTTATCCTTATCCAGACTCTCCGCTTGGTGATCGCTGCGTCTCTCTCTTCTTTGAGTCCAATGAAACTAGTATCATTCTCCGACAAAATAGATACCCAGCAGTGATTAGTTGACATTTATTGATGTTATTTGGCTCTCGCCTGAGCATAATAGATACCCTTTGTGGTTTAGGTGTTGCTTATTAACACAATAAATGCAATCACAACATTAATTTCATAAAAGTTACTTAATCGCACCGAGAGTTATTATTTTAGATTGAAGTTTTCATAATGAAATATTATAGGTGGTATAATTTAAAATCCTATCGTTTATGCACCACAATAACATACATCCTTAAGATAGAACTCGTTAACTCACACTTTAAACCTTAAGAGATTAGCGCTATCCTAAATATCATTAAATTAGCAAGGTGGTTGACTTGGAGAATAAATAATCATATTTTTTTAAAATCAACCCCTAATTTTATTAGGGGAATGGTTAAGCGACGTTCTTTCATAATTAAAATTCATATATAAAATAACAACACAAGAATCCTTTGATTGAAAAGAATGTCAACCTAGAGGTGATATTATTAATTTTAATAACTTCAAGTAAAGCTATAATTAATGTAAATAAAATTAGTTGATAAAATTCAAGATTCCGTAAGGAGAATGAATTACAAACAAATAGAAAAAAGAACATTTTTCATGTTAAGCTACTATCTTGGGTAAAACAGGAGGCATAGCCTTCTGCGGTAGCCTGCGCACTTCCAGACGCATTGAAAGAAATGCCCTTTATTATCAATGCATTAAATCAAGATGTTTGGATGGAGTGAAACGATGTCTAAAACGGATAAGATTAAAACTTTAAGCCTCATCACATAGGCAGAACTAAGTGGCAGTATTTAAAAATGATAAAATTGGGGTATGTGTAAAAATATGAATGCTCATAGCTTAGAGATGCGAAAAGAGTTAGGCGCATACTATACTCCAAGTGCTCTTAGCCAAGTGATGTCAGATTGGGCGATCAGAAAACCAACAGACAAAATACTTGAACCTAGCTTTGGGGGCTGTGGCTTTTTAGAAAGTTGTGAAAAAAGTCTCATAGAGATGGGCTGTATAAACCCAATAGATAATTTATTTGGAGTGGATGTAGACATTAAAGCGTTTGATACTCTCCAAAAAAAATATGGGCATTTATTACAAGAGAAACAATTTTTATTAAGAGATTTCATTAACGTATCTACGCATGATTTTGGAATAGAAAGTTTTGACGTCGTTATTGGAAACCCTCCTTATATTTCTATGCATAATATGAGTTATGAGCAAAGGAAATCATGCGAAACAGTTTTTTCTACTTCTCCGTTCAGGACTAAAACATTAGGGCGTAATGCAAGCCTATGGGGGTTTTTTCTTATTGCATGCTTTGAGCTTTGTAAGAGAGAGCGGCAGAATTGCATGGGTATTACCTAGTAGTTTTTTGAATGCTTATTACGCTAAAGAACTAATAAATATTTACAAAGCACATTTTAAACACCTAAAGATAATTAAAATAAATGAACGATTATTCAAAAATGAAGGTGCCGACGAAATGTCTGTGCTTTTTTTATGCGATGATTTTCACAAGGCACCCACTAATACTGGTTACGTTTCAGTAGGATTTGCTGAAACATTAAGTGAACTAAAAAAAATAATAACCGGGACAAACCAAAGCCAATTAAATAGTTCGGATAATTATAAGTATAACATCTTAGACAAAGATACATTGAATGTCATATCATCCATAACTAATCATAATTTTAGTTTAAAAATAAAAGACGTTGCTGATATAAAGATTGGAATGGTAACTGGTATGAATGATTTCTTTATATTAAGTCAAAATCAAATTTCAGATTATAAGTTAGACAGCAAACATTTCAGACCCGTAGTTTCAAGATTTTCACATTTGAAAGGCGTCAGGCACACAGCAAAAAGGCATTCAAAAATACTTTCCGAAAATAAGAAAGGGCTTCTTTTACATATCAGCCCTGATGAGTTGTATGAAAAACGCACTTCGCTAAGAAAATATTTATCGCATGTTGGTAAAAAAGAAAGAATTAAAAATCGCACATTTAAAAAGAGAAAGAATTGGTTCCAACCTGATGATGGCATCTACCCTGATGCATTTTTTTCATATATGGTCCATGAATTTCCCAGGATGATATTAAATCATGGTAAGATTAATTGCACCAATTCTATACATCGCATATTTTTTAAAAATAGTGTATCGTATAAATTGAAGAAAGCATGTTGCATATCTTTGTTATCAACGTTTTCACAACTTTCTGCCGAACTTGAAGGCAGGTCATATGGTTCAGGTGTATTAAAAATAGAGCCAACTGCAGGGAAGAATATATCATTCCTAATTAAAGATGATCTAGTCATTGAGTTAAGCGATTTAACAAAACAAATAGATTTGTTATTGTTAAATAATGATACCTGCAAAGCAACCTCTTTAGTTGATATGTTTTTTGTTGATAAAGGGCTTATCAACTTAGATGAATTAAAATGCCTTCAAAAGGGATTGCGCAGATTAAGAAAAGATCGATATAAAGTGGTGGTAAATCATGAATGAAGATATAGATTTTCTTAAAGACAAGATGAAAGACCTCTTGAATAGTGAAGCTGTAGATTATGATAAAATATTAGAAACCGCAGTAAAAATAACAGAAAAAGACGATGATAATATTAGATTTTCTGTTGATGCGAACTTAGTAAAAAGGTTAGGTGAGCAATTAGTAGCAAAAAAAACCACGGCAGTTAGCGAAATAGTAAAAAATGCTTATGATGCCGATTCAACCTTAGTAAATGTATATTTCGAGCTGAACGAGAAACTTCCAAGAATCATCATATCAGATGACGGAACTGGTATGTCTAAGGAAGACATCATTAATGGTTTCATGCGAATAAGCTCAAGTGAAAAAGAAGATAATTCTGTTTCAGAACTATACAAAAGACTTAGAGCGGGTAGAAAGGGCATTGGGCGGTTTTCAACACAAAGATTAGGAAATAGCTTAAAAATTATAACCAAACAAGAAAATGAAGAATTAGGATATATAATAAAAATTAACTGGCTGCAATTCTCAAAGAAAAAAAATATTTCATTTATAGCCAACACTATTTCTAAGATTGATGTCGATTTTAGCCACGGTACAAAAATAATAATAGAAGATTTAAATGACAAAGACTGGACTGATAGCAATATAAGAACAGCCTATAAGTACATAAAGAGCATTATAAATATTACTCCAAGTGATACTGATCCTGGTTTTCAGGTAAAGTTTTACTGCAAGAAAACCGATGCTTATGAATTGGTTGCAGATGAAAAAACTGAAATTTTCTCTGATAGTGATGCACATATTACAGCGACCCTTGAAAAGGGTATTGCTATAGTCACAGTTAACAGTAAAACTCTTAATATAAAAAATGAAACTATTGATGTGTGGTATGATGAAAAAAACAACATCCGACAATTCTCCCATATAAATTCACCAGTCGTTCTCGATGCCTATTATTTCTCATTAGCCACAGTTAACTCCAGAAAACAACAGGCATATTTACGAGAAAATGGTGGGATTAAACTTTATCGAAATGGTTTCAAGGTATCTCCTTATGGCGAGCAGTATGATGACTGGACGGCTCTTGATGACTCAGTTCGAAGAAGAAAAATACTACCTCCACATGGTAATCAAAACTTCTTTGGACACGTAAAAGTTGAAGACCTGAATGGGGTAGACTTTGAAGAAACATCTTCAAGAGAAGGCCTTATTCATACCGATGCCTTTCAAGAACTACGTCTCTTTGTGTATAAGGCATTGACTGCTGCAGTGATTAGGATAAGTGAATATAGAAATATAAAAATAAATCCAAACGATCGAAGCTACATAAAAGAACCAAAACCAACCACTACGGTAAAAGAAAAACTAAATAGTGTATCTGAAACGATAAACTCGGTAAGTAAACTGGTATATGAAGTTAAATCTTTTAACGAGGCATCGACAGATGAGGTTATAAATAATATTGAAAATAACAGCGCAAGAGATAAAATCATTGAAAATCTTCATGAAGCTGCCGATGAACTAAAACAAGCAAGCGTTATATCTCAATCATTAATCGATGAAATTGAGCTGCTCAGAGTGCTCGGTGCAATGGGGCTTGCAATTGGTGAATTTACACATGAGATAAATCTATCAATAACAAGTTTAAGTATTAATGTACAAAATCTTAAGCAGTCTAATTTATTGAATGAAGATAGAGAGCTAGCTTTAAATAGTCTTGAGAATAACATTGGAACTTTAAAGTCTTTCACTAAATTTTTTGACAGTACAATACGTGAAAATGTAAATAGAAATAAAAAAGTCATCGAGATAAGAGACTCGATTGAACCTTTCTATGAATCAATGAAGCCGATAATAGAGCGCAAAGGAATTCAGTTTGATATAAAATACGAAGGCTATGAACTTTTCACGAAGCCAATTCATGTTTCTGAGCTTTACTCTGTTTTTATCAATCTGTTTACAAATGCTTATAAAGCAATACTTCGCTCTGGAACAAACCCTCGAAAAATGTCTTTAAGTGCAAAAAAGGATAGTGAAGATATTGTCATCAGATTTGAAGATAGCGGTGATGGAATTGAAACTGCTAATAGAGAAAGAGTTTTTGAGCCTTTTTATACAACAAGTACTCCGTCAGGACCTTTTGAAAATGATGATTTATCATTAAAAGGTATGGGATTGGGATTATCAATCGTACGTGATCTCGTTGAATCCATGTCTGCAGAAATATCTATTGTTGATGCTTCCTCTGGTTTTACAACGTGCTTTGAGCTGAGAATCCCAAAAGCTGATGATAAGGAAATACCAGATGACATCTATTAATCTAATTTATATCGATGATGATCAACCTCAGCAAGTTAAAGGTTTAATTGATGCAATAATTAACAAGTCAACTTTTGAGTTACATATTACTCATAGACCTCCCACTAGAATGAGCGAAATAGCTACAGAGTTAAGACAAGGTTATGATGGCATAATTATAGATCAAAAACTTGATAGCTTTGTTGAGGGGGTTGAACCTGTTGATTATTTTGGTGCGGCATTGGCACAAAACTTAAGAACATTTATGGCCGGTAAATCTGATAACATACCATATAAGCCAATAATTTTACTCTCTCTCGAAAGTTTATTAGTTGAATATTACAACCCTGATTCGAGCTCACATGACTTGTTTGATTTGGTTTTAAGCAAAAGCACATTAGAAGAACCAGATGTATTAGAAAAAAAAGTTCGATTAATAGGCTCAATTGTAAATGCTTACAAACGTGCACACTCTGAAGATTCATTATATCGATTACTCTCACTTAGTAGTGACTATGCATTGCTTGATAAAAGATTTGAGACATATCTCTCTCAATATAAGATAGACATACATAAACTCGTTACTTCAATTCATTCAACACTCCTTAGAAGTAGTGGTATGTTAGTTTCTGAGATAACTTTAGCAACAAGGTTGGGAGTTGATATTTCTAATTCACCGGATTGGCATAAGATCATTGGTCACCTTGAGGATTTTAAATATAACGGGATATTCTCTGACTATTATGAGAGGTGGTGGTGGGCAGATATTGAATTGTGGATAAATAGCAAACTAAACTGCCCAATAATTAAAGGATTAACCTCTGAGAAAAGAGTTGATATAATAAAAGAAGTACTTAACATTAATTCATTGAATCCAATTCAACCTAAACACCCTGGCCAGAGCACCAAATTCTGGGTTAATTGCATCATCAGCAAAGAACCACTTGATACAATAGATGCTCTTCGTGCTTCATCTATGGAATTGAAACCCTGGGAAGATGATAGATATCTTTCTATTGAAACGGTCTTGAATAGACAGACAGGAAAACTCAAGATACATCCAGAAGATAGAACAAAAAAGGATCGTATCCAGGCGAGGTTTAAATTACAATGAACACTAATGAAAACTTATTAGACGACATGTGCAGACTCAGGGATTTTTTATTAAATAGTAAAATATGTCCTGATATTGGACCTCTAAGTCGTTTAATCAGTAAACTTCAAGCAAATATCAACTCTGGTGCTGAAGAAAACTTCGAATACTCTTTAGATGATTTAGTATTTAATCTTTGTGAGAAATGTGGAACGATTTGCCCAACGCAAATTACACCCAAAGAAAGTCCCATTGAAATTCATTTAGAATTAATATTAAAGAGTGAAGGGCCATACGAGTTCTCTAAGATAAAAGAACTTTCAGGGCAATTACGTCTTAAAGCAGAGTGGCTCAATGATAGAACACCTGATGCAGAATTAAAAACATCGCATAGTGCATGGCATTTTGATTACCATGTATCTAAAAAAGGTGACGGTGCTAATTTATTTTCTCACCCTCAATTTCATTTGCAAAATGGGGGGAATAAGCTCACTGATAATTTAAATGATTATGGCGAGCTAATGATCTTGGATGCCCCTAGATTACCGTTGCCTCCTATGGATGTGATTTTAGCCATTGATTTTATTATTTCAAATTTTTTCGGTCTCACTTGGCAGAAAGCATTATGTGATTCTGAATACATTGATGTAGTTAAAAGAGCACAGGAAGCATGGTGGAAACCTTATTATGAAGGAATAAGCCAACATTGGTCCGGTAACGGCTCAGGTATATCCAATGCTCTAATTCCAAGCCTGTTATAAAATACAAAATTAAATCTAATAAATTATATACAAACAGGGGCTGGCGCTAAGAAGCAACACACCTGAAGCGCCCCCTTGTTTTTCTCCTTCTTTCCGAAAGAGAAAACTGCAAATTAACATTTTATAAAACACTCTATGCCTCTCCCGAAAGTATCATAATGGGAGCAAGATTTCATAGTTTTTTCCGTTGCGATTAGATGTGCAGTGTTATTCTAGTATCTGATGGGGTTATTTTTATTTTAGTAAAACAATAGCCAAGACATCTCTCTCCCACTCGGAAACCACATGAATTCACATTGCTAATCGGCGTGCAGGTCAGCGAACAGGAGAATCTGCAGGACGGATTTGACCGCATTATAGACTTAGCGCCCCGGTAATATTATCCGCCAAGTTTGTAAGATTATCTTCCAAATAAAAATGCCCCCCAGGGAAAAAAGATAACTGAAACTTCCCTCTGCACTGTTTTTCCCACCGTTCAAGTTTGTGTTGATCGATATAAGGATCGACATCACCAGCTATGACGTACAAATTACCATGGAAGATTTTGTGTTCGCGGCAAATATAACGTTCAGCCATCATCAGATCGGCTCGCAAAATGGGGAACACCAACTCGCGGAATTCCTGTTGTTCGAACAAAGCAATACCCGGGCCGCCCATTTCCCTCACTGCATGCAATAGCGTCTCATCCGTCGAGACATAAAGCTGATCGGCACAGGGGCTATCCTGCCACTCATGGCCTGAAAGAAATAATGTCGGGATATTGAACCCCGACGCATCCAGCAAAAGCGCCGTTTCGAAGGCAATCAACGCCCCTAAGCTGTGGCCGAAGAACGCAAGGTTACCCGCATCTACTTCGGCAATCAGCGGTGCCAGCACCCTGGCGCAAGTTTCCACATCCGTGATGAACGGTTCCTGATAACGCTCCAGCCGCCCCGGGTACTGCACGCCGATGGTAGCAATCCCCCGCACATGTAGCGCATCCGCCAGCCCGCGAAATGCCAGTGCCGAACCACCTGCGTGAGGGAAACAAATAACCGTTTTCCCGCTTGGCCCGGAGGGCTGTAAACGGCGAAACCAGGGTGACGAAAATGGCGTCATAACTGTTCGCCCTCGGAACGGATAACGACTGTCTGGTACTCCATTCTTCTGTCGTTCAACGCGATATTATCCGCGAGCATATTTTCCGTTTTTCTGGCTTCGGTGATGGTATCGATATCCAGGACAACAGAAATAATCCCTTCATGAACGGCGTCGGCTTCCGTCAGCAAATAGCCTAATGGATCCCAGATGGCACTGCCGCCGCAGGTGTCCCATCCCCCGGTAATACCACAGTGGTTTGCCATCAGCACATAGACAGTGTTATCGAGCGCTCTGGCTGGGAACCAAGTCCGCGATTCGTGGTAACCCACACTTCGGCTAAACAGCGCACTGACGAGATAAGCATGACACCCCTGAACCGCAAGTTTCTGCGCATGATCGGGAAAACCGCTGTCGTAGCAAATCCCTAACCCAAGAAGCCAGGGCCCCATCTGCAGAATGTAATTTTGCTCACCGACGGTATAAATGCTTTTTTCAGAATGAAACAAGCGCTGCTTATGATAACGCCCCAGCTCTTCACCGTTACTGCCAAAAATAATGGAACTAATATACAGTGCCCCGTTATTCGTTGTCGCTGCACCCACGATCGCCGTAATATTCCATTCGCGGCAGGCCGCAGAAATAATATTTAAACGCGGATCACCAGGTTTTATAGCATATAGTTCCGGATTGGCAGAAATTAAATCCGGCTCATATCCACTCAGGAATTTCTCCGGGAAAATTAAAATGTTGATGCCTTTTTCCGCTGCCTCTTTCAACATAATCACCACTTTATTGATGTTATGTTGAATATCGCCACACACCGGATTCGCTTGCGCACAACCTATTTTTAATTTCTCGTCAAATGTACTATTCACCCTATCGCCCTCTGATGTTTGTCTCATCGAATATTACTGATTTGCAACCTGCTCTTGTTGCGAATCCGTTGCCCGGCAAACGAAAAGCAAGATGCCAAGCATGGCAAAATAAACCAGCATAAAAAACGTGATGACGGCAGTAAAGTTACCATTAAAGAGATCGAGACAATAGCCTGCCAGCAGAATACAGATGCTGCCAGCACAGTAGCCGAAACCATACGAGATGCTGAAAATCGCCCCCAACTCTCCCTGCGGGGTGTAATTGAAAATCCCGGTATAGCCAAACATCCAGACAATTTGATAAACAAAACCCATTAATGCCAGCATCAGCAGGCAAAACAGCGGTTCTGTGCTATTTGTCCCCGCTAGATAGAACACGGCGCTGCACAATGACAATAGCAGTACAAGACGCCGCACCCGGCGATGACCGTGCCTGAACAGCCCCATTCGTCGGTTCAGCCACGGGAAAATTGTCGAGCCGATGACCACTGCCGCCGTGATCACTACATATGCAATGGCGATTGATCCGGTGCCAAGCCCCAGAACCTTTAGCGGAAAGACCGGCACAAACACCTCCCAGCTTCCCTGAAAAAAGGCCGAGGAGAGCGGCGGAAGCACTGCGCTGAACATCAATTTTTTATCATGTGCCAGCAGCCTGCGGTAATTTCTGAAACGTGACACAATACTGGAAACCGTCGCCGTCCCGGCTTCGCTCCCGGCCGGGTTGACACTTTTGACAAACAGCAGCAATACATAAGCCAGCAGGAAACTAAAGATGTCGATAATCACCGCATCATGCAAAGAGACTTTAGATCCAATTAATACTCCGGTAACGGCGGCAATACCGATCCCCAAATTAAATCCGGCCTGTAAAACAGCTGCATATTTATCCACTGTTGCGGCGGTAAAAATATAACGCGCAGTAATAGTTCGCATCACCCGCACGGTATTATCAACAATGCCGCGAAAAAATAACAAAATAAAAACAACTACATAATCGATCGGTTGAATAAATAGCAATAACGGCAGCGTTAATAATGCAGCCAGAAGTTCCAGCTGCATCCATTTTTTCAGGGGGGAGTGCCCCCCCTCCCAATTACCTTTAAAGATCAACACCAGCAACGCCGGCATATATTGCAGTGCGACGAACAACGCAGTAATCGCCCCGGAATGCGTGGTGTGGAAAACCGTGATCGCCAAGATGATATGCATGAAAACCGACCCGGCAGAGGAGATCGCATACGCTAGCGTACTCAGGACTAAATTACTTTTTTGCGTAAAACCTGTATCCATTTTTGACCCCAGAACCCGGTTAGCGACTCAGACAACAGACGTGATATCACGGTGAACAACGGCCTCTACCCGCTCCGCAGCGTCATCCGGGCAGGTGCTAGCAAAAAAGTGCCCTCCAGTGTTCAACACGCTTAGCTCCACTGTTACCAGCAGTTGTTCCCACGCCTTGTAGTGCTCCTGATAACCTGATGTACACCAGTCGTCGTCAGCGATGACCACCGATGCAGGAACCGTCATACGGGGGATTGCGGTCTGCGCTTTGCGCTCCAACAAGTAGTGGTTCGTTTCCAGCGAATCATGCCTGAAGCTCGCCACCAGTTGATCCTCATAGCGTTTGCCCAGATTTTGAAGAGATGCACTACCATTCCACCGCTCAAAGAAATCCTGAATCTGCTCAAAGTGTAGTTGCTGTGCGTCCCTGATGTTCTCATGTAGCCGCTCATCCGTATCCAGCAGCCGCGCTGCAAGAAACAGATGCATGACCGGAATATCCCGCGCCTGCAACAGCCTTGCGACCTCCAGCGCCATAGCACTGCCAACACAATGCCCCCACAGCATGACCGGCCCGGAGATCGACGCCATTATGTCGTCAGTAATCAGTCTTGCGGTGTCAGAGAAATGCCTGAGCTGGCTGGCCTCGTCGCGTAAATCATGACCGGGAAGCTCAACGCCGTAGACATTCAGTGCCGGAAGGCGTGTTTTGACGGCCTGCGCAAACGGGGCAAAATGAATCGCGTTGCCGCCCGCATAAGGTAAACAGACCAGGCTGGCCTGCGGTTGGTCACGTTGCGTACCCAGCGGTACCAGCAGGCCGGGTTTGTCAGGTGAAGGAGCAACCGCCGAGGCGCGCTGAGACAGAAGTTCCGCCTGTTCGGATAACCGCGAGTTTTGCATAAATTCACGCAGACTGATACGTGAGTCCAGCAGCAATACCGCACGCAGTGCGCCCAGTGAACTGCCGCCGATATCAAAGAAATCGGTGTTAATGGTCAGGCCGGATGCTGGTGTGTTCAACACCTCGGCCCAGACGGCAACCACTTTATCGAGGCTACCCTGATGCAGAGAATCAGAAGCGGCGAGCGGGGCCTCACTGGCACGTTCGCGCAGCACTTCGCTTTCGCGCCGTATCTCAAGGGTACCGTCCGCCAGCCAGCGTCCCGCCTGCCCCTGCACGTCGGGATCTTCACTGTGAATGCTCCCCCAGCTACCGATTGGCAGCAGATTGCCGTGGTGATCCACCACCCTCGTTGCTGAACCGTAGCGCTGGCTAAGCTGCACCAGCGCTGTTGCCTCTGCCTCTCCCAGCAGCGATGCCGCCGTGTGGCTGGCTTGCGGGTTAAGTACCATTTTCTGCAACGCCAGAATCAGATATCCCCCGATGCGCGCAATCTGTTCCGCACTAAACTGCGCAGATTGATACTGCAGGATGAGTTCCACATCATCGGTATAGAAATGCCTTGAAAATTCAACGCGTAATGCAAACTCAGTGATCGCTCCCGCCTGCACATGCTGGAGCGAAAAAGCCGGAAGGTCTTTGAGTTTCTTCAGCGTATAGAAATGGACAAAATTAAAGACCGTTTCAAACAGCGTATCGGTCGTTTTCAGATCCTGTTTAATCTGTGCCAGCGGGTAGCGGCGGTAAGGTAACAGAGTAATTTCAGTCTCATAAGTCTGGCGAATGAGATCGCTCCAGCTCCCGGTGTTCACCTGTACGCGCAGCGGCATGCTATTCGTAAAGATGCCTAACGCCCTGTCAGCGCCGCTCAGCTCAGGGCGACCAGAATGCTCGTAGCCGGTGAGGATATCGTCGGAGTTACCTATCACCGAAAGCAGTTTGAGATGCGCCGCCAGCAGCACATTTTTGACCGGAACATTTAATTGATCGGCCAGTTGAATGATGCCGTCCGACAATTCACGGGAGATATCAAATGAGGCGAAAGAAACATCCTGGTCGTCACCCGAAGCCGAAAATGGTATGCGGGGAACCACCGTCGGCGTGCTGTTTTTTAATGTCTCGCTCCAGAACGATTTGATGGCAGTGGAGCGCAACGTGTCCTGCTCAATACCGATATAGTTACGAAAGTGATCCACGACTGCGGGCAGCAACACTTCCTCGCCCGCTAATAACCGGTTATAGAGCGTAAAAAGCGCGGTATGTACTTCCATTTTGCTCCAGCCGTCCAGCGAGGAGTTATGCTGGCTGATACTGTAACGGTAGAGATCGTCAGACAAGAGGTGAATATGCAGGCGGACAAAACCGGGCTTCTGCCAGTCAAACTGGAACGACTGTTCCTGATTGAACCAGCCTTCATACCAGCGCTGATGTTCATCCTCTGAGTTAAGGTGGCGCAGATCCTCCACAAACAGCGGCACGTTATCCACTGTCCGGTGCACCATCTGCAGATAATCGCTGTAATCTTTTAAATTATAACTGGTGCGAAATGCAGGTTGTTGTTCGATATAAAGAGCAAACGCCTTACGAAAAAGAGCAATATCCAGCCGCCCGGCAATCGTATAACTGACAATATCGTGATAGGCATTGTCAATTTCCATCAGAGCATTTTGATACAGCATCCCGGACTGCATTCTTGACAGTGGATACGCATCGACAATATCGGGCGGCAAATTACACCGATCCTGCGCAGAAATAAGTTCGAACGCAGCATATTCCCGCTGCACCACCTCTTCGGCTGGCGAGTTATCTGTATTCGCCAGCAGCTGTGCAATGGTGGGATATTTAAATAAGTGCTGATAGGTGAACGAGAATCCCTGTTTTCGCGACTTCGCCAGCACTTCAACAAAATGAATTGAGTTTCCCCCAAGCGAAAAGAAGTTCTCATTAATACCAACCGTCTTGAGGCCAAGCACCGTTTCCCAGATTGCCGCCATGTGTTTTTCTGCCGCTGTGTGCGGCGCAACAGGCTGTTGCCTCTGGGTTTCCGGTTCCGGTAACGCGGCGCGGTTTAACTTTCCGTTCGGCGACAGTGGGAAAGAATCCAGCGCGATAAGCGCATCCGGGATCATATACGTCGGCAGCATAGTTTTCAGCGATGCGATAATATCCGTACTTTCCCCACCGGGGTGGCAGATAACATAGGCAATGAGATGGACTTTGTTATCACTGAGCGTTTTCAGGACAACCCGTGCATCACTGACGCTGCTATGCCGGTTCAGCGCGTGTTCGATTTCATCAAGTTCAATACGGTAACCACGCAGCTTCACCTGGTTGTCATTGCGGCCAAAGTATTCGATGGCGCCGGAGGGCAACTGACGGGCAAGATCGCCGGTGCGGTACAGTCGCGTTTCGCTGACACTTGCACCACTGATAAAACGCGCAGCCGTTAACTCAGGTTTATTAAGATAGCCGCGCGCCAAGCCTGCGCCCGCAATGAATAACTCACCCACGACGCCCAGAGGGCAAAGCAGGTTGTGTTTATCCAGCACATACAGCCGGGTGTTATCGATAGGCAGGCCGATGGGGATGAACGTATCCGTTGGCACGGTAACATAATGCGTCACATCGACGGTCGCTTCCGTCGGCCCATACAGATTAATCAACCGGGCGTGCGGCAATAGTTGATAAAAATGTTGCACCTGATGTGCACTTAACGCTTCACCGCTGGCAAACACGGTTTTAATGCCGTGCAGCTCGCCCGCGCTGTCGGTGGCCGACACATAATCAAGAAATGCGCCGAGCATCGTTGGCACGAAATGTAGGGTGGTAATGTTGCGTTGCGCAAGGGTTTGCAGCAGTTTTTCCGGCTCTCTTTCTGCGCCGGGCGCCAACAGACAGACCGATTTTCCCTCAAGAAACCACCAGAACAGCTCCCATACCGAGACATCAAACGACACCGGCGTTTTCTGTAAAATAATGTCGCCCGACACCAGCGGATACGCTTTTTGCATCCACTTCAGCCGGTTAACCACACTGTGATGTTCCACCATCACGCCTTTCGGCTTGCCGGTGGAGCCGGAGGTATAAATCACATACGCCAGCGCATCGGCAGGTACTTTCCGCCCCAGCCATAGCGCCTGGCAACGCAATACATCATGGCTGTCAACCGCCTCTGTCGTTGCCGGTAACAGGTGTTTTTGCACCTCATCGACTATTACGCATTGCGCACCGCTGTCATGCAGCATGTAGTGGATGCGTTCGGCTGGCAGTGCCGTATCAATCGGTAAATAGGCCGCGCCGGTTTTCAGTACGCCGATAATCGCGGCCAACATTCTGAATGAACGCTCAACCATCACCGCAACAATGGTTTCTGCGCCACAGCCCTTTTTCGACAGGTTTGCCGCGACATTGTCCGAAGCAGCACCCAGCTCAGCATAGGTGTACTCACCTTCCTCGGTGATCACTGCAATGCCATCAGGGACGGCAACAACGGTGCTTTCAAACAACGTGCATAAACTGGTATATGGATAGTCAGCTTGGGTTGCGTTTGTCGCCGCAACAAGATCAGCATCGACCACCGTTAATAACTGTATTTCCGCCAGCAGGCTATCTGGCTCAGCCAGCGCCCGCTCAAGCAGGCAAAAAAAATGACGCACGATATTCGAGATCTGCTGCGGCGAATGACTGCCTTGCCGGGCGTAAACCGTTAGCGCCAGCGCGCCGGGTTCGCCAGTCAATAAGAATGCCAGCGCGTATTTGCCGGACAGCGCCAGATCCTTAAGTTCTTCTGGCGCAACAATGATTGTCGGCTGAGTCTCTTTTGATTCCGGCAGACAGTGCAGATGCGGCATCGCGGCCTGAATAGTCGCCCGCACATCACTGAGGACCTGACGAAATGTGCTGGTCGCCTGAAAATCCACCCGCAGCGGTAATGCAATCTCTTCATGCTGCGTCCCATGAATACCATGCCCCAGCATCAGCGATTCATCGCCGTAGTAGTGATGCAACAGCGCCGCCAGCGAGGCGGTCAGGATCATATCAACGGCCTGTCGGTTGCCTTTCGCCACGCTCAACAGCTTAACCGCAAGTAGCGGATCGAGCGTTTGTTGGCACAGCATGGTCAATGCGACTGCCGATTCACTCCCGCTAATGTCACCTTTAAAATTCACAGGCAACGCGCCTTCCAGCGCCGCCTTCCAGTAAAGTACGGATTCAGGATGTTGTGATGCGATAATTTTTTTCTGCCCGGCCGTCTGTTTAAAAAAGCTCACGTTATTCTCCTGACTCGTTTTAAAGATCGAATTCGATATCTTGCATAACCCGCATTTCCGGCGTAGCAGAGCGTTCTGACACAGGTAATGCGGTAACAGGCATGTCGGGGTGGCGTAATACGTTATCGATGATGCCGATAAACACATCCCGCAAATATTCGACAGTTTCTCGTTTAAACAGCGAGGCGTTGAACTCCCACTCGGCAGAAATATCCGTCGGCCATTCAGACAACTGCAGGTTTAAATCGAACATCGCCTGCCCCGGATGGATCGCATTAATCGTTCCCTGACTCCCGGCCAGCGAATAGTGCAACATTGCCTGGCTGTGGAAGGCGAACATGGTTGCCATCGCCAGATTGAATCGCTCCTCGTCGTAGCGATCCGTCGCATTCAGTTGTTGCGCTGGCGAAATGTCGCCATGTGCGAGACCGTTACGCAGCGACTCGCGCGTTGTGCGGATCAGTGTGTCGAAGGCGGATGCCGGGGGGATCGTTACGCTCATCACTACAGAATTCACGAACATGCCAACCACCTGTTCAAACTCAGGACGAGGCCGGATGCCGGAAGGCACCACAAAATGTACCTCCTGCGATGCCGTAACGGTGGACAAGAACACGCCATAAAGAGTGCTGAGCAACTCAAAGAGCGTACATTCGGTTCTTTGCGCCAGTTGCTTAAGCTGGAGATAACGTTCTGTTTCCAGACGAAAAGGCACCACATCGCTGGATAACGGTAGTTCCGCATCGCGCACAGAGTCATAAGGCAACGCGAGCGCACGCAGGCCATCCGGCCGTTGCTCCTGCCAGTAACGGCGATATTCTTGTTGCTGCTGGCGGGCTTGCACCGACTGCGTCCAGTCAATATAGTCACTGTACTGTCGTGCAGGCGGTAAGGTTTGTCCGGCGTAGTATTGATCCAGTTCCTGCAGCAGAATGGCGACCGACTGCCCATCAATCAGCAAATGGTGAATATCGAGGAAAAAGTGCCACTGCTGGTCGCTGTAGCACAACGCCGCCCGCCACAGTGGGCCGCTCTCCAGCGCAAAAGGCTTGATCAGTTCATTGCGCTGAAATGTGCGGTATCTTGGCAGCGCCGTCGGCGGTATTTTTTTAATTTTTTGATGTAGAGCTTCGGATAGTGGCATGACGAAATGGAACACCTGGTGGCGTTCAACTACCGACCACCAGGCTTGCTCAAATCTGCTGATGTCAATTGACGGAGGTAATGCCAGCAGTAAAGGAATGTTGTACTGCGTCGATGCAGAGCCCGCTTTCAGCCCGGCCTGGTAGACCGCAAGCTGCTGCCAGGTTAATGGCCAGGCTTCACCGTCAGAAAAAACGCTGGTATGTGGCTCACGGATGGAGACAGCAGCCTTGTTGTCGGTAGATTCAATCAGCGCAACAATCTTCGCCACCGTAGGATTGGCCAGCAGATCGGTGACGCTCAGCTGGCATCCCTGTTGGGCATTTACCGACGATGCCAGGTTGACTGCGACAAGGGAGTCCACGCCCAACTGGAACAGGGAGTCATGAATCCCCAAGTTCTGATAGCCAATGATGGTGCGCCATAACCCAGTGATCGCCTTTTCTCGTTCTGTCACTGGTTCGACATGTTCGGTATATAAATCGGGTTGTTGCAGCGGATCGGGCAATATCGCCCGGTCGATTTTACCGTTTGAGGCAACCGGAAAGGCCTCGATAAAAATCAGGAACCCCGGCATCATGTACGCTGGTAGATTTGCTTTCAGATAATCACGCAGCGTAAATTCATCCAGTGCCGGTTCAGCCTCTACCCAGGCGACCAGATATTTATCATCATGGTTGCGAGTAAAGAATTTAACCACCGTATCCTTGACCTGCGGGTGATTACGCAAGCACCACTCAATTTCATCAAGCTCTATGCGATAGCCGCGGATTTTTACCTGATTATCGCGTCGGCCAAAAAATTCCACAGTACCGTCGGGACGCATCGAGGCAATATCCCCGGTCTTGTACATACCGCCGCCGGGGATAAAGGGATCGGCAGTAAACACTTTTGCACTTAACTCGTCCTTGCCTAAATACCCTAATGCCACACCATCGCCACCGACATATAACTCCCCCTGCTCTCCCCAAGGCAGCGGCTGCTTCTCTTCATCCAGAATATAGGCCGTGGAGTTGGATATTGGTCGGCCGATAGGGATCCTCCCCTGTGTATCGGCTAATGTGATGGTATGTACAGTCGAGTAAGAGCCGTTTTCGGTCGGGCCGTAACCATTTTTAATCACCAGTCCCGGACAGTGTTTCATCACATCGGCAACACGATCGGGCACTACGATGTCGCCGCCGAAAATCAGCGTCTTCAGAGTACTGAAAGTTTGCGGCGCATGACCTGCCAGCAGGTTGAATAACGGCGTAGTTAAAAAAAGCGTATTCACCGCATACTGAACCAATGCGGCTTTCAGACGCACAGGATCGGTGAGCGTCTCCTGCGGCACAATAATGATCGTGCCGCCGTTCAGCAGGCATCCCCACCACTCAAACGCGGATGCATCAAAAATAACAGATGCGGTCTGTAACATGCGCGTGGAGGGGGAAAAATCTGTAATGCCCGCGTTAATGGCCAGCCGGACAACATTACGGTGCGTGACACGAACCCCTTTCGGGCGCCCGGTACTGCCGGAGGTATACATTAGATAGGCAAGGGCATCCCAACGAACGACTTCCGGCAGTTGGCAATCCTCCTGCGGCGAAACATCGTAGCAGAGCGTATTGTGTGTATCCCCCTGCCAGTCCGGTGCGACTATTTTCAATAGCGGATTGGCATCCGCAATGATATACGCCGCACGTTCATCGGTAGCCTCCGGATCCAGCGGTAAATAGGCGGCGCCGGCGCGAATAATGGCCAGAATAGCGATGAAAAACGCCGTACTGCGGGGCAGATTCACCGCTACAATATCACCGGGTCTGACGCCCTTGTTGCACAGCGTTTTGGCTAAATTACCCGAGCGCCGTTCAATTTCTGCAAAGGTCAGAGAGCCTTCTTCATGGTCAATTAGCGCAATATGCTGCGGTACGGAACGACATTTTTGCTCAAACAACCCCGCCAGTGAACTATCGCGAGGGTATTCGACGAAGGTATCAAAACAGACACTTAATCCGTGGTATGGCTTGTCCGTGGTCTTATTTGTTGGCATGATTCACTGCCTCGCGTCATCAAGCATAAATTCCGCATTACATAAATTACGTACCTCATTGACCGTATTCATCACGTCGCGATGATTGGGCGATGAGCCGTAAACAATCGCCATCAGGCTTTGCGTTCCTGTGCGCCAGTCCACGTGTTCTCCGCGACGAACTCGCTGTTCGACATGCACCACACCGGGCAGTCTGGCGATATGGTCAACACCGGCTAAATGCATAAACTCGCCGCATACTCCCGCTTGCGGGGTGATAAAAAACTGATAGGTGACACGCTCTCTGTTGACCGGATTCACGCGCGGGAAGGTTCCGACTGACAAATCCAGCGCAGCCAGAACAAGATTGGTGCCACTATTTCGCTTAATAATTTCGGGAAGGAATCCGCCTAATCGACCGTTAATCTCGATGATTTTCGGGCCGTCCTGCGTCAGTTTTATTTCGGTGTGGGTAATTCCCTGCTCTATTCCCAGCGCGTTTATTGCCGCCCGCTCCAGCGTGAAAATGGACTCTTCAAGCGAAGGCGACAATGTATGCGGTATTACCATACCGGTTTCGCGAAACGCGCTCACCAGTGGGAATTTCCCGGTAATACAGACCTGCTGAGTGTGGCCCGGCAAATGGAGTGATTCAACAGAGACATAATCGCCCCAGCCTTCTCCTGCGGCATCCGGGTTCCCCTGCAGATACGCTTCCAGCACGTACTCCCCGCTGGCATGCAACTGCTGCACTTTTTCGCTCAGCTCTTCCACAGAGTGGACCAGGTAAGTATGTAAACTCCCGGCACCATTACGGGGTTTAAGCACGGCTGGTAAACCTGTTTGTGCCGCCACCTGTTGCGGTGAATCCCCCACAATGACGCTTTTGGTCGACGGAACCCCTGCAAGCGCAAGCGCCTGACGCTGTTGATATTTATCCGTCAGTTTTTCAATCACTCCGGCACTGTGCCCGGATAGAGCGAGTGCCTCTGCATAGCGGGAAACCTGCGCCAGACGATATTCGCTGAAAGTCACGATCCCATCTGGCGCGAGTTCGCGTAGTACCTGCGTGATGTCGCTTTCAGTGTGTCCGGTAGTATCCAGAGTGGGGGCAAATTGCGCAATGCTGCTGAAAGTCTCCTTGACATATTTCAGCGCGCAGTCGCAGAGAAACAGCAGATCGTAAACCCGCGCTGCTGCCGCGCAAATCGTCGCGGCGGACGCGGAACCCACATCATACACAATCACGACCAACTTAAACCCGTGCCGTCTTTTCAATAATGATGGTTGCATCATCTTATTGTTTCTCCGGTTTATTCAACATCGCCTCCAGCGCAGGCAAGGATGCGTTCATATAAAAATCGCGCAGAGAAAGCTGACCAAGACCTTGCTTGCGTATTTCGCCGATAAAGCGCACGGCAGAGAGGGAGTTGCCACCGGATTCAAAGAAATCGACATCGGGATGAGCGGCCTCACCCAAAATCTGCCTCCAGATCGCTTGTAACGCCCCCACATCGCCGGTGGACGGTTCCACGCTCGCCACCGCAGCGCTGAGATCCGCCACAGCATGTTTGCGCAGCGCATTGACATCGATTTTGCCATTGCTGGTCAGGGGGAAGGATTCGACTAAGGTGAAATAGGCCGGGATCATATAGTCCGGCAGCTGACGGGAAAGCGCCCCCCGCAACGTGTGTAAATTCAGTGCACCATGGGCAATTAACCATGCGCCGATGCGGATCTCCTCCTGCGTGCTTCCACTGTCGAGAAGTACCACGGCGGAATCCACACCTTCACACTGCTGCAAAACATTGCGAATTTCGTCCAGTTCAATCCTGAACCCACGAACTTTGACCTGGCTGTCCAGCCGCCCCAAGTGCTCCAGCTTACCGTCCGGGCGCATTCTGCCCAGATCGCCGCTACGATAGACGCGCTGCCCCGTAAGTGCGTCGGTAATAAAGCGTTTTACGGTCAGTTCTGGCAGGCGCAAATAATGGCTCGCCAGCGCCTGGCCACCCACCCAGATCTCTCCTGCAACGCCAAATGGCTGAAGATGACCTTCGCTGTTGCGCACAGAGATTGTCCAGCCCGGCAACGCTCGCCCCACCGATGCGGATTTCGACAGTACATGTTCGACCGTCAAATATTCATAAGTGACATGCACGGTGGTTTCCGTAATCCCGTACATATTCACCAGCGTACAACTCGCCGGAGGATGATCGTGGAACCAGCCTTCCAGAGCCTGCATGTTTAACTTTTCGCCACCGAAGATAATCAGCCGCAGCGAGAGCGTTAACCGCTGATCGGCATCAATTCGTTGCAGGCTGTAGAACGCGGATGGGGTCTGGTTCAAAACGGTTACTTTTTTGTCCGCCAGTAATGCATAAAACTCTGCGGTATCGCGAGTCGTCCAGTATGGCACTACCACCAGATGCCCACCGCTCAGTAAACATCCCCAAATTTCCCATACCGAAAAGTCAAACGCGCAGGAGTGAAAGAGCGTCCACACGTCCCCGTTCCCGAGGCCAAACTCGTTGCGTGTCGCTTCCAGCAACACTTGGACATTGCGATGTGGTATCGCAACGCCCTTCGGTCTGCCAGTCGTGCCTGAGGTGTAAATCACATACGCATCCTCGCGGTTATCGTGGCGCGAGGGGATGAAGTTTTCCCTGTCCACCAGGCTCAGCAACTGGCCGGGGGAATAGACGCGGCACCCTTCCGTCGGCGGAAACGCCGCAATATCACTTACCACCACTGCCACCCCCGCATCGCGGGTGATAAATTCGAGGCGATCGGCGGGATAGGAGGTATCCATCGGCACGTAGGTTCCACCCGCTTTGAGTACGGCCAGCAGGCTACAAACCAGCGCGTGACTGCGCTCCATGCAAATTCCTACCAGCGCCCCCGGTTTTACTCCCACTTTCTGCAGACCTGCCGCAAGGTGTTCAGATTGCGCTTTCAACTCTGCATAGGTTAACTGTGTCTTTTCATCAGAAACAGCAATGGCACCGGGATAACGGCTGGCCATCACATCGAACAATTGATCGATGCACAGCCCGGTCACGCCGCTAAGCGCTGACCCCTGCCCAAGCGCTAACATCTGCTGCTGTTGTGCGTCAGTGAGTAACGGCACATCCTGCCAGCGACAATAAACCCCCAGTTGATTCAACCCGGCGATGATGAATTCAAGTTGGTGGGCAAGATCCTCTGCGGTGGCGGCACTGATTTTTTCTGCCCGGCACACCACCTCGCCGGAAACATGCCCTAGGCCGTCATAATGCAGCATAAAGGTCAGATTAAAGGGCGGAGCCGAGATCGCTTTGTAGGCCTCAAAATCGAGCACTTCAGACAAAATCAAACCAATATCAATCGGTTCATCCCTTACCGCCAAGGCACTGGCATTCACAATACAGCGGTCCTGCTCTTGGCTATCGCCGGTAATACAGGCCAGGGTTTCGTTACCCAGAGGATCGATGTTCAGTGCTGCAAAGGCGACATTTTCTTCCCCGCACCCCTTCAGCAAAGTGTAAATCGCTTTATGAATTACATCCCGATAATAATCAGGCGGGACTTTTATTTTCGCTAACGGGAAGTGGGTGTAAGGGGTAGAATAGCGGTTTTCAGCGCCACCCCATTCGAATAATGATTTTTCCGGCGTTCTTGCATCATCAAATAAATACGTTGCCAGCCCATCTTTCGCCGTTGCATCGTCAAACTGGACAATAGAGGCAAGCCTAAGCAGTTCATAGCTATCTATATATTCGCGATGTGCCGTAATAATGACGCCGATAATATCCTGCGGATAACGGGTAATAATGACTCGGCCATCATGTTGCGTCGCGTCGATGGGCCTTGCAATTTCACGAGCTCTGAAATCCCGCGCCTGTTCAGCGGTAAATTCACACTGGCTGGGTTCTTCCCAGAGCGAAAAAATAATCGTGTTGTTATATTTTTCAATTTCCCTGACAAGCCTGCCAAGAATGTCGTCGTAACAATATCCATCCAATCGCAGGCTGACCCCATGCGTTGTCGCATCAGGAAAAAAACGGCCCTGTCTGGCAAAAAGCTGTGACGAACTTGTGAGTATCTGAAGGCCTGCGGCTAATTCGTTTTCTGATTCCATAGCATTAATTCCCTGAGGATGATTATCGCGCTGTGAAACCTGCATCGATCGTCATAACACTGCCTGTCGTATGCTTCGATTCATGACTAATAAGCCACGACATAGCAGAGGCCACGTCCGCAGGATCAACGACGGATGTCATTGGCACGGAGTTTAAATCCACGGAGACTTGTTCTTCATAATTGATTCCCAACGCATCGGCCACGACCCGAGTCATATAACCATCAAAGGCGGGATTATCGTTTACCGGGCCAGGACAAATACAATTGACGCGAATATTGGCGGAGGCATAATCCAGCGCCGCAGATTTACTTAATCCGATCAGCCCGTGTTTAGAGGCGACATACGCCGCAAAATATTTGTAGCCAACTAATCCGGCGGTCGACGAAATATTGACAATGCTGCCGCAGTTTCTTTTTATCATCGCCGGTGCGACCGCCGCAATCATTCGCCACGGGCCGGACAAATTCACATCAAGCATTAACTGCCACTGTTCTTCACTGTAACCATGAACAGGCATACCGGCCGGGGAACCAATCCCTGCGTTATTGACCAGAGCGTCAATTTTCCCGAAGCGCGTTAACGCGGCTTTCACTACGCGCTGCGCATCATCCATCGACCTGACATCGGCCTCAAGCGCCAATACGGAAGCGCCATTGCTCCGGCAGCGCAGGGCCGTTTCTTCCAGCTGGCAGGATTTGCCCAGAGTATAAGGCACCCCGTCGATATGACCATCCACATCCGTGATGACCAGCTCTGCCCCCTCTTCTGCTGCTTTTAATGCACAGGCGCGACCGATGCCTCGCGCAGCACCGGTGATCACTACAACCATCCCTTGTAGACGCATTATTTTCTGCCCTCTTGAGTGGTTAAAATGGCCGCAATGGTATTCAACAACGGCACAGGATCTTGCGCCAGATACATATGGTTGCCATCAAGTTCCATAATTTCAAAATCACCAACACAATGTTCACGCCATTTCTCGATGTCATTTAACGAAACAGAAGTATCCCTATTTGCAAAGAATGCTGTGGTTGGTAACTCTATTGAATAATTTTCAATCGGTGAATATGATTCATCCATTTCAAAATCAGCCCGTAGTGCCGGAACTATCAGGTCTAGCATTTCAGGAATGTCATATGCTGGATGAGAATACCCAGTTATCTTCTTTACTAGAACAATGAAGTCCTTATCAGCTAATTCTTTAACACCATAATATTTTCTAATAGAAGGGGCTCTGGAGGCACTAATAAAAAGGTGAGATGGAGGTCTGCCTGCAGCAATGAGACGACGAGATGTTTCCCATGCTATAACCGATCCTAAAAAACAATGGCCGAACAATGCAAATGGTTTACTTAAATCCTCTGTAATGATTTGGCCGTATGCATAATCCACAGCATGATTAAGATCCGTGAAAGGTAATTCAGCAATAAGTCTTTCGCGCCCAGGAAACGCAATTGGTCTTATTTTAAAAAAATCAAAACCCAATGATGTCCAGGAACTATAAAAACTCGGACCTGCGCCAGCAAATGGGAAGCAAAATAATTTAGTGCCATCAGTATTAACCATCATAATCCCTACCATAAGATAAAAAATGGTGACCTTGACATAAACTGGTTCAGTTTTAGAATTAACTAAAATCGTAGATGATTAGAATAATCCACCGGCCAATGCCTATAATTACTTGAATATAATGTATAATTTTTCTTTTGATGTTAACTCATGGCTCGACAAAACCTGCCGTGAATTACTGGCACTGCTCACATCTATTAACATAGAAATGCTGACCACGGATGACTGGGTCAGTAATGCCAGAGCGCTTCTGAAAGAGAAGTATCTGACCGGTAAAATTTTTTACTCAGCGCATTGAGCGCAACAATCTGACGCTCAGAACCGAATCAAGCGGTTGGCCCGCAAAACGATCTGCCTTTCACGCTCTGTTGAGTTTCATTAAAAAGTCATCGGAGCCTTTATCGAAAAATACATTTTCTACTAATTGGAAGCGTCACCGATAATTAGTTATTTTAAAAAATCAATAGAGAACACCTAATATAAGTTCAACCATCTTGTCATTATCGCCACAACTGTCATCGACCTTTCCCAATACTCTCATACCTTCTATCTGGTTAACTAACAAACGTGCCAACTGATGAGCATTCTTCTCATTATTAATCTCTCCGGAAAGTTGCCCTCGAATGATAGTATCTGCATATAATTTTTGTAGTCGTTCAAAGATACTTCTAACACGGCAAGCAATTTCATCATCCTTACTGCTCATTTCCATTGCTGTAGCAACCAAAAAACACCCCAAACGACCAGAGTCTCCTTGTGAAAGCTTGAGTGCACGCAATAATGAAGATCTAATGCTATCAATAACTAAGCCCTGACCATTTAACGCTAACTCAGTTTCCTGTAATCCTCTTTCGGCATACTGATCAAGCGATTTAAGGAATAACGATTTCTTATCCCCAAACGCTTTGTATAAACTACCACGTGTAATATCCATACCTTCCAAAAGGTCAAGAAGAGAAGTTCCGTCATATCCTTTTTCCCAAAAAACTAACATCGCATCCTCTACAGCTGTATCAACATTAAATTCTCTAGGTCGACCAGCTCTTAGCACTTGATTCTTGACACTCATATCTTGAGATATCCATAAAAACTTAAACCGGAAAAGGAACTGACTGGTACCTTATAATGCTTGAATTATCTTTTGCAAGAAAAATCTCAAAAAAATATGGTGAACTTCACCCAATATTTAGCGAAGGTGAAAAACGTCTATGATGTGAGGCTGGCTCACCACAGATAACTAAAGGCAATGACCGGCGCGTTGGTGTTACCGCTTGAAATATTCTGGAACATTGATGTGTCGGCGTTACGTAGGCCACCAGTGCCGTAAACCCGCAGGAAAAAGTCTACCACAGAGGTCGACGGAGCTGCCTCCATCGGCAGGCACCTATCGGATGGCAGCAAGACTTGGGTGTCCGGCCTCGTCCGATCCTGGTCCCTTGGGTATGGGGCAGCTCCACCGGTGTGACCCACGGGTTTGTCGTGTCCTGTACCTCGTATTCGGAGAGGGGGGGCACGATTTCGGCAGGGGGCTGCGTTGCCAGTGATGAAGATCCATTGATCACAAGGCACATGGCATGAAACATAAAATTCATTTCTTTAATTTTAATAAAAATGTTCTTGAATAATTTAAGACCGAATGGTACACAATGGTTAAGAAAACATCACGAAAACTATTGAATTGTTACAGGAAGCCTCTTTTTATGATCATAAGGAAAAGGGGATGATTATTACTTGCTGAAATTATTCGATAAGTTAATCGGTGCTTTTCGCATAGGACTGAAAGCATATGACTTTTTGGAATCATATAGCCCATATTTTCAGCATCATGCTGTTGTGAGGAGGTAGCATGAGTAGGATCTGTAATATGGTTTTCGTATTAGTTTTAATGATTAAACTAGGCCTTGTGTGGGCCAGGCCGCATACTCCAACCATTATTCCTGCTGATGACGGTGAATATCTTGTCAGGGTATGGGATTCCCCAGTATTGATAAGTGTGGCTCCTGTAACCACAGAGACTCACTCAATCCTCATCGGCACCGACATACCGAAAAGGATGTTGGCAATGAATCTAGAAACCTCACATCGGGAGGGATGGCCTATGCACCACCTGATACCTGGATGAGCTTCAAGTACCATTCAACGCGACTTGCCACTGATTTCCTCAACGAATATGTCCGGACCACTTCAGTGAAGCAGGGGCAAGCTGTTAAAGCTTATAAGTGCGGAAAAATTAAGTTTTATCAAAAAAATATGCCAAGTATATTGAGCTTGAGACTCCGGGAACAAGTGCATAACCCTCTTATTTGAAATGATGTTGGAAAATGGGAGTAAATTATTATGTATACGAATGATTCAAATCCACTCGGTTTGGCAGGTTTTGCTTTCATCGAATTTGTCGGTAATGATGAAACCCATTATGAAAAACTATTTTCTGATCTTGGTTTTACACATATAGCAACCAACAAAGACGGCCTGATCGATCTGTTTCGTCAGGGTGAGATAAATTTCATAATTAATAGAAAAAACACCGAATTTCCAAATACGTTCTTCCGTGAACATGGCGTTGGGGCCTGCGGTGTGGGTTTTTATGTTGAAGATGCGGCTCAGGCTTATGAGAATGCAATTTTATCCGGTGCTAAACCTGGAAAAATAGAATATCTCCCTGGGGAGATTGTTGTTCCCTCTATTGAAGGAGTTGGGGGAACTAAAATCTACTTCGTCGAAAAGCGCCCTGATACAGATACTTTTTTTGAAATCAATTTCAAGAAAAAAGAGGGCGTGAGTAAAGAGCATGTCGGGTATGGGCTGCATACAATTGATCACCTGACAAATAACCTCTATCGGGGCAGAATGGATTATTGGGAAAAGTTCTACGGTGATATCTTTAATTTTCGTCAGATGAGATCTTTCGATATTGCCGGTGAATATTCAGGCCTTCACTCTAAAGCCTTGATAGCCCCGGACGGAAAAATAAAAATACCATTAAATGAAGAGGCTGATGGTAGTAAAGGGCAAATACAGGAATTTCTGGAACAATTCAATGGGGAAGGCATTCAGCATATTGCTTTGGTAACTGACGACATTATATTGACAGTTGACAAACTCAGAAATGCAGGGGTTCCAATGATGACTGCACCTCCTGAAAAATATTACTCTCTGATTGAATCAAGGTTACCCGATAACGGAAGAGATGTCACGGAACTCAAAGCGAGGGGAATTCTTATTGATGGCAGTACTGATAGGGGTAATCGAAAGTTGTTGCTTCAGATATTTTCACAAACTTTGGTCGGTCCGCTATTTTTTTGAGTTTATTGAAAGAGATGGGGATGATGGTTTTGGAGAGGGTAATTTCAAGGCTCTCTTTGAGTCGATGGAAAGAGATCAATTGGCACGTGGCAGCATAAAAAATTAAGTCACAGTCCAAGAAAGTTCAATAGCCTGGCCGATAAAGGATGTTGTCTGGCCGGGCACGACAGGGGGCGGATTCAGTTCATCACTAATCCGCCACTTGCTGCCTGCCTTGTTACGTCCTCAAAAAATCTCAGTGACTTGCATTTTAACAATTCTTATTGGGATAGGTTCTAATGAATACCGCCTAATAGATTTCCTTCAAGCTCTGACGAATCCTCTGACGTGAGGGTTTCTCAATATATTGATATGTTAACCCAGCAAAAACCATCACCAAGATGCCAAAACTAAAAATAGTTAGATACGCAATGGTATGTGTTATAATCCCATTCTGATAAAAATAATCGAGGCAATGGTTTATAAAGTAAATCATTGAGTAATGTATCATGTAAATAGAAAAAGAAATCTTACCTAGATAGTATATAGGTTGTATGGATAATACTTTTGAGATATAACTTCCCTCATGGTAGATCATAGCAATGAGAAAAGGAAATAAATAAACAATCAATACATCAGAAGATTTAAAAAACATTAGTATAACAATAGATAAAGTTACGGCTATAGTCATAAATTCTCTAACAGTACTTGTTTTAAAAAAAAGTAAAGTATTAAACCGAAACGCAACCATCCCGAAAACAAACCCAATGAAACATCTCAAAACAGGATAAGCGGTTTGGTAACTCCAAATATCGAGAATACCTGCGCGTCTTGGCTCATCTATAAGGGAAGGAGACATAGTCATGAGCGGCAAAGCCGCAACAAAGATAAGGACAACAATTAGGGTAATTTTTTTTGAACAGTGTAAACAAAAGTGAACTAACAGTGGAAAAAAAAGATAAACTATCCATTCAGCACTTATCGACCACCCAGGGCCATTGAGTGTACTAATCAAGAGCAAAGACTGAAGCATAGTCAAATTCAACACGGTCTTGACAAAAAGACTAGGGCCGGGCCAAAGATCCATCCAACCCTTAACAACAAAAATAGCAGCTATGATGGTCATTAAAGCATAAATTGGATAAATTCGTGCAATTCGTCTACCCAAAAATTCAAAGTAGTTTCGAAACGAGTTTTCTCCAGTAAAGTAATGGCCATATGTCATAGCCATAACGAAGCCTGACAAAACAAAAAAAMCATCAACCATTAAATACCCATGCTCWAAAAAAAACTCTCTCTGGCCCATTTAGAAATCTAAAAAAATGGTAGTGATAGAACATGACACTTATTGCAGCAAGTCCACGCAGTCCTGTCAGCGAACGGATTTCATTTTTCATAAATGACCTCTACATTTGAAATAAATTATTGTTTATGACATCTTTTACTCGTAAGTGGGATCTATGTATAAAATTATTTAAATTTTTAATTAACTAGTACAACCAAAAATTTCTACGTCAGAGAACCAAGGATACTGGGCTGAATTGTTAATTCATTACTCAGTGTACCTATGGGCTGCCATAGCGTCAGATAGTTCAGAATGGAATGTGTCTTCTCCTTATTGTAGTGCTGGCGCTAACCTTCAATGAGAGCATGAGTTAAAAGCCTGTTGCAGAACCATTCCATCGACAGGGATTCATCCCAGAATTTTCTATTAAAGCTTATACTGGTGTCATACTGTCAGGGTTTACCAAGTTTAATCAGCTTGTTTTCCTGTGTCTCGCCGCAGACCATTGCAGCAGTTGGAGGCTGACGAATTCTGGACTTTAACTCTGCGTAGATATTGAAGCGAACAGTGTAGGCTGACCAGAAATAGATATACAGGTCAGACTGGTGGCACATTGTCAGGATTATAAAGTTATCTTTCATCTGCCATCCTTACGCGTAGTACAAACTGATACGAGAGGCATCCATCAGAGCACAAGCTCTGCATTTACATACTACATACGACACGGAAAAGTTGTGCCATGCGTGAGTCAAGAAGGGACCTATTTCGCCTGGCGTATTTATGTTTATCTCTTTCATGACCGCAATCTTAGGCTTGCTATCCACTAAACCCTCCGCTACCTGACGTTATCAACCTCAGCCATTTTATTTCGTTCATTCACATATTAATGCGTAGCGAGTAACCGCGATCTCAACATTCCTCTTGACGATTACGGCCATGGTGTCTTTATTACTTTCACAGTAGTTTGATACAACTAATGCATCGTTGTATCGTGTTTTCATCATATGATTTCCCCCAATTTGTGATATTACTGAAAGCCTCGGTGTACAGAAGTCGACGAACAGAGTCCCGTCTAAGTCAATGTATTCCACTGGCATCCAGTACGAAGCACAAAAAAATGACATCCATAGCATCCCGGTCATCCGCACGTTTTCGGTGCCTTCCCTGTGGGTGGTGAGTTTTATGTCCGCGAATAAGCGGAGCTATCTTTCCCAGAACTCATAACTAATCCTCCACTTGCTGTAAGCAATGCTACATGACTTGAATTCTAACAATTCCTATTGGGATAGGTTCTTTAGAGACAAAAGTAGTTCGGATATAGCTGAACAAGCTCATCTTCATCATATAATAGAAATAGATTTAGTTGTGTCCATAGTTCTAATGACATACATTCAAAAGTATAGGCGCTATTCTGTATAAATAAAAAACCAATGAAGGAGCCCTTGATTTAATAGAAGATAAGATCCTTAATTAAAAACACCATCATTTCAACAGTGTTATGACTTAATTAAATGAAGGACGTGCCATGTCAAATATCACATTGAAAAAGCCCACCCCCAAAATATTAACACCAAATGAAGGAGAGCAATTAACAAGACGTTGGGGATATCCATTAACAATCAAAATCGATCCTGTTACAACAGGAACGCCAACATTTTCTATCGGGACAGAGGACATATCACCGGGCAAACAAATCCCGCCACATTGGCATCCTACAAGTGAAGAAGTAGTCATTGTTTTATCTGGAACTCTTTACGGTTTTCTGGATGGTAAATATGCTGAGCTTGGACCCGGTAGTATGGTATATGCTCCGATAAACACCGTGATGGGTTTTGAAAATAGAACAAATGAAATAGCAACTATTGTTTGGATTTTTTCTAAACCGGGTTTTGAACAGTATGTACGAGCTACTTCGGTTCCAGCTGGCCAAGAAGTAGTACCAATGACAAAAGAAGAGCTTGATGCCGTTAGGGTTAAATATAAAGACTACATTGAGCTTGATGGTGGTGATTTGTTACAATACCCAGAAAACATTGCATCGACCGACTAATAAGTTCATTACTAGATCATTATCTTTTACTTACTGAACTGCCTCCAATTAAACAATGATAAATTTGTTTTTTTAGAGGCGGTTATATGTAGAATTCTTTACTGAGGCATTAAACACTAAAAATAAACACATTGAAATAAGTATAATTTATTGATATTTTAAATTTATAGATAAAGTTTTTTCGATGAAAATTCTGATGGTTTTCTCATGAAACTCTACAGAGAGTAAAAAAAGATGGTTTTATAATTTAACCTGTTTTAGTTCCATATTATTTTTGAGCTTTCAGACTTTATCCATATTACAGGCTGGTAACAGTTCTGATGTCAGATTATTCATGCTTCATGATACCGCTCGTTGTTGTATTTCCTCAGCCAGTATTTCCGGTTAAACCGGGTAATGATTCCAACTTACTGATAATTATTTATCTTTAGGTAATACCTGATAACCTTATCATACATTTCCGTCGATTTCGAAAACAACAGCGACTTCCTGCCTAGTCTTGCCAAGAACCGTCTCAGATTCAGATTATTGCCGCTCTAAACGCTTAGTGTGACGCTTGCTGATAACGTGCAGTTTCCTCCTCCGGCGTGATTCATATAGCAGCCACTCATCCGCTATTCATACCACGCCTTCAGACTCTGAACAGGAAGGGCAGCAGAGGGAAATGGAAGCCACAAGAGCATCTCAAAGCATTATCATGAATTAAATCAATGAGTTGATAGCGTTACCAACTTTTGCGTAATAGATGATTTCTTTTTGAAATTGAACCTGAAATAATCAACAGAATAGCTATTAGAATCAATTCTATTGCAAAAGCATCTCTTATTTTATCGCTGGTATTACTGGACGAAATCCAAAAGAACACCCCTCCAACAACAGCAACAGATAGTGCCCCACTTATTTGAAGTGTTGAATTAACAAGGCCTGCAGCTAGACCAGCATATTTAACATCTACTTGCTCAACGGTTAACTTTACTATAGCTGGCAATGCAAGTCCCTGGCCAAAACCTAAGGTAAAAAGAGGAATGAAAAATAAATAATGAAATCCTGTGCATACAATAATAGATATTGTTATTAGCGACAAACCCTCTATATAGGTTCCTAAAGTAAATGTATTATTTCCAAAGTAGCGGCTAATTCCAGGGTTTAAAAATGGGCCTATCAGACATCCAATTCCCAAAGGTAAAATTCCAATACTGTTATCCATAGGTCCAAAGCCTAATACAGATTGTTGATATATTGAAAATGTGAGAAAAAATGGCATGATGCTAAAAAATAAGCAAGTAGATAACAAGCATCTACAAAGGCCTTTATTTTTAAAAATTGAAGGGACCACTAATGATGAACTTCCTTTTTTTCTAGTATCTTTTTCATACTTCCAGAATATCCACAATATTAAGAAGCTCAATAAAAATAGAAAAATACACCAAAGAGGAAAACCTTGTTCACGCCCTTCTATTAATGGTATAATCAGTGCTGTCAATCCTGTAATCAAAATGAAAGCTCCTTTCATATCTATGCCATGAGTATTTAATTGTTTATTTTCATCAATAAAAAACAAAGCAGCTGGTAAAGCAATGATTATGATTGGTATATTAATGATAAATATACTTCTCCAGCCAAGATCCAATAAATTAATATCTATAAGAACTCCACCAAGAGCTTGCCCTATAGCAGAAGCCAAGCCCACAGTAGCCCCATAAATAACCATAGCTCTCGTCCTATCCTTATCATGGAAAATAATTCGTATTATGGCTAGAGATTGGGGAGCCATTATTGCCGCAAATATACCTTGCAACAATCGACCAAAAACTAATGTAAAAGAGTTTATAGCAAATCCACTTATCGCAGACGCTAAACCAAAACCAATCAATCCCACAATGAAAATTAATTTTCGCCCATAAATATCACCAAGTCGCCCACCGAATACTAATGTTACTGCATAAGAAATAGCATATATAGATACTATTAATTGTGTCACAGCTGATGAAGTATCTAACCCTTTTTGAATTTCGGGAATAGCAATATTAACGATAAAAAAGTCTAAAGGTGGAAGAAGTGTTCCTGTTAAAAGGATGATGAGAGTCAACCATTTATTGGATTCCTTTTTATCAATCATTTGCTTGCCTTGATTTTTCTGTTTTATAATAATCAAACAATCTGATCAAATCTTTAATTGAATCCATAATATTATGTGCTGGTACCCCATCTCTAGCTTGCGTCGTAACTCCGGTTAAAAAGGTATGGAACACAAGTGATAGAGCATTTTCATCAGTGTTTATTTTAAACTCTTTGTTTGCTATTCCTCTTCTGATACAGAGTAAGGAGCTCCTTCTGTTGGCATCGCGGATAGTACTAAGTAAGTTACGAACATCTAAATTGACCTGAGAACAGGTATTTGCAGATAGCACCAATAAACACCCCTTGGGATGTTCCTGATCTGTTTGCATTTTTGCAGATGCATATAATATTTCTTCTATAGATTTGCTCGATGACAATGATTCATCGTTCAGATAATTAGTTTTCCTAGAATATAATGTCATATATCTAGAAATAATCTCTCTAAATAAGTATTCCTTTGATTTAAAAGCAGCATAAAAACTTGGAGCGCTAATGCCACCACCTATCTGTGATGTTAATAGATTAAGTGTTGTTGAATCATATCCATACTGCCAAAATAGGTACATTGAGTCTGTAACTGCTTGTTCGCGATCAAAAGAACATGGTCTGCCAGTCTTAGCCATAGTTGTCGCCTTTTAATATTTATAATACTTTAATAATACACGCTACAGAAGTACTTGACTATATATTTCCATTATATAATGTATTAGTATATACGTATGATACATCAAGTTGCAGGTGTGTTAGCTTTCCTTGCCCGAAGCTATCGGGATTTATCATGTCGCCACCTTCCTGCAACTCTAATTATTTAGGATATATGATGTGAGAATCTTTTCTGATTTCCATTTCCAGGAGCTATTGATTTTTCTTATAGTTAAACCAGCGGATTTCATTTTGCCTAATTTGACAATGTCTTCTTATCATATACTTATTAGGAACTTGTTGGAATATAACCCTTTTAATTTTCTTTTTTGATATGTCTATTTTTTCCCAGTTTGTAAAAGTGAAAGTTTTTTTAGAATTGAATAAAACATCTATTTATATTCCCCCTCGGTATAAGTTTGTTTGTAACGCCCTATGATTTCACTCTGTTACAAAAAATATATCTTTTTTTCTATTAATTACCACTAAAATAACTTATAGCAAACTATACTTTATGGAATCCAGAAGGTTTTTTATTCCTTTTTTCTTTGCCATCTTAAACTAATTTATTTTTTTGGTTCAAAGTGCCGTGTTAACCAGAACAAGAAATCGTTTTAAATTGCAGAGTTGATTGCTCCATATCATTTTATCATTAAATAATCTGGGTTAATTATCAATCAGCAATTAACGTGTGTAATAAAACTTTATTATTGCTTAAGGAGAAGTCATGATTTCCAAGAAAATAAAAAATCTAATATTACCTCCAAGTTCATGTGGGGTTCTGTTTCAAAGAGAATTAAATACCCATTTTGGCGAAACGCTTTTAACCTTGGCTAAACAATTTGAAAATGTAGAGGAGATTTTTGGATTTATTATATCTGATGGAAAAATAAATCCTCTGGTTTTGTCCAGTATACGCGATGATTCCTTTCAAAGAGTTTCGATATATCTGGATAAATATTCAGAGCATGACCAAGCCATAACTGATATTTTTTTGGTAAGAAATAATTCTGGCTATATTAAGATAGTCCCATCACAATCTATACTTGATAAGGAATATAGATTATCATGTTTTGATTCCTGTGGGTTTACGGATAAGATTACTTGTTTATGGCGAGGTGATGAAACATTCCTTGTTCTAAATTTTTACCGTAGTGGTATTAATTCTTTATACAACTTAAAAGATGAATTCATCACATTTTGTCAAATTTCCTTATCCGCTTTATGGTTTAAATCTAATACTCTTGATTCATTTGTCGATAATTTTGATAACAACTCACCTTGCAATCTTATTAAGAAAAGATTAAAAGATAAATTTCCAAAATTAAGCCAAAGAGAAAGAGAGGTGATAACTTTAACACTCCTCGGTGATAAGGCAGATAAAATTTCACTAAAGTTGAATATCAGCAGATCCACCGTTCTCACTTATAGAAATCGTGCTTATCAACGGTATAATTTTACAACAGCAAATGACTTTCTACGTTTTATTATTTATTCATAGTTTTATGAATTCGATTATACTTTAATTTTTATCATTACTGGTAAGCTGCACTAATGTTGAGGTATAAAGAAATATTATTTCATTATGATAATGATTACCCTAGCCTGAGGCACACTAACAGAATGTTCCACTTTGAGTGGCTGCTATCATTCGAAATATTACTCTATTGGTATCGATCTTGGCAGCTACTCCTTCTACATTCATTGTTAAGACAAATCGGGAAGAGAGCTTTTACATTAAGATTTCATGAATATAAGGCTAATGAACTCTTTAGAAAGATGTCCATTGGCCACTGTACTTCGGAATCCAAACTGCCCAACTTCTAAATAGCATTTGGCCCTTCAACGTCCCCCTGTAACAGGGATCACCGCTCCGGTAACGTAAGTGGCCTGTGGTGATAATAGCCAAGCGACAACATCTGCAACTTCATCTGGTGAGCCTACTCGCCCCAAGGGAACCGATTTTTTTGCTATCTCGAATGCTTCAGGAGAAGCCATCCGGGTATCAATAATTCCTGGAGCAATAGCGTTGACCCGTATACCTTCACGACCAACTTCATTAGCAAGGCCACGAGTAAAGCTATCTACTGCACCTTTACTTGCTGCATATGAGGCTAAACCAGGCAGGCCACCTAAACGAGCAGCTGCAGAAGAGGTAAATACAATACATCCGCCTAAACCTCCGTGGAGTGTAGATAAACGGCGAACTGCTTCACCAGCGCAAAGCATCAGTCCTATCACATTTATGGAAAAAAGATGTTCAAGATTATGTGCTGTTTGTTCATCGGTTCTCACGAAATCTCCTTGTATACCCGCATTACCAACAAAAGCGGTTAATTTACCGAGTTTTTTCTCGATATCAGAAAATAATCGTGGGATTTCTTTATATATACCTATATCTGCCTTGAAAGACATAGCATGCCCCCCAGCCAATGATATTTCCTTTAAGATGGATTCAGCTTCATCACCGCTATTTGCATAGTTAATCGCTACGTTAAATCCTTGTTTTGACAACTTAATACTTATAGCTCGCCCAATACCCCTTGTACCACCGGTGACAAGTACAGTTCCCTTGTTAGGACCAATTTTACTCATGAAAATCTCCAAATAAATCATCAGGAATCGTATATAAGGCCGGTTCAATGAATATTGAACCGCTTTATCCAGACAGCTTTTGTATCTAAAATAACGTTGCCCGCTGGCGGTGGTATTCTTTCGGCGAGAGGGATCACGCTAATAATTAGTTGAATGTAATGTATAACGCTTGCTTTTGAAGTTCACTCATGGCCAACGTTACCGTTTCTTGCCCCCGGTGTCAGTCCGCTCTGGTTTATCGTCATGGGCTGAACCCGAAAAGGCACGGCAGGTCCCGCTGCCGTAACTGTCACCATGTCTTTCAGCTCACTTACGCTTATGAAGCCCGCAAACCCGGAGCTAAAGAGCAGATCACCGAAATGGCTTTCAACGGTACCAGGGTTCGCGATACCACCAGAACACTGAAAGTCGGTATCAGCACCACCCCCCGGACTTTAAATAGCTCTCCCCACGACAGGTAACGTCATTTCCGGTAGCCCATGCGGATGTAGCGCTTATCTGTGAACTCGACGAACAATGGAGCTTTATCGGCAGCAAGACCCGCCAGCACTGGCTTGGTTTGCGTACACACGAAAACGGGTGGCGTGCTGGCTGACACTTTTTGGCCACGTACCGAAAAACCTGTCGTCAATTATTGGCACTGCTCACACCTTTTAACATTGGAATGCTGACCATGGATGACTGGGCAGCTATGTCAGAGCGCTTCCGAAGGAGAAGCATCTGACCGGTAAGATTTTTACTCTGCGCATTGAGCGCAACAATCTGACGCTCAGAACCCGAATCAAGCGACTGGCCCGTAAAACCATCTACTTTTCACGCTTTGTTGAGCTTCATTAAAAAATCATCGAAGCCTTCGTCGGAAAACACAGGTGCTACTTTTTTGAGTCCATTTGGAACTGATTAGTACCTTATATTGAGAACGGCAGTCTTTGCAAGCACTATGTGGTAAAAATATCAACTGTGGCTTGTGGTTCCCCCTGAATCGCCAGGCAACTGATATCACTTAAATAAGAGCCAATAGTGGACAGACCCCTAAGTGAGTAAACGCCCCCAACCAGAGGTGACTTGGATTGGCTCCTATATTTCCAGACACCTTTTATCACTTAACCCATTACTGGTACGCCTCCACACGGTTCTTTGCTGCCGTTAACCCGTCTGGTTTGGGCATGATACTGATGTGGTCACGCTTCATCGGTTTGACGAAGCTCTCTGCTATTCCGTTACTCTCAGGTTTTCGCACCCCCGTGTTTTTCGGTTCAAGTCCCACCATCCGGGTGAACTGCCGTGTTTCATGCGCCCGGTAGCAGGAACCGTTACCCGTCAGCCACTCCACCGGCGACGCCGGAAGGCCGCTGCCGAAGTGAAGCTCCACTGCTCACAGCATGACGTCCTTCACCTTTTCGCTGTCGAAGCCGCCCGTGCTGGCTGCCTAGTGCAGCGCTTCACGATCGCAGCAATCCAGCACGAACGTGACACGAAGTTTTTCGCTGTTATCACAGAGGAACTCGACCCCGTCAGAGCACCACCGCTGGTTGCTTTCCCTCACGGCCACTCTGCCGGTATGCGCCCGTTTCGATGGTAGTAAGGCGGGTTTACGCTTAAGAAGTAGTGCATTTGGCGTCTGATCTGGTAAACACGTTTGGCGTTGTTCGCTGCCACTCCATCAAGTTCGGTCTGTCTGCAAAGTAGAGCCCACACCCGGCGATAACCATATGTGGGCAGCTTTCCTATTGCATGGTATATACGGGCAAGCACATCCATATCATCATTGCGACGGCTGCGGCGGCCATCCTTACAGTCATCGGTTCGTCTGAGAATGACGCGACACCCGGAGGCAACGGCTGGCGAAGCTTACTCCCCATCCCGGGCAATAAGGGCGCATGCGCTATCCACTTTTTTGCACGTCCATATTCGACTGCATCTTTAAGGTGTTCGTTCTCCATCGTTTTCTTGCCGAGCAGGCGCCGGGGTTCTTTATTTTCATCATGGCGGCAGCAAGTTCAGAGGCCGGAACAATCTGTTCGCCAGAGACAACGGCTGTCAGGCTGCCTTCCTGATACTGCTTGCGCCAGAGGAACAACTGGCTGGCCGCAACACCATGCTGGCGGGCAACCATTGATACACTCATTCCGGGTTCAAAGCTTTGCTGAACAATGGCGATTTTTCCTTGTGCTGTACGTCTTCTACGGCTCTCAAGCCCTTAAACATAGCTCTATGCCTATGTCTTACCGGTGAAGTGTCCGGTTTAAATAGGGGCTATTACACAGATCGAATACATCCATGTATCCAATGTGAAATGCCGCCGAAGCAGTTGACAGGGGAAATTATTTTTCCAGTTCGGAATATTTACGCTGGATGACCAGTACGGGCCAGTTTCTACGGAAGTTAGTGCGCCAGCGCCACTGCCGGAAGAGTATTTCCAGCTGCATCAGGGCTCTCTTTGCATGAGTGAAGCGGATGCGGTAAGTGCGGCTCTGGATAGTGAGCCCATTTTCTTCGATAGACGCCAGCAGCCGGCGTGCTCGAATATCGGTCAGAAGGTGTGAGGAGATGATAACGGTGCGATGTTTTTCCAGTGCCTGCCGAGTTGATGCGTTCACGCTCTTCCAGAACTGATGGACCCGCTCCGTAGTCAGGTCTGTGGTGGGCTGCCAGGGGGCAAGATGCACCCATGCCCTTTTGCGACGATAGAGGATCAGCGTCATCGCTGGCCTGAACTGCCGCTCTGCCCATGCGAGAGGGCGAAGGAAGAAAGGAAGAATGAACAGCAACGCCCAGACCAGATAAAACCCGGTGCGGGTGCCGTCGAGGGTAAAAGTCAGGCTCATCGCGCCGGAAAGGGTCATCCAGAGCATAAAAAAGGAGAAAACAAAGGATTGCTGCATGCGAAAACTCACGATACCGGTGTAAACAGAGGCTTGCAGGAGAGCACCACGTTGTCACCACGGCACCCTGAAAATCTGAAACCACTTCTGAATATTTTCACAAGCAGGATTTCTGTCATGGGCAGTTCAGGGTTTTCGGTTGCAATTATCAGGGGGGCTTTTAGCGTAGCGTCATTTTCAGCAGGCATATTCCGGCGGAGGTGATGGTGCGTGGACTTAACTGGTTAACAGGCAGAGGCAGACAGGAAAAACGGCCCGGAGAGAGGCCGTCGCCGGATGTCACACCGCCCCGGACTGTTGCTGATGATGGCTGGCGCCCTGCTCAGACGGGCAGATCACTGCTGCAGGCAAACGAACACCGTCGTCTTATACGGGTGCTGACAGAAAACAGCCCGCTTTCACAGCAGGTCACGGAAGCCTGGTGGCTCAGGCCATTGGAAGAGATGGTGGGACGGGTGCAGGCATGCCCGGCAGCCTGGTCCGGTCCGTTCTCCGGGCCGGGAGGGTTTAATGAACTCAGTCTGAACGTGGCCACGCGCTCGGTGAGGCTGGTACGCGGCATGATGTTGCCACAGGGTGCCACGCCAGAAGAGCAGGCAGAGCAGACGCCCGGCTGGGTCTGTGCAGCATACTGGGCCGGGCTGTTCCATCACCTGCCCTGGTTGATGCAGGTGGAGGGGGCGCTGAAAAGTGGGCGTGTCTGGTATCCGGGGCTGAGTGTGCCAGGAGAACCGTGGCGGGTCAGAGCGGCCAGTGAACCATCGGGTGAGATGGGCAGTGTATATGTGGCTTTGAGACTCCTGCCGGAGGCCGCTCTGCTGTGGCTTCAGCGCTGGCCAGCGCTGTCCGATGCCTTGCTGCTGTATCTCTCCGGACGCCGCACGGAAGCCGGGATTCTGAACAGCATTGTGAACGATGCGCTGCACAGCTGTGGTCTTTCTGATGCGGCCATTATGTCCGGACAGGCACCTCACCAGGTCTCTCTGGAGGCTGCAGCACTTGTCACTGACCATACCCCCCCGAAATTATATGAAACTGATGTTGTGCCATTGTCCAGTCACGATCATTCTCCGGATGCTTCAGTGCCAATTAAAACCGGAGATTTGTCCTACAGTTTCAGTCAGGACAGGGAGAAAACGCCTGTTAATACCGTCCCGTCAGCACCATTACTGGTACTGGAATCCGCACTTGCCGCAGATGAACCGCTGCTTTCTGCAGAAAACGACATCAGTACGGGCGGAGAAGGTGAGCCGCAGGTGTCCACGGAGAACCTCCTGTCATTACTTGATCTGATGGCAGAAGGGAAAACTCCTGAGGCAACAGAAGCAACGGAAAATGTACCTGCGGATTCTGCAGATAACCATCCGGCCACGCCGATTCCGCCCGATATGCTGCCTTCCCATGAAGAGGGGATGAACAAGGAAGAACAGGGCGGTGCGTTATTTCTGGAGTGGGTTAGGGACAGCGTTGAGGATGGCACGCTCAGCGTCAATGAAAAAGACAGTCTTCTGCATGTTCTGGTGCAGTTTGTATTCCTGGTGTCACCAACCTGTTTTTACCGTTACTCCTCAACAGTGGGAGATGGCGGTGCAGACAAGGACAGGCTGCAGAAAAGTTTTGAAGCACTGAACGTACACCACTCACGAAATGGTAAGGGGTTATTCCATTACCATCAATACGACACGCCGGATAAAAGCGGTCGTTTTACCAAAGTGTCAGGCTACATGATTAACTCTGACATTATTTTTAAAAAAGGGAGCTGTCCTGCGGACAGTATCTGGCTTTCAGCGAAGAAATAATTCGCTGAGGTTAAGTTAATATTACGAGGTCATTATGGCAGACATTATGACGTTTGAAAAAATTCTCGATGACTATTTTTTCAATAAAGTTCTTCGTCGTGCAACTGAATGGAGTTACAGAAAGGTAGTGAGAACTTTCCTGGAGTTTTACGGAGAAGATATTCTTCCAGAAAATGTGACGCGAATGGATGTTCTGAAATGGAGAAGGTATGTTCTGAATGAACAGATGTCCAGTAAGCGGACATGGAATAACAAGGTTGCCCACATGCGGGCAGTATTTAATCATGCCATCACGAATAAACTTATTTCAGCCAGAGAGAATCCTTTTAACCAGGTGATTGTTAAACCCGATATTAAACGAAAAAAAACACTCTCCGGGGAACAGATGAAGAAAATTGATTTAATCATGGAAAGGAAGATTGAGCTGGAGCAGATGGGCGTTCACGATCCGCGGCCAAATGCCCTTGAACCCGCCTGGTTCTGGATGACGGTCATTGAGACACTGAAGTTCACCGGTATGCGCCAGAATCAGCTGCTACATATACGACTCTGTGATGTGGATCTGAAACTGGGCATCATTGAATTACAGGCTGAAGGTTCTAAAAACCACCGGGAGCATCGAGTGCCGATCACCGCGCGGCTGAGACCGCGCCTTGAGCAACTGTATCTTATGTCTGTACAGAAGGGAGCCAAAAAAGGGGAGCAGTTATTCAACATCAACCGGTTTACACCCAAAAAGAAAAGAATTATACGGGCCAAAAACATGGATCACCTCCCTATGAGGGCCTTTTTCAGAAGACTGTCCAGAGAATGTCAGTGTGATATCAGCCCACACCGATTCAGGCATACGATAGCCACAGACCTGATGAAACGCCCTGAGAGAAGCCTGAATGATGTCCAGATGCTGCTCGGCCATTCCAGCGTAGCGGTGACGCTGGAATATGTGGAAGCAAACATGGATAACCTGAGGCGCAACCTTGAAGCCGCGTATGCAGCTTAGGAGTAATCCTAAGTCAAATTTATAAGAGTTTGATATCTAAACGGGAAAAAATCGCGGGTTTTCCTTTACAGATCGTTGACAGAGCAGCGATGAGAAGGTAAATACCTGTAACTGAAATTGTTGGGATGTGAGAAATCCGGATGATGCGCTAACATCATCCGGATTCTTAATCCCTAAACCCTCAGATGCAGAACGACTAGCCTCATCCTGCATGACGACGGTCAGGGACATTGTCATGCCCGTTAAGGATCTCATCTCTTAACGGGCAGGCTCTGAAGAAGTGGTGCCCGAACCCGGAATCGAACCAGGGACACGGGGATTTTCAATCCCCTGCTCTACCGACTGAGCTATTCGGGCAACGGGGCGCATTAAACCCTAACCAGCCCGCACCGTCAAACGCTTTTCGGTGAAATGCGACTGACTGCCGTCTTTTACAGCAATCGGGTAAAAAATCGCGCATTTTCGGCATTTCAGGCGATAAATTTACTGCGTCAAACCCACCCTGCCATCGCGCTGACATAAAAGTGTCACAGCGCTCGCGTACCCTAAGATTAATCTTAATTCACGCCAGACTCCCGCTATGCAGCTGCCCGATTTACGCGCAGGCCTTGCCGCACTGTCGAGCCGTTACCGTGCACGTTCGCTTTGCATTGCGGTGCCATTTGTCACCCCTGCCAGCGATAACCTCGCCGTGATGACGCTGTTCACCGAACACAAAGATCTGATTGGCCTGCCGGTGGTCGAAGAGGGTCGTCCCTTCGGCATGATCAACCGCCACATCTTCCTGTCGCAAATGACGCGCCCCTTCTTCCGCGAGCTGTATGATCGCAAAAGTTGTATCGCCTTTATGGATAAACATCCATTGGTGATCGAAGCCGATACCCCGCTCGATCAGGTGGCACAGCAGGTGGTCGCGAGTGGTGATAAGTCGGTGACTGATGGTTTTATCCTCACCGAAGCGGGCAACTATATCGGCATTGGTCTCGGCATTGATTTAATTCGCACCGTGTCGGATTTACAGGCACAGCAGCATCAGCAGATCCTACAAAGCATCGATTACGCGCGCGTGATTCAGGATGCCATGCTCGAACACTCCACCCAGCAAATGGCTTTACAGCTGGATGACTGGTGCCTGCACTGGCAACCGCGCGATGGCGTCGGTGGCGACTATTACGCTTTTCATCAGGATGAGCAGGGCTGGCTGGCACTGATAGCTGATTGCACCGGCCACGGCATTCCTGGCGCCTTTATGACGGTGATTGTGCAATCGGCGCTGGAAAATGCCCTGCAACAAAACCGTCGTTCACCGTCAGCGCTGTTACAGGCGTTAAACCGGCATATCAAGCAGACCCTGGGTCAGCTCAACGCCTTACAGCAAACGTCTCATTCGAATGACGGCTGCGATGCCATCGCACTGCGGCTGGATACGCAGCAGCATCAACTCAGCTGGGCCAGCGCGCGTATGCATGCCTTATTGCAACCCGCCACCGAGGCTGCCGAAACCCTGGCCGCCGACCGCACCGGCGTGGGCTATACCGATACACCGCTGGATTATGTCTGGACAGAACATCAGCGCGCGCTAACGCAAGGCGACATGCTGCTGGTGATGACCGATGGCGTCACCGACCAGCCCGGCGGTGAACGGCAGATTATGTTTGGCAAAAAACGCATTCAGGCCCTGGTGAGCCGCTATCAGGCTCTGCCGATGAGCGAACTTTCTTTGGCATTTCAGCAGGATTTTCTCCACTGGCAAGGCAACCAGCCACGGCGCGATGACGTCACCTGGTTTGGCTTCCGTTATTAACCGAGTCGTAAACATCATGAATCACGAGTTGCACGCCAGCGTCGCATCGCCGGACCAGGTGGCACTGCATTACACCGGTTTTTTTTCGCCACAGAACATCACGGCGATGGGCGAGGTGATTAAAGTCTTTCTCGAAAACCAGCAGGCCCCGGTGAAGGTGCGTCGTCGCCTGTTTTCCAGCTTTGTCGAGATTGTGCAGAACATTTTGCGTTATTCACAGGACAGTCGCGCCCTGAGCCACGAAGAACAGGATTTCCGCTTTGGCACCGTTTGTCTGCGCGTAGATGGCGACAACTACGTGCTGGAGAGCAGCAACCTGGTCGATCAGGCCGCCTGCGACCAGTTGCGTTACTGGCTCGATATGCTGCGCACCATGAGTGACGAAGAGATCAAACAGGCGTATCGGGTGGGTCTGCGCAGTGAAAGCCCTGCCACCAGCAAAGGGGCAAATATTGGTTTACTGACGTTGGCACGCGATGTCAGCGAACCGCTGGAGTATGAATTGCGTCCGCTGGAGACCAGCGATTTCGCGACGTTTTGGCTGAAAGCTACCATTCACCAGGATTGATGTTGTTATGCAAAACCTTGTTATCGCTGCGACAGACAGCACCCCCGACGTTGACTTCAATTTTGCCGATCGCCTGTTTTCCCTGCGCGGTGAATCCTGGCCGGAAAATGCCGCCGCCTTTTATCGCCCGCTGCTGGATGCACTGGAAAGCTGGACCCCGGAGAGCCAGGGCCAGCTTAGGGTGAATATCGCCCTGCGCTACTTCAACAGCTCCAGCACCAAGATGCTGTTCAGCCTGTTCGATTTGTTCAACCAGTTGGCGCAGGATGGGCAGACGGTGCAACTGAACTGGTTCTATGATGCGGAAGATGATGTTTCTGAGGAGTTTGGTCAGGAACTGGCGCTGGACTTCACCGATCTGCAAGTGCAATTGCAGGCGGAAATGCCCTCATGATGGACCTCAATGAGCTGTTCCGCGAAGAGAGCGAAGTGCTTAATCGCTCACAGGATGTGGCGGCTCAGACCTCACTCAGCGCCGAGGATTATCGCGATGCGCTGCTGAGGCTTAATCGCCATTATCAACGTCTGATGCGCGATACCTATCGGTTGATTTCGCGCAGTGACCGTGCAGAACGCGAACTGAACCGCGTCAATGAACAGCTCCACCGGCTGGCGCAGGAGCTGGAATATAAAGCCACCCATGACCCGCTGACGGCGGTGTGGAACCGCAGCGCCATTATTCAACGCATTACCCATACGCTGACCAGTGGCCCGGCAGCGCTGATCATTCTCGATATCGACCACTTCAAGAAGATCAACGATGAGTTCGGCCATCCGATGGGCGACAAAGTGATTTGCGAGCTGGTGTCGCGGGTGCAGGCGCACTGCCCGGCGGAAGCCAGCATTGGCCGTATCGGCGGCGAAGAGTTCACCGTGCTGCTGCCCTTTTTCCGGCTGTCAGATGCGGTGATTGTGGCGGGTGCGATTCACGCCTCGCTCAACGCCTCGCCGCTGGCCATTCTGCCCGGCCAGTTGGTGACCGCCAGCCTCGGCGTCAGCTATGGCAAGCCGGGTTCCGATTTCGAAACCCTCTACAACAACGCCGACGCCGCCCTGTATGACGCTAAACACCACGGCCGTAACCGGGTGTTTTTTCGTTAGTGCGCCGCTGAGGCGTTCGCGGTACTGACTGTCTCCAGTGGTACGGCTGGTGGCGGCAGGAAGATATGGTCGAGAATGTTGCGCATCACTGGCGCAGCGGTAATCCCTTCATTGCCCCCGTTTTCCAGAATCAACGCCACCGCCACTTTAGGGTCGTTAAACGGCGCGAAGGCGGTATAGAAGATATGATCGCGCAGACGGATTGGAATCATCTTCGCGTTGTAAGTCTGGTTCTGCTTCAGGCTAAACACCTGTGAGGTACCACTTTTCGCCGCAATGCCGTACGGTGCGGTGTGGAAGTATTTGTAGCCGGTGCCGTTTGGCGCATTCGCCATGCCAAACATCGCATGACGTACCAGCGACCAGTACGGTGATTTCGGATCGCCAATTTGCGGCTGCGGCTCTTTGGGTTGATACGGTTGCTGCATCGTGCCGAGCTGCACCTTCTCCAGCAGATGCGGATTGATGACCCGACCATTGTTGATCAGCGCCACCAGCGCTTTCACCATCTGAATCGGCGTGGCAATCCAGTAGCCCTGACCAATGCCCACCGAGACGGTATCGCCCTGATACCAGCCCTTTTTATGCACCTTCTGTTTCCATTCGCGGCTGGGCAGTAATCCGGCGTACTCTTCGTTCAAATCGATGCCGGTGGGCTTGCCGTAGCCAAACTGGCTGAGCATATGATGGATACGGTCAATGCCCATCATAAACGCCACCTGATAGAAGAAGGTGTCGGCGGATTCCTCAATCGCGCGTGTTACATCCAGCATGCCGTGACCACTTTTTTTCCAGTCACGGTATTTGCGGTCGGTACCGGGCAGCGTCCAGGTCGGTGCGCCAAAGAAGGTAGTTTGCGGCGTGATCACCCCGGTCAGCAGCGCCGACATCGCCATATAAGGTTTCACCGTTGAGGCAGGCGGATACAGCCCCTGGGTCACGCGGTTAATCAGCGGCAGGTTCTTATCCTGCAACAGGGTTTTATACGCCTGGTAGCTGATGCCTTTTACAAACGGGTTAGGATCATAGCTGGGGCTGGAAACCATCGCCAGCACGCTACCGTCATGCGGATCTTCAATCAGTACCGCCGCGCGCTGGCCCACCAGCTGACTTTCCACGTACTGTTGCAGATGCAGATCGAGGGTCAGATAGATATTCTTTCCGGCCACCGGCGGCACTTCTTTCAAGACCCGCACAATGCGGCCATGGTTATCGACTTCCACTTCCTGATAACCGGTTTTGCCGTGCAGCACCGATTCGTAATACCCCTCGATGCCCTGCTTACCGATATTGTGGTCAGCTGCGTAGTTCTCGCCCACGCCCTCTTCATTCAGCCGTTTGTAGTCGTTGTCGTTGATTTTCGACACGTAACCCACCACGTGCGCCAGATCGGCCCCATAGGGGTACTCACGATCCTGATAGGTATCAATGCTGACGCCGGTGAATTTGAACTGGTTAACCGAGAAGCGGGCGACCTGCTCATCGGTGAGCTCTTCCTTCAGCACCACCGGTTTATAGCGGCTGTTTTGCTTGAGGTTCTTCCAGAAGGTGTCGATCTCTTCCGGCGTTAAATCAACGATCGGCGTCAGTTCGGCGATGGTCGCCTTCATATCGGTGATTTTGTACGGTGTCAGCAGGATGTCGTACCAGGTGACATTGCGCACCAGCGGAATACCGTTGCGATCGTAGATCAGGCCACGCGTCGGCGCGATGGGGATCATTTTGATATCGTTTTCGTTGGATCGCGTCTGGTAATAGCTATGCTGCTCAACCTGGATACGGTAGAGGTTAACGCCAAGAATAGTGAAACAAATCACCACCAGGGTAAAAGCCACGATCGCGCGGCGAATAAACAGTTTCTCTTCGGCTTCGAAATTACGGAAATTCATCAGGGGGCTTAGTCTCTTCGTTATCCCGCTAATGATAGGGAGAGATAGCGTCAGAGCCAGCAGGAAGATGCACAAGCCTGGGTAAAAGTGTGTCAGATGTTTTCCGTAACGGCGCGAAAAATCACGCCGTTACGGTATAAGCGATGTTCAGCGGGAAATTAATCCCCCAGCAGCACCGATTCCAGCGCGATCTTGATCATGTCGTTGAAGGTGGTCTGACGCTCAGCGGCGGTGGTCTGCTCGTGAGTACGGATATGATCCGATACGGTACAGATCGCCAGCGCTTTGGCACCAAACTCCGCTGCCACGCCGTAGATACCTGCGGCTTCCATCTCAACACCGAGGATGCCGTATTTTTCCATCACGTCGAACATTTGCGGGTCCGGCGTGTAGAACAGGTCAGCAGAGAAGATGTTACCCACGCGCGCGTCCACACCCAGCGCTTTAGCTGCATCGACCGCGTTACGCACCATATCGAAATCCGCAATCGCCGCGAAATCGTGATCTTTGAAACGCATACGGTTCACTTTGGAATCGGTGCAGGCACCCATACCAATCACCACATCACGCAGTTTCACGTCAGCACGCACCGCACCGCAGGAGCCAACACGGATGATTTTCTTCACGCCAAAATCGGTGATCAGTTCTTTGGTGTAGATCGAGCAGGAAGGGATACCCATACCGTGGCCCATCACCGAAATTTTGCGACCTTTGTAGGTTCCGGTGTAGCCCAGCATGCCGCGTACGTTGTTCACTTCAACCGCATTTTCGAGGAAGGTTTCTGCAATGTGCTTCGCACGCAGCGGATCGCCCGGCATCAGAACCACGTCCGCGAAATCACCCATTTCTGCATTAATATGAGGCGTTGCCATCGTTATTTTCCTTATTAAAAATTGGTCGCTGTTTTACAGCATGCTTTTGCCGTAGTCCATGCTGGACAGGCCGAAATAATGCGCGATTGTCTGGCCGATATCGGCAAAGGTGTCGCGATAGCCAAGGGAGCCAGGTTTCACCTTCGGTCCGTAAATCAGCACCGGAATGTGCTCACGCGTATGTTCGGTGCCCTGCCAGCTTGGGTCACAGCCGTGGTCGGCGGTGAGGATCAGAATATCATCCTCTTTCACCTGCGCCATCAGCTCCGGCAAACGGCGGTCGAACAACTCCAGCCCACCGGCGTAACCGGCGATATCACGACGATGGCCCCAGGTCGAGTCAAAATCGACGAAGTTGGTGAACACAATCGACTGATCAGGCGCTTTTTTCATCTGCTCGATGGTGGCATCAAACAGCGCATCCAGCCCGGTAGCTTTCACTTTTTGCGTGATGCCCTGCTGTGCGTAGATATCCGCGATTTTACCGACGGAAATCACTTCACCGCCCTTCTCGTCCACCAGCTTTTTCAGCATCGTTGCTGATGGCGGCTCCACGGCGAGATCGTGACGGTTACCGGTACGCTCGAAGTGACCGGCTTTGTCGCCCACAAACGGACGCGCAATCACACGGCCAATGTTGTAGCCACCTTCGGTCAGTTCTTCACGGGCGATTTCACACAACGCGTACAGACGTTCGAGGCCGAAAGTCTCTTCATGGCAGGCAATCTGGAACACCGAATCCGCCGAAGTATAGAAAATCGGCTTGCCGGTTTTCATATGCTCCTCGCCGAGCTGGTCAAGGATCACCGTGCCGGACGAGTGGCAGTTGCCGAGGTAACCCGGCAGGTCAGCACGCTGCACCAGTTTATCCAGCAATTCCTGCGGGAAGCTGTTCTCTTTATCGGTGAAGTAACCCCAGTCAAATAACACCGGCACACCGGCAATTTCCCAGTGGCCTGACGGCGTATCTTTACCGGATGAGAGTTCGCTGGCGTAGGCATAAGCCCCAATGATTTTCGCGTTGGCGTCCAGCCCCGGCGGGAAACGCCCGGTTGAGAGTTCAGCAGCTTTGCCCAACCCAAGAGCAGTGAGGTTTGGTAAGTGTAGCGGCCCTGTGCGGCCTTCATTGGCCCGGCCTTCGAAGCACGCTTCGGCGATATGGCCGAGCGTATCCGATCCTTCATCGCCGAACTTAGCGGCGTCTTTGCTGGAGCCGATCCCGAAGGAGTCGAGAACCATAATAAAAGCACGTTTCATGCAAGTCTCCTGCGCAACTGCGCGATGACAAGTCAAAAAAAAGCGATCAGATCAGTATACCCGAACGGCTCTGGCCAGGCACGCACTGTGCGTCACTATTCGCTGATACGGCGATACACCACCGGTGTTTCCGGCGGAGCGGTATCGCTCAGGGTGATGGCCGTTTTCACTGCCTGCGCCGCCTGCTGCCACTGCGCTTCCGAAGCGGCATGGATCACCGCCAGCGGACGCTGTGCATCAACATACGTACCCAGAGTGACCATCTCGCTCAGGCCGACGCTGTAATCAATGCTGTCACTGGCACGCTGGCGACCGCCGCCAAGCGCCACCACCGCCATACCGAGGCAGCGGGTGTCCATGGCGCTGACAATCCCCGGACGATCGGCATACACCGCTTTGCTCAGCATCGCCGCAGGCAGATAGCTATCCATGCGGGCGATAAAATCGGTCGGGCCTTTCTGTGCCGCCACCATACGACCAAAGACCTCTGCCGCCTGGCCGTTATCCAGTACCCGCAGCAACTGTTGCCGGGCTTCAGCCTCGTTAGCCGCCAACCCACCGGAGATCAACATGTCGCTGCATAACGCCAGTGTCACTTCCAGCAGACGTGGATTACGCGCTTCACCGGTGAGGAATTGCACCGCCTCGCGCACTTCCAGCGCATTACCGGCCGTGGAAGCCAGTACCTGATTCATGTCAGTCAGCAGCGCGGTGGTTTTGCAGCCCGCGCCATTGGCGACGCCGACAATCGCCTGCGCCAGTTTTTCTGAGGCTTCGAAGGTTGGCATAAAGGCCCCGCTGCCGACTTTGACGTCCATCACCAGAGCATCCAGCCCTTCCGCCAGCTTTTTCGCCAGGATCGAGGCAGTGATCAGCGGGATCGAATCGACAGTCGCGGTAATATCGCGCGTGGCGTAAAAACGCTTATCCGCCGGTGCCAGCGAGTTGGTCTGGCCGATGATCGCTACACCGTTTTGTTTGATGATCTCGCGAAAACGATCGTCGCTCGGGAAGATGTCAAAACCGGGGATCGCTTCCAGTTTATCCAGCGTGCCGCCGGTATGACCGAGGCCGCGCCCGGAGATCATCGGCACGTAACCGCCACAGGCGGCAATCATCGGGCCAAGCATCAGCGAGGTGACATCACCCACGCCACCGGTGGAGTGCTTATCAACAATCGGTCCGTTCAGGTTAAGCGTCTGCCAGTTCAGCACCGTACCGGAATCACGCATCGCCATGGTCAGCGCGACACGTTCGGCCAGCGTCATGTCGTGGAACCAGATGGTCATCGCCAGCGCGGCGATTTGCCCTTCTGAAACGCTGTTATCGCGCACCCCGTTGATAAAGAAGCGGATCTCCGCCTCACTCAGCTCGTGGCCGTCGCGTTTTTTGCGAATAATTTCTTGTGGCAGGAACAAGGTCGCCTCCCCGGCAGAAAAACGCGCGATAAATCGCGCCGCTACGAATCGCAGAAATGAATAATCAGTACCCGGCTTTACCCGCCGTGGTGGCATGGCCAAGGGTGTTGAGCAGGCTCGCCAGCAGGCTGGACGCACCAAAGCGGAAATGGCGCGCATCTGCCCAACCCTGACCGAGAATATCGTCGGCCAGTTGCAGATAATGTGCTGCGTCTTCAGCGCTACGCACCCCGCCCGCCGGTTTGAAGCCGACCTGCTGCTGCACGCCTTTATCGCGGATCACGCTCAGCATGATTGCCGCCGTTTCTGGCGTGGCATTAACGGGCACCTTGCCGGTGGACGTTTTGATAAAGTCGGCTCCGGCATCGATAGCGATTTCTGACGCGGTACGAATCAGCGCCGGATCTTTCAGCTCGCCGCTCTCGATGATCACTTTCAGCAACACGCCCGCTTCATCGCAGGCATCTTTGCACGCTTTCACCAGATCGAAACCGATCTGACGGTTACCCGCCATCAGCGCGCGATACGGGAACACCACGTCCACCTCATCCGCCCCGTAAGCGATGGCGGCACGGGTTTCCGCCAGGGCGATTGCCAGATCGTCGTTGCCATGCGGGAAGTTGGTCACGGTGGCGATACGGATCTCCGGCGTGCCCTGCTCACGCAGCGCTTTGCGCGCCAGCGGGATAAAACGGGGATAGATACAGATCGCCGCAGTGTTACCCGCGGGCGATTTCGCCTGGCGACACAGGGCAATCACTTTCTCGTCGGTGTCGTCATCATTCAGCGTGGTCAAATCCATCAGTTGCAGCGCGCGCTGCGCCGCAGCGGTGATATCAGTCATGGTACTCTCCAATGATCAGCCTGACGGAATACCCCCGCCAGAGAATGTGATAATTCTAACAACTCATGTGATAGCGAATTCGATCCTGCGTCACATGAAAAAAGAAAACTGTGAAGATAATACATTTATTTAGTGACAAAAATCACAAAATAACCGGCACTCAACGCAAAACTGCGCAGAGATGGTGTTGTGACTATTATCACATTTATTCGCAAAAATGTGTCAGTGTCGCCCTATTAATGTAGTCAATTCAGACCAGCACGCAGGCTCAGGCAGGAAGGTTAAACACGCGCAGGCTGTTTTGCCACAGCGCGCTGGCAATGACATCAGCAGGTTCAGAACGCAGCTGGCACAGCACCTCAAATACCAGGCGCGCACGTTCAGGGCGATTGGGTTCTCCCTGATAACCATTGAGCGGCATATCGGGCGCATCGGTTTCCAGCAGCAGGGAATCGAGTGGCAGTTCGGCGATAGTGTTACGGGTTTTGCTGGCGCGTTCGTAGGTAATGGTGCCACCCACGCCGATGGCGTAACCCAGCTGAATAAAACGCTGTGCCTGTTGCAGGCTACCGGCAAAACCATGCACCACCCCACGGCGGGGCAGATCGTGGCGACGCAGATGAAGTGCCAACTGATCGTGGGTGCGACGCGAATGCAGGATCACCGGCAGATCATACTGTTTTGCCAGCTTCAGTTGCCCATCCAGCAATCGGGTTTGTTTATCGAACTGCGGATCGTCCATATAAAGATCGAGACCGATCTCCCCCAGCGCCACGCGTTTTGTATCCGGCTGGCGCAAATGCTCAGCCAGTTGATCAATATGCATTTCCTGATGCACGGCTATCTGGATCGGATGCAGCCCCAGCGCGGCATACAGCGCCGGATGCTGCTGCGCCAGCTGGCTGACGAGGGCAAACCGGCTGGCATCGACGCTCGGCACAATGATCCGCTCTACCCCTGCCTGTGCAGCACGCTGGATGCTCGCCTGCGCATCATCCACGAACGGTGGGAAGTCAAAATGACAGTGGGTATCGATAAATCTCATGCCAGAGAACCTGCATCATAATCCGCATCATTACCGGCCAGCGGAGGCGTGCTGACCTCGCGGTTATCCGGCGCATTCGCCACCGCAGCAGGGGGCGTCACGGTAGTATGCCGCACAAATGGCTCGGCATCACTCAGCCACTGGCCGAGCGTGGCAAGGAAATAGCGGCCACAACGCCGTCCCAGATGATAATCCTGATTCAGCGACGCAATCCGGCTCCCCAACGCATTACTTGCCAGTGGTTTCGGAGGAAAGATTTCAATGATGCGCAAATCGCCCGGTGGCTGCTCGATAAACTGCTGGATGTCGTGATAACTCTCTTCATGCTGATGCAGGATATTGATCATCGGTTGCAGCGAACTGTCACTGAGCCAGCGCTCCATACGCTTGAACCATTTTGGCGTGTACGACATCTGAGACGGCACAGTGCGGATCACCACCACGGTATCGGCCCCTCGCCTGGCGGCTTCACGCACCGGGATCGCATCGCTGATCCCGCCATCGAGATAGCTGATCCCGCCCATTTCCACCCCGCTACGGTAAAAACCCGGAATGGCGCTGGAAGCTTTGATGATATCGAGCCAGTTGGAACGGGTGGGATTAAAATAATGTGCGCTGTAGTCGTCGCTGCGGCAGGCACACATATAAAATTCGCTGCCTTTGGCGAACAATCCCTCAGCGGTGTTCATCGCCAGCGGAAACTCCTGACTGGTGATATCCACCAGCCAATCGAGATCGATCAAATGTCCGCCGCGCACAAAACGCACCGGATCGAAGAACAGTTTGCTGGTGGTGTAACGGGTGATCACCCGCCGCGCATAGCCCGGCTGCGCGCAGACAAACGCCGATAAATTTTGCGCACCGGCAGAGGTGCCCAGCATCAGATGAAAAGGATTGAAGTTGGCGCGCTGAAACTCATCCAGCACACCGGCGGTAAAGATACCGCGTTGTCCGCCGCCTTCGCAGACCAGCGCAATTTTGTTTGCTTTGAAAGGCGTGAGCGCCAATGGCTCGATGGTTCCCAACGTGACAGGGATGCGTATACCCAAGATGTGTCCCTCAGCGGTTCTTTCTCTGAGGGGTGCTGCCACCGCCAGCAACCCGGAGAACCAGTCATTATTATGCCCTGACTGGCCTCCGCTTCAGACTATTGCCGGAAGAGCGAAAGTTGACACTAAGTGTCAGGGTCGTTTACGCCCGGTAAACAGGCTGATGAGGAACAGAATAATACCGACAATAAAGACAATTTTAGCTGCCCATGCTGCCGTACCCGCCAGACCGCCAAATCCTAATGCCGCAGCAATCAGAGCGATCACCAGAAAGATAATACCCCAACGAAACATAAGCCTCTCCTTACCATAGTGAAAATCGAACTGCTTATACCTTCATACTTCCAGCTGCAGGCGCGTTAAGATTTGACTGTCAGGTCATTCTTCACACTTTTCACGCCTTCAATGGCTTTCGCGATTTTCTCTGCACGATCTGACTGTGCCTGGTTCGCGACAGTACCGGACAACTGCACCACCCCATCGGTGGTTTCCACTTTCACGTTGCGTGATGGCACGATGTCATCCGCTAAAAGTTTAGCTTTGATTTCACTGGTGGTTGCCGCATCACCGGCATAACCTTTCAGCGAAGCGGTTTTGCTGTCTTTAACGTGCAGCTTGTCACTGACGGATTTAACCCCTTCAACTTTCTGCACCACGGCCACGGCTTTTTCCGCCTGGTCCTGCGAAGTGACAAAACCGCTGAGCGTCACTACCCCCTGATGCGTTTTAACTGAGATATCCGTGCTTTTTATTGCTTCATCGTCCACCAGTGCCGCTTTCGCTTTGGCGGTGATGCCGCTGTCATCCATAAACCCACCGACTTTTTTCATAGAACTATCGATTTTCGCACCTGTGCTATCGGCCGTTGCCTGCGCTTTCTGCGACAGGGATTCATCAGCCAGCGCTGCACCGCTCATCAGGGCAGAACCCGCCAGCGCAGCAATCAGGGTTTTGGCAATCTTAGTCTTAATCATCGATATCATCCTTCTATCAGTTAACCCATCCGCAACCGCGAATGCGCCAGCAACAAACGGCGTTGCTGCGTTGATGGACGTAATGAAACCTGGAGGTCTCTTTTCTCGTCCGACAGGATAATCATAGACGGGATTGGGGGTTTTGCCGGTTTTTGTGGTTGATATCTCGCCAAAAAGCGATAAAAGCAGCGTTTTTAAGAGGAGTCTGGAAGGGAAAAACAGGGCCAGTGAAATTCACAGGCCCTGATGAAAAACGACGATTAATGCTCGCGCGTTTTGCGGAAGGTCACGTCAGGATAGCGTTCCTGAGTGATATTGAGGTTAACCATGGTCGGGGCGATATAGGTGAGGTTGTCACCGCCATCCAGCGCGAGGTTGATCTCGTTTTTGCGTTGAAATTCATCGAATTTCTTCACATCGTTACACTCAACCCAACGTGCGGTCGACACGTTGACCGATTCGTAAATCGCTTCAACGTTGTATTCGCTTTTCAGGCGCGCCACCACCACGTCAAACTGCAGCACACCCACAGCACCGACGATCAGATCGTTGTTATGTACCGGTCGGAATACCTGCACCGCACCCTCTTCTGACAGCTGTACCAGGCCTTTCAGCAACTGTTTCTGTTTCAGCGGATCGCGCAGACGAATACGACGGAACAGTTCCGGGGCGAAGTTCGGAATACCGGTGAACTTCATGTTCTCGCCCTGGGTGAAGGTGTCGCCAATCTGGATGGTGCCGTGGTTATGCAAACCGATGATATCGCCAGGGTAGGCTTCTTCCACGTGTGAACGGTCGCCTGCCATAAAGGTCAGCGCATCGGAGATCACCACATCTTTACCGATACGTACCTGACGCAGCTTCATGCCCTTTTCATACTTGCCGGACACCACACGCATAAAGGCCACGCGGTCGCGATGTTTCGGGTCCATATTGGCCTGAATTTTAAATACAAAGCCGCTGAACTTCTCTTCTTTGGCTTCTACGATACGGGTATCGGTCTGACGCGGCATCGGGGCGGGTGCCCAGGAAACCAGGCCATCAAGCATATGGTCAACGCCAAAGTTACCCAGCGCAGTACCGAAGAACACCGGGGTGATTTCGCCAGCCAGGAACAACTCTTTGTCAAATTCGTTGGATGCGCCCTGCACCAGCTCCAGCTCGTCACGCAGCTGTTGCGCCAGGTCTTCACCCACCGCTTTGTCGAGATCCGGGTTGTCCAGCCCTTTAACGATGCGCACTTCCTGAATGGTATGCCCCTGACCGGTCTGATACAGGTAGGTTTCATCGTTGTAGAGATGATAAACGCCTTTGAACAGTTTGCCGCAGCCGATAGGCCAGGTGATCGGCGCACAGGCGATCTTCAACTCATTCTCGACTTCATCCAGCAGCTCCATCGGATCGCGGATATCACGGTCAAGTTTGTTCATAAAGGTGATGATCGGCGTATCGCGCAGACGGGTGACTTCCATCAGCTTACGGGTACGATCTTCAACCCCTTTGGCGGCATCGATCACCATCAGACAGCAGTCCACCGCCGTCAGGGTACGGTAGGTATCTTCCGAGAAGTCTTCGTGCCCTGGGGTGTCCAGCAGGTTGACCAGGCTTTCGCGATAAGGGAACTGCATCACCGAGGTGGTGATGGAGATACCACGTTGTTTTTCCATCTCCATCCAGTCGGATTTAGCGTGCTGATTGGAGCCACGGCCTTTTACCGTACCTGCGGTCTGGATCGCCTGTCCGAATAACAGAACTTTTTCGGTGATAGTGGTTTTACCGGCGTCCGGGTGCGAAATGATCGCGAAGGTACGGCGGCGCGCCACCTCTTGTAAAAAGGGAGCATTAGACATGAATGAAATCTTCTCAAAGGGCAACGCGCTCATCACGCGCTGCGAATAAATCAGGGTGGCCGGTAGCTACTCCGGCGGATAAACGGAACCCGCGGTGACGCAAGGGCATCCCATCGCGGCAGGATACGCACGTTTTACATTGGCGGCAGTTCCGGTTATCTCGTCAGCATTAAGGCGGCATAGCATACAATATTTCGGCGGAGTGGGGAAACTGAGCGCTATCCGCAGCGAAACGAAGCGGGGTTCTATAATGATGGGTTTATCCCCCTGCGACGGAACCCTCATGCTAATTACCGCCACGACATCGCCATTCAGTACCGGAATCGCTGAAACATCGGATCAAACAGCGCTGAGCGCCCCCCTCTCCGGGGTGAAACAGAGCCATCAGCGTCTGTTTATGTCTCAGTTGCGAACACGGGCAAAGATTCACGGCAACGCCTGCCTGGAGGCGTTGAAAACCCGGTTTGCGGTTTACTGGGCAAACGTCCCCGAGCAAGGCAGCATCGTCAGTCGGGTGGAGACCTTGTTGTTTCAGTTTGAACAACAGGATCTGCTGGGAATTACCGCGCGCGAGCTGCGGGAGGTGTTGCTGGAAAATAATCTCAGGATAAACACCACCACCGCCAGCAGCGCGCTGGCCACGGCCAGAGTAGAGGTTCCAGCCCAGGAACAGCAGTGGATTGACGCCCACTGGGAAAACGCCAGCCACAAACCCGGCTCCCAGGCCTGGCTACAAAGTCTGTTGCAGCTGGAAGGATGCCCGGATCTGAAACCGTCCGTGATGCGGCGCGCACTGTTAAACGTTGGCGTGAGCATCTCGACCAGTATGCTGAGTGATATTGCCGTGGCGACCAAAGTGCAAGTTCCCGCCCGGCACGAAACCCTGATTAAGGCCTGGTGGGACAGCTTTGCTGAAGAAGACTGTCTGATGAGCAAGCTGGTGATGCTGCTACGTCTGCCTGCGTATCAGCAGCTGGCGGTAACTGTCAGGCAGCTACAAGTCGCCCTGGCAAAAATTGGCGTAAAAGTCAGCCGCGAAATGATGATCAGCGCCAGAGCCGCCTTCAGAAGCAAAATATCCCTGCAACAGCAGGCGTGGTTTGATGCCAACCGTGCGATGTTTGCTGGTTACACCCTGGGGGACAAAATAGAAAACCTGCTGCGCCATGGCAAACCCCCTCTGATGATGCCAGCGCAGCTATGGAACATGCTGCGCAATGCCGGTGAGCAGGTCAGTTTCGCCATGGTGCGCCAGGCGATGAGGGGGGTCAAAGCCGCCGCCAATGTGATTGTGACCGCGGATCAGGAGCGGGTGATTATCGCCGCCTGGCATAAGCTGTGCCAAAGCAATATCAGCCTGGTGAAGCTGCTGGGCACCATCCTCATCCAGCATGGGCATCTGGGGATTACCTCGGTGCATCTGAAACAGGCGCTGAACAAAGCCGATATCTCCGTCAGCAATGTGGCGCTGGGGCTGGCACTGGCCGCCGTCAAAGCCGCCCCCACAGCCGAGGAACTCAGCTGGATCAGGCCAGCCTGGGCCAATATCAACCATGAAAAAATGATGGAGTTTCGCATCCGTGATTTGCTGACGCAGAGCGGCTTAGTGCAAGAGATAACCCCGGCCAAACTCCAACGCATCATGTGGGAAGCGGGTGAAGATATCTGCATCAAAACCTGTATCAACGCCCTCAATGGCTTCGGCTTTAGCCGATCTCTTGCGTCCCAGCCTGAGCCCCTGCTGACGGATGAAGATCAGGAGTTAGATGACATCCTTAATATGTCGTTAGAAATGAACGACGCTCTGACCAGCAACCAGCCTGTCGCCTCTAACGATAGCCGCTGGATCGGCGTTCTATAATTCGCTTACCCCAACCCCCTCCAGCGGAGCGCCTATGCATATCACATCAACGACCACCGCGAACGCATCAGCATCAACCCCTGCCGTGACCAGATCGAGTCAACTGACAGCAAGGACCGCCCAGGTACAACAAAGCGCCCTGCGTCCTTCCCTGTCCCGGGTGAGAAAACACTACCCGCGCAACGGCAACGCTGACCTGAAAGCCCTCCAGGCCCAGATTCAGGCCCACTGGCCCACGCTACCGCGTAAAGGCAGCAAGGTGAGCCAAATGGAGAAGCTGCTGTTTCGCCTGGTCGATCTGCAGGTGCTGGACATTCAAACTATCACCGCTAAGCAACTGATTTCCGTCCTGCATGCATGCAAAATAAATATCAAAATCACTACCGTCATCACTGCCCTGTCCACCCTCAGGGCGGAGGTTTCACCGCAGAATCAGCAATGGTTCAATGCTCACTGGCAAAAGGTCTCGCACAAAATCGGTAAGACCAAACTGGCGCTGGCCCAGTTGGTGGAGGTACTGCGCGAGGAAGGATGCCCGGAGATGACACCGTCAGAAATGCGGCGCGCTTTGCTGAATATCGGTGAGGACATTTGTATTGCCACGCTGTGCCATGCCCTGGCGCTGCTGCATACCTCAGTGACGGCAGAACAGGTGGAGAGGGTCAAAACGCTCTGGCAACAGGTCGCTGACGGTAATAGCCACAAAATGGACCAGCTGATCACCCTGATCCTGCTGCTCGATTATCAGCGCAGGCCGATGACATCGGTCGAGCTAAAGATGGCGCTGGCACGGGCAGAAATTGCCATCAGTGACGATATGATTCGTAACGCCCAGGCCATCGCCAGGACCCAGGTCACGCCGCAACAACAGGCATGGTTTGATACCCACTGGTCAACAACCTTTGGCGATACCTGGGGAGATATCCTGGAAAATCTGCTGCACAGACAGGGGCGTCCGGTGCTGACGCCGCCGCAGCTGTGGCTGCTGCTGGTGAATGCCAAAGTTAAAGTGAGTTTTTCGGCCGTGCGCCATGCCATGTCAGCTGACCGGGCGGTCCACAATGCAACACTCACCGCGCAACAGATACAGTCGATCCTCGACCGCTGGCAGGCGCTTGCCGCCACCGGTAGCATGACCCAGGTCAGACGGCTGGGCACGCTATTACTTGAGGGGATTGCACCGGGGGAGCTAAAACTGGCCCTGCGCAGTGCAGGAATATCGGCAAGCCATGTGGCGATGGGGCTGGCTATGGCGGCAGTCAATACGACGATAACCCCCGATCTGGTCACCTGGTTTAAAACCCGCTGGGCAACGCTTTCCCATCCACCTCAGGTTAGCGTGCAGGGACGGCTGATCATGCTGCTGCGCCAGCCGGAATGCCCGCCCGATCTCACGCAATCAAAGCTGCAACGTTTACTGTGGGAGGTGGATGTTGACGTCTGTATTTCGACCCTGACTCATATCCTGCGCGCCGCTGGCAGGCATCCCGCTGGCGGTATGCTGGCTGCGTCCATTGAACCGGGAAAGGATACGCAGTTAGAAGCGGTACTGGAAATGGCATTAGATATGGCCCAGGACTATCTGCCCGCTTCTGAACGCCAGCAGGAGACAGACTGATGGCGCTTGCTCCGAATCGGGTGACTATCACCAGCGTTCCCCCGCAGGCTACCTTCAGCGCTGCACCGCAAAAGCCACTGGCAGCAAAGATAACCAGCGTCAAACAAAGCCATCAGCGTCCCACCCTGCATCGCAGCAGAAAGAAAAAGTCACCCAAACCCGCAAATCGCTGCTTAACTGCCTTGCAGGCCGAGTTTGCCGCCTGGTGGGACAAGGTGCCAAAGACTGGCAGCATGGTCGCACAGGTGGAGATGTTGCTATTGCTGTTCCCCCCACCCGACATTGAAGGCTTCACCATCAAACAGCTGCATACCATCCTGCGCAGCAACCAGGTGAATATCGGCATGTCCACCGTTGAGAATGCCTTAACCACCGCCAGAACACCGGTGCCAGCCACCAAACAGGCGTTGATCAAAACGCTGTGGCAACAGCCCCCCTTGCAGTCTGATGCTTGTGCACGGGTGCAACGGCTGCTGCCGCTGGAATTGTCGCCGTCGCAGCTCCGACGCGCCTTGTGGAATATCGGTGAGGATGTGGATATCACGCTGATTAACCAGGCCCAGCTCGCGCTAAAGGAGCAGGCTATGGCGCAGGAAACGGCGTGGATTGCCGCGAATCTGCATCACATCAGCGATTATGACAGCGTGATGGCAATGCTGGTCAGGCTTCAGGAACTCCCCGGCTATCAGCACAAAACCCCAATCATTCTGCGCAATGCCCTGAAGAATGCTGGCATTCCCGCCAGTATCCAGACGGTGCGTCAGGCACGGGCCTTGTTCAATACGCAGCCTTCGCAGAGGCAGAAGGATTGGTTTGCCGCCAACTGGCCTGAGGTCTGTAAGCTGATGAACACCAGAGGCCAGTGGCTGGAGATGCTGCTGAACCGGCCTGGACGCCCACCGATGACGACCCCTGAATTGTGGCGATTGCTGCATGACGCACACGTCAATGTCGGCATATCAATGGTGCGTAAGGCGCTAATGCTGGTAATCGCTCAGCCAACGGCACAGCGGGAACGGGTAGCGCAGCATTGGCAACAGATTGGCACTGAGGGTCGAATCACGCTGGTAAAACGTCTGTGGCTACTGCTGTGCCAGCTGGATAATAGCGACATCACCTGGACACAAATTCATCTTGCCTTAAAAGAGGCGGGCGAAGAGGTCAGTGACGCGACCATGGATCACGCGCTGGCGGCCTTCAGAACGCAGATCAAAGCGGATGAGCTGGCATGGATCAGGGCTGTCCATCACCGGATCCCCGAGCAAGAGACAGAGCGCAATAAAATCATCGCCCTGCTGCGCCATGAAGGATGTCCGAAGCCGATAACCGCCTCAAAACTGCTGCGTCTGTTGTGGACTGTCGGCAGGGATGTTTCTGTCGGCACCATCCTCACCGCCCTGCGTATTGTCAGGCAACAACCCGAGGCTGACATACCCGATGATGACAACAGGATCGTTGAGATGGTGCTGGATATGGAAGAGCAACGTCCCGCCTCTCCTTAAAAGAGGCGGGTACGTCCTGGTTAGCCCAGTACGCGGGTGACTGCTGCTTTGAAAATCTTCACGCCGATTTCCAGCGAGCTCAGTTCAAACCGCATCTCCGGGTGATGCAGTCCCGGAACCAGGTTGGTGCCCAGTCCCCAAAAACCAGCTTTCACCGTCGGGCATTTCACCGGGTAATAGAAGAAATCTTCACTCCCCGGCGTGGTTTTCGCGTCCAGCAAGCCCTCTTCGCCCAGCACATCGACAATCGCCGCGCGGATGATGTCAGTCGCTTCCTCGTGAATCTCCGCCGCGGGCATCTCTTTCAACACCACAACGCTTGCCGTCGCGCCCAGAGCCGCCACGCTGTTGATGACTGCCCGCGTGACTTTCTCTTTCAGAATATCCATCGGTGCGTTCTCCTGCGAACGCAGATCCCAGACGACGCGCGCTTCATCCGGCACCGAGTTGGTGACACCGGCATCACACAGGAAACGCGTCGCTTTCACGCTCCAGTTCAATCCCGGTGACAGGTGGATGCTGTTCACCGCCTGCACCGCCTGTACTGCGGCATCCAGTGCGTTCACACCGAGATGCGGACGCGCCGCGTGAGCGGGCACACCTTTGATGGTTGCTTCCAGCGTGCTACAGGCGGAATAGATCACCGCAGGCGTCGCCTGGCCGACCTGGCACTCCTCCAGCGGACGGACGTGGAAGCCGAGGATCATCTCCACATCATCCATCGCTCCGCCTTCAATCATCGACAGCGCGCCCGCCCCCAGTTCTTCGGCAGGCTGGAACAGGATCTTCAGACGCCCTTTTTTAATCGCCCCTTCCTGCAACAGTTCCTGCACCGCCGTCAGCACCACTGAGGAGTGGCCGTCGTGGCCGCAGGTATGACGTGCACAAGCCACGCCATCGATCACATGTCCGAGCGCATCCATATCGGCACGCAATGCCAGCACCGGCCCCGGTACACCGCTATCGATTTCCGCCACGATACCGGTGGTATTGTTGATGCCCCGCGTGACCTTGATACCGGCCTGTTCCAGCTGTTCAGCAATGTAGGCCGAGGTTTTGAATTCCTGAAAACCCAGTTCCGGGATTTCATGCAGAAAATGGTAATGCTCTAAGACCCTGGACACTTGTTAGCTCCTAAACAAAAAAACGCATCACAATCATAGCGATCACTGCATTGATAATGCTGGTCAGCATCAGCAGCGGCCAGTATTTTTTCGGTACGTCGGCCACCCCCAGCAAACGCCCCATGTACTGCAACTGCGCCCCCATCAGGAAGATGGCCGGGGCGAGGATAGAAATATCGGTACCGCTTAACAGGCCTTTGGTCAGCAGGCTGACCGCCACCCCGACGCCCGCCGAAGAGGACAACCAGGCGGTCAGCAACACGGTAATCGCTTCGCCTGGCAGGCCGAACAGCCCCATCACCGGCGCGAAAACATGTCCGAGAAATTGCATGATGCCGAGCAGATTCAGCACTTCCGCCAGCACATAAGCCATCACCACATTGGGCATCAGGTTGTGAATGGCAATATGAAAACCTTTGCGTGCGCCAACAATAAAAACATCGAACGGATTATTATTGACCTTCGCCTGCACGTTATTTGACATCAGCAAAATCCTTTTTGTAAATACTATTTAACATGAAACGGACAAAGGCCGCACCGACGAATTTGAGAACAAACATTAATACCAGCGGAATAATGATCGGCACCGTCATGGAAGCAAACAAGGCAGAGCCGATGGCAAAATAGTTATTGATCAAACCCGCACCGGAATATTGCCAGGCGCTCATCACCACCACATCTTTTTTGCTGACCTGTTGCTGGTCATACATTTCTTTGGTTAACGCCGCGCCGGCATCGGTGCTTTGCAGATCGGTAATTAACGCCAGACCACAACGCCCCGGCAGCCCCATCAGCGGCTTAAGCAGCGGCGTCAGCAGCTTGTGTGCCGCGCGAATCGCGCCGTAATGAGTGAAGATTTCCAGTACTCCTAACGCCAGCATCACCGTCGGAGCCAGCGACAGCGCGAACAGGAAGCCTGCTTTGGCGCTCAGGCCACCCGAGCCGAGGAAGGTATTGCTGGACTCCTTCATAGTGCCAAAACTGCCGCCCAGTGTGGTGAAATCAAATGCACCCAGCCAGCTAAAACCGTCCACCTTATAAAACAGACCGGAGAAAAACAGAATGGCCAGCACCAGCGCAATATAACTGCCGATACCTGCCGTCACGCGGTCAGGTGCGGCGATGATTTTTTCTTCTGACATAAAACCCTCCTGCTGGCATTATTTTCGACCAGGCAAGTTGCAATATATGGAACTGAGTTCTAAGCAGGATTTATGCCAGCTGGCATTTTCTTTAATTGCGAAAGCATCAATTATGTTCAGTAACAATGAAACTGGCGGAATATCAATCCTTCCGCAGTTATAAAATAATCGCCATGTTATGTATTTACGCCGATTAATATTTTCTGCTGGAAAGCAGATTGCTGAAAATAAAATCAATCACAACGCGACTGCACAACCATAAGGCAAGGTTATTGCACCAATGCAGTGCAAAACATCCTGCTGGAAGGAAGACAAAAATGATAATCGGTCGCATTCAAAAACCTGAATAATTCCATTTATAATCAATAAGATAAATTCAATTTTTTTGTCAAAATCACTTCACAAAAAAGTGAACATTGATGCATAATTCACCGCACTCACCTAAAAATTTAAAAAGGAATCAGCCATGTTAACCGCTGAAATGACCGCACGTCTGAACGACCAACTGAATCTGGAATTCTTCTCTGCCAACCTGTATCTGCAAATGAGCGCCTGGTGCAGCGACAAAGGTTACGAAGGTGCAGCGTCCTTCCTGAAAATGCATTCACGCGAAGAGATGGAACATATGCAGCGCCTGTTCGATTACCTGAGCGATACCGGTGCACTGCCGGTGCTGGGCAGCATCGCGGCACCGCCGATCAGCTGGAACTCACTGGCTGAAATGTTCGAAGAAACCCTGAATCATGAAAAACTGATCACCAGCAAAATTAATGAGCTGGCGCATGCCGCAATGACCACCCAGGATTACTCCACTTTCAACTTCCTGCAGTGGTACGTGGCCGAGCAGCATGAAGAAGAGAAACTGTTCAAAACCGTGCTGGATAAACTGGCGCTGGTAGGCAACAAAGGCGAAGGCCTGTTCCTGATCGACAAAGATCTGGGACGAATGAACACCGAAAGCCACGGTGCATAAGTTTGCAGCGGGTGTTTGACTTAAACCTGGCAGAGAGATTGGGTTGTGCATCTTTTTATTAAGCTATATTGATGCTCAACAAACAAAACCCCCCGCATTTGCGGGGGTTTTGTTGCAATGGACTATTTCGGAAACGTATCGCTGGCCATTGTCTGAGTGGCTGTCTGGGACTGTTTAAACAACACATCCCAGTCATCAGGCGGCTCACCAGATTTCAACATGCGCTCAAATACCATATAAGCATCTGTTTTTGAGCCATAAGCGCGAAGGGTATCAAAATCATTTACCCAGCCAACAATGATTGTTTTATGTTTCTCACTAAAGCGGAAGAATAAGCGGAATTGCTGCTTAAATTTAACGCGATACCAGTGCCTGTAATCCGGACCTAATGTATCGCCCTGGCGGAATTGCGCGTCAAGCGGATTGGCCGGTATCACTTGTGTGATGATGTGCTCAATTGCCGCAAGCAACTTAGTCTCTTTCTTTCCCTTATACTCATCTGGCTTCTTTTGTTTCAGCGCGCTGACTGCTTTTGCAAGATCTGTCAACTGTGACAGAAAACAAGAGTGAAAATAGATTTTCCAGCCATTAATCTCCAGATATTCCATGCAACTCCCTACTAATCATCAGTCAGCGGCGCGTCTAAATCGACCTCTACTCCAGCAGTGAGTTCTTGTATCCCCGCCCAAAATGCCACTGGCACCGGATGGATATGATGCGGATTTTTCTTCATGTCATTTTCGAGAAAAGCCAGAAACTGAGATACCACGGGGTCTTCTTGTTCTTCTTCCTGTCGGGACATAATGACTTTGCCGCCTGGCAACAGAGAATATTCAATGAATTCTCCTGGTTTCAGGTGCAACGCATCGCGAATCGCTGCGGGAATCGTGGTCTGACTGCGCTCGGTAAGTCGGGACTCAGCACGCAGGGACACGTCCGCAAGGTTTAAATTAATCATTTCTTTCTCCTCGACTCCTCCCCACTAGCGGGTCGCGGGTTATCAATCCGCCAGGAGTCTGCCTACAAGCCTTAGACGATTTTAATGCAAATGCATTGTGCAATGCAAATGCATTCAAGCGCATTTTTTAACCTTTAATCCAGCGTCTTCAGACGTAGCTCCGAAGGTTGCGGGCGGCCGAAAAAATACCCCTGGAACAAAGTACAACCTTCTTCGCGCAATTTGGCGAACTGCTCGCTGCTCTCCACCCCTTCGGCGGTGATCTGAATATCCAGACTCCGGCTCATCCCGGTGATGGCGCGGATAATCGCCAGCGCTTCCCGGCTGTCTCCCATATCGTTGATAAACGACTTGTCGATTTTGATCTTATCGAACGGGAAGGATCGCAGATAGCTGAGCGACGAATAGCCGGTGCCGAAGTCATCCAGCGCAATCTGCACACCCAGTGCTTTCAGGTTTTGCAGGGTACGGATATTGCCGAGCGTGTCATCCAGCAATACCGATTCGGTAATCTCGACTTCAAGACGATGCGGTGCCAGTCCTGACTCACGTAACGCCCCCTCTACCACCGACACCAGCGAGCTGTTCTTAAACTGCAACGGCGACAGATTAACCGACACCGACTGCTCACCTTCCCAGCTCGCCGCTTCGCGACAGGCTTCATATAACGCATAGGCTCCCAGCAAATGGATCAACCCGGTCTCTTCGGCGATCGGAATAAAATCATTCGGCATGATCAATCCTTTGATCGGGTGATGCCAGCGCATCAGCGCTTCATAGCCAATGATCCCTTTCTCATCACCATCGGTGATCGGTTGATAGTACAGCCTCATCTGACGGCCACTGATCGCTTCACGCAGATCGTTCTCGATCACCCGACGGCTGCGCGCCAGATCGTCCATCTCCAGCGTAAAGTGTTCACAGCGGTTGCGGCCATTGCGCTTGGCTTCGTACAGCGCCATATCGGCACAACGCAGCAACTGTTCCGGCGTGTTGATGGCCGGTGAACTCAGCGCGATACCCACGCTCAGGCCCACCGACAGGTTATGTCCTTCCAGATTCACCGGGGGACGGATGGCTTCAATCAATCGCTGCGCCACCACCGCCGCTTCATCAGCGTTACGCACGCTGGGCAGCACGATGGCAAATTCATCACCACCGATACGCGCCAGTGTGTCCTGGTCACGCAGCACATTACGCAGACGTTTCGCCACCGTTCGCAGCAGATCGTCACCAATCTGGTGTCCCAGCGCATCATTAACGTTTTTGAAGTTATCCAGATCGAGACACAGGGTGGCGATGGCATTGCCACTTTGGTGATCGGCGCGCAATGCCTCGCTGAGCTTCTGCCGGAACAGAATACGGTTAGGTAGGCTGGTCAGGTTATCGTGATGCGCCATATGGTGGATGCGGGCATCGGCTTCACGCTGATCGGTCACGTCCTCCACAATCAGCATGACAAAATTCTGACGTAAATCTTTGCCAGCAATGGTGGCGGCGCGGGTATGCAGAATACGCTCCCCGCTCGCTGTCAGCAGCAGCTGTTCACGGGTATGCATGCCTTCGCTGCGTAACGCAATATCCGCCAGGCTGTTGAAGTAATCACTCAGCTCCGCCGACATACATTCATGCGGTCGCTTATGCATGATCAGCATCTTATTGATGCCAAACAGCTGCTCGGCTTTATCATTCACCATCAGGATCTCGCGACTGATGGCATCTTCGACAATCACGCAGGACGGAATATTGCTAATGATGTTATCGAGGAATTTTGATATCTCAGAGGCTTTAGTGCTTTGCGCTTCTGCCAGATCCCGCGCGCGCAGCAGTTGCTGCTCGTGTTCACGTCGCTCGGTAATATCACGGGTAATTTTAGCGAAGCCAATCAGCCGTCCTTCTTCATTGTGGATGGCATCAATGATCACATGCGCCCAGAATGCCGAGCCGTCTTTACGGTAACGCCAGCCTTCGTCTTCAAAGCGACCGGTTTTCAGCGCGATGCCCAGATTGGCATCAGGCGCTTTCGACTGACGCTCCTGAGCGCCGTAGAACACCGAAAAATGCTGGCCGACAATCTCTTCCGAGCGATAGCCTTTGGCCCGTTGCGCACCCGCATTCCAGTTCACCACCATCCCATGCACATCCAGCATATAAATGGCGTAATCCCGCACCCCTTCCACCAGCAGACGGAAGGTTTTTCCTGTTCGCGCTGGGCGCGCAGCAGCACCTGCTGTTCAGTACAGTCGCGGGTAATTTTGGCGTAACCAATCAGCTTCCCGGCGTCATCACGTATCGCATCAATAATGACGTGCGCCCAAAAGGCGCTGCCGTCTTTGCGATAACGCCAGCCTTCGTCCTCAAAACGACCGGTTTTGAAGGCAATACCAAGGTTCTTTTCCGGGATATGATTGAGACGATCCTGGGCGCTGTAGAAACGGGAAAAATTCTGGCCGACGATCTCTTCAGCGACATAGCCCTTGGCACGTTGCGCCCCGGCATTCCAGTTTTCGACGTTACCATCCAGATCCAGCATATAGATGGCGTAATCGGTGACGCCCTCCACCAGCAGGCGGAAGCGTTCTTCCTGCTCACGCTGTTTGCGCTGTAATGTCTGTTGCCGGGTGCAATCCCGGGTAATTTTGGCAAAACCGAGCAGCTCACCGTATTCATCACGGATGGCATCAATAATCACATGCGCCCAGAAAGCGCTGCCGTCTTTGCGGTAGCGCCAGCCTTCAGTTTCAAAACGTCCGGTGGTGGTGGCGGTGGATAAAGCGCGATGCGGTGCGCCATTTTTGCGGTCATCTTCGCTGTAAAATAACGCGAAATTCTTACCAATGATTTCTTCAGCGGTGTAGTTTTTGGCGCGTTGCGCACCCGCGTTCCAGCTCGCCACCGTACCGTCCGGCTTGAGCATAAAAATTGCGTAATCGAGCACGCTCTGCACTAGCAGCCGATACATGCCGTCAGAATTATTATCCATTGTTATTTGCCTATTGCTGGCCTTGTGTCACCTGGCATCCCAGGAAAATTCTCAATTGCTCTGCAGACTTAATAGCAAATACGCAGCGTTGACAAGCGCTATCAGCGAACAGGCACAAGTTGGTAGTTTGGTTATCGGCTGTGGCGAGAAAACGTTCAGTGGGATACTTAACTAATTATGCTGCGTTGACGATGTTCAACAGGAAAGCGCCAGGTATCGGTATTTGATGGCAGTGAGATCTGTCGCCGTTACGCTTGCCACGGTAATACCCCCTGCGGCAGACGCCGCGTCAGCCGGGTCGCCAGCGCCATCAGCAGGCAAACCACCACAATCATCAGGCAGCCGACCGCCGCCGCCAGCGAGGCAGAGCCTCCTTCGTCAAGAAAGACGATGGTTGGGCCGATGGTTTGCGTCCGGGACGTGACCAGCAGTACCGATACCTGAATTTCATTCAGCGCGGTGAGGAACACCAGCACCGTTCCCGCCAGTGCCGAAGGGGCCGCCAGCGGCAACAAAATGTCGCGCATCCGGCGCAGAAAACCGGCACCGCACAGCCGTGCCGCTTCATCCAGCGCCGGTTCCAGCTGAGCGAAACCGGCCAGCGTCGGACGCAGCACCAGAGCAAGGAAGTTAGCCAGATAGGCGGCGAGGATGATCCACACCGTGCCATACAGCGACACATTGACCAGCGGCAGTGGACGCAGGAAGAACAACAATGCCGCCACGCCGGTGACAATGCCCGGCAAGGCATAGGTGAGTTCGCTCGCCAGCCACAGGCCGCGCACCAGACGCGTGCGCCGCCAGCTGAGGAAATAAGCCAGAAACAGCGCAGTCAGCGTCAGGATAACGGCGGCCAGCGTAGTCAGACCGAGGCTGGTCACAAACGCATCCCGCACCGCCGGATAACCCCACAAGGCAGCGCGGAAGTTTTCCAGCGTCAGCGTTTGCCAGGTCAATGCCTGGCCGTAGCCGTGGGTCAGCGCAGTGATCAGCAACGCACTGACCGGAAGCAGCAACGTCAGTACCATCCACAGCCAGGCCAGCGCCGCCACCAGCGCGCGCGCCCGGCCCAGGGATTGATGCCACAGACGCGGTGCACCGCTGACCCGCACATCATGACGGCCACCAAGCCAGGCGCTGGCCCCCATTCCCGCCAGGGTGATCACGGCGATCAGCAATGCATACACCGCGGTATTGGGCAGCGCAGTGGGACCGATGCCGTTCAGCTGCTGGTACACCAGGGTAATCAGGGTGGGCACACGGGCCGGAATTCCCAGCATCGCCTGGATGCCGAAGTTACCTGCGGCCGCCACAAAGGTGAGCGCCGCTCCGGCAAAAATCGCCGGGCGCGCTAACGGCAGAATAATGGTGAACAGCACCCGCCAGCGCGATGCCCCGCTGACCTGTGCCGCTTCAACCAAATCAGCAGGCAGACGGCGCAACCCGGCGCGTACGGTAAGAAACACCAGCGGCGCATTGTGCATACCCAGCAGCAGCACAATGCCCGTCATGGAATAGAGCGGCTGTTCGCCGGGTGCAAACCACGGCAACCCCAGCCCGGCAAACAATAACGCCAGCGGGCTGGAAGGCGCTAACGCCTGCAACCACGCCAGCGCCGTGACCTGCGGTGGGATCATCAGTGGCAGGATAAAAGCAAACACCCAGGCGGTTTTCGCCCGCAAATCGGTGAGTGCCACCAGCCAGGCGGCAAGCGTGCCGAGCAACAGGGAAATGGCGGTTGAGCTGAGGGCAATCAGCAGGGTGTTACCCGTGGCGATCAATACGCGTTCACTGGCGAGCAAACGCCACAGTCGCGCCATATCCGGCACCCCCTGCGGCGCAATGGCGGTCCACACCAGGCGCAGCAGCGGAGCCACCGACAATGATGCAATCAGCAGCACCATCAGTGCCAGAATCACCCCTTCGCTACGCAGCCGCCAGCGCTGGCCGCTGCGCACACGGCTGTGCCATTCGTTGCTCAGCACGCTCATCATCAGCCGCCGAATAACTGGGTGAACTGGTCGCGCACCGCAGCATCTTCGTTAATGGCTTTCGCCACGTCTGGCGTCAGCAGCTTGATCTGGCTGATCGGCGTGAAGCCTGCCGGGGCCGACACACGATCGTCAACCGGGCGGTTCCCCTGCTCAACCACTAACTTCTGCCCCTGCTCTGACAGGATAAAGTTCACAAACGCTTTGGCGGCGGGCAGGTTGTGCACCGTCTTCATGATCGCTACCGGTTCGGTGACGTAAGAAACGCCCTCTTTCGGATAGACCAGATCAACCGGCGATCCTTTTTTCTTCGCCAGGATCACGTCGGCATCGGTGATCACCCCATATTTATCCAGCCCGCTGGCGACGGCTTTCAATGCCGGGCCATTGCCACCCTGCGGTGCAACGCCCATCGCTGCCAGTTTTTTGTAGAAGTTCCAGCCGATATCCGGCGTGTTGATGTCGGTATGCAGCTTATACAGCGCCGCTCCGGAATAAAGCGGGCTGGGCATGGCAATCTGGCCTTTATTGGCTTCCACCGCCAGCGCATTCCAGCTGTCGATCGGTTTGGCATGCTGGGTGTTATAGGCGATCACCGTGGAGATAATTTTGGTGCCAAAGAAGGTTTTGTCTTTGTCGTAGAACGAAGGATTGATATGGCTGACCGGCGCATCCTGGTAGCTGTAAAGCTGGTTCTCTTTTTTCAGCGCACCGAGGTTGATGGCATCGGCGATCAGCAGCACATCCGGCTTCGCCTCGCCGCTCATCATTTCCGTGCGCAGCACATTCATCAGTTGCGTGGTGCCGTTACGTGTCCACTCCACCTCAATGTTGGGATAAGCCGCTTTGAAGGCATCGATAGTTTGTTGCGCGATTTCCGGCGCTTGTGAGGTATACACCACCAGCTTGCCCGACGGCGTTGCATCGGCATGGCTGACGGCGGAAAGCAGTAATCCACTGGATAACAGCAAAACATTCAACGAAGTGCGCATAGCCTTTTCCATGAGTTGTTATGAAGGAAGAATCCAGCCGTCGCGCAATGCCACGCCGATCGTGGCATCAGCAACGGGTACAGGGCCATCCGCCAGCATCAGCGTCAGGCTGCTCTCGGGCATAGCCAGAGGCATCAGGTTGAGCTGATGGTGGCCGCCACGATAAATCACACGCTGCACGCGTGCGGCAAACTGTGGTTCGCCCGGCTGGGCAAGGCGAAAATCCGCAGCATGAAAACTGGCTTTGCCCTGTGGACACGGTGGCTGCTGAGGTGCGCAACGCAGCGACACGCGCTGGCCGCACAGCGTGGCGAACGCCCGCCCGTCACCAAGCGGCTCGATGTCGCTTACCGGCAGCACTTTGCCATCGTCAATAAAGGTGGCGACCATCTCATTGGCCGGCTCACGCCACAGGGTTTGCGGGGTGGCGTACTGCATCACCCGACCGCCATCCATCACCACGATGCGATCGGCCAGCGCCATCGCTTCATGTTGATCGTGGGTGATGTAAAGCAGGGTGGCATGGCTGTGACGATGGAAGCGGCGAAACTCCTCTTCCATGGTGGCGCGCAGATGAACATCGAGATTGGCGAGCGGTTCATCCAGCAGCACCAGGGTGGGCTGCGCCACCAAACAGCGCGCCAGCGCCACCCGCTGCCGCTGACCACCGGAGAGATCGGCAGGACGGCGTTCAGCAAAGGGTTGCAAGCCAACCAGCGCCAGTGCCTGGCGGGTACGCTGTTCGCGTTCCGTTCGCGCCACACCGTTGACTTTCAGGCTGTAGGCCACGTTCTCCGCCACCGTCATATGCGGCCATAGCGCGTAGCTCTGGAATACCACGCCCAGCTGACGCTCCTCGGGTGGCAGATGCAGACCGGGTGCCGCAAAGCAACGATCGCCCACATGAATCTCACCCGCATCCGCAGTTTCAAAGCCCGCCAGCAAACGTAATAAGGTGGTTTTGCCGCAGCCGGAGGGGCCAAGCACGGCAATGAATTCTCCCTGCGCAATATGCAGGGAGATATCTTGCAGGACAGGCTGTGCCGCAAAGGATTTGCACAGCCCGCGAAGGGTTATAGCCGCCATCAATTCTGGCCTTTCTCTGACAATACGCCGTAGACCCTACGACAATCAGATGACAGGCCCGTGACATCAGGACATGAACGTTAGAAAGTTTTAACAACCTGCACGGTTACGCTTGCAGGATGTGAGAGCAGCCCAACCGTAATAACTTCATTTGGATTCTTCCCGCGCCAGCAAACGGCGTTGATATCACAGCTATCTTGCCGCTGATATTGATTCGCTATCAAATACGCATCAATTTTTCTTGTATCCTGAATATCATAAAAATGCACTGCGTACACATGCGATGCCGGACCAGTAATATTCGCGAAATTAAAATCATAGCGGCTGGTGATGCGTGGCATTTTTTTCAGTATATCGGGGGTATAAAATTCATAAGCTCTCTCATCTTGTTGGGTATATTGTGCGCTGCCAGCAAACTCTAACTTTATTGTTGGCCAGCAGATAACAAGGACCAGTGCCAAAACAGCTAAGCTTCCGCAAAGGAACTGCACTTTTTTTTTCATAACTCTGAATTTCCACTCTTCGCTGCATCACTCAAAACCGCCTGACATAAACCTGCTGGCGAAAGAAAACACGTCCGTTTCTATAATTAGCAGCTAAGAAATGACTTAATTTATGCGTACTTGCATTAATTTGTAGCGGCGCGATTTATCGCGCGTTTTCTTCGACAAAGCATGCGGGATTGCGCGATAAATCGCGCCGCTACGGATTGTGCCGTGATAGAAATATCCATTCCCGGTCAAATAACAACCAGCTCAGACGCATATTAGGGCTGCCACAAGGCAAGCGCCAGCCCAATCGCATCAACCTGATAACGACGTCACACCCGCCTTACGTTTCTGTGCCAGCCTCCGCCAGATGCATGGCGATATAGCGCTCATAGCGCGCGGCCTTGACGCGGGTCAGATCGACCAGCACCAGACCATCAATACAGTTGTTGAAATCGGGATCGCTACCAAAATCAATAAACTGCACCCCGCCCGGTTCGCACAGTTCGGAATATTGTTTGTACAGCGTCGGAATGGCCGTACCGAGGTTGGCGAGCAGATGCTTCAGGCGGCGTAAATCTTCCTGATAATTATCGCCAGTGAACTGCGCCAGCACTTCTGGCAGCGAGGCCGGGTAGGGACGGCGTGAGGTTGCCAGCGGCAGCTCGGTGGGGAAATAGAGACGATAAAACGCCACCAGCAGATCACGTGCCGCCAGCGGCATACCGCCGGAGATCGATACCGGGCCAAACAGATAACGGGTTTCCGGGTAACGGGCGATATAGGCGCCAATGCCCATCCACAAATAATCCAACCCGCGTTTGCCCCAGTAAGCTGGCTGAATAAAACTGCGTCCCAGCTCCAGCCCCTGGCGGATAATCGGCAGCATCCGTTCGTCATAATGGAACAGGCTGTCGCTGTAGATCCCTTCCAGACCGCGTCGTTCCAGCTGTTCCGCACCCGGAATAAAGCGGTACGCGCCCACAATTTCCAGCTGCGCGTCATCCCACAGAATCAGGTGATAATAATCATCATCGTACTTATCCAGATCGCGGCGTCTGCCGCTGCCTTCGCCCACGGCACGGAAGGCAATCTCACGCAGACGCCCCAGCTCACGCAGCAGCGGCACCCAGCTGGCACCGTTACGTCGCCACAGGTAGATCTGCTTACCATCCGGCAGGGTGCCCAGCCGTTCACTCTCCAGCAGCGCTTTTTTCAGTTCGGCACGATCTTCCGGACGCGCAATCGCCGCTTCGGTCTGGAACAGACCAGGCCGCCCCTGACCAACACGATACAGATGTTTACAGAGCCGTTTCGCCAGCTCTTTGCCGGGTGTGTGGCCATCATGCCAGTGGGCAAAGGGGATCTGCTCACCAATATGCAGTTTGATACGCGAACCACGCTGGCGAAACATTTCACGCACCAGCATCAGCAACGCAAGAGCCGGGGAGAGATGAGAGGCGGTATAGAAAGTGAGGCTGTTACGTCCCACCACATGCACCGGCACCAGAGGGGCACGCGCACGCGCAGCAAGACGCAGGAAGCTGTGATGCCAGACACGATCACGCACACCACGGCTGGTGAGGCGGGAAACTTCCCCCGCCGGAAAGATAATTAATGCGCCCTGATTATCGAGATGCCGTTGCATCTGGGTCAGCTGTTCACGGTTGGTTCGGTTGCCCATATTATCCACTGGCAACATCAGGCTATTGAGCGGCTCCAGCATCATCAGCATACGGTTGGCAACGATTTTCACATCGCGCCGCACCTGTGAGACCGCCGCCAGCAGGGCGAGACCATCCAGCGCGCCGAGCGGATGGTTGGCCATGATCACCACCGGCCCAGTGCTCGGGATCTGTTCCAGATCGCGTTCACTTAATTCACAACGAACGTCAAGATACTCCAGCACCTGCTCCACCATATCCACCCCTTGCAGGTGGCGGTAGCGTGCTGCGAATTGCTGAAACTCCCCTTCACGCAGTACCCATTTCAGCAGGCTTTTTTGCCAGCCTGCCGGTTGATGTCCTGGCCAGTAAGTATTGAGAACCTGATCAACAGAAAACATTGTTCACCTTCTTATAACGAGCAATTATCGCTCAGAAGTTAAAACGGCTTGCTTTCAGATTTATGACCGTGGCGGCATGCTTTAATAATAGGCGCAATAAATTGCGCCGTTACAGTTTCAACGGGGGTAATTGCGAGAAGACACTCAGCAACCCTTTGCTCCACAGCTGACGGATCTGCGAGAAATAGGGATGCTGGTCGGTGATATGGTACTGCTCGTTATCGCTAAAACTGTCGCTGTGATAAATCATCACATCCAGCGGCAGTCCTACTGAGATATTACTCGCCAGCGTAGAATCCATCGAGATCAGCGCACATTGCATCGCCTGGTTGAGCGGGGTTTCGTAGCGCAACACGCGGTCGATAATCGGTTTGCCATATTTGCTTTCGCCAATCTGGAAATACGGTGTATCGACGCTGGCCTCAATAAAATTGCCCTGCGGATAGATCTGGAACAACCGCGGCTCCTCACCGCGGATCTGGCCACCAAGCAGCAGCGTGCCGCCAAACTCTTCACCATCGCGCTTGATCACTTCGCGCAGCATTTCCCCCACCAGCAGCGCAATGTCATACAGCGATTTCCCATTCAGCAAATTGGGCTGATCGTGGTCATCACAACCGCGTCGTAGCAGGCTCATCACGCTTTGCGTGGTGGCGAGGTTGCCAGCACTTTGCAGCACCAGCGTGCGTTCATCATCCACCTGGAACACATGTAACTTACGAAACGACGAAATATGGTCAACACCCGCATTGGTGCGAGAGTCGGAAACAAAAATCATCCCTGATGATAAACGCATTGCCACACAATAAGTCATAGTCACGCCTGCAAAGAAAATTACTGCTGCGAGTGCACCTGTTGCACCGCGGCCACCGCCAGCATATCTTCACCCCCACCACCCAGCCGCATACCGCGTACCGGACAGGCATCGAGATAATCCACGCCCACCGCCAGCCGCAAATGCTGCCGCGTACTGCGGGTATTGTTGGTGATATCAAAGCTGTGCCAACTGCCATCCAGCCAGGCCTCAACCCAGGCATGGGTGGCAACGTGTTCGACATTGTCAGTATAGAGATAACCGCTGACATAACGCGCCGGAATCCCCAGACTGCGACAGCAGGCAAGAAACACGTGGCTGTGATCCTGGCAAACGCCAGAGCCGGCGGCAAATACTTTCGCGGCGGTATCAGTCACCTGGGTGCTGCCGGGGCGGTAAGGCATTTTCAGCAGCAGTTCGCCCATCAGTTTTTCCAGGCTGGCAAGTGGTGCTTCCGGTCGCCAGTAACGCAGGGCAAAATCGCGGATCGCGCTGTCTGGCTGAGTCAGCGGCGTACCGCGCAGGAAAATCAGCGGCGACAGGGTGGAATCGGGATCGGCGGCCATCTCACCATCATCAAGAATATCCACCACGCCACGGGCGGTAATCTCCAGCATCTGATGTGGCGTATCCAGCGTCAGGACATGCATCACGTTGCCGTAAGCATCAACGGTGCGCGTAGCTTCGCACGGTAGCGCCAGCTCCCATGACAGAATTTGTTGATGCACCGAATTTTGCGGCGTCAGGCGCAGATACTGGGTGCTGAGTTTGACCTGATGCTCCCAGGCATACCAGGTTTTGTGCTCGATGTTCAGTCTCATTTCGCCTCCAGATAGGTGTGATTAATGCTATCGGCCAATTGATTAATGTCTTCCAGGAAGTGATTCAGCCAGTTGTTGAGTCCCGCACGCGTCAGGCTTTCCCAGGTACTGAAGCGCATCTCGGCCAGCAGCACGGTGGCGAGGTAACGCGGACGATCTTCTCCGCTGCTGCCGATCTGCTCCAGTTGGTTGGCGATCTCTTCGATGCAGGAATGCAACGATCGCGGACTTTCGCTGCGCAGGATCAGCATCTCGTTGACCAGATCCGGCATCAGCTGTTGTTTGAAGATCGCGTTGTAGGCCTCGCGCGCGGACACCGCGCGCAGCAGGGTGTCGAGGCAGTAATATTCGCGCACCGAATCGGGGTGCTGCTCCAGCAATTGCTGATTCACGCTCAGCAAACGGGCGCTGCCATCGGCGCGTTCCATCAGGGTGCCAAGGCGGATAAAACTCATGGCATCGCCGCGCAGCAGGGTGCCAAACATCGCGCCGCGAAACAGGTGGCAACGCTCCTTCACCCAGTCGAAAAAGCTGTCGGCATTGGCGCTGGTGATGCCGCGACGGCGCATTTTGCGCATCTCGATCCAGGTGGAGTTGATGCTCTCCCACACTTCCGAAGAGAGGCTGCCGCGTACCGCGTGAGCGTTGTTCCACGCCGATTGCCAGCAGCTGAAAATGCTGCTGGGATTGCGATCATCGAGGGCAAAGAAGTTGAACAACTGGGGCATGGTGAAACGCCCGTTCAGGGTTTCAAACAATTGACGCGTGCCGGTGAGGTTGAGCGGCAACAGCAGCTCATCACCGTGGCTGTTGCGTACCGGCATCAGCGATAGCCGGTTGGTCACATCCAGCACCCGGGCAAGTTGTTCTGCGCGCTCCAGATAGCGCGCCATCCAATAGAGGCCACTGGCCGTGCGGCTTAGCATGATTCATCATCCTCCAGAACCCAGGTGTCCTTAGTACCGCCGCCCTGCGACGAGTTCACCACCAGCGAGCCTTCTGTCAACGCTACGCGGGTCAGGCCGCCCGGCACCAGACGGATATCCGCTCCGCACAGGGCAAACGGACGCAGGTCGATATGACGCGGCGCGAGACCGTTGTCGATAAACGTCGGACAGGTGGAGAGCGACAGGGTGTCTTGCGCGATGTAGTTATCGGGCCGCGCCTGTAAGCGCGCGCGGAAATCGCTCAGTTCCTGCTGGCTGGCCACCGGGCCAATCAGCATGCCGTAGCCCCCCGCACCGTGCACTTCCTTCACCACCATCTTGTCGAGGTTCGCCAGCACGTAGGTGAGATCTTTCGGGTTGCGGCACTGCCAGGTAGGAACGTTGTTGAGGATCGGATCTTCGTCGAGGTAAAAGCGGATCATATCCGGCACATACGGGTAGATCGATTTGTCATCGGCTACCCCGGTGCCGATCGCATTCGCCAGCACCACATTCCCGGCACGATACACCGACAGCAATCCCGGGACGCCGAGCATCGAATCCGGACGGAACGCCAGCGGATCGAGGAAGGCATCATCGACGCGACGATAGATCACATCCACCTTGCAGGGTCCGGCGGTGGTACGCATCATCACCGCGCCATCTTTAACAAACAGGTCAGCGCTTTCCACCAGCTCCACACCCATTTGCTGCGCGAGGAAACTGTGTTCGAAATAGGCGCTGTTGAAGCGGCCTGGCGTCAGTACCACCACCACCGGATCGTTGACCGGCGAGCTTTCACGCAGCGTCTGCAACAGGTGCGACGGATAACGTTCCACCGGGGCCACATGTTGCTCGGCAAACAACTCCGGGTAGAGGCGCATCATCATCTTGCGGTTCTCCAGCATATAGGAGACGCCAGACGGGGTGCGCAGGTTATCCTCCAGCACGTAATACTCACCATCATTGTTACGCACCATATCCACGCCAACGATATGCGCATAGATATTGCGATGCAGATCAACGCCCTGCATACAGGGTTGGTATTGATCGTTGACCAGCACCTGCTCGGCCGGAATGATGCCCGCTTTCAGGATGTGCTGCTGGTGGTAGATATCATGCAGGAAGGCATTGAGGGCTTGTACCCGTTGTCGGATACCGCGATCGAGCATCGCCCATTCGCTGGCAGGAATAATGCGCGGCACGCTATCGAACGGAATCAGGCGCTCTGCGCCGCCGTCTTCGCCATAGACGTTGAAGGTGATGCCAACGCGATGAAACAAAAGTTCCGCTTCTTCGCGTTTACGCGCCACTGCCTCTTTGTCCGCCGCTTGCAACCATTCCCAGTAGTGCTGATAGTGAGCGCGGTGTTGGCCGTCGCTCAGCAACATCTCATCATAGAAGTGTGATGCTATCTGGTAGCTTTCTTTCATGATTTACCCGGCGCTTATCAGAGGACCTGATTCCACTGCTGCATAAACTGTGCCAGGCGCGTGTGCGCTGTGACGCACACGCTACCCACCAGTGGGCCGACGCCGGGTTGTTACAAAATTGCACCTTAGCGGTGCACAAGCTGCTGCGTGACTGGTAGCCAGATTTCAGTCATTGCCCCCTCCCCGCCGGTGAAAGGATCGCGCTGCGGCATAGGTACGCGCTGAATCTGCTGCTGAGAGGTTCTCAGAAAGCGGGGTTCATCGCGCAGCGTTTCCGGCGACATACCTTCAGGATAGGCGCCAACCACCATAAAATCCTCACTGGCGTGGACCTGTTTATGGCCGACACCTGCCGGAACCAGTACCGCATCGCCTTCGCGCAGCGTCACCATACGGCCACTGTCTCCGCCAAATAACACTTCCGCCCAACCCGCCGCGACACCCAGCACTTCATGGGTGTTCGGGTGGTAATGGGTATAAGGGAAGATCGGATAACGCCAGGCTGCGGGCCAGCCGTTATCGGTAAAGGTTTTTTCAAACCAGGCGGCGGTATCCTGGTTTTCATCGTCGTCGTCATCAGGTGCGACGCCCGGCCAGATAATCAGCGGCAGCGGGTTGTTCGGCACACCGCCGGACGGGATCGATAACATAAGATGCTGCGGGTTACTGGAAGCCCCTGCGGAAAAGGTGCCAGCGGCGAAAGACATCAGTAACAGCAGGCTGGATGGGTAGACAGTCATACTCTTTCTCCGGTTAGCCACATGCTAATAGTGTGGCAAAATCGCATGACAATACAATGTGCTCAGGTCCGCAAAATTCACATAAAAGCATGATTTTGCTAACTAAAGCCAAATTAATGATTAACCTCTTTAACATTTCGAGCGCAACACCCGGCGCAGGGCGATTTACCGCGCAACTGTTATAAAAAATCTGCACTGATCTGTGTCTGCAACTCTTCACTGTTACATGCTTTACTGGCAGGCAGTGAAAGAGAGGTGAACAATGGACGCCATTAAACAAATCCTGATTGATGAAATCGCTACCCTGAACCGTGAAGAACGCCGCGATAATCGGCCGCGTTTTAGCTTTTCGTTTCTGAAAACCCATCCGGGGCTGTGGGGAGTGATGTACCTGTGTTACGCGCTGTGCGTCGCACTGATTTTTTCCACCGAGATGCTTGGCTGGCCCGCATTCTGGTTCGCCACCGCGTTTGTGCTGGTGATGAGCTTTCTGATGCTGCTGGATATCAATCCAAAGTATCGTTTCGAGGATATTGATGCGCTGGATCTGCGCGTTTGCTACAACGGCGAGTGGTATTACATTCAGCCGGTATCGCAGCAGGGTATCTCGAAGATTCTGGATAACCCCGGCACGCCGGATCGGGTGCGCAGCGGCATTCATCGCCTGATGCAGCAGAAAGGTGAGGTGGATTTTTACGACGTGTATTACCTGACCTGGGGCCACCAGCAAGCCTCGCAGGTGTAAAAAAACACCCCCGTAGCGGCGCGATTTATCGCGCGCCCTGGACCTTAAAAACGCGCGATAATCGCGCCGCTACGGGTGCAATTGTTTGATTAACTGCCCTAATTTCTCCACCGCCGCTTCGGCGCGCGCATCCCACGGCCAGGCGGTATTGAAGCGGAAGCAGTGGCGAAAATCTTCGCTGCTGGAAAACAACTGCCCCGGCGCGATGCTAATCCCTTCTTTTAACGCCAGATGATACAGCTGCGTAGTATTGATACCGGCGGGTAAGGCTACCCATAAAAAGTAACCCCCAGGGGTATCGCTGATGCTGGTCTCGGCAGGCAGCACCTGCTGTAGCGCCGCGCGCGCCAGCTGTTTGCGTTTCGCCAGCGTCTGACGCAGTCGCTTCAGATGGCTGTCGTAACTGCGGGTGGAGAGGAAATCCGCTAGTGCCAGCTGCATCGGTGCGCTGGTGGAAAGCGTACTCATCAGTTGGATACGCTGGACGCGCTGGGCATGTCTACCCGCTGCCACCCAGCCAATACGAAACCCCGCCACCAGATTTTTGGAGAAGCTGCCGCAATGCATCACGTCGCCGTTACGATCAAAGGCTTTCGCCGGGAGCGGCTTTTCGTCACCAATCCACAGTTCGCTGTACACATCATCTTCAATCAGCGCCACGCCGTAGCGCGCCAGCAGCGCAACCAGCTGCTCCTTGCGCGCATGGCTTAAGGTGAAGCCGAGCGGGTTTTGCCGGTTGGTCATCAGCCAGCAGGCTTTTACCGGCCAGCGCTGTAACGCCTGTTCCAGTTCACCAAAATCAATCCCCTGCTCCACGTCGCTGGCGACGGCAATCGCATTCAGTTTCAGGCGCTCAATCGCCTGCAACGCGCCATAGAAAGAGGGATTCTCAATTACCACCCAGTCGCCCGGTTCGGTCACCGCCTGTAAGCTCAGGTTAAGCGCTTCCATCGCACCGTTAGTGATCACGATGTCATCCGGCGAGATGGTTATGCCCTGCTGCGCATAGCGCTGGGCAAGGATTTTGCGCAAATCAGCGTTACCCGGCGGCAGGTTGTTGAGCGCATCGGTCGGTTTCAGGTTATGTGAGACTTTCACCAGCGAACGCATCAGCTGGCGTTGCGGAAACAGCTCGGGATCGGGAAAGGCGGAGCCAAACGGCATAATGGCCGGATCGCGCGTGGCTTGCAGCACATCAAATACGAAACTGTTGGTGTCGGTCTGTTCCGGGCGGGCCACGGTTTGCGTTGGCAGGCGCGGGCGCGGAGCCGCCGCACGGGGCGCGATATAGTAGCCGGACTGCGGTTTCGACAGAATCCAGCCCTGGCTCTCCAGCACTTCGTAAGCATGCATCACCGTCATCAGGCTGAGGCCGGATTGATCGGCCTGCTGACGCAGCGACGGCAGTTTTTCCCCTGGCTGCCAGATGTTGGCTTCAATTTGTTCCCGCAGTTGATCAACCAGCTGCTGATATTTCGCCACCTGAATCTCCGTCGCTACCTATTCATAAAAGGCTTACTTCGCGGTAACTTCCAGTTCCGCTGCCGGGGTCACAAACTCCGGTAGTTCGCCAATGCGTTCTGGTGGTACCGGCTTGCCCAGCAGATATCCCTGTAGCGTATTACAACCCAGCCCGGTCAGAAACGCCTGTTGCCCCTCGGTTTCTACCCCTTCGGCCACCACTTTCAAATCCAGCGACTGTGCCAGCGCCACGATTGCCGAGACGATGGTAGCATCTTCTGATTTTGCCTGTAGCTCATTAACGAAGGCGCGGTCGATTTTCAGCTCACTGGCCGGTAACCGCTTGAGATATAACAGGCTGGAATAGCCGGTGCCGAAATCATCAATCGAGGCTTTCACCCCCATATTGGTCAGCTCGGTCAGGATACGGACGCTCTCCTCCGGGTCACGCATCGCGGTGGTTTCGGTGACCTCCAGCGTCAGTAGCTCAGCCGGAATCTGATGCTGCGACAAGGCCTGCGTGACGGTTTCCACCAGATTGCTCTGCTCAAACTGCAACGCCGACAGGTTGACCGCCACTGACCAGTGCGGATGTCCCTGCAAATGCCAGCTGTGCAGCTGACGGCAGGCTTCATTGATCACCCAGTTACCGATATTGATGATCATCCCGGTCTTCTCCGCCATCGGCAGGAATTTGTCCGGTGTCAGCAAGCCGCGCGTCGGGTGCTGCCAGCGCAACAACGCCTCAAAACCAATAATTGGCCCGCTCGGTGCGCAATATTTGGGTTGATAGAACAACCGCAGCTCGTTGTTATCCATCGCCTGCCACAGGTCGTTGTTCAACTGGAGCTGACTCTGCGCCAGGGTATTCATTGAAGGCTGGAAGAAGTTGTAGCCGTTGCGCCCGTTGTTTTTGGTGTGATACATCGCGGCGTCGGCGTTAAACATCAGTTCGCGTTCATCGACACCATCGCCGGGATACACGGCGATGCCGATGCTCAGCGACACCATTAACTCATAACGTGAGATGCTAAACGGCTTTTCAATCGCCTTCACCAGCGCATCTGCCGCGGCGGCGGCATCGTTCGGATCGTCGATTTCAATCAGCAACACGAACTCATCGCCGCCCATGCGCGCCAGCGTGTAGTGGCCTTTCATCTGCCCGGTCATGCGTTCGGTGACTGCGATCAGCAGATTGTCACCGACATGGTGGCCAAAGGCATCGTTAACCGCTTTGAAGCCATCAAGATCCATAAACATCAGCGCAAAATGCGAGTGTTCGCGGTCCGCTTTATTGATGGCCTGGTCGAGACGATCTTCCAGCAAAATACGGTTCGGCAGGCGTGTCAGGTTGTCATGCAACGCCAGCTGCGCCAGTTCACGGTTGGCCTCGGCCAGCGAACGCGCGAGGATTGATGTACGTGCCTGCATCCGTGCATCCAGCATCGATACCAGCAGGGTAATGCCCAGAATCGATAGCGTTACCACCGTCACCAGCATCGCCAGCCAGTTACTGTTAACACCCATATGTGTCGCGTGGCTTTGCATCGGAAAATCCGCCGCTGCCATGCCGGTATAGTGCATACCGGCGATGGCGCAGCCCATCACCACCGAGGCCCCCAGGCGCAGCAGGGTGACGCGACCATTTCCTTCACGCAGGTTGAACGCCAGCCACAGCGCTGCCCCGGAGGCGACCAGCGCGATCACCACAGACGCAGCGACCCAGTACCAGTTCCAGACAATGCCAGGTGCAAACATCAACGCGGCCATACCGGTGTAATGCATCGCCACCACGCCCGTGCCGAGCACCACCGCGCCGCCGCACAGGCGCGGCCAGGGCAGATCGCCAGAGCAAACCAGCCACAGGGCAAAGATCGATGCCAGTACGGCAATCACCATCGATATGGCCGTCAGCAAAGGGTTGTAGCTCATCACCATATCAAGACTCATCGACAGCATGCCGATGAAGTGCATCGCCCAGATGCCAATGCCCATCGCAAAGCCGCCGCCAAGCAGCCACACCAGGGCCGTCTTGCCAGTGGAGGTGGCCACCCGTCCCGCCATATCCAGCGCGGTAAAGGAGGCCAGCATCGCCACCAGAATGGAGACGATGACGGTATACCAATCGTACGAAGTCACTAACATAGTGAGCTCCCAAGTCAGAGCTGGCTTAGCAGCTGTGGTGTTGTTAACAAAAAGTAAAATACATTAATATTATTGTATAAATCATCGACAGTCGTGCTGCCGTTAGAGATCTTTGAACGATGAAAGATTGCGATTCAGAAAATCAAAATTACTCGTCAGGCACCCGCCAGCGGTGCGATGCTATCGGGGATGGTCAGTGGCGCAGTTGCCGCCACGGTGAATTCACTGATGCGTTCTGCCGGAGTGGGTTTCCCCAGCAAATAGCCCTGCAACATGTCAAAACCCAGTCCGGTCAATAAGCGCTGCTGTTCTTCCGTTTCCACTCCTTCGGCCACCATGCGCAGATTCAGGCTCTGCGCCAGGGTGATCATGGCACTGACTACCGTGGCATCTTCACTGTCGGCGCGCAGGCTATTGATGAAGCTGCGATCAATCTTCAACTCGGTCGCCTCCAGATGTTTCAGATGCAGCAAGTTAGCATAACCGATACCAAAATTGTCGATTGCCACCCGGACACCCAACTGATGCAACTCAGCAATACGCTGCTGGCTGAACTGCGGGTCGCGCATGGCAATGGTTTCGGTGATTTCCAGCATCAGCATCCCTTCCGGCAAACCATGCTGTTGCAGAATCTCCCTCAGGCTGTCGATCAGATCGCGCTGATGAAATTGCAGCGATGACAGGTTAACCGAGACGCTCCAGCTGCTGTTTCCTTCGTCATGCCACTGCCGCAGCTGGCGACAGGCTTCGTTAATCACCCAATGACCCAACGCGATAATCTGTCCGGTTTTCTCGGCTCGCGGCAGAAACATATCCGGCATGAGCAATCCGCGGCGCGGATGTTGCCAGCGCAGCAGCGCTTCAAAACCCATCAGCATCGTGCCACCCGCGCGGAACTTCGGTTGATAGAACAGGCGCATTTCCTGATGCTCCAGCGCACTCCACAGATCATTGGCCAGCGCCAGTTGGTATTGCGCCACCGCACTCATGGCCGGTTCGTACAGGCACCAGCCGTTACGTCCGCTATGTTTGGTGTGATACATCGCCGAATCCGCGTTGAACATCATTTCCTGCTTACTGCGGCCATGCAGCGGGAAAATGACGATGCCCACACTGAGCGAGACACGCAGCGAGTAGCGCTCCAGTTCGAAGGGGGCGTCAATGGCGTTCACCAGGCGCTGTGCCTGCGCGGCGGCTTGCAGGCCATCACAGCCTGGGCTTAACAGCACGAATTCATCGCCCCCCAGACGCGCCAGCATCGCATCTTTACGCAGTTGGTTGCGCAGGCGCGTGGCAACAGCAATAAGTAAGCGGTCACCAACATGATGTCCCCAGGTATCGTTAACCGCCTTAAAGCCGTCGAGATCCATAAACATCAACGCAAAGGTTTGATCGTTGAGGGTCGCGTGTTTGACGGCGGCATCGAGTTGCTGCTCCAGCAGCACCCGGTTCGGTAAGGTGGTGAGCGTATCGTGCATCGCTAACTGATGTAGCTCGTTATTGGCGCTTTTTAATTTGGCTGCCAGCCGCGCGGCGCGTAGCTGAGCATCCAGCATGGAAATCAACAAGGTGACGCCAAGGATACTCAGCGTGATGATGGTGACCCACACCGCCAACCCCTGATCGCTGACGCCATGTTCCATCATGCTGCTGGTGTTGTTGAACTGTGCCGCCGCCATACCGACGTAGTGCATACCGGCAATGGCGACGCCCATCACCAGGGCTGCGTAAGCGCGCATGATCAGCAGGCCATCCCCCTGACGCAGATGAAACGCCAGCCACAGCGCGACCCCCGCTGCGCTATAAGCAATCAGCACTGACAGGATGACCAGGTCTTTATTCCACTGAATGGCAGGTTCGATCATCAGCGAGTTCATACCGAGATAGTGCATCACCACTACCCCACTGCCGAGAATCAGGGTGCCACGTACCAGGCGGCGGAACGTCAGATGGCTACCGCGTACCACCTGCGCGAAGGAAAAGATGGAGGCTAATATGGCAACCGCCAGCGACAGCGAGGTGAGCGTCACATCGTAGCGCATGGTCATCGGCAGCATCATCGCCAGCATACCGATAAAGTGCATGGCCCAGACGCCAATACCCATCGCCGTGCCCCCTGCGACCAGCCACAAACGGGCAAGATAACCGCGCGACACGGCGACACGTCCGGCAGTATCCAGCGCCGTAAATGAGGCGATAAAAGCAACGATTAAGGAAATCGCCACCAGAACGCTATCCCAGGTAACCAGCAACATGAGCGCTCCTCACTAACCCGCTAGCGAGCAGGTGCTGAATCGTCGAATCGGAACAAAGATTAAAAAGCATGCATAAAAGGTCTGTTAACTCTTCAAAAGCGATTTCAGCCGCTCATCGTGCCAGCCTGGCTGGGGACTCGCGCACCGGGATTTTTTATTCGCTGAGAGGAGAATCGTTATTATGTCTGATTAATGTATGAACATAACACTGAACCCTGCGCCGCGGTAGTAGCTGGAATAACTCCGCGTTTAGTTTTTTTAATCTGCCTGAATCCCTTGCTATCACTGAATTATCGGCTATCGGGACAAATTGATTAGGGAAAAATTCCTGGTGGACCTGACAGGCTTCGCTTTGCTGAACTATAGTTAAGAAAACTGATATAAATCATTCCCCTGTCTTATAAGAACTTTCTTAGTCGTCAGGGATTTTTACTGTGCAGCCAAATCTGGCTCCTTGTTATTTTTCGATTGATTTCATAAATACATCATCAGGTGAAAAAGCACTGACCCTGGATAATCAGTAAGGAATGATTATGAAACTCAAGCTTTTTCTTTTGGCTGCCAGCCTGAGCGTCTCACTTCCGTACTCCGTTGTTTTCGCTGCGACCACAACGGGAACCATTAATGCCACATTAACCCTGACCACCGGCTGTCTGGTGAACGGCCAGTCGGCCACGACCGGAGTTAATTTTGGTACCTTAAATTTCGGTAGCAGTGCGGCAACCTTCGATACGCTAAATGCCACCCTGGTAGGGGCTTCCGGCAACGGTATCTACGTGCGCTGCACCACCGGCCAGACGTTTAACGTGCAGGTCACCAGCAGTAATGCTGCGCCAGCCACCATTTACGGCACCGTCAGCGGGCAGCCGCGTTACCTGATCCTCGGCTCCAACAATACGCAGGGCATCGCTTACACCCTTTACAGCGATGCAGCCTTCACCACGGCCATCGCCAATAACACCAATATCGCCCCCAGCGGCACCACCGACCCGACACTGGGTACCAACTACGCCATTTATGGTCGTGTGGTCGGCGGCGGCTTCAACCCATTAATTCCGGCAGGGACCTACACCGATACCATTAATGTTGCGGTGAATTACTAAGGCGCGCGTTTCGGTTAAACAGGGTGAGAGTGGTAAATGGGTGGACGCGCATATACGGCGGTCTGGCCCTGCTGATAGGGAGTGTCAATGCCTGGGGGTTGCCAACCGCAACCTTCCAGGTCTCTGCCTCAGTAGTGGCTGGCTGCGTGGTCTCCGGTTCCAATCCCGGAGCGTTTGGCACGCTCGATTTTGGCACTCAGTCCGGTGTCGCCAGCAGCAGCGTCAGTGCCAGTTTTGTCCAGAGTTCCACTATCAGCCTGGCCTGCACGCCTGGCACCACCGTCAGTATGTCGATCAACGGTGGCAGCAACTACACCACCACCCGCAACCTGAAACTGGCCAGTTTCACCAACACTGTGGCCTACAGCCTGTATAGCAACGCCAGCCACACCGCCGCGATTGGGGTGAACTCACCCATTACGCTCAGCTATAGCAACGCGAACAACATCACGCTGCCAATTTATGGCTTGTTGCAGCTACCCGGCCCGACGCGCGCCGGGGTTTATACCGATACCCTAACCGTCACCCTGAGCTGGTGAGGGCACAAACAAGAAGGAATGGTAGATGAAAAACCTGCTGCTGCTCTGGCTGCTCACATGCAGCGCTCTCAGCCATGCTGCCAACTCGCTGATGATCTGGCCGATTGATCCCGCCATCAATCCCGACGATAAAGCCAGTGAGCTGTGGCTGGAGAATCGTGGCAACGCCACCACGCTGATGCAGGTGCGCATCTTCACCTGGCAGCAGGTCAACCAGCGCGAGCAGTATCAGACCCAGCAGCAGGTGCTCGCCAGCCCACCGCTGGTGCGCATTGAACCGGGGCAGAAGCAGCTGGTGCGCTTAATTAAGCAAGTGCCACCCGACGCGGGCAAGGAGATGGCCTACCGCGTGGTACTGGATGAGATCCCCACCCCGCGCACCCCAGGTACCAATCAGGCCGGGTTGACCTTTCAAATGCGCTACTCCGTGCCGCTGTTTGTTTATGGCAGTGGCTTAACGGCCGACAGCGCCAAACCCAATCTCAGTTGGCGGGTGGAAAACAGCGAGGGCAAACGCTGGCTGCTGCTGACCAATAACGGCAGCGGCCATGCGCGCCTGAGCAATGTCACCATTGGCGGACGCCCCATCGGCAACGGCCTGTTTGGCTACGTGCTGGCAAACAGCAGCAACCGCTGGCTACTGAATAGCAATGTCAGTGGGGAGCTGGAGGCTGAGATGAATAAAGGCCACTGGCAAAGCGCAGCCGTGCGTTGATGCGCATTTCGCCCCACCCTTGTGCGCTGGCCGTGACCAGCGTCGTTTGCTGTTTACCGCTGATCAGTAGCGCCGAGACCTTCTCCGAGCTGCCGCCGCCCCCTGCGCTGCAAAACAATGCCGCGGGGCAGCAATACATGCTGGAGCTGATCATCAATCAGGGGGAGCAGGGTAACATCGTGCCGGTCGAACAGAAGAACGGCGATTTCTGGCTGCGACGCGGCGATCTGGAACGCGCCGGGATCCCGGCGGACAAATTGCAGGGACAGCAGATTAACGTCAACCAGCTAAGCGGCGTCAAAGTAGACTATGACAATCAACGCCAACGCCTGCTGCTGACAGTCCCTCCTGCCTGGCTTCCGGGCCAGGTGATCGGCCAGGCACATAATGGGCCACGCTACCCAGGGCGGGCCAGCACCGGGGCACTGCTTAACTATGATTTCTACGCCACCCGTACCGATCATACCGGCTCGCGGCTCGCCACCTGGAATGAGTTACGGGTATTTGGTGCCGCCGGACAATTCTCCAGCAACGGCGTCTGGCAGCAGCAACTGGAGGGCGATGCTCCCCAGCAGCCCAATGGTTATATCCGCTACGATACCTGGTGGAGCAACGAGGACGAGAACGCGGTACTAAGCTGGCGCGCCGGAGATTTAGTTACCGATGCGCTCTCCTGGACCAACAGCGTGCGCCTCGGCGGGGTGCAGATTGGCCGTGATTTCAGTATCCGTCCAGACCTGATCACCTATCCGCTGCCACAGTTTTCCGGCCAGGCCGCCGTACCTTCCACGGTGGATTTGTTTATTAACGGCTATCGCTCCAGCCAGGCCAACGTTCAGCCGGGTCCGTGGTCGCTGACTAACGTCCCTTTCGTTAATGGCGCAGGGGATGCGGTCATCACCACCACCGATGCGGTCGGCCGCCAGATCACCACCACCCTGCCCTTTTATGTTTCCAGCAGCTTGCTGAAGCAAGGTTTGTCTGACTACTCCTTCTCTGGCGGGGCAATGCGTGAAAACTACGGCATCAGAAATTTCGACTATGGTGCAGCCGCGGCCAGCGGCTCGTATCGCTATGGTGTGACCAACTGGCTGACGCTGGAAACCCACGCCGAAGGCAGTGATGAGGTGGCGATGGGCGGCGCGGGTGGCCTGCTGAAACTCGGCAGTTGGGGCGTTCTCAACGGTGCGCTGGCGCAAAGCCAGATGAGCGGAAAACCCGGCACGCAATACAGCTGGGGATATCAGTACAACAACAGCTGGCTGAGCTTCGGCACGCAGCATACCTTACGCACGGCAGATTTTGGCAATCTGGCGCTGGTCGGCAATCGCAGTGACTCGGACGAGTCCTCATATTCGCTGGCCCGCCGCAGTGCGCAGTACACCGCCAGCGTGTCGATGAACCAATACGGCAGTCTCGGGCTGGCGTATCTCGATATCAACAGCGGCGATGGCGAACGCACCAGGCTGTGGAATCTGTCGTGGAGTAAAAACATTTGGGGCAACAGCAGCCTGTATATCTCCGCCAGCCGCGACCAGCAACAGGGGGAATGGAGCGGCGCGATTTCGCTGGTGATCCCGTTCGGCGAACAGGGCAGCGCCTCGGTCAGCATGGAACGCGATCAGCAGGGAGAAAACAACCAGCGGGTATATCTGTCACGCGCCATGCCGAGTGATGGCGGCTACTCCTGGGATGCCTCGTGGGCCAATCAGGGCGGCAATAGCGGCGATTATCGTCAGGGCAGCCTGCGTTATCGCAACAATAAAGTGGATACCTCAGCCGGTTTTTATGGCGACGACGATAACACCACCCAGTGGGCCGATTTCAGTGGTGCGCTGGTGCTGATGGATAACCGTTTGTTCGTTGCCAATCAGATCAACGATGCCTTTGTACTGGTGAAAACCAATTATCCCGACGTGAATATCCGCTACGAAAACCAGTCGATGGGGCGTACCGATAACCAGGGTTATCTGCTGGTGCCCTCAATCAGCAGCTATTACGCGGCGAAATACGATATTGATACGCTGGACCTGCCTGCCGATATGACCTCACCCCGGGTAGAACAACGCTTTGCGGTGAAACGCCAGAGCGGTTATCTGCTGAATTTCCCGGTGGAAAAGCTGCGTTCGGCCAGCGTGATTCTGCATGACAGCAACGGTCAGCCGCTGCCGGTCTCCAGCCAGGTTCTGCGCGCCGGGCAGGCAACCGAGTATGTCGGCTGGGACGGTATTACCTGGATGGAAAACCTCGACGCCAGCAACCCGATCCAGGTCACCACACCGGATGGTCGCACCTGTCGCACCGAACTCAATATTGCCAACGGGCCACAGGCGCTGAAGACCTATGGACCGCTCACCTGCGCGTTACCCGCGCCACCACCCGGTGCCGCGCAGCCGAATACAGAAAACTCAACTTCAGGCATCACTCCATGAAAAGAATTCTGCTAGTGCTGACATTGTTGCTGCTACCGGGCCTGACATATGCCGCCTGTGGCCTGCCTGCATCAACCGCCAGCTTTGGCTCGGTCACTACCTTTGTGGCCAATTCAACTATCAGCTCCACCTCGACCACCGCTAACGTCAACTGTGGCGCGGGATCAGCGCTGACGTTATTAGGTACTAATACCATCACCTTTCAGCTGGCCAGCGCCTCAAACGTGAATGGCACGCGGGGTACCCTGAAGCGCAGCGGCGATACCGGCAGCGATAATATTCCGGTGCGCCTGTGCATGGACAGTGCCTGCGCTACCGAGCTGACCGTGGGAGGATCAACCTATACCTTTTCCCAGGCGGTGCTGGCGAATCTTGCTGGTCTGTTTGGTAGTCTGAACTTTGCTTTGCCGGTATATCTGAAAACCGTCACCGGGCAAACCGTTGCCGCAGGAACCTATACGGTGACGCTCAATTTATATGTCACCTACAATATCTGCACCAGTCTTGGCGTCGGAGGCCTTTGTCTGACACCGCAGACCGGCACCGGTACCATTCCGATTACGGTAACGGTAGTGATCTCAAATGATTGCACCACCATCACCGCGCCAAACGTCAGTTTTGGCAGCGCGCCATTGGTCAGCAGTTTTTCCACAGTGCAGCAGTCCATTAGCGTGGTGTGCAGCAAAGGCAGCACCTACACGGTGGGATTGAGTAACGGCAGCTACGCGGCGAATGGCGTGCGCAATATGGCGAGCGGTACCAACCGGTTAAGTTATGACATCTACCAGGGCACCACCACCACCACGCGCTGGGGGCCGACCGGCACGGACCGCTGGAGCAGCAGCGCCTCAACCACCGTCAGTGCCGATGGTCTGACGCGCGGCTATACCTACACCGCGCAGATTCTGACGACGCAGAACACCCCGGCGGCAGGGAATTACACCGATAACGTGGTGGTGGATTTGTCGTTTTGAAACAGCGGCGAGAGTGATTGCGCGATAAATCGCGCCGCAACAGGGATGTGCGATCTGTAGCGGCGCAATTTATGAAATGATCAGGCATTCACGGTGGTCGCGCGGTGCCGCGTTCGATACTGCTTCACCATGCGGCCAATCAGCAGCGTACCAATCAAGCCGCATACCGCCGCGAATGACAGCCAAACGCCGGGCATCGCTTTGTCGCCGGTCGCGTGAATTAGATAACTGGACACCGCCGGAGTGAAGCCGCCAAATAACGCCGTCGCCAGGCTGTAAGCCAGCGAGAAGCCTGAAGCACGCACTTCGGCAGGCATAATTTCGGCCAGATACACCACCATCGCGCCGTTATAGCTGGCGTAAAGGAAGGAGAGCCACAGCTCCGCCATCACCAGATGGGAGAAGGTTGGCGCAGCCACCAGCCATTTCAGCACCGGCCAGGCGGTGAGGATCATCAGGATGGTGAAGAAAATCAGCAGCGGACGACGCCCCACCCGGTCTGACAACGAGCCCATCACCGGCAGCCAGAACAGGTTGGAAAGACCGACAAACAGCGTCACCAGGAAGCTCTCTTTCTCCGTCATCAGCAACACCGTTTTGCCGAAGGTGGGAGTAAAAGCGGTGATCATATAGAACATCACCGTGGTAGTGACCACCATCAGCATACCGGCTAATACCAGCGCCCAATTCTGCCCTACTGAACGCATAATCTGGCGCATGGTCGGATGATGTTTGCGCTGGCTGAAGGCTTCAGTTTCCTCCAGCATGCGACGAATCCAGAACAGGAACGGCACAATCAGACAGCCGATAACAAACGGAATACGCCAGCCCCACTCAGTGACCGCGTCTTTTTCCAGCAGATGATTCAGCCCCAGCCCCAGCAGTGCAGCGAAAATCACCGCCACCTGTTGGCTACCGGATTGCCAGCTGACGTAAAAACCCTTACGTCCCTTCGGCGCAACCTCGGCCAGATAAACCGACACGCCACCCAGTTCGACACCGGCAGAAAAGCCCTGCAACAGACGGCCAATCAGAATCAATATCGGCGCAGCCGCGCCCAGCGTGGCGTAACCCGGCACCACGGCGATAGTCAGGGTGCCGAGCGCCATAATGCCGAGCGTCACCAGCAGACCTTTACGGCGACCATGATGGTCAATATAGGCACCAAGGATGATCGCCCCCAGCGGACGCATCAGAAAGCCAGCGCCAAAGGTCATCAGCGTCAGCATCAGCGACGCAAACGGGTCATCTCCGGGGAAAAAGGTTTTCGCAATCGCGGTCGCGTAGTAACCAAAGACCATGAAATCATACATTTCAAGGAAATTGCCGCTGGTTACGCTAAAGATGGTTTTGGCACCGCCCTGCGATGATTTTTGTAAAGACGAAGGTGAACTCATAGGTTTTCCAGGTTTCTTCCATGCATAAGGCTTTCTTTTAGCGTGGCCGTTAGCGGATGAATGTGATCACCTTCACCATTGCACTTTACAAAACCAGGGTTATAGGTAACAAAGCATTAACAAAACCGATCCACAGAATAATTGCCCATTTATGGCACTGATTCGTGATTTCCTGTTTTGCTCAGCAAGCACCCATAACAAAAAGGGCGTCCATCTGGACGCCCTCATAACCCTGGGTGAAATTACTTTTTCACCGTTTCCATACCCATCAGGCCGATTTTCAGATATCCGGCCTCACGCAGCTGATCCATCACTGACATCAGGGTTTCATAACTCACCGACTTATCTGCCTGGAAGAAGATAGTGGTGTCTTTGTTACCTTCGGTCTGCGCGGTTAACGCATTGACCAGCGTCTCTTTCGTTACCTGATCATTGCCGATATAGACCTGATTATCTTCTTTAATCGACAGATAGACCGGTTTTTCCGGACGCGGCTGCGGCGCACTGGTGGAAGCAGGCAGGTTAACGCGAACATCCACCGTTGCCAGCGGTGCGGCCACCATGAAGATGATCAGCAGAACCAGCATGACGTCGATAAATGGCGTCACGTTGATTTCATGCATTTCGCCATCGCTTTCCAGGTCGTCGTTTAAACGCATCGCCATAGCAATTACCCTACGCGCAGTTTCTGTGCGGCAGACGGACGAGCCACTTCGTTATTCACTTTTCCCAGGTCCAAATCACGGCTCTGCAACAGCAGCACCTGTGCCGCGACGTCGCCCAGCGAGGCTTTATAACCGGCAATCATACGGGCAAACACGTTGTAGATGACCACAGCCGGGATAGCCGCCACCAGACCAATCGCGGTCGCCAGCAGCGCTTCGGCGATACCAGGTGCAACAACGGCGAGGTTAGTGGTTTGGGTTTGGGCGATACCGATAAAGCTGTTCATGATGCCCCAGACGGTGCCGAACAGGCCGATAAACGGCGCAACCGAACCGATGGTGGCGAGGAAACCATTGCCACGACCCGCGTGACGGCTAAAGGCCCCGACACGACGCTCAAGGCGGAAACTGGTACGTTCTTTAATGCCGTCGGTGTCTTCTGTACCGGCTGAGAGTTCCAGCTCGTTCTGCGCATCATTCAGCAGCACGGCGCTGTGGCTATGGCCTTTGAAGCTGGCAGCAGTGCGTGAAGCTTCGTCCAGGGAACGCGCTTCGCTCAATGCGATATGTTCGCGTTTCAGGCGACGTTTTGCTGAACTCAGCTCGGCAAACTTACCGAAGAAAAGTGCCCAGGTCACCACGGAGGCCAGTAACAGGCCAATCATTACCACCTTTACCACGATATCGGCATGATGATACATGCCCCAAACGGAGAGATCCGTCTGCATCAAATCACTGGCTACCACGCTGCGTCTCCAACTTCAATTGCACAGTTCACGATCGAGCGCGGATCATAACAAATTACCGGGTCGAATTGATAGTAGTTCTCATTACTATTTACAAACGAAAGGTGCGCTTTTTCTCCACAGTTTCTGTTGAATGTGTATCCGGATGCGCGCCGGTTTTATAAATGTGATGTAGCATGTAAAATTATTAAAACAACGTTTCAAAATGTGATGCAATTCATTCAATCAACATCTGCCCAGTTTTTCGCCACCTGTTTTTCACTATTCTGAGCCAGCCCTGCCCATTCGTGGTGTTTTTGCACCGCGCGATTTCGATACCTCAATGCTGGAGTAAAAAATGACGCTGAAAAAACGACTACTCGCAGTTTCGTTGTCCTCCATATTCGCCCTGCTGGCCTTTAACGCCCAGGCCAAAGTGCTCAAGGTGGCGGAAGTGCAACCCGCCGGTTATCCCACGGTGGTGGCATTGGAGCATATGGGTGAAAAACTCAAACAAGCCACCGATGGCCGTCTGGAGATGAAAGTGTATGCCGGTGGCGTGCTGGGCGATGAAGATCAGACCCTGCAACAGGTACAGCTGGGCGCGATCGATATGATCCGCGTGTCGCTGGCACCGGTTACCACCATCGCACCGGAAACCAGCGTACTCACCCTGCCGTTTATCTTCCGCGATGAAGATCATATGCACAAAGTGCTGGATGGCAGCGTTGGCGAGCAGATCGTCACTAAATTCAATCAGGACCCCAACACCCGCATGGTGTTCCTCGGCTGGACCGATGCCGGTACACGCAACATGATCACCAAAAAACCGCTCGCCAAACCTGAAGATTTACAGGGCATGAAGATTCGCGTGCAAAACAGCGCCATTTCCCTTGCCACGCTGAAAGCAATGGGGGCCAACCCGGTGGCGATGGGGGTGAGTGAGGTGTTCAGTGCGATGCAAACTGGCGTGGTTGACGGCACGGAAAACAATCCACCGACTTTTGTCGCCCACAACTATTTGCCAGTGGCGAAGTATTACACCCTGACCGGCCACTTTATTCAGCCGGAAATGATCCTGTTTTCCAAAACGGCCTGGGATCGTCTCTCTGCAGAGGATCAGACGCTGCTGAAAAAACTGGGTAAAGAAGCCCAGGATGAAGAACGTCAGCTATGGGCAACCTATACCCAGCAATCGATCGAGAAGATGAAAGCTGGCGGCGTCACCTTCCAGCAGATTGATCGTGACTACTTCGTCAAAGCCACGCAACCGGTACGCGATCAATTTGGCGGCAAATATCAGGATCTGATGACACAGATCGCCGAAGTGAAATAACCCTTTTGCGCCATGCAGCCGCGTGGCGTTTCACTCAGGATGCGAACAATGAACGCATATTCCCGCTGGATGGATGGGCTGTACCTGTTGTGCATGTGGGTTGCCGCTGTGGCACTGATGATCATGGTTACGGTCATTCCGATTGGTATTTTTGCGCGCTACGTGATGAACAGCGCGCTCTCGTGGCCGGAACCGGTGGCGATTATCTGCATGATCATCTTCACCTTCATTGGCGCACCGGTGGGGCTGCGTGCAGGCACCCATATTTGCGTGTCGATGGTGACCGATCGCCTGTCGCCAGCCGGGCAAAAATGGGCGCTGCTGCTGTGCAATCTGCTGTTGATCGCCCTGTGTCTGATCCTGTTGCGTGCCAGCTACAACCTGTGCGAAGCGATGTGGATTCAGCCGCTGGCTGCGCTGCCCAATGTCACCTACGGCGAAATGTATTTACCGATCCCCATCGGCACTGCTTTTACTCTGCTGTTTGCCCTGGAGCGCCTGTTAAACGGTGACCAGAGCCAGCGCCCAATCGTCACCCTTGGCGGCACACACTAACTTCGGAGCATCGTGATGGACGCATTCATCCTGATTGGCAGTCTGATCCTGTTGCTGTTGGTCGGCTTTCCCGTGGCCTTCGCCGTCGGGTTTAGCGCCTTTATCGGTGCCTGGTGGATCGACCTGCCGCTGGAAGCGGTGGTGATTCAGATCACCAACGGTATCAACAAATTTTCGTTACTCACCATCCCATTTTTTATTCTGGCCGGGGCAATTATGGCTGAGGGCGGCATTGCGCGACGGCTGGTGAACTTTGCCTACATCTTTGTCGGTTTTATTCGTGGCGGGTTGTCGCTGGTGAATATTGTCGCGTCTACTTTTTTCGGCGCGATTTCCGGGTCTTCAGTGGCGGATACCGCCTCGATTGGTTCGGTGATGATCCCGCAGATGGAGGAGAAAGGTTATCCACGTGATTTCGCTGCTGCGGTGACCGCCAGCGGTTCGGTGCAGGCGGTGCTGACGCCCCCCAGCCATAACTCGGTGATCTACTCGCTGGCAACCGGTGGCGTGGTCACCATTTCCTCGCTGTTTGTCGCCGGTATTCTCCCCGGTCTGATGCTAGGCGGCTGCCTGATGGTAATGTGCCTCGGCTTTGCACGTAAACGCGGCTATCCCAAGGGCGAAGCGATCCCATTTCGCCAGGCACTGAAGATCTTCTTTGATGCCTTCTGGGGGCTGTTTACCATCGTCATCATTCTGGGCGGCATCCTGTCGGGGATTTTTACCGCGTCAGAATCCGCCGCCATCGCCTGCCTGTGGGCGTTCTTCGTCACCATGTTTATCTACCGTGACTTTAAGTGGAACCAACTGCACATTCTGCTGTTCCGTACCATCAAAACCGTCACCATTGTGATGGTGCTGATCGCCTTCGCCGCCGGTTTTGGTGCGGTGATGACCTTTATGCTGTTGCCCACCGCCATTACCGCAGCCTTTACCAGTCTGTCGGATAATAAGTATGTGATCCTGATGTGCATCAACGTGCTGCTGCTGGTGATCGGCACGCTGATGGATATGGCCCCAATCATCCTGATTCTGACGCCGGTACTGTTGCCGGTGGCAACCTCGCTGGGTGTCGATCCGGTGCATTTCGGCATGATCATGATGACCAACCTCGGTATCGGGCTGATCACCCCGCCGGTAGGCACGGTGTTGTTTGTCGCCAGTGCGGTGAGTAAGCAGAAAATCGAGCAGGTGGTGGGCGCAATGTTGCCGTTCTACTGCATGTTGTTTCTGGTACTGATGCTTATCACCTATATTCCGGCGCTGTCACTGTGGCTGCCGCATATCATGGGGGTGATGTAACGCCGGCCGCAGGGACGCGGCAAAGCGATCCATTATTGCAGGGCGACAGTCTGATATTCCGCAATCAGGGTCAACGCGCAGGCGAGATTCGTGGTAACGTGGTTCCTTTGTGGAATGCGGCAGAAAAGGCAGTGATGGCAACGAAAAAAATAGACACCACGCTGGTAAGCGCGGGACGCAACAAACGTTACACTCAGGGCTCAGTAAACAGCGTTATTCAGCGCGCCTCATCGCTGGTTTTCGACACCGTGGCCGATAAAAAACGCGCCACCGCCGGACGAGCGAAGGGCGAGCTGTTTTATGGCCGTCGCGGCACGCTGACACACTTCTCTCTTCAGGACGCAATGACGGAACTGGAAGGCGGTGCCGGTTGCGTGCTTTATCCCTGTGGAGCCGCTGCGGTTGCCAACGCTATCCTGTCTTTCGTCGAGGCGGGCGATCATGTGCTGATGAGCGGCGCGGTGTACGAACCGACCCAGGATTTTTGTACCAAAATCCTCAGCAAACTCCAGGTCACCACCACCTTCTTCGATCACTGCATCGGCAGCGAAATCAGCGCGCTGGTGCAGCCGAATACCCGCGTGGTGTTTCTTGAGTCACCAGCCTCCATCACCATGGAAGTGCAGGACATTCCAGCCATCGTCGCTGCAGTACGCGCGAAAGCGCCTGACGCCATCATTATGCTCGATAATACCTGGGCGGCGGGTGTGTTGTTTAACGCTCTGGAGCATGGCGTCGATATTTCTATTCAGGCGGGCACCAAATATCTGATTGGCCACAGCGATGCCATGATCGGCACCGCCGTGGCTAACGCGCGCTGCTGGGATCAGCTGCGTGAAAATTCCTACCTGATGGGACAGATGGTTGATGCCGATACCGCTTATATGGCGAGCCGTGGTCTGCGCACGCTGGGCACCCGCCTGCGTCAGCATGAAGAAAGCGGCTTGCAGGTAGCGGAATGGCTGGCTGCACGACCGGAAGTAGCGCGCGTCAATCATCCGGCGCTGGCGCAGTGCAAAGGCCATCAATTCTGGCAACGCGATTTTACCGGCAGCAGCGGCCTGTTCTCGTTCATTCTGCACGAGAAACTGAGCAGCGAGCAGTTGGCGGGGTATCTCGACGGTTTCCACCACTTCAGCATGGCGTATTCCTGGGGTGGCTATGAGTCGCTGATTCTGGCGAATCAGCCGGAAGAACTGGCGGCGATTCGCCCGGCAGGCGGTGTCGATTTTACCGGGACACTGGTGCGGGTGCACATTGGTCTGGAACACGTTGCTGACCTGATTGAAGACCTGCAAGCCGGGTTTGACCGCCTGAAGCGCTAAAATCTTCAACAGAAGCTCAACAGGCCGGATTCGCGTGGCAAAGATCAACGTTTGCTGCTACGCGGGCCGTTAAAATACTATCCTTGTGACTTGATGGAATAGCAGATGGGTGTTTTACATGAGATTGTCCACGCACTCTGGCATCAGGATTTTGCCGCGTTGGCCAATCCGGATGTGGTGTGGATTGTCTACGGCGTAATGTTTGTAACGCTGTTTCTGGAAAACGGTTTGTTACCGGCCTCCTTTCTGCCGGGCGATAGCCTGTTGCTGCTGGCCGGTGCCATGGTCGCCAAAGGTGTGATGGATTTTGTCCCGACCATGGTGATTCTGACCACCGCCGCCAGTCTCGGCTGCTGGCTGAGTTATTTGCAGGGGCGCTGGCTGGGCAATACCAAAATGGTGAAAAGCTGGCTGATGCACTTACCGGCGCAATATCATCAGCGAGCCTGGCAGCTGTTTAATCGCCACGGATTGATGGCACTGCTGGTCGGTCGTTTCCTGGCATTTGTCCGTACCCTGCTGCCAACCATGGCGGGTATTTCTGGTTTGCAGAATGGTCGTTTTCAGCTGTTTAACTGGCTGAGCGGGCTGCTGTGGGTGTGCATCGTGGTGGCATTCGGTTACGGCATCAGCCAGGTGCCCTTCATCAAACGCCATGAAGATCAGGTGATGGCGGTGCTGATGCTGCTGCCCGTGGTGCTGCTGTTTGTCGGCCTGGCTGGCAGCATTCTGATTATCTGGAAAAAAAGACGCCCTAAGGCGTCATAACAGCTGCGCGGCGTCAGCGGGTGATTCAAATATCGTCTGACGCACGCGGCTCACCTCCTCCCCCGGCGTCACGCCAAAATAGCGTTTAAACTCGCGGGAAAACTGCGAGGGGCTTTCATAACCGACGCGCACCGCTGCGACGCTGGCCCGCATGCCATCCTGGAGCATCATCAGACGTGCCTGATGCAGGCGAAAACGTTTCAGATACTGTAACGGCGAGGTTTGCGTCACCGCTTTAAAGTTGTGATGAAAGGCCGATACGCTCATGTTCACCTCCGCCGCCAGCGTTTCCACGCTGAGGTTTTCACTGAAATGACTTTCGATACGGCGTAGCGCGCGGGCAATCTGGCTGAACTGCGTCTGGCGGCTGATCATCGACAGCAGCGCGCCCCCGCACGGCCCGACCAGCACATAGTAGATAATTTCCCGGACGATTTGCGGCCCCAGCACGCGCGCGTCACGCGGCTTACGCAGCACATCCAGCAGTCGTTCGGCGGCGCATAACATCTCTTCACTGAGAAAAGCAGAATGGATGCCCGAAGTTTGCGGCTGCGGCTGAAAATCTTCATCGTCGCCAATCTCCATCAGCAGATCCTGCAAGCTGGCATTGTCCACGGTGAGGCAGATCCCCGCCAGCGGCTCCTCCGGCGTGGCCTCAGTTTCACACTCCACCGGCAACGGCACGGTGAGCATCAGATACTTGGTGGCATCGTAATGAAATACCGTGCTGCCGAGATAGCCGGTTTTACGTCCCTGGAACAGGATGACGATGCCAGGTTGATACATCATCGGCGTACGCGGCAGCGGTTCATCGGCATAGATTAAGCGTACGTTTTCCAGCTGACAAAAGGGTTGGCTGCCAGGCTTCATTAACGCAATGACCTGCTGGGCCAGCTGGCGGCAAAGGGTGTCATGGGGCATGGCAGATTCTCTCGCAGCAAAAAGGTCAGTTTGCCGCAGCGCAGGCGAAAGCTCCAGCCAGCTGGAGAATCAGGCAAGAATCCAGCAGAAACAGACAGCACAAAAGCGCCGCAGAATTGCCACAATGATCCCGGCGCTAAGGTTTGTTGACTAGAATTAACCTCAGTGTTTCCGGTGAGTCACTGCGACAAATAAGGAGCAACTATGGCAGACCAACCACTAATTAAACTGCACGACGGCAATATGATGCCGCAGCTCGGGCTGGGTGTCTGGCAGGCGAGTATTGAAGATGCACGCAAAGCGGTATTAAAAGCGCTGGAGGTCGGCTATCGCTCCATCGATACTGCTGCCGCCTATAAGAATGAGGAAGCGATTGGTCAGGCGCTACAGGAAACTGACGTGGCGCGCGACAGCATTTTTGTCACCACCAAGCTGTGGAATGACGATCAGAAAAACGCCCAGCAGGCACTGGAAACCAGCCTGGAAAAACTCAAACTGGATCAGGTCGATCTCTATCTGATGCACTGGCCTTGCCCGGCAAAAGATCTGTATGTCGGCGCCTGGCAACAGATGATTGAATTGCAAAAACAGGGTCTGACCAAAAGCATCGGCGTGTGTAATTTCAATGAAGCGCATCTGAAACGTCTGATGGATGAAACCGGGGTGTCGCCGGTGGTGAACCAGATTGAACTGCATCCGATGCTACAGCAGCGTACTCTGCACGCCTGGAATGCGCTGCATCAGATCCAGACTGAATCCTGGAGCCCACTGGCACAGGGCGGTAAAGGGGTGTTCGATCAGGAAGTGATCAAAGAACTGGCGAAGAAATATGGCAAAACCCCGGCGCAGATCGTGATTCGCTGGCACCTGGACAGCGGCCTGGTGGTGATTCCGAAGTCAGTGACCCCGGCGCGCATTGAGGAAAACATTAAGGTGTTTGATTTCCGGCTGGAGAAAACCGAGATCAGCGATATTACCGCGCTGGATATCGGCAACCGACTGGGACCGGACCCGGAGAGTTTTAATTAACAACCTTATTTGTCACGGCGCGATAAATCGCGCCGTTATCAATTGCAGAAATATCAGCTGGTTGGATTCACCAGCAACTGGCCAGCGGTACCGCGATCGGCCAGTTCCAGCGTCTGGCTGTAATACACAAACGGGAAATGCTCCGACGAACTTTGCGGGAAACTCACCAGCAACTCGACATCGCCATCCACCCACACCGTATCTTTCCAGCCGCGATCTTCACCCATCGGCTGTGCACCGTTGACACTTTTAATCAGGAACATTACGCCCTGAATATGCAGCGCCTGCGGGCGGTCGGCATGCAGGATCCAGCGTTCAAAGGTGCCCTGCTGTACCGTGGTATCAATGCGTCCCATATTCCACATCGCGCCATTAATGCCTGGCATACCGTCGCCAATGCGGAATTCGCGGGTGCGTACCGCCACACCATCGAGGATCTGATCCGCCAGCAAGCGCATCGGCAGATTGTCCGTGACCAGCGGCAGCAAGCCGGTTGGACGCAGCGACAACACCAGCGTGTTGGCAAGGATCGATGACGGCTCAAACAGGCCGCGCAGTCGATCCATCAATCCCGCAGCAGTTCCCGCGGTGATCGACACTTCATCACCCTGCGACATATCCACCAGCACTTCACGCCGTTCGCCCGGTGCCAGCGACAAACGCTGTACCGCGACCGGGGCCGGTAAGAAGCCCTGATCGCTGGCGATCACCGTAAAGGGGCGATTATCGGAGAAAGCCAGATCGTAACGGCGTGAGTTAGAGGCGTTCAGCAGGCGCAGGCGGACCCAGCCACGTGAAACATCCACATACGGGTTCTGCACACCGTTGACCAGCAACGTATCACCCAGGAAGCCGCCATCCTGCGGCGGGTCATAAACCGGTGTGGCAAAGTTATCGAGACGCTTGTCCTGAATCACCAGCGGAAAATCATCCACGCCATAGTGTTTCGGTAGCGGCAGCGCTTTGCTGACGTCATCCTCAATCAACCACATCCCCGCCAGGCCGTTGTAAACATGGGGTGCCATGCGATTGGGCGTATTAGCGTGATACCACAAGGTTGCCGCGCCCTGACGAATCGGCAATACCGGTGCCCAGTCAACGCCCGCCGACATCAATCGCGGTGCGCCACCCATCAGCGCGCCCGGCACTTGCAGGCCACTCACGGTCATGGCGACGGGTTCATTCAGCCGATTGCTGTAAATCAGCTTCACATCGTCGCCGCTGTAGACGCGCACGGTCGGGCCAAGGTACAAGCCGTTAATGCCCCACACCGGCACTTTGTTGCTGTTGCCGCTGAATGACCAGTGACTGCGCTGGAGCGTAAGAAATAGCGGCTGGCCGCGGCGTGATTCAATCAACGGCGGTACGGGAAGCGGCGTATCGCCGACAGGCGCGGAAGCGGCACGCGCAGTGCTGGTTACGCTGGTGGCAAGTGCGACACCGGCAGAAAGCTGAATAAACTGACGTCTGCTGCAAGACATAAAACTTCAGACCTTTTGAGCGTGGCGTGAGGACGCCGTCCATTTTTTTCTAATTGCTATTGCTGTGCTGCACCCGGAGAGGGTCTGGTGCGTACGGGGCAGATTGCCTGCCCCGTGGGGCCGGTCAGATTTTACCGTTTTTTTCGCGCTCGGCGACTTCAGCGTTTAATTCTTCCAGCTTAGCCGACATTAATTCACGGCAATGGGTCGCCAGCTTACGCACCGAACTGTTAGCAAACTCGCTGGTATCCACTGGCGGCAGCATCTCGACAATCACCAGACCGTTTTTGAGGCGGTTGAGTTTGATTTTGTCATGCGTGTTGGACACCACCACCGGGATAATCGGCACACCCGCGGCCATCGCAGCATGAAATGCGCCGGTTTTAAACGGCAGCAGGCCACGTCCGCGGCTGCGCGTTCCTTCCGGGAACATCCAGAACGAGATACGCTTCTTTTTAAACTGATCGATCAGCTTACCAATGGTGCTATGTGCTTTGGCACGATTGTCACGATCAATCAGCAAATTCCCCGCCAGCCAGTACAGCAGACCAAAAAACGGTACCCACAGCAGGCTTTTTTTGCCCACGGTCACCGTGGTGGGCTGCACAATCTTGGCGGCGGTGATCATATCGTAGTTATTCTGGTGGTTTGCGATGTAGATAGCATTGCCATAACTTTCCGCATCCGCCGGTTTACGCAGTTCCACCTTGACGCCAAACACCGTCGATAAGCGACCAAACATGTGACCGAACGTGGCGACATGACGTGGATTGCGTGGTGAAAACAGGCACCAGATACAGCCAAACACACAGACCAGAATCGAGTAAATAACAACAAAAATAGTCCGTAAAATTAGTAACATAGTTTCCTCAGTAGTGGCATACCCTTGCCTGCTTTATTCTTTGCAGGGTTACTCTTCACTCTCGCCGCCCTGGCGCGTTGGGGCATCCAGCTCGACGCGGTCGATACGTTGCAGACCACGCGGCAGCAAGGTACCACGACGACCACGGTCAGCGCGGAACTTCTGCAACTCTTCGCTACGCAGCACCATCTTACGCTTGCCGACATGCAGAGTGATGGCACTGCCCGATGGCAGGATCAGCAACCACGCCAGTTTATCTGCCCCTGCCGCAGCCTCAGCGGAAGGAATCGAGATGATCTTGTTACCCTTGCCTTTCGACATTTGCGGCAGTTCACCGACCGGGAACATCAGCATACGCCCGGCCTGAGTAATCGCCAGCAGCATGTCATCTTCATGATTGACCGCCATCGGCGTCATCACTTTGGCGTTTTCCGGCAAGGTCAGCAGCGCTTTACCTGAACGGTTACGCGATACCAGGTCAGCAAAGGTACAGATAAAGCCGTAACCGGCGTCAGAAGCCATCAGCAGTTTCTGCTCATCCGGCTCCATCAGCACCTGTTCCATCACCGCGCCTGGCGGTGGCGTCAGCTTACCGGTCAGCGGTTCGCCCTGACCACGCGCCGACGGCAGCGAGGTTGGGTCGAGAGTATAGCTGCGCCCGGTGGAGTCGATAAAGGCCACCGGCTGGTTGCTCTTACCGCGTGCGGCAGCCAGATAGTTGTCCCCTGCCTTATAGCTAAGGCCGGAAGGATCAATGTCGTGCCCCTTGGCGCTACGTACCCAGCCCATCTGTGACAGCACGATGGTGACCGGCTCGGCGCTCACCAGATCATTCTCGCTCAGCGCTTTGGCTTCTTCGCGCTCACGCAACGGTGAACGGCGATCGTCACCATAGGTCTGGCTATCCGCCTGCAATTCTTTCTTCAGCAGGTTGCTCATCTTGCGCTCGGAGGCAAGAATCGCCTGCAACTGGTCACGCTCTTTTTCCAGCTCGGCCTGCTCACCGCGAATCTTCATCTCTTCGAGTTTAGCGAGGTGACGCAGTTTTAATTCCAGAATCGCTTCAGCCTGGGTCTCGCTGATGTCAAAACGCGACATCAGCACCGCTTTCGGCTCATCCTCGCTACGGATGATGTGAATCACTTCATCAATATTGAGGAACGCTACCAGCAAACCTTCGAGGATATGCAGGCGACGCAGTACGCGATCCAGACGGTAATTCAGACGACGCGTCACGGTATCGCGGCGATACACCAGCCATTCGGAGATAATCTCCAGCAGGTTTTTCACCGCCGGACGGTTATCCAGACCGATCATGTTGAGGTTAACGCGGTAACTTTTTTCCAGGTCGGTGGTGGCAAACAGATGATTCATCACCTGATCCAGATCGACACGGTTCGAACGCGGCACAATCACCAGACGGGTGGGGTTTTCGTGATCGGATTCATCACGCAAGTCCTCCACCATCGGCAGCTTTTTATTGCGCATCTGCGCGGCGATCTGTTCCAGCACACGAGCACCGGATACCTGATGCGGCAGCGCGGTGATCACTGCTTCACCGTCTTCTTTTTTCCAGATCGCGCGCTGGCGGATAGAACCGCGACCGTTCTGGTAAATCTTACGGATCTCATCACGCGGGGTGATGATCTCCGCTTCGGTCGGGAAATCCGGCCCGTGCACGATATCCAGCAGTTCATCCAGCGTGGTGTTCGGCTTTTCGATCAGGGTGATCGCCGCCTGCGCCACTTCACGCACGTTGTGCGGAGGAATATCGGTCGCCATACCCACGGCGATGCCGGTGGTGCCGTTCAGCAGGATATTCGGCAGACGCGCCGGTAACATTTTCGGTTCCTGCAACGTGCCGTCAAAGTTGGGGGTGTAATCCACCGTTCCCTGACCCAGCTCGCTGAGCAGAATTTCGGCATACTTCGACAGGCGCGACTCGGTATAACGCATCGCCGCAAAGGATTTCGGATCATCCGGTGCACCCCAGTTGCCCTGACCATCCACCAGCGGGTAGCGGTAAGAGAACGGCTGCGCCATCAGCACCATCGCTTCATAACAGGCGCTGTCGCCATGCGGATGGTATTTACCCAGCACGTCACCCACGGTACGCGCCGATTTCTTAAATTTGGCGCTGGCATTCAGGCCCAGCTCGGACATCGCATAGACGATGCGGCGCTGTACTGGCTTGAGGCCATCACCGATATACGGCAGCGCGCGGTCCATAATCACGTACATCGAGTAATTCAGGTACGCGTTTTCTGTAAATTTGTGCAGGGCAAGACGCTCTGCACCATCCTGCGTCAATTCGCTCATTAAGCTCGCATCCTCACTTCGTGGCCCACAGCGGCGGGACATCCGGCGGTCATTTGGCGAGGATAGTACCTTATTCGCGTGGCTTAGTCACAGGGGGTAAGCCCTCTCTGGCCGCAGGAATCTTTATCAGGAAATTAATGTGAAGCCGGTTATAAAAATAAAATAGAATGAGATCATGATCACAATGAATATTCCCGGCATTCTGTGAGCATGATCTCAATTAATTTCCATCCATCGCTTTTCGTATTAATCCTGTCCGCGCAAGAGGACAACATTTAGTATTGTTGCTTTTCTCTTCCTTTCCTAAATTCATACTCCATAAGACAGATATTTTTTGCGTTCCTGATTTCTGGCATCTGGAAAATATAAAAAACACCATAGCAGAACACGGTTTTGCCAAAATAAAGGGTGACCGAATGCAAATACTGACTTCGCGACAACACCGATTAGTAAAACTGCTGCTGCAACAGGCCGCACCTCAGCCGTTAAAGCAACTGGCGCAGCAGCTCGGCGTATCAGAAAAAACCATCTACCGCGACCTGCAATGGCTGGAAGCCTGGCTCAGTAACTGGACCATGGTGCTGGAGAAAACCCCAGGGCGCGGCGTGCGGTTGCGGGTTGATGATATCCAGCAGCGCCTGCAACTGGAGCAGCAACTGAACGGGGATGACAACAGCGATGCCCTGAGTCACAACAGCCGCCGGGTAAAAATTGCTTCTCAGTTGCTGAGTGACGCACCGCGTGAAACCTCGATCAGCAAGCTGTCAGAGCGTTACTTTATCAGCCACGCCTCGATCGTGAATGACCTGAAAGTGATTGAAGAGTGGCTGCAACCGCTGGGATTAACACTGGCGCGCGGCCCCGGCGGCACGCACATTGAAGGCAATGAACAGACGCTGCGCCAGGCGATGGTGTCGCTGATTAATGATGTGATGCAGCAAAACGTGGCGGGCACACCGCTACTGCCCCGGCTCGATCCCGGTAGCCAGCAGGCGCTGGTGCATTACTTCGGTGACGAGGATGTGGCTTTTGTGCAGGCGCTGCTGTTACAGATGGAGCAGCAGCTGAGTTATCCGCTGGGTGATGCCTGGTATCTCAATCTGTGCACTCACATCTTAATCATGATGCATCGCATGGCGCAGGGTAACGCGCTGGCCTTACAGACCACGCTTGCCGCGCAGGACCTGGATAAACGCATCCTGACCATTGCGCAGCAGATGGTCAGCCAGATTGAAGCACGCATCGGCTGTGCGCTTCCGGCGGATGAGGTGGGATTTATTTATCAATATATTGTCTCGTCCGGCATTGTGGTGGAAGAACGCGGTGATCATGCGCCGCTGCATAATCAATTTTCCACTGCGGAATCGGTCAAAATAACCTGTGAATTAATCGATCGTTTCTCGGCATTAATTCAGCAGGATTTATCTCAGGACCGCTTATTATTCGACGGATTACTGGTGCATATTAAGCCGTTATTAAATCGCCTTAAATATCACATCCATATTCGTAATCCGCTGCTGGAAGATATTCAGCAGGAGATGAAAGAAATATTTTTCCTGACGCAACAGGCGATGCAATTGACGGCGAACGCTTACGATCTTTCACCAGTAGCAGATGATGAAATTGGTTACCTTTGCGTCCATTTTCAGGCGGCGCTGGAGCGGCAGATTGCCCACAAACGCATTCTGGTGGTGTGCTCCAGCGGCGTCGGCACCTCACATCTGCTGAAAAGTCGGATTCTGCGCGCCTTCCCGGATTGGGAAATCGCCGGGGTGGTATCGGCGAGTAATCACGCCGCCTTTTGCCAGCGTGAAGCGGTGGACCTGGTGATTACCACCATTCACCTCGCCGCCGGAGCCATTCCCAGCGTGTATGTCAGTGCATTTTTTAACGATGACGATATCCGGCGGGTGACTGACGCCATGATTGGCAGCCAGCTGCCGCACCGGGCGAATGACGCCCTGGCTGAACATTAATTGAATGAGGACTGATTGATGGATATTTCCCGCATTCTGACGCCGCGCCGCGTCAATCTGGCCCTGACTTCCACCAGCAAAGAAGCAGTGATTAACGAACTCACCGAGTTGCTTTATCAGGACGGTGCCATCAGCGATCGCGAAGCCTTTATCGCCGATGTCTGGCTGCGTGAAGCGGAAGGCTCCACCGGCTTTGAAAACCATATCGCCATTCCCCACGGCAAATCAGCGGCCGTGCGGCAAACCACGTTAGCCATTGGGCGTACCCAGCAGGATATCCCCTGGGAAACGCTGGATGGCAGCCAGGTGCGCTGCATCATCCTGTTCGCAGTGCGACTGGAAGATCAGAACACCACCCACATTCGCCTGTTGTCGCAGGTGGCCAGCGCGCTGGCCGATGATGAGGTGATTGCCCAACTGCTGGTGGAAAACGACCCCGGCAATATCATCCGGCTGTTTAGTCAGTACGCCGAAACCGACCTCTGTTAACCCTACTCTTCTGAGGTGACACATGAACATCGTCTGTGTAGCGGCCTGCACGGCAGGCATCGCGCATACCTACATCGCGCGGGAAAAACTGATAAAGGGTGCCCATGCACTGGGCCACACCATCCACGTCGAAACGCAGGGCACCATCGGCACCGAAACGGAACTCACCAGCGAAGCGATCGCCGCTGCGGATGTGGTGATCCTCGCGGTTGACGTGAAGATCAAAGGTGAAGAGCGTTTCCAGGGCAAACCTATCGTGAGGGTGAAAACCGAAGTGGTGATCAAGTCACCGGTGAAATTCCTCGAAAAAGTGGCGGATTCACTGGCGCGCGCCTGAGGAGATCCATCATGAATGACAACAAACGCCAGTATGGCCAGGAGATCAAAGGGCATCTGCTCACCGGTATCTCCTGGATGATTCCGCTGATCGTCGCCGCCGGGATCTGCATCGCCTTAGGCCAGGTGATTGGTGGGCCGGATGTCGGTAAACACACCGGCACCCTTGCCTGGATGCTCAACCAGATCGGCGGCTGGGGCATGGGACTGATCGTCCCGTTGATCAGCGCGGCGATCGCTTACTCGATCGCCGATCGCCCCGGCTTTGCCCCAGGTTTGATCGTCGGTTTTATCTGCGGCCAAATTGGCACCGGCTTTATCGGCGGCATCCTCGGCGGTTTTCTGGTTGGCTACACCGTGTTGCTGCTGCGCCGCACCATTAAATTGCCGCAGTCGATGCAAGGCCTGATGCCGATCATGGTGCTGCCGCTGCTCAGTACCATCATCGCCGGGCTACTGATGATGACCTTTATCGGCCAGCCGATTGTCTGGTTGCAGCAGACGCTGATTCATCTGCTGGAATCGATGCAGGGCGGCTCGAAGTTTGTGATGGGCGCGATTCTCGGTGCCATGGCCACCTTCGACTTTGGCGGTCCCATCAATAAAACCATGTCGCTGTTTGCCGATGGCATGCTGGTCGATGGTATTTACGGGCCGGAGGCGGTGAAGTTTGTCGGCTCGATGATTCCGCCTTTCGGCATCACCCTCTCCTTCCTGCTGACGCGTCACAAGTACACCAAAGCCGAAAAAGAGGCGCTGAAAGCCGCCTTCCCGATGGGGATCTGCATGATCACCGAAGGCGTGATTCCGATAGCCGCGCGTGACCTGCTGCGCGTGGTCGCCAGCTGCGTTGTGGCCTCGGCGATTGCCGGTGGGCTGATCATGGTGTGGGGCGTGGAAGCACCCGTACCGCATGGCGGCATGTTTGTGGTGCCGTTGTTCACCAAACCCTGGCTGTTCTGTCTGGCGCTTGGCATCGGCACCGTGGTGTGCGGTGTGATGCTGTCGCTAATGAAGAAAACCGTTACCCAGGCGGATGAAGAGTTCGACGATGTGGAGGCCCCTGGCGTCCGCGATGAAGAGATCAAATTCACTCTGGAATAAGGAGCCACCATGTTTGCCATGATGAATGACCTGATTCGGGCAGCAGCGCAGCAGCGGTACGCAGTGCTGGCGATCAACTGCTTTAACCTTGAGACCACGCGCGCCGCCATTCAGGCCGCCGAACAGCAGCGCGCTCCGTTGATCCTCAATGTTTATCAGGGGCATAGCGCACATTTCCCTCCCCCCGTGGCGGTGCCGCTGGTACAGGCGCTGGCAGCAGATGCCACGGTGCCGGTAGCACTGGCCCTCGACCACGGCAAAGCCTTTCCGCTGATTGGTCAGGCATTTCGCGCCGGGTTTACCGGCCTGATGATCGATGCGTCATCCGAGCCGCTGGCGGAGAACATTCGTCAAACCGCCCAGGTGGTGAAAATGGCGCATACCGCTGGCGTGTGCGTCGAGGGCGAGCTGGGCCATATCGCCGATGCCCCGACCTACCAACTGGCCGATGCCGCCGTGAAGATGACGCAGGTAGCGGATGTGCTGCCGTTCGTGGAGCAAACGCACATCGACCTGCTGGCGGTGTCGGTGGGGACCGCACATGGGCTGTATCCGGCTGGCGTGCAGCCGAAAATTGATTTCCAGCGTTTGCAGGAACTGCATGCCGTCTCACCACTCCCGCTGGCGCTGCATGGTGGCTCGGGAACACCCGCCGAGGATTTACGCCGCGTCAGCCAGTTTGGCGTCGCCAAGATTAACGTCGGTGCTGCGGTGTTTGATGCCGGTAAGCACGCGTTGCAACAGGCGATGAAGCAGCATCCCCACGCCGAGCTGGCGGATTTACTCGGGCTGATGGAATCCGCCTGCCGCGAAGTGGTGGCCGAGTACCTGAGCTGGTCGGGTTCGGCGGGCAAAGCCTGACACCCGCGCGATAAATCACAGATTTTCCCAATTTTATTCATCATCGGGTCGGCGTTGCCGTCGGCCCTGACTAAACATCACCTGAAGGAAAACATAACATGTTGATTTCTATGAAAGAGATGTTGGCACCTACCCGTGAACACCGTTTTGCCATCGGCGCTTTTAACGTCGCGGATAGCTGCTTTATTCGCGCCGTGGTGGAGGAAGCTGAGGCGACAAACACGCCAGCCATCATCTCGATCCACCCCAGTGAACTGGAGTTTGTCACCGATGAGTTCTTTGGCTACGTGCGGGAACGTACGCTGAAAAGCAAAGTGCCTTTCACCATTCATCTTGATCACGGTGCTTCCATCGCTCAGGTGCTGCGCGCCATCCAGTGCGGCTTTACCTCGGTCATGATTGATGGTTCGCTGCTGCCCTATGAAGAGAACGTCGCACTGACCAAAGAAGTGGTGAAGCTGGCCCATGCGGTGGGCGTGTCGGTCGAAGGTGAATTGGGTACCATCGGCGATACCGGCACCACGGTGGAAGGCGGCGTCAGCAAGGTGATTTACACCGAACCGGCGCAGGCAGAGGATTTTATCCAGCGCACCGGCGTGGATACTCTGGCGGTGGCGATTGGCACCGCGCACGGTATCTATCCGAAAAATATGAAGCCAGAATTGCAGATGCATATTCTTAAGGACATTTCGCAGCGTGTGACCATTCCTTTGGTGTTACATGGCGGCTCCGCTAACCCGGATGCCGAGATTGCCGAGGCGGTGACGTTGGGGGTGGGGAAAATTAATATCTCCAGCGATATGAAGTTCGCCTACTTCCAGAAAGTGCGCGAGATTCTGGCGCGGGAAACCTGGTGGGATCCGAACGTCATCTACCCGGAGGCCATCGCGGCGGCGAAAGGGGTGATTCGCTACAAAATGAACCTGTTTGGCGGATTGGGCAAAGCCAGCTTGTATCGTTAATTGCGGGATGCCGTTCGGCGTAGCGGCGCGATTTATCGCACTGGTTTTAAGGGCCAGGGCGCGCGATGAATCGCGCCGCTACGGGTGCAATCGGGTTATTTGATCACACCCAGCCACTGCTCAGCGATGCGAGCATAATCACCGGTGGCGGTGCTGAGATGCAGCCACTGATCGACATATTGCTTCCAGCTCATATCATCGCGCGGGATCATATAGGCCTTCTCACCGTACTGCATCGGTTGCTCCGGATTGAGCGCACACAGCTGTGGATAGTGCTTCTGCTGGAACAACGCTTCTGATGCGTCGGTAATCATCACATCCGCTTTTTTATCCACCAGCTGCTGGAAAATGGTGACGTTATCGTGGAACAACGTCAGCGAGGCATTGGGCAGATGGCTGTGCACAAAGGCTTCGTTGGTGCCGCCCGCCGGTTCAATCACGCGTACCTGCGGCTGATTAATTTGGTCGATAGTTTGATACTTCGCTTTGTCGGCACAGCGTACCAGCGGGATTTTGCCATCGACACCCAGCGGCTGCGCGAACCAGGCAATTTGCTGGCGTTTCAGCGTGACCGACACGCCACCCAGCGCGATGTCACAATTCCGCGCGACAAAATCTTCACTCAGGGTTTTCCAGGTGGTGGGCACCCACTGCACTTTGGCACCCAGGCTTTCCGCCAGCGATTCTGCCATGCTGATGTCCAGCCCTTCATACTGCCCGTCACTGCGCAGATAGCTGTAGGGCTTGTAATCCCCGGTGGTGCAGACTTTAAGGGTTTTGCTTTCACGTACCTGATCGAGATGGGATTGCGCCTGGGCGACGCCGCTGACCAGAAGTAACGCGCTGAATAACATGGTTTTCATTTTTCTTCTCTGTGTAGTGTTTGCTGGCAGATTGTTTCACACGCTGCCGCATTATTGCGTTAAAAGCAAAAGTCTTGTGATCCAAAACACATTTTTCCCTGTCGGGCGCGCGCGTAGAGTGAGCGTAAATTTCTCACACGGAGCGCATGTAGCATGAGCAAAATTTTAATTATTGATGGTGGTAAAACCTTCGCCCATTCGAAAGGCGAGCTGAACCATACGCTAACCGAGGTGGCAGCCAGCCTGCTGCGCGATTTGGGCCATGACGTTAGCGTCACCGTGGCGGACAGCGACTATGTGGTTGCCGACGAAGTGCAAAAATATCTCGCCAGCGACGTGGTGATTTATCAGATGCCGGGCTGGTGGATGGGCGAACCCTGGACAGTGAAAAAGTATATCGATGACGTGTTTACTGAAGGCCATGGCTCACTCTATGCCAGCGACGGTCGTAGCCGCGCCGACGCCAGCAAAAAATACGGTTCTGGTGGCCTGATTCAGGGCAAAAAATATATGCTGTCGCTGACCTGGAATGCGCCGCTGGAGGCCTTCACCGATCCGGAGCAATTCTTTGAAGGTGTGGGTGTTGACGGCCTGTATCTGCATTTCCACAAAGCCAACCAATTCCTCGGTATGACCGGGTTGCCGACCTTTATTTGTAATGATGTGATTAAGCAACCGGACGTGCCGCGTGATATCGAACGTTATCGGACTCATCTCAGCCAAATTTTTGCTTAACTGTAAGCACAACGGTAAAAAAAGGACATCTCATGCTGACTGTGGTTGCTGAAATCTGTATCAAACCGGGACGCCGTGCAGCGGTACTGGAAGCGATTAACCGCCTGATCCCCACCGTGTTGCAGGAAGAAGGTTGCCATCAATACGATGCGCTGGTGGACCACCAGGCGCAGGTGCCGTGGAAGCACAATTCCCCGGACTCGATTTTTATGCTGGAGCAATGGGAATCGCTGCGCCATCTGGAGCAGCATCAGCAGATGCCGCATATGGATGCACACCGCGCCATCATTAAAGATGATGTGGTGGATGTGAAGATTCTGGTGCTGGAAGCGGCGGCACATTAAGTTAGCGGTCGCGATAAATCGCGACCCTACAACAATCCCTTCTCCTCAATCTGTTCCCGCAAAAAATCCAGAAAACAGCGAATACGTGAAGCCAGTGATTGATTGCGGTAATAGACGGCGTGAATCGGCAAACGTAGCTCGCGAGTTTCTGCTGTCAGAATCTGTACCAGCCTGCCACTGGCGCGATCCTCGCGGCTGACAAAATCCGACAGGCGCACAATGCCCTGACCCGCCAGCGCCAGCTGACGCAGGGTTTCGCCACTCGATGCCGCCAGCGTTGGCCTGACCCGCAAAAACACCCCTTCCTGTTGCCAGACCGGCCAGACGTTGTGAGCCTCAAGCTGGCTAAACCCCAGCAGTTGATGATCCTGCAAACTGGCTACCGTCTCCGGCTCGCCATGCTTTGCCAGATAAGCCGGGCTGGCCAGCAGCCGGATAGCGCTACTGCCCAGCACCCTGGCACGCAGCGAGGAATCACGCAGCTCACCCACGCGGATAGCAATGTCGGTTTGCTGCTCCAGCAGATCAATCACGATATCGTCGGTGTTCAGCTCCAGTTGGATTTGCGGGAAACGCTGACGGAATTCGTCCACCAGCGGCACAATCACATGCAGCATAAAGGGAGCCGCGGCGTTGACGCGTAAACGTCCGGCAGGAATATCACGTCGCTGGATAATCTGTTCTTCTGCCAGCTCCACCGATGCCAGAATCTGACGGGCGTGTTCGAGAAAGATCTGTCCTTCCTCTGTCAGTGCCAGGCGGCGTGTGGTGCGATGCAGCAAGGTGGTAGCGAGTTTGCTCTCAAGACGGCTGAGCGCCCGGCTGATGCCGGAACTGGTTTGTTCCAGCTGCTCGGCGGCGCTGGTGATCGAACCGGTATCCACCACTGTGACCCAGGCGCGTAGTTCTTCCAGCGTGATCTTCACTGTTTGCTTCCTTTAGCGGTGCCGATAAAAAAGGGCGCCGCAGCGCCCTGATTTCTTAAACTTCGATGTCGGCTAAATCGCCTTTTTCCTGCAACCAGTTACGGCGGTCTTCGGATCGTTTCTTCGCCAGCAACATATCCATCACGCGCAGGGTCTGCTCCACATCGTCATCGCTGACGGTGAGCTGCACCAGGCGGCGGGTGTTGGGATCGAGTGTGGTTTCACGCAGCTGGAGCGGGTTCATTTCACCCAAACCTTTGAAGCGCTGCACGTTCGGCTTGCCTTTTTTACGCTTCAGCTGCTCCAGCACGCCTTCTTTCTCGTCTTCATCCAGGGCGTAATACACTTCTTTGCCGAGATCGATACGATAAAGCGGCGGCATCGCCACATAAACGTGGCCATTTTTCACCAGCGAGCGGAAATGCTTCACAAACAACGCGCACAGCAGCGTGGCAATATGCAGACCATCGGAGTCCGCATCCGCCAGGATACAGATCTTGCCGTAACGCAGCTGGCTGAGATCGTCGCTGTCAGGATCGATACCGATCGCAACCGAAATATCATGCACTTCCTGCGAAGCCAGCACTTCATCCGAGGAGACTTCCCAGGTATTCAGGATCTTACCCTTCAGCGGCATGATCGCCTGATATTCACGATCGCGCGCCTGCTTGGCCGATCCGCCTGCGGAGTCACCCTCCACAAGGAACAGTTCGGTTTTATTCAGATCCTGCGCGGTGCAGTCCGCCAGTTTACCCGGCAGTGCCGGTCCGCTGGTGAGTTTTTTACGCACCACTTTTTTCGCCGCACGCATACGACGCTGTGCGCTGGAGATCGCCAGTTCCGCCAGTTGTTCTGCGGCCTGCACGTTCTGATTCAGCCACAGGCTGAAGGCATCTTTCACCACTGCCGAAACAAAGGCAGCACACTGACGTGATGACAGGCGCTCTTTGGTCTGTCCGGCGAATTGTGGATCCTGCATTTTCACCGACAGCACATACGCGCAACGATCCCAGATATCTTCCGCCGAGAGTTTCACCCCACGCGGCAGGATATTGCGGAATTCGCAGAATTCGCGCATCGCATCCAGCAGACCCTGACGTAAGCCGTTGACGTGCGTACCGCCCTGCATAGTCGGGATCAGGTTGACGTAGCTTTCCGTCAGCAGTTCGCCGCCTTCCGGCAGCCACAGCAGCGCCCAGTCAACCGCTTCCACTTCACCGGCAAAGCTGCCAACAAAGGGTTTTTCCGGCAGCGTCGGCAGCCCGTTAACCGCCTCGCACAGATAGTCAGTCAGACCGTCCAGGTAACACCAGCTCTGCTCGGTATTGTTGACCTGGTCTTTAAAGACGATTTCCACCCCCGGACACAGCACTGCTTTGGCTTTCAGCAGGTGGCTCAGGCGGGAAACGGAAAAGCGTGGGCTGTCGAAGAAACTCTCATCCGGCCAGAAATGTACGCTGGTCCCGGTGTTGCGCTTCGCCACCGTACCGGTAACGTGCAAATCCTGCACTTTATCGCCGTTCTCAAACGCGATGTTGTAGACCTCGCCATTACGGCGCACCGTGACTTCAACACGTTTCGACAGGGCGTTGACCACCGAGATGCCCACGCCGTGCAAGCCGCCGGAGAACTGGTAGTTTTTGTTCGAGAATTTACCGCCCGCATGCAGACGGCAAAGGATCAGCTCAACCGCCGGCACCCCTTCTTCCGGGTGGATATCCACCGGCATGCCACGGCCGTCATCAATGACTTCCAGTGACTGGTCGGCGTGCAGAATCACTTCAACCCGTTTGGCGTGACCGGCCAGCGCTTCATCGACGCTGTTATCGATCACTTCCTGACCCAAATGGTTAGGGCGTGTGGTGTCGGTGTACATGCCAGGACGACGACGTACAGGTTCAAGGCCGGTCAGGACCTCAATGGCATCGGCATTATAACTTGATTGGCTCATCGTAACTGTCTGATTAGCAATATGAAAATTGGCACACTACACAGTTGTCAGGGGTGGTTCAACCCGAGAAAATCAACAATCTGCGTAAAATGGCGTTCGAATCCGGTAAAAGCATGATTGCCGCCCTCTTCGACCGTCTGACGACATGCGCTGTAATAATCCAGCGCCTGACGGTAGTCGAGAACTTCATCGCCAGTCTGTTGCAACAGCCAGATTAGATCGGGTGCTTCCAGGGGGTCAATCTGCATTACTTTCAGATCGTAAATGTGGCGTGACTCTAACACATATTGCTGACCGGTGTAGGGATTCTGGTTCTCACCGAGATAATCCACCAGCAGTTCAAAGGGCCGTACGGCGGGATTCACCACTACCGCAGGCAGCATAAAACATTGTGACAGCCAGGTCGCCAGATAGCCGCCAAGCGACGATCCCACTAACCCCAGCGTTTCACCTGCATGCTGTAGTACCAGGTCTTCCAGCACCATGGCCGCATCGGCAGGAAACGGGGGCAGTTGCGGCACAATCACCTGGATTGCCGGATATTGTTGCTGCATCCACTGCTGCAACTGCGTGGCTTTTGCCGATTGCGGTGAGCTGTTGAATCCATGCAGATAAATCAGCGCCGCCATCGTTTAATAACCCTCGGAGTCAAGATCAGGTCGGAATGCGTCAGTTTGCAGACGATCCACTTCAGTTTGCAACAGGCCATCTGGCTTGAGTGTAAACCAGCGCCAGCCCGGTGCTACCGTATCAATGGTGAAATTGGTGCAGTGCGGTTTGAACTGCACACAGGTTGATGGCGTCGCCAACACGCGGCGGCCATGCCAGTCGAGATCCAGTTCCTGATGGATATGACCACACACCAGATTACGCGCACGCGGGAAGTTTTGTAGCACCGCTTCCAGCTGATGCGGATTGCGCAGACTGTGCTGATCCAGCCAGGTACAGCCGGACGCCAGCGGATGATGATGCAGCAACACCAGCGTGTGGCGCTCCGGGAATTTAGCCAGTGTTTTTTCCAGCCACTCCAGCTGATATTCACTCAGCATCCCGTGTGGGACACCAAAGACCTGACTATCAAGCAGCACCAGCTGCCAGTGCTCTCCCAGCAACACATGCTTATCTGCCGCAATCCCCGCCTCGGCCAGCGTATTGACCATCGCGGGCTGAAAATCATGGTTGCCGGGCAACCAGACGCAGGGTTTAGGCAGGCGTGCAATACCGGTGACGAAATGCTGATAAGCTTCGACCGAATGGTCCTGAGCAAGATCGCCTGTGGCGATAATCAGGTCGTAATCGCGCTGCTGCGCCTCAATGGCGTCCAGCACTGCATCAAAACTCGACCAGGTATTCACCCCAAGCAGCGATTGGTGTTTTCCTGCGAAAAGATGGGTATCCGTGATTTGTAAAATCCTGATATCGGCCCCACTCGCCGCAGGAAGAGTTAGCAGGCTATCCAAAGCGTTTCCTTAATCTCCACGCTATTGCGCACATTATACGCTATCAGCAGACGGGCAATGCCACGGCACCGTGCGCCAGGCAATAGCGTAACCAATCCGCAAGGAACTGGTTTATCTGATGTTTTTCATCGCGCTGATGCAATTTTTTATTAGGATAATCATAGCGCGCTTTAAAACGATAGATCTGCTGTGTGGAACACACTTCAGCGACCATCGCATCATGATAGAGCCGCACCGACATCGACGGCAGGCTCCAGTAGCTCACCGCGGGAGCGACCTGGCGGATTTCCACCAGCGTAGTGTAACGCGTTGATTCCTCGATGGTCAGCTGATAACTGGCGCCATTCACCTGATAGGTCACCGAAGCACCTGCTTCGTCGCCCTTAGGCAGCAGGCGGCGTAGCTGGGCGAAATTGGTTTCGCACAGGCGCATCATTTCGGGAAAGTCAGGGGTATAGCGCTGTCTCATGTTGGCTTCCACTCTTCTCTTAGTTTCTCATGGTGCAACGCCAGCCATTGCAAGGCGATGACAGACGCTGCGTTATCGATTATCCCCTCTTCCACCCAGCGATAGGCCTGTTCGCGGCTCACCACATGGACAAGAATATCCTCATTCTCTTCCTCCAGCCCGTGATTTCCCTCTGCCTGGCTGGCATCCACTTCCCCGACCAGAATCGACAGGCGTTCTGAGGTGCCGCCTGGACTGGCAAGGTAACTCACTATCGGTTTGGTGCGTCCAACCTTGAGGCCCGCTTCTTCCACCGCTTCGCGCCGCGCCACCTGTTCGATGGTCTCACCGGGCTCAATGATCCCCGCCACCATTTCCAGCAACCAGGGCGTGGCACTGGAATCAAGCGCCGGGATGCGGATCTGTTCGATCAGCACAACTTCATCACGCAGGGGATCATAGGGTAGCAGGACAGCAGCATGGCCGCGCTCAAAAACTTCGCGCTGCACTTCACCGCTCATTTCACCATTAAAAAGACGGTGGCGAAAACGATAACGAACAATAGAAAAAAAACCGTCGTAAAGTGTTTCGCGTGCAATAATTTCTACATCGTTTTTTGTGAAAGTCACAGGGGATTTTTTTTCATCAGCCATCTTCTGGCTCCTTATGCAGATTGGGATGGAGCGAAGAAAAGCCAACCCTTGTGCTCCATCCGAGTGGTTCTTTCTGAATTATTTACGTAAATTAGAGGAAGAAGGCACGTTCAGCCAACTTATCTGTCGCGCCGTCTCTGCTAGAATCGGCGATTATTTTTTGGCTTACCTGCAGCGCTACCAGTGCAATTTGCTGCAACAAAAGGAATGCAAATGAAAAAACTGCTCCCACTTTTTATTGGATTGAGCCTGGGCGGTTTCAGCCTTGCCAGCCAGGCAGAGAACTTGCTGCAGGTGTATCAACAGGCGCGTTTAAGCAACCCGACGTTGCGCGCTTCTGCTGCTGACCGCGATGCCGCTTTTGAGAAAATTAATGAAGCACGCAGTCCATTACTGCCGCAGTTAGGCCTTGGTGCAGATTATACCTATAACAACGGCTACCGCGACAGCAGCGGCCTTCATTCCAACACGACCAGCGCATCACTGCAATTAACCCAAACGATTTTCGATATGTCGAAATGGCGTGCGCTGACGTTGCAGGAAAAAACTGCCGGTATCCAGGATGTTACCTATCAGGTTGCCCAGCAGGACCTGATCCTGAACACCGCGACCGCTTACTTCAATGTGCTGAACGCCATTGATACGCTTTCTTATACCGAAGCACAGAAACAGTCGATCTACCGCGAACTGGATCAAACCACACAGCGCTTCAACGTAGGCCTGGTGGCGATCACTGACGTGCAGAACGCCCGTGCTCAATACGACAGCGTGCTGGCCAGTGAAGTGACCGCGCGTAATAACCTCGACAACATGGTTGAGGCACTGCGCCAAATCACCGGCATGGATTACCTCTCCCTGGCGGAACTGAATATTGATCGTTTTAAAACGACCCGTCCGGATGCCGTTAATTCACTGCTGAAAGAAGCTGAGAGCCGCAACCTGAGCCTGTTGTCAGCACGTCTGAGCCAGGATTTGGCACGTGAGCAGATTCGCTCCGCAGAAACTGGCCATATGCCAACACTGGATTTAACCGCCTCCACAGGTTTGTCTAACAGCAAATACGGTGGTAGCCGTGCTAACCAGAGTTCCAGCACCTCTGACTCCATCACCGGTTCTAACCAGGTGGGTCTGAGCTTCTCACTGCCGCTGTACAGCGGTGGCTCAGTGACGTCACAGGTTAAACAGGCGCAGTACAGCTTTGTCAGCGCCAGTGAACAGTTGGAAAGTGCCCATCGCAGCGCGATTCAGACCGTACGTTCTTCCTTTAACAACGTGAACGCCTCAATCAGCAGCATCGATGCTTACAAACAGGCTGTGGTCTCATCGCAAAGCTCCCTGGATGCGATGGAAGCCGGTTATCAGGTCGGTACCCGTACCATCGTTGATGTGCTGGATGCCACCACCACCCTGTATAACGCTAAACAGCAACTGGCTGATGCACGTTATAACTACATGATTAACCAGCTCAACATCAAATATGCGCTGGGTACGTTGAATGAACAGGATCTGCAGCTGTTGAATGCGCAGCTGGGTAAAGAGACATCCACGTCTCCGGAAGCCGTTGCGCCGGAAAACACGCAGCAGGCTTCGCGTGTGGATAACGGTCCGAAAGCGTCTTCAGCAGCGCCAGCCGCCGCAAAAGCACGCCCGGCAGCAGCACGCACCAGCAGTAACCCTTTCAGTAACTAAGCGAATTTGGGGCCGTTTACGGCCCCTTTCTCATTCAAACGTATAGCTACGTAAAGATCCCCTCACCATCCGGCCTGTCGCTTTAATTTCAACCACTCACCCCTTATCCTATGCGTTACCTTTGGGCACAGGATGAAATGAAATGAAACGGACTAAAAATATTCGACATGCCGCTTTCCGTAAAAGCTGGCAGGCACGCCACTTAACGCCAGTGGCACTCGCGGTGACCGCAGTGTTTATGCTGGCTGGCTGCGAACAGAGTGATGAAACCGTCTCGCTTTATCAGAATGCAGACGACTGCGCGAAGGCCAATCCGAGCCAGAGCGCGCAATGCACCACCGCGTATAACAACGCGAAGAAAGAAGCGGAACGTACCGCACCGAAATACGCGACGCGCGAAGATTGTGTGGCGGAATTTGGTGAAAACCAATGTCAGCAGGCCCCTGCGCAGGCAGGCACCAATGCCGAAGCACAGCAGAGTGGCAGCTTCTGGATGCCGCTGATGGCCGGTTATATGATGGGCCGTATGATGGGCGGTGGCGCAGGTTTTGCGCAGCAGCCGTTGTTCTCACCTAAAACCCCCAACAGCCCGGCGAATGGCCAGTTTGTTGATGCATCCGGTAAGAACTACGGAACGGCAACCTCTGGCCGTACCATGAACGTGCCGAAAACCGCCATGGCACCTAAACCCGCAACCACTTCAACCATCACCCGCGGCGGTTTTGGTGAAACGGTCGCGAAGCAAAATACCATGCAGCGCAGCAGTGCCTCTGGCACCAGCTCCCGCTCGCTGGGAGGCTAAGCAGCATCATGCAACGTATTGCCATCACCGAGCGCCCGGACTGGCGCGAAAAGGCCACCGAGTATGGTTTTCAGTTTCACACCATGCATGGCGAACCTTACTGGAGTGAAGAGGCGTATTACCAGTTCACGCTGGCGCAAATTGAGCAGTTGGAAGACACCACTGCGGAGCTGCATCAGATGTGCCTCCAGGTGGTGGATAAAGTGGTGAACAGTGAAGCGCTGCTCACCCGCTTCTGCATTCCAAAGCACACCTGGGATTTTGTGCGTGACTCGTGGAAATCACGCCAGCCCTCGCTCTATTCGCGTCTCGATTTGGCCTGGGACGGCAAGGGCGATATCAAACTGCTGGAGAATAATGCCGATACGCCAACTTCACTGTATGAGGCGGCATTTTTCCAATGGATTTGGCTGGAAGATCAACAGAATGCAGGCAACCTGCCGCAGGGCAGCGACCAGTTTAATAGCCTGCAGGAGAAGCTGATTGCCCGCTTCGCTGAGTTACATCAGCAGCATGGCTTTAACTGGCTGCATTTCGCCTGTTGTCGGGATACTGAAGAAGATCGCGGCACAGTGCAATATTTGCAGGATTGCGCCACCGAAGCCGGGCTACCGAGTGAATTTCTGTATATCGACGAAATCGGTTTAGGTGAAAAAGGCCAGTTTACGGATCCCAATGATCAGATAATCAGTAACCTGTTCAAGCTTTACCCGTGGGAATTTATGCTGCGCGAGGTGTTCTCTACCAAGCTGGCAGATGCCGGGGTACGCTGGCTGGAACCGGCATGGAAGAGCATCATTTCCAACAAAGCCTTGCTGCCATTGCTGTGGGAAATGTTCCCAAATCATCCCAACCTGTTGCCCGCTTACTTTGCCGATGCGGCGAATGTGCCACCGATGGACAAATACGTGGTGAAACCGCTGTTTTCGCGTGAAGGTGCCAATATCCGCATTATCGAACACGGTCAGGAAATTGCGCGTGTCGATGGGCCATATGGTGAAGAAGGGATGATTGTGCAGGAGTTCTATCCACTGCCGAAATTTGGCGATAGCTACACGCTGATTGGTAGCTGGCTGATTGACGATCAACCTGCCGGGATCGGGATACGTGAAGATCGTGCACTGATCACCCAGGATCTGTCCCGCTTCTATCCGCACACCTTTATCGAGTGATCAGCTGCCGCCCGCCATTGTCGCGGGCGGCTTTCACTGTTAACCGACCTGAACCGAAAGCATGCTGATAGCCCCCATCTCCATCCCTTCCACCGGGATTGACACGGGTTCATCTGCACCACGCGCACCCAGCACGTACAGCAACGGCAGGTAATGGTCAGGGGTAGGGTTAGACAATTTCGCCCCTTCGTGTTGCAGGTAATTCACCAGCGGATTGCTCTCAATATCGCCCTGATAATTCAGATTATCCAGCACATACTGGTTGAAGCTTTCCGCCCAAGGATAGGCTTCGGTTGCCCCTTCCCAACGTAACATGCGCAGGTTATGCACCACATTGCCGCTGGCAACAATCATCACGCCGCTATCACGCAAAGCCGCGAGTTTACGTCCCAGCTCAAAGTGCCAGGCAGCGGGTTTCGTACCATCGACGCTCAGCTGCACCACCGGGATATCGGCATCAGGATACATTTTTACCAGCACGCCCCATGAGCCGTGGTCAAATCCCCATTCCTGATCGAGATGCACCGCTATCGGTGCCAGCAAATCCGCCACCTCCTGAGCCAGTTCCGGCGAACCTGGAGCCGGATAACGCACATCAAACAACGCCTGCGGAAAACCGCCGAAGTCGTGGATGGTGCGTGGATTGTTCATCGCCGTCACCGCCGTGCCGCGCGTGTACCAGTGCGCCGAGACCGCCAGAATCGCGCGTGGACGCGGTAGTGTTGCGCCTAAATGTTGCCAGGCCTGGGTATAGCGGTTGTCTTCCAGCACGTTCATCGGGCTACCGTGGCCGAGAAACAGAGCGGGCATGCGGGTGTTGCTCATGATTAATCCTCTGACGAAGTGTCGTTTTCTTAAGCTTAAGATACGCCGATTCGTTGCCGGATTAACGCTGATAACCATGATGATCTTTATCAGGGAATTTGAATAAGATTGAGGGGACAGGTAAGAAGGATAAAAAAGGCCGGATGATGATCCGGCCTTACGGGATGCTGTGTCGGCTTAGCTTGCCTGACGGGTTTCGCGCTGACGGCGATACGCCACCAGGTCTTCAATCGTCACGACCGGCATATCATGCTGCTTAGCAAACACAATCGCTTCCGGAGCATGCGCCATGCTGCCGTCATCGTTGGTCAGTTCACACAGCACACCAGCGGGTTTGAAGCCGGCCAGCGTCACCAGATCGATGGTGGCTTCGGTATGACCACCACGTGCCAGCACGCCGCCTTCACGGGCGCGCAGCGGGAACACATGGCCTGGGCGGTTCAGATCGCTTGGTTTAGCGCCATCAGCGACAGCGGTACGGATGGTGGTGATACGATCTTTGGCAGAAACGCCAGTGGTCACACCCTGTGCGGCTTCGATAGTCACGGTAAAACCGGTGCCGAAGGAACTGGTGTTGTTCTCCACCATCATCGGCAGATCGAGCTGCTGACGGCGTTCTTCAGTCAGGCACAGGCAAACAATGCCGCTGCCGTGGCGGATGGTCAGTGCCATCTGCTCAACGGTCATGGTTTCGGCGGCAAAGATCATGTCGCCTTCGTTTTCACGATTTTCATCGTCCAGCACCATCACACCGCGACCATTACGCAGTGCATCGATGGCGCGTTCTACACGCTGTTCGGACGTGCCAAATTCAGAAAGTAGCGTCTGATTCATGGTAAAAAACCTTTATTTAAAATATGAGTTACCAGAATCAGGGCGAGCTTAGGAGTGCGTAAAAAACACATGGCAATAACGTGACACGGGCATAGCCCGTTTGATGTCGTTACCCTCTCCCATCCGGACTTTAACCGTCGGCCCCGGAATTACACCGGATCTGCTGACCTTCCACTTTGCAGTGGAAGCGCTCGCGGGCTTTCAGCCGAAGCTGATTTACCGCCGGTGGGGAATTTCGCCCCGCCCTGAGAATAAGCAAAATCACTATAGCGCCAATCATCTGGTCGGGCAATCAACAAAAGCGCAAATGCTTTTGCATTTCCTGCGGTGCAGATTTCAGGTTTAACCTTTTCGTTTCTGGCATTACACTTAAGGCTTATAAAGACCGAACACGCGCTGTCATCGGCCCCGTAACCAGGAAATTATCATGATCGACACGAAAAAAATTGAACAACTGGCTCGCCAGGTGCACGAAGCCATGCCGAAAGGAATTCGCGAATTTGGCGACGATGTCGAAAAGAAAATTCGTCAGGTTTTGCAGGCGCAATTAACCCGTATGGACCTGGTTAACCGTGAAGAGTTTGATGTGCAGACCCAGGTACTGCTGCGTACCCGCGAGAAACTGGCCGCGCTGGAACAGCGTCTGGCTCAGCTGGAAAGCCGCAGCGTGCCCCCCGCCGCTGACGTGGTGAAGGCTGAAGAAAGCAAATAAAAAATGGGAGCCTCAGGCTCCCATTTTTATGCCGCTTAATGGCTGCGAATGGTTTTGATGATATTGGTGGTAGAAATACCGTCTTCAAAGTTGAGCACCCGCACGTCACCGCCGTTGGCCCACACCTCTTTACTCCCTGCGATATCTTCCGGTTTGTAGTCACCGCCTTTCACCAGCAGATCCGGCAGCACTTCGGCTATCAGGCGCTGCGGCGTATCCTCTTCGAATGACACCACCCAATCCACCGCCTCCAGTGCACCCAGCACAATCATGCGGTTTTCCAGCGGATTGACCGGACGCGTCTCACCTTTCAGGCGTTTGGTCGACGCATCACTGTTGACCGCCACAATCAGACGATCGCCCAACTTGCGCGCATTCGCCAGGTAGGAAACATGTCCCGCATGGAGGATGTCGAACACGCCATTGGTCATCACCACTTTTTCGCCGCGCTGACGAGCCATCGCCACCGCTGCTTTCAACTGTTCTTCGTCCATAACGCCAAAACCGCTGTCCGGGCGGGCGTGAATCGCATTTTCCAGTTCGACCGGGCTGACCGTTGACGTACCCAGTTTGCCAACCACCACACCAGCCGCCGCATTCGCGAGGAAACACGCTTCTTCAAGGCTTTCACCGGCAGCCAGTACCGCAGCCAGCACACCAATCACCGTGTCACCGGCACCCGTCACGTCATACACTTCCTGCGCCTGGGTGGGCAGATGCAGCGGTGCTTTACCCGGTTGCAGCAAGGTCATCCCATTCTCTGACCGGGTCACCAGCAACGCAGAAAGATCATAATCGGCCATCAGTTGCACGCCACGGCTGACAATCTCGTCTTCGTTTTTGCATTTGCCAACTACCGCTTCAAACTCCGACAGGTTCGGCGTGAGTAACGTAGCACCGCGATAGCGGGCGAAATCGGTGCCTTTCGGGTCGATCAATACCGGCACTTTGGCTTCGCGCGCCAGCTGGATCATGGTCTGCACGCTATTCAGCGCCCCTTTGGCATAGTCAGACAGCACCAGCGCGCCCGCCTGGGCCAGCGACTGACGCAGACGCTGATGGATCGGCTCAGGATCGACCTGCTCAAACCCTTCTTCAAAATCGAGACGAATCAGCTGCTGATTACGCGACAGTACGCGCAATTTGGTAATGGTCGGATGGCTTTTTACCGCCACGAAATCGCAGTCCACCTTCACCTGCTGCAATGTGCTGCTCAGCACACGCGCCGCATCATCTTCGCCGGTCAGGCCAATCAGACGTGAAGCCGCCCCCAGCGCTGCAATGTTCATCGCCACGTTGGCCGCGCCGCCAGGACGCTCCTCCACGGTATCCACTTTCACCACCGGCACCGGGGCTTCAGGAGAGATACGGCTGGTAGGGCCATACCAGTAGCGGTCTAACATCACATCACCGACAACCAGCACAGCGGCCTGGTTAAATGCGGGCAGTGTTACTTTCATTCCAGAGACTCCAGACTGCGATAAAAATAGTGCGCGGATAATAGCACAGAATGCTTAGTGTTCCGCGCTGTCAGATTCGGCCAGCCAGCGTTGCCAGCTGGCATTAACCGTGGCGCGTTCTGCCGCAAAGGCTTCCGGCTCCACATGGCCAGGCAGCTCCTGCAAAGCCAGATGATGCAGCGCATCGCGCAGCGTGACATAAGCATGCGTCAGCGCTCGCGCTTCCTCATCCGGCATAATGTCGTGCTGCGCCATCAGCTCGAAGATGCGCACATTATCGGACCAGCGCGTCAGAGCGGGTTGCCGGGCGGCGTAGCCTAAGACAAGATATTGCGCGATGAATTCAATATCGGTAATGCCACCTGCATCGGTTTTGATTTCCCAGCGCCCTTTATGTTTATTGCTCAGGTGCGCCCGCATCTTTTCCCGCATTTCACGCACATCTTTGCGCAGCGTATCTTCATCCCGTGGCAGGCAGAGAATGCCGCGCCGGATCTGATTAAATTGCTCACACAGCGCCGCTTCGCCAAACACAATGCGCGCACGCACCAGCGCCTGATGTTCCCAGGTCCAGGCCTCGTTACGCTGATAATCATCAAACGCGGCAAACGTGCTGACCAGCATCCCGGCCGCACCGGACGGGCGCAGGCGTGCATCCACTTCATACAAAATGCCGGAGGAGGTACGCGTGCTGAACAGATGCATCACGCGCTGTGCCAGACGCAGATAGAACTGGCGGCCATCAATGGCGCGTTCGCCGTCAGTCACCGCGTCATCCGGGCAATCGTGCAGGAAAACCAGGTCGAGGTCGGAGCTATAGCCCAGTTCCCAGCCACCGAGCTTGCCATAACCCACCACGGCAAAACCCCGTTCGCCGTCATGAGTCAGATGGGACGGACGCCCATAACGCTGCACCATCATGTTCCACGCCTGCTGCACCACTGATTCGATAATCGCTTCGGCCAGCCAGGTTAAGTGATCACTCACTTTCATCACCGGCAGCGTTTCGGCTATGTCGGCTGCCGCGATGCGCAGATGCTGCGCCTGCTTAAACTGGCGTAATGCCTCCAGTTGCTGCTCTTCATCATCCGTGGGAATACGCATCAGGTACTGGCGCAGTTCATCACGATAGGCATCCGTGGCGGTGGGTTGATACAGCGTCGCCGGGTCAAGCAACTCATCCAGCAGCAAGGGATAACGTGCCAGCTGGCTGGCAATCATCGGTGAGGCGGCGCACAGACGAATCAGATGACGTAACGCGCCGTGGTATTCGGTTAACAGCTCCAGATAGGTACTACGCGTCAGGACACCCAACAGCAGCGGTGTCAGGCGACTAAGGATCACCGCTGCATCGGGACGTGGGCAGACTTCACTCAGCAGACGCGGCATCAGTTGATCGAGCGCCTGGCGACCGCGTGGCCCAATGGTGCGACGTCCGACATCGAGACGAAAGGCGTTCAGCGCTTCATACAACGCGCGTTGCTGCGCTTCATCCAGCTGCGGCACCAGCGCCGCCAGTTCGCTCTCTTCGAGCGTGTCCTGCCACAGCACCGCAAACTCGGCCAGCTCACGCTGGTCATCGATATCTGGCGTATCGTCGCCAATCAGCTCATCGAAAATGGCGCGCACACCCGCCATATGCTGTTCAAGGGAGGCAATCAGCGTTGACCAGTCAACCGCCCCCATGCCCCAGGCCAGGCGCTGACGGTCAAGATCGTTTTCCGGTAACGTCTGGGTTTGTTCGTCATTCAGGCTTTGCAGCAGGTTTTCCAGACGACGTAAAAACAGATACGCCTCGCGCAGATGCTCTACCTGCTGCGCTGTCAGTAAACCCAGTTCGCCAATCGCTGCAAGCGTGGGTAACAAGGAGCGCAGCTGAAGTGAACGCTCACGTCCACCGCGTATCAGCTGAAACACCTGCACGATAAATTCGGTCTCGCGGATACCGCCCGCACCCAGTTTGATGTTGTCTTTCAGGCCACGGCGGCGAACTTCACGGGCAATCATGCCCTTCATGTTACGCAGCGATTGGATGACGCTGAAATCGATGTAGCGGCGATAGACAAAAGGCCGCAACATTTGCTGCAATTCCTGGCTCCAGCGTCCCTGGTCATCGCCCATCAGACGCGCTTTGACCATGGCATAGCGCTCCCAGTCGCGCCCCTGCTCCTGATAATAATCTTCCAGCGCGGCAAAACTCAGCACCAGCGGACCACTATCGCCAAACGGACGCAGACGCATATCCACCCGGTAGACAAAGCCATCCACCGTCGGTTGATCGAGCACTTTTATCAGACGCTGGCCCATACGGGTAAAGAACTGGGCATTATCGAGTTCACGCCGACCACCGCGCGTCACACCGTTTTCTGGCCAGGCAAAAATCAGGTCGATATCCGAGGAGAAATTAAGCTCGTTGCCGCCCAGTTTGCCCATGCCAAGAATCAGCATCGGCTGGGGTTCACCGGCTTCATTGCAGGGAGTGCCAAAATCGCGACAGCAATCCTGCCATACCCAGTCACGCGCGGCTGCAATCAGAGTTTCGGCCAGCACGCTGAGTTGTTGCAAACTCTGCGTGGTGCTGGCCTGATGCAGACACTGCATCCAGGCGATACGCACCAGCATATGGCGGCGGAACAGACGCAGCTCACGCATCAGGCTGGCTTCGCCATCCACATTTTGCAGCGTCTGATTCAGCCAGCTGGCATACGACTGCCACTCATCAGGCTCAGGGGGTTGTTGTTGTAGCTGCTGCCACCACTCCGGGTGCTGCTGCAGGTTGTCGACAATAAAGTCACTGAAGGCGAGCGCACCCGCCTGCTCAGGCGTCAGTGCGTCGGGCGACACATTGAGCTTTTCTGCCGCGCTGGTCAGTTGCGCCTGCATCAGCGCCGATAACGGTAACAACATCTTCCCTCCCTGATTCTGTTTTGTGTGGCGTTAGCGTGGTGTCCCGCTATTAAGCCAGAATGGGGCCTGCTTCACCGCCTGATTCACCAGCGTATTCAGGCCTCGCTCCTGCTGGATGGCAATGGCATGCTGCAATGTCTGCCAGCCCGACAGCCAGTTATTCACCTCTTCAGCCGGATACGCCCCTGCCAGCAGATGCACCGCCAGCAGCTGGCGATTCAGACGCGTGGCTTTATCCTGGAACTCATTAAACAGCTGCACATCAGCAAAGGTGTCTTTCAAATCAGCGTTAATACGGCTCAGCATGATGTCGCTAAAGCGTTTGAAGGAACCCTGCAATTTACTTTTGCTCTTATCATCCAGCCAGTTTTGCCATTGCGTCTCAACCAGCCAGTGAGTAAGCGCTAACTGAGCATCGACAGAGCTGAGTGAAAAACTGAGTGCCGTGGCATCCTGCTGGTTATCCGCCAGCAACTCTTCTATATGGGTCAGCTTCTGACGCAAATCACTGCTGGCTTTACGCGGCACCAGCGCACCAAATAACGAGAATGCCTGACGCAGGGTTTCTAATGCCTCCAGCACCGACGCTTGCGCTGCCGAATTACCACGCAACCACACTTCTTCATGGTATTGCCAGTGATTCAGCCCCGCAGACAACGCGTTGATCATGCCCTGCTCTACCGTCGCCTTTGCCGGGATTTTCAGTAGCGGCAGGTTGCGCAATGGGCGTGGTGTATTGCCCTGTGCCAGCTGATAACCACGGGCGGCTTTACTCAGGCTACCGAGGCGCAAACCGCCCATAGCGATAAGCTGTTGGGCAAATTGCAGCAGATCTTTACGCTGCCCCTGCTTCAGCTCCAGCTCCACCTCGTATAAAGGTTCGCTGAATTCACCAGCGGCTACCGCTCCGCGATCAAACGCCACCTCAATTTCGCTATCGGCAAACTGCACCAGCCACATCTCGCGCTGGAAATGGGTGCTGAACAGGGGCTCCAGCCGTTGCTGCAATGCGGCCACATCTGTTCCCTGCGGCCAGATTTCGGCGGGTAACAAGGCGATGTCCAGATCCGGCGTATTGATATCGACGTTATATTCCGGTCGCTGATGCAACCCACCCACGCTTTTTCCTGCCGCTTTTAGCGTCATTTCATAGCGCTGGTCGATGCCGCGAATGCGCAGTCCCATATCCCAGCGCCGCAGCTGGTTGTCATCGGTTTCAAAATAGATGTTGGTCAGCTCACGCGCTGATACATGTTGATGAGGCCATGCTGCAAGAGTTGTAGCCAGTTTTTCGGCCGCTTCCGGCGTGGCAATGAACTTTAATTCGATTTCGATGGTCATAATTTTTTATTGAATACGCTGCTGGCACTTAAGAAGTTAATCTGGCGAAGAGTAATGCACAGAATGCATGCTGTCTCGGCTTTCTTTTGCTTTTACGACCCTTTTCACTCCAGATTGAGACCAGGATAGTTCTCATTCAGATTTATGGGAAGCCTCTCCAGACTGTGCCGGTAATTTTACGCCATGACGAAAAATTGATATCGAATGAAAAAAATCACACTTGCAGCTCTTTCATTGCTGGCTTTCAGCGCCATCACTCCAGCTCATGCAGACGAAAAACGTTACATCTCCGATGAATTATCCACCTGGGTGCGCAGCGGCCCTGGCGATCAATTTCGCCTGGTTGGCAAGCTGAATGCCGGGGAAGAAGTACAGTTGTTGCAAACCAACAACGATACGCAGTACGGCCAGATTAAAGATTCGCAGGGTCGCACCACCTGGATTCCTCTCTCCCAGTTGAGTGCCGATCCCAGTCTGCGTACCCGCGTGCCACAGCTGGAACAGCAGGTGAAGGACCTCACCGATAAACTGCAAAACATCGACAACAGCTGGAATCAGCGTACGTCCGATATGCAGAACAAGGTAGCCAACAGCGATAGCACCATCAACGGCCTGAAAGACGAAAATCAGAAGCTGAAAAACGAGCTGATTGTCGCGCAGAAAAAAGTCAGTGCCGCTAACGTTCAGCTGGATGACAAACAGCGCACCATCATCATGCAATGGTTTATGTATGGCGGTGGCGTGCTGGGCGTGGGTCTGTTACTGGGTCTGTTGTTGCCGCATATGGTGCCGCGTCGCAAAAAGAACGATCGCTGGATGAATTAAGCCGATCATTGTTCTTTTTTTGGGAGGGGATCGTAAGATGCCCCTTTAGGCATGCCCGAATTTTGGCCAAACTGTGCAACAATTAGAGATTGATGCGTGCCCGACACGCAAAGGTAGATGGCCTCTGGAGTAGTTGAGTGAAGACGTTTCTGGTCGGTGGCGCAGTGCGTGATGCGTTGTTGCGTTTACCGGTAAAAGATAAAGATTGGGTCGTGGTAGGCACCACACCTGATGCGATGCTGGCGCAGGGCTTTCAGCAAGTTGGCCGGGATTTTCCGGTTTTTTTGCATCCACAAAGCCGCGAAGAGTATGCGCTGGCGCGTACTGAGCGCAAAAGCGGTAACGGATATACCGGGTTTGTGACCTGGTTTGCGCCGGATGTCACGCTGGAGCAGGATTTGCTGCGACGCGACCTGACCATCAATGCCATCGCGCAGGCGGATAGTGGTGAGTTAATCGATCCCTATTCCGGACAGCGCGATCTGGCCGATCGTATCCTGCGCCATGTTTCCGCCGCTTTTAATGAAGATCCCCTGCGCGTCTTACGCGTGGCGCGGTTTGCTGCCCGTTTTGCCCACCTGAACTTCCGTATCGCTGATGAAACTCAGGCGTTGATGCGTGATATGGTCGCCAGTGGCGAGCTGGCGCATCTCACGCCCGAACGCGTCTGGAAAGAGACAGAAAAGGCACTGCTGACGCGTAATCCACAAGTTTATTTCCAGGTACTGCGTGATTGTGGCGCGTTGCAAGTGCTGTTCCCGGAACTCGATAACCTGTATGGCATCCCCGCCCCCATCAAATGGCACCCGGAGATTGATAGCGGTATCCATTCACTGATGACGCTGACGATGGCAGCTGCGCTGTCCGACCAGCTGGATGTGCGCTTTGCCACGCTGTTCCACGACGCAGGGAAAGCCCTCACGCCGCCGGAGAAGTGGCCGAGCCATCATGGTCATGGTCTGGCCGGCGTGCCGATTGTGGCAGCCTTATGTGAGCGGTTGCGCGTCCCCAACTCGGTGCGCGATCTGGCACTGTTGGTTACCGAATTTCACGATATGGTTCACACCATCGAACGCCAGCCAGCCGCAGCGCTGATTGCGCTGTTTGATCGCATTGATGCCTGGCGCAAGCCGCAGCGTGTGGAGCAAATGGCGCTGACCAGCGAAGCCGATGCACGCGGCCGTGCCGGGCTGGAAAACAATGCCTATCCGCAGGGTGATTATCTGCGCACAGCATTCTCGCTGGCACAGGCCGTTCCCACCAAAGCCGTGGTGGACGCTGGATTCAAAGGAGCAGAAGTTCGGGAAGAGTTAACACGGCGGCGAATTGAAGTACTGCAGGAAAGGCTGATTAACGCGCGGCCAGCGTAACTGGCCGCGCATTGCATCACATGAACAGCATGTAAACCACGCCCGCAATGATAAAGCGGTAGATGGCAAATGAGACAAAGGAGATGCGTTTAATCAGTTCAAGGAAGGCTTTGATGGCAACCAATGCCACCACGAAGGCGGTGACAAAGCCAACGGCGAACATCGGCAGATCCTGCATCGTCAGGAAGCCAATGCTTTTGTACAGATCCAGCACTGTCGCACCCATCATCATCGGTACTGCGAGGATGAAGGAGAACTCCGATGCAGCATAGCGGCTCACGCCCATCAGCATACCGCCAGAGATGGTGGCACCCGAACGTGAGAAGCCCGGCCACAGCGCCAGACACTGGAAGCAGCCAATCATAAACGCCTGACGATAGGTAATATCGTCAATCCCCACCGCTTTCGGCTGCTTTGGTTTAAGGTATTCCGCCACCAGCAGCAGCACGCCACCCACCACCAACGCATACATCACGTTAATCGGGTTGAACAGCGATTTGATTTTATCGTGCAGCAGCAAACCAATGACCACCGCAGGCACCATACCCAGCAGGATATGAATCAGGGTCAGATGACCTTTGCCGGTACCTTCATGTTTCACTTCACCAAAATGAATACCGATTAAGCCAAAGAGTCGACGCCAGAACATCACCACGACAGCAAGAATAGAACCGAGCTGAATCACCACTTCAAAGGTATCGGCGGTGTCGCCTTCGAAACCTAACAAGTGGCCAACAATAATCATGTGGCCAGTGGACGAGACCGGTAAAAATTCGGTCAGACCTTCCACTATCCCCAGGATTGCAGCTACCCACAGCTGATGAATATCTGCCATCAAATTTTCCTCTATCCGTTTTAAACAGTAAAAAGGCGGTCGCATCTGCCTACCGCCTTAAATTATGCCTGCGCCAGTCTGAAGGAAACCTTAAGGTTTCCGGTAACTAAGCCGCACTAAACGCAACGGCTCGCGCTGAGACACACCATAATTTGGTTTGGTTTCATTGTGATGGCAATCACGTCAGATTTATTTAGGAATAGTCCCGCGCTCAATTCGTACGCCAACCGTGGCTGCCTGCGCTACAGCCCCCGGTTTTCCTACGCGGATGCGCACGCCGGGCGTTTTGAAACGATTCATCAACAGATCCGCAATTTCTTCCGCTACCCGTTCAACCAGAGCAAAACGCTGCCCGTTAAGATGGTTTAAAATTGCCTCGGTGACATCGGCATAACTGAGGCAATCATCAACATCGTCGCTGGCAGCCGCCTGGCGGTTATCCCACGCCATTTCGACATCGAGCACCAGCTTCTGCTGCATCCCCTGCTCCCAGTCGTAAACGCCAATAGTGGTGAACACGGTGAGTTGCTCAATAAATACGATATCCATGATGTAGTCTCTGTTTTTGGCTAAGCCGGATACCACTTCCGGCGGATTATGCGTATTATCCACACTTACCGAGAACAAAACGACCCTACAGGAACGGTATGGAACTATGAGTGCTATCGCGCTTGGTATGATTATTTTCGCGTATCTTTGCGGCTCCATTTCCAGCGCGATACTGGTGTGCAAACTCGCTGGTCTGCCGGATCCACGCACCCAGGGCTCAGGTAACCCCGGTGCGACGAATGTGTTACGTATCGGGGGGAAAGCACCCGCCGCCGCGGTACTGATCTTTGATATCGCCAAAGGGATGTTGCCGGTGTGGATCGCTTATCTGCTGCATATTCCGCCGTTGTATCTTGGCCTGACGGCGATTGCCGCCTGCCTCGGCCACATCTATCCCGTTTTCTTTCGTTTTCGCGGCGGCAAAGGCGTGGCGACCGCGTTTGGTGCCATTGCGCCGATTGGCTGGGATTTGACCGGGTTAATGACCGGTACCTGGCTGCTGACGGTGCTACTGAGCGGCTACTCGTCGCTGGGCGCGATTGTCAGCGCGTTAATCGCCCCTTTTTATGTCTGGTGGTTTAAGCCGCAATTCACCTTTCCGGTGTCGATGCTTTCGTGCCTGATTTTGCTACGTCATCACAACAACATTCAGCGCCTGTGGCGTGGCCAGGAAAATAAAATCTGGAAGCGGAAAAAGAAGCCGCAGAAATAAAAAAACCGGCGCGCAGGCCGATTTTTTTATGTCAGATGGCAGGCAGTTCAGCCAGCGGCCAGCGAGGTCGGACACTGACGCCCAGTTCACCCCGTGTTCCGCCTTTCAGTCGCACCATCCCCGCATAAGCAATCATGGCACCGTTATCGGTACAGAATTCCGGGCGGGCGTAAAATACTTCACCACCACGCGCTTTCATCATCTCCGCCATGCGCTCGCGTAACGTGCGGTTGGCGCTGACGCCGCCGGCGATCACCAGACGTTTGAACCCCGTCTGCTCCAGTGCACGCTTACATTTAATCATCAGCGTATCCACCACCGCGTCTTCGAAAGCACGGGCGATATCGGCGCGCGCCTGCTCATCACCTGCATGTTGGCGGATGGTATTGGCAGCGAAGGTTTTCAGGCCGGAGAAGCTGAAATCAAGGCCGGGGCGATCGGTCATCGGGCGCGGGAAAGTGAAACGACCCGGCGTGCCCTGCTGTGCCATGCGCGAGAGCATCGGGCCACCCGGATAGTCGAGGCCCAGCAGTTTGGCGGTTTTATCAAAAGCTTCACCTGCCGCATCGTCAATGGATTCGCCCAGCAGGGTATATTCACCTATGCCGGTGACGCTAATCAGCTGGGTGTGACCACCCGAAACCAGCAGCGCCACAAACGGGAATTCCGGCGGATTGTCTTCCAGCATGGGTGCCAGCAGATGGCCTTCCATATGATGGACTGGCACCGCAGGAACATTCCAGGCGAATGCCAGCGCACGACCAATGGTGGCACCGACCAGCAGCGCACCGACCAAACCTGGTCCGGCGGTATAGGCCACGGCATCAATCTGCTGCGGCTGCAATCCAGCCTGTTTCAACGCCGCCTGAATCAGCGGCACGGTTTTACGCACGTGATCGCGCGATGCCAGTTCTGGCACCACACCGCCGTAATCGGCATGCAATTTTACCTGGCTATATAATTGATTTGCCAGCAGACCGGACGCATCGTCATAAATCGCGATGCCGGTTTCATCGCAGGACGTTTCAATACCCAGAACTCGCATAGCTTTTCGTACCCTCTTCTTGCGGCGCGCAGTGTACCACAGGGAGATCACCGGCCGGGCAACTTTGACCGCGAAAAAGTGTTTTTCCGTCGCACAAAGAGTGCGCTATACTCCACGGCCTGAAAAAACCGGCAGCCGCAAGGCACAAGCCCCTGTTGGTTTCAATTTGTTCCTGGTGCTTTACAAGCCAACCCCGGTTGGAGTAGAATTATGCACCATTTTGAAATGTGCTGGCGCCGCAGTCAGCAGCAAAAACCGAATTTTATCGAGGTGAGAGTTACATGCCGGTAATTAAAGTACGTGAAAACGAGCCGTTCGACGTAGCACTGCGTCGCTTCAAGCGTTCCTGCGAAAAAGCAGGCGTTCTGGCTGAAGTTCGTCGTCGTGAGTTCTATGAAAAACCGACTACCGAACGTAAGCGCGCTAAAGCGTCTGCAGTTAAGCGTCATGCCAAGAAACTGGCTCGCGAAAACGCACGCCGCACTCGTCTGTACTAATTTCTTTCGGAGGTTCGCCTCCGCCGCGTGATAAACGCAGACAGAGTCAAGTAAGAGGCCGTGCTTTCCGAAAGGAAGCGCGGCTTGTTGCCGTTTATGAGCTGAAAAATCGGGGCTTATGGCTGGACGAATTCCACGCGTATTTATCAATGACTTACTTGCCCGCACGGACATCGTGGATCTTATCGATGCCCGCGTTAAGCTGAAAAAGCAGGGTAAGAACTATCATGCGTGCTGCCCATTCCATAACGAGAAAACCCCCTCTTTCACCGTAAACGGTGATAAGCAGTTTTATCACTGCTTCGGCTGTGGTGCCCACGGCAATGCCATCGACTTCCTGATGAATTTCGATCGTCTGGAGTTTGTCGAGAGCATTGAGGAACTGGCCACCCAGCACGGCCTTGAAGTGCCTTATGAAGCGGGCAACGGCCCCAGCCAGATGGAACGCCATCAGCGCCAAAGCCTTTATCAGCTGCTGGAAGGTCTGAACACCTTTTATCAGCAGAGTCTGCGTCAACCGCAGGCCCAGCCCGCTCAGCAATATCTCGCCACGCGTGGCCTTAGCCAACAAGTGATTGATCACTTTGCCATTGGCTATGCACCGCCCGGCTGGGATAACGCGCTGAAGCGTTTTGGTCAGCAGAAAGAAGATCGTGAGTCGCTGATGGAAGCGGGCATGCTGGTCAGCAATGACAAAGGCCGCACTTACGATCGTTTTCGCGACCGGATCATGTTTCCGATTCGCGATAAACGCGGCCGGGTGATTGGTTTTGGTGGCCGTGTACTGGGCAACGATACGCCGAAATACCTGAACTCGCCGGAAACACCGATTTTCCATAAAGGTCGTCAGTTGTATGGCCTGTATGAAGCGCTGAAAAATCATCCGCAACCGGCTCGTCTGCTGGTGGTGGAAGGGTATATGGATGTGGTGGCGCTGGCGCAGTTCGGCATTGATTATGCCGTTGCCTCGCTGGGAACCTCGACCACCGCGGAACATATTCAGCTGCTGTTTCGCTCGACGGAAAACGTCATTTGCTGTTACGACGGTGACCGTGCCGGCCGCGAAGCCGCCTGGCGCGCACTCGAAACCGCATTGCCTTACATGAATGACGGACGTCAGCTACGCTTTATGTTTTTGCCTGATGGCGAGGACCCGGACACGCTGGTGCGCAAAGAAGGCAAAGCCGCGTTTGAATCAAGGATGGAGCAGGCTATGCCGCTCTCCACGTTTCTGTTCGACAGCCTGCTGCCGCAGGTTGATCTGAGTACGCGCGACGGTAAAGCACGCCTGAGTACGCTGGCGTTACCGTTGATCAGGCAGATCCCCGGTGAAACCCTGCGTATTTATATGCGTCAGGAATTAGGTAATAAACTCGGCATTCTTGACGATAACCAGTTAGAGAAGTTATTGCCGAAGCAGGCAGAGAGTGGAGCCGCACCCACTGCACCACCGCTGAAGCGCACAACCATGCGCGTGCTGGTGGCGTTACTGGTGCAGAACCCGCAATTTGCCGCCATGGTGCCTGCTCTTGAAGGTCTGGAGCAGTCAAAAATGGCGGGTTTGCCGCTGTTTGTGGAGTTAGTCAGCCGTTGTTGTGAGAATCCTGGCCTGACGACCGGACAGCTACTAGAGTTATATCGCGGGACAAATTTTAGTCAGACCCTTGAAACACTGGCCACCTGGAACCACATGATAGTGGATGAAGAGGCGGAAACCGTGTTCCAGGACTCTCTGGCGAGCCTTTACGATTCCGCGCTGGAACAGCGTCTTGAAGCGCTCATTGCCCGCGATCGTACCGAAGGTTTAAGTGCTGCCGAACGCCGCGAATTCTGGGCACTGAGCCAGGCACTGGCAAAGAAATAACCGTTTTAGACGCTCTGGTTGCCGATACCGTTAAAATGGCAGGGAACCGGGGCGATAAGCATTAGCGGAACCAGGCGAGAAGCCTGGCCCGAAAAAAGCATCCAAGCGGCTTAAGTGCCGAATATCAGAGGGCAAATGCCCTGGCCGCGACGAAGGCAGCGGCAAAAACACAACGCCTTCACTGTTATTGTTGGCTCGCTGCCGACCGACACCAATCTAATTAACAGAAGTGTGGATACCGTCTTATGGAGCAAAACCCGCAGTCACAGCTTAAGCTACTTGTCACCCGTGGTAAGGAGCAGGGCTATCTGACCTATGCTGAGGTCAATGACCATCTGCCGGAAGATATCGTCGACTCCGATCAGATCGAAGACATCATCCAGATGATTAACGATATGGGTATTCAGGTGGTGGAAGAAGCCCCTGATGCCGATGATCTGATGCTGAATGAAAACAGTGCCGATACTGACGAAGATGCTGCGGAAGCCGCCGCTCAGGTGTTATCCAGCGTTGAATCTGAAATTGGCCGTACCACCGACCCGGTGCGCATGTACATGCGCGAAATGGGTACTGTTGAACTGCTGACGCGCGAAGGCGAAATTGACATCGCTAAACGCATCGAAGACGGCATCAACCAGGTTCAGTGCTCCGTTGCAGAATATCCGGAAGCAATCACCTATCTGCTCGATCAGTACGATCGTGTTGAAGCAGGCGAATCACGTCTGTCCGACCTGATCACCGGTTTTGTCGATCCGAACGCTGAAGAAGATCTGGCCCCTACCGCCACTCACGTGGGTTCTGAGCTGTCTGAAGAAGACCGCGATGATGACGAAGATGAAGACGAAGAGAGCGATGACGACAGTTCTGATGACGATAACTCTATCGATCCGGAACTGGCGCGCGAGAAATTCGTTGAGCTGCGTACCCAGTACGAAACTACCCGTACGGTGATCAAGGCCAAAGGCCGCAGCCACGCTGATGCGGTTGCCGAAATTCAGAATCTTTCTGAAGTGTTTAAACAGTTCCGCCTGGTACCGAAGCAGTTCGACTACCTGGTTAACAACATGCGTGAAATGATGGAGCGTGTGCGTACTCAGGAACGCATCATCATGAAATTTTGTGTTGAACTGTGCAAAATGCCGAAGAAAAACTTCATCACCCTGTTCACCGGTAATGAAACCAGTGAAAGCTGGTTTAAAGCCGCACTGGCGATGAACAAGCCGTGGTCGGAAAAACTGCTGGAAGTGCAGGATGACGTCATGCGTTGCCTGCAGAAACTGTCGCAGATTGAAGAAGAAACCGGCCTGACCATCGAGCAGGTGAAGGATATCAACCGTCGTATGTCTATCGGCGAAGCCAAAGCGCGTCGTGCGAAGAAAGAGATGGTGGAAGCTAACCTGCGTCTGGTGATTTCAATCGCCAAGAAATACACCAACCGTGGTCTGCAATTCCTCGACCTGATTCAGGAAGGTAACATCGGTCTGATGAAGGCGGTTGATAAGTTTGAATACCGTCGTGGTTATAAGTTCTCAACTTATGCCACCTGGTGGATCCGTCAGGCTATCACCCGTTCTATCGCCGACCAGGCGCGTACCATCCGTATTCCGGTGCATATGATTGAGACCATCAACAAGCTCAACCGTATTTCGCGCCAGATGTTGCAGGAGATGGGCCGCGAGCCGACGCCGGAAGAACTGGCTGAGCGTATGCTGATGCCGGAAGATAAAATCCGCAAAGTGCTGAAAATTGCCAAAGAGCCAATCTCTATGGAGACGCCGATTGGTGATGATGAAGATTCGCATCTGGGCGATTTTATCGAAGACACCACGCTGGAGCTGCCGCTGGATTCTGCAACTTCTGAGAGCCTGCGTTCTGCTACCCACGACGTGTTGGCTGGCCTGACCGCGCGTGAAGCGAAGGTACTGCGTATGCGTTTCGGTATCGATATGAATACCGACCACACGCTGGAAGAGGTAGGCAAGCAGTTTGACGTAACGCGTGAGCGTATCCGTCAGATTGAAGCCAAGGCGCTGCGTAAACTGCGTCATCCAAGCCGTTCCGAAGTGCTGCGTAGCTTCCTTGACGACTAATCGGTCTGAGATAAAAAAACCCCGGCTTGCCGGGGTTTTTTATTTCACTCGCTTTTCTGCAACCATAGATAAAGTTGTCGATAAGCGTCGGCCATCTCCTCCAGCGAAGCACGATTCAGGCCACTCGGATTGGGCAGCACCCACAGCCGGGTATTGCCGAGAGTTTGTGGCTGCTCACCCCACTCCACTTTGCGCTGACGAAATGCGCGTTGAAACGCATCTTTTCCCAACACCGCCAACGCACGCGGCTGATAGTTCAGCACTTTCTCCTGCAATCGGCTGCCACCATCACGCAACTCATCCCCCGCCAGTTCCGTCGCCTGCACGGTCGGTCTTTCCACCAGCATAGTAATGCCGCAGCCGGTCTCCAGCAGTCGCTGCTCCTGTTCCGGTTTCAGCTGCTCATGGGTGAATCCGGCCAGATGAATCACCTTCCAGAAGCGATTGCCCGGATGGGCAAAATGAAAGCCAGTATGCGCCGAGGAATGGCCCGGATTGATGCCGCAGAACAGCACCTGTAAATGTGGTGCGATGATGTCGCGAATATTGTGTTCACTCATACCAGCTCCAGCCCTGCGCGCTGTTTTACGGACTGACGACTGGCAGCCAGAATCTGACTCGCCTCAGTATCATCCGGGCAGGCACGTGCCAGCGCCATCGCACCAACCATTTCAGCCAGGATGCTGGCGGCAAGCCTATCCGCCTGCGGATTGCCGAGTTCCTGCAATGGCTTAGCCAGTCTCTGACGCACCACTTCGCGCCGCTGTGAAAATAGCGTACGAGCCTCAAGTGGCAAATGCGCCATCTCGCTGGCAAGTGCGGGGAGTGGACAGCCCTCACCCGGCGTGACGCGATGCACATCGGAGAGATAATTATCGATCAATTGATTCAGACGCTGTGCCGGATCCTCAATCTGCACGATCGCTGCTAATCGTTGTGCGGAATCAGCAAACATCTGAGCAATCACCGCTTCAACCAACACATCACGTGAGGCAAAGTGAGCATAGAAACCGCCATGTGTTAATCCAACACGCTTCATCAACGATGCAACACCAATGCTCTCCGTGCCGCATTCACGCATCACTTTGGCCGCCTCATCCAGAATGCGCTGACGCGTGCGCGCTTTGTGACTCAGCTTTTCCATCCTCTGCTCTCCGGTTCATCAGTTACGACAATCATAGTAATTATTACGATCATCATATTCCAGCTTGACGATAAATATTATGATCGTCATATTTATCACGTCAAATATGATAACCATCATTTAGAGGAAACGACCATGTCATCATCTCAACTGGCTTTAATCACCGGCGCATCGAGCGGTATTGGTGCTACCTACGCAAAACAACTGGCCGCTCGCGGCTACAACCTGATTCTGGTGGCACGCGATGTCGCTCGTCTGAATGCACTGGCGCAGAGCCTACGTGAATCGGCTGGCGTGGAAGTCAGTGTCTTACCTGCGGATCTCACCAAAACGCAGGATTTGCAGCGTATCGAACAGGAGCTACGTGAAAACCACCACATCACGTTGCTGCTGAATAACGCGGGTATGAGCGTCGAAGGGGAATTTATCGATGCTGACCTGGAACGTATTCAAACCATGCTGGCGTTGAATATCGTGGCCCCGACGCAACTGGCTCATACTGCCGCGCAGGTGTTTCGTGCGCGTGCTCACGGCACCATCATCAATATCGCTTCCGTGCTGTCACTGATACATGAACACTTCAACGGTGCCTACAATGCGACCAAATCCTTTGTACTCACGCTGACACGCGCCCTGCAGCGCGAGCTGGCTGATAGCGGTGTGCATGTGCAGGCTGTTCTCCCCGGAGCTACCCGCACTGAGATTTTTGATCGTTCAGGCACCCCGATTACGTCATTCCCGGCAGAGATGTTGATGGAGGTTGAGGATCTGGTCAGTGCCGCCCTGCGCGGACTCGACGCTGGTGAACTGGTGACCATCCCATCGCTGGAGAATACCGACCTGTGGCATGACTTCGACAACGCGCGTGTGGCGCTCCAGCCATACTTATCCCGGAATAAACCAGCATCACGTTATCAGTAAGCACGATGGTAATGAGAGACAGGGCTTTCCCGCCCCGTCTCAGAATCATCTGCAGATTAGGTTATTTTTGCGACAACAGACGTGGGATCTGCGAATTTTCTCATTGATATCAAAGAGTCAGAGGTTGGTTTAATTTTCAGCAACCAGCTATCAATGGCTGGATCGCCCTGGCGAGATACTTTATAATCCCCGCTCCGCTGGCCCCTTAGCTCAGTGGTTAGAGCAGGCGACTCATAATCGCTTGGTCGCTGGTTCAAACCCAGCAGGGGCCACCAAATTTAGTGAACAAATTCATAAAGTTAAGCCACCTTTCACGGTGGCTTTTTTGTTTTCATACACTCAAGTGTCGCAAAAGTGTCGCATCACTTTTTTTGGATATCTCGTTTATGTGCTCTGCATACCAAACAATGGGCGAAAAAAAACCCGCTTTCGCGGGCCGTGCTCAGTGCAACTGTAAAGGCTGCTGATCGTGACTTGTATGAAGCGGTACTCTATTAACGGTGCCTGGCGTGGCGATGCGGCAAACCACAGTTTCCATAGTTTTAAATGTACAACTGCAATTTATGTTCTGGCACTGGTGATATCTCTCTTTCGTTTCCTTAGAAATATAACGACTGCTTTTAGCATGGGCGGCGGTCTGACAAAGTGGGCAATGCATCATGGGCGACTCTCCTAATTAGCTCCCACCTTATTAGACTAAAGCGAGAAAAATAACAACAAAAATTAGCTAAAAGCTACATCATCATTCAGTTCATATTCAACATCAGACAGCAGCACCTCAAAATCAAGCTGTGTGGTGTAACCGTTACTGCTCAGGCTATGCGTCACCTTACTGATGAGCCACGGCTGTGCATCGATCACCGATTTAAACCCGCTCACCGCAACCGGCGTTTCCGGGTAAAGGTCGGCCCGGCCCATTGCCAGCGTAATCGAGAACTCGGCAACACCGCGTTGCAGCTTCTCCCATTTTGCTTTAGCGGCACGCATGGCCGTGGCTTTGCTGGAGTAGACTGTCGTCAGCGTGAACACGTTGTCTTCACTGCCCGCCAGATAATCCCCCTCATTCGCTTCCGGTGTTTTCGTGGTTTTGGCTGTGGTCTTTTTTGCGGCCGGATGCTCAAGCGCGCGCAGGTGCTTCTCTCTGGGTTTGCGCTGGAGTTTCACCTTCTTCGGCTTCGGGTCTCTGGTATGCAGCCAGCTCGCCGATACGCCGGTATAGGCTCCACGGTCGGCAATACTGAAGCTGTGCCGGTCGCCGTCCCGGCGCGTGATGGTCATCTGCGGGATAGGTTTGCCGCTGAGGGTGACGCCGTTCCCCGGCCGGATAAACAGCAGCCGCCCGGCCTTCACCGCTGCCACTGCGCCGTAAAGCGTGGCGAGCCGCGTCAGGAACTTCGCATCAGTCTCCTGCGTCTGGTCGATATGTGCCACAGCGATCCCGGCAAAGCCATCGGCCAGCATGGGTTTCAGGCTATTGCGCCCGGCCACCTGCGTGACGATATCGCCCAGGGTGGTGTCGTGATAAGACACCTCGCGGCGGGAATTGAGTGAGCCACGGAAATCAGCGCTGCGGGCGCGGATGGTCATCGTATCCGGTGCGCCGTGGTGCTCCACCTCATCAACGGTAAAACTCCCTTTACCGATAAGCGCCTGGCCTTTCCAGCCAAGAAACAGCGTCACCACGGCCCCGCGTACCGGCATCGCCAGCTTCCCGTCGGCGTCGTCCAGTTCGATGTCGAGCTGGTCAGCCTCAAAGCCGCGATTGTCGGACAATGTGAGTGAAATCAGCCGGTCACGAATATTGGCGGTCACATCTTTAGAATTTACCGTCAGCATAAAGTCAGGCGTCAGGCGCGCCCCGGCCTGCATTGGCAGGCTGCTTATCCCCGTCATCCGAGTAAGCCTCCCGCCTGGGAAATAAGACTTTCCGCCGCCGATTTCACGCTGCTGATGGCCGATGTCACCTGCCCGGGCAGATTGCTGACGCCGCTGATTAATCCGTCGGCCTGCTGTTTCAGGTCGCCAAACATTGACGTCAGGGACTCATCCACGCGCTTCAGGCTCAGGGTAAACATAATCTTGCTGGCCGTGCCGTTGCTGAAAAACTCGCTGTGCGTGTTGGAAATGTTCTCGATCACGTACATGCCGTAAATCACGCCGTTACCGCCAATCAGCGGCCACGCCATCCCCTGATCGGCCAGAATGCGCAGCGTCATCAGGGAAACCGCACCGCCCGTTATTTCCGGTCGCAGCTCCCCCGACAGCGTGATTTTTTCATCACCCGGCCCGATAAACTGCGCTGCCGGGCGCAGGCCAACGCGGCTGTTGGTCGGCCAGCGGTAATCGATATTCTGCTGAAGCTCACCGTAAGGCAGCGTCTGGCGCATAAACGGCATCATGCCGTAAATCATCATCATCGGTTAATCCTCCCAGCCCATTTTGCTGCGGTTCTGTGCCTGGCGGCTGCGCTCCTGTTTCGCCTGGTGCTGCGCCATCAGCGCCAGCGCATCGTCTTTGCTCATGCCTTCATGCATGTTGATTTCATACTGATACGTATTCTGGCTGCGGTCGGTGTAGCCGCCAGCTGTGGACGGTGACGACACCGGCCGGTAAGGTGCGCCGCCGGTGGCAAGGCTGTACTGCAACCCGTCGGTGTCCACGCCTGCGCCGCCGGTTGCCACCGGGTCGGGGGAAGGCACCTTGTCTTTCAGGCCGTCTGATTTGGTGTCGATAATGCCGAGCTTTTCCAGCACCCAGTCGATACCGCTGCGCAGCTGGTCAAGCGCATGGGTGGGAATTTTCAGCGCCCCGGCCAGCATGTTGCCGAATTTCTTACCCATATCACCGGCAGAAGCGAGTTCCGCCTGAGTGGATTTCACCGGCTCCAGCAGCTTGCCGAACCAGTCCCACAGCTCTTTGATTTTGCCGCCGAGCCACTCAAAAGGCGGCTTCAGCGTGCCGAATGACTCACCAATTGGCCCCATTGCGGCGGTAAAGCCTTCGGCGACACCGGTGATAAAAGCGCTGATGGGTTCCCAGTATTTGCGGATGAGCAGCGCACCGGCAACAATGGCCGCGCCCACGGCAATAACCGGCAGAGAAATCGCGCCGATTGCGGCCACAATCGCGCCTCCTGCAACACTGAATACCGTTCCCAGCAGTCCGGCCCCGGCAATCAGCAGGTTTACCCCGGCGATAACCGGCCAGGCAACCAGCCCGATGGCACCAATCGCGCCGACCAGAATCAGCCCCGCCGTGGCGGCCTTGGCAATGCCGGATGAAAGCGCAGGGTTTTTCTGAATCCAGTTATCCACCTGCAACAGAAATTTTGTGGTGTCCTGAGTCAGCGTGCGCAGGCTGGTGTCCAGCTGGTCATAAAGATCGGTGCCGATGGCCTCATACGCTGATTGCAGTTCTTTGAAGTCGCCGCCGAGGTTGTCCTGCTGCACGTTAACCAGTTTTGCCGTGCTGCCGTCCGACTGCTGAAAGGTTTTCGTCAGCTTATCCAGTTCACCACTGGAGGCAGCTTTCATCAGCGTCACCGCTGACGACGCGGCCTCTTCGCCAAAGATGGTTTTCAGGTACTCGGCCTGCTGCGCCGTGCCGAGTTTGTTTTTCTCAAAGGATTTCTGCATCTCTTTGAGTACAGTGAAAAACGGCCGCATGTTGCCTTTGTTGTCCGCCGCTTTGACGCCCAGCTCCTGAATAGCTTTAAACGCGGCCCCGGTCGGTGCCTGCACGCGTAACAGCATGGCGCGCACGCCGGTCCCGGCCATGCTGCCGGTGGTGCCGCTCTGCGCCAGCGCGCCGATCATCGCCGTGGTCTGCTCAACGCTGACGCCTGCGTTTTTCGCCACCGGCGCGATGTAGGTCAGTGCATCGTTCAGCCCGTCAAAGTCGGCAGCGGTTTTGTTGAGCGTCGCGGAAATCACATCGCCCAGGTGGGCGACTTCACTGTTAGCCATACCAAAGGCGTTTTTGGTACTCATCAGCAGCTGCGCGCTTTCTTCCATCGTGCGGTTGTTCGCCAGCGACATATTCAGCGTCACCGGGGTGGCGGCTTTTATATCGTCTACGCTGCCGCCCGCTTTGGCGATGATAATCTGCGCCTGCGCGGCGTCGTTGGCTGAGGCGGCGGTGTTGTCGCCGATGCTGCGCGACTGGGTTTTCAGTGACTGAAATTCAGGCGAGTTCTTATCAAGGCCGAGCGTTGCCTGTAGCGTGGAGTTTGCCAGGGCAAAGTCATAGCCCGGACGCAGCACAGAGGACGCGGCCACCGCGCCGACCGTGGCGGCACCGATACCGGCCGCACCGGCGTTGCGTACCTTCGCTGACAGCTCCTGCCCTTTACGGTAGCGCTCACTGGTCTGGTTCAGCCGTTCCTGCTGTGCATTCAGGCGCTGAAGCTCCTGTTTCTGGCGGCTCAGGCTGACGGTAACCTGTGCTGAGGCGGTTTTGAGGCGCTGCTGTTCTGTGCTGAGACTGCGGGTTGAAATCCCTGCGGCCGTCAGCGCCTCGCGCTGCTGCTGTACCGAGAGGCGCAGCGAGTTCGATTTGGTCTGTAGCTCTGCCGCTGCCTGCCGGGCCTTCTCCAGCGCGCGGGCCTGCTGCGTGGTCGGTCGTTCGGTGTTTTTAAATGTCACGGCCAGCGCGGCCGCTTCGGCTTTGGCGTCTTTGAGTTTCTGCTGCGTGACGGCCAGCTGCGCGCTGGTTTTGCGGAAACCGTCGATTTTAGCCGCCTGCGCATCCAGCTCTTTAATGCTGGTCTGCGTCCGGCGGATTTCTTCCGACAGCCCTTTGGTGGCATTCAGCACGGTTTTGAACGGGCGGGTGGCTTTGTCTACCGCATTCAGCAGCACCTGTATTTTGAGGTTATTGCTCATCCGGGTTTGCTCCGCTGCGGATAAAGGCTTTATGCCGCCAGTCCATCAGCTCGGCCAGCGGCAGGTTGTACATCTCGGAGGGGGGCCAGTGGAATATCGTCGCAACGTCGGCCATCAGGTCGTTAACCGTCAGGCCGCGCGGCCAGTCTACTCGTCCGACTTCGAGGACAAAAAACCGATCACCTTACCGGCCAGCGTAATCAGGTCGGCCGGGTCAAGATTGTTGCAGTCTGCTTTAGTCAGCGCCGGAACGGTGATGCGGGGTAATACGGTCATCAGCGAATCCACATCCGAGCCTGCAAGGTCGGACAGGCGCACGCCGCGCAGCGCACCGGCGTTGGGTTTAATCAGCTCAACCCTGCTGATGGTGGTTTCACCGCGCTGAATGGGGTATTCCAGTTCAACGGTATTTTCGTTCTGTTCCATATTGGTTATCTCTGTTTGCTGTGATCAGGGAATGCCAGCGCCGGGCGCTGGCGTCAGGGTTATACCAGGCCGATATTTTTGCGGCGCTGTTCCAGGCGGTCGGTGCCGTTGACCTTCTCCACCATGTTGACGGTGTCGATCTCAATCAGCTCTTTGCCGTTAAACGTCAGCTTGTAATACGTGTTTTTGCTGGTGATTTTGGTTTCGGTGTCCTCGGCCGGTTTGGCCTCCCCAAAATCAAACGTCTGGTGCTTACCGCGCACCTCGATTTCAACCGCGATTTCCTCGCCGGTGTCATCGCGCTGGTAAGAGCCGGTGAAGCGCAGCGGCACATCGGATGCACCCCACTGCGACAGCACCAGCTCATCAATGCCGCCGATGGTCCATTCAATATCGAGCGCGTCATCTTCCAGACCGTTGTCGATATGCGCGGCGCCGTTCATGCCGCCTGCGCGGTACGGGTCCAGCTTGCGCGCCAGCTTCGGCAGGGTGACGGCCGTCACCACGCCCTGATAGCTGTTCGAATCGTTGAAAAGGTTCATCGCCTTAAGTTTGCGTGGCAGTGCCATTTATCCGGCTCCTTAACTGTTAACGGATGCGGCGAAGGTCGCCAGATAGGTATCGGTGATGCGCTGGCGGAAGGTCAGGTCTTCCAGCGGCGGCACCGGCGTGTAGTCGTAATCGATAAAGAGCTTGCCCGCCTTCAGGCTGTCCTTATCGTTGGCGCTTTCGTCATACCAGGCAGACGCGCCCAGCAGATAACCGGCATTGGTCATTTCGCGGAATTTGGCGTTGATGCCCGCGATGATTTCTTTCACCAGTACCGGCGTGAGTGGTTTGTCCACCGCCCACATGTGCGCCTCAGCGATGGTGTCGGCCAGCACCTGCGCGGTGCGGGTGTAGTTCTCAAACTGGAACAGCGGGTCATCGCTGCATGTACGGTTGCCCCAGAAGCGGAAGCCGTCTTTACGAATCAGCGTCGTAACGTTCGCCTCGTTGAGCAGGTCCGCATCGGTTCCCACCTGTTGCAGATCCCAGAATACCGAGGCGGAAATGCCGGTCACGCCGTTAACGCCGACGTTCGACAGGGTTTTATGCCAGCCGGTGTCGTTGTCGATTTTCGCGCGCAGGCCCAGCGCGCGGGCGGTGGCGTAGGCCACGTCTGAGGCGCTGGTCGTGGTGTTCCAGGCGAGGAAATCCGGCCAGATAACCATGATTTCACGCTGGCTGAAATTCTGCTGATAGAGGCGGGCTTCTGAAATGGTTTTGCAGTTCCACGCCGACACGTAGGCGAAGGCGCGCAGCTGCTGCGCAATGCTGGCGAGCGCGGTGGATACTTCCAGCGTGTCGAGGCCCGGCACGCCGAGAATGCGCGGCTTAACATCGAGTTGAGACTGTGCGGCCAGCAGGGCTTTCATGCCGGTGTACTGGCCGTTTTCATCGGTGCCGCCGATGATGTTGGACGTGGTTTCGGCCTCGCTTTCACCTTCGGCCACGCGCACCACGACGGTGACGGGTTTCGACTGGTCGGCAATGGCCTGCAACGCTACGGCCAGCGTGCCTTTGACGCCCGCCTTGCCGACTGCGCCCTGCACGTTGGTGACAAGCACCGGCTTATTGAGCGGGAAGGTCGCCGCATCCGCATCGTCAGCGGTGCAGACCATGCCGACGATTGCGGTTGATACGGTGGAGATGGTGCGCGTGCCGTCGTTCACTTCGACGACGCGGACACCGTGATGATAATCTGCCATCTGTTGCACTCCTGGTTAAAGGTGTGCTCAGGGTGGCAGCTCAGGCGGGCGAATGCATTTGACAGCGGCCCGCTGAAAGACCAGCGGACAGAAGAAAGGCCCTTGCGGGCCTCAGTCATACGGCGGGCTTATCCGGCCAGACAATATCCGGGGCGGCGGCAGTATTCACGGCCTGCACATCCTGGATGTATTTCATCCATTCGGTGAGTTTTTCTTTATCCGCATCGGTAATGATGCCGAGCATCAGCTGCGTCTGCCATGCCTGCGTCGTGGTATTGGCGCTGCTGATGAGCGTGCTCTTTTGCTTATCGGCCTCTGCCACATCGGCCAGCTTCTGCGCGTCAGCATCCGTTACCCACTTTTCCCCGTCCCACTTATCAAAACCGGTTGCGGGCTTTAACGTCGTGGTATCCGCCGGGTAATCCCCGGTTTCCGTTATCACACGGGCAGAGCCGTCAGCCGTTGAATACACCGTCTCGCCACGGTGATCGCCGACGGCCTGCCAGGCATCATCACGCCAGATAGCAATGCTGCCTGCCGCAACATTGGGCGGCGCGGTTGTGGTTGAGTTCGCGGGCAGGCCCAGCCCCTGCAAAAGATACTCGTCAGAGGCTCCGGTGAATCCCCCGCTGACGGCGTCATAGCTGTACACGGTCAGGGTGCCGGACGCCTTCGCCAGCCCGTTTTTATCAAAGGTCACTTTCGGCATTATGCAGCCCTCACGATGTAGTTAAATGCGACGTTTCGCGGGCGGGTTTCCGCCGCATAATTGCCGACCGGGCCGTTACTCTGTGACGTCCACTGCCCGCCGCTGGAGCCGTTACCAACGGCTGAATCCCCGTTGGTTTGAGAATTATTAACATCGTCCAGCGGTGCCCATACGGTCCCGGCCAGTGCACCCTGCGTGTACATATAATGGGTATGCAGCTGAAGGGCATGATCCTGCAAGCTCAGTAACGCGCGCCCGCTGTCCACGCCGCGCCCGTCATCCCAGCCACGCAGAAATTCCCCGCGCAGGTCGGGCAGTTTCAGCGCGGGATACGCTTTCGCCAGCTCGGGGTAAGTAGCAGCGCTGAAGGATGCCCCGTTGCACTTTATCCAGCCCGTGGGGGCGGTTGCTGTCGGCCACGGCACCGGGACGCCGACCGGCATGGCAGAACCTGCACCGAGGATAGTCAGCCCGAGATTGTCCAGTGCCTCAGCGGCTTTGCCCGCATCCTTTATTTCCTTCAGGGCGTTTGTCGTCTGAAGGTACTGGCTGTGCGGGTTCGCTGCTGCAACGTGCTTTGCCAGCAGGTCATCGGCATACGCTTTCACCTCAATCACGGCGTTATCGACATACTGGCGTGTCGCCAGCACCACGGCGGGGTCGATTTTCAGCGTCACCGCGCTGGTGCTGTTCACAATCAGGATCAGGCGCACGGTCTGCGTGCGGCCGCTGCCCTCGGCCAGCTGCGGTTTATACGTTTCGGCGCAGTTGGCAATGGCAATCATCACGCCGTCAGCATCAAACAGGCCAATCTCGCGTATCCAGAAACCGCCTTCGCTTTCGGGGATCACCTGCTCGGCGATAATCTGGCTGCTGTTGGCCGCATCGATACTCAGCGAGTTCACCGCCGACCGGCGTTTCTCGCCTATGAGCGCGGTCTGCGCCGGGTCAGGAGTTGGCAGCGTGCCGCCGCCGTCCCCGACCGCCATCTGGGTAATCTGGAGTTTCGTACCGAGCGCGGCGGCATTCGCCAGCCTGGCCGCGCCCTGATTCGTCAGCAGGGCAAAATATTTTGTCGTCATGCGCGCACTTCCGTCAGGTCGATAAGATGCACCGCCACGCCGGAGTAACCCGCGCCGCCGGTGCTGATAAGTTCAGGGGTGTAGGGGTAAACGGTCAGCTCATCGCCGCTGTAGCAGGCGGCAGCAACCGGGATGTCGCCGTTTGCATCAAGGTTGATGGAAAGGCCAATCAGATGACGGCTGAGGGGCTTCGCATCCGCTATCAGCCGCTCCAGCTCGTTATACATTTCTTCGGTGATGCCGGTATCCAGCACGCCCACGTCAAGGCGGAACGTGCCCGGCACATCGCCGGTCTTCCACCACTCATTCACGCGGATCAGATAGCCGAGCGGCTCCACCACGCGCCGGACCGCACCAATGGTGCCTTTGTGCCGGTGCACGAACTGAGACGCCGCGACCACGCCGCGTTTGGTTGATTCGCTCCAGCTGCTGTCCCAGCGGTCCACCGACCACGCCCACGCCAGATAAGGCAGCAGCGCCACCGGGCAGGTGTACGGGTTCCACAGTTGGCGCAGCGGGACATTCAGATCGGTCAGAGAGGAAAGAGCTTCTGCTGCTGCGACCTCCAGCACCGACGAACCGGTGGGAACCAGGCGGTTACTCATCCGATCCCCCGACGGTCAGCGTATAGCCGGTGCAGTACGCCGCCTGCGTTTTATCGAGCACCACATCGGCGACCGGCTGAATCAGGTTAACGCGCTGTACGCCCTCAACGTGCATGGCGGCATACAGGGCAGACAGACGGATATCACGTCCGAGTCGCTTCTGCGCGGTGACATAGGCCGCGAGCTTTGCCTCAGAGGCGGCGCGAATGGGTTCGGCCTCCGGCCCCGGATAGAGATACAGCTCGGCTTCAATCGCATAGTCCACGATTTCAGCCGACTGCACGCTGACGCGGTCAGCCACCGGCCGCACATCCTCATCGTTCAGTGCCGCATCCACCACGGCCAGCAGGTCATCAGCTGCTGCACCGTTGCCCTCACGGCCAAGGATGGTCACGGTCACCACGGCAGGCGACGGACTGATGGCAGAGGCATCGGCCACCCGCCCGTCGGCACTTTTGGCGTGATACTCATAGGCACCGGTCGGCCCGGCCACGCTCAGCCCCTCAAAGGCGGCGGCGATACGGGCGCGGAAATCGTCGTTGCTCTCCATCACTGTCGCCGTCGGCGGGATAGTGGTGTCATCGGCCGGGGTGATGGTCAGGCGGGTGACGCCGTTGTTTGCGCCGAGCTGGTCAAGATCGCCATCCAGTGCGTAAGCCACCATAACCGCCGTTGCCGCTTCGTTGATGCGCTGACGCAGGATCAACTCGCGATAGGCATTTTCCTCCAGAATCTTCACGATGGGTTCAGACTCCAGCGCCAGCGTGTTCGCGACGGCCTCCTGCTGGTCTTCCGGGTAGAGCGAAATCAGCGTGGCTTTACGTTCGGCCAGCAGGGTTTCATAGTCCAGCGTTTCCACCACGTCAGGCGCGGGCAGCTGGCTCAGGTCGATGGTTGCCATGTTCTCAGCTCACAGGAACGGTTAAGGAAAAAGTCTGCGCGGTGTCGGTACGGTTGCCGGTCAGTTCAACCACCATGCCGCCGTTAAAATCAAACTCGTAGCTGATGCCAGTCAGCTTTACGCGTGGCTCCCACTGAATGATCGCCACATAGCAGGCCGACATAATCTGGAGACGCAGCGCGGCATTTTGTGGCTGGTCAATCAGCGCCGACAGCAGTGAACCGTATTTGCGGCGCATCACCCTGGAGCCAATCGGCGTCACCAGTATGTCGCGTATGGACTGCTGTATGTGTTCGAGGCCGGTCAGGGCTTTGCCGGTTTCGCGGTTCATGCCGATGTATTTTTCGGTTGTCACTCGGTGCCCTCCGTCATGGAGCCGCCGGTCTGCACTTTGCCGTGTTTATGGTCATGCACGATTACGTTGTTAGAGCTGAAATCGCCGCCGCTGTGCGTCACGTCGCCTTTCATCGTGCCGCCTTTTGTCACTTCCAGCGTGGCGGTTTTCAGCAGGGTTGTGCACTCCACCTCTGGCGATTCAAACAGGATTTTAACGGCCGCTTTAATGGTGGCGGTCTGGATGCCGGTTGCAGTAAGCGCGCCTGTTTCCGGCTCATACTCGATCACCGCGCCGTCGGGAAAGGACCAGTGCAGCGCATCGGCAGAGGCAGAAGGGGCCGGGTTGTCATCGGAGAAAATACCAGGTAGCACAAAACCGGTGTCGAGTTCGCCACCGATACAGAAGATCAGCACCTGTTCACCCACTGACGGCGCATTCCACGAACGGGTTTTACCCGCACGTGCACTCAGCCAGTAGAGCCAGTCAGTGGTGTTATTTCCTGTATCGACGCGGCATTGCCCGCTGTCCAGATTTACGGCGGATACGGTGCCAATGCGGATCAGGTTGCGCAGCAGGCGCAGGATTTCAGAGAGTTGTTCGTTCATGCATTAATGATATTGTATTGATTACTATCTTAAGAGAACTACTCATCCGTTCGTGTCTAAACAAACAGAAAGAAAGGAGAACACAATTATGGATTACTTCACGTCTGGTGCTATTAAAGGAAGGATTGGGGATTATTTGATAAGACTTAAAAATGACCAATTTATTGATGAGATAGCAACTGTAAAAGCTGATGTTCTCCAGCCCATAATTGAAAGTTTTTATAATGCACCTGAAATCTGGGATTCAACTACTCATTTTAATATAGCAAGCATATCAGAAACTTTCTTTAATGAGTTAGCGTCTAAGCCATCAAATGAAGATGAAATGGACATGGTAATTAGTTCAGCCTTTAGGTTTTGCATCGAAAGACAATTGAAATCCTCAGGGGACTTGCCGGGTGAAATAAGAAGATTTAAAGAGTTCTGTATAGAAAGAAAAGAGTCTTTTTCAAAACTGTGTCAGGAGCAAATAGATTACGCCTTACATGATATGCCCGTGGCTGTCATTAGCTCTATTTTGAATAGTGATGAGATGAAACACTTTAAGGAAATCCCTAGCCTGTTAGCCGAGGCAGAAAAAATAACTAAAGAGTGGTCAGAAGAATTAGACATCAAGACGAAAAAAGTAGATGAGCTACAAAGCAAGTTAGAAAAACAAAAAACTGCCTTTAATTTCGTTGGCTTGTATGAAGGGTTTGACAATCTAAGCAGCATCAAAAATAGTGAGTTAATGTGGGCGAAATTGATTCTCTTCGGCCTGGGTCTTGCTATTGTAGTCCCGATAATTTATGAAATCTATTCACTTGCAGCAATTCCTACTGAAGCTTTTATAAATACCAACCAATTAATTAAGTTTGTACCCGTAGCCTCCCTCACCATAATTCTGATTTATTACTTTAGAGTATCCCTTTCAAACTTTCAGTCAATTCGTTCTCAAATTGTACAGATTGAACTACGAAAAACTCTTTGTGCATTCATACAGTCATACGTTGAGTACGCCAAAGAAATTAAAGCAGGAGATTCCGAAATTTTAAAAAAATTTGAAGATGTTGTGTTTACAAACATAATGACAACAGAAGAAAAGGTCCCATCAACATTTGATGGTCTCGAGCAAGTCGCTGGTATGATATCAGCATTAAAAGGTGGAAAATAATTAAAGTAAGGAATTAATTATTTCATCCATAATCATTCCCAAGTCGCGCTCATTTATTCCAAATAATGGGCGCGCCACATATTGCACCTCGTTGCCTTTTCGTGATGGACGGTCGCGCAGTCCGTAATGATGCACACGGGCCATGCGCTGCACGCGGCCGGTAAAGCTGACTACGGCCTCATCGGAATCTGCCTGGGCTTTCATGTATTTTGCGGTGCGCAGCTTTGCGAACATCTCGCGTTTTACCCGGCCTTTCTTACGGCGAACCGGCTGCGTTTTGCGGGGTTTAAAGGGGGTTCCGTCCGGTGCCTGCTGGCGTTTGATATTATCCTGCTGGCTGGCCCGCAGCTTTCTGGCGATGTTTCGCGCCATCTCTTTGCGTGCCGGGGCTGACAGGTTATTAATCAGTGCGTTCAGCCGGTCCTCAACCACTTTTAACTCACTCATGACTGCCACTCGCTGATTAACTCACCCCGCAGATACAGCTGCATCGGGCGCGTATCATTCTCCGGCAGCGGGTTCTCGCCAACATGGTTTACGTGCAGCTCATCACCTTCCTGTTTCACGATCACCCGTTCAGTCAGCTGAATATCAATACTGATATCACTGGCCGTATCGCTGATGACGTCCGCTTTAAAGGTAAAACCGGTCTGCTGCTTCTCCTTCGTCGCCATCACGTCGGGCTGGTTTACCCGCAGCCAGGCCAGCATCGGCACAATCAGCAGATCAATGTTGTCGGTGTAATCGGTGATCACCATGTTCAGCTGGTACTGATATTCAAACGACAGGGACGTGGCGAGCGTCGAGACAATGCGCCCGTTGTCGATAAACACATTCAGGCAGTCAGGGTTTCTTTGCAGCATCGGGACGCTGGTTGTCAGCGCCTCGCGCAGTTGTTTCGGTTTCAGCATCATGTTGTTCCTGGCAGTCTTTAATGGTTTCCACCTGCAACCCGCAGGAAACGAGCGCCGACTCTAAACGGCGGTTATCCGCCGCCAGATCGCCCGCCGTTTTCAGGCTGTTGCCCGGTATCAGGCAGCTGGTCACGCGCGGACATCCAGTCCAGATAATCTCTGGCGCTGGCGAAGGCGGGACGGGCGTGCAGCCGGATAACATCGTCAGGCAAAGGAGCAGCAGACCAGTCGCGCAGTGTTGGATTCGCATCGGTTTCCCTCTGTATTTGCATTTCACGGTTGAGCGCGCCGGAACTTGCACGCCCCTGCATCAGCCGCAGCGCGGCCTCGCGTTTCTGGCTGTCGCGGTTTTCCGTGTTCAGCCGGGTGATAGCTTTATCCCGGCTTTCAATACCGGCCGACAGGGTGCCGATAATCCGCTGCGCGCCTGCCAGCTCATCACGGGCAACCGACCAGCGCCAGCCGGTAAAGGACAGTGCCAGTAGTGCAACGGCTAACAGCATTGTAATAGCGCGAGTCATGCTGCCCCCTTCAGGCACCAGGCCATTTCCCGCCCACGGCGGTCATCCAGCCCATCGTTAAAAATCCCTTTCACATACACCCAGCGTTTGAGCTGATGACAGGCATCAGACCAGCGGCCCTTATTCAGCAACTTCACCAGCGTTGAACCGCAGGCGTTGCCCGTGCCGACGTTGAAGGCAAACGACACCACGGCGTCGTAAACCTTTTGCGGCAGCTGCGTGAAGATACAGCGGGACAGCGCCGCCTCAGTGCGCAGCACGTTGGTGATAAAACTCCCCGCCGCCTGCCGTTCGGTAATGCTCCTGCCCGGTACGACGCCGGACGTGTTCCCTATGCCGTCGGTCCAGACGTTTGCGCTGCACTGGTACGGTTTCAGGCGACAGCCCTCGTAATCCGCAATCAGCTTTAACCCCTCAACGGAGGTATGCAGCTGCTGAAACCCCGGCAGCGTGGCGGCAATCGCCAGTACCGCGCCGACGGCGCAGCGCTTAACGGTTTGCAGATTCATAGTCCTCCCGGCTTACGCGGCCGCTGGCGAAAAGCTGGTAAGTCTTGCGGCGGTAGTACCAGCTCACCAGAAACATACCGACGCCCAGCACCATGCCGAGCAGGGTCGCCATGTCCTGCAAATCCCACTTACCGAGCCAGCCCATCACTACCGCCATGCAGTAGGTGAGAAAGGCGCTGATGCGTTCCATCGAAATAGTCATGATTCAGTCCCACAGGTTGACGGTTTCCGACGTTGACGACTCCGGCAGGTCGGGCAGCTCGACGGCATAGCCGTGCGGCAGTACCGGCCCGGCATCCGCCAGACCGTTATTCGCTGCATAAACCAGCTCCGTGACCTGCTCCGTGCGCCCGTAATAGCGGTTGCAGATTTCGTCAACGGTATCGCCCTGCATCGCGTAGACCTTCATCACAGCAGGTCCACAATGCAGCCCGGCCGTGAGGCGATGCGGCTGATACTGAATCGCGCATCGCGCCAGTATTCGTCCGCGCTGGCCTCAATCTCTCCGGCCTTTTTCGTGCCGGTCGCGTCATAGCCGCGATAGCGCTCGGTGATAGTGGCGGCGGTCAGTGAGGCGACGGCCGCAACGTAATGCGTCACTTTCTCGCTGACGCCGTCCAGGGTTTCGGCCGGGACATCGGGCAGCGTTTTATAGCCCGCCGCCATCTGGTCAGCCCGCCAGTCGTACAGCTCGGCGTTCACTTCTGAAATCGCCGTTTTTACCGCCAGGCGCAGGCGCTCCGCCGTGACCGTTCCCTCGTAGCGCAGCGCATCACGCAGCTGCTTCAGGTCAATGTCAGGCCAGAAAAACGTATTCTTTACCGGCGGCTCGGCACTCTCTGCCGGTCGCGGTGCGGGGATCACTACGAAGTTGTTCCAGTTGCCCGTTAAGCATGTCTTTCTGGTAGCGGTTGTCGCTGGCCTGCTGAAGCGCAAGCTGTTGGGTATGTTGAATGTCCTGCAGCAGGCTACTCTGTTCGAGCTTTAACTCTAGCTAGCTAGGGTCTTCCGGGTAGAGTGAAATCAGTGTGGCTTTGCGTTCAGCCAGCAGGGTTTCATAGTCCAGCGTTTCCACCACGTCAGGCGCGGGCAGCTGGCTCAGGTCGATGGTTGCCATGTTCTCAGCTCACAGGAACGGTTAAGGAAAAAGACTGTGCGGTGTCGGTGCGGTTGCCGGTCAGCTCAACCACCATGCCGCCGTTAAAATCAGACTCGTAGCTGATGCCGGTCAGCCTGACGCGCGGCTCCCACTGAATGATCGCCACATAGCAGGCCGACATAATCTGGAGACGCAGCGCGGCGTTTTGTGGCTGGTCAATCAGCGCCGACAGCAGTGAACCGTATTTACGGCGCATCACCCTGGAGCCTATCGGCGTCACCAGAATGTCGCGAATGGACTGCTGGATATGTTCGAGGCCGGTCAGTGCTTTGCCGGTTTCGCGGTTCATGCCGATGTATTTTTCGGTTGTCATTGCGGGCCATCCGTTCTGCTGCCGCCGCGTTGTACTCCGCCGTGATCGTGGCCATCAACGACAACACCGTTAGAGCTTAAGCTGCCGCCGGTGTGCGTCACGTTGCCTTTCATCGTGCCGCCTTTTGTCACTTCCAGCGTGGCGGTTTTCAGCAGGGTTGTGCACTCCACCTCTGGCGAATCAAACAGGATTTTGACGGCGGCTTTTATGGTGGCGGTCTGAATGCCGGTTGCCGTTAATGCGCCGTTCTTCGGCTCGTACTCGATCACCGCGCCGTCGGGAAAGGACCAGTGCAGCGCATCAGCAGAGGCTGACGGGGCCGGGTTGTCATCCGAGAAAATACCGGGCAGCACAAAACCGGTGTCGAGTTCGCCACCGATACAGAAGATCAGCACCTGCTCACCCACTGACGGCGCATTCCATGAACGGGTTTTACCCGCACGGGCGCTCAGCCAGTAGAGCCAGTCAGTGGTGTTATTTCCTGTATCGACGCGGCATTGCCCGCCGTCCAGATTTACGGCGGAGACGGTGCCAATACGGATCAGGTTGCGCAGCAGGCGCAGGATTTCTGCCATTTGTTCATTCATGAGAGCATAATGAGTCTGTAAAAGTGCTACGACAATTTGATGCTGTTTGGCTACTAATGGCAGAACAATATTAGGAGGGAAAATGCAGGATTACTTCAAAACAGATTACGTAAAGAAATTAATAGTATCATGCATCTCGGAGTTGAAAGGACGCAGCTACACTGATGCATTCCAGGAAGAGAGGAATGGCTTCATCGAAAGTGTTTTACTTAGTATGCATCAGGATGCAAATAAATGGGATGAGGATACGCAATTTAACATCAGGATAATGTCTCAGCGTTTAAATAGTTTACTGTCTGAGAAGCTTAAAGATGAAAGGAGTTGTAATCATTTATACGTACTCTGTTTTAGATTTTATAACGAATTTTATTTATTTCAGGAAGGGAATAGCGACACCCACAACCACATAATTAATTTTGCCTTGGATAATGCACAAAAAATATCCGAATTTGATAATCAATTATCTCAGCAAATTAAATATGCATTGAATGCTATGAACGCTGCAATTGTAAAGGAAATAATGTCAAATCAGGACTTAAAATCCATTAGGGAGTTTATATCAGTTAAGGAGGAGGCAACCAGGTTACACTCAGAATGGAAAGAGCAGGTTAAAGATTTAAGAAACTCCTGGAATGAAAAGTGCAGCAAAATAGAGAGGAAATGGAAGGAAGAGTTTAGCATCAAAGAAGGGAGAGTTAACGACCTTAAAAATACCTTGGACGAATATGAAACGGCATTCAACTTTGTTTCTTTATATGATGGTTTCAAAAAATTAGGTGATGAAAAGAAAACTCAACTTTGTTGGGCAAAACGCTTTCTTATAACTTTAGGTGGCATTCTGCCATGTTTGATTTTTTGGGAATTGCATAACATATTACAGCCCCAATCCCATCCAACCAGCCCTTACGACCTATTGTCTTTGATACCGGCGCTGGCTCTTTCATTGGTGCTCGTTTATTATTTTAGAGTGTCTCTTTCGAATTACAATTCCGTTCGCGCCCAACTTATGCAAATTGAATTGAGAATGAGTTTATGCCAATTTATTCAAAACTATACAAAGTACAGCGCAGAGATTAATAAGAGCAACCCAGGCTTGTTGGCGAAGTTTGAGGAGATTGTATTCTCAAATATCATGGTCTCGGAAGATAAAATCCCTTCAACATTTGATGGGTTAGAACAAATCGCAAGTTTGATTAGCACCCTGAAAGCTAAGGGATAATTTTCGTTTAGACTAGCGCGGCTATTATCTGATTCTGTATAAAGTCTAAATCAGTTTCACTTAATCCGAGTAATGGCCGAGCTTCATACTGCACCTCTTTGCCTTTCCGTGATGGCCTGTCCCGCAGGCCATAATGATGCACACGGGCCATCCGCTGCACGCGGCCGGTAAAGCTGACCACGGCCTCATCAGAATCAGCCTGGGCTTTCATGTATTTTGCGGTACGCAGCTTCGCGAACATTTCGCGCTTAACCCGGCCTTTTTTACGGCGAACCGGCTGCGTTTTGCGGGGTTTAAAAGGGGTGCCGTCCGGTGCCTGCTGGCGTTTGATATTATCCTGCTGGCTTGCCCGCAGCTTTTTGGCGATGTTACGCGCCATCTCTTTGCGTGCCGGGGCTGACAGGTTATTAATCAGCGCGCTCAGCCGGTCCTCAACCACTTTTAGCTCGCTCATGACTGCCACTCACTGATTAACTCACCCCGCAGATAGAGCTGCACAGGGCGCGTATCATTCTCCGGCAGCGGGTTCTCGCCAACGTGGTTTACGTGCAGCTCATCACCTTCCTGTTTCACGATCACCCGTTCAGTCAGCTGAATATCAATACTGATATCACTGGCCGTATCGCTGATGACGTCCGCTTTAAAGGTAAAGCCGGTCTGCTGTTTCTCCTTCGTCGCCATCACGTCGGGCTGGTTTACCCGCAGCCAGGCCAGCAGCGGCACAATCAGCAGATCAATATTGTCGGTGTAATCGGTGATCACCATGTTCAGCTGGTACTGATACTCAAACGACAGCGACGCGGCGAGCGTCGAGACAATGCGCCCATTATCGATAAACACATTCAGGCAGTCAGGGTTTCTTTGCAGCATCGGGACGCTGGCTGTCAGCGCCTCGCGCAGTTGTTTCGGTTTCAGCATCATGTTGTTCCTGGCAGTCTTTAATGGTTTCCACCTGCAACCCGCAGGAAACGAGCGCCGACTCTAAACGGCGGTTATCCGCCGCCAGATCGCCAGCCGTTCTCAGGCTGTTGCCCGGTATCAGGCAGCTGGTCACGCGCGGACATCCAGTCCAGATAATCTCTGGCGCTGGCGAAGGCGGGGCGGGTGTGCAGCCGGATAACATCGTCAGGCAAAGGAGCAGCAGACCAGTCGCGCAGTGCTGGATTCGCATCGGTTTCCCTCTGTATTTGCATTTCACGGTTGAGCGCGCCGGAACTGGCCCGCACCTGCATCAGCCGCAGCGCGGCCTCGCGTTTCTGACTGTCGCGGTTTTCCGTGTTCAGCCGGGTGATGGCTTTATCCCGGCTTTCAATACCGGCCGACAAGGTGCCGATAATCCGCTGCGCGCCTGCCAGCTCATCACGGGCAACCGACCAGCGCCAGCCGGTAAGGGCCAGCGCCATCAGTGCAACCGCTAACAGGGTGGCGACGATCCGCGTCATACGTGACAGCCCCTGAATAAGTGCCTTTTAATCAGCCAGGCGAGCGATACGATTGAGACACCATAGATCAGGCTGACGAGCGGACCACACAGGAGCAGACTTATCGCAGCCACACCGGCGCATGTCAGGCAGAAATTCCGTTTTCGCTTCGGCACACAAAACCAGAGAATGGTAAAAAGCGCTTCCCGGCGGATGTTCTCGCCGCCGCAGCGCACCGCAATAAAGGCGAACTGAAAAAAATAGAGTGTCTGCCGCAGTACCACCCCCGCGATATTTCCGGCCGGGTCTGTTGCCAGCGGGGGCGTGATTAGATCAACCGGCACCAGAAAAAGACACGCAACAACAAACCAGTAGCCGCTAGCCTGAAAATACTTTTTCATTCTGTTGCTCCTTTTAAACACCAGGCCATTTCCCGCCCACGGCGGTCGTCCAGCCCATCGTTAAAAATGCCTTTCACATACACCCAGCGTTTGAGCTGGTGACAGGCATCAGACCAGCGGCCTTTATTCAGCAGCTGCACCAGCGTTGAGCCGCAGGCGTTGCCCGTGCCGACGTTGAAGGCAAACGACACCACGGCGTCGTAAACCTTTTGCGGCAGCTGCGTGAAGATACAGCGGGACAGCGCCGCCTCGGTGTGCAGCACGTTGGTGATAAAACTTCCCGCCGCCTGGCGCTCTGTAATGCTCCGGCCCGGTACGACGCCGGACGTGTTGCCGATACCGTCTGTCCAGACGTTAGCGCTGCACTGGTACGGCTTCAGGCGACAGCCCTCGTAATCCGCAATCAGCTTTAACCCCTCAACGGAGGTGTGCAGCTGCTGAAACCCCGGCAGCGTGGCGGCAATGGCCAGCACTGCGCCGACGGCGCAGCGCTTAACGGTTTGCAGATTCATAGTCCTCCCGGCTGATGCGGCCGCTGGCAAATAGCTGGTAGGTCTTGCGGCGGTAGTACCAGCTCACCAGAAACATACCGACGCCCAGCACCATGCCGAGCAGGGTCGCCATGTCCTGCAAATCCCACTTACCGAGCCAGCCCATCACTACCGCCATGCAGTAGGTGAGAAAGGCGCTGATGCGTTCCATCGAAATAGCCATGATTCAGTCCCACAGGTTGACGGTTTCCGACGTTGACGACTCCGGCAGGTCGGGCAGCTCGACGGCATAGCCGTGCGGCAGTAACGGCCCGGCATCCGCCAGACCGTTATTCGCTGCATAAACCAGCTCCGTGACCTGCTCCGTACGCCCGTAATAACGGTTGCAGATTTCGTCAACGGTATCACCCTGCATCGCGTAGACCTTCATCACAGCAGGTCCACAATGCAGCCCGGCCGTGAGGCGATGCGGCTGATACTGAATCGCGCATCGCGCCAGTATTCGTCCGCGCTGGCCTCAATTTCTCCGGCCTTTTTCGTGCCGGTCGCGTCATAGCCGCGATAGCGCTCGGTGATAGTGGCGGCGGTCAGTGAGGCGACGGCCGTAACGTAATGCGTCACTTTCTCGCTGACGCCGTCCAGGGTTTCGGCCGGGACATCGGGCAGCGTTTTATAGCCCGCCGCCATCTGGTCAGCCCGCCAGTCGTACAGCTCGGCGTTCACTTCTGAAATCGCCGTTTTTACCGCGAGGCGCAGGCGCTCCGCCGTGACCGTTCCCTCGTAGCGCAGCGCATCACGCAGCTGCTTCAGGTCAATGTCAGGCCAGAAAAACGTATTCTTTACCGGCGGCTCGGCACTCTCTGCCGGTCGCGGTGCGGGGATCACTACCGTGGTCATAATTGGCCTCTGAATAGGTGGGCGGTGGAGGACAGCGCAGAAGCCTGAAAGGCGCATTGCTGTCCTGCCGCCCGGCGCGGGGCGCGTCCGGTCAGCGGCTGGCCTGTGCCTGCTTTTTCATGGCAGTCGCCAGCCGCTCAATGTCTTTTTTCACGCCGCAGCCCTCGTGCAGTTGCAGCGCGCGTTTAAGGTGATGCATGGCCTCATGAGTCCCGCCCGCGTCGCGATACACATACCCGGCAATTTTGTGCAGCTTGGCGCGCACCTGGTCGGGCATGTCTTCGGCGTCGGTCAGCCGGATGGTTTCCAGCAACGGCGCAATCTCCACCGTTTCTTTTGCCGTCCAGGCGCGCGTCGCGGTGCTGGCTACTTCTTCGGCCAGCAGATAGGGCAGGCTGTCGCGCTTGAATCCGTCAGGTGTCACCAGCCCGTGTTGCAGGGCATAGCGGGCGATTTCCAGCGCACCGGTGACGTCACCGGTATCGAGTCGCCAGATCATGACGGTCATCACGACGGCATCCTGCACACCGTGCCCGCCGCTCATCACGCCTGCAATCCACGGCAGATAGTCCGGCAGCAGCTGGCGTTTCAGCTCCGCCTTACGCTCTACTGAGTGAATTTTCTTCAGGTGGCGCTTGTCCTCGTTGAGTTTCACGAGCATCTGCTCATAGCCGGTAGCGTGGCGCAGCGGGTTAACATCCCGCTGCTGTGCGGTTTCGGCCTGGACGCGCATACGGTGACGGCGGGCGGGACTCAGCATTGGTTATGCTCCTGCTGCGCTGAAGTCGCCCAACTCGATGTTTTCCACCAGGCATCCGGCTGCGTAATCCTCGATCACGTAGTCCTCGTTGATGGATTCGTAATTCTCGATGCGGTCGCGCTTCGCCACTTCATCAATCAGGCGGCGGTGCGTGCCTTCCTGCCAGTAGATGGACAGGTTATCCAGGCGGGTGATCAGCAGGGCACTGGCCGGGAAGTACGGCACACGGACGGCGGGCAGGTTGCCGATGCGTTTCTGGCTGATGATCATGTCAGTCGCCAGCTGTTCGGTGCTGGCCTGGTTCTGGTTTACCAGCGGGAAATACTTGTCAGCCAGCAGCTGACGACCGCAGATAACAACCAGCTCCGGATCTTCCTGATACCAGGGTTCGATCAGGTCGTTGGTCGCATCCATCACCAGCGCATCGAGGTTGGCGTAATCACCCCCTTTACCCACGCGGATTTTTGCGGTTGTGGTGCCATCGCCAGAGGTGATTTTGTCCATCACGCGATCAGGGGCGTTGTCGCGGTACTTCTGCAGCCAGCCTTTTGCCACGTCCTGCAACATCGGATTGGCTGCGCGGTTAGAGGTTTTGGCACGACTGGTGCCGTTAAAGCCAATCATGATGCGATCCAGCGCCTGGCGTTTCACGATGGCGTCACGCAGACGGGCCTGAAAATCTTCGTAGCGTGCCCACAGGTCGAGCTGGTTATAGCGGATATGGAAGTCAAAGTTGACCTGGACACACTCGTAGCCTTCGGCGTCGAGCGCGGAGAAATCAGCGGTTTCACGCTCGTCGCCGCCTGCCGTGTCGGCGGTGCTGGCAATCGAACCGGACACGCCGATCCCGATTTTCTCGCCCTTCATTTCTGTCACCGGCACGATGTTGATGCGGGTCAGAAACTCGGATGACTCCTGCACGCGGTTCATCAGCGTCTGCGATACCGACGGCTCGACGGTGAATTTCTTGTTCATGTCGCCGGTTTCGACGCCGTTCAGCTCGGCCAGGCGGGACATGTAAGCGTTAAATTTAAAGCGGGTATTCTGGCGCATTAGCGTTCCTGTTTATCAGTGTTCGGGGGTGTTCTCAGACCGGGCGTTATCAGCAGTCGGTCTGCGCGCTGCCTTTGCCGTCGCCACCGGTTGACGGCGGGCGGCGGGTAAAACTGCCGTCGGTTTTCGTGAGTTTGTCCTGTAGCGCGCTCATGGCCTCGCGGTCTTCGCCGGTCTGTTTCTCCAGCGCATCAAGGCGGTCAGAAAAGGTTTTCTCCAGCGTCGCCAGCTGCTGCGTATGCGCATCACTGTTCTGCTGGACCTGCTCGGCGACCGTTGTCACCGCCGCGCTCACGTCGCTGAAACGCTCGTCATCGGTTTTCTCTTTGCGGGAAAACAACTCTTTCACGCGGGTCAGCAGCGACGGGCCTGCGTCGGCTTCTTCGTAGAACTCGATCAGGGTTTCTTCGGCGGCGCTGAACAGGTTTTCTTTATCCTGCTTGCGGGACGCCAGCGGATTCGCTTTGGCGCTGGCGCTGAAGCTCAGGTATTCCGTGCCGAGGCTCGCCGGGTCATCGGTCACGGCCAGACCAACCAGATAAGCCTCGCCGGTGTCGGCAAATTTAGGGTTGACCTCGATTGAGGTGTAAATCTTCTGCCGGGCTTTGGTCAGGTCAACCAGATCAGGAGTGGGATCGATATAGCCATACAGGGCCAGTTTGCCTTTCAGCGCGCCGTCGGTGATTTCCTCCGCCTCGACTTTCGTCACATCGCCAAAGCGGCGAAATGTACTGTCAGCGGCATAACCCTTGATGTGTTCCATGTTGACGCGGGCACCGTACACGGCCGGGTCATAGTTTTTTGCCATCTGCGTGATCCACTCGCGGGAAATCACGCGGCCGTCGGTCGTTGCGCCTTCCGTTGCGATGCGAAAACGCTTTGCTTTAGTTGCCATTAATCAGGCTCCGGTCGGTTAAGGGGGTCGGTTCGGGGCCAGTTTCCCCGCCGTGGCGTAATCCCTCAACGAATGCCCGCCCGCTCACCGACCAGCAGACAGCGAGGACAGGCGCGCCCTTTTTGCCGCCGGTAGCCTTAGCGGCATGAACATGACACCCGGCACCACCATCAGCGATCCGCGCCGTCAGGCCGCACTGCTTTACTGGCAGGGCTACTCTGTGCGCCAGATAGCGGAGACGCTCGGACAGAAAACGCCAACCGTGCAGAGCTGGAAACTTCGCGATGAATGGGAGAACGTTGCGCCCATCAGCCGCGTGGAATTCAGTCTTGAGGCGCGGCTGACTCAGCTCATCCTCAAAGACGTGAAGGAGGGAAGGGACTACAAAGAGATAGACCTGCTCGGCCGACAGATTGAGCGGCTGGCCCGCGTCGAGCGCTACCGGGGCAGCGGCAACGAGGCGGATCTCAATCCGAACGTGCGCAACCGCAACCGGGGCGAGCGTCAGCCGGTTATCAAGAACGTTTTCAGCGACGAGCAGACCGACAAGCTGACCGGCCTGTTTATGGATGGCTGCTTTGAGTACCAGCTCAGCTGGCACAAAGCCGGGCTGGCGCACCGTATCCGCAACATCCTCAAATCCCGTCAGATTGGTGCAACGTTCTACTTTGCCCGCGAGGCGTTGCTTGATGCGCTGACTACCGGCCGCAACCAGATTTTTCTGTCTGCCAGCAAGGCGCAGGCGCATGTCTTCAAAAATTACATTATTGATTTTGCCCGGTCGGTGGATGTTGACCTGAAGGGTGATCCGATTGTGCTGCCAAACAGTGCCCGCCTGATTTTTCTCGGCACCAACGTGCGCACCGCGCAGAGCTACACCGGCAATCTGTACCTGGATGAATATTTCTGGATACCAAAATTCCAGGAGCTGCGCAAAGTCGCCAGCGGCATGTCGCTGCATAAGAAATGGCGCACCACGTATTTTTCGACGCCGTCGAGCCTGTCGCACAGCGCGTATCCGTTCTGGTCCGGGGAGCTGTTTAACAAAGGACGACGCAACCGGGATGACCGTATCGAGATTGACCTGTCTCATTCGCACCTGGCAAAAGGTGCGCTGTGCGGTGACGGCCAGTGGCGGCAGATTGTTACCGTTGAAGATGCGCTGACGGGCGGCTGCGACCTGTTCGACATCGATCAGCTGCAACTCGAATACAGCCCGCATGAATATCAGAACCTGCTGATGTGTGAGTTTGTCGACGACGAGGCCAGCGTGTTTCCGTTCGCCGAGTTGCAGGGGTGCATGGTCGACAGCCTGGAGGAATGGACCGACTTTAACCCGTATGCGCTGCGCCCGTTCGATTACCGCCCGGTGTGGATTGGTTACGATCCCTCGCACACCGGCGATAGCGCAGGCTGTGCCGTTATCGCGCCACCGCTGGTTGTCGGTGGCAAATTCCGCGTGCTGGAGCGCCACCAGTGGCGCGGCATGGACTTTGCCGCGCAGGCGCAGTCGATTAAAGAACTGACGGAGAAATACGCCGTTGAATACATCGGCATTGATGCGACCGGCATCGGCCAGGGTGTGTTTCAGCTGGTCCGCCAGTTCTACCCGGCCGCGCGGGAAATCCGTTACACCCCCGAGGTGAAAACCGCAATGGTGCTGAAGGCAAAAGACACCATCAGCAGCGGCCGGCTTGAATATGACGCAGGCCAGACCGACATCACCCAATCCTTTATGGCTATCCGCAAAACCATGACCGCCAGCGGCAACCGCTCCACCTATGAGGCAAGCCGCAGCGAAGACGCCAGCCACGCCGACGTCGCCTGGGCAGTCATGCACGCACTGTTAAACGAACCGCTTACCGCAGCCAGCGGCGGCGCAAATCCTTCTTTCATGGAATTCTACTGATGAGCAAACGCAAAGGCCGCAAGGCATTTACCGCACCTGTCCGGCCCGCGCCGGTGGCATCGCAGCCGGTGGAGGCGTTCACCTTTGGCGATCCCACGCCGGTGATGGATAAGCGCGATATTCTGGATTATGCCGAGTGTATCCATAACGGCCGCTGGTATGAGCCGCCGGTCAGCTTTCACGGGCTGGCGAAAAGTCTGCGCTCGGCGGTGCATCACAGCTCGCCGTTGTATGTGAAGCGCAATATACTGGCCTCGACCTTTATCCCGCACCCACTTCTCAGTCAGCAGGAGTTCAGCAAATTCGCGCTGGATTATCTGGTGTTCGGCAACGCCTTTGCCGAGCTGCGCCGCAATGCGCTCGGCCAGCCGCTGCGACTGGAAACCTCACCGGCCAAATACACGCGGCGCGGGGTTGAGGATGGGGTGTACTGGTTTGTGAATGAGTGGAAAGACGCACACCAGTTTGAAGTCGGGCAGGTGTTTCACCTTATCGAGCCGGATATCAATCAGGAGCTGTACGGCCTGCCGGAATACCTCAGCGCGCTTAACTCCGCCTGGCTGAATGAGTCGGCAACGCTGTTCCGCCGCAAGTATTATCAGAACGGCGCGCACGCCGGTTACATTCTGTACATGACCGACGCGGCGCAGAGCAGCAGTGATATCGATCGGATGCGCCAGGCGATGCGCGACACGAAAGGGCTGGGGAACTTCCGCAATCTGTTTATGTACGCGCCGAACGGAAAACCGGACGGGATTAAAATTCTGCCGCTGAGTGAGGTGGCAACGAAAGACGATTTTTTCAATATCAAGAAGGCCAGCCGCGACGACCTGTTAAGCGCGCACCGCGTACCGCCGCAGATGATGGGGATTATCCCGGATAACACGGGTGGGTTTGGTGACGCGGTTAAGGCGGCGCAGGTATTTGTCCGCAATGAGCTGACACCGTTGCAGGAACGCCTGAAGGAGATTAACAGCTGGATTGGTGATGAGGTAATAACTTTCCGCCCCTACGAGCTGGAAGCAACCAGCACAGCCTGATTTGATTAGTCAGGCGTGTTCTAACGGCTCAGAGCTTAACCTAATCTGACAGGCAGCTCTGTGCCAGGAGCGGACGTTGTTAAGCTCATGCAGTATGGATTAACGAAGAACAGACGTTATATTTTGTCCTGATTGACACGGGATGAAAGCTCCTGATGGCTTTCTTTTCGCTCGCTGTAACGATCCGCAAGATAACTGGTTTGTCCCTTAAGCAGCAGCGTGATTTTAAACAGCTCCTCGGCTACATCGACGATGCGGTCATACCATGACGAAGGTTTCATTCGTCCGTTTTCGTCGAACTCTTGCCATGCCTTGGCTACGGAGGACTGGTTGGGGATAGTAAACATCCGCATCCAGCGGCCCAGAATACGCATCTGGTTCACTGCATTGAAGGACTGTGAACCGCCGCAGACCTGCATTACCGCAAGTGTTTTTCCCTGCGAAGGACGAACCGCGCCTTCACTTAATGGTATCCAGTCAATCTGCGCCTTCATAACTGCGCTCATAGCCCCGTGCCGTTCCGGAGAACTCCACACCATCCCGTCACACCATCTGACCAGTCCGCGCAGCTCGGTGACTTTAGGATGCGTGTCCGGCGCATCATCCGGCAGGGGTAAACCGGAGGGGTTAAAGAGTTTTACCACCGCGCCCATCGCCGTCAGCAGGCGACCAGCTTCTTCCGCGGCAAAGCGGCTGTAGGAGCGCTCTCTTACTGAGCCATACAGGATCAGAATCCGTGGCGGCTCCTGCAGGTGCAGGCGTTCAGCGATGTGTTGATCAAAGCATTCAGTATTCAGGGCAGGAAATTGTTCCATTATTCTCCTCCGAAGAGAGCAGATGATTTCAAAGTTAACACATATGATTTACCATATGTATATTCTAAAGGGAACGGAGTGAAAAATGCTACAACCTGTTCAGCTTTTCAAAATCCTGTCGGATGAAACACGGCTCGCCATCGTCATGCTTCTCCGGGAGTCAGGAGAACTGTGCGTCTGCGATATCTGCGCGGCCATTTCCGAATCGCAGCCCAAAATCTCGCGACATATGGCTATCCTTCGCGAGGCTGGGCTGGTTCTGGACCGTCGTGAAGGCAAATGGATCCACTATCGTCTGTCACCCCACATACCGGCATGGGCAGCTGAGACAATCACGACGTCCTGGCAGTGTATGCGGGAGGATGTGCGTGAATGGCTGGATAAATCAGCCTGCACCTCCTGCTGAAAAAGAAAAACACATTTACATAATCATATATAATGGAGTCTGAGATGCTTTTGGCAGGGAGTATATTTTTACTGACGCTGGTACTGGTGATCTGGCAACCCAGAGGCCTGAGTATTGGCTGGAGCGCGAGTATCGGGGCTGTGCTGGCGCTGGTAACCGGTGTCATCCATATCGCTGATATTCCCGTTGTCTGGAATATCGTCTGGAACGCGACAGCGGCATTTATTGCGGTCATTATCATCAGCCTGCTGCTCGATGAGTCCGGCTTCTTTGAGTGGGCCGCACTGCATGTCTCCCGCTGGGGTAACGGACGTGGCCGCCTGCTGTTTACCTGGATAGTGTTACTCGGTGCCGCTGTTGCTGCTTTGTTCGCCAATGACGGCGCCGCACTGATCCTGACGCCAATTGTGATTGCGATGCTGCTTGCAATGGGATTCAGCAAGGGCACAACGCTGGCCTTTGTGATGGCCGCAGGATTTATAGCAGATACGGCCAGCCTGCCGCTCATTGTTTCTAACCTGGTGAATATCGTCTCGGCGGACTTTTTCGGTCTGGGGTTTACGCAGTATGCCTCCGTTATGATCCCCGTAGATGTAGCAGCGATTGCGGCCACGCTGGTCATGCTGCATCTCTTCTTCCGCAGGGACATTCCGGCGACGTATGACGTTTCGCTGCTGAAGACGCCTGCCAGTGTGATAAAGGATCCGGCAACGTTCAGGGCGGGCTGGATTGTCCTGTTATTGCTGCTTGTCGGTTTCTTTGTTCTGGAGCCTCTGGGGATCCCGGTCAGTGCGATAGCCGCTACTGGCGCAGCAGTACTGTTTATAGTGGCGAAAAGAGGTCAAGCCATCAACACCGGAAAAGTCCTACGCGGTGCGCCATGGCAGATCGTTATTTTTTCACTGGGCATGTACCTGGTGGTCTATGGCCTGCGCAATGCAGGGCTCACGGAGTATCTGTCAGGCGTGCTGAACCTGCTGGCAGAAAAGGGGTTATGGGCAGCAACGTTCGGCACCGGGTTCCTGACCGCGTTCCTGTCGTCGGTAATGAATAATATGCCGACGGTGCTGATTGGCGCGCTGTCGATTGACGGGAGTACGGCGACTGGCGTCGTCAAAGAGGCAATGATTTATGCCAACGTGATTGGCTGCGATTTAGGCCCGAAAATCACCCCGATTGGCAGTCTGGCAACCCTGCTTTGGCTGCATGTGCTTGCCCAGAAAAATATAACGATTACCTGGGGATATTACTTCCGCACCGGCATTATCATGACTCTGCCCGTGCTGTTTGTCACTCTGGCCGCGCTGGCGTTGCGGCTCTCCATCACTTTGTAATGAGATACAGATATGAGCAACATTACCATCTATCACAACCCTGCCTGCGGCACTTCACGCAACACGCTGGAGATGATCCGTAACAGCGGCAACGAACCGACGATAATTTATTATCTCGATACGCCACCGACCTGCGATGAGCTGATTAAACTTATTTCAGATATGGGAATTACGGTGCGTGCATTACTGCGTAAGAATGTTGAGCCTTATGAACGCCTGGGTCTTGATGAAGAGAAATTTAGTGATGAGCAGTTGATTGATTTCATGCTTCAACATCCGATCCTGATTAATAGGCCGGTAGTCGTTACGCCGCTTGGTACTCGTCTTTGCCGCCCTTCAGAAATAGTGCTGGATATTCTACCGGAAGGTCAGAAAGGAGCGTTTACCAAAGAGGATGGCGAGAAGGTCATTGACGAAACGGGGAAGCGGATTAAGTAATCTGCCCACTTCAAAATATCGGACGCCTGTTTACGCTATGCAGGCGTCCGCTATCGCTCCAAGCCGACAGTCAGTTTTGATTGCGTTATACCCACAAAACTGTCAGTTCGAGTCTGAGTAAATCCTCCTGATTTCCGGTCGACTTGCAAATGGTCACCCCGCCTCATCTCTCTGTTAAAATCGCCACCTGACCGTACCCTTTCAGACGCTCTCAGACGCGTTTTACGGGGTTTTGCCGTTTCGCTCCCCTGTTTCGCTGCGATGGCGAGCGCCCGCCTCCGTGCGGCTGGTGCAGCCTGTTCATACATGTTTGCCCCCCTCGCGCGCAATGCTATCCCCGCCACGCCTGCCCGCTTTGTGCATCGCTTTTAATGCAGTTGCATGATCCATGAAAAACGGCACCTGAACTGGTGCCGTTATCGATTTTGACTGTGGTTTGATGCATGCAGATCCATGCACCTTATGCATGCATCACTCATTCCAGCACAAAATCGTCAGGGGAATCTGGCTTCCTGGTTGCTAGGCTATCCTGTTCCTGCATAAAAAGTATGCCCTGACGGAGGGATACGGGGTAAGAAAGCTCAAACATGAAAACAAAGTCATAGGTACGCCCGAGCCAGTAACCACCGCCGATCTCTTTTGGCCTCTGGAAAAATACCCATTCACCAGGCTTGTAATAAGTCAGCGTTTCACCCCGGTAAACAATCTGGAATTTTTCAACGCTTTTAACCATGAACTAACGCCTCGCGGTGCTCGTTGTTCAACCTTGCTAACGCCAAAATAAGGATTTTGACGCCAGCAACGTTATATCAATGCTGCCAGCTGTCGTCCTGCCAAACGGTCTGGAGGATGTCCATTACATTTTTTTTATCTTCATCCTGCCTGATGCCGCTTAACTCAATGCCGTTTGCGCTTCCCTTACGAATTCGGATTGCCGTTTTAGGGTAAATGGGAAGGAGGTTTTTAAGTAACTCTGACTCAAGAGCATCAAGCGTTGCCTGACTGATTTTCTGCTCTTTGTCGATCATGATTTCGATTCGCATGGGTGAACCTCATTCAGCAGCGTAGAAAAATTCGTCATCAGAATGTTGATGAGTCTCTGAGTTTGCCAATTCAGCAATAATTGTGAGCGCCAACTCCAGGTCAGACGGCTTGCAGTTCGCGATTAGTGATATCTCCGCAATGAACTGCACGCACGCCATTTTCTTATGTATCTGGCTTGAATCCTGAACCGTCATCTTCCCTCCCTAATGGTACTGTGTTTTTATACAGTATCACAGCATTCGCAACTAGAGAAAGAAAAATGTACATACCTGAAAGGATTTTCATCTGACTGATACAAAAGCACTTTCCGAGCAGTTCCTTGCTGCAGTGAACGGAAGAATGTTTGTAATGAAATGCCTATTGGTTACAGGGTGTTTAACCTGTTTACTCTATCGATGGGCGTGTTTTTTCTGACTGAATCAGCTAAACGGTTAAAACGTTCTAATATCCCATCCTTTCTTACCTCGATATTTGGGCGTAGCAGGTCGCCATAAGCCGAACTGCGGAACATTCGTCCGGCTATTTCGGTCTGAGTGCCACTAATCAAACGCACGGCCAGCCCGCGACTGATAGTTTCGCCGCATAAATCTCTAACCTGGCTAATCACGTTATCGCAAGCCGATTCAATTTTGTCTGACCGTCTAAATTTAAGATGCTGCTTTTGAGGCTCTTGTGCTCTTATTCGGGTAAAAAGCTGCCGCCGTTCTTTACGGTTCATGCTTTCAAAGTCAATTTTCTCGAAACTTTCCGGCGGGTTCGAATCCTCAGATCTCAAACCTCCCGTACAGTTATTGACAGAACTCCAAGAGGGCGCGGACGCGCCCTTAAGGTCAACGGCCAAATCAAGGGCACGTTTTGGAACAATCCTCCACTGTGCCAGGCGGGTTAAAATTGGCGTATCTGCGCCAACCTCCGTTGCATAAACTCCCTTAATACGGACAGTTTCTTCACCATATTCGTTAATGTCTTCGCTGGGCTGATACCAGGTGCGAACGGCCAGATCATCGCGGCGTACAAACGGCCCGCCCTGTGCATTAACATAAGCAGCCCAATCACCAGCGTCCGCAGCATCGTGCGCAGCTGCAAATTCAATGCTCAGGCCATGCGCGGTTTCACTGTCAGCCATGCGGCGGAGTTCACGATAAACCGTGACCGGTGCACCGCCTACAAACTGGAACTGGCGAATGTGCCAGCGTGCTGCCCAGGCTGAAACCGCTGGCGCAGTCTCTTTCAACAATTTGCCGCTTTCGTCGTCCAGCTCGCCATCGAGCGCATAGCCATCAATGTTTTTAGAGATGTACTTCGCTATGTATCCGGTGGCGCTGCCTTTCTCCGGGTCGATGGCTTCAGCGTGAAAACGCGCTTTACGGGCCTTATCGGTTGTCAGTTCGCTGCTGTCTTCCTGCCAGGCATAATCGCGCATGACTTCACGCACGCGATCAACATTTTCAGGAAGCATGAACATCAGCATGTGCCAGTGTGGGGTCGCATCGTGATGAGGTTCTGCAACACGGATCCCAAAGATGCGGATTTCTTCGCGGTGAAGTTTGGCGCGTATTTTTTGCCAGACATTGCAGAGATAGCGCTGCGTGTCCGCCGGGCTTGCACCGTTCCACTTACGGTTACGATGGCCGGTCTTGATTGTGGCGTGATAGCGCGCCGGGGCAGTCAGCGTATAAAACTCACCAACAAACCCCATCTGATTGCAGATATTTTCAAAGCCACGGATCCGGTTCATTAACTCACAGCGCTTGATAGCCGGATTTGAAACGCTCCCGTCGAACTTATCGATCAAACTGATTCGCTCGCCAGTCTCCTCGTTCTCCAGCTCAAGCCCTTTAAGAAATTCACGCGTGCGGCGCTTTTGCTCACGCCATTCAGCAACAGTCATATTGCTTGCGTATGGGGTGTGCTTCTTGCTGACGTTAGCGAGCGCAATTTGCAGATGTTCACGCCATGATGATGCAACACGACGCAGGCGGCTTTTCCACCATTTTTCCGTTTTCATGCGCATGATCGCTGGCGTAACTTCTTCAGGATCAAACAGACGGGATGTGACTTTTTCCCATAGCGGCGGGGTCTGATTAAACTCACGGGTAATAGTGGCTGCGGTCATATAAACGCGATGCGTATACCGATAATCTGACTCAGTGCTGACCTGTTCGTGCACCTGCGCCAGTTCGGCCATGATGAAATTAGCGATATCACCGGACAGGAGATCAACGTCAGAACGAGCCATATCAGGCAGACGGTTAAAGCGCTTCATTAATTCCCACAGCGCGCCGCCAGCACTGGCCGCACCTGTTTTTCTGATGGCGTTCTCAGTCAGCAGATTAAATGTGCCAGCTTTCATTTCACCGAGATGATACTGCGCGTTAACGACTTCAACGCGTGGCAATGTGCGCTCTACGAAAGTTTTCGTAAAGTACGCATTGGCACGGGCTGTGCCCTGTGTTTTTTCAAGATCACTGATACGGTGTTTAACGTCGAGCTGCACCAGAGTTGGCTGCTTTTCGAGTAGCTCCTGTGCATGCACTAAAGCCGCAATCATCTGACTGCGGCTACGGGCTTCCTCATAAGTGGGATATGGGCTGGTGATGGCTTCCCGTGGGGCATTCCACGGGTAGGCGTATTCCTGGAACATTCACATAACCCGGCGTAAACGCTGTTGCATAATGGTGCTCATGACAATTCCCTCAACTTTGCAGCAAGAATTTCAATAGCGTAATCATGAGGAGTGGTTGAAATTGAAAGTACCACCCAATCTGAACCTGAATTAATAAAGTCTTTAACCGGCAATATGTGAGTTACCTCTACAAGAATTACGTCAGGAGTAAATTCACTTTTAAACTCACACAACAAGAGATAATCACCGCAATGAAAATTGCGGTCATTAATTCTTAGCTCTGCTTTTTTTGTGCCATTACATACAGCCTCAAAATGCTCAGGGGTTATTTTCAGGCAATGAATCTTTCTCATAACTCAGTTCCTTTGTAATTAGCGTTTTTTAAACTCGCTGAATTCTTTGCACATCACACAGACAGACACACCCGGCAACGCACGACGACGCGCCTCGGGAATTTCTTCACCGCATGAAAGACAGAAAAACTCACTCGCCCCTGATGGACGGTGAGTTGCATTTGCCAGATTGCGCGCCAGTTCTTCCTGTACGCGCTGTTGAACCCGGTCCATTGAGTCAGCCATTAGTGCAGCTCCTGCGATTCATTCTGATAACGCTCTGCTTCCCGGCGTATCAGGTCGGCAGCTTCAATGCCGCTTAAACCTTTTTGATGCACATGTACCGCCAGTTCAACGAGGCGCTCAGAAACCGCCAGCGCACGGTCTTTGCGTTCCTCAACTCGCGCTTTAGTGATGATTGCTGCCAGCGCTTCAGTGTCGGCATCAAACTTATGTATTTCGATATTTCGCATTTCTCTTTCTCCAGAATTTGGGCAAAAAAAGGCCCGGCGGGTTTACGCCATTTAATTTATTGAGTGTTATTTACTCAGCTAAAAAACAGTCTGCCGTTGAAAACTGACGCGGTAATATCCGGCCCCAGCGCGCCATTTTATTCATGGCAATAATAATCAACTCCCGTCGATGCTCTTCAAAATATTGAAAAGGTTTACCAATCTCCTCCGGCTTAAAAGTTTTCGGGTTTTCACGATTAGCCAATGTCAGAACACAGAATTTGAATTCATCATTCTGATGATTGAAATAACGCAATGCGGGGTTCGCATTGTTGTCTCGCATTTGACGCCACTTTTTACGAAATTCATCAAACGTCATTGGCTGAAGCTTATCAACACGAGCGCCCATCAAATGAATTTTGGAAAAACTGGCGGGTTCGTGTTGTTTCGGTACTTCCCATAAAACTTGCATATTAACCACCGAATACACGGCGCAGGCGTAGAGCAAAACCGATGCGCTTAGTTGAAAGACCTTTGAGCAATGCCTGCTGACTGTCACACGGATGCCAGCGCTTGCCGTTCTCTCCCATAATCCAGCCATTGCCATATGACATTGACGGGCTTTGACGCTTTAGACGTGCTGCAAATGAGATCATCGCCCTACCTTCAGTTAATACCGATTGAAGCACCCAGCCCGCTTATTGCATCAACGGTTGAGGCTAAAGTCGGGTTTGACTGAATACGGGTTTGTACTGCCAGAGCGGCCAGCATCATGCAACGAATACCAGTATTGGCAGCTTCGACGATTCCACGGCGGCAGGTTGTTGTAATTTTCTCAGGGTCAGCGGCGTTAGCGGCCAGTAATCCAACCTCTGCGGTTGCCTTGAGCACATAAGCAGAATATTTATCCTTCGAAATTTCGTTGACCGGTACACATGGCAGGCATTGCAGTTGCGCAAGCGCGCCATCAATTAACGTCGCATCTTCCGTCAGATCAGTAAGCAAAAGCATCTCAGCGACCGTCAGTTGATGGACCTGATCAGGATTCAACTTGTTACGCAGGGTCTGAACTTTCATTTCAGCTTGCCCAGCCAATTCCGCCATGTTGTGCGTAAGAGCAAACTTGCGGCAGGCTTCGTCGAAATGACTATGTGTGGAAACCTTAAAATCAAACATGATTAGCCCTTGCCTAGTATCTAAGATTTATTACGCATTAAGCGAAATATCACATTCGCTTAAGGCTTGAATGGTAAGTGCGGCCATGTTGATTTCGACTAAACCTTTCTTCTGCAACCCTTTAGGTTTGATTGGCAACTTTCCGTATTCAATCAGGTTCTTGGCTGTTTCTTTGTTTGTCCCTGTACGGCGGCAGTATTCGTCGAGAGGCAGGTAAGGCTCGGGGATGATGATTGTAATGCTCGGGCGCATGGTGCAAACTCCTTAGCTAAATCCGATAGGTCAATATCGGTCAATAACGGGCAATGCGTCTTAAACTACAAAACGAGGACAGGTTAACTCGTAAAAAACTACACGTCAATATTGTGTAGCTTTTTGCTAACCAAAAACTTATGCCAAAACTACAAATCGACATGACCGGTGACAGCACCCCCATACTGGATCGGGTAATCGAGGCATACGGATTTGCCAAAAAAATTATGTTAGCTGATCATCTTGGCATCGCATCCAGCAGCTTAGCGGGACGCTATAAGCGTGATTTATTCCCTGCTGATATCGTTGTTCGCTGCATGGCCGAAACCGGGGCCACCCTTGAGTGGCTAGCAACCGGTAATGGGCATAAGTTTGATGAAAGCGAATCACAAGCGACCAATATAATTAGGAAAAAACTAGTGAATGGGATCATTCTTGATGATAAAAGTGTTTACTTTGATGAATCCCTTTACTCACATTTAAAAGAAGCCCCCATCCAACCTTTCCTCCTTTTAGATGAAGCATCACAGTTCATAATTGATACCAGCTTCAACGAAATTGAGGATGGCGACTGGCTTGTAGAAATCGAGGGAAAAACAAACATCCGAACCTTAACCCGTATCCCGGTTAGACGAGTTCACGTTAGTAGTTCTGGCATTGCTTTTGATTGCGCAATAGATGAGATCAAAGTAATTGGCCGCATAGCACTGACTATAAAATGACAATCCGCAAGTTAAGTTCAGGCCAATGGGTTGCAGATTTTTATGCTGTGAACCGAAGTGACGGAAAGCAGGGTAAGAGAGTACGCAAAAAGTTTGCAACCAAAGGCGAGGCGTTGGCTTTTGAAAACTACACACTTCAAAAAATAGAAGATGCCCCCTGGCTTGGTGATGGTAAAGACAGGCGAAAGCTAACGGATATCGTTCTGCTCTGGTTTGAACGGCATGGCATAACATTGCGTGACGGTGAAAAACGGAAAAGCTCGATGTTGTGGGCCGCTGAATGCATGGGGTCGCCGATGGCAACTGAATTCACCGCACAGCTTTTCACTGCGTACCGAGCGAAAAGACTGGAAGGGAAATTCTCACGCACTAAACGTGTTAGCCAAGTATCACCTCGAACTATGAATTTAGAGCATGCCTATTTTCTGGCTGTATTCAATGAATTGAAAAGGCTGGGCGAGTGGTCAGCACCTAACCCCTTAGAAAATGTAAGGCAGTTCAGGACTGAAGAAAGTGAGATGGCTTACCTTACTGGAGAGCAAATTGATCGGCTTTTGTATGAATGCAGGAACAGTTCAGCCAAAGACCTTGAGATGATAGTTAAACTTTGCTTAGCCACCGGTGCACGCTGGGGTGAGGCAGAGGCTCTTAAACGCTCCCAGTTATCCGCCGGTAAAGTTACATTCATCAAAACTAAAGGGAAAAAGAATCGAACTATTCCACTGGACCAGGATTTGTTGCTTGAGCTACCCCATAAGAATGGGGGTCTTTTTACCCCTTGCTATTACGCATTCAGGAACGCATTAGAAAGAGCCGAGATTGAACTTCCGGCCGGTCAGCTAACTCACGTCTTGCGCCATACTTTTGCGAGTCACTTTATGATGAATGGCGGCAATATATTGGTACTGCAAAAAATCCTCGGTCATACAGATATAAAAATGACTATGCGCTATGCCCACTTCGCCCCAAACCACTTAGAAGAAGCAGTTAGACTAAATCCGCTAAAGTGTCGCAAAAGTGTCGCAGCAAGTTAGGTTTATTGCCCTATATCGACTTATATTGACTTCGTAACTTCATGTTTTTTATTTAAGTTATTGTTTTTTGGTTGGCCTTAATGGTTCTCATAATCGCTTGGTCGCTGGTTCAAACCCAGCAGGGGCCACCAAATTTAGATATGTAAATCATGCACTTAAGCCGCTCTCTGAAGCGGTTTTTTTATTGGTCACTTTTAGAGTGGCGATGAAATGGCGATGGATTTTCACCGCCACACCTTCCAGCCTGACTATCGATAACAGGCAACCTCTGATTTAGAAGGACTCTAAATGAAGCATTTGAACGTAGTTTTGCTCAGTGCAGTCCAGCCTTAGTAGTTTCCTCTTCACCCGCAGCCAGTCTAACTTTCAGTGAGTTAGTAAATCTCGATATAGCGCCTGAATCAGTTATTGGTCCTTTTAACGGAAAAGAAGAGAACAAAGAGACATCAGGAGAGGTATACAGCCAACGCATTCTGGAGGCACAGCAAAAGTGGAAAGCCTACTGGGACCAGCTTTGTCTCTCAGTTGCTACTGAACTGGATGAGGATTCATATGATTATCAGTCATACATTGGCCAATGCACAATAAACCTAAATAAAAATCATGTCAGTGAAATTAAGCAGATGGAATTACCTCCTGCTAGCTGGCTTTAAAATATTGAGATATCCTTCATCTTTTTGTCATTGATATAATATAGAATATCTCTCAGTTAATCACTTTTGTTAGCGTTATGACATTCTTATCTTTATTCTGCGATAATAAGAATTGAACTTTCTTTTCCCTGTCAGACATCCAGACTTGTGTTAAACCATTATCTTCTTTTCTGAATAGAGAATACCCTTTTGATTTAAGATATTCTTCCAATTGCATCATCCCCCCCCCAGTATAAACAATAGCACTCATTTCCCCTTGGCTACCATCAGGGGAGGCATAGATAAAAGTGAATCTATCCGCGACTCTGGGAGCATTCTTTATCTCCTTATCCGTATAAAAATAATAGCTGTAAAGATCATTTTCTTTATACTCAAAATTTCCCCTGACCGGAACGTAAAGATAAAAGGCTACAATAATAATCAATAGAAATATAGAAAAACACCCCAGTCCTCTCATCTTCATATACTTCCACCACTCAATTCAAAAAGGAAAAATAAGTACCATTCCTGTTTAATACTCTGACTTTATCTGACCTGAAATCAGTGTACGGCTGAATCCACCGCATAAAATCAGGAAGGTTTCCCTTATAGGGCTTTTTGATTATACAGGGATCTTCTGGATCAGGGAAAAGTAGTGGTAAAAAACCAGTGTTTTTATAATTACCTATCGGACCATAGTAGTCCCACCGCTTCAGAGCATCAAATTTACTTACTAATCCAAGTCTTGATTGATAATTAGAAGGCAGTACCGCTCGATAAAAGCCCAGCAAATCAGATGTTAAGTCTTCACAGCTGAATCCGCTATCCGTATACCAACTGAAAAAAGCTGATGCCTGATACTCTTCAAACATCCTGGCAGTTGCCATCATCATCCCCAATGCAATACTATGTATCTCACTAACTGAACGGCCTTTTTTAATTTCCCATTTAACATATTTTCCAGTTCCAAATCGTTTACTGAAAGCATGCATCTTTTGTGTATAATCAATCTTATAATAATCATTTTTACCTGCCTCACCTCTGCGAAAATCTGCCAACAGAGAAGTTATATCTGTACCCTGCGCATGGCCCAAATCAATCCAACCCAGCACATTACTGTATACCAGACCATTTCTTCTATTGCTATTCCATTCATATGGCTCAATAATTTCATTACGATTACTCATAGCAACGTCCTCTGTAAATTTTCCTTTTTATTCTCGCCATCCTGAATGCAAGACTATGAAGAGTTTTTAGAAAAAGAAGTTCAATAAAAAGGCACATACTTAAGATAAAGCCTACCCCGGCTACCTTAGCCAATCCTTATTAAATTTTCACCTGACCATTCAGACCATATACTTATCAAAATAAAATATCCACCTTAAAAATTCACCTTAGATTCATTCTGTGAACTACCTTCTCTTTTTTACACCTCCTAACTCTAAAGATGTATGGGCCCTCAAATTCAGCATATAACTTATTATAATGATGTCCTTACCAATATTTACATTGTGATAATTTTCCGATTTCATAATTTATACCAAAAATTCTAAACTGCGAGTTTTTTACTTTCCAGCCTGATCACATCAGACTGACACACCTGCCTGCAAACCAATCATCAAATTTATGATCCACCTCACATCCCCACAAACTACACCAAGGTATAGTTTGCTCATGTATTTCCCTGGTGTTGGCCTGATTTGGCATCCCCTCGTCCGAGGGGATTTTTTTAACTTCACACATCCTGAAAAGCAGATCCTTCAGCCATATCCGCCCCACTCTGCATATTCTGACCCAATTCAATCACTAATTCCGGCGTAAACCAGCCACGCTTTCCGATTTAATCCGAAAGCGATTTTCGATATAAACCGTTCATTTTTTACCGAAATTCTGAATCAGTGATTACAGCCAGGGAAGTGAGCGGCGACAAGCAAAGGACTGAATGCTAATTTCTGGCGCAATTATAGCATGAGGGAGAAAATAGCCCTGCTTTATTCCAATATAAACCAAAGTCTTGTAGACTGACACTTCCGATGCAATCATGCCAGTTCCGGTGTGACCAATATAACATGGCACAGTTTAGGAACTGTCGCTCAGACCTCTTCCTACCTGATAATAATCATGGCCTGATCGTCATTAGAGTGTAATCGTTTTATTTAAATCTGTATTAAGCACAGGAAAAATTATTGATGCACATACAGATACCCCGGAGAGATCGACTATAATAGCTTGTAATGACTTAAGCTTTACTTTATTCGGAAAGCTATCGTTCTGAACATTTCTTTTAAAGAGAATTGACTAATGAAAAGTTACTTTTCAGATAACGAAAAAAATAATTATATAAAAAACAGTTTGGAAAGAAACATACTAAAGTACGGTAATTTTAAGTACGCATACGCTGTAATGGATAAAAAACATACAGATAACATAGTCGTCATTTATAACATAGAAAATGATTTTGTTGATGAGTATCTTTCCAATAAATATCAAAATATTGACCCTATTATTATCACTGCATTGAATCGCATAACATCTTTTACCTGGGATGATGACATCAAAATAAACTCTTATTGGCCAATGGATAAAGTTTTTGTTTTAAAATCTTGTAATTTTTTAGCTGGTCATACTTTTGTTGTACATGATTATTATAGCAATCTGGCAACGCTAACATTATATTATGATAAATTTCTGATGACTGATGTTGCTGAACTTATCAAAAATCTTAAAAATGATTTTCAGGATATTCTACTGAATACCCATGAAATGTTGCTTCAGATCTACATGAAATCAAAAGAAAAGTGCGCTATGAATATGGATCTGTCTACCCGTGAAGCTGAAGTACTCTACTGGAGCAGTACCGGAAAGACCTATGCTGAAGTTGCTGGGATCCTGCACCTCACCGTTAGCACGGTTAAATTCCATATGGGAAATACAGTCAGAAAACTTGGCGTCAAGAATGCAAAACATGCTATTAGCTTAGCAAATGAACTCAACCTTATACCCCGACCAGGTAAATGATTCTGAGCGTTCGCCTTCGTATTAAAAGCTAACAGTCAGACGGTAACCAAAATATAAAACGACTGACCTCCAATCATCAGTATTGTATCAGCTCACTTAACGTACTTATTGATTATAATTCAGAAAATGCAATGGTTTGCTGTGGTTCACGCCAGATTGGAAAGAACTCAGGGAAACCCTCTACCTTCCTGGGAGATCCTGCATCACGAAAACCAAATCGCCTGGATATGATTTGTCCACCGCGCCTTGTGCACTCGGAGTAGCATGGAAAACCATTTTTATCCAGAATGACATTCAGTTCACTGAACAACGTCGCCAACACTCTTGTGCTTTCATGGCCGCGATGTGCGCGCTTTACTGCCGTGAGAAATAAATAACAGTGAGGCGGGGTTCGGGGATGATAGTTATCACATCCCTTCATCCACGCTGCAACGGTCGTATAGTCTGAGTCACATGCCCGGCGCAGCCGGTTATCGATATCAAGCTGTTCGTTGCTTATTGCCATAAATTCTGATCGAAAATAAACCTGAACTCCCGCATAGTTTTCAATAAAGTGTATGCCGCCATATTCTCTGGCGAAATCAACATAGACACGAAAAAAACGCCACATTCTGTCAAACCGACCTACCTGATTGATAAAAACAAATTTATATATCGGATCGTCAAAAAACTCAGCTGTCAGCAGATCGCAGATATTATCCAGATCTGAATCCCTGGCTTGCATACATTGCATTTTTATCTCCTTATTTTACTTTATGCCTTTATTGAATAGCAGGTAATCATGATATTTCGCTAAAATATATTTATTCAGCCAGACCTTTTTTAGCCAGTGATTTGTGAAAACTTAATCTGGAATAGGGGGGGCACACCTAGCCTTAAGTACAGTATCATAAGGCATTGATGATTTTGCTGCATAACTTCACACTTTCGGAAGAAATTATGAAAGAATGGTTGTGATCATCAGATTTCAACTCAAATAAACAATAATATATTGATTTGTAATTTATTTTATGTCCGTATAATGAGAATCGTATTGAAAGAGGATTTTTATTAGGATGCTGTATACGCCGCTTCCAGCAACTGCACACAGCACTGCTACGCGTACTACTTTCGAGGCAACTTAATGAGTTTCGCGTAGCGCGAAGGGTGAGGTTCCACCTGTATAACTAATTAGATAAGCAATTAGTTTAGCTGATTATCTACCATCCGTGATGTCTACTATAATATCATCCAAAGTGATTTCATGAGGTTCTCCTTAATCAAAAACAATTTAATTTTTTGTTAAAAAAATAATCATAGCCTGCACCTTACCATCCTCACCTCGGAAGACCGAAAAATAGATTGATTTGTAGAGTTAAATTATTGTAGCTTTCATTTCCAGTATTGTAACTGAACGAATCACTACCCTTAATTAACTTGACTGAGGTGGTATATGTACACTTGCCTTACTGAATCACTATTTCATACTAGCTTCCTTGCAAAAAAACTAAATAATCATAACCTGAAATGGATCGTAAGAAACGCTCGTGAACTCGATTGCGAAGAATTGAATGAAATGCATTCAAGTCTTAGCAAAAAAAATTCATAGACAAAAAGACTTAAATACTATCGAAAGATCTTATCGCGGACTGAGTGAAGCAGAAGAGTATTTAGCGTTAACATATGGAGTACCTGAATTACATCCATTAAAACTGGCTAACATTGTCACAACGATCGACTTTACTGATGATTTTCTTTCTCATTGTACGGATGGCGTGAATGCGATTGACAATTCAGGTGCGATTATATTCCTTAACGTCATTCTTAAAAATAAATGGATTGATTTTTTTGAACAACGAATAGTTAATGCTCATCCCGCTGTTTTACCTTACGCAAGAGGAATGTTCGCCATTGAGCAATTTCTCGTTGATAACACTCACTGTCAATTTGAACAAGCTGCTGGAGCAACAATCCATTATATCGATATGGGAATTGACACAGGGGCTATCATTGAGACGGCTCAATTGGAAAAAATATGGGATCTTGAATCAATTTGGGCAGTTAAAGGAGAATCTTATCTCCTGGCATTCGAATTAATGAAATGTTATTTAACGCGCAAAGAAAAATTCACCTTAACTGATTGTCATAGGGCAGATAAAACTATATCAAGCCCTTTGTATTTCAGGCGTAACTTTTCACCCGAAATAAAAAAACATCCGAGACCAAATTCATAACATTGAAAGGTAACAATGCATGATGCCAATGTCGGGTTGTTTATCCTGTTAATCATTTCAATCTACATCTATATCGCAGAAAAGTTTAAAGAGATTAAATCCCTGCTCCCCCCTAATGGTAGGTGGGAAGTCAGGAAAAAATGTAATAATCGCTAAATTCAAAGCCAGTCAAGATATCTGGATTAATTACCGGGACACTTTTTTCCAGTCTGCCGTTCCCCATGCTCAAGGTACGCATAATTTAGGAAATGCAATAAAAGCCTGCACTCTTAATATGAGCACCTGGCGTATTGAAGAAATCAACCTCATCAATCCAGATGATTACCGGCTGAACTTATGAAGGGGAGACCTCCATCCCCTTTACATCAACGTCTTTCTCCCTGGCAATCCCTAAATCTCACGATGCAAAAATTCCCCACCTTCCTCAAATTTATGATCCACCTCACATTCCCACCAACTATACCAAGGTATAGTCCAATCATTGATTTCCCTGGTGTTGGCCTGATTTGGCATCCCCTCGTCCGAGGGGATTTTTTTAACCTCTCTCCCCTAAAGGCCGCGGCGACCCGCTATACCTGCGCCCCCCACCCCGTGCTATCTTACCCATTCGCTTTACCGCAATCGGACAAAAAACAATGGCAAAACAGCGCGTGGGAATCATTTTTGGTGGAAAGTCGGCCGAACATGAAGTGTCATTACAATCAGCAAAAAACATTCTTGAGGCCATCGATAAAAGTAAATTCGAGGTGGTGCTGCTGGGTATCGATAAGCAGGGAGAATGGCATCTGAATGATGCTTCCGGCTTTCTGCTTAATGCGGAGAATCCCGCACTGATAGCGCTTAACCGCTCCGGTGAGAATGTCGCGCTGGTGCCTGGGCAGGCATCGCAGCAGCTAATCACCCGTCACAATGCCCATCCTCTGTCGCAGGTTGATGTCATTTTCCCGATTGTGCATGGCACGCTGGGCGAAGATGGTTCGCTACAGGGTCTGCTGCGCATGGCGAACCTGCCATTTGTCGGTTCCGGCGTGCTGGGTTCTGCCGTCAGTATGGATAAAGATTTCACCAAACGTCTGCTGCGTGATGCCGGGCTGAATGTTGCCCCGTGGGTCAGCGTCACCCAGGCACAGCGCGCCCAGCTTGATGTGCAGGCAGTGGTGGAGCGTTTTGGCCTGCCGCTGTTTATCAAACCCGCGAACCAAGGATCCTCGGTTGGCGTCAGCAAAGTCAGCCATATTGAAGAATTAGCGGCTGCACTTGATCTTGCCTTTACCTTTGACCGCAAAGTCCTGATTGAGCAGGGTATTAAAGGCCGCGAGATCGAATGTGCCGTGTTAGGGAATGACGACCCCGTCGCCAGCCCCTGTGGCGAAGTGGTGGTGCACGATGAGTTTTACTCATATGACACCAAATACATCAGCGAGAACGGTGCTCAGGTTGTGGTGCCAGCTGCGATCGATGCTGAAGATAGCGAAGCGATCCGTGCCGTGGCGCTGAAAGCATTTCAGGCGCTGGAGTGCAGTGGTATGGCGCGTGTGGATGTGTTTCTCACGGCGGGCGGAGAGATCATCGTTAATGAAGTCAATACGTTACCTGGCTTCACCAACATCAGCATGTATCCCAAGCTATGGCAGGCCGCAGGTCTGGATTACAGCGCGCTGATTACCCGTCTGATCGAGCTGGCGCTGGAACGCCATCAGCAAAGCAGCGCACTGAAAAGCAGCGTGTAGCTATCAGGCAACATCATTTACCATCGTGCGAGGCTCAACGGCTGGCGAAGTTTGATTGCGGCCGTTGCGCTTCGACAGATAAAGGTTCTTATCTGCCGCCGAAATCAGGCGGTTAATCACGCCCTGCCACTCCCGCTCGTTCACCGCACTGCCATGTGCCAGCCCAAGGCTGCCGGTCACGGTCACGGTATTGCCCTGCAACCAGAACTTATCTTTAACCATCGACTGGCGAATCGCTTCGGCCAGTTGATACAGCTGGATGTGGCTGTAGTCAAACACCACCACGACAAATTCTTCGCCACCAAAGCGGCAAACCAGCCCGCGATTATTCACCACATCCTGAATACGCCGGGCAATTTCTTCCAGCACGCCATCACCGGCGTCATGACCAAAGTTGTCGTTAATGGCCTTGAAGTAGTCAACATCCAGCATCACCACCCCGGCGACACGGTGCAGAGAGAAAGGCTCCTGGCGCAGATTTTCATACAAGCCAGAACGCGACAGCAGCTGGGTGAGGAAATCAAAATTGGCGCGCAACGATAGCCGCTGATTCAGCTGGCGGATGGCGTCCATGCTGACGGCCACCAGCAACGGGCTGATGGTGATGGTCGCAACGCCAAGACGTACCGAGGTGAGATGGCTGATCGGCAGCAAAGCATCATCGCCCTGAATATTCATCACCCCGTGGGAAACCAGAATGATTTCGGTGATCCCGGTAAGCAGCAGTACCAGGCTGGTGATGGGGATCGGCAACACAATCGCACACCAGATCAATGCCGGAACCGGGAAAGTCAGACTACCCGCCCCGCCAATCATCGCGCCGATAGTCAGCGACAATACGACACCCACCAGCGGCAGCAACTTGCTGGCATGTAATAACGAACACCAGGCGACCGAGCGCAGCGGGCGCGCCAGCAGAACTGGCAGCAGCATCAGCGAGGTAGAAAATTGCTCACTGAACCAATCGCCCCAGGCGGTAACAAAACGCGCACTGAAGCCGACTTCCTGCACCCAGGCCCCCCAGGTCGCGCACGACATCGCTGCCAGCAGGCAGGCGGGGAAAATACGCATGGCGTTAATCACCCGGCTATTTGCCGATGGGGGCAACAGATGCTTAATCAGCATGCTGACCGCCACCAGGATAAACAGGATATTGGCCACGTTGAGGGTCACAGCGAGCATCGCCCAGCCGGAGAACACCGTATCGTTAAAGACCATCGCCACAAAACAGACGACATAACTGGAGATACGATGCAGAAAAGGGTTACGCACCATCAACCCGGTAATCAGCGCGTTGACCGGCCAGAACAGCGACAGCTCCTGCGGCACACGCAGATGGCTGCCAATAAAGCAGAAAAACAGCGTGATGAGGAACAGCGAGAGAGCATTCTTTTTAAAATTATTCTCTGCAAACAGCTTAACGCGCATACGTCGAACCCTGTAACCTGGAAAGTCGCTGCCATATGCCGGGGGCATCAGCAGGCATTAAACCTGAAAAAAGGACATTCTGATTCGTTAATTAAGCCCGTGTTCATCATTCAACTCTGCGCCTGGGGGGCCTGAGAGAAGCCAGGCAATGATGGAGAAAAGCGCGACAATTATGCCCTGTAAATAAAAAAATCGGATATCCGAGATATCCGATTTTTAAGTAATAACACAAATTTCAGTTGCAGACGGATTGCTATTTTACCGCGACTGGCCACTGACTCAGTCGAATGCCGCGTTTATCCGCATTTTCGCCAAAATCCTGTAGCACCGCTTTGACATCCGGGTCGAGATACTCGGCATTATCGTGGTCCACAATCACCACGCTGTTTTCCGGGATCTCTGCCAGCAGGCCCTGCAATTTGGGGTTATGCATAAAGGTCAGATTCTGCTGGAAGCGCAGCACGTAGTGGTCGTCATAACGGGTCAGCTGCAACGCATTGCGGTGGCTCTGATACAGGCTGAAAAGTATCTGGGTAACGATACCGATGCCGATCCCAGCCAGCATCCCAAACACGATAATGCCGCCGATGGTGGCAAGGAAGGGGACATATTGCTGCGCCCCCATGCGCATTTGCTCGACGAGCAGACGTGGCGTTGCCAGCTTATATCCGGTGTACAGCAGCACAGCCGCGAGGCTGGCGAGTGGGATCGCATTCAGCAACTCGCTAAACCACAGCCCGCAAATCAGCAACAACACGCCATGCAGCAGAATCGAGACTTTACTTTGCGCCCCCACGCTGACGTTCACCGAACTGCGCACAATCACTGCGGTGATCGGCATCGCCCCCAGCAACCCGGCGGTGAGGTTACCCACCCCCTGAGCAAACATCTCTTTGTTTGGCGAGGGGGCCGGATGTTGTGGACGCAGTTTTTTCAGCGCCTCCTGGCTGAGTAACGTTTCCAGGCTCGCCACCAGCGCCAGCGTCAGCGCCACCACCCATACCGCAGGATTTTGCCATGCCAGCCAGTCCGGGGTTTCCAGTTCGGCTGCCAATGCCGCCATGCTGTCAAAGGCAGGCAGAGTGATGCGCGGCAAACCCGCCACACCCGACACCGTTGCCAGGCATCCCACCAGCACTGCCACCAGCGGGCCGGGGATCCAGCTGAGCACTTTGATCGATTTGATAAATGGCGTGGTCCAGAACCACAAAATCAGCAGCCCGACACCGGCCACCAGCATCGCCGAGGCCGAGAACGCGAATTCGCCATTCAACAGCGACACCAGCTCCGCATCCCCCGCCGCCCCCAGCGCGACCGGAATTTGCTGGATAATCAGCAAAATACCAATTGCCGCCAGCATCCCCTTGATGACACTCCCCGGAACCAGGGCAATAAAACGTCCGGCACGCAGCACACCAAACAGGCACTGCAACAAACCCGCGAGCATCAACGCGGTGAGAAAAGCGGAGAAGCTGCCCAACGTCTCAATCGACGCCACCACGATGGTGACCAGGCCCGCCGCCGGTCCGCTCACGGCAAAGCGTGACGGACTGAGCGCCGTGACCAGCAATCCGCCAATCACGCCGGTGAGCAGACCGGCAAACGGTGGCAGACCACTGGCCTGGGCAATCCCGAGACAGAGTGGCAGCGCCACCAGAAACACCACCAGACCGGCCGGAATATCCTGACGCAGGGTATTCAGATTCATGGTATCGATTCCTCTGCAGATTGCTGAATTAACTCTTTCAGATGGCCAGACTGCAGGTCATACACGCAGCCAAACACATCCAGTTGTTGTCCGGCCTGCCACGCCAGCCGCACCGGTTCGGTTACCACTAACTGCGAAAACTGGGCAATCACGTTAGCTTCCACCAGACGATTAAGTTTGCTGCCCTCTTCTTCCTGCGCGCTGGCCGCACGATATTCCACCAGCCCCTGCGCTAAACCGTTGCGCAGGGCGGCAATGCGCCGCGCCAGCGCCGAATCTTCCTTTGCCAGCGGGCTTTCCGGCAGACCAAGAGCCGCCTGCACCCCGCCACAGCCGTAATGGCCGCACAACACCACACGCTGAACGCCGAGATAGAAAATCGCGTACTGCAACACGCTCATCAGATTGTCGTCATCAGGCACCACCATGTTGGCGATGTTGCGATGGACAAACAGTTCGCCCGGATGCGCGCCGGTTAATACCTCAGCTGGCACACGGCTATCAGAACAACCAATCCAGAGGGAATGCGGTTTTTGCTGATGAAGATATTTTTCGAAATAGTGCGGATTACGCTGGCGGCGCTGTAATGCCCAACTGCGATTTTTCGCTAATAAGGGTTTGAGTGTCGTCACAATTATCTTCTCTTAATGTCCGGGAATACCGTATCCAGGCAAATTACGCCGTGAATAAGACAGGGCTCAGGGGAAAAAGCGGAGCTTCCTCACAAAAAATGGTTATAGACGCTTAAGAGTAGTAATGCACCATGGTTATTTCCAGACCCTTCCATTTAAGGCTAAATGTAAATTTAGATTCAGTTTATGTCGGAGGAAAGTAAGGTTTTGCAAGGCGGCGGGGAAATGTTACGGCGGATGATACGCATTAATATCATATAGTTAAGTTGATAATTAAATCATGCATAATCAATACAATGACAAAAAAATACACGCAATTAGATTATGGTTAATTTTCTTTTAACGTTGCGGGCCATTTAATACCAGGAAATTTCTTAATTATAAAATTTATGATTGGATGATTTCACTGTCTTACCGTTAAAAACGCCGAATATTACGCTATTTATAGCGCCCGGTTGCGGTAAGAGATCACGAAAATAATGAGAAGAATAATAGTTGCGATGAAAAGTAAATATTTCCGGACCTGGAAGGGTTAAATAGCGCCCGACATCGCAGGCGCTTTTTTTCCTGACGAATTATTTACCGTTCCACGCTCTCAGACGCGCTTCACGTACCTGCAACTGCTGTTCCGGCGTCAGCTTGTTGTAGTTTTCCGCCATCCCGCTTTCCCAGTCACCGTACAGCGGGTTGGGCAGCACGATAAATTGCGTACCAAAGCGTTGATGATTGCCGCTGACAAACGCCCGACGCTGCTCATTGTTCTGATGCCATGTCGCCCCCCCGAAGTCATTCAGGTTGTCTCCGGCGTACAGCACCACGTTATAGCCTTCGGCTTTGATCGCATCGAATCGTGCCTGTTTGTTGGAGCTGCCAGTGCTGAGCCGTACCGTTTTCTCATTCACTCCGCTGAAACCTAGCTTCTTCAGGTTATCCACCGTCGCGGCGTAATCCTTTTGGTCGCGATTGGATACATAAAACATAGTGCCGCCATGGCTGTTGACGTAGTTGGCAAACTCCACTGCGCCCGGTACCGCCAGAGCCTGACGCGCCTGTGTCCAGGCTGACCAGGTTTTGCCGCTAAATGGCTGACCATTTTTTGCCTGCCACGCACTGTAGGCGCTGTTATCGATCATGGTTTCATCGAGATCGACGATCACCGCCTTGGGCTTACCAGCCAGCGAAGGAGCCTGATCAAACGCCATGCGCGCGGTGTTGAACGCCTGCCAGCTCAGAGCCTGATACTCGCCCGATTGCTGGAACCAGTTTACCGCCAGTACCGACTGCTGGCCGAGCTGCGCCTGTGCCTGCTGTTTCGAAGGCTGCGCACAGCCGGTGAGCGCCAGCGCCATCAGGCTCGACGTGACCAGCCAGGTGGTTTTTTTCATCATTTCATCCTTAAGTGATTACGGTCAGTTTGTGTAAAGCTGTCAAAATGTAGCAGTTAACGTAAGCTGTTGGCAGCAGAAAGCGATCGGCTCGATAAAGGAGATACTTATGGCTCACCCCGAACATCCGGCACCACGCTCAGCATTGCTCGATGCGCTGGGCTGGCTGGAATATGCTTTTCAGCCAGCGGGCGTACCGGCTCCCGGCGATGCCGCCTATGGACATCAACGCCACAGCGCCAACGTGGTGATGGCGGGTGACAACCTGCCGCCCAAAAGCTGCGAATCCGATGGGGTGATTGGTGAGGATAACCGGCCGGTCGCGGTCTACACGGCCGACTGTCTGCCGGTGCTGTTCGCCGATACCCATAACCATCAGGTTGCCGCGGTACATGCCGGGTTGAAAGGAACCTTGTCCGGCGTGCTGAATAGCGCCATTGACCGCCTGTTGGCGCTGGGCGCTCAGCCCGCGACCCTGCATGTCGCCATCGGTCCGGCAATTGGGCCGTGCTGCTATGAACTGGGCGAGGATTTAGTGACGCAAATGCAGGCGCAGCCCGGTTTACCCGCGCTGAACTGGTCGGCCATCCAGCCGGAAAATCCGCAGGCCATCCGGCCTCAGGCACGCGCCCAGCAGCAGGGGATTTGGTTTGATTTGCCGCATCTGGCGCGGGGATTATTACAGCAACGCGGCATTCCGGCAGAGCAGATTGAAGTGGTGCCGCTATGTACCTATTGCATGGCCGAAGCCGGTTCCAGTTACCGCTACAACACCCATTTTGCCAGCGGTTATCAATCCCGCTTCTCATGGATTCGCTGTCGCGACTGAATGGTTTCGCCCATAAAGATCTGATAGTTGAGATCGATGCTGTCAGCATTAAAGGTCGGATCGGCAATTTTCTTCAGCAGCAGCTCCGCCGCCTGGACGCCAATGGCATAGCGCGGCGTGATCACACTGGCGAGGCTGGGATACATCTCCCGGCTGATATCAAGGCCGTGAAAACCGGTAATGGCGATCTCATCCGGCACGTTGATACCGTGGCGCTGACACCAAAGCAGCGCGCCCAGCGAAATATCGTCATTGGTACAGAAAACCGCGTCCAGTTCGGGGTGCAGGCGTAGCGTCTGCTCCAGCATGGTGGCTCCGAGCCGCTGGGAAGAAAGGGTACGCGGATTGATCCGTGCCGCACGTAGCCCCCGTTCCTGCATCGCTTTGCGGAATCCCTGGAAGCGAAACTCATCCCGACGATCATCCAGCGAACCGAGATAAACAATGCAGCGTCGCCCCTGCTCCAGCAGCGTGCGCGTCATATCATAACCCGCATTGAAGTTGTTAAAACCCACCTGCATATCGAGGCACGGCCCCTGAGTATCCATCACTTCAACGATGGGAATCTTTGCCGCACGCAGATACTTCACCGTACGCTGCGTATGCTGTTTTTCACACAAGATGATGCCGTCAATATTCCACGCCAGCAGATTGCGCACCTGCTGCTCTTCACTGCGTGCATCGTAGTTATAGTTGGCGATCAGGGTCTGGTAGTGACCGGCGCGGGTGGCATGTTCGATGCCGCTCAGCAGATCAGCAAAGATCTGGTTTTTAAACGAAGGGATCAGTACGCCCAGCGTGTCGCTTTTCGCCGGTGACTGCCCCCCGGCCACAGGCTGAGGCACATAGTTCAGTTCTTCGATGACCCGCGCAATACGTTCGCCGGTATGGCTGGCCACCTTATCCGGCGTACGCAGGTAGCGGCTGATGGTCATTTTGGTGACGCCCGCCAGCTCGGCAATGTCCTGAAGAGAGATACGATGCTCAGTCATGATGGCTCACCTCCCTGTGCAGCCACATCGGTTAGTGGATCAACGAATTGAGGATCAACACGCCAGCCAGACCCAGCACCGAGATCAGCGTTTCCATCACTGTCCAGGTTTTCAGCGTCTCAACCACGCTAAGGTTGAAATACCCTTTGAACAGCCAGAAACCCGGATCGTTAACGTGCGAGGCGATCACGCTGCCCGATCCCACGGCCAGCACCATCAGCGCCGGATCGGCGTGGGTCGCTGCGATAATCGGCGTCACAATCCCGGCCGTGGTGATGGCCGCCACCGTCGCCGAACCCAGCGCAACACGCAACATCGCAGCCACGGTCCAGCACATCAACAGCGGAGACAACGAGGAACCTTTCATCATATCGGCGATATAGTTGCCGACGCCGCTATCCACCAACACCTGCTTGAAGGCACCGCCACCGGCGATGATAAAGATGATCATGGCAATGGCGGCGATAGACTCTCCGCACATGTCCATCACCTCGCCCATCTTACGGCCATTGCGCAGACCCAGCGTCAACACCGCAATCACCACGGCGATAAACAACGCCACTGCCGGGTTACCGATAAATTCAAAAAACTGGCGCAGCGGATTCTCTTTCGGTGTGGTCAGCTCAAACACCGCAGCAATCGCCATCAGCACCACCGGGATGACGGCGGCAAAGATGCTGATACCAAAGCCCGGCATCTCTTCTTCGGCGAAGATTTTCGGGTTATACAGCCCTTCCGGCGGTGATTTTTCAAAGCTTTTGAGGAATTTGGAGAAGATCGGACCTGCGACAATCACGGTGGGAATGGTGATGATCATGCCGTACAGCAGCGTGGTACCGAGGTTCGCACCGAAAATGGTAGCGATAGCCGTTGGCCCCGGATGCGGCGGCAGGAAGCAGTGAGTCACCGACAGCGCAGCCACCATCGGCACACCGACATACAGCAGCGGTAAACCGGCAGCGGCCACGATGGTGAACACCAGCGGCAGCAGCAGCACAAAGCCCACTTCATAGAACATCGCCAGGCCAACAATCAGGCCGGTGACTACCAGCGCCCATTGCAGCCGTTCCTTACCGAAGGCGGCAATCAGCGTAGTGGCAACACGTTGCGCGGCCCCGGTGTCAGACACCAGCCGCCCGAGCATGGCACCAAAACCGAGGATCATCGCCAGTCCGCCCAGCGTCGAACCGATCCCTTTCTGGATCGACGCCATCACATTCAGCGGCGTCATCCCTTCGGCGATACCCACCACAGCGGAGACAAACACCAACGCGATAAAGCCGTTGATCTTAAAAACAATCATCAACACCAGCAGGAGAACCACGCCCAAAACAATTATGGTTATTGGCATTTTTTATTATCCATAGAGAAACAAGAGGTGATTAAGGTTTAGGCGCACCCTGGTGAATGCGCCAATTGAATCACACAGCCACGCGCATACCGCCATCGACGAACAACAGGTGACCATTAACAAAATCAGACGCTTTGGAGGACAGGAACACGGCAGCGCCGATCAGTTCCTCGGGTTTACCCCAGCGCGCTGCCGGAGTGCGTTTGGTGAGCCAGCCGGTAAAGGCGGGATCGTCCGCCAGCGCCTGGGTCATTTCAGTCACGAAATAACCGGGAGCAATGGCGTTGACCTGGATATTGTGACGCGCCAGTTCCACGCACATGCCACGCGTCAGCATGGTGACGGCCCCTTTGGACGCGGCGTAAGGCGTGATGGTGTCGCGCCCCAGCTCGCTCTGCATCGAACCGATGTTGATGATTTTGCCCTGCTGACGATCCACCATCTTCTTCGCCACGGTTTGTGAGACGAGGAATACCGCGGTCTGGTTAACGGCGATAACGTCATTCCAGTCCTGCTCCGGGAATTCGAGGAACGGACGACGACGCTGAATCCCGGCGTTGTTCACCAGCACATCAATCGCACCCCACTCCGCTTCAATCTCATCCACCGCCTGCTGTACCTGGGCTGACTGCGTCACGTCAAACGCCTTCGCCTGGGCGCGCAGCCCCAGATCGCGCAGCTTGGCAGCGGCCTGTTCCGCACCGCCCGGGGTGGTGGCGTTAACAATCACTTCCGCACCGGCCTCGGCCAGGCCGCGTGCCAGCAGGAAACCAATGCCGCGTGCCGAACCAGTGATCAGAACACGTTTACCTTCGAGGGAAAAAAGCTGACTCATAACCATCTCCTTAAAATGTTAACTGGACTTTTGCGGCACGGGTTTTGTCACCCGCAAACTGCAGCGCAGCATCAATGTCCTGCCAGCCATACTCACCGCTGAACAACGGCAATGGGTTGACAATGCCCTGAGCCAGCCACTCGACGGCAGTGTTGAATTCGTGGGTAAAACGGAAGGAACCGACCAGGTTAATCTCTTTGGCAATCAACTGCATAATCGGGAACGAGGGGATGGCACCGCCCATACCCACCTGCACCAGCGTGCCTTTGGCGCAGACCACATCCAGGCAGCGTTGCAGCGATGACGGATGCCCGGAAGCTTCAAACGCCACGTCAAAATAGCCCTTATCGGCCAGATACGGCGTGAAGTCGCCAGTGGCGGCATGAATCACGTCCGTGGCCCCCATCTGCTGCGCCATTACCAGCGAACGCTCGCTGATATCGCTGCACACCACCGACGCTGCACCGCGTGCTTTAGCCGCGGCGGCAATCAGGCAGCCGATCGGGCCAACCCCGGAGATAAATACATGCTTGCCGCTGAGATCGCCGGCCTGATGGGTAGCGTGAATGCACACCGCCAGCGGCTCGGCAAATACCATCACACTTTCATCAGCATCCTGGGGAAAGGGGACGCACTGCGCGCTATCCACCACTTTGTACTGGGTGAAACCGCCGTCAACGTGCGGTACATACATGGCGCTGCCGAAGAAACGCATGGAGACGCATTGGTTCTCCTGCTCGCGCTGGCAATATTTGCACTCGCCGCAGGGCTTAGAAGGGTTAACCGCCACTTTCTGATCGGGCTTCAGTCGTGGGTCGTCGCTTTCAACCACATAGCCAATCACCTCATGGCCGAGAATCATCGGCATTTTGACTTCAAAGCTGCCGACTTTGCCTTCCTGATAATAATGCAGATCCGAACCGCAAATGCCGCCGCGCGTAATGCGCACCAGCGTCCCTTTGCCGTTCCATTCCACCTGCTGCTGTGCCACGCTGACTTGTTGTTTTCCGGTGATCACGCAGGATTGCGTTTCGATATTCATAACTTCCCCATTCAGTGGTGTTGCAATGGGGGCCATAAAACCGGGTTAGCGGGGTTAAAACTGTGACGAAGATCACTCAAAAACATGTTACGAAAAAGCTGTTACGCATAACGTGATACACGATCGTCCTACCCGGAACTCAATGAGAGAAATATCCAGGTTATCGCCAGACCGGTCCTGGTTACCTCCCATCCCGAACCTGCGAAGATACGCCCATCCTCAATGGGGATAGCTGGATTGAGTCTCAGTAATTAATAACTAAAGAGCTAAGTCGTTAGCCATGACCTTAATGCCATTTCAGGGTGAGTAAGTTCTTTCCCGTGCCTGGGTAAAAGATGTCCGATTCTTGCGCCCGTACTTACCACCCTGCTTTTTTTGATGTGACTCACAGGCTGAATACGTCCCACTTCCTTCCTGATAAATACCCATTAAAGTTAACTCATCCGACCACTTCATTAGTGAGTGATTATGACTGAGTACCCTGCGCTGTTCGCCCCACTGGATCTGGGTTTTACCCAACTTAAAAACCGTTTTCTGATGGGTTCCATGCACACCGGTCTGGAAGAACATAGCGATGGCGCTGAACGGCTGGCCGCCTTTTATGCAGAACGGGCGCGAGAAGGCGTGGCGCTGATTGTCACCGGCGGCATCGCCCCCAATCCACAAGGTGTGGTGGCGCAGGGCGGCGCGATTCTTCATCAGGAAAGTCAGTGCGGCTGGCACCGTAGCATCACCGATGCGGTGCATGCAGCCGGGGGTAAAATTGCCCTGCAAATCCTGCACGCGGGACGCTACAGCTATCAACGCAATCTGGTGGCCCCTTCGCCGTTACAGGCACCGATCAATCCCTTTATGCCGCAGGCGCTGAGCGAAGCGGATATCCTGCAAACCATTGCCGACTTCGCCCATTGCGCCCGGCTGGCGCAGCAGGCGGGCTATGATGGCGTGGAGATTATGGGTTCGGAAGGTTATCTGATTAACCAGTTTCTGGTAGCGCACACTAACCAGCGCGAGGATGACTGGGGCGGCGATATCGCGCGACGTCAGCGTTTTGCGCTGGCGGTCACGCGGGCAGTGCGCGCTGCGGTGGGCAACGACTTCATCATTATCTTCCGTATTTCCATGCTGGATTTGGTGCATAACGGCAGCACGCTGGCCGAAACGCTACAACTGGCGTCAGGGCTGGAGCAGTGCGGCGTCACCTTGTTTAACAGCGGCATCGGCTGGCATGAAGCACGAATTCCCACCATCGCCACCTGCGTACCACGCGCCGGATTTGCCTGGGTAACGAAGCACCTGCGTGACCATGTTTCCGTACCGGTGATTGCCACCAACCGCATCAATCACCCGGCGGTAGCCGACGAAATAGTGCGTGACGGCATCGCCGATATGGTGTCGATGGCGCGCCCTTTCCTCGCTGATGCCGCATTTGTCAGCAAAGCCCAGGCCGGTAATGCCGATGCCATTAACACCTGCATCGCCTGTAATCAGGCCTGTCTCGATCAGATTTTTGTCGGCAAGGTGACGTCCTGCCTGGTCAATCCCCGCGCCTGCCATGAAACGCTGATGCCCGTGACCGCCGCCTCCCCACCAAAACGGCTGGCGGTGGTTGGCGCAGGCCCGGCGGGCATGGCGTTTTCGTTGCAGGCGGCACAGCGCGGCCATCAGGTCACGCTGTATGAAGCCAGGACGCAAATCGGCGGGCAATTCAACATTGCCCGGCAAATTCCCGGCAAAGAGGAATTCAGCGAAACGCTGCGCTACTTCCGCCATCAGCTTGAGGCCGCTGGCGTAACCTTGCATACCCAATGCCGCGTCACGGCTGAGCAACTGGATGACGCCGATGAAGTGATCGTCGCCACCGGCATTGCCCCACGCCAGCTCACGCTGCCCGGCATCGATCATCCCAGCGTTTTAAGCTATCTCGACGTGCTGCGCGATAAAAAGCCGGTGGGGCAACGCGTGGCGATTATTGGCGCGGGCGGCATTGGTTTCGATACCGCAGAATTTCTGCTGCATCAGGCCACACATCAGGAAGATTTCTATCAAAGCTGGGGCATTGATCATTCGTTGCAGGCGCGGGGAGGATTAATACCTGCTGCGCCAGTGCCTGCCGATCGCCAGATCTGGCTGTTGCAACGCAAATCCGGCAAACCCGGTGCCGGGCTGGCAAAAACCACCGGCTGGATCCATCGCGCCAGCCTGCAAGCGCACGGCGTGAAAATGTGGGGGGATGTGGAGTATCTGAAGATTGATGATGAGGGGCTGCACTTGCGCCATCTGGGTGAGGACATCACGCTGGCAGTGGATAACGTGGTGATCTGCGCCGGTCAGGAACCTCTGCGCGAACTGGCCGATCAACTCAGGGCGCGCGGTAAAGCGGTCCGGCTGATTGGCGGTGCGGACGTGGCGCAGGAGCTGGATGCCCGCCGCGCCATTTCACAAGCGACTGAGCTGGCGCTCAGCCTGTAATCAACGCAGTTTGACGGAACGCAACACCACAAACTTGGCGGTTGACGCCACCAGCGTGCAGTTGCCGAACAGCTTTTTCATCTTGTGATGATAATCGAGGTGGCGGTTGCCCACGATGCGCAACTCGCCGCCATATTGCAGACAACGTTTGGCATCACGCAGCATTTGCCACGCCAGATGATCGGTTACGGCATGCTGCTGGTGGAACGGCGGGTTACACAACACCGCGTGCAGACGATCGGAAGGGAATCCGCTCAGCGCGTTGTTCACGCGGAACTGGCAGCGCGCTAAATCCTGCGGGCGGTTCACTTCGACGTTAAGACGGCTCGATGCCACCGCCATGTAAGACTCATCAAAGAACAACACTTCAGCCTGTGGATTCTGCTCCAGCGCCATCAGGCCAATCACCCCATTACCGCAGCCGAGGTCGAGAATCTCCCCTTCAACATCATGTGGCAGATGCTGCATAAAAAAGCGCGCACCGATATCCAGCGAGCTACGGGAAAACACGTTGGCATGGTTATGGATCTGATAGTCAGTGTCATCCAGCGGCCAGACGGTGGTTGGTGACTGTGCAGCCAGCTTTGGCGCGGTGTAATGGCTATACACCAGACGCGCCTTTCTCCATGCCAGTGAGGTTTTGCTTTCGCCAAGAATGCGCTCAAACAGTTGCAGGGTGGAGCTATGGATATCTTTGGCTTTCGCCCCGGCCAGAATCAGCGTGTCAGGCGTCACCACATCACGCAGCGCACGCAGCTGATGCTCCAGCAATGCCAGGGTTTTAGGGATTTTGATCATCACCACCGCCGGGGCGGCAGGCAGCGCCGCCAGGCTGTCGAGAAACTGCACCTGATCTTCATCCATATCATTGAGGCGCAGGTTTTGCCGGGCCGCCTGCTGGCTGAGCCATGAATCGCTGACATGCCAGACCTGACGATTATGCAGTCCGCAAGTCAGCGCACCGAAGCTGTCATTAAATAACAGTACCGGACCGTCCGGCAGCGCCTGCTGCAACAGATATTCATCTGCCGCATCCCACGCCTGCAAAGGGCTTTCTTCGCGCATCGGCGGAAAGCGGTGCAGCGTCAGGGTGCGATCGGTCAGTTCAAGTTGGCTCATGGAATCTCCGGCGTGGTACACTTTGCGCGATTTTCGCCCTAAAAAGGGGGCGCAGTATACTGTCTTTCGCCGGGAATCCCAATGTCATTAATCTATCTGCAGGGCTACCCTGAACATATCCTCAGCCAGGTACAGACGCTGATTGAGCAGCAACGTCTCGGCGCTTTTTTACAGCAGCGCTATCCCGATATGCACGATCTGGTGAGCGATAAAGCGCTGTACGATTACACCCAGGGACTGAAAAACCGCTACATGCGCAGCGCGCCGCCAGTCAGCAAAGTAATTTGGGATAATAAAATCAAGGTGATGAAGCACGCCCTTGGCCTGCACACTGCCATCTCCCGCGTGCAGGGCGGCAACCTGAAAGCCAAAGCCGAAATCCGCATCTCCACCTTTTTCCGTCTCGCGCCGGAAGCCTTTCTGCGCATGATCGTGGTGCACGAACTGGCGCATCTGAAAGAGAAAGATCACAGCAAAGCCTTCTATCAACTCTGCTGCCATATGGAGCCGGATTATCATCAGCTGGAGTTCGATGCCCGGCTGTGGATGACCGAGCAGGCGCTGCGCGGTAACGCGGCTTAAAGAAACTCCTGCGCCTTCTGAATCAGACTGGTTTTCGTCAGCGCGCCAAGGAAATGGCGCTCCTGCGGATTGTTCAACACCGGCAGGCGTTCCAGCGTCACGCGGGCAAATGCTTCCCAGCCTTCGCGCATGCTCTGGTTCTGATAAATACACGGGAAATTGCTATCCATCACCATACTCACCGGTGACTGTAAGGTGATTTCCTCGGACAGCACCTTGCGCGCAATATCGTGAATCGATACCACCCCGAGAAACTGGCCGCTGGCGTTGATGACATAGACATAACGCTCGCGCTTCAGCGAACTCACCGCCAGCGCCTGCCCGACTGACTCATCCGGTTGCAGGGCGGCACCGGGGATGATCAGCTGATCAACGCGCATATTATCGAAATCATATTTGGCTTCAGAACGGCTGAGATGCCCACTCACCACCGGATAAGTGCTGGCGGATTGCAGACGATAGACCAGCATCGACGCCAGCACCGACGCAATCATCAGCGGGAACAGCAGGCTGCTGTTGAGCGTCATCTCCAGCACCATCAACATCGCCATCAGCGGCGCCTGGCTGACTGCCGCCAGCACCGCCGCCATGCCGATAGCGGCATACAGCAGCGTATCACCCACCGGCAAATGCAGCGCGGCACCCAGGCTGGCAAGCAACGCCCCCAGCAACGCACCAATTAATAAGGAAGGGGTGAATAATCCGCCTACTGCATTCGAGCCGACCGAAAGCGTGGTCGCCAGGGTTTTCAGGATCAACAATCCCAGCAGGCCCCATAGCAGATAATGACCCTCGATGATTTTAATGATCACTTCATAGCCATTACCCAGAATATCGGTGGAGATCAGCGCCAGAAAACCCACGGCCAGACCACCGGCACCGAGACGCAACGGCAGAGAACGCACACGCCCAAACAGCGCTTTGCTGCGCGCAATCAGTTTGATCAGCAACCAGCCCGCCAACCCGGATGCCAGCCCAATCAACACCGTCATCAGCAGGCTGGTCATATCCAGCTGGAAGCTGACGTCAGACAATGGATAGAGCGCGTTACGGAAACCCAGCGACCACATGGTCATCACCGCCACCGCAGAGGCGATGACCAGCGGAATCAGCCGCTGCAAGGCAGAAATACCAAAGGCAATTTCGGCGACAAAGATCGCTGACGCCAGCGGCGCATGGTACACCGACGACAAGCCAGCAGCGGCGGCCATCGCCACAATATCGCTATTACGCAGACCGAGTGATTTCGGCAACCAGCGGCCAATTAAGCTGCCGCACAGCGCCGAAAGCTGCACCATCGGCCCTTCTTTACCTATCGATGCGCCACTGCCGATACTGGCAATCGACGACAGAGCGCGAAACAGTGAAGTTTTGGTCGGTACCGCATCCAGCCGGGCGTTGATCACTTCGAGGTAATCGGTTTTCACCGTTTCCTGCTGCTCAATGCTGACGGCATAACGCAAAAACCACCCCGCCAGCAAGCCACCAGCGCCCACCAGCAGCGGCCAGAAAATCCACGGCCAGACATGCATCGCCACGGTGATTTCACTATCACTGTGAAATAACAGACGGTTAATCAGATCGATAACCCCGCGAAAAGCGAGCGTCACCAGTGAGGCCGCGCAACCGACCGGGATGGCAATCAGCAATGTGGTCCAGTTCAGTGCATGTTTACTTCCACTCACCCGCGCGTCCTCTTCTGTCCGGGATAAAAATCATAGCTGCATCATCATATTGGAATGCGGATCTCAGGATCAAATTTCGCCTGTGTTTGCTAATTACGTTACCGTGCCAGCATGCTACTCTGCCGTTTTATCCCTGCCGGAGAAACCGCACGTGATTCGCTTCGCTATTGTGGGAACCAACTGGATCACCCGCCAGTTTATCGACGCCGCACATGAAAGCGGCAAAATGAAACTGAGCGCTGTTTATTCACGCCAGCAGCAGCAGGCTGAAGCCTTCGCCAACGATTATCCCTGCAAGCACATCTTCACCTCGCTTGAGGCGATGGCCGCCAGCGACGCCATCGACGCGGTCTATATCGCCAGCCCGAACGCGTTGCACTGCGAGCAGGCACTGCTGTTTATGTCGCACGGCAAACATGTGATTTGCGAAAAACCGCTGGCCTCTAACCTGCGTGAAGCGGAAGCAATGATCGCCTGCGCGCGGGAAAACCAGGTGGTGCTGTTCGAAGCCTTTAAAACTGCCAGCCTGCCGACCTTTTTGCAGCTGCAAAAATCCCTGCCGCAGGTTGGCAAAATGCGCAAGGCGCTGCTGAATTACTGCCAGTACTCCTCACGTTACCCGCGCTATCTGGCAGGCGGAAACCCCAACACCTTTAATCCGCAATGGTCCAACGGTTCCATTATGGATATCGGATATTACTGCCTCGCGGCAGCAGTCACCTTATGGGGCGAACCCCAGCAGGTAACCGCCCAGGCTTCACTGCTGGAAAGTGGTGTGGATGCACATGGCGTAGCGGTGCTGGGCTATGGCGATTTCGATGTGACGATTCTGCATTCTAAGGTGAGTGATTCGCTGATACCGAGCGAAATTCAGGGCGAGGCTGGCTCGCTGGTGATTGAGAAAATCTCCGAGTGCCAGCAGTTGCGCTTTATCCCACGCGGCGGTGAGAGCCAGAATCTGACGCAGATGCAGCACATCAACACTATGCTGTATGAAGCCGAAACCTTTTCCCGGTTGGTGAATGGGGGTCAGGTGGAGCATCCCGGTCTGCAAACGTCGCGTATCACCGCCGCATTGCTGACAGAAATTCGTCGCCAGACGGGTGTGGTTTTCCCGGCGGATAATCCGTAGCGGCACGTTTTTATCCGTCCGAGCGGAATCGACGGGTGCGTAAATATTTCAAAATATTTCCTGCACCCCATTGCTTCCCGGCGCTGTGGCAAGTATGTTAGCCAACGCAAAGGGGAGTAACTTATAAGCTGATTGATCGTCATTACGATGCATTAAGCATCCGGTCATCAGGCAACCCGGAATCCATTCTGAGTTGTAAGTGAGACCTTGCCGGAAGGCGAGGTTTGCTTATAACAAAAAAGCGGCTGACGTCTTCTGACTTCGGCCTTTTTTATTTTCAGGACAGGATACGTTTATGCAAACTGTAGGCACGCCACTGCTGTGGGGCAGTTTTGCCGTTGTAGTGTTCATCATGCTGGCGATTGATCTCTTGCTCCAGGGACGTCGCGGCGCACAAACCATGTCATTCAAACAGGCGGCAATCTGGTCGCTGATTTGGGTCTCCGTCTCCTTGCTGTTCAGCGCCGCATTCTGGTGGTATCTCGACGGCAGTGCCGGGCGCGAAGTGGCAACGGCACAAACCCTCGCCTTCCTTACCGGCTACATCCTGGAAAAAGCGCTGGCGGTGGATAACGTCTTCGTCTGGCTGATGCTGTTTAGCTACTTTGCCATTCCGGCCCAGCTGCAACGCCGTGTACTGATCTACGGCGTATTGGGTGCGATCGTACTGCGTACTATCATGATTTTCGGCGGCAGCTGGCTGGTCACGCAGTTCAGCTGGATTCTGTATATCTTCGGTGCCTTCCTGTTGTTCACCGGCCTGAAGATGGCGCTGGCGAAAGAGGATGATGACAATGCGGTGGGCGATAAGCCGCTGGTGCGCTGGTTGCGTAAACACCTGCGCATGACCGAGAGTCTGGAAGGTGAGAAGTTCTTCACCCGCAAAAACGGCGTGTTGTTCGCCACCCCGCTGCTGCTGGTGTTGATCATGGTGGAACTGAGCGACGTCATCTTCGCCGTTGACAGTATCCCGGCTATCTTTGCCGTCACCACCGATCCCTTTATCGTTCTGACCTCAAACCTGTTCGCTATCCTCGGTCTGCGTGCCATGTACTTCCTGCTGGCCAACGTAGCAGAACGCTTCTCAATGCTGAAATACGGCCTGGCCATCGTGCTGGTGTTTATCGGTATCAAGATGCTGATTGTTGAGTTCTACCATATCCCGGTCGCCGTCTCGCTGACGGTGGTTGGTGTGATTCTGGGGGGGACACTGCTGATTAATGCCTGGGTTAACCGCAGAAACGACCAGAAGAAGATCTCATCATAATCTGCTACAGGGGCGTTAATCGCCCCTGCTTTATTTTGCGATATAACCCACCCTCCTGCCGATATTCTGCAACCATCGACATCATCAGCAGATCAAAAATCCACACCCACCACAAACTGCAGAATTATCTCTTTCTTCATCGAATGTTTTCCTTATACTCCGCCAGCTACACTATCGCCGCGCGGTGATTCTGCGCAGCAAACTTATTACCGACATATAAAAAGATCGTGATATGCAAACAAACATCATTGGACGACTCGGCGCGCTGTTCGCAGGCAGCCTGGTAAAACAAATTATGCTGGGACTGATTGCCGGTGTGGCACTGGCCTGGTTTTCGCGCGATGCGGCGCTGGCCGTTGGCCTGCTGGGTGAGTTGTTCGTTCGCGCCCTGAAAGCGGTGGCTCCGTTGCTGGTTCTGGTGCTGGTGATCTCGTCGATTGCCAATCACCAGCAGGGGCAAAAAACCAATATCCGCCCAATCATTATGCTGTATCTGCTGAGCACATTTTTCGCGGCCATCGTTGCGGTGGTGTTCAGCCATCTGTTCCCGCAGATGCTGTCGATGAATGTCGGCAAGACCGAAATCACCCCGCCCTCCGGTATTGCCGAGGTGTTACATGGCCTGCTGATGAGCATGGTGTCGAACCCGATTGAAGCGCTGATGAACGCCAATTACATCGGCATTCTGGTGTGGGCGCTGGGCCTGGGTCTGGCGTTTCGTCATGCCAGCCCGAGCAGCAAAGCCTTTCTCAACGACGCCTCGAATGCCGCTACCTGGGTAGTTCGTTGCGTGATCCGTTGCGCCCCGCTGGGGATTTTTGGCCTGGTGGCGTCGATTCTGGCTTCAACCGGTTTTGATGCGTTGTGGGAATATGCCAGCCTGCTGTCATTGCTGATCGGCTGTATGTTGCTGATGGCGCTGGTGGTTAACCCGCTGCTGGTGTTTAACAAAATCCGCCGCAATCCCTACCCGCTGGTCTTCACCTGCATGCGTGAAAGTGGCGTCACTGCCTTCTTCACCCGCAGTTCGGCAGCCAATATTCCGGTGAATATGGCACTGGCAAAACGTCTGGGCCTCGATGAAGACACCTATTCCGTCTCAATTCCGCTGGGTGCCACCATCAGCATGGCCGGGGCGTCGATCACCATCACCGTGCTGACGCTGGCTGCTGTACATACGCTGGGGATTTCTGTCGATGTGCCCACTGCGATTCTGCTTAGCCTGGTGGCTTCGCTGTGCGCCTGTGGAGCCTCGGGCGTCGCTGGCGGTTCGTTGCTGCTGATTCCGGTCGCCTGCAATATGTTTGGTATTCCCAATGACCTGGCAATGCAGGTGGTGGCGGTCGGTTTCATTATCGGCGTGTTGCAGGATTCTGCCGAAACCGCGCTGAACTCCTCAACGGATATTCTGTTTACCGCCGCGGTGTGTCAGGCCGAAGCGGAGCGTGAAGCACGCGCGGCAGCCTGATTTACGCATATTCTCGTAGCGGCGCGATTTATCGCGCGTAGTGGGTTAAAACCCGCGCGATAAATCGCGCCGCTACGGCCTTTACAATGTGACGCCGCTTTTAAAAATCGCTAACTCGCGGAAATCATTGGCTTCATTACGGCTGGGTTTACCGTTGGCAATGGCGACAATCATGTCGACAAAATCCGCCAGCATCGCCTCCATACTCATGCCTTCAATCAGCCGTCCGGCATTAAAATCAATCCAGTGGGGCTTCTTCTCCGCCAGTTGCGTATTGGTGGCAATTTTCACCGTCGGGACAAAGCCGCCATAAGGCGTACCACGACCCGTGGTGAACAGCACCATATGACAGCCCGCCCCCGCCAGCGCACTGGTGGCGACCGCATCATTGCCCGGCGCGCTCAGCAGATTCAGACCTGGCGTTTTCAGCCGCTCGCCATATTTCAGCACATCCACCACCTGGCTCTGCCCGGCTTTTTGCGTGCAGCCGAGCGATTTTTCCTCCAGCGTGGTGATGCCCCCGGCTTTATTACCCGGTGAAGGGTTCTCGTAAATCGGCTGCTGATGATCGATAAAGTAGCGTTTGAAGTCGTTAATCATCGCCACGGTCTTATCAAAGGTGGACTCATCACGGCAGCGGCTCATCAGGATGCGCTCGGCGCCAAACATCTCCGGCACTTCGGTCAGCACCGTGGTACCGCCGTTGGCAATCATCTGATCGGAGAAACGCCCCAGCATCGGGTTGGCGGTGATGCCGGAAAAGCCATCAGACCCGCCACATTCGAGGCCGAATTTAAGTTCGCTCAATTTGCCCGGCTGGCGCTGGTCATGACGCATCACGTTATACAACGTATGCAACCGCTCCAGCCCCGCTTCGACTTCATCATCCTGCTGCTGACACACCATAAACTGCACACGATCGCTGTCGAAGCCGCCCAGCGTGTCGCGGAACACATCAACCTGATTGTTCTCGCAACCAAGGCCAATCACCAGCACCGCCCCGGCGTTGGGGTGTCGCACCATGTTCTGCAACATGGTACGGGTGTTTTCATGATCCTGGCCGAGCTGCGAACAGCCAAACGGATGGCTGAACAGATGCACACCGTCGATCCCTGCCGCATCATCCGTCTCTTTCAGGAAACGTTGCAGGATCTGTCGGGCGATGCCGTTAACGCAGCCCACTGTCGGCAGGATCCACAGTTCATTGCGGATCCCTACTTCACCATTGGCGCGTCGATAAATTTGTACCTCGCGATCCCCGGCCTGCGGCGGCAGCGTAATAAAATCAGGCTGATAATCATATTCATCCAGATCGCTCAAATTGGTCCGGGCGTTCTGTGAATGGATAATTTCGCCTGCGGCGATCGGTGTCGTGGCATGGGCGATGGGTAATCCGTATTTGATCACCAGCGCATCGGTTGCCAGCGGTTGCAGGGCAAATTTATGCCCGCGTCCTACCGCCTGCTGCAACTCAACACGCACGTTATTGATTTCAACCTGGGTATGGGCTTCCAAATCGCGCAACGCCACGGCGACGTTATCGCGTGAATGTATTCTTATCGCATCTTGCATAGCGTTATCTCAGTTGTGTCAGCGCCGTTCGCATCCCATGAACGATGATGTTTTGCAGGTGATGGCTTACCGCAGCCACCAATCCTGGCTGCCGGGTTAAATCTTCGCCCCAGTGGCTGGTGTCGCTCAGTACCGCGCGTACCAGTTGCTCCGGGGTTTGCTGATCCGCTTCCAGCGCTGGCCACAGCTCAGCATAGCGTTGCAGCCAGTGGGCATCGTCCTGTAGCGGCCAGTTTTTATCGCCCTGTTTGCCACGATAAAACGCCAGCAGCGCCGCAAAGGCGAAGGTCAGACGTGGCGGCCAGCTGCCCTGTTTTTGCTGCGCCAGCAACAGCTGTGGCAGAATCCGGGTGCGGAATTTGGTCATGCCGTTCAGCGCAATCGACAGCAGCGCATGGCGAATAAAGGGATTGCGGAAGCGACGCTGTACCGCGTCGGCAAAGGCATGCAGCTCCGCAGGCGGCAGGTCGAGCGTTGGAATCACTTCTTTACGCAGCAATTCATCAACGAAGCTGGCGATCTGCGCATCATCCATCGCTTCGCCCACGCTCTCCAGACCCGCCTGAAACGCCACCGGCACCATCGCGGTGTGCGCGCCATTGAGGATCGCCACTTTCTGCGCTTTATAAGGTGTGATGTCGTCAACCAGCCGTACTTCCGGTGCCAGCGCCGCCAGCTTCAGTTCCTGCGCCAGCGCATCCGGCCCCTGAATCACGAACTGGTAATAAACCTCGCCCGCCACCAGGAAACGATCTTCGTAGCCCAGCTGGGCAGCGATTTCATCAGCGTCAGCCGGAAAACCGGTGACGATACGGTCCACCAGGGTGTTATAAAACGCACAATGCTGCTGAACCCACTGGGCAAACGCCTCGGGCAGTTGCCAGTGTTCGGCGTAACGCAGCACCAGCTCGCGCAGCGTATCGCCGTTGTAATCAATCAATTCACAGGGAACGATCAACCAGCCTTTATCGGCGGCACCGGAAAAATGCAGGTAGCGTGCCCACAGCAGCTGGGTCAGTTTGCCGGGAAAGGAGGAGGCTGGCGCATCGTCCAGTTGGTCCTGTTCAGCAAATGCGATACCGGCTTCGGTGGTATTCGAAAAAACAAAACGCATCTGCGGGGCGCGTGCCAGCGCCAGAAAATCGTCAAACTGCTGATAAGGCTGAATTTCACGGTTGAGGCTGCGAATCAGGCGGGTGGCACTGACCTGCTCACCCGCCGCATCCAGCCCGCGAATCAGCGTGGTATACAATCCATCCTGCTGATTCAGTGAATCCTGCACTTCCCTGTTGCGCGGCCGCACCACCACTACACCCGCATCGGTGCCCTGATGTTCATTCAGCCAGTCAAGCTGCCAGTCGATAAAGGCGCGCAGGAAGTTACCTTCCCCGAACTGAATGACGCGATCGGTATAGTGAGCGCCGGGAAAATCGTGACGGTTAAGCCGCTGCATCATCAGGCTCCTAACTCTATGCCGAAGTAATCACGCGCATTGTTGAAGCAGATGTTTTGTACCATCTGTCCGAGCAGCGCTTCGTCTGCGGGTGCTTCACCGCGTTCTACCCAGTTGCCAATCATCTGGCACAACAGGCGGCGGAAATATTCGTGGCGGGTGTAAGACAGGAAGCTGCGGCTGTCTGTCAGCATGCCGACAAAGCGGCTGAGCAGGCCAATCTGCGCCAGCTGGGTCATCTGACGTTGCATGCCATCCAGCTGATCGTTAAACCACCATGCGGAACCAAACTGCATCTTGCCCGGCTCGCCTTCGCCCTGGAAATTCCCGGCCATGGTGGCCAGCACTTCGTTATCACGCGGATTCAGGCAATACAGGATGGTTTTCGGCAGACCATTCTGGCGGTTTTGCGCATCCAGCAGACGTGCCAGCGGGATTGCCAGCGGCGCATCATTGATGGAATCGAAGCCAGTGTCCGGTCCCAGCAATTCGAAGTGATGGCGGTTGGCGTTACGCAACGCGCCGATGTGATACTGCTGTGCCCAGCCACGACGGGCATATTCGCTGCCCAGCCACACCAGCACCGCCGTTCTGAACTGCGCGGTTTCTTCTGCCGACGGCGCACTACCCTGTAAACGACGCGCCAGAATGCTATCGAGGGTGGCTTCATCCGCTTCGGCATACACCACCACATCCAGCGCGTGGTCAGAAACCTTGCAACCGTGAGCGGCAAAGTGGTCGAGACGTTTGCTTAAGGCGCGGCGCAGATCGTCGAAGCGCTGCACGCTGACATCCGCTACCTGCTCCAGACGCTGGATCCACGGCAGGAAAGTCTCCAGCTCGATATTAAAGGCTTTGTCCGGACGCCAGCTCGGCAGCACTTTGACGTTAAAACTCGCGTCCTGTGCCAGCGCGTGGTGATGGCGCAGATCGTCGAGCGGATCGTCAGTGGTGCCGACCATTTTGACCTTCATCTGTTGCATGATGCCGCGGGCGCTGAACGCATCCTGTGCCAGCAATGCGTTGCAGCTGTCCCAGATGCGGTCTGCCGTTTGCTCAGACAACAGAACATCGGTGATGCCGAACGGACGACGCAGTTCGAGATGCGTCCAGTGATAGAGCGGATTACCAATGGTGTGCGGCACGGTGCGCGCCCAGGCGTTAAATTTTTCGCGATCGCTGGCGTTACCGGTGCACAGGGCTTCCGGTACGCCATTGGCGCGCATCGCTCGCCACTTGTAGTGGTCACCCCTCAACCAGATGTCATAGAGGTTGGTAAAGCGGTAGTTTTCGGCGATCTGCTGCGGCGGCAAATGGCAGTGATAATCGAAAATCGGCTGGTCTTTGGCGTAGTCATGATAGAGACGACGCGCAAATTCGCTATCCAGTAAAAAATCCTCACTCATAAAACGCGGCATACCTGCTTCCTCATTTTTGTAGCCTGTCGGCTAATGACACAAAGTTATCATACCAATTTTAGTAAACGGCAAAATTCTTTGCGATACACCTCACATTAATGACAGCTTTTTAGTGTGGATATGGACAAAAAAGCCGCACCAATGCCGCTAAATGGCTGTTATTACGTTGCATAACAGTATCACACACAGCTTTAAGGGTTTTTGTGATAGCTCTCAACTTTTAAAGTTGTATAACAAGTTAATCTCTCGCTCCATCAATGCCAGACCGATGGCACAGGCAAGGAAATAAGGCGGCAGTTTGTGCGCCTGCGGGCGTGAAGAGAGCTGTATCACGTGCAGTCCCGCTCCAGATAACTACAGCGGCAAAGCCGCAACGACAAACTGGAAGAGGTTAATGATGCGTAAGATCAAAGGGCTACGCTGGTACATGATTGGGCTGGTGACGATGGGCACTGTGCTCGGTTACCTGACGCGTAATACCATTGCCGTAGCAGCACCCACGCTAGCCACTCAGCTGCACATCACCACTCAGCAATATTCATATATCGTCGCCGCTTATTCAGCTTGCTATACGGTGATGCAGCCGGTCGCCGGTTATGTCCTGGACATGCTGGGTACCAAAGTGGGTTATGCCGTATTTGCCATACTCTGGGCCATCTTCTGCGCCGCCACCGCGTTTGCCGGTAGCTGGGGCGGTTTTGCCCTGGCGCGTGGTGCCGTGGGTGCCGCCGAAGCGGCGATGATTCCGGCTGGATTAAAAGCCAGCAGCGAGTGGTTCCCGGCCAAAGAACGCTCCGTAGCGGTGGGCTATTTCAACGTCGGTTCATCGATTGGTGCCATGCTGGCACCGCCGCTGGTGGTGTGGGCCATCGTGGCGCATAGCTGGGAGATGGCGTTTATCATCACCGGTGTGCTGAGCATGATCTGGGCGCTGTGCTGGCTGGTGTTTTATAAGCATCCGAAGCAGCAGCACAAACTGAGTGAAGAAGAGCGTCACTACATTATTGCTGGCCAGGAAGTCCAGCATCAGACCGGTAACAGCAGCAAAATGTCGGTGGGTCAGATTCTGCGTAACCGCCAGTTCTGGGGCATTGCGCTGCCGCGTTTTCTCGCCGAACCGGCCTGGGGTACCTTCAACGCCTGGATTCCCCTGTTTATGTTCAAGGTGTACGGCTTCAACCTGAAGGAAATTGCGCTGTTTGCCTGGATGCCAATGCTGTTTGCCGATTTTGGCTGCATTATCGGCGGTTATCTGCCACCGTTTTTTCAGCGCGTGTTCGGCGTCAATCTGATCGTTTCACGTAAGCTGGTGGTGACCATGGGCGCGGTGCTGATGATCGGCCCCGGCACCATCGGCCTGTTTACCAGCCCGTACGTGGCGATTGGTTTGCTGTGTATCGGCGGCTTTGCGCATCAGGCATTGTCCGGTGCGTTGATCACCCTGTCATCCGATGTGTTTGGTCGTAATGAAGTGGCGACCGCCAACGGTCTGACAGGCATGGCCGCATGGACTGCCAGCACCCTGTTTGCTCTGGTGGTCGGTGCGTTAGCCGATACGCTGGGCTTCAGCCCGCTGTTCGCCGCACTGGCAGTCTTTGACCTGATCGGCGCAGTGGTGATTTGGACCGTTCTGAAAAATAAACCGGTTTCCGAGCTGGAAAGCGCAATTCCTGCACAAACCGCAGCCGCCCGCAGTTAATCTCCCTGGGCTGGTGTGAGCCAGCCCATTTCTTCCGTCCGGCTGAAGTGGTATAACAACTCAACTTTTTGTCGTAATACGGAACCGTGCCATGGACCTGACCGAATCCCGTCGCCTTTATCAGCAACTGGCCAGCGAGCTGAAACGCCGCATCGAAGCCGGTGAATACCCGGTGGGTGAAAAACTGCCAGCCGAGCGCTTGATCGCCGAAGAGATGCAGGTGAGTCGCACCGTGGTGCGTGAAGCCATCATCATGCTGGAAGTGGAAGGCTACGTGGAAGTGCGTAAGGGTTCCGGTATTCATGTCATTGCCAGCCAGCAGCAGAACCGCATTGTCACCTCCAGCCAGCTGGAATTTGCCAGTTTTGGCCCGTTTGAACTCCTCCAGGCCCGCCAGCTGATTGAGAGCAATGTGGCGGAATTTGCCGCCACCCAGGTGACACGCCAGGACATCATGGCACTGATGGCGATTCAGGAAAAAGCCCGTCAGGAAGACCATTTCCGCGATTCCGAATGGGATATGCAGTTCCATGTCCGCATCGCCCAATCCACGCAAAACAGCGCTTTAGCCGCAATTGTCGAGAAAATGTGGCTGCATCGCCTGCATAACCCCTACTGGCTGAAGCTGCATGAGCATATTGATCAGCGCAACATCCTCAGTTGGTGCGACGATCACGACCAGATCATGAAAGCATTAATCCGCAAAGATCCCGCCGCCAGCAAGCTGGCTATGTGGCAACATCTGGAAAATACTAAACAGATGTTGTTCAACGCTACCGCAGACGATTTTGAGTTCAATGTTGACCGTTACATGTTTGCTGAAAATCCGGTCATCCTGCCGGAAGGTACTGACAATTCCCGTTGATTCTGCTGGATTTCCAGGCGGTTAAGTCAGTTAATCTGCAATAATGTCAGCTCATGTAAAGCTCCTTTGGACCAGCTGCGTCAAAAGGTAAAACTCCTGTGCAATGGGTACTTTCTACTGTCTCAGATTTATGATTTTTGTTACAGTTATCGCCCTTTTCTTACCCTTTGCGACAAGGGCATTAAAAAGTTGCTGATTTAACAATCAATTCTGGAAGGACCCGGAAAATCCGGCTCAGCTGCGCTCCTAAAATGCATAACCAAATCGCCAGCTTGTGCTCCAGCCCGATGGGCACGTTAACAATGATGTTCAGGACCGATTGATGGATATTTTGCAGGCATTGCTGCATGCCTTATGGCAGCAGGATTATGAAACCCTCTCCGACCCGACGCTGGTGTGGGCCATTTATGGCGTGCTGTTCATGATTTTATTCCTTGAGAATGGCCTGCTGCCCGCCGCTTTTCTGCCTGGTGACAGCCTGCTGATTCTGGTTGGCGTACTGATATCGAAAGGCACCATGGGTTTCCCTCTTACTCTGCTAATTCTGACCACCGGTGCCAGCCTTGGCTGCTGGGTTAGCTATATTCAGGGGCGCTGGCTAGGCAATACGCCCACGGTGCAAAAATGGCTCTCGCATCTGCCCGCGCAATATCATCAGCGCGCACATAGCCTGTTCCACCGTCATGGCCTCTCCGCGCTGCTGATTGGTCGCTTTATTGCGTTTGTCCGCACCCTGCTACCCACCATCGCCGGATTATCCGGTCTCAGCAATGCACGTTTTCAGTTCTTCAACTGGGTGAGCGGCCTGCTGTGGGTGCTGATTCTTACCGTTCTGGGATTTGCGCTCGGCAAAACACCGATTTTCCGTCGTTATGAAGACGAACTGATGTTCTGCCTGATGATGTTGCCGCTGGTACTGCTGGTAATCGGTCTGGTAGGTTCCCTGGTGGTGCTGTGGCGTAAACGTCAGTCTGATCAAAACGGGAAATCACAGTAATGAAAAATCTGATTCCCAAACGCCTGCTGCCGTGGCTGCTGGGTGGTGCACTGGCACTGCTGGCGTTAACCCTTGCCCCGGCATTACTCAACCATGAAACCGTGGTGAAAATCCGCGTTGCCCATAACGGCACGGCGCTGCCGGATGGCTTCTATCTCTATCAGCAACTGTCTGCCCAGGGCGTGCGTATCAAAAGCATTACGCCGTCTGGCGATGCGCTGGTGATTCACTTCGAAAACGAAGAACAGAGTCTGGCGGCACAAAAAGTGCTACGTCGTCTGTTGCCACAAGGCTTTGTCGTGGCTGCGGGTCATCAGGCTTCACAGCAGAATCAGGACACTAATCGTCCGACTTATAGCTAAGCAATGTCGCCTGTTTACCCCTCAGGCGACTCCTTCATCCTCGCTATCCCCGCGTCTTCTTTGAATTTTTTCATCTGCTGTCTATTCTTAAAGGTAGCGTGAGCACAAGACAAGCTGGGATGCCTCTCCTGCCCGGTTTGCGGCAGGTCATTCACAATGGAAGGTATTAACCTGATGAAACGTCAATTACTCCTGGGTGCTGTTCTCTTCTCCCTCTCCGGCTCACTGCTGGCAGCAGAGTCACTGTGCCAGCAAAAGGAGCAGGATATTCAGCGCGAAATCGGTATGGCAAAGCAACATGATAACCAGCGCCGTGTAAACGGGCTGGAGCGCGCGCTGACCGAAGTCCGCGCCAGCTGCACCGATGAAAAACTGAAGGCGGCACATCATGAACGGATCGAAGCGCAAAAACATGATGTGGCTGAACGTGAACGTGAACTGAAAGAAGAGCGCCAGAAAGGTAATGACAAAGAGAAGATTGCGAAACGCGAGCGCAAGCTGGAAGAGGCGCAGCATGAGCTGAAACAGCTCGAAGCTGAGCGCTACTAATCGGATATAACTTTATGATGTAAATGGAGATTGTTATGGCTAAAGAAACAACATCAGAACATTTGCGTGCGGAACTGAAAAACCTGGCAGATACGCTGGAAGAGGTTCTGAGCAGCACCGGTGAAAAATCGAAAACCGAGCTGGATAAGCTGCGGCAGAAAGCGCGTGACGCGCTGGATAACTCGCGTGAACGTCTGGGAGAATCGGGGGAGCGCCTGGCGCAATCAACCCGTGAAGCGGCACACAAAGCGGATGACTACGTGCGCGAAAATCCGTGGCACGGCGTGGGTATCGGTGCAGCGGTGGGCGTGATCATCGGCATTCTGATTTCACGGCGTTAATGATGAGTGACAGTCAGCAAAGCCACGGCCCAGGCAAAGGGGTCATCAACATTGGTCAGCGTATTGTCACCACGCTGGTCAGCATCGTTGAGACACGTATCCGGCTTGCAGTGGTGGAACTGGAAGAGGAAAAAGCCAACCTGATTCAGATGCTGATGATGGTGGGTTTGACCATGCTGTTTACCGCCTTCGGCTTGATGAGCCTGATGGTGCTGATCATCTGGGCGGTCGATGCGCAATATCGGCTGATGGCGATTGCCATTACCACTGCTGTGCTGTTTCTGCTGGCGCTGATTTTTGGTCTCTGGACGCTACGTAAATCACGCCAGTCCACGCTGCTGCGCCATACGCGTAAAGAGCTGGAAACCGATCGCCAACTGCTGGAGGAGCATCGCTCATGAGCCGCCGCGAGCGCGAAGCACGTATTCACGCCTTGCTTAACCAGGTGCAGCAGCAGCGCCTGGATCTGAGCGCTGCGCGTCGTGACTGGCTGGAAGGCACTGCGCACTATGATCGTGGCTGGCTCACTTTCCTCAGCCTGCGACGTTATCTGGCGATTGGCAGCAGCGCGCTGGCGATTTGGTCGATCCGCAGCCCTAATCGCCTGTTGCGTTGGGCAAAACGCGGATTTGGCCTGTGGAGCACCTGGCGGATGATCAAATCCGCCCTGCCGCCACGCTGAATTCCCCCTTCCCTCAACGGACCTTCTTCAGGTCCGCTTCATCCTTTTTCAGAATTCCTGAATAACATCGACAGTTTATCTCGCTTACAACCTTTCCAGACCGCGATTATCATCTTCAGCCATCAGCCCAATGAATTACCACACGTTATTCGGCGGGAATAAGACCCTGCAGGCCAACAACCTGCAACAAAATCCTTGTTGGAGTAGATGATGAAAAAATTCGAAGATTCAGGCCTGTTGCTGGCACGCGTTCTCATGACCATTCTGTTTATCACCGCAGGCTGGGGTAAACTCACCGGTTACTCGGGCACCGCACAGTACATGCAATCTATGGGCGTGCCGGGCTTCCTGCTGCCGCTGGTCATTCTGCTCGAACTGGGTGGTGGTCTGGCGATTCTGTTTGGTTTCCTGACCCGTTTCACCGCGTTGTTTACTGCGGGCTTCACCATCCTGACGGCGTTCCTGTTCCACAGCAACTTCGCAGAAGGTGTTAACCAGCTGATGTTTATGAAAAACCTGTCAATCGCAGGTGGCTTCCTGGTGCTGGGCCTGGTCGGTCCGGGTGCTTACAGCATCGACCGCGTGATTCGTCAGCGTTTGCAGCCCGCGACCGCACGCTAAGCGCGCAAGCTGAACGCAGCATATACTGAAAAGGGGCGAGGATATTCCTCGCCCCATTTTTTTATGGAGGGCTTATGGGACAACTGATTGACGGTGTCTGGCATGACACCTGGTATGATACGAAGTCAACCGGTGGCCGCTTCAAACGCACAGAAGCGGTATGGCGCAACTGGGTCACCGCCGATGGCAGCGCAGGCCCCACCGGCAACGCCGGTTTTGCCGCCGAACGTGATCGCTACCATTTATATGTTTCACTCGCCTGTCCGTGGGCGCATCGCACCCTGCTGATGCGTAAACTCAAGGGACTGGAAGAGATGATTTCCGTCTCGGTAGTGCATCCGCTGATGCTGGAAAACGGCTGGACCTTCGACGACGATTTTCCTGACGCCACGGGTGATTCGCTGTACCAGAACGAATATCTGTATCAACTCTATCTGCATGCCGATCCGCACTACAGCGGACGCGTCACCGTACCGGTGCTGTGGGATAAGCAGCAGCACACCATTGTGAGCAACGAATCCGCCGATATCATCCGCATGCTGAATAGCGCCTTTGATGCGCAGGGCGCGCGGGCCGGGGATTACTACCCGGAAGCGTTGCGACCACAAATTGATGAGCTGAATGGCTGGATTTACGACACGGTAAACAATGGCGTGTATAAATCGGGTTTCGCCACCTCACAGGCGGCTTACGATGAGTCGGTCACCGCGCTGTTTCATTCCCTGGCGCGCCTGGAGCAGATTCTTGGTCAGCATCGCTATCTCACCGGCAATCAGTTAACCGAGGCTGACCTGCGACTGTGGACCACGCTGGTGCGTTTTGACCCGGTCTATGTCACCCATTTCAAATGCGACCGCCATCATATTAGCGATTACCGCAACCTCAACGGCTTCCTGCGTGATATTTACCAGATGCCAGGCATTGCTGAGACGGTGAACCTGCCGCATATTCGCCATCATTATTATTGCAGCCATAAAACCATTAACCCGAGTGGCGTGATTTCACTGGGACCGGCGTTTGACTGGAACGAACCGCACGGCCGGGGCTAACGGCAACGCTTAAAACGCAAAAAAACCGCCGAAGTGGTTTTTTGCGTAAAAAGTCGAAACTGACCGATAAGCCGCGTTCTTTTCATGAAGAGTGGATTGGACAGTCATTCATCTTCGCGTGCACAAAGTAAAACGCCCACAGGCTTTCACCTGTGGGCGTCTTTTTGAAGAGTCGAAACTGACCGATAAGCCGGGTTCTGTCTTGGACAGTCATTCATCTAGGCCAGCAATCGCTCACTGGCTCAAGCAGCCTACCCGGGTTCAGTACGGGCCGTACCTTGTGAACCCCTATTTGGCCTTGCTCCGGGTGGAGTTTACCGTGCCACGAACTGTTGCCAGCCGCGCGGTGCGCTCTTACCGCACCCTTTCACCCTTACCTGATCCCATTACTGGGCCATCGGCGGTTTGCTCTCTGTTGCACTGGTCGTAGGCTTGCGCCCCCCAGGCGTTACCTGGCACCCTGCCCTATGGAGCCCGGACTTTCCTCCCCTCTGCCCGTCTCCCTCCGAAGAAGGACGACGACAAAGCGGCGACTGTCTGGTCAGCTTCGGCGCGGGATAATAGGCGATCCGACGTCGTTTGTCACGCCTCTTGCTGATCGAGTGCGTAGCGATACAGTGCATTCTTCTTCACACCGTGGATTTCCGCCGTCAGCGCAGCCGCTTTCTTCAATGGCAGCTCCTGCTGCAGCAGCGCCAGGGTACGCAGCGCTTCGGCAGGCAAGGCCTCTTCATCCGCCTTATGCCCTTCCACCACCAGCACCATCTCACCTTTACGACGGTTTTCATCTTCCAGCACCCACGCCAGCAGCTCAGCCACCGGCGCGCCGTGCAGCGATTCCCAGGTTTTGGTGATTTCACGCGCCAGCACCACATAACGCTCCGGCCCCAGTTCGCTCACCATATCCTGTAAGCTATCGATCAAGCGGTGGGTAGATTCGTAGAAAATCAGCGTACGCGGCTCCTGGGCCAACGCCCGCAGTGCATCACAGCGCGCTTTGGTTTTGGCGGGCAGAAACCCTTCGTAACAGAAACGATCGGACGGTAATCCCGCTGCGCTTAATGCTGTAATCGCCGCGCAGGCACCCGGCAACGGCACTACGCGGACCCCAGCTTCACGACAGCGACGCACCAGATGGTAGCCAGGATCGTTAATTAATGGCGTGCCCGCATCGGAAACCAGCGCAATGCTCTGGCCTTCCTGCAATTTGGCCAGCAGCACCTCAGCTTTCTGCTGCTCGTTGTGGTCGTGAAGTGCGAACAGTCGCGCATTGATGGCGAAATGTTGTAGCAACAGCCCGGTATGACGTGTATCTTCCGCAGCGACCAGATCGACGCTCGCAAGCACCGTTAACGCTCGCTGCGTAATATCACCCAGGTTACCGATCGGGGTAGGAACGATATAGAGCGTGCTGGCAGAAATGTCTGCCCGATCGAGTTGTTTCATTGTTTCATCCGAATTGCCGATTTAATATTGAGCATCTTGAAAAAAACATCACTGGATACAGTATGCTTCCTTCAAAAGTCGTACGTCATAAAGCAGGACGCCTGGTACCTGTTCTTCTCGCTGGATTGATTTTAGCCGCCTGTAGCGGCCAGGGACCGCAGCAAACATCTAACGTCAATATTCAGGGGCCAGCGACGGGCCGCTCTGACTATTATCTGCAGCAGGTGCAGCAAAGTAGCGATGATAGCAAGACCGACTGGCAATTACTTGCCATCCGTGCCCTGCTGAAGGAAGGAAAGTATCCACAGGCTGGCGATCAGATCAAACAATTGCCGCAGCAACTGTCGGATGTGCAGCAACAGGAACTCCAGCTGCTGCGTGCGCAGATGCTGATTGGTCAGCAGGATTTTAATGGCGCACAGCAGCTACTGGGCCAGTTGAAAACCACGGGCATGTCACAGGATCAGCAGGCACGCTTCTACGGTCTGCAAATCGCTGCCGCTCAGAATCGTCCATCGCTGGCACTGCTACGCGCCTATATTGCTCAGGAACCGCTGCTGCAAGGGGCCGACCACCAGAGCAATATCGACGCCACCTGGCAGGCGCTGACGCAAATGACCAAGGACCAGACCAATAACCTGGTGATCAACGCCGACGAGAATACGTTGCAGGGTTGGCTGGACCTGCTGAATACCTGGCATACCAACAGCCAGGACCCGGAGATGCTGAAAGCCGCGATTAAAGACTGGCAGACACGTTATCCGGTGAACCCGGCGTCAAAAACGCTGCCGACCGCGTTAAGCCAGGTGCAGAACTTCAGCAAAGCCTCTACCAGCACCATTGCGCTGCTGCTGCCGCTGAATGGTCAGGCGCAGATCTTCGCCAACGCCATTCAGAAAGGCTTTAACGATGCGAAAAACGGCGTGTTAACCGCCGCACCCGCACCGCAGCCGCAACCCACAGCCACACCGGCCACTGGCGATGCCAGCGCCCAGCAACAGCCCGCAGCGACGCCTGCAGCCCCAGCCGACAATAATGCCGTGGTCAGTCCGGCCGCCGCTGCCGTCACGCCGGATCAAAACGCGCAACCGCCAGCCCCTGCCCCTGCCCCTGCCCCTGCAACACCGGCCCCGGTGGCCAGTGCAGCCGACAGCAATGCCCAGGTTAAGGTGTACGACACCAGCAGCCAGCCGATTCAGCAGGTGATGCAGCAGGCACAGCAGGATGGCGCGACCATCGTGGTGGGTCCGCTGCTGAAAAGCGACGTCGAAACCGTGGCGAACAGCAATTCACCGCTTAACGTACTGGCGCTGAACGAGCCAGAACAGATCCAGAACCATCCGAATATTTGTTACTTTGCGCTTTCTCCTGAAGACGAAGCGCGTGATGCCGCCCACCATATGTGGGACCAGGGCAAACGCCAGCCATTACTGCTGCTGCCACGTAACAGCTACGGCGATCGCGTCGGCAAAGCCTTTGCGCAGGAATGGCAGACGCTGGGCGGCTCCACCGTGCTGCAACAGCGCTTTGGTTCAGTGGGCGAGCTGAAGCAGGGCATCAACAGCGGTGCCGGTATTAACCTGAGTGGTACGCCGCTTATCGTCGAACCGGCACAGTCACAAGGCGTGTCGATTGCCGGACTGACCATTCCGGCACCGCAGACCAGCGCCCCGGTAGCGGATGCCAGCGGTGGCAGCCTTGACTCGGTCTATATCGTTGCCAGTCAGGATGAACTGCAGCTGATCAAACCGATGATTGCGATGCGTACCAGCAGCCGCAGCAATATCGCGCTGTATGCCAGCTCGCGCAGCTTCCAGGCCGGTGCTGGCCCGGACTTCCGTCTGGAGATGGATGGCCTGCAATTCAGCGATATTCCGCTGCTGTCCGGCACCAACCCGGCGCTGATGCAGCAGGCAGCGAAGTCGTTTAACAACGATTACTCGCTGGTGCGCCTGTACGCCATGGGCATTGATGCCTGGACGCTGGCGAACCACTTTAACCAGATGCGTCAGGTACCGGGTTTCGCCATTGATGGCAATACCGGTAAGCTGAGCGCCACCCCGGATTGCGTGATCAACAGGAAGTTGGCATGGAACCAGTATCGTCAGGGACAGATCGTTCCGGTACAGTAAACCGCCAGCGCATTGGCGCTGAGCAGGAGCAGCAGGCGCGTCGCTATCTGGAGCGCGCCGGGCTGCGCTGGGTTGCCAGCAACGTCCGTTACCGCATCGGTGAGCTGGATCTCATCATGCAGGATGGCGATTGCTGGGTATTTGTCGAAGTGCGCTATCGGCGCGATGGGCGTTTTGGCGGTGCTGCCGCCAGCGTGACGCGTCAGAAACAACAAAAGCTACTCCGTGCAGCCGCGCTATGGTTGCTGGGACGTAACGGCAGTTTTGCTACGGTGAATTGCCGTTTTGACATCATTGCCATCACCGGCCACGAGCTGGAGTGGCTGCCCGATGCCTTTCATGCGGATGTGTAGAACCAGGTGGTCTTGTGCAGGACAGAATTAAAGCGTGTTTTACCGAAAGTATTCAGACTCAAATCGCTGCCGCCGAGGCGCTGCCGGATGCCATTTCCCGTGCGGCGATGGCGCTGGTGCAGTCGCTGCTGAGTGGTAACAAAATCCTGAGCTGTGGCAATGGCGCGTCAGCGGCCAATGCCCAGCATTTTGCTGCCAGCATGATTAACCGATTTGAGACCGAGCGCCCCAGCCTGCCCGCGCTGGCGCTGAGTGCCGACAACGTGATGTTGACGGCGATTGGCAACGATCGGTTGCACGATGAAATTTACGCCAAGCAGGTGCGAGCGCTTGGTCAGGCCGGTGATGTACTGCTGGCCATTTCCACCCGTGGCAACACCCGCGACATTATCAAAGCGGTGGAAGCTGCGGTTACACGCGATATGACCATCGTGGCGCTGACCGGCTACGACGGCGGTGAGCTGGCTGGGCTACTCGGCCCGCACGATGTGGAAATTCGCATTCCGTCTCATCGCAGTGCGCGCATTCAGGAGATGCATATGCTGACGCTGAATTGCCTGTGCGATTTGATTGATAACACCTTGTTCCCCCACCAGGAATGACTGAAGGAGCTAAGATGAAAGCATTGAACGCTGTCGCCATTCTTTTAACCGCCATGATGTTGCAGGGCTGCGTTGCCGTGGTCGCTGGCGGCGCTGCAGTTGCGACCAAAACCGCCACTGACCCACGTACCGTGGGCACTCAGGTTGATGACGGTACGCTGGAACTGCGTGTGACCAACGCGCTGGCGAAAGATGCGCAAATCAAAAACCAGGCGCGCGTGGTGGTGACGGCCTATCAGGGCAAAGTGCTGCTGACCGGTCAATCGCCGTCGGCGGATCTGTCGAACCGCGCTAAACAGATCGCCATGGGTGTTGATGGTGCCACCGAGGTTTACAACGAAATCCGTACCGGCCAGAAAGTCAGCCTGGGTACATCCTCAAGCGACACCTGGATCACCACCAAAATCCGTTCTCAGCTGCTGGGCAGCGATCAGGTGAAATCCTCGAACGTGAAAGTGACCACCGAAAACGGCGAAGTGTTTTTGTTAGGGTTAGTGACACAGCAGGAAGCGACTGCGGCGGCCGATCTTGCCAGCCGGGTGAGCGGCGTGAAGCACGTCACCACCGCGTTTACCATTCTGAAATAACCTTTCAAGGGCGGCATCAGCCGCCCTTTTTTCACACCGGAATATCAATCACCAGCGCACGCAACGGCGTTTTAGCCTGTAGCGTAATCTGCTGTTCTTCCGCCAGAAACGCACCATCACCGCAGCTCAGTTTTTCCTGATGATTGCTGCTGGCCAGCACATCAAGCGAACCGTGGATCGATTGCAGATAAGCGCGTGGCCCATGCAGCTTCACGCTGTGCTGCTCACCGGGTGCCAGCGTCACCTGATGTACCCACACCTGCTGACGCAGTTGCAGGCTGCCTTCTGCGCCATCTGGCGAGGCCAGCAGGAAAGCGGTTTGCTCTGGCAACGCCATTTTCTGCAACAGCGGATTCTCACGCTCCGGACAGGCTGACAGCCACAGCTGCATCCTGGTCAGCGGTTGATCTTTGCTGAGGTTGATTTCGCTATAGCTCACGCCCTGGCGCGCCGACAGCAGCAGCGCTTCACCGGCACGGGCGATGATATGGTTACCGTCACTGTCGCGGTACTCCGCCTCACCCTGTAGCACCAGGTTGAGCACATCAACCTGTGGATAGGTACGTGGCTGGAAGGCGGCACCGGGTGCCAGCACTTCCTGATTGAGCACACGCAACGAGGCATAGCCCATCAGTTTCGGGTCAAAATAGTGGCCAAATGAGAAGCTGTATCGCGCCTGCAACCAACCGAAATCGGCCTGGCCACATGCTGACGCGCAGCGGGTTGTCATCATGATTTACCTCCGACGCTCTGCGGGATGATACGCCGCAGATTTATAGGATTATGGTAAAAGGCTGGACGCCGGATTGTTAGCCAGTTAATCTGCCCGGCATGTTCAAATTTCCTGACAGAGAATCGGCATGGCAAAAGAGCGCGCGTTAACCCTTGAAGCTTTACGTGTGATGGATGCTATTGACCGGCGTGGCAGCTTTGCGGCAGCGGCCGACGAGCTGGGACGCGTGCCTTCAGCCCTGAGTTACACCATGCAGAAGCTGGAAGAGGAGCTGGATGTGGTGTTGTTTGACCGCTCCGGCCATCGCACCAAATTCACCAATGTCGGCCGCATGTTGCTGGAACGTGGCCGGGTGTTGCTCGAAGCCGCCGATAAACTCACCACCGATGCCGAAGCGCTGGCACGCGGCTGGGAAACCCATCTCACCATCGTCACCGAGGCGCTGGTGCCGACTGAACACCTGTTCCCGCTGGTAACCAAACTGGCGGACAAAGCCAACACGCAGATTTCACTGGTCACCGAAGTGCTGGCCGGTGCCTGGGAGCGGCTGGAGCAGGGTCGCGCCGATATCGTGATTGCGCCGGATATGCATTTCCGCGCCTCAACTGAAATCAACACCCGTAAGTTGTACAGCATGATGAGCGTGTATGTGGCCAGCCCGGATCATCCCATTCATCAGGAAGCCGAGCCGCAATCTGAAGTCACGCGCGTCAAATATCGCGGCATTGCCGTCGCCGATACCGCCCGTGAACGTCCGGTGCTGACTGTGCAGCTGCTGGATAAACAACAACGTCTGACGGTAAGCAGCATGGATGACAAACGCCGTGCGCTGCTGGCAGGGCTGGGTGTGGCAACCATGCCCTATTCGCTGGTGGAGCAGGATATTGCCGAAGGACGCTTGCGCGTGGTGAGTGCGGAATATACCCGCGAAGTGGATATCATCATGGCATGGCGGCGCGACAGCATGGGCGAAGCCAAAGCCTGGTGCCTGCGCGAAATCCCGCGCCTGCTGGCGAAAAAGGGCTAATTAACAACCGTAGGGTGCGGATTCATCCGCACCTGGGATTTTACAGACGGCTCAGACAATCCATCGCCACCGCCTTAAAGCTGGCGAAATCGCCACAGTCGCGCAGCCGAGTCATCGCCCGTTCACGCAGGAAGGTGACGAACAAATCGTAAATCGCCATCGCCTCTTCATATTCGCTTTTGCTAATTGCCAGCAGGAAAATCACCGAGGCGGTTTCATCGCCCCAGCTAATTCCCTGCGGAGCCAGCACGGTGTAGACCACGGTTTTCTTCGCCAGCAACCCCAGCGAGTGTGGTAAGGCAATCCCCTCACCCAGCATGGTGCTGACAATCGCTTCGCGCTCCTCTACCGACGGATAAAAATCGTCGTCGACATAGCCTTCCTGTTGCAGCTGGTCACACAGCTGGTGAAACAATGCCGATTGCGTCATCGGCTGATCCACCACCAGAAAATGTTGCGCGTCGAAGTATTTCTCCAGCATGTAAGGACGGGTGCGGTCCACCAGCACCAGTTTGCCCAGTTGCTCCAGCTGGAATTCGGTGGGAAACGGCGACATCACCACCACCGGGCTGTTTTTCTCGGTCAGCCGTGCGGTGGAGATAACAAAATCTTCTTCAATAAAATCGAGCGCCTCATATTCACGCTGTGACAGACGCGCCGTCACCTGTAATTGCGGATACTTACGCAGCAGCAGCGCCTCAATCATCCGCAGCGTGGAGTTACCGCTGTCACACACCAGCAGCACCTGCGGATGGCGCTGATAGCCCACGTCATAATGGCGCTCCAGCCCCACACCGATATGCAGCACCAGAAAACCGATTTCGTTTTCGCTGATGGTGTACGGCGTATATTTGCCCCAACTGGTGACCGCCGCCAGCGTCATGTCATAGGCCATCGGATAATGCTGCTTGATGTTGTTCAGTAACGGATTGGGGATGTGGATCTGGTAACGCACCCGGGTGATCATGGTTTTAATATGGGTGAGCAAATCGGCGCGCAGCTGCTCATCCTGTTGCAGGCGGTAGTTGTAGTGGGTGTTGATATAACTCAGCAGGTAATCCACCAGCGCATCGGCATCGTCAGCGTTAATGGTGCTGGGTGCCAGCGCCTGAATCTGGCGGGCGGCGATATTGACGCGCAGCCAGTTCTCTTCCGCCTGTGAAATCGGTTTGCCGACCAGCGGCAGCATCAGCTCAACCAGCTGGTGTGCCGCTTCACGCACCTCTTCCCCCACATCCTCGGCACCGGGGTCGTTTAGCGGAAAGCCTTCGCTGATACGCCGCACCGCCACCGCGCAATAGATTTGCAGATAGCGCTCACCTTCATCGCTCAGACGAATGGCGTGATGGGCAAAGCATTGCTGCAACAGCGGTTGCAGCTGCTCCAGCATTCCGCTGTGCAGCGCTTCCACCGTCAGCAGCGGGCTATCCGGCGTGTCCTGATCGATCTGCCACAGCAGGTCGGTCAGGCAGGTGCGAATCGCCGCCTCGCTACCAAACAGTTTCATGCCGTAGCGCGGCTTGGTTTCGATATTCAGGTGATAGCGCCCCAGCCATTCTCGCACTTCGGCCATATCGCTTTGTAGCGTAGCGCGGCTGACAAACCACTCTTCCGACAGATCTTCCAGCTTGAGCGAATACGCCGCCGTCAGGAAGCGGCTGAGCAGATAACGCACGCGATCTGGCGAGGTGCGGGGCACGCGCAGCGGCGCGGCGGTTTGTGCCTGCAACTGACCAAAACGCCGTGCGTCATCTACTTTCAGCTGATACCCCGCGCCACGCGCCAGCACAAACTGCGCGCCGTGCTGCGCCAGCAGCGCATTCAGTGCCGTGATGTCGGTACGCACCGTGCGCGTCGAGACGGAGAAACGCCGCGCCAGCTCATCCTGCGGCAGCGTTTCATTTTGCAGAGCAGCGAAAAGTTGGGCCAGACGCTGGTTAGGGAATCTCAAGGGGCTTCACCTGTTACTTATTTGCTACAACAGCTTTTTGCACGTTGCCAGAAGCTGACGGACATCGTCAATGCGCGTGTCGCCGGTGGCGCTATCGATAATGGAACTATAGACATGCGGAATCACTTTACTGACGCCCGCCTCCAGCGCAATGCGCACGATCTCCTCAAAGTTGCTGAGATCGATACCGCCGGTCGGTTCCAGCCAGAAGTCATGACGCGCACAGGCTTCCGCCACGGCACGATATTCATCCACCGCTTTTAATCCCCCCATCGGGAAATATTTCACCGAGCTGCCGCCCATATCCTGAAGCAGCGCGATGGCGCTATCGATCGGTACGAGGGCATCTGGCCCCTGGGCACTGCGCGGTCCGGTAGAGATTTTTACCAGACCCGGCGTACCGGTAGGCGAAATCAGACCGTTGACCACAGTTTCGTTCTGCCCGAGCAACGCACGGCTGGTGGCGACGCCGGTAAATACCTGGTTAACGTGCTGCGGCTGAATCGCTGCCGCAATCGCGCTCACCATCGCCGACTGATTGGGATCTCCGGCACCCAGCCCAACGGAAATGGCGTTATCAATCAGCCCAGCGTACTCGCGCATATCGTCGATGGCCGCTTCGGTGGTGGCATAGTTTTTTGATAATACGCCCACCAGCACATGGCCTTCCGCCGCCTGCCAGATGTCGCGCGCATTCTGCTTTGAACCCGCCAGCACATTGAGGCACAAACGGCCCTGATAAAAATTCGGTGTCAGAGTCATGCCTGTTTCTCTCCATTGAGCAATGCCTGGATGGCGGTAAAAATGGTATGCAGCTGATCGGCGCTGACGCTGCGCACATCGGCTTCAATAATGCCTTCGTTGGCTTTGTAGCCACGGAAGTAGATGGCGATAACGCCGGTTTTCAGCGCCTGTACCAGCTCGCCGGTGCCCCAGCCTGTTTGCCCTTCGTCAAACTTAATCTCGGCGCGCGCGATGTCACGTCCGGCGGCATCCCATACCACCCGTGCACTCACGCCCTTCAGGGTGTTGAGGTTGGCGATAAACGGCGTCATTTTTTCCACCATTTGCGCGCCCGTGGTTTTTTCCTGCACCAGATAGTTTTCAATCGCCTGGGTCAGACCGAGGATGCCCTCTTTGCCCACTTTCATGGCGCGACCAATACCGTTGCTCTGACGCTTCACCCACTCAACATATTGCGTGCGGCCAATCACCAGCCCGCTGGTCGGCCCTTCAATCGCTTTCGCGCCGCTGTAGATCACCAGGTCAGCACCCATCTGGTAATAGCACTGCAAATCTTCTTCAGCCGCGGCATCGACAATCAACGGAATGCCGTGTTTACGTGCCACCACTGCCGCCTGTTCGACGCTGAGATGGCTTTTTTGCACGCAATGGTGTGATTTGATGTACAGCAGCGCGGCCGTGGTCGGCGTAATCGCGGCTGCCAGCTGTTCTGGCGAGCATTCGTTGCTGTAGCCTGCTTCCACCAGCCGTCCGCCCCCCAGCGCAACCATGGTGCCCACAGGGGCGCCAAAATTGACGTTATGCCCCTTCGGCACCACGATGTCGTGCGGCACGCTCAGCGGAGCGGCATGCAGGTTCTCCAGCAGCCAGGCGTTATCTTTGACGATCACCGCCGCCACGCTCTGCGCAATCCCCGCAGAGGCGCAGGACACCACTACCGCATTCTCCACCTGCAACAGCTGCGCGATATACGCGCCGGTCTTATCAACCAGATCTTTCATCTCAAAGTAGTGGTTGAGGCCGTATTTCACGGTATCCACCACATCCGCTGCCGGTGTTGATACGCCGAGAATGGTCATGCGACCGGAGGCATTAATGACCTGTTTCAGGCCATATTTTTCATAAATCGAAGACATGATTGGTTTTCCCTTCATCAGTCAGATGCCACTGGCCCGCCACTACGGCAGCCAGCGGCAACACATGTTGTTCACCCAGCACCTGTTCGCCTTCCGCATCGACGAACGGGCGGGCTTCTTCTTTGACGGTAAAAATGGTCAGGTCGGCGTCATAGCCCACGGCCAGCCGCCCTTTGTGCGCCAGACGCAGCCCTTCAGCGGCTTTCCAGGTGACGCAGTCGATCACCTGCGCCAGCGTCATACCGATGCTGAAAAATTTCGACATCACATGCGCCAGGCTGTGCACCGGTCCGTTGAGACGGTTGCGGCAGTAGATATCCGAGCTGATGGTGTCCGGCAGAATGCCCTGGGCAATCGCCTGACGAGCCACTTCAAAGCTGAAGCTGGCGCTACCGTGACCGATATCCAGCCGCACACCGCGTGCGATGGCGTTTTTCACTGCCGCTTTCAGTTCGCCCTGCGGCGTGAGGATGCGGTTGGGTTTGCCGTTGTAACAATGGGTGATGATGTCGCCGGAGGTCAGCAGGTCGGCGATTTCTTCCAGCACCGGCGGGTTATTACCGATATGCACCATCAGCGGCAGATGACCGGCAGCCTGCTGAATGGCTTTGGCGCGGATTAACGGCTGGATGCCGTTTTCGCCGACTACGCTGCTGCTCATGCGCGCTTTCAGGCCAACAATAAAATCCGGGTGACGCTGCACCGCCTGTACCACCGCCTCGCCGTCAATCTGCGCCATATCGGCCAGTTCGTTCTGCGTGACAATGCCGGTGCGGGCGATGTTGATCAGCGCACGTACGTCCGTGGTGACCTGGCGCGTAAGCTGATAAAAATCGTCAATGTCATCCGCCCCGGTGCTACCAGCATCGATCACCGTGGTGACACCCTGCGCCACACCAATCGCATCGGCGTCATCATGGTAAATCGGTGATTTTGGGTAGCAGTGCACATGGCTGTCGATCCAGCCTGCGCTGACGTAGTAACGCCCGGCCAGATCGCGCTCTTGTGCTGCCGGGCCGTGTACCTCGCCCACCGCAGCAATCTTGCCGTCCTGCCACGCAATATCGACCAATTGTTCGTCGCACAAACGCGCACGGCGCAGAATCACATCAAACATATCAACTCCTTAAGCGCGGCCCGTTACCAGGCCGCGCATGACATCAGAGAGAAACCGGGAAGATCGCACCCAGCACCATGGCACCGAGGATCGCGCCACCGGTAATCGGCTTATTCCACAGGTAGAACAGCAGCGCACCGACCAGCGAACCGAGTCCGATAGGAATCGATGCCGCCATTGCCGACAGGATGATCAACGGACCCAGGAAGCGACCAGAGGCGTTACCGGCCCCCATCATCACGTCGGCACCGTAGGTGGAGTCACTCTGATTAATGGTGAACTTACGCGCCAGAATGATGATGTAGCCGACCGCCAGACCCAGCACCAGGCCGGTCGCCAGCGAAGCAGCAAAGTTCGCCACCGGAAAGACAATCCCCGCGCCCAGCAGCAGTGCCGGAACACCGAGGCCGATACCGGTCTGAATCGCTCCGCCGATGTCGAGAATCCCCACCAGCGAACCTTCAATGATGCGGGCAAACAGGAAGCTGGCACCGAAAGCCGCCACCGCACCGTAGACGCCGGTTTCCATGCCGGAACGCAGCATCGAGACAAACGCCACCTCGTTAAAGGCACCAATGCCGTACAGGTAGTACATATGCGTACCGGCAAACACACCGGCAGAGAGCAAGCCGACAAAGATCGGGAAAGACCAGTCGGCGTACCAGAACCCTTTGTTTTCGTTCATGCTGATGGCTCCTTATTTGCCGCTGAGGCTGTTGTGGATCATGTCCAGCCAGCCAGGAATACCAAGCTGGAAGGATTGCAGCAGTTTCATGTCGAAGCCGCGGAAGAAGCCACTCAGCACGAACAGCAGCACGATCGCGGTCATCATCACTTTGGTGACTTTGTTCCAACCGCTTTCTTCGACGCCTTTACCGATCAGGATGCCCAGTACCAGACCAGGTACGGCGTTGCCCATGATCAACTGCGCCAGGCCGCCAAAAATGGTGGCCCAGAAGCCTGATTTCTTACCGGCATCAATCGCCGCCAGCCAGAAAATCACCGGCATCACGGTGTTCACCAGCAAGTTGGCCGCAGGAACCAGCACTTTAACGGCGGTGACCTGCAAAGCCGCCGGGACGGCAGAGGCGGTGCTGTTGAGGAAGGCCACCACGATCATGCCGATGATGCCGCAGGCAATGGCCATCTTTTTCGGGTTGTGTAGTGTTTCTGCTACGTTGCGGTTTTTCACCATCAGTGCCGCCGCGCCCCAGTTGGGCAGGATGCGATGGTCAACGTCTTGCGTGAATGAACCCGCCGCCACGGATGAAGCCCAGGCGTTAAAGAAAAAGCCGAGACCAAAGGAGAAGTGCGATGCTGGATCGCCTTCACAGGAGTTAAGCTCGCCCAGCGTACGGAACGCGCCCATGCCCTGCGTGGTAGGTGCGTGAAACATGCGTGCGGCACCTGCTCCGACGCCAACCCCTACCAACCCGCCAATGATTAACGACTTAAACAAAATAATTAAAAACATGCGCTTACCTTTGTTTTTCGTCTGTTGTTAAGGTGCCGCCGTGAATTCCACCTGTTCGGTATCGATCACGGTGACGCTGACGGTAATCTCCAGCTCGACGCTGTAGTTCCGTCGCTCACGCGCGAGGAAAAAGAACAAAAATTTCTCCGTCTTGACGCGTTCCTGCGCGCGCAGCACCCGAACATCCTGGGGTTCAATGCGCAGCAGAATCTTTTGCGTGGTGCGCAGCACTTGCTGCTGCACCCGACTCAGGGCATCGGCAAAGGCTTTGGCTTTGGTATCGCCTGCGCCCTGCACCGTCACCTGAGTCACGTATTGTTGTTTCATGCTTAGCTGCCGTGTTTTTTCGTCCAGGCCTGCACCAGCCGTTCACCCAGCTCTTCTTTGTCCATAAAGCCGAAGCCAAGCACCGTGGCACCTTCGTTGATTGCCGTAACGCCTTCATCAATCGAACGCATGCCGTGTTTCGCTTTGTAGCCATATTTGTTCTGCGCGGTGATGGCACCTGCGCCGCCACTGCCGCAGAAGGAGATGCCAAAGTCGGCGTTTTCCGCTTTCATTACGTCGCCCAGCTTCATATCCGCCGCCACGCCCGGTACCACCACCGCACGGCCACCGGCTTTCTCGACACCTGCCGCCACTTTTTGCCCTTTACCCAGACGATCGCCAATCACTACCGTTACCATGTTCAATTCCTCTTAAAATTTCTGACTAATTCGACCTTGCAACTTCAATGTGTACCGACAATAACCACGCCTCTTCGCGTGGCAGGTTGCCGAACAGATCCACCACCTGCTGTGCCAGTGCCATCGTCTCGGGCGAGATATCCTCAAATAGCTCCGCTTCCACTTCCGGTAAGGCTTCCCCGGTGAGGGAGCGCGAGGCCATGGCCCGCACGTGTGAGGTCAGCATTTGCTGCTGCACCGCATTGGGTTCGATGTGGTGTGCCGCATACAGCGCGGCAATCTGCGTCATCACGTTATCCGCCAGAGCCTGAATCGCTTCCGGCGTGCTCTGTTTCAGCGGAACTGCTTCACTACTCACCTGGCTCACTCCTGTTTACAGCGGACAATGACCGTTAATTCGCGTTGAAAAGAAATTATCCTGTCCACCGGGCGGTGTGGAGACGCATCTTTTCCACCTCGAAGTGGAAATCATGCGGGTGACTGTGCGCCAGATCGCAGGATGCACGAAGAATGCAAAATACATCACATTTCGCACAGAATGATGGGAACAAGCGGCAGAATCGGGCGAGTTATGCCCAGGAATAAGGCCAGCCAGATGGCTGGCCTGGCTGTCAGCGGAATTTCTTATGGTTGGCGTTGCGAATATCTTCCAGTTTCTTCGCTTCGGTTTTAGCCTCGTCCAGTTTGTTGGCTTGAGCCAGTTGATCCACCACATCAATCTGGGCGATCAGCGAATCCAGTCCGGCGTGGAAATCCTTGATCTGAGCGCTATCAGCAGGCTGACCTTCCAGCTTTTCCGGCGTGGATTTTTTTGCATCCTCCGCCGCCTGACGCATCTTGCCGAGCGCGGTTTGCATTTCCTGGGCATCGGAGGCTTTTTTCACCGTGCTCAGGCCATCTTTGAGGGTATCCATATCTTTTTCCAGGTCAGCCGCATACAGGCTGGCACTGGAGAACAACAGCGAGAGAGACAACATTGCAATCACATGCTTACGCATCGTTCATTCCTTTATTATTGTGGAGATAAAAAAGGCAGCCTTGCGGGCTGCCTTCAGGAAGCGATGTCATTACTGCCCGGCGATCTTCATCTCCGGAAGCAGCACCGATCCACACTGGATGTTGCTGCGGGTTTCAATATCGTTGCCGACGGTGACCATATTGCGCCACATATCTTTCAGATTTCCGGCGATGGTGATTTCGCTCACCGGATACTGGATTTCACCGTTCTCCACCCAGTAACCGGCCGCACCGCGTGAATAGTCGCCGGTAATGGCGCTGACGCCCTGGCCCATCAGTTCCGTCACCACCAGGCCACGGCCCATCTGCCTGATCAAATCGTCAAAGCTATGGCCCTGACCGGCAATACGCCAGTTGTGAATGCCACCCGCATGGCCGGTGCTTTGCAGGCCAAGCTTACGCGCGGAATAGCTGGTCATCAGCCAATTTTGCAGCACACCATTTTTGATAATGTCACGCGCCTGGGTACGCACCCCTTCGCTATCAAATGGCGTCGAGGCCAGGCCTTTCAGCAGGTGCGGCTTCTCTTCGATGGTCAGCCATTCCGGCAGGATCTGTGTACCCAGCGCATCGAGCAGGAAAGTCGATTTGCGGTACACGCTGCTGCCGCTGATGGCTCCCACCAGGTGACCAAACAAGCCTGTTGCCACTTCCGGGGCGAAAATCACTGGCGCTTTCATGGTGGAAAGCTTGCGCGGTGCCAGGCGTGACAACACGCGACGTGCGCATTCTGCCCCGACCCACTCGGCACTTTGCAGATCGTGAATATCACGGCCAATGGTGTAAGCGTAATCACGCTCCATTTCGCCGTTTTGTTCGGCAATCACGCAGCTGGATAGCGAATGGCGGCTGGAGCAGTAGCTCTGCAACATGCCGTGGCTGTTGCCGAATACTTTGATACCGACGTGACTGTTAAAACTGCCGCCTTCGGTATTGGTGATGCGTTTATCGGCCTGTAAGGCGGCTTGTTCCGCCTGCGCCGCCAGTTCAATCGCGCGATCGGCGTCGATCTCCCACGGATGGTAGAGATCGAGATCCGGGGCGTCGAACGCCAGCAGATCGCGATCTGCCGGACCGGCATAAGGATCGGCGGAGGTGTAACGGGCAATATCGATCGCCGCCTGAACGGTTCGCTTGATGGCGTCCGGGCTGAGGTCGGTCGAGGAAGCACTGCCTTTGCGATTCTGGTGATAAACGGTGATGCCGAGCGCGCCATCGCTATTGAATTCGACGTTTTCCACTTCGCCGTAGCGGGTGCTGACACCGATACCGGTGGTTTTTGTCACCGCCACTTCTGCGCCATCGGTGCTGGCTTTCGCCAGTTCCAGCGCCTGTGCGACAGCCTGTTCCAACACTTTACGTTGTTCTGCAACCTGAGTAGATACGTTCATCGACCTGCCGTCTAATCTTATGTATGAATATTTTGAGTCTATCAGACTCAGAGAACAATTTCGCAGTCCCCCGATAAACTGGTAGGATTAGCCTCTTTTTTTTAGGGAGCCAAGAGATGACCAAGCAGCCCGAAGACTGGCTCGATGATGTGCCGGATAATCAGGAAGAAGAAGACGAAGAGATTATCTGGGTCAGCAAAAGCGAAATTAAACGCGATGCCGAGGAGCTGAAGCGCCTGGGTGCCGAGTTAGTTGAACTGGGGAAAAATTCCCTCGACAAGATTCCACTCGACGAAGATTTACGTGCCGCCATTGAACTGGCGCAGCGTATCAAGAAAGAAGGCCGTCGCCGCCAGTTGCAGCTGATCGGTAAGATGCTGCGCGCCCGTGATGTGGAGCCGATTCGTCTGGCTTTGGACAAACTGAAAAACCGCCACAACCAGCAGGTAGCGTTGTTCCATAAGCTGGAGAATTTGCGCGATCGTTTGATTGAGCAGGGTGATGATGTGATGGCCGAGGTGGTTAACCTCTATCCGCAGGCCGATCGCCAGCAGCTGCGCAGCATGATTCGCAATGCGCAGAAAGAAAAAGCGGCGAACAAGCCACCCAAAGCAGCACGCCAGATTTTCCAGTATCTGCGCGAACTGGCTGAAGCTTAATTTCGTATCACGTAACGGCGCGATTCATCGCGCGGATTTTGATCACCGGTGCGGGTTTCGTTCGCCACGGGCTGGGGCAGTTTCAGTTCGCCGGTGCGGCGACCGAACAAAGGGCGCCAGGCCGCGCCCTTTGCAATCCCGGGCCTTGCGCTGGCCTGCCTCGCCGCTTCGCGGTGCCTTCGCTCAGTCACGTTTCCGACGGACCGGCGTCGATTCGCTCCTGCTCAGCGCCGCCTTTCGCTGCATCCATGCAGCTCATCCTGGAATCGTTCCTTCACTCAGCGAGTCCGGATAGCGCCCCACCCCTCGCTGCAACCGCGATGACTTTCTGTGTTTTTCTTTTTTGCTGTTGGTTTTGTATTTTCTTGTATTTTCTGCGTTCTTGCAGACGGTGGGGGGGTGCGGCATCCACAGCGCCGAGCGCAGAGGGAAGGCCAGGACGAGCCGACAGGACGTCGGCGAGAGCGCGGTTTGAGCCAGGATGGCGAATCCGCGAGCTCCGTGGGCCTGAGTGATAAGCGAGGGCACAGCGCATCGCGCTGCGCGAGGACGCCGCGTGGCGCGGATTGCAAAGGTACGCGCCATCGTACCTTTGCCCGTCCGCCTGCACGGCTGTGCTGAAACTGCCCCATGTCTGGCGGGCGGAACCCCGCTGAAGCACAACCGCTGCCTGGCGGGCGGACTTGACACTCAAGACGGTAGCTACGGATTAACGTCCCAGACGTTCCAGCAGTTTCTGATGAATCCCGCCAAAGCCACCGTTGCTCATCACCAGAATCGAATCCCCTGGCTGCGCGACTTTCGCCACCATTTCTACCAGCGTATCGATATCGGCACTCCAGTGAGCAGGCTGGATGCAGGCATCCGCCACATCGGCAACCTGCCACGGAATATGGTGCGGCTGGAACAGGAACACTTCATCGGCTCGTCCCAGTGACGGTGCCAGCTCATTCTTGCTGACACCCATTTTCATGGTGTTCGAACGTGGTTCCAGCACCGCCAGAATGCGTGCCGTGCCCCCCACCTTGCTGCGCAGTGCGGCCAGGGTGGCGAGGATCGCCGTCGGATGATGAGCAAAGTCGTCATAAACCTTGATGCCGTTGACATCGCCACGCAGCTCCAGGCGGCGACGCGCATTAATAAAGCGCCCCAGCGCTTCTCCGGCATCGTCCGGCTTCACACCCACATGACGTGCAGCGGCCATCGCCATCAGGCCGTTATGCATGTTGTGCTCGCCCACCAGGCCCCAGTTCACTTCCGCCACTTTTTCACCATCCAGCCAGGCTTCCCAGCGTGAGGCATCCGGCGTCAGTTTTTTCGCCTGCCAGTGACCGTTGTCACCCACCGTTTCCTGCTCACTCCAGCAGCCCATGGCCATCACCTGCTTCAGGTTATGATCGTGTTCCGGCAGCAGGATCTTGCCCTGACCCGGTACGATGCGGATCAGATGGTGGAACTGTTTCTGGATGGCACGCAGATCGTCAAAGATATCCGCATGATCGAATTCCAGATTGTTGAGGATCAGCGTACGCGGGCAGTAATGCACAAACTTGGAACGCTTGTCGAAAAAGGCGCTGTCGTACTCATCCGCTTCAATCACGAAGAACGGGCTTTTTCCTAATTTTGCCGAAACATCGAAATTTCCTGGCACACCACCAATAATAAAGCCCGGTTCAAGGCCACAAGCCTCAAGAATCCACGCTGCCATGCCGGCTGTGGTGGTTTTACCATGGGTACCGGCGACGGCCAGCACCCAGCGATCGCGCAGCACGAAATCGTGCAGCCACTGCGGGCCGGAGAGGTAAGGAATGTTACGTTCCAGCACTGCTTCCACACAGGGATTGCCGCGCGTCATGGCGTTGCCGATGATCACCAGATCCGGGGCGGGATCCAGTTGACTGGCATCATAACCTTCCGTTAATTCAATGCCTTGCTGCTCCAGCAAGGTACTCATTGGCGGATAGACATTGGCGTCAGAGCCGGTTACTTCGTGGCCAAGTGAGCGCGCCAGCATCGCCAGACCGCCCATAAAAGTGCCACAAATCCCAAGGATGTGAATGCGCATAAAGAGATCCATTACTCAAAAGTTCGGCGCACAGTGTAACGCCGAGTGCAGGTGGAAGAAACGGATTAGGACTATGGTTTTTAAAGTTCAATCGGCTAAACTGCGTACGCATACGTTGGCAGTTTGTTAGAGCTGCTGCCACTCCATCGTAGATTCAGGGAATGTGTTATGAAAACGTTAGGCGAATTTATCGTCGAGAAGCAACACGACTTTCCTCACGCCACAGGTGAACTGACGGCGCTGATTTCAGCCATCAAGCTGGGTGCGAAAATTATCCACCGCGATATCAACAAAGCGGGTCTGGTGGATATTCTCGGTGCCAGCGGCGTTGAAAACGTACAGGGTGAGCAGCAGATGAAGCTGGACCTGTTCGCCAACGAAAAGCTGAAAGCAGCACTGAAAGCACGCGGCATTGTGGCGGGTATCGCTTCCGAAGAGGAAGATGAGTTCGTCATCTTCGAAGGAGTGGAACACGGCAAATACGTGGTGTTGATGGATCCGCTGGACGGTTCTTCCAACATCGACGTTAACGTTTCCGTTGGTACGATTTTCTCAATCTACCACCGCGTATCCCCGCCGGGCACCCCGGTTACCGAAGCTGATTTTATGCAGCCGGGTAGCAAGCAGGTTGCCGCAGGTTACGTGGTGTATGGTTCATCCACCATGATGGTGTACACCACCGGGGTGGGCGTGCACGCCTTTACCTACGATCCATCCCTTGGGGTGTTCTGCCTGAGCCACGAACGTATGACCTTCCCGGAGAAGGGCTACACCTACTCCATCAACGAAGGTAACTACATTCGCTTCCCGCAGGGCGTGAAAAAATACCTGAAGTTCTGCCAGGAAGAGGATATCGCCACTCACCGTCCTTACACCTCGCGCTACATCGGCTCCCTGGTGGCTGACTTCCATCGTAACCTGCTGAAAGGCGGCATTTATCTCTATCCAAGCACCGCCAGCCATCCGAAAGGTAAGCTGCGTCTGCTGTATGAATGCAACCCGATGGCCTTCCTGGCTGAGCAGGCAGGCGGTAAAGCCAGCGACGGTAAAAACCGTATCCTGGATATCCAGCCAGAGACCCTGCACCAGCGTTGCCCGTTCTTCTGCGGCAACGACGCCATGGTGGATGACGTCGAGCGCTTCCTGCGCGAGTTCCCGGATGATCGTCAGGGCTGATTAGCCTCGATGACGGAAGCCCGCTCAATGCGGGCTTTTTGTTGCTGGTAATAATTTTCGATTTCTTTCTCTGCTCTCCTGCGTCCCAGTTTCCCGACCGGGAAATGTCCCAGACCCAGTATGTATAAAATCATACCGACAACCAGGAAAAGTAATCCGGGAACTTCAGCGCGAATACCGACAAAGATAGCAAAGAAAATAATCGCCACCCCGACGCCCACCAAACAGAATGCTTCGATATAACGTTCCCTGATCTTTTTAGGGTTAATAAAAAGCTCACCCTCAACATTCACGCTGAGATAATGTCGGTGCATCACGAAGTATTTATTACTGCGTATTTCGCTGGAGCGGTCGATGATCTTTATCACTTCATCCTGAATATGGCGATTCTCAATACCATACATGCGTTGGTTGACCAGCTGAATATATTGCTGCGCCAAACGGCTGCGATCCTCATTACTCAGAAACGCGTTATCCAGCTGGCTGGCAACAAATTTTATCCGATTATTTAATGAGTTTTTGAAGATATGCTCACCCTTAATATCGGAAAACATACTTTTCAGCATGCCGAGAACCGGAAAGAGCACCAGCAGGAGCAGGGTATAAAACGGATGGGCCTGGATAGCAGCTAATAACGTATCAATATGTTCGACTACGGCAGGATTCATTATCATCTCCTTGATATTTTACCCTGATTAACGTAGCAGAATATCAGTAATGATGATCGTATCATTTTGTAGCGGCACAATTTATTGTGCCGCTACCGACCAGACCTTAATTTACACCGTCGTTATACGAAACTGCGCCATAGAAGCCTGCAACTGCTGTGACTGCGCTTCGAGCGATTGCGTCGCGGCGCTGGCTTCTTCCACCAGTGCGGCGTTCTGCTGTGCCGCCTCATCCATCTGCGTCACCGCCTGATTGACCTGCTCAATGCCACGGCTCTGCTCCTCAGATGCTACTGAAATCTCCTTCATCAACGCGGTCACACGCATCACTTCACTGGAGATTTCATCCATGGTTTCACCCGCCTGGGTGGCCATGTCAGTCCCCTCTTTGACCCGGACCTGGGATTCGCTAATCAACTCACGAATCTCCTTGGCGGCGGTAGCGCTGCGGCCAGCGAGGGTTCGCACCTCATTGGCAACTACGGCAAAACCCCGTCCCTGCTCACCGGCGCGCGCCGCTTCCACAGAAGCATTCAACGCGAGGATATTGGTCTGGAAGGCGATGCCATCAATCACGCTGAGAATATCGGCAATACGGTCAGAACTGTGGGTGATTTCCCGCATCTTCTCCATCACATAACACACCACTTCGGCACCGCGATCAGCGGTATCCGAGACGCTGTTCGCCAGCTGGTGCGCCTGATGTGCGTTGCTGGCATTGAGGCGTACCGTCGCGGTGAGCTGCTCCATACTGGCAGCGGTCTGCTCCAGCGAGGCTGCGGATTCTTCGGTACGCTGTGACAAATGCACGGTACCTGCCGACAGTTCACGGCTGCCGACATCAATTTGCAGGCTGGCTTCGCGAACCTGGTTTACCGAATCACGCAAGGCCAGCTGCATAGCGGCCAGCGCCTGATTCAGTCGGCCCAGTTCGTTATTGGCAGTGGCTGGCAGTGCCTGCGATAAATCCCCCTCCGCGACCTGTTGCAGGTGCCCGATCGCCCCCTCCAGCGGACGCAGTAACAAACGACGCAACAACTGCCATGCCAGCACAATCATCAGCAGGGTCATCAGCACCGCGATGCCAATCAGGACTTTCATCTGTATTTCGTTGCGCGCCGCCTGGGCCAGTCGCTCGGCTGACACCTGATCGGCATAGCGGCTGAAATCCTGCACCGCTTTGGCGTAATTGGCGGCCAGCGTCGAAAGGTTGCCCTCCAGCACCGTGTAATATTCATCGGTATATTGCTTCTGCAACGCATCCATCATCGGCGTGATGCCCTGTTGCAGATAGGCAGCAAAGCTGGCGGCCACCGCGTCTGCCAGCGCTTTCCCCTGCACTGTCACCGTACCGGCATCGACAAAACTCTTCAGGTGTTGCTGCGAAGTGGCGACATCAGCCTGCGCCTGTTTCGTCACTGCGGCCCCTTCATCCAGCAAGCCGATTTCGATCTTGCGCACCGCCAGAGCGCCACTGGCGCGGGCGCGCATCAGGTCTGCGTTGCTTTGATACAGGCTATTGAGTTCAACACCCTGGATGCGATTGATAACATCCAGCGACTGATTACCTGCATTGATGGCGTAAATGCCCAGAGTGCTGACCGCCAGCAGCAGTAGCGTCATAAAAGCGAGTAAAGCGAGTAAACCGGTCCGTATTGATAAATTTTTGATCATGATAGTACCCGTGTGTATGAAAAAAGGCAGAAATCCAGCAGCCCTAAAACGGATAAGTTATCGGCAGTCACTTTGCTAAACTTTAACCACTGTTGATGGTCAATGAGCTGATGATCACCCTTTCTTCAAAATCGCTAAAGTCATCTTCATCCCGAATAAGGAATATCACGATGAATAAATACTTCCCGGTTGCCTGTCTGTTACTGAGCGGTTATGCGACTGCGCAGGAAAATGCCATCGACCTGAAGTTACAGCAGTGTCTGAATAAGGAATCCAGCACTGTCGCGCTCACGCAATGTTACGACAGTGCAAATAAAGCATGGGATCAGGAGATGAATCAGCAATACGCGCAGGCAATGAAAAAATTAACCGGTGAACCTAAAGCCAAATTACGCAGCGCACAACGCGCCTGGCTGGCTTACCGTGACAGCTGGCTGGAGGCCAGCAGGAGTTACTTCTTTGCCAGCCAGGGCACGATGGCATCGCTTTCCCTGGGGGCACAGGGCGTGAATCTGGTGCGCAACCAGGCACTGATGCTGCAATCAATTAACAAAGGCAGTTGCGCCAATCCCGATGATTGTTGATAAATGGGGGCGGTAAAAAAACCGCTTCGAGCTGGTCGTTGCCAGTGCCCCTTCAATCCTCTGGGAGAAATCATGGCTGCTTATGCCTCCACCATTATTCTGGTTTGCCTCGCTGTGCTCAGTTATTTCGTTCATAACAACGCAGTCACCATCTCGATTCTGCTTCTGCTGGTGATCAAAATTACCCCGCTGGCACAATTCTTCCCTTATGTGGAAAAGCAGGGTATTCAGCTCGGCATCATTATTCTTACCGTGGCGGTGATGGCCCCGCTGGCCAGCGGCTCGCTGCCCGCTTCCTCGCTGATTAAGTCGTTCGCTAACTGGCAATCGATTGTGGCCATTCTGGTGGGGGTATTTGTCGCCTGGCTTGGCGGTCGTGGCGTGCATTTTATGAGCGCACAACCTTCGGTGATTGGCGGCTTACTGATTGGTACGGTGATTGGTGTGGCCTTCTTCCGTGGCGTTCCAGTAGGGCCATTGATTGCCGCAGGTATCGTCTCGTTGTTTGTGGCGGCGAAGTAAGCGGCTGGACCATTCCGAAACGCCAAAAAGGGGGCATACTTTCAGAGTCAGTTGGCTATAATAGCCGACACTCAACTTACGACTAATGAAGGAAAGCCAGATGAGTTTGAACCAGGTGCCCGCAGGTAAAGATCTGCCAGAAGATATCTATGTCATCATCGAGATCCCGGCCAATGCCGATCCGATCAAATATGAAGTGGACAAAGAGTCTGGCGCCCTGTTTGTAGACCGTTTCATGTCTACCGCCATGTTCTATCCGTGCAACTACGGTTACATCAACCACACCCTGTCTCTGGATGGTGACCCGGTTGACGTACTGGTGCCGACCCCGTATCCGCTGGAGCCGGGTTCTGTGATCCGTTGCCGTCCGGTTGGCGTGCTGAAAATGACCGACGAATCCGGTGAAGATGCCAAACTGGTTGCCGTACCGCACACCAAGCTGAGCAAAGAGTACGATCACATCAAAGATGTGAACGACCTGCCGGAACTGCTGCGTGCACAGATCACCCATTTCTTTGAGCACTACAAAGATCTGGAAAAAGGCAAATGGGTTAAAGTTGACGGCTGGGATAACGCTGAAGCGGCCAAAGCCGAGATCATCTCTTCTTACGAGCGCGCGCAGAAGAAATAATTCTGCTGCCCTTCGCGCATAAAAAAACACCGTCCAACTGGACGGTGTTTTATTTATGCTTCTGATTCGTTATCACGCTGCAACCAGTCACCACTGATGATGCGCGAGCGACCGGTAACCGGACGCTGGTAAACGTACAGCCAGGCGCTGCCGAAGGGCGTCTGGATTAACTGGCGTTTGTATTCGCCATTTTTGGTGCGCAGGGCATCCAATTCGCCAAGGGTGCTGGCGTCGATGCGATAAACCTCGCAACTGACATTGCCCTCACCCTCAATCACGCCAGGATAGTGACCGAGATTGTAGAGTTCGTACCCTTCAATCTGGTGGTCACCAAGCCATTGCGCATTCGTCATCCAGTGACTGTTTCCCTGTTTGCGCCGTAAACTGCCGTAGACAATTATTCGCATTGCTAAAACTCAAACTGATAGAGCAAATCGAGTGCCTGATCAACACCAGACACAGCTTCCAAATAAAGTTTGGGCATCAGGCGATAACGCAAGGTTAAGGTCGCCAGTGAATCAAATATGCCAACACCGTATTTTACTTGCAGACCCGGTAGCACATAACCGCTCACCTGCACCTGCTGGCTATCGCCAACGCCGGTGGTATCAAGCGCAAGGTTACTGACGCCGAACGTCTCGCCGATTTTACCCATAACCTGCCCACTTTGTGCAACCCCCAGACCAATTAACGCTGAAGTTAATGCGTTACTGTCGCCATTGGCATCAAGTCCCTGACCGCGCAACAGATAAGACAACGCCTCCTGCTGCGACATCGTCGGGTCGGAGAAGATTTCAACTTTCGGCTCATCAGCTAACCCGGTGACGCGGATACCTGCGGTGACGTCATCCTCGGTGGAGTCCGGGTTACGAATCGCTTCCAGATTAAGATAAGGCTGATCCGGCGGTCCGGCAAATTGCAGCTCACCTTTGCGCACAATCAGATCCTGACCATAAGCATGGAAACGACCATCCGGGATATTAATCTGGCCGTTTAAGCCGAGACCGGTTCTATCCTGCACCAGCTTCAGGTCACCGTTCAGCTTGGCTTTCAGGCCAAAGGCTGACAGGCGCACATCGTTGCCGACGTGGATAACCAGATTGCTGTTGATCGGGATCGCCGTGGTTTTCGGCTGAATCGGCTTCAGATTCTGGTCCAGCATCACCTCATCCGACGACACGCCAGTCGCGCTGGCCGGTACTTCCTGCACCGTGATGCGCGCCCACGGGATATCCACCCGACCATCAAGATTGAAGGCGGCGGGTGTCGCTTCAAACACCAGGTCTGGCGACACGTCCATGCGCACCATCGGCGGCACAGTGACACGTACCCGGCTTCCCTGCGCAGCAATGCGCGCCCGCCAGTTATTCAGCTGGCTCCAGTCGGCGTTCCCGTTGAGGTTGATGTTGCCCTGCGCGGTCTGAATCAACCCATTGAGGGTAGAACTCATACCGTTAAACACCATGTTGAGATTGGCGGCAGTGAGGGCAACCGGCATAAAGCTGGCTTCCACATTGACGCCACTCAGCCCCAGCTGGCCGAATACCTGCGGCTGTTGCAGATTACCGCCGAGACGCAGGGCGCTGTTGAGATTGCCTTTGATTTTCTCGCCCTGCATCAATGCCGGGTTGAACATCGCCAGCGAAATATTGCTGATATTCACGTTACCCGACAGCTGACGACGGTGCTGCGGATCGGCGATTTGCACGTCACCGCTCAGCTGTCCATTGTTGGCGATGTGTATCAGCCAGTCGAGCTGGGCACGGCCATTACGCAGCGCGGCATTCAGGTTGAGAGTGTCGAAGGCGATGGGCAAGGTGTTGCCCTGCACATCCTGCTCCACTTTCACGCCGTTGCCTTTCAGCGAGACGGTACCGGTCGGCAACGCGCCGTCGGCAGTCCAGTTAACCCGTGCATCACCGCTGAACACCCCTGCCAGTTTGGTTTCATCGGTCAGGAACGGTTTGAGCATCGCCAAATCAAAGCGGCTGAGCACCACATGCGCATGGCCGCTGGCTCCCGCTTCAATCGGTTCCGGCACACACAGTTGCGCGTTCGGGTTCTGCCAGCAGTGTGGCCCAATGGTGGCGGTCTGCTTGCTGTTGAGATAATCAATCGCCATGGTACGCGTCAGACGCCACTCGCCCACCGGCGTATCGAAGCGGGTATTATTCAACGTGCCCTGCCAGTGCTGGGTTTTGCGATCAAAGCTGCCGTTCAGCGCCAGCTGACCGGAGACCGGCTCGCCCTGCACCTCAAGTTTTAGCTGATGCTGCTTCTCGTTGCCGTCGGCATTGAGCGTCAGCAATTTAATTGCCAGCGCATCCTGTTTCAGCTGCTCCACCCGCAACTGCACTTTACCCGCAATCTGGTCACTGGATTTCACATCCCCCTGCAACAGCACGCGCGCAATTTGCAGTTGCTGCCAGCGCAGGCCAGTGGCGGTAAGGTCGGCCAGCAGTTGCGGAGCCTGTAGCGTCCCGCGCGCCTTGATGGTGCCTTTCGCCACCCCACCCAGCCCTGGCAACGCGTTGTCGAGATGCGGAGCATCAATGCTGGCATCCAGATTCAGCGCATCGCCCAGTTCACCTTTGACGTCTACATGGTTACGCCCCAGCACCAGGTTGATACCGGGGATTTTCCACTGATTGTAGCTATTGCCGGTCAGGGAGCCGTCAGCGCTGACCGCGTTCTGTTTGACGTTCCCTTTCAGCTGTAGCTGCGGCACGCTCAGTTGCCAGCTGCCGCCATACAGGCTGCCGCGCGTGGCGATTTTGCCATCCAGCTTCGCTGGCCAGTCCGGGTATTGTTTTGCGGTATTGATGCCGGACAACGTCAGCTCACTGCGCCAGCTAATCGCTTTGCTCCAGTCCACCAGCGCGGTCAGGTCGATATTGCCCTGCAACGCCGCCACGCGCAGTTTGTCGAGGCTGAACTGCTGTACATTCCCTTTGCCATCAAGAGAAATCGCCGCTGGCGGCACTCCTTCGCCCTTCACGGCGGTACGCAGCGACATCACATAATCGGTGGCTTTGCCCTTGAACTGATAATCCAGGTTGTCGGCCTGGTACTGCACCGGACCGGTCAGCGGCCAGCGCAATTCCGGGCTGGTAAGCCTGAGCGATAACGGCAAACCCGCCACGGCAGGCTGTGCTGCAGCATCCAGCTGCGCCTGGACCGGACCGGACAAATTGAGCGCCAGTTTCAGCTCATCACGCAGCGCACCGCTGAGATTCATTTTAATCTTCTCGCCCTTAATCGGGTCGAGATTCACCGCGCCGTTAAGGGCAAAGTTTACCGGCCAGTTATCCGCCAGAGTGGCATCGCCGCTGGCGTTAAGTTGCCCCTGAGTCGAATCCACAGCGAAGGTTTCCAGTTGCAGATGGCGATCGGCAGTCCGGGCCTTCAGCAACAGGCTGTTGATGGTGACATCGGTATCGCCGGTAATACGCAGCTGTTTGCCCGTCAGTTCCTGCACGGTGATATCCAGCGGCAGCTGGAAGTCTGGCAGTGCGGGCAGCAGCGGTTGCGCGAACATCGCCTGCAACGTCTCACCCAGCGGTTTTTCATCCGGTTTAGGCTGCTGTACTTTCGGCTGCACCACCTGTTCATCCGCCACTTTGGCCGCTTTTGGCAACGCAATCAGCAAACTTTCGATATGGGTGGGGGTCAGCGTCAGGGCGCGGTTCTGCCATTGCATACCGGTGGTGAAATCGAGCAGCGAAACCGCCGTGTCATCCACTTTGACATTGATGTTGTGCAGCCCGACTTTACTCAGCGTGATCGGATAAGGCGTGCTGAGGTTGGTGCTGCCGCTCGACTGCTCCTGCGGGGGCGTACTGGCTGGTGCCATTTGCTTGCTATCCACCACCACGCTGACATCCTGCAACGCGATATCGTTGACGCACACCGACGAGTGCAGCAGGCAGTTGAGATTGAGCGCCAGATGGAAGCGCCCGGCATCGACGCTCACCCCCGGCATACTGTACTTCACCCCGCTCAGCGTCAGATCGCGCCAGCCACCTTCAACGTTGTCGATCGACAAACCCGGCACCCAGCGATCGGCGCCCTTCAACAGCAGATGCAAACCCGGTGTGGTGCCAATCAGGAAAGCCATGCTGCCAACAATCAGCAGCAGAAAAATACCAAAACCAATCAGGACCTTTTTCCACAGCTTCATAGTTCAGGCCCCAGTCCGATATAAAATTGCAATCCGTGCTCCTCGCTATCACCAATCGGGCGGGCGATATCAAGTTTGATCGGCCCGACCGGAGAGGCCCAGCGCACGCCGAAGCCCGCACCGGTTTTGAAGTTGCTTTGTTTGATATCGTTAACCGCTTCACCGGAGTCGATGAACACCGCTCCCCACCATTTTCCGCTCACGTTGTACTGATATTCGAGCGAACCGGTCGCCAGTTTGGATGCACCGGTCAGCTTGCCATTGTCATCGCGTGGCGAGATGCCCTGATATTTGTAGCCGCGAATACTGCGGTCCCCCCCGGCGAAGAAGCGCAGGTCAGGTGGCACTTTGTCGAAGTCGTTGGTTTCGATCCAGCCAAGATTGCCGCGTATCACAAAACGGTTTTTCTCACCCAGCGTACGGATCCAGACGTTTTGCGCTTGCAGGATCAGGAAATCGACATCCGATCCCCAGGTGGTATCCGATACATCAGCGGAATAGCGCTGCGAGTCACCCCAGGTGGGCATCAAACCACCGCGCGAACGGGTGCGGCTCAGGCTGACGCCAGGATAAAGCAGCATGGTGGTGTTGGTGACGCTGCCCTGAGTAAAGTGATCGAGGCTCCAGCGCAGGTTGATCGCCCGCTGCCAGCCGCTGCTGCTATCCCAGTTACGCGATACGCCGAGCGTGCTGGTATCGGCTTTGGTGTCGTTCAGATCGGTGCGTTTCAGCCCGGCGGAGAAGGTGTAGTACTGTTCCAGCGGGCTTTTCAGCAGCGGGACTTTGTAGCTCAGATCGATCTGCTGTTCTGGCGCTGAAATATAGGCGCTGGTGGCCAGACTGTGGCCGCTATCGTTGATCCAGGGCTTTTTCCAGGTGCCTTTCAGACGCGGGCCCACATCGGTGGAATAGCCAATACCGGTTTCCAGCGTATTTTCTACTCGCGGAGACACGGCCGCGTTGAGCGGCAGTACCTTGGTCTGACGCCCTTTGGCAAAGTCCGGTGCCACCACCACCGAATTGAACCAGCCGGTGGCGGAAAGACGACGGTTCAGTTCCGCCAGATCACGCGAACTGTAAGGGTCGCCCTTTTTGAACGGCACCAGATTGCGCAGGTAAGCTTCCTGGATCTGGGAGCCCTGGAAAGTGACATCGCCAAAGCGATAGCGCGGGCCGCTGTCGTAGTCGATATCCCAGAAAGCCTCCCGGCGTTCAACGGATACACCAAGCTGGCTTTGCTTAAAGTCACCATCAAAATAACCATTACGCAGTGCCAGGCTGGAAAAACCGCTTTTAAATCTATCGTAATCACCGTGGTTAAGCTGGGTACCGACCTTCGGCGTGCCCTGTTTAACCCAGGCTTTGTAATCAGGATCGTTTCTTGCCGCACCCTCTACCACGATGGTGCTGCCGCCAATCTTTACCGGCTCTCCGGCCGTGACGCGCGCGATCAATACCGGACGTCCACCCTGTGGCGGTGCCGGACGCGATTCAAAATCAATCTGTGGTTCATAGTAACCGAGTGCGCGCAAACCTTCTTTCACCGCGACGGAAACACGGGCGCGAAAACGACCATCGTTAGAAACCTCGTCGCTACCAATGGTGGAGAGACGCGCCCTGACGTTTTTCTCTAAATCCCCGGATAAACCTTCCAGCTGCAATCGCACCTTAGCCGCCTCAAGAGCGGGTGCCACCAGCAGCAGGCTGGCTATGCAATAAATATGAAATCGTGGCACGCTTACTCCTGTTAATAATGCCTGCCCCTATTCCGCAGGGGCATGTATCTGTTTCGCGGGTAAAATCCAGCGCAGGCATACCCATCAGCATAGCCGCTCTTTTCCCCGAACAGCTGTGTAAACGCGGCAATTAAGCCAAATCGTCACTATTGTCGGCAAATGACGGGATCGATACAACAACGAAGCGGCGCTTCTGTGGTTTACCAGCACGCACTCAGACTATTCTTAAGCCGCCTGACGTCTCCGCTAGCGGCATGATAAGTGCTGCTGCTATAATCAGCGTCCTGCAGGCAACACCTGCATTCATTTCTGCCCCGACGCTTAACTGCCTTGTCGAATTGGCGCAGACATTTTTGGCACGGATAGCCCTGTTTGATTGGTGAGTACCGGACGTACGCCCATTCCCATGCTGCCCAGGCCAAAAATGACAAGTGATTAACCCAACGGATCTTTTATGCTCGATAGCTTACTTGTCATTCTTTTACTGATTGTTATCAGTGCGTTTTTCTCCCTGTCGGAGATCTCGCTGGCTGCTGCCCGCAAGATCAAGCTGAAACTGCTGGCCGACGAAGGCAATATCAACGCACAGCGTGTCCTGAAAATGCAGGAGACGCCAGGCATGTTCTTCACCGTGGTGCAGATCGGCCTGAACGCAGTGGCGATTCTCGGCGGTATCGTCGGTGACGCGGCGTTTTCACCGGCTTTCCGTTCTCTGTTCATTCGTTTTGTGTCACCGGAGCTGGCCGATCAGCTGAGCTTCATCTGCTCCTTCACCATCGTCACCAGCATGTTCATCCTGTTTGCCGATTTAACCCCGAAACGGGTGGGGATGATCGCGCCGGAAACCATTGCGCTACGCATTATCAATCCGATGCGCTTCTGCCTGTTGGTATTCCGTCCGCTGGTGTGGCTGTTTAACGGCCTGGCTAACGTCTTCTTCCGCATTTTTAAACTGCCAATGGTGCGTAAAGATGACATCACCTCCGATGATATCTACGCGGTGGTGGAAGCGGGTGCGCTTGCCGGGGTGCTGCGTAAACAGGAACATGAGCTGATTGAGAACGTGTTTGAGCTGGAATCGCGCACCGTGCCGTCTTCAATGACATCGCGCGAAAATATCATCTGGTTTGATTTGCATGAAGATGAAGGCAGCCTCAAAACAAAAATCGCCGAACATCCCCACTCCAAATTCCTCGTCTGCGATGGCGATATCGACCATATCGTCGGCTACGTCGATTCTAAAGAGCTGCTGCTGCGCGTGCTGGGCAATCAGAGCATGGCGTTGAATAGCGGCGTGCAGATCCGTTCCGCGCTGATTGTGCCGGATACGCTGACGTTGTCAGAAGCGCTGGAAAGTTTCAAAACCGCGGGTGAAGACTTCGCGGTGATCATGAACGAATATGCGCTGGTGGTGGGCATTATTACCCTGAATGATGTGATGACCACGCTGATGGGTGACCTGGTAGGCCAGGGGCTGGAAGAACAGATTGTGGCGCGTGATGAGAATTCATGGCTGGTGGAGGGCGGCACCCCTATCGATGACGTGATGCGCGTGCTGCATATCGACGAGTTTCCGCAGTCGGGTAATTATGAAACCATCGGCGGCTTTATGATGTATATGCTGCGTAAGATCCCGAAACGTACCGATTTCGTGAAGTTTGCCGGTTATAAGTTTGAAGTGGTGGATATCGATAGCTATCGCATCGACCAGTTGCTGGTCACGCGTATCGATGAGCGCCCGCCAGTGCTGAATGTGGCTAAAAACGCGGCGGCTGATGCAGAAACCCCCTCATCGTAGCGGGTTCGGGTAACAGAAAAAACAAAGGCGCGATAAATCGCGCCACTTCAGGGCGCCCTCGGCGCCCTTTCTTCTGCTTAGTTGTACTCGGCTTTTAACCGTATCACCTGGCGATTGATTTCAGACATCACGCTCAAATGTTGTACGTCTTTGACGCGCGGGATAAGCACCTTCCCTTTATCGAATTCGAATGCGCCAACGTCCTTGATATACAACCTTCCTTTAAATAGCGTTTTTACGTATTTCGCAATTTGCAGCGGATTATAACGCTGGAAGATCTTCATGTTGTTCTAACTCCTGTACAGAAAGAATACGCTTCTTCGTTGCCAACATCGGTACGAGCCCATGAAGCGCAAATGAGGCCTAAACTATAGAACATCCTGCGCTGCGGATGTTCCGAAAAAATGAATTTTTTACTGAATTGACACATCATTACAGAACACTCTGTTACCGAGGTCACAGAATCCAGTATAAACCTTCAGTGATTAAGGAATTGTGGCATCGGTTGCAAAGCTGTTAACTCGTCGCGACAGGGCGCATCATCCACGCTTAATATTGCAGGAACATGACCAACTGGTCGGATCACCAAGGAGCCACTTTTATGCGATTGCCACACATGGTGTTAGCACTGGCACTACTTCTGCCCAATCTCGCTGCGGCACATCTGTTCAAGCAAGGCGAACGCGTTCCTGCGGTCGGCGTCAATGACAAAGGGGAACTGATCTATCTTCAGGACAAGTTTAGCTATCGCCCGTGGAATAGCGCGCAGCTGGTGGGAAAAGTGCGGGTTATCATGCATATCGCCGGGCGTTCGTCAGCAAAAGAAAAGAATGCGGCATTGATTGAGGCCATTAAAGCCGCCAAATTTCCCCACGACCGCTACCAGACCACCACAGTGGTCAATACTGACGATGCCACCCCTGGTACCGGCATGTTTGTACGCAGCAGCATCGAAAGCAATAAGCAACAGTATCCGTGGTCGCAATTTATCGTCGATAGCAACGGCAACGTCAGCAAAGCCTGGCAACTGGAGGAGGGAAGCTCAGCCATCGTGGTACTGGATAAGAACGGGCGGGTGCAATACGCCAAAGATGGCGCACTGACACAGCAGGAAGTGCAGCAGGTCATCACCTTACTGCATAAGTTGCTGTCGTAGCGGCGTGGATTTAAGGGCCAGGGCGCGCGATAAATCACGCCGCTACCAATATGCCTAGAACAGGGAGACGCGGAAGCCTGGATTGAGGAAGGATTCCCGCGGTGCATAGTCGAGGGTTTTACCTTGCCAGTCATGCACATGAGCGCCTGCGGCAATCGCCACTGCGTGTCCGGCTCCGGTATCCCAGATGTTGGTCGGTCCAAAGCGTGGATAGAGCTGGGCTTTGCCTTCGGCAACCAGGCAGAATTTCAAAGAGGAGCCGATGGCCGTGGTCTGATGCTCGCCCAGTTGTTGCAGATACTCTTGCAGTTCTTCATCTTTGTCGAAATGCGAACGGCTCACCACCACCAGCGGCGGACGCGCATCACGCACATGAATCTGGGTTTTGTGTCCGCCCTCTTCTTTCCAGGCTTTGCCTTCCGCAGCAGAATAAAGCACGCCAATGGCTGGTGCATAAACCACACCCAGTACCGGTTTTCCTTTTTCGATCAGCGCGATATTCACCGTGAATTCACCGTTGCGCTTGATAAACTCTTTGGTGCCATCCAGCGGATCCACCAGCCAGTAGCGCTGCCACTGCTGACGGACTTCCCAGGCCGGGGGATCTTCTTCTGACAATACCGGCACTTCCGGCGTCAGGGCCTGTAGCCCATGAAGAATCACCTGATGCGCGGCAAGGTCGGCAGCCGTGACCGGCGAATCATCCGCCTTACGTTCGATATCCATCGGCTGCGCGCCATCATACACCTGCATAATCGCATCACCTGCGGCACGGGCCAGCTGGCAAATTTGCTCTAACATTCTTCACCTCTTTTCTGCTGATTCTGCTTGCTCGCTGCTAACAGCAAACCTGTAACTATTTTAGCAGGCGACCTGTTTCATCTGACATTTAAACCCGTCGCGAGAGCAATCTATTTTAATATCAATATCATAGTTCATCGCCTGGCGTCACGTATGAGATGTGGTTATATCTGCTGCGTTTCTCCACAAATTATGCGCAGGGATCGCAACAATCTTCAGAGAAAGAGCTATGTTGATGACATCAGGGAAACAGTGAAGTGTCAGATGACGAAAAAGAATACAAAAAGTGCTGAAATTATCACCACCCTGCATTTTGGTTTAAGCAGTCACACGATGACCGGGAACCCTGGGGTTCTATCTGGCAAGTAAATTTACAGCAGAAATAGGAAATGAAGGGCGGCAACCGCCGCCCTGACTGCGGCTTACAGAATTTCCAGCAGCTCGACTTCGAAGATCAGCGTGCTGAACGGCGGGATGGATGCGCCAGCACCACGCTCACCGTAGGCGATGTTGTGTGGGATCACCAGTTCCCATTTGGAGCCAACCGGCATCAGGGTCAGAGCTTCAATCCAGCCTGCGATAACGCCGCTAACCGGGAATTCTGCTGGTTCGCCACGCGCCACTGAGCTATCAAACACGGTGCCATCGATCAGTTTACCGGTGTAGTGTACACGTACACGGTCCTGACGAGACGGGATAGCCCCATCACCCTGTTTGATGACGCTGAATTGCAGACCTGATTCGGTGCTGCTCACGCCTTCACGCTGGGCGTTCTGATCCAGGAATTTCTGGCCTTCTGCCGCCATCGCCTGGACGCGCTCACGACGCACGCCTTCCGCACGCTCGTGTACTTCGCGCAGCGCACGATGTACCACATCAACCGGAACTGCCGGTGAATTCCCTTCCAGCGCGTCGCGCAGGCCCGCGAGCAGCGCTTCCGGCTGCAAACCCTGCAGTCCGGACTCCAGCAGCTGCTGGCCTACCTGTAAACCAATACCGTAACTTGCTTGTGCTTCGACGCTGTCAAATGAAGGGGTCGTCATCTTGATTCCTTAATCCCGGAGAAAAAATTGAAACGGCAGCATAACAGCGCAGGCCGCTGGCGTAAAATCTCACGCATCGCAGATGACATTTCTCAGGGAAAGAGAAACAATATACAGATCAGAATTTTCAATGCTGGCAGGCACTTCGCGCCGGTATTGCCCATACTACATTTAAGGAAAGGATAAACCTTTCCACCGTCGAGATAAGAGAGAATACATGGGCCAGATCGCCCCACGACGTCGCAGGACGCGCACCCCGCGTACTTTACCCTGGTTGCGGAACTTGCTGCCGCAAGGCAAACGCCCGGTTACCAGTGAGGAGGAACCACGAATGGCTTCTGCTACCCCTTCCCGACTTCCCGGCAGTCTGGGCCGTATCTGGCATCTGCTGGATAACGTACGCTGGATGGATCCGCTACCCGCCCTGCATCGTCGCGGTATCGTGATTGCACTGGTGATTATCCTGCTGGCATTCCTGTGGCCGTCCAGCACCCCTCAGTATCCGGTGGAGCGTCCGGTCAGCGATAACGCGGCCAAAGAGGTGCCAATGCAGGCAGATATTTATGACAACAACAACGCGCAAAACAACACGCCAAAACCCGATTCTCAGGGTGAATGGCGCAGTTATACCGTGGCTTCAGGCCAGACGCTGGCGCAGCTGTTCCGTGATAACAATTTACCGGTGAGTGATGTGTTTGCCATGGCGCGGGTGGAAGGTAATGATCAGCCGCTGAGCGCCCTGCAGACGGGTCAGCAGGTGAAAATTCGCCAGAATGCGCAGGGTGTGGTGACGGGATTAACCGTGGATAGCGGCAACGGCCCGGTGCTGTTTACCCGTCAGCCTGACGGCAGCTTTATCCGCGCGCAATAACAAAAAAGCCGGCACAAGGCCGGCTTTTTCGCATTACCGAGTAAAATTACTCAGCAACTACATTCACAACCAGTTTCGCGAATACTTCGCTGTGAACCTGGAAGTCAACTTCGTGCTCACCGATAGTGCGCAGAACGCCGTTCGGCAGACGAACTTCGCTCTTAGCCACTTCAACGCCAGCTGCAGTTACAGCGTCAGCGATGTCGCGAGTACCGATGGAACCGAACAGTTTACCTTCGTCGCCTGATTTAGACGCGATGGTGACGCTGCCCAGACCGTTGATTTTCTCAGCACGTGCGTTAGCAGCTGCCAGAACGTCAGCCAGTTTGGCTTCCAGTTCAGCGCGGCGCGCTTCGAAAAATTCAACGTTTTTCTTGGTAGCAGGAACAGCTTTACCCTGCGGAACCAGGAAGTTACGAGCGTAACCCGCTTTAACGTTAACCTGATCACCCAGGCTGCCCAGGTTTGCTACTTTATCAAGCAGAATAACTTGCATTACCTTATCCTCTTAAAGTCGTTATTAGACAGCAACCGATTACTGATGACGATCAGTGTACGGCAGCAGAGACAGGTAACGCGCGCGCTTGATAGCACGAGCCAGCTGACGCTGGTATTTTGCGCGAGTACCGGTGATACGGCTCGGTACGATCTTACCGCTTTCAGTGATGTAGTTTTTCAGCGTAGCGATATCTTTGTAGTCGATCTCTTGAACGCCTTCCGCGGTGAAACGGCAGAACTTGCGACGACGGAAATAACGTGCCATTTGGCTAGTCTCCAGAATCTATCAATTCAATCTGCTCGGCATGTAACACAATTCTACTCTGGCCATTGCGTGCCTGATGGCAGCTAATAAAACCTTCGAGAGTGAGTTGCGTGCCGACCGTTATATGTTGAGTAATCACCTGATGGGTGCTGCCGCTGATAATCACCGGCATCTGACACCAGGCTTGCCGGTGAAACCCGGCTTCCTCCTGCATGGAACGGTGCTCAAGCACGAACTGGCAGTGAGGAATTCCTGACGGACTGATTTTTCGAACTGGCGTCTTACACACAGTGCCAGACAGGCGCAGTCGATTGGCCGTCATAATGGATTACTCTTCAGAATCCCCAGCATCTGAGTCATCTGCCGCTTCGTTAGCGAAATCTTCACGGCGTTCACGACGCTCGTCTTTCGCTTTAACCATCGGAGATGCTTCAGTTACCGCGTGCTTAACGCGCATAACCATGCTGCGGATAACGGCGTCGTTGAAGCGGAAGTTAGTTTCCAGCTCGTCAATCACTTCCTGCGGCGCTTCTACGTTCAGCAGAACATAGTGTGCTTTGTGCAGTTTGTTGATCGGGTAAGCCAGCTGACGGCGGCCCCAGTCTTCCAGACGGTGGATCGTGCCCTGTGCACCAGTGATAGCACCAGTGTAACGCTCGATCATGCCCGGAACCTGTTCGCTCTGGTCAGGATGGACCATAAATACGATTTCGTAATGACGCATCGAAATTGCTCCTTACGGATTATTCAGCCTCCTGTCAGGGTCAGCTGCGGCCCACGGAAGCAAGGAACGTTATAGGTTGTGAATCATCCGATAAATGAAACACACCTCTGAATGCAGCTGAAAAATTGACGCGTAATCATACTGACGTTGCCCGCTAAACTCAAGCGCACAATTCATCAAATGGCGTGCAGCGTGCCAGATGATGGCACTTTTTGTGCTAAGGGTGAAAATTCAGGAGGTTAAGCGGCATTTCATCAAAATGGCTGAACAAGGTGTTCAACCAGACCGGCTGGCAGCAATGTGGCAAAGAACTAAACTATTTATGGACGCAACGGTTTGGCTTGTCGTCGGCGTCTGAGAGTGAATTCCCTGTAGTGAGGAGTCGATTATGAGAAGTATCGTCATCGCCACTTTACTGGGTCTCTTCCTGTCTACACCCGCTTTTGCCAGCTCAACTGACTATGCGCAACAGATGAGAAGTAACAGCAGCAAAGCGGCATCAGGCTATGTCTACGTCAACCGACTGGGCGCCCCCAGTGATAACCACACCGGGGCCAACAGTAGCGCGGCTGAACGGTTGTCGTCACAGCTGTAGTCCGGTATGTCGTAACGGGCTGGCAGTATCTTGCCAGCCCGAATTATTTTCACAGGTGATGTTTGAAAAAACTCACCAGCGCACCCAGCGCTGAGGGCGTGATTTTGTGGCCGATCTGCTTTTCCGACAGGTAAGTGACGCGCCCATCCAGCTGCGCTTCACGCAGCGCTTTCTCCAGCCGCACCGTTTCCGCGAACGGCACCACCTCATCGGCTTCCCCGTGCCACAACAGCAGCGGACGGTTCGCCAGTTTTTCCAGTTGCTGGCTGGGATCGTAACTGGCTAACGGTGCCAGCCGGGCGGCAAAAGCTTCTTTCTGCTGCGGCGTGCGTGCCACCAGCGGCGGGAACAGCGTGTGGCTCAGTTGCATAAAATAGCCCGATCCCATCATGCAGGCGACGCTGTGAATCTGCGGATAACGCGCCATCGCCCCGAGTGCCGTCATCCCGCCCATTGAAGCTCCCGCCACGGCAAAGCGATCATCGGCAATCCAGTCATTGGCGCGCAGCTCGGCTTCCAGTAGCGGCACCTCGTCGATATTTTTTCTGAGAATCTCCCAGAAATGCGTCATACGGGTTTCCGTATCACCGTTATAGCGGGTGCCATGCATATCCGCATCCGGCATCACCACGCGAAAACCCGCCTGAGCGAGCGCAACCGCAAAGTAGCTGTACACCTCTTTTGACGAGGTGAAGCCATGATAAAACAGCACGGTCGGTAAACGCGCCTGGCGCTGTCCGGACGGTGCCGCGTGGATACACTGAATCCCTGCCAGTGTTTCCGTTGCCAGTTCAATCATGTCGCCTCCGTTGAGAATGATTATCACCTGCTCACAGTGTAAACCCTGAGACCTGAAACGCGAGTCGCTTCACATTTTCGCGTGAATAATTTCCACCCTAAACCTTTTCCCCAATTTGCCGTTGATCTTGTATCCCCTCATCCATATCAACATAGGTACTTTATGAAGCGTCTCTCTCTCAGCGCCATGGGTCTCGGAATTAAGCTGTCTGTACTGACGTCTTTAAGCGTAGCCGTGGTGCTGCTGACCCTCACCCTTACCCTGAGCCACAACGCCTCCCGTCAGCTGGAAAATCTGGCGACGGACGATATGCAAAATCAGGTGCAGGGCATCAGTGAGATGGCCAGCATGTTTAATACCACCTTGTCTGCCGAAGTGGCGAACTACACCCGGCTGTTTCAGAGTTTTCTCCCCAAACGCTTCAGTCGTGATGAAAGCACCCGCATTCAGGTGGGGGATATCAGCACCCCCACTCTGCGTGCCGGGCTGAAAACCCTCAACCTTGACCAGATTGCGGTGGATGATTTTCTCGATCGTACCGGCGCAGTCTCCACCATTTTTGTGCGTGACGGCGACGATTATGTGCGCATCGCCACCTCGCTGAAGAAAGAAAATGGCCAACGTGCGATCGGCACCAAACTGGACCGCAGCAGCACCGCATGGCGCAGCGTGAATCAGGGCGAAGCTTACCGTGGCCTGGCAACCCTGTTTGGTCATCGTTATATCACGCAATATCAGCCGGTCATGGATGAGAGCGGCGCAGTCATCGGCATTCTGTTTGTCGGGGTACAAATCGATCAGCAATACGCGCTGATGCGCGACAAAGTGCTGGCACGCCATCTCGGCGACAGCGGGCATTTCTTTGTGCTGAACGGTGCGCCTGGCACCACCCAGGGACAATTTCTGTTTGCCAGCCAGCGTGAAGGTAAGCTGCCGCTGTGGGATGCCGCGACACAGCAACAGTTACTGAGCCAGCCGAAAGGTTTGCTCACCATGCAGCTGGATGGCGAAACCAAACTGCTGGCCTGGCAACAGTTGCCGGGCTGGAACTGGATTATCGCCGGGGAAGTCAGCCGCGCCAGCCTGCTGGCCCCGATTACCCACAGCCGTGACCTGTTTATCGCCATCGGTCTGGCGCTGGTCATCCTGTTTGCTTGTGGATTCATGTGGTACAGCCGTCGTGCGATTACCCGTCCGTTGCATCAGGTGATCCATCTGGCCGAAGAGTATGCGGCGGGTAATTTACAGGCGCACCTCGACTCCACACGTCATGATGAAATCGGCCAACTGGTGGGGGCGATCAACGGTATTGGCGATGGTCTGGAGCAGATCGTCGGCCAGGTACGCCAGACGGCACAGCAAATCAGCCAGGGCACTGACAGCATCGCCGCCAGCAGCCAGAACATCAGCGCGCAGATTGGTCGTCAGGCCAGCAGCGTGGAACAAACCTCGGCCAGTATGGAGCAGTTTGGTGCCACCGTGGCGCAAACTGCCGCTAACGTACGCCAGGCACTGGTGCGGGTGAGTGAAGCTGATCAAACCGTTGCCCGGGGTGGCGAGACCGTATCGCGTTCGGTCAGCACCATGGCGGAAATTCGCGTCGCTTCGCAGAGCATTGCCGACATCACCCATGTGATTGAATCCATTGCTTTCCAGACTAACATCCTGGCGTTGAATGCCGCGGTCGAAGCGGCACGCGCAGGCGAGCACGGCAAAGGTTTCGCGGTGGTGGCAGCGGAAGTTCGCGCACTGGCGCAGCGCAGTGCCCAGGCGGCAAAAGAGATCGACGGGCTGATCGCCAGCTCCATCAGCAAGGTCGCAGAGGGGCATAGCCTGTCTGAGCAGACACGCGATGCCATGAACCACATTGTTGAACATATCGCACAGGTGAAAACCCTGATGGGGGAAATCAATATCGCCGCGCAGGAGCAGGCATCGGGCATTGGTCAGGTGAACCTGGCGATGAACCACATCAGCCAGGCCACCCATCAGAGCAGTGATTTGGTCACCGAATCTGAGGCTTCAGCCCAGAGTCTGAGTCAGCAGGGACATCATCTGACTGAGCTGGTGAGTATTTTTCATCTGAAGTCCTGATACCGCCGGGGAAGATGGCATACACTTGAGCCATCTTCCCTGAACCGGAGTTGCCATGCGTGTTTCGTTATTTCTGGCGCTGAGCCTGCTGTTAAGCGGCTGCTCGGCCCTCACGCCGACGCCTAAAGCGCCACCACCGCCCACGGCGCATGCCCAGGAAATTAACCGGGCGCAGAGCTACGGCTTGCGCAAACTGGGTACTATCAGCGTCCAGGTACGGGGTTCACCGGATGATGCCCAGCGCGCCATTGCCGCGCGGGCTAATCAGCTGGGTGCCACCTATTATCAGGTGTTACTGATTGATGAGACGGTGATGCCGGGTTTCTGGTACTCCACTGCGGTGCTTTATGCTGCCTCACCCGGCAGTGGCGCGCAGCAGTAGCCGTGAGCTGAGATCGTGGCTTAATAGCGGCTGGCCGCGCGTATCCAGGAACTGCTGACACCAACCATCGGCCAGCGGCGGTTCCGCCACTTTCAGCAGGATTGCCGCCGTTGCCAGCTGCAACAGATCATGCGTCACCGCCCGCGCCTGCGCTTCCTGGACGTTACCGAGACGCAGGCGCAGCTGCCGCCAGCGGCGGTCGAAATGACGATTACATCCTTTCACCGCGTCCAGTTCATCACTCAGCATCGTCAGCGTATCCGATTGGCGGTTAAGTACCCGTAACACATCCAGGCACATGACATTGCCGGAACCTTCCCAGATGCTGTTGACCGGCATCTCACGATACAGCCGCGGCAACTCGCTTTCTTCGCAATAACCGATGCCGCCCAGCACCTCCATCGCTTCAGCGACAAAAGGTATCCCCGCCTGGCAAGTCACATATTTGGCCGCCGGGGTGAATAGCCGGGCATAGAGACGTTCATGCTCGCTGGAGGGGGTTGACCAGGCGCGCGCCAGACGCAACAACAACGCGGTTTGTCCCTCCAGCTGTAGCGCCTGCTGGGCCAGCACTGCGCGCATCAGCGGCTGGTCGCTGAGGTTTTTGCCCATCACCTGACGCTGCTGGGCATGGTGCAGGGCAATGGAGAACGCCCGCCGCATCAGCCCGTGGCTACCGAGTGCGCAATCGAAACGCGTCATACCGCCCATTTTCAGGATCAACCGCACGCCTTCGCCCTCTTCCCCCAGCAGCCAGCCGATCGCATCCTGAAACTCTACTTCACAGCTGGCATTGGCGCGATTGCCGAGCTTGTCTTTGAGGCGTTCCAGCCGGATAGCATTGCGTGCGCCATCCGGCAGCAGGCGCGGCAGGAAAAAGCAGCTCAGGCCACCCGAGGTCTGCGCCAGTATCAGATGTGCGTCGCTTTGTGGCACCGAGAAAAACCATTTATGGCCGATAATGCGATAAGCCTCACCGGGGCCGCGTCCACCCAATGGCTCCGCGCGCGTGCTGTTGCTCAGTACATCGGTGCCGCCCTGCTTTTCGGTCATCCCCATACCAATCAGCAACCCCCGTTTCTTGTTACCGGGTTGATGATGCGCATCGTAGCGGTCGCTCAGCAACGCATCGTGCCAGTCGAGCCAGGGTTCTGGCAGGTGATTTTGCAGCAGCGGAATGGCGGCGTGGGTCATGGTGACCGGGCAAAGCGACCCTGCCTCCACCTGCGCGTGCAGGATAAAGCGCGCCGCACGAGCCACCATCGCGTTGGGCTGAACATCGGGTTGCCAGCTAAGATTGTGCAGGCGGCTGGCGCATAAGCCCTGCATCAGCAGATGCCACGCGGGATGAAAGCGTACCTCATCCAGCCGTTCACCGCGCGCATCATAGCGCAACAGCTCCGGTGGCTGAGCATTGGCCAGTCGTCCCAATTCGAGAGATTCGGCGCTGCCGAGTTGCAGTCCGACCGAAGCCAGCCATTCACGGTCCCAGCTGGCACCTTCCCGCGCAACGGCTTCGCATAAGGGAAGATCGCGGGTAAACAGGTTGCTGTTGCTGAGCGGCTGAGGCTGATTGAAAACGCTGTGGGTTGTCCAGGTCATAACGTCCCCCTAACTTGGCTCACAGCCTAAGTATGGGGGTGATAGTCAGTTATGCCTGGTACAAAAACTAATTTGCGGAGGGGATCACGCCAGGCGCTGACGTACCGCTTCGAACAGACAAATACCGGTCGCCACGGAAACGTTCAGAGAAGATACGCTGCCCGCCATCGGGATGCTGATCAACTCATCGCAATGCTCACGCGTCAGACGGCGCATACCCTCGCCCTCTGCACCCATCACCAGCGCCAGTGAACCCGGCAGCTTGCTCTGGTACAGCGTATGATCGGCTTCACCCGCCGTCCCGACGATCCAGATGTTGTATTCCTGCAGCAAACGCATGGTGCGCGCCAGGTTAGTCACGCGGATCAGCGGAACGTTTTCTGCCGCTCCACTGGCTACTTTTTTCGCCGTGGCATTCAGCTGTGCGGAACGATCTTTCGGTACGATCACCGCATGCACGCCAGCCGCATCAGCGCTGCGCAGGCAGGCTCCGAGGTTATGCGGATCGGTAACGCCATCGAGGATCAACAGGAACGGATTATCCAGCGATTCCAGCAGATCCGGCAGATCGCCTTCCTGATAATTTTTACCCGGCTTCACGCGTGCCACGATCCCCTGATGCACACCGCCTTCCACCTGGCTATCCAGCCACTGGCGATTGGCCAGCTGAATAACAATTCCCTGAGCTTCCAGCGCGGCGATCAGCGGTTGCAGGCGACGATCATCACGGCCTTTGAGAATAAAGACTTCCTGAAAACGCTGAGGATCGCGTTCCAGCAGGGCCTGCACGGCATGGATACCAAAAATTATTTCACTCATTACTTTGCTCAAGGTTGGATGTCGGACGTCGCGGCGCGATACATCGCGCCGCTACAACTGATCAGCATCAGGCTTCGCTGGTTTTCTTCTTCGCCGCGCGCTTAGCCTTAGTGGCGGCGGCGATTTTACGGGTTTTTTCGGAGACTTTTTTGCTTTTTTTCTCAGCTTTCGCTTTCGCCGGTTTTTTCTTCTCACCGCGGAAAGCGGCATCCGGCTCGAAATTCACATTTTTACCGGCATCACGGCGGCGTTTAGCCGGAGCTTGTCCACCACGCTTCTCGCGCTCGCGAGCGGTTTTACCTTCACCACGCGGGACACGCTGGCTGGAAATCAGCGCGAAGTCGATTTTGCGTTCGTCCATGTGCACCGCTTCCACCCGCACTTCAACGGCATCGCCCAGGCGATAGGTTCGTCCACCGGATTCACCGATCAGACGTTGCCCTACCGGATCGAAGCGGTAGTAATCATTGTCCAGCGAGGAAACATGCACCAGACCATCGATAAATAGATCGTTCAGACGCACGAAGAAACCAAAACCGGTCACGCTGGAGATCACACCGGTAAAGACGTTACCCACCTGATCCTGCATAAAGTCGCATTTCAGCCAGTCAGCAACGTCACGCGTGGCCTCGTCGGCACGGCGTTCGGTCATGGAACAGTGCTGGCCGAGTTGCAGCATCTGCTGCATATCATAGTGGTAACCGCCGGTCGCCGTGGTGTTACCTTTCTCCTCACCCTGCTCTTTCGCCAGCAAATATTTGATGGCGCGATGCAGCAGCAAGTCCGGGTAGCGGCGAATCGGTGAAGTGAAGTGTGCATACGACGCCAGCGCCAGACCAAAGTGGCCACGGTTTTCCGGATCGTACACCGCCTGCTTCATCGAACGCAGCAGCATGGTTTGCAGCATTTCAGCATCCGGGCGATCGGCGATCTGCGTCAGCAGCTCGGCATAATCAATCGGCTGCGGCTTGCTGCCACCCGGCAGGCTCAGACCCAGCTCGTTCAGTACAGTACGGAAGCTGGTGATGCTGTCGTCACTCGGGCGATCGTGATCGCGGAACAAGGCCGGTTCTTCGTTCTTCTCAACAAAACGCGCTGACGCGATGTTGGCGAGGATCATACATTCTTCAATCAGCTTATGGGCATCGTTACGCACCGTGCGCTCGACGCGCTCAATACGGCGATCGGCATTGAAGATGAATTTAGCTTCTTCGGTTTCGAAGGAGATGCCGCCACGCTGCTCGCGCGACTTTTCCAGCACCTGATACATGCGGTGCAACTCTTCAAGATGCTTCACCAGCGGTGCGTATTGTTCACGCAGCTCCGGGTTGCCTTGCAGGATATTCCACACTTTGGTGTAGGTCAGGCGCGCGTGTGAATTCATCACCGCTTCATAATGTTTGTAGCCGGTCAGTTTGCCGGTGGCCGAGATGGTCATTTCGCACACCATACACAGGCGATCAACCTGCGGATTCAGTGAGCAGAGGCCATTCGACAGCACTTCCGGCAGCATCGGTACGACCTGCGACGGGAAATACACCGAGGTGCCGCGCTGGTGCGCTTCGTTGTCCAGAGCGGTGCCCGGACGCACGTAATAACTGACGTCGGCAATCGCCACCCATAAACGCCAGCCACCACCGCGTTTTTTCTCACAGTAGACTGCATCGTCGAAGTCGCGCGCGTCCTCACCATCAATGGTGACTAACGGCAACTGACGTAGATCGACACGACCTTTCTTCGCCGCTTCCGGCACTTCTTCTTTCAGTTTGGCGATCTGTTTTTCGACTTCTTCCGGCCAGACGTGGGGAATTTCATGGGTGCGCAGCGCCATATCGACAGCCAGACCGGTGCCCATATTGTCGCCCAGCACTTCCGTGACCTTGCCCAGCGCTTTGGTGCGACGCGTCGGGCGCTGAGTGATCTCCACCACCACGACCGAGCCCATACGCGCGTTCAGCGTCTGGTCCTGTGGAATGAGGATATCAAAGCTCAGACGACTGTCGTCCGGCACCACAAAGCCCGTCCCGGCATCGGTAAAGTAACGACCAACAATCTGGCTGTTACGTGGCTCCAGCACGCGTACTACGCGCGCCTCGCGGCGGCCTTTGCGATCCGCGCCACCGGGTTGCGCCAGGATCACGTCACCGTGCAGACACAGTTTCAACTGTTCGGCAGAAAGATAGAAATCATCCTTCTGCCCTTCGACGCGCAGAAAGCCGTAACCATCACGATGGCCAATCACTTTGCCACGCAGCAAATCAAGGCGCTCAGGCAGCGCGTAGCATTGACGGCGGGTAAATATCAGCTGTCCATCGCGCTCCATGGCACGCAGACGGCGGCGCAGCGCTTCCAGCTGCTCTTCACTGCTGATATTGAGTTCCTGGGCGATGTCATCGCGGCTGGCAGGCTTTTCGCGTTTTTCTAATAGCGCCAGAATAAACTCCCGACTGGGGATCGGGTTTTCATATTTTTCAGCTTCTCTTTCCTGAAAAGGGTCTTTTGACATTACGGTTCCTCCGATGTCATTTTTGATGGATTGCCACCGGCGGTTCGGACAATAAGATTTGGTACAGTGGTTCGTTGTCTTTGACGAGATCGGCTAGCGTGTAATTATCCAGCTCATCAAGAAATAACTGGACCGCACTGCTCAACGCTTTGCGCAAGCGACAGGCTGGCGTAATGCTGCATTCACCACAGTTAACCAGCTGTAGTGGCTCCATTTTCCTGACAACGTCGCCAATGACAATTTTTTCCGGGTCCATGCCTAAACGAATTCCGCCGTTTTTACCGCGTGTTGCGGCCACAAAGCCGGCCCGGCTCAGTTGGTTGATGATTTTCACCATGTGATTACGCGACACCCCGTAGGTATCGGTCACTTCAGTAATGTTGGTCTGCTTACCCTCGGGCAAAGTGGCCATGTAGATCAAGGCACGCAGACCGTAATCAGTAAAACTTGTAAGCTGCACATGTACCTCAGTGAATCATCGGGTGTTATTTTTATATGCCGACTGGCGTTGCGTTTAATTATGATGATAAACCAGTGCGTGAAGGCCGGTGCGTTTTTTTCAGGCAACTCTTGATATTTGCAAGAAAAAATATTGTGAGCGGAGTCAAAGAGCAGATAAACAGAGGCCGGACAGGGTCCGGCCAGAGGGGATTATGCGTCAAACGGATCGCGCAAAATCATGGTCTCACTACGGTCAGGACCAGTAGAAATAATATCCACCGGAACACCGGTTACCTCTTCCACACGTTTGATGTAGTCACGTGCGGCCTGCGGCAGACCTTCCAGCGTTTTCACGCCAAAGGTGTTTTCACTCCAGCCCGGCATTGATTCGTAAATCGGCTCAATACCTTCCCAGCCTTCAGCAGCCAGCGGCGTGGTGGTAACTTCGCGGCCATCCGGCATACGATATCCCACACAAATTTTCACTTCTTTCAGGCCATCCAGCACGTCCAGCTTGGTCATGCAGAAACCTGACAGCGAGTTGATCTGCACTGCACGGCGTACCGCTACGGCATCCAGCCAGCCAGTACGGCGACGACGACCGGTGGTGGCACCGAACTCGTTACCTTTGGAGCACAGGAACTCACCGGTTTCATCAAACAGTTCAGTCGGGAACGGACCTGCACCCACGCGGGTTGAGTAGGCTTTGACGATACCCAGCACGTAGTCAACATAACGCGGACCGATACCAGAACCGGTTGCCACGCCACCAGCGGTGGTGTTTGACGAGGTCACGTACGGATAAGTACCGTGGTCGATATCCAGCAACGTACCCTGCGCACCCTCGAACATGATCAGATCGCCACGCTGACGCGCGTTATCCAGCAGTTCAGACACGTCAACGACCATGCTGGTCAGGATGTCGGCCACAGCCATCACATCGTTCAGCACTTTGTCGTAATCAACCGCGTCTTCTTTGTAGTAATTCACCAGCTGGAAGTTGTAGTAATCCACCACTTCTTTCAGCTTGGCAGCGAAGGTGTCTTTGTTGAAGAGATCGCCAACGCGCAGACCACGGCGGGCAACTTTATCTTCGTAAGCCGGGCCGATACCGCGACCGGTGGTACCGATAGCTTTCGCACCACGCGCTTTTTCGCGCGCCAGGTCCATCGACACATGGTATTGCAGGATTAACGGGCAAGCTTCAGACAGCAGCAGACGTTCGCGTACCGGTACACCGCGCTCCTCAAGACCTTTCATCTCTTTCATCAGCGCTTCTGGTGACAGCACAACGCCGTTACCAATGATGCTGGTAACGTTTTCACGCAGGATGCCTGATGGAATTAAGTGGAGGACGGTTTTTTCACCGTTGATAACCAGCGTGTGGCCTGCATTATGACCACCTTGATAGCGCACGACGTATTTCGCGCGCTCTGTGAGAAGGTCTACGATCTTGCCTTTACCTTCGTCACCCCATTGGGTGCCCAGTACGACGACGTTCTTACCCATTTTTTCAAAATCACCGATTGCTTAAAAATGGATTCTACCACCTGACTTTTCCACTTTCAGCTCTTTTAGCATACGATTGCGCGGTTTTTTGCCTGAGTTTTGATCGATACAACATGTTGGGGATAAAACAGCGGCAAGACACAACGATGCTGCGAAATAACGCGCATTTTTAGCTCGCGTGCACACTTAACATGTAATAGATCACCACCCCGGCAACCACCAGTCCACCGCCAAAACGATGTAACAGGCGATCCGGCAGCTGCGCCATAGTCAGAATCATCCGTCGCCAGATGCGCGGCAGAAACATCGGTCCCAGCCCTTCCAGAACCAGCACCAAAGCCAGTGCCATCCAGATGGTTGTGTTCATTATCTTTTCCCCAAAAAAAAGGCCGACAAGATTGTCGGCCTTGAATTTATATCAGTTCTTAATGCGTTGCGTTAGAGGGGGCCTTCATATAACGGAAGAAATCGCTATCCGGGCTTAAAACCATAATATCCTGATTATCTGCGAAGCTATTTTCATAGGCACGCAGGCTACGGATAAAGGCATAGAAATCCGGATCCTGGCTGAACGCATCGGCAAACAGTTTCGCCGCTTGCGCATCACCTTCACCACGAGAAATCAGTGCCTCACGCTGGGCTTCTGCCAGTGTACGGGTCACCTGATAATCCGCCTGAGCGCGCAGTTTTTCTGCCTCTTCCTGACCCTGTGAACGCTGGCTACGTGCTACCGCTTCACGCTCGGCGCGCATACGGTTGTAGATCGCATCAGAGACTTCAGTTGGCAGGTTGATCTGCTTAATCCGTACGTCAACCACCTGAATACCCAGGGCAGCCATGCTGTTCGGGTTCGGCGCTGGCTCTTTGCTGTTGGTTTCACGCTCAACGCGTGCTGCGGCATCAGCAATCGCATCGTCTGCAGCTGGCGTCTGTACTTCGTCATCGTTACCTGCGCTACCGGTATTCAGGGCATCACGCACATCAGTAGTCAGACGACCACGTGAGTCGGTCACGATATCTTTTACATCCAGACGACCCATTTCAGAACGCAAACGGTCACTGAACTTACGTTTCAGCAGCACTTCAGCCTGAGAAATGTCGCCACCACCGGTCGCCAGGTAGTAACGGCTAAAATCACTGATACGCCATTTGATGTAGGAATCAACGATCAGGTCTTTCTTCTCTTTGGTGACAAAGCGATCCGCCTGGTTGTCCATGGTCTGGATACGCGCATCCAGTGATTTCACGGTTTCAATAAACGGAATCTTGAAGTGCAGACCCGGTGCATAGACCAGCGGTTTGTTCTCGCTATCACGCAGAACCTTGCCAAAACGCAGCACGATGCCACGCTGACCTTCCTGCACCACGAACAGTGACGCGTACAGCACCACCAGCACTACAATAATTACGGCGATGATTGGCTTACGCATCGATTACTCCCTCCCTTCACGCTGGGTATCGTTACGCTGCGCGTTGGCGCGACGTTGATCCATGATGCTGCTCGGACTGTACGATGAAGTGTCGCTATTGCTGGCGTTGCTGTCCGAAGCCGGCGGTAACTTCATCAGATTGGCATTTTTCTGGCCGTTTTGACCCGCAGCAGATTGAGCGCCACGCATCAGTTGATCCAGCGGCAGCATCATCAGGTTATTGCTACGGTCGCTAACCAGCACTTTGCGGGTATGGCTGAGCACGCGTTCCATGCTTTCGATGTACAGACGTTCTTTAGTGATCTGCGGTGCGGCTTTGTATTCCGGCAGCATGAGGGCAAAGCGCGCCACTTCACCCTGTGCTTCCAGCACGGTGCGTTCTTTGTAAGCACGCGCCTCTTCCAGGATACGTTGTGCCTGACCATTGGCACGTGGCTGTACTTCGTTGGCGTAGGCTTCTGCTTCACGCACGTACTGCTCACGGTTTTCACGCGCGGCAATCGCATCGTCAAACGACGCTTTGACCTCTTCCGGTGGACGCGCCGCCTGGAAGTTAACATCCAGCAGCGTGATGCCCATATTGTACGGACGAATGGTTTCATCGATTTCGCGCTGAGTTTCGCTACGCACCACGGTACGACCTTCGGTCAGAATGCGGTCCATCGTCGAACGACCAATCACGCCACGCAGCGCACTGTCAGTCGCCTGACGCAAGCTGTCATCCGCGCTGGTCACAGCATAGAGGTAACGCTCAGGATCGGTCACACGGTACTGCACGTTCATTTCTACGCGCACTACGTTTTCGTCTGATGTCAGCATCACGCCAGACGCGGCGAGTTCACGCACCGCTTCCACGTTCACGGCACGGACCTGATCGATAAAAGTGGGTTTCCAGTTGAGGCCTGGTTCCACCAGATGGCTGAATTTGCCGAAGCGGGTGACGACGCCACGTTCCGCTTCTTTAATGGTGTAGAAACCGCTGGCTGCCCAGATGATGACTGCCGCTGCGGCAACAATGCCGACCAGTTTGCCACCGCTACCGCCACTGCGCTGGCCATTGTCGCTCTGTTTGCCACCGCCCAGTCCACCGAGTTTTTTACTCAGCTTACGGAAGATATCATCCAGATCAGGAGGTCCCTGATCGCGACCTCCTTTATTCCCCCCAGAGTTGCCGCCTTGATTATTGCTGCTTCCCCACGGGTCGCGGTCCTGTCCGTTATTACCGGGCTGATTCCACGCCATGTCTCTACTCCATTTATTGTATTTACGTTTTACCTTGCGGCCGATGTCCTGGCTTTGGGGTAAATGAGTTGGGCAACGGTCAAACAATATAACTGGCGAGCGACGGCTCCTGTTTACATAAACGACGCCAATCAACAATCGGCATACGCACATGTAAACCTACACAGCCATCATCTTCATTCCATTCTTTCTCAATCGCCTGTAACTGATAAAAACGACTGCGCAAACGTCCAGCTTCCGGCGGCAAACGCAGGTCGTACTGCGCAATTTCACCGGCAAGGCGTTCTGATAATGCCTGCCACAGTAAAGGCAGGCCGACCCCCGTCTGGGCTGACAGCCAGACGCGAATCGGCTTATTTTCTTCATCACGGTCGATACGCGGTACAAAATCCTCCAGCATATCGATTTTGTTCATCACCAGCAGGGCTGGAATTTCATCGGCCTCAATTTCTTCCAGCACGACGTTGACCGCCTCAATATTGTCATTGAGACGCACATCAGCCGCATCAATCACATGCAACAGTAAAGTCGCCTGGCGCGTCTCCTGCAAGGTTGCCTTAAACGCGGCAACTAAATCGTGAGGCAGGTGGCGAATAAAACCTACCGTGTCTGCCAGCACCACTTCTCCCACATCCGCGACGTTAAGGCGACGCAGGGTAGGATCCAGGGTGGCAAACAACTGATCCGCAGCATAGACATCCGCTGATGTAATAGCGTTAAACAGGGTGGATTTACCGGCGTTGGTGTAGCCCACCAGCGAAACGGTTGGTACATCCGCTTTGGCACGCGCCTGTCGGCCCTGCTCGCGCTGTTTTTCCACGCGTTCAAGACGGGACAGGATCAGGCTGATGCGATTGCGCAGCAAACGACGGTCCGTTTCCAACTGGGTTTCACCCGGACCACGCAAGCCAATGCCGCCTTTCTGACGTTCAAGGTGCGTCCATCCACGTACCAGGCGGGTTGCCAGATGGCGTAGCTGTGCCAGCTCGACCTGCAATTTACCCTCATGGGTGCGGGCGCGCTGGGCAAAAATATCAAGAATTAAGCCGGTGCGGTCGACAACGCGACATTCGCACAGCCGCTCAAGATTTCGTTCCTGGGCAGGGGATAAGGCATGATCGAATAACACGACCGATGCTCCACTCGCTTTTACCGCATCGGCAATTTCAACTGCCTTTCCTTCACCGACAAAATATTTGGGATGTGGCGCTTTACGGCTGCCAGTAATAACCTGCAGCGCTTCGACGCCCGCAGAAGAGACAAGAGTTTCAAACTCCTGCAAATCTTCCAGCTCTTTGTCTTGGGAGAACCAGATGTGTACCAGTACGGCCTGCTCACCGGCATCATAACGGTCAAACAAGCTATAACCTCGCTAAAATAAAATAACCAGGACGGGAAAACGCATTCGCTCTCCAGCCCTGGCTTCACGGCAACACAAAAAATTATTCTGCGTTATCGCCGTCTTGTTGTGGCTGCGACTGAGCGGTTTGGTTGCTTCCGCCGTGGTGGTAGTTACTGCTTCCGCCGCTCGCATTGTTGCTATGGTGCGACACCGGACGAGAAGGAACCACTGTAGAGATGGCGTGCTTGTACACCATCTGGCTAACCGTGTTTTTCAACAAAATCACGAACTGATCAAAGGATTCAATCTGCCCTTGCAGCTTAATACCATTCACCAAATAGATCGAAACCGGTACACGTTCACGACGCAGTGCGTTCAAAAACGGGTCTTGTAAAGATTGCCCCTTAGCCATTCTATCTTTTCCTTATATGCTTGTTGTTTATTACTTTTTGAACCGTGGTTCAGAAAAACTGCGTAAAAATTTGCGCACGATAACGGACCAATTGTACACAATCATCCCTGCTTAGCACTAACAACCTGAAGCACCGCATTACGCGCTAAATCTGGCTCATCACTGTCTAACCAGTGCACGTCGGGCCAGCCACGTAACCAGGTCATCTGGCGCTTCGCGAGCTGCCGGGTTGCGCAAATTCCCCGATAAACCATTTCGTTGTAATCGATTTCGCCAGTGAGGTAAGACCACATTTGACGATAACCGACACAGCGAATGGAAGGCATATCCGTATGCAAATCACCTCGTGCAAACAGAGCACGAGCCTCCGCTTCAAATCCTGACGCCAGCATCTGGTTGTAACGCAACGCAATGCGTTGATGTAACAGCTCGCGGCTCGCCGGAGCGATTGCGAATTGGTACACGTCGTAGGGTAACGCTTCACCGGATGTTTTTGTCAGTTCCGTTAAAGTTTTACCCGAAATAAAAAAAACTTCCAGTGCTCGCGAAAGTCTCTGCGGATCATTCGGATGAATACGACTGCCGGCGACCGGATCGATTTCACACAGTTGGCGGTGAAGGTCATCCCAACCCTTTTCTGCCGCCATTTGCTCTATCCGCTGACGCACGTCCGGATCGGCCGAGGGCAGCGGCGACAATCCTTCAAGCAACGCCTTGAAGTAGAGCATAGTTCCACCAACAAGCAACGGAATCTTACCCCTTTGGGTGATCTCCGCCATTTCTGCCAGCGCATCGCGACGAAACTCAGCAGCGGAATAAGCTTCCGCCGGGTCGCGAATGTCCAGCAAACGATGAGGTGCCTGCGCTAACTCCTCAGCAGACGGCTTCGCCGTGCCAATATCCATCCCGCGATAGATTAAGGCAGAGTCAACGCTAATAAGTTCCACCGGAAGATGCTGACGCAACGAAATTGCCAGTGCCGTCTTACCGGAGGCGGTAGGCCCCATCAAAAAAATTGCCTTAGGCCGGCCAGCCTGGTTCTGTTCACTCATGCTTCAATGCGTTAATCGCACTCTCAATCTCAATGGCCTGCAACAGGCCAGAAGGCGGCGACTTCAGCAATTGCGGACAGAGCCGTTCCAGCTCCGCCAGCAGCGTAATCGCCTGCGAGTGATTCCAGTGCGCTGCCTCTGCATCGTCACGACGTGCCAGCCATTGGGCCAGCGAGGATGCAGAGACCTCTTGCTGCCGGGCGAGATAGCCTAACAGGTCTGGAATCAAGATTTGTAAATTTTGTGTTCGTAACGGTAAAGGCACCGCGCGCAGCGTCACGTGCTGGCCTTCCCTTTGTAAATCAATGCCCATCGCGGTTAACAGCGCAGATTGCTGACCAATAACCGCCAACTCTTCCAGCGCAATTTTTAACCTGACGGGGATGAGTAGCGGCTGCGGTTTTAATCCCTCTTCTCCAGGTTGTAACTGGGCCTGTTTCAGCCAGCGCGCCGCCACGGGCAACGAGAGTAATAATAGCTTATCGCCGCGCTCCAGCAGGGCATAGCTCTCGCGCACCACACTTAACACCCGGCCAAAACTCTGCGCATGGGCAGCAAGCGGCGTTTCGCGTTCAGGTTTAGGCGCGGGCTGCGGCTGCGGTGCCGCGACAGTAGCTGGCGTTTTCAGGAGTTGCTGATAAGCCGCCCCTTCCCGCGCGCGATAAGTCGGCTCCTTTTGCTGCCAGCCGCCACTGGGGGTTGCGCCTGGCTGACGCGGTGCTGCCGCTGGCTGCGCAAAGTGGTTACCGCCCGCCGCCTGACGATTCTCGGGCTGCCACTGCGGCGCAGGTTCTTCCGCATGAGCGATCGGCAGTTCTGCCGCACGGCTGGCCTGCAACGCGCTCATTACGCCCTGCCAGATAAAATCGTGCACCAGGCGCGACTGATGAAAACGCACCTCATGCTTGGCTGGATGGACATTCACATCAACCTGATGCGGATCGATTTCCAGGTACAGCACATAAGCCGGTTGCTGCTCATCCCCCAGTTGGGTTTGGTACGCCTGGCGGATGGCATGATTGATCAGTTTGTCACGCATCATACGACCATTGACATAGCAATATTGCAGGTCCGTTACCTGGCGGGAACCCGCCGGATCGGCCACCCAGCCACGCAACGCCAAATCGTCATGCTGCCAGTCAATTCTCAATGCATGCTGCATAAAGGTGGTGCCGCAAATCGATCCCAGCCGCCGCTCACGCTGCGCATCCTGGCTCACGCCGCGGTACTGACGCATCAGCTTGCCATTATGGCTGAGTGAAATTGCCACATCGAAGCGTGCCAGCGCAATGCGGCGAATCACTTCATCGATATGGGTAAACTCGGTTTTTTCCGTGCGCATAAACTTGCGTCGGGCGGGGGTGTTGTAGAACAGATCGAGCACTTCCAGCGTCGTCCCTACCGGATGCGCAGCCGGTTTAACCGTCACCGCCATATCTCGCCCCTCAGCGTAGGCTTGCCAGGCTTCGCTTTGATCTTCGGTACGTGAGGTGAGCGTCAGGCGGGAAACTGAGCTGATACTGGCGAGCGCTTCCCCGCGAAATCCGAGGCTGACAATGGCTTCGAGATCATCAAGCGAGGCGATTTTACTGGTCGCGTGACGTGCCAGCGCCATCGCCAGTTCATCTTTGGCGATACCACAACCGTTATCACGGATGCGGATCAGCTTCGCGCCGCCTTTTTCAATATCGACATCAATACGTGTCGCACCGGCATCGAGGCTGTTTTCCACCAGCTCTTTCACCACCGACGCCGGACGCTCCACCACTTCGCCCGCCGCGATCTGGTTTGCCAGCTGCGGCGGTAAGATTTGTATAGGCATGGTGGTGTCCTTTTAACCGGCTGGCCCACCAGGGGCCAGCAATCAGGATTGCGGAATTTTCAGGGTCTGACCCAGCATCACATTAGAGGACTTCATATTATTGGCCTGAATGATGGCATTGGGGCTGACACCGTAGCGGGCAGCAATGGCCGTCAAAGAGTCGCCACGCACCACTTTGTGACGCACCGGGCCACGAGAGGCTGTCGAGGTGACACCTGATTTAGCCGGAACTTTCAGACGCTGACCGACCCAAACCACATCACGTTTCAGGCTGTTCATGTCACGCAATGTCGCCATGCTGACACCGTATTTTGCCGCAATGCCTGACAGGGTTTCACCGCGTGTCACCGTATGACGCTGCGTCACGCCAGTATATTGCACTGTTCCCGTCGCCGGATTGCTGGCGACGCTAACCGCTGGTGCGTTGTCCAGCGGCCGGTTTTCTTCCTTTGGGACCGATTGCAGCGGATGCGCCAGGAAGTAATTGCGCAGGCCTTTATAAATCGACTGAGCAATCTTCTCCTGATATGCGCTACTGCCAAGCAGTCGCTCCTCCGCGGCATTACTGATAAAGCCGGTTTCAACCAGCAAAGAAGGAATATCCGGTGAACGCAATACACCGAGGCTGGCGTGCTCTGGCAGGCGTTTATGCAATGGCGTGACGCTACGCAGCTGTTGCAGCACTTTCACCGCCACATCATAACCAACACGCTGTGAATGGCCGAATTGCAGATCCAGCACGGCCTGGCTCAGGTAAGGATCGGCCTGGCTGTTCGCCAGCAGATCACCCGCACCGCCCAGCAGTTCCGATTGCTTCTCTTTCTGTTCCAGCCAGTTTGCCATTTCGCTATTGGCGCGACGGTTGGATAACACCCACACCGACGCCCCCGTTGCCGAATGGCTGGGTGCAGCATCGGCGTGAATCGATACCAGCAGGTTGGCATTCTCTTTACGCGCCACGTCGGAACGGCCCATCACCGAGATAAAGTAGTCACCGGTTCGCGTCAGCACCGGTTTAAACATCGGGTCGCGATCCATCAGCGCCTTCAGCTTGCGCGCAATGGCGATGGTGACATTTTTTTCATGCAAGCCGTGCTGGCCTGAAGCCCCTGGGTCCTGGCCGCCATGTCCGGCGTCAATGGCTACGATAACCTGTTCGTTACGGCTTACCGAACCACCAGGGCGTATCGTGGTATCGCTGCTGCTGACCGCCGTCACCGGGTTGCCATTGAACGGATTCCCCTGGCTGCTGCTTTGCGTTTCCCGCACGGTATTCACTGGCGCAACGTTGCGTTTCGCGGTTTGTGTGCCACGCATGGTAAACACCACACGATATTGATTACCTTCACGCTGCGTGGTGGCACGGGTGTGTGCTGCCTGCGTCAGCTCGAACACCAGGCGGATACTTTGCTTATCCTGCGGTTTACTGTTGCGGATACGCTTAACCAGATTTTCGCCGCTGAAATTGAGCGGCAGCCCCTGAATATTGCCGCTCTGGCGGATATCCAGCACCACGCGATCGGGATTATGCAGCGGGAAGAAACCATACACCGGCTGGCCGTTGAAGCTCAGTGTCACCGTCGCCTGGCTATCACCATTGTCAACTTTAATATCTGACAACGCGGCCGACAGCGCTGAAGCCGAAAACAGACAGAGCAGGGCCGCAAGGACCATTTTCATCCGTGACATCATGCCTGATCCCTTTGCTGCTTAAAGTGTTGCAGCAGGCTTTCACCCTGCACCGAAACCGCCTGTAATTCTGCTTCACGCGCGTTATCAACGTAACGCAGCGTCAATGCCAAATCGGGGTCAGGCAACACACCCGTGCCCTGCTGCGGCCATTCGACCAGACAAATCGCCTCGCCGCTGAAATAATCACGAATCCCCATGAACTCAAGTTCTTCCGGATCGGCCAGACGATACAGGTCAAAATGATACAGGGTACGACTCCCCAGCGTATAAGGCTCGACCAGCGTATAAGTGGGGCTTTTTACATTGCCCTGATGACCCAGCGCCTGCAGAAAACCACGACTGAAGGTGGTTTTACCGGCACCCAGATCGCCATAAAGATAAATTACCGCCGCACTGCTGCATACGCGGGCCAGCTGTGCGCCAAGTTCAAGGGTTGCCGCTTCATCGGGCAAAGGGATAACACAGGTCTTCATGCTTTATTGTTGGATCATCTCAGGATTAACAAACTGCCACAGCAGTTCGAACAAATCGGTGGCCAGCATACCGCGCGTGCCGCGCAGACGGGCAACGGCATCCGCTGCTGCACCATGCGCCACACAGCCTGCACAGGCCGCATCAAACAAAGCCAGTTTCTGGCCTATCAGCGCGGCAATGATGCCGCTCAGTACGTCCCCCATACCACCAGAGGCCATACCGGCATTCCCCACATCAGCAATCACCAGCTGTCCCTTTGCACTGGCAATCACCGTACCCGCCCCTTTCAGCACTGCCACGCCTCCGTAGCGTTTGACCAGCGCCTGGGCGGCATGGATGCGGTCACTCTCAATATCACTGGTCTTCACATCCAGCAAGCGAGCTGCCTCACCGGGATGTGGCGTGATGATGCGATTCTGACGGGAATCTGCGTTGATTGCCAGCAGGTTAAGTGCATCTGCATCCCAAAGCATCGGCTTTTCACAGGCAGCCACCTTTTTCAGTGCCTGTTTCCCCCATTCGCGCTGGCCTAAGCCAGGGCCAATGGCGATCACATCCGCCCATTCCAGTGCCTGTTGCAGGCGCGCCTCGCTCAGTGCATCCACCATCAGTTCCGGCCTGGCAGTCAGGATCGGCGCAATATTATCCTCATGCGTTAATACGCGAACCAGACCCGCACCGGAGCGCAGTGCCGCTTCCGCTGTCATGCGAATGGCCCCTGCCGTACCGGTATCGCCACCCACCACCAGCAGGCGGCCATGATCACCTTTGTGGGACGTCGCCTTACGCGGCTTCAGCCAGCGGGACAGATCCTGCGCATCAACCCGCTGCATCGGTGCCTGATTGCCGGTGAGAAACGATGATAATCCCAGTTCGTCAACATGCAGCTGCCCAACATAATCACGGGCCTTGCCGGTGAGCAGACCCGGCTTCAGCACGATCATGCTAAGGGTATGAGCGGCAACGATGGTCGCACCCGGCGCAGTGCCGTTTGCCGCCATCAGTCCGGACGGGATATCAATCGCCAGCACCGGTGCAGTATGGGCATTTGCCAGCGTAATCAGATGAGCATAAGGCGCACCGGGAGCACGATTTAGCCCGGTGCCAAGCAGTGCATCGACAATCACCTCAACCTGTTGCGGCCAGGGGGCATCGGCGGCATGAATAACGCCCCCAGCGGCCAGCCAGGCCCCCCGCGCCTGTTGAGCTTCCTCCGGCAACGGTTTGCTGCCCTCACATGCCAGCAGTGTCACCTGCATCCCTGCCGCTTGCGCCAGTCGCGCTACCACATAGCCATCCCCGCCGTTGTTGCCGTGGCCGCACAGAATCAGCCAGTGGCTGGCATCAGGCCATAATCGACGCACCAGTTCATAGCTGGCCTGCCCGGCACGCAGCATCAATTCATACAGGGTCAGTCCCAGGCTGTCGGCCGCATCGCGTTCCAGTTGCCCTATCGCCTGCGCAGGCCAGACAGAGTGTGATAAACTGCACGGGTTAGCATTCAATTCCTGGTTTCTCATGTCATACCCTCTCGATCTTCATCAGCTTGCCCAACAGATTAAACAATGGGGGCGCGAACTTGGCTTCCAGCAGGTAGGTATTTGCGATACCGACCTCAGCGCAGAAGAGCCCAGGTTGCAGGCGTGGCTGGAGAAACAATATCACGGCGAGATGGAGTGGATGGCGCGTCATGGCATGATGCGCGCGCGCCCTCATGAATTATTACCCGGCACGTTGCGCGTCATCAGCGTGCGCATGAATTATCTGCCTGCCAAAGCCGCCTTCGCCAGCACGTTAAAAAACCCTCAGCTCGGTTATGTTAGCCGATATGCGCTGGGACGCGACTATCACAAAGTTCTGCGTAATCGGCTGAAAAAACTCGGGGATAAGATCCAGGAGCATTGTGGCGAACTGAATTTCCGCCCGTTTGTGGATTCAGCGCCACTGCTGGAACGCCCGTTGGCAGCCAAAGCGGGACTGGGCTGGACCGGAAAACATTCTCTGATCCTTAACCGCGAAGCGGGTTCCTGGTTTTTCCTCGGCGAGCTGCTGATCGATCTGCCGCTGCCGGTCGATACCCCACAGGAGGAGCAGTGTGGCCGTTGTGTGGCCTGCATGACCATCTGCCCCACAGCGGCGATTGTCGAGCCCTACACGGTGGATGCGCGTCGTTGCATCTCTTACCTGACCATTGAGCTGGAAGGTGCCATTCCCGAGGAGTTCCGTCCGCTGATTGGCAACCGTATTTATGGTTGTGACGATTGTCAGCTGATTTGTCCGTGGAATCGCTATGGGCAATTGACAGATGAGGACGATTTTTCGCCCCGGGCGGTGCTGCATGCCCCGCCCCTCACCACGTTATTTATGTGGGATGAAGCAAAGTTTCTGCGCGTGACGGAAGGATCGGCAATTCGCCGGATTGGTCATCTGCGCTGGTTGCGCAATGTCGCGGTAGCGCTGGGTAATGCCCCGTGGTCGGAAGAAAACATTACCGTACTGCAACAGCGTTCAGGGGAGCATCCATTGCTGGATGAACATATCGACTGGGCTTTGGATCAGCAGCGACAGAAACGTGCTGCACTGGCGATTGACGTTCAGCCCGCCCGCAAACTGCGTCTGGTACGGGCGATTGAAAAGGGACTGTCACGTGATGCGTGATTGAGCAAATTTACAGGATAAAATCCTTTTCCACATGCTGTGAATAAAATTATAAGTCCGATTGCAGGTATGCCCCGTTATATCGTCCAATCCTCACGCTAACAGCCTGAAACATGAAAATAATGATTAAAATCAGTTAATTATTGATTTATCGTTAACATTCTCACATGTTTTGAGTTGCAAGCGGCTGTCCAGAGCCTGTGGATAACTCTGTTTAAAACAGTTTTGCAGATGGGGTAAAACGCCGTCCGGGTGCACCAGACAGATTGTGGATAACCTAAAGAATTATCATGACAGCGATTGTCACTAACCTGCTTCAGCAGAATTTCAGAAAACGTCCTGGCTGACACAGTTTTAGTGCTGTTCGTAATCTACGACAAACAACTTCAATGAATATAAAAATCTGGAGCGGGAAACGAGACTCGAACTCGCGACCCCGACCTTGGCAAGGTCGTGCTCTACCAACTGAGCTATTCCCGCGTAGGAGGTACTGCTATACAAATTTTGGAGCGGGAAACGAGACTCGAACTCGCGACCCCGACCTTGGCAAGGTCGTGCTCTACCAACTGAGCTATTCCCGCGTAGAGGGTGCTGCTATACAGATTTTGGAGCGGGAAACGAGACTCGAACTCGCGACCCCGACCTTGGCAAGGTCGTGCTCTACCAACTGAGCTATTCCCGCATAACCATCGTCTTTTTGTTTGCGACTACGCAAACTAAAAACTGAATCTGTACCATACCGAAATTCTTCATCGGTACGGGGTGCGCATTATACGAGAATTCCTTTCCATCGCAAGAGCCTGAAAGCAAAATTTTGCGCTTTCCGCGCGTTTGCTGCTTAATTCAGCAACCTGCTGTTTTCCTGCACACCCCAGCCTGACTAAAGCTGCAAAAAGTGCTCGCGATAATAAGCCAGTTCCGCCACCGATTCGCGAATATCATCCAGCGCCTGATGGCTGCCGCTCTTTTTGAAACCTGGCAGGATATCGGGTTTCCAGCGACGAGCCAGCTCTTTCAGGGTGCTGACATCGAGATAACGGTAATGGAAATAGGCTTCCAGTTCCGGCATGTATTTAAACAGGAAACGGCGATCCTGGCCGATGCTGTTGCCACAAATCGGCGAGGTATTCGCGGGTACCCACTGTTTCAGAAATTCGATGGTCGCCAGTTCAGCAGCATGATCGTCGTGTGTGCTTTCTTTCACCCGCTCCACCAGGCCGCTATTGGTGTGAGTGCGCACGTTCCAGTCATCCATCAGCGCCAGCTGCGCATCGGATTGATGTACCGCCAGCACCGGCCCCTCGGCCAGAATATTCAGGTTTGCATCGGTCACCAGCGTGGCGATCTCGATAATACGATCGCGTTCCGGATCCAGCCCGGTCATTTCGAGGTCGATCCAAATCAGATTGTTTTCATTTCCAGCTGTCATGCGTTTTCCGCCCGTTGCCAAAGTCGTCATTAGACTAAATTAAGGTGTATCATAGACGTTTTGCCCAGCGGGGCGAAGCCTGGCGAAAGCCTGAGAGGATGCGTGAGCAAAAATAAACTGTCGAAGGGTCAACAACGTCGTGTGAGTGCTAACCACGAGCGTCGTCTGAAGCAACGGAACGAAAAACCGGAACCGGATGACAGCCTGTTTGGGGAAGCAACCGATGGTGTGGTGATCAGCCGCTTCGGCATGCACGCAGACGTCGAGGACAGCGCGGGCGAGGTGCATCGCTGTAATATCCGTCGCACCATCCGTTCACTGGTGACGGGCGATCGCGTCCTGTGGCGCGCTGCGAATGAGAACGGCGGCAAAGGGATCGTCGAAGCCGTGCACGATCGTACCAGCGTGCTGACACGCCCCGATTTTTACGACGGTATCAAACCGATCGCCGCCAACATCGATCAGATCATTATCGTTTCGGCGATCCTGCCGGAACTGTCACTTAACATCATCGATCGCTACCTGGTTGCCAGCGAAACCCTGGGGATCGAGCCATTGCTGGTGTTGAACAAAACCGATCTGCTGGATGACGAGGCTCGCGCCTTTGTCGATGAGCAGATGGATATCTATCGCCATATCGGTTACCGCGTGCTGATGGTTTCCAGCCGTGCCAAAAATGGCCTGGCCGAGCTGGAAGCGGCACTGACCGGCCGCGTCAGCATTTTTGCCGGACAATCTGGTGTCGGCAAATCCAGCCTGCTGAATGCCTTGCTGGGTCTGGATGTCGCCGGTGATGAAATCCTGACCAACGACATCTCGGATGCCTCGGGTCTCGGCCAGCACACCACCACCGCCGCACGCCTGTACCATTTCCCCCACGGCGGCGATGTGATTGATTCCCCTGGGGTGCGCGAATTTGGTTTGTGGCACCTGGAGCCGGAACAAATTACCCGTGGATTTGTCGAATTCCGTGAGTTTCTTGGTAGTTGCAAGTTCCGCGACTGCAAACATGACAACGATCCGGGCTGTGCCATTCGCGAAGCGGTAGAAAACGGGACCATCAACATTTCCCGTTTCGATAACTACCACCGTATTCTGGAAAGCATGGCGCAGGTAAAAACGCGTAAAAACTTTTCCGCCAGCGAAGATTAATGAGTACAACGGCACGCGGGGCGCTGCTACAATCCGCCCCCTTTTGTCTCAACGATACGTAATAAAGCCAGGAGGCTACGGTGTTTGATCGTTTTAAACTCGGCCTGAATCATATTTTGCCTAAGAAAGGACTGACCGAACTCGCGGGCTGGGGTGCCAGTCGGCGTGGTGGCTGGCTGACCAAAGCGGTCATTGATATTTTTGTCTGGTACTACAAAGTCGATATGGCTGAGGCCAGCAAACCCGATACTGCCAGTTATCGCACCTTTAATGACTTCTTTGTGCGCCCATTAAAAGAAGGGGCACGTCCGATCGATCCCGATGCAACCCTGCTGGCCCTGCCAGCCGATGGTGCGATCAGCCAGTTAGGCCGCATCGAAGGCGATCAGATCTTCCAGGCCAAAGGTCACTACTACACGTTGCAGGCGCTGCTGGCGGGTAATGACGAGCTGGCGCAGCAGTTCCAGGATGGCAACTTTGTTACCACTTACCTGGCGCCGCGTGATTATCATCGCGTGCATATGCCCTGTAACGGCATCCTGCGTGAAATGATCTATGTTCCGGGCGACCTCTACTCGGTCAACCCGTTAACCGCACGCAACATCCCGAATCTGTTTGCCCGTAACGAGCGTGTCATTTGCGTGTTCGATACTGATCACGGTCCGATGGTGCAGATTCTGGTGGGTGCCACCATTGTTGGCAGCATCGAAACCGTGTGGGCCGGGACCATTACGCCGCCGCGTGAAGGGGTGATTAAACGCTGGCATTACCCGGCAGCCGACCATGACGGAGCCGTTGTATTGTTGAAAGGACAGGAAATGGGTCGCTTCAAGCTGGGTTCAACGGTCATCAACCTGTTTGCGCCTCAGCGCGTCAAACTGGCGGAAAGCCTGGAAGCCGAAAGCAAGACCCGCCTCGGTCAGCCGCTGGCCATCGCCCTGCCACAGCCGGGTGAAACTGCCCCGCTCACCGACTAAGCGGGAATTTCCCAGTGCGAGCCTCTCTTATTCTGCTGCTGAGCCTGTGGTTCAGCAGCACTGCTTTCGCTGCCACTGTCCCGGTGGCCAGCGACCTGAAGCAGGAACTGGACGCGGCCAAATCCGCGAAAAGTTCCCCCTCTCAAACCGAACAAATTCAGACGCTGGAAACAGCCCTCAATTTTCTTGCTGAACGTGATGACTCCCTGGAACGCACGAAGCAATATCAGCAGGTGATTGATGACTTCCCGCGACTGGCGCGGGAACTGCGCCAGCAACTCGCCAGTCTGACTGATACCAGCAAAGCCGTGCGCAGTAATATGAGCAGCGCCGAGTTGGATCAGGAGATTTTGCAGGTTAGCAGTCAGTTGCTGGAAGAGGGACGCCAGGCTCAGCAGGAACAGGACCGGGCGCGTGAAATCAGCGATTCGCTGTCGCAGTTACCGCAGCAGCAAACCGAAGCACGCCGCGCAATGACCGAGAGCGATCGCCGTGTACAGGGAGCCGCAGCAGCCACAACGCCGCAAGCCCAGGCACAGATTTACGCACGTCAGGCGGAAAACGCCGCCAATAAAGCCCGTGTGGATGAACTGGAGCTGGCTCAGCTCTCCGCCAATAATCGCCAGGAACTGGCGCGGATGCGCGCCGAAATACATCAGCGCCAGGCGACCCAGTTGGATAACTATCTCCAGGCGCTGCGTAATCAGCTGAATAACCAACGTCAGCGTGAGGCTGAGCAAGCGCTGGAGCGTACCGAACAACTGGCGGAAAACAGTGGCGATTTGCCCAGCATCATCAGCGATCAATTCCGGGTAAACCGTGAATTGTCTGCCGACCTTAATCAGCAGGCACAACGGATGGATCTGGTCGCTTCGCAACAGCGACTGTCGACCAATCAGACCTTGCAGGTACGCCAGGCGCTAAGCACCCTGCGCGAGCAATCACAATGGCTGGGTGCCTCGAACCTGCTGGGCGAAGCGCTACGTGCCCAGGTTGCGCGTCTGCCGGATGTGCCGAAATCGCAGCAGATCGACAACGAGATGGGCCAGTTGCGCGTCCAACGGCTGCGGTATGAAGATTTGCTTGAGCGCCAGCAGTCGCTGCGTAAAGAGAAGCAGGATGATGGCACACCTTTTACCAGCGAACAGAGCCGCATCCTCGAAGCGCAGCTGAAAACCCAGCGTGAATTACTCAACTCATTAATTTCCGGCTGCGATACGCTGATTCTGGAAATCACCAAACTTAAAGTCTCCAATACCCAGTTGCAGGATGCGCTCGCTGAAGTGCGCGACGCCACGCATCGCTATCTGTTCTGGACGGCTGACGTCAGTACCGTTGACCTGAATTTCCCGGTGGATGTGGCGCAGTCGCTGGGACGCCTGCTGTCGCTCGATACGCTGGGCCAGTTAGGTAAAGCGCTGGCCATGATGTTTACCAGCAAAGAAACGGTGCTGCCCATCCTGGGTGCGCTGTTACTGGTGGGGTTCAGCATCAGCACACGCCGTCATTACCATGCGTTTCTGGCGCGTGCCGCCAGCAAAGTCGGCAAGGTCACACAGGATCAATTCAGCCTGACGCTGCGCACGGTGTTCTGGTCAATTCTGGTGGCCGTGCCGATACCGGTACTCTGGGCCGCACTGGGTTATGGCTTGCAGGAGGCCTGGCCCTACCCCATAGCGGTAGCGATTGGCGACGGTATTACCGCCACATTGCCGCTGCTGTGGGCATTTATGATCAGTGCCTCGTTTGCCCGCCCAAACGGCCTGTTTGTGGTGCATTTCCGCTGGCCGCATACGCGGGTGGCGCGCGCGATGCGTTATTACTCACTCAGCGTCGGCCTGATTGTGCCGCTGATCATGCTGTTGATTGCCTTCGCCAATCTGGAGGACCGTGAGTTCTCATCAACACTGGGACGGCTGTGCTTCATCCTGATTTGCGGCGCATTGAGCATCGTCACCGTCAGCCTGAAACGTGCAGGGATTCCGCTGTACCTGGATAAAGAAGGTAACGGCGATAACTTCGTCAATCGCATCCTGTGGAACCTGATGATCGCCATCCCGCTGGTCGCCGCCTTTGCCTCCTGCATCGGCTATCTGGCGACTGCGCAGGCGTTGCTGGCGCGTCTGGAAACGTCCGTTGGCATCTGGTTCTTCCTGCTGGTGATTTACCACATTATCCGCCGCTGGATGCTGATTCAGCGTCGTCGCATCGCTTTTGACCGCGCCCGTCAGCGCCGTGCCGATATGCTGGCAAACCGCGCTCGTAGCGAAGAGGAGAAGGACCAGCCCGCCGGGAGTAGCGAAGCGCCAGAAGCGGATGAACCGATTATCGATCTCGACGCCATCAGCGCCCAGTCGTTGCGTCTGGTGCGCTCCCTTCTGACATTAATTGCGCTGGTGTCGGTGATTGTGCTGTGGTCAGAAATTCACTCGGCGTTCGGTTTTCTGGAAAATATCCGCCTGTGGGATGTCAGTACCACGATTCAGGGGGTGGAGAGCATCCAGCCGATTACCCTCGGCTCAGTCCTGATCGCCATACTGGTGCTGATTATCACTACCCAGCTGGTACGTAACATGCCAGCGCTGCTGGAACTGGCGCTGTTACAGCACCTGAATCTGACGCCCGGTACTGGTTATGCCATCACCACCCTGACCAAATATGTGCTGATGCTGATCGGTGGCCTGATTGGCTTCTCCATGATTGGTATCGAATGGGCGAAGTTACAATGGCTGGTCGCCGCGCTCGGTGTGGGTCTTGGTTTTGGTTTACAGGAAATCTTTGCCAACTTTATTTCCGGCCTGATCATCCTGTTCGAGAAGCCGATTCGTATTGGCGATACCGTCACCATCCGCGATCTCACCGGCAGTATCACGCGTATTAATACCCGAGCGACCACCATTACCGACTGGGATCGCAAAGAAATCATCGTGCCGAATAAGGCCTTTATCACTGAGCAGTTCGTTAACTGGTCGCTGTCCGACTCGGTGACACGCGTCGTGCTGACTATTCCAGCCCCCGCCGGGGTGAACAGCGACGAAGTGACAAACCTGCTTAAACAGGCGGCAGAGCGCTGTACCTATGTGCTGGATATGCCCGCACCGGATGTTTTCCTTGTCGATTTACAGCAGGGGATTCAGCTGTTTGAGCTGCGCGTTTACGCTGCCGAAATGGGACATCGCATGCCGCTGCGCCATGAGCTGCATCAGTTGATTCTGCATGGTTTCGCTGCGCACGGCATTGAAATGCCCTTCCCGCCTTTCCAGGTACGTATGGAAACGCTGGGCAAGAAGACACCGGCCAGTAACGGCGCACCTGCGGCACGGAATTTTAAATCAGGTGGGTTGTAAAAGTTGCGGCGCGATAAATCGCGCCGCTGCAGGTTACTTCACAAACTCCTCGCCCTGGGCGATATCTTTTTTCAGCGTATCCAGCATACCGGTCAATGCCTGCTGCTCAAAAGCGCTGAGCGGCCCGAGCGGTCGCCGCTCAACGATGCCGTTTTTGCCCAGCAGCAGCGGCTGTGAGAAGAATCGGGCGTATTCACCATCCCCTTCCACATAAGCACATTCCACCACATTGGCTTCGCCCTGCATGGCGCGCACCAGCGACAGACCAAAGCGCGCGGCTGCTTGTCCCATCGACAGCGTCGCAGAACCGCCTCCTGCCTTGGCTTCCACCACTTCGGTACCGGCGTTTTGGATCCGTTTGGTCAAATCCGCGACTTCCTGCTCGCTGAAGCTGACGCCTTTTACCTGCGATAGCAGCGGCAGAATAGTGACGCCCGAATGGCCACCCACCACCGGCACGTCAATCTCGCCCGGTTGTTTGCCCTTCAACGCCGCAACAAAAGTATTGCCGCGAATAATATCCAGGGTGGTGACACCAAACAGGCGGTTTTTATCGTATACCCCGGCTTTCTTCAGCACTTCCGCCGCAATCGCGACCGTGGTGTTAACCGGGTTGGTGATAACGCCAATCAGGGCTTTTGGTGCAGTGCTCGCCACCTGTTCAATCAGGTTGCGGACAATGCCTGCGTTAACGTTAAAGAGGTCGGCGCGATCCATGCCGGGTTTACGTGCCACTCCGGCGGAGATCAGCACCACATCGGCTCCCTTCAGTGCGGGCGTGGCATCTTCACCACTGAAACCCTCAACTTTCACTGCGGTGGGAATATGGCTGAGATCCACAGCCACACCCGGCGTTACCGGGGCGATGTCATAGAGCGAGAGAGCTGAACCTGCGGGTAATTGGGTCTTGAGCAGCAGTGCAAGCGCCTGGCCAATACCACCAGCGGCACCGAGAACGGCAACTTTCATCCTGGACTCCTTATTAAGGTGGGGCAGAGATATGCCGGGTTTCCATCAGGTTACGAGTGTAATCAACTTCTCAGGCGATAGCGACAAGGCCTGTCGCGCTATAAACACTGACGCCGCAATTCGGCTCCCGAGACATCCACACTTCAGAAGTCGCCTGAATGATCATAGGTCGCAGCCAGAAGACAAGGGTCGGCAATGATCAGTCATTTTGTTGTTACCACATCAATAATATAACAACATTGCAACCTTCGCTTTTGCGTGTCACCCCGCGATTTTGGTGCAGCGGGAAATCTCTGTTATGATCGCCGCCCCGCGGGTTGTCCCGGCGAAATTCTCACCTGGTTTATTGCATAAAAATTCATTTAAATGCATAATAATTTATCTGCTACGGGCCTGTTGCCTGATGCATCCCTCTTTTTATTGGTAACCTATGCGAAACCCATCTAAACAGGACGACCTGATCAAGGCGTTCAAGGCCCTATTGAAAGAAGAGAAATTCAGCTCTCAGGGCGAAATTGTGCAGGCGCTGCAGGAAGACGGCTTCGAGAATATCAACCAGTCAAAAGTTTCTCGTATGCTGACTAAGTTCGGTGCGGTGCGTACCCGCAACGCGAAAATGGAGATGGTGTATTGTCTGCCAGCCGAATTGGGTGTCCCCACCACCACCAGCCCGCTGAAAAACCTGGTGCTGGATATCGACTATAACGATGCGCTGGTGGTGATTCATACCAGCCCTGGCGCTGCACAGCTGATTGCCCGCCTGCTGGATTCTCTCGGCAAGGCTGAAGGCATCCTCGGCACCATCGCCGGTGATGACACCATCTTTATTACCCCCGCGCGTAGCTTTACCGTGAAGCAATTGCACGACGCTATCCTGGTTTTATTCGAACAAGAACTATAAAACCCTGCCTGCTACCGGCAGATTACCTGCCGGTAACAATCCTGCTATCTCCCCTTCTGCCGCCGCGCTTAAGCCAAAACACCCAGCAAACAATGCATTAAGCATATTCCCACCCGTTCTCACTCCCCTGGATGATTGGTAGGACCTTTTGGCCTGCTTAACCTTTCGCGCTATTTTACACTGCTTTACATACCAACATCAGCTGTATTGCCCACTCAATGCGTATCAGCCAGCTGGATCAACCGGGATATTTCGCACAGAAAGATAAAATGACATAGCCCCTTGTTTTTACATGTAATTAACAGTGAATGGACAGAAACCAGGCGGTTTTTATAACTCTCAGTTATTAAAAGTTGTCATAAGGATAAAGAATAACAACCAAACATTATTAGCTGAATATTAATTTCATGGGTGATTAGATCTATACTTCTTTTCGTGATGCAAATCACAGTGAATAAAAAGAGAAAAACAAAAGACGAGGAAATAATCATGAAAGTTAAAACTACTATCGCAACCCTGAGCGTTCTATCCGCCCTGTCATTTGGTGCTTTCGCCGCAGATTCTATCAATGCCGATCAGGCCATGAATCTGCAACCGGCCGGCACCATCAGTGTCAGCGGCACCGCCGGTTCGCCGATGGATATCCATCAGCAGCTGAGTGAAAAAGCAGACCAGCAAGGTGCTAAAGCTTACCGCGTCATCGAAGCGCGTAATGACAACACCTATCACGCTACCGCTGAGCTTTATAAATAAGTTTGCTGAAACAAGATGAGCATGAAAGGCAGCCCATTTGAGACGCAGTTGCGCTCAGGTTGCCAGACAAAATTCAGGAGAGTGAATCATGAAAACCAAATTATCTATCGCAGTTCTGAGCCTGGCCTCCGTTCTTTCTTTCGGTGCCAGCGCTGCCAACCTGATCACTAACGAACAGGCAGACAGCATGAATCTGCAACCGCTGAACCAAACCATCAGCGTAAGTGGTCGTGATGGCGACCAGATGAATATCCGTCAGGAGCTGTCAGCCAAAGCGGATGCTCAGGGTGCCAGCCACTACCGCATCATTGAAAACAATCAGAATGACACCTACCACGTCACTGCTGAACTGTATAAGTAATTCCTCGTCAACTGCTTGACGAACCCTTTGGCCCCGCTCGCCGGGGCCCTTTTTTGTTGTTACTTCACATTAAAGCGGAGCTGGCCTTCCAGCTCCTCTTCTGCTTCATCAAACAACAGAATCAACGCGCCATAACGGCGCTTCTGTCCCTTTCCTAAGTGAATAAATTCAATCTCCAGCGGCAACGGCAGTTGATCGCCAGTCACCGCTTCCCAGAGATCGTCCAGATCAATAATCGCTAAATCCGCCAGCGCAAAACGGTCACTGAACTGACGGAAAAAATGCGCCTGATCGACGATTTCATCGAAATCAAAACGTTCGATTCTCATCATGACGATCCTCTCTGTGCCACTGCTGATTAAAGCGTTGAAATGATTGTGTCGTTGCAAAAGAAGGGGGACATCCTGCTCCGCCTGCCAGTTTGCATCCTGTCAGGAAAGTATAGATGGCATTATCCGGGGGTTTTGTGACAGCGGGCCGCGCGATAAACGCGGCGGCCCGTTTTAGATTTGAATCAATGTGTTGCGGTACTTGCTCAACATCGCGGCTAACCGTTTCACTGGCTCGGTCACGCTGCCTGGTGCCGCATATTGCTGGAGTTTTTCCTGGTAGATATCCAGCTCCTGCAATAGCCGCTCAAAATAGACGCGTCGTTTATCATCGCTACGTGTCGAAATAACCTGGTCGGCAGTGGCGCGCAGCTGACGGTGGTAAGCCGACAGATCCGCATTGATCGGGACTTCTGCGTTACGTAAGCGCTGATGACCGATAATCAACGTCAGGGCGATACGATATTTATTGATATCACCGGGGAACAGGTTGAGCAGCAGGAACAATTGCTGATACAGCGCGGGCAGATGGTTCTCCCGGCGACGTGCCTGGTTGGTGGTCATGGCCGACACAGCCGCATACATAAAGCGGTTGAGCAGCTTACGTCCGGTACGCTCTTTCGATTTATCGCGAATCAGCAGAATCACCATCATCGCCACAAAACAGCCAATGACCTGACCGAGTGCGTTATCGAGAAACACGTTGAACTCGAACTTCATCGGGTTATCGAGCACCAGCACGTTGATCGTACCGATCAGCGCCCCGAGCGTGCCGATCTGACGGCGCTGCACGAAAATCCCGCCAACAAAACCCAGCAGACCAATGGCAATACACAGCAGCAACATGCTTTGCTGAGTGGAAGGCATAATGTAGATAAAGTACAGCGCACCCAGTGGTACCGCGACGCTCATACCGTACAGGAAGTCTTTCGCCATCATCAGCGGGTTTGGCATACGCATCGCCAGCGCGGTGATTACCGCCAGCATCACCATACAACCGCTACCGGAAGTCCAGCCGGTATAGAGCCAGAACAGCGAGCCAAGCGCGGTAGCGACGAAAGTACGCACACCGTTAATCATCGCATGATGGGTTTCGGCAGAGCGCGCCTGAATCACAACTTCACGCTCAAGAATGCCCTCTTCCAGCGTGGTGATACGGCTGTTACTTTTCACGCCGTTAATCAGCAGCAGGTATTCAGTGGCGGCACCGACCCAACTGGCCAGCGTCAGTGGCGTGGTTTTACTGCTGACACCAATCACCCGACGCATAATCTTCATGCGCTTGTGGACATCATCAACGCTGCTGACGTCTTTCTCGATTAACAGGCGATATTGCGGCGGAATATAATCCGCACGTGAATTCTGGATCAGGAAAGTTTCGGCCGCCTGGGTAATCAGCGTTAACGACAGCGTGTTTAGCATCTGCAAACGACGGTTGCTGTTCTGCCAGCGCGATGATTCCATCATCAGTTGGCTGCGCATGCTGTTCAATGCTGTGGTACGGCGTACCAGCGCGCCCCAGGCTTTATCAACCTCGTCTTTATCACCGTGAGCAACACACAGTTGCAGCAGTTTGTACTGTGCCACCAGCAATGCATCCACTTCCTGGTCGATGACTTTTTTAATCGAACGTGGCGAGAAAATCATGTCCGCCAGAATGGCGCAGAGAATACCCAGTACGATTTCGCTGCAACGTTCCACCGCAAATTGCGGGGCCAGCGTCAGACCACCGCTGGCATCGGCGGTGACCACAATAATCAGCGCGGTGTAACCGGCCAAACCGAGGGCATAGGAATTTTCGACTTTGATCAGCGAAGAGAGCCAGACGCAAAGTCCGGCCCACAGGCAGCACAGCAGCAGCATCACCACCGGTGCACGCACTGTCGCAATCATAATGGTCAGGGCCGCGATACAGCCGATGAAGGTGCCGATAATACGCAGAATACCGCGGTAACGCAGCGCGCCGGAGTAGGGATCGCCCCCGGCGGCAAAGGCGGTGCCACCCGCCACAATCCCGGCAGTCATCACTGCCCAGCGCGGCGTTTCCAGATTGAAGTGAAAGCCAATCATCAGCGCTGCTACCAGCGCAAATGTCAGCTTCACCGGGAAACGCAGGAACTCAATCATATCGCCCTCTTAACCAAACTCACGCAGGCGATTGAAAAACTGGGTCATTGGCGAGACTTTCGTCTGGCGATCTTTATCACCGGTGATCACCACGGTCGCAGTGGTACCCGCCGGGAAGCGATTACCTGGCTGATCATCAAGATGAATACGTACCGGTACACGCTGCGCCAGACGCACCCATTCCAGATTGGAATCGACGGTGGCCATACCTTTGCTATCGACGCTACTGCTGCTGTTGGTGACACCCGCCGCAATGCTATCGACAGTGCCGCGCAGCACGGTATTGCTACCCAGCGGCGTGATTTCGGCACGGAAACCCGGACGCACGCCATTCAGCTTGGTCTCTTCCATATAAGCCATCACATAGAAGGAATGCTGCTGTACCAGCGCGACGGCAACGGAGCCACGCGTGATGAACTCACCTTCATACACATTGAGGTTGGTGACCCAGCCGTCAGAGGGGGCTTTGATGGTGGTGCGATCAAGATCGATCACCGCCAGATCGCGCGTCGCGATGGCTTTCGCCAGCTGATGCTCGGTGGTGGTCAGGTCGTTGTTCGCCTGATCGATGGCCTCACGCGACATCGCACTGGTGCCGAGCTGATTACGGCGTGCAGCTTCACGACGTTTTTCGTTAGCCACCGCCTGGTAATACTCAACGTCGGCCTGGGCCTGATCCAGCGCCATCTGGTAACGCGGACGGTCAACCACGAACAGCGTGTCGCCCTTTTTAACCAGTTGGTTATCATGGACCGGCACATCGGTGATCAAACCGGTGACATCCGGAGAGATCGCCACGACGTCGGCGGAGAATTTTGCATCACGCGTCCACGGGGATTCGGTGTAGAACACCCAGGCGCGGAAGATGATCACGATAGCGATGACAACCAGCAGGAGAGTAATCGCGTAGCGCGCGATTTTTCTTATTAGCGCTTTCACTTAAAACCTCAGACGAATAAACGGGATACAAGGTAAAACACACAGCAGTACAACGCTGTGTTAAAAAGTGCCGGATGCCAGACCAGATCATACAATCCACTTGGCGTCAGCACGCGTTTCACCAGCCAGAACAGCGCCAGCGAAACAATCAGTTCAATGAAGATGGGCGGGAAAGACAGCCCAAATACGACAAATACCGGAAGCACACTCATTACGGATCCTTAGTTCGACCTTGCCGGATTGCACCGATACCTGCCCGTACGCCACAAAACACGACGGGTTGATGATAGTGGGATGACGGGTAGACTGATGGCAACATTCAGGCCGTTTGAGCTAATCATAGCGTATCATCTGACAAACATGGACAGATTTGCTGCCATGTTCAGGTGCGGTGAAAAGACCCAGCGTGCGTATAGTAACGCGCTTGACTATACGTTTTCTACATATTGTGAGCTAAATCACTTTTTAGCCAGAGTAAACAATGGAACGACTTAAAGGCATGTCCATCTTCGCCAAAGTGGTTGAATTAGGTTCCTTTACCGCCGCGGCTCGTCAGCTTCATCTGAGCGTTTCGTCTATCAGCCAGATAGTCGCGAAACTGGAAGATGAGCTACAGGTTAAACTGTTGAATCGCAGCACCCGTAGCATCGGGCTGACCGAAGCGGGCAGAATCTATTATCAGGGCTGCCGCCGCATGCTGGCAGAGGCGATGCAGGTGCACGAGCAGCTGTATGCCTTCAACAACACGCCGATTGGTATTTTACGCATCGGCAGCTCCTCAACAATGGCGCAAAATGTCCTCGCCGATATGACCGGCGACATGCTACGCGAATATCCGGGGTTGAGCGTCAATTTAGTCACCGGCATCCCGGCACCGGATCTCATCGCCAATGGCGTGGACCTGGTGATACGCGTGGGGGAGTTGCAGGACTCCAGCCTGTTCTCGCGTCGGCTGGGGGCCATGCCGATGGTGGTGTGCGCGGCGAAAAGTTATCTGGCGCAGCAGGGAGTGCCGGAAAAACCGAGCGAAATCGATAATCTTTCGTGGCTGGAATACAGCGTACGGCCAGATAACACCTTTGAACTGATTGCGCCGGAAGGATTGGTCACACGTCTGACGCCGCAGGGACGCTTCGTCACCAATGATTCGCTGACGCTGATTCGCTGGCTGAAAGCCGGATGCGGCATCGCCTACGTGCCACTGATGTGGGTGATTAATGAGATCAACACCGGTGAGATCGATATTCTGTTTACGCAATATCAGTCGGCACCGCGACCGGTGTATGCGTTATATACCGAAAAGGATAAGCTGCCGCTGAAAGTGCAGGTGTGTATCGATTATCTGACTGAGTATTTCAAACGGGTGGCGCGCCAGTATCAGCAGCACCGTAAGAACGTGTAGCGGCGCGATTTATCGCGCGCCTTTTGCCGGGGCACCGCTGTAAATGGCGCGATAAATCGCGCCGCTACAGATCGGTGCTAAATCAGGCGGTTCCGCCGACGGTAAGTTTATCCAGCTTCAGCGTCGGCTGGCCCACGCCAACCGGCACGCTCTGTCCTTCTTTACCGCAGACGCCAACGCCTTTATCCAGCGCCAGATCGTTGCCCACCATCGAAATTTGCTGCATGGCTTCGATACCGGAGCCAATCAGCGTGGCACCTTTCACCGGTTTGGTCACTTTACCGTTCTCAATCAGATAGGCTTCTGAGGTTGAGAACACAAACTTACCGGAGGTGATATCCACCTGACCACCGCCAAAGTTCGGGGCGTACAGACCATATTCGACACTTTCAATGATGTCCTGCGGCGTGGATTTGCCCGCCAGCATATAGGTGTTGGTCATACGCGGCATTGGCAGGTGCGCATAAGATTCACGACGGCCATTCCCGGTAGGATTGACGCCCATCAGGCGCGCATTGAGCTTGTCCTGCATGTAGCCTTTCAGCACACCGTTTTCAATCAACACGTTGTACTGGCCCGGCACACCTTCATCATCCACTGCCAGCGAACCACGCAGCCCTTCGATGGTGCCATCATCCACGACGGTACACAGCTCAGAGGCCACCAGTTGGCCCATTTTGCCGCTGAACACCGAAGTCGCGCGACGGTTAAAGTCACCTTCCAGACCGTGGCCCACCGCTTCATGCAGCAGCACGCCAGGCCAGCCCGCACCCAGCACCACGGGCAGTGTCCCCGCCGGTGCCGCAACGGCTGACAGATTGACCAGCGCCATACGGACTGCTTCCCGCGCCCAGGCATCCGCGCGCACATCGCCGCTTTCATCGGCCAGGAAGAATTCATAACCGGTACGGGCACCGCCGCCGCTGGAGCCGCGCTCACGTTTGCCCTGATCTTCCACCTGCACGCTGATAGACAGACGCACCAGTGGGCGCACATCGGCAGCCAGTGTGCCATCGGTGGCCGCCACCAGCACCTGCTCGTAAACCCCGGTCAGGCTGGCGTTCACTTCCTGCACGCGCGGGTCAGCGGCGCGCGCCACTTTATCAACACGATGCAGCAGAGCGATTTTATCTTCACGCGTCAGGCTATCCAGCGGGTTCACCGCTGCGTACAGCGAACGGTTGATCACCGCCGATAAGGTATGGGCCTTGCCATTCCCCTGTTCACGCACGATGCTGCGCGCAGCTTCAGCCGACTGACGCAACGCATTCAGGGTGATTTGGTCCGCATAGGCAAAACCGGTTTTCTCACCGCTTACCGCGCGGACGCCAACGCCCTGATCGATATGGTATGAACCATCTTTGATGATTTTGTCTTCCAGCACCCAGGATTCGTGGAAGCTGGACTGAAAATAGAGATCGGCATAATCCAGACGACGTTCTGAAAGCTGCCCTAACAGGGAAAAAAGGTCCTGCTGATTAATGCTGTTCGCAGTTAGCAACTGCTCACTTACCAGATTCAGAGTCATCGTTTCTCACTCAGTATTTGCTCGGATACTTCATAGCCTGCGGTAATTCCCCGACGGCGTCAAATTCACTTCTTGTCGTTTTCACGCGGTTTGCGCAGCACTTCATTGATTTCCGGCTTATCCAGTGGTCCGCTGATGTGATAACGCAGCAGCGAAATTTTGTTCCACACGGGCCCCAGCACCTTACTGGCGGCAAACACCGCGGCGCCAACCACCGGGTTGATCACAAAAGCAGTGGCCACACCTACCGAAGCTGAAATTTCCGGTGCCACCACGGCTTCCATATCGATCTCGCGTTTCACCAGGTCAACTTTACCCTGCATGGCGATATCCGCTTCGAGACCATCAACTAACAGGTTATCGGTATGCATCACGCCGTTTTCAATCCACGCCGTGCCATTAATTGAATCGAAAAAGAAGCCCTGCCCGAAGGTATCGCTGAAATCGAAACGTAACTTGCGCAGCAGCGCGTCAAAGCTCATCAGACGCAACAGCTGACCGGCACGCCCGGTACTCACATCCGCGATCTGACCTTTGCCAAAATGCGATTTCAACGTACCACTTAAAGTTTGCTCGGATGGCTGCCAGGGTGCGGAGCGCCAGTGCAAATCATAATCGATTTTAAACGGTGCATCGCGCAGCGGCGTGTTCACGCCAAACCAGTTAGTGGCGTCGTTGATATTGTTACCGCTCAGCGTTCCTTTCAGCGAGGTGCGTTGCTCACCGGGTTTATTGACCCATTCCCCGTTGACACTCAGCTTCGAGCTGCCAGTATCTACCGAACCGTTAGTAAGTGCTAACGTATCGCCGTGAGGTTGCAGCAGCGCCTGCATATGGCCAAACTTCTGCCCGCGCAGCCAGCACTCCTGACAGCTAAGTTGCAGACCCGGCCAGTTGGTGAAATTGATGTTGGTATCGCTACCGAACGGTGATGCGGTGCCATCCTTGCTCTCCGCCCATTCCGGGTTGTAGTAAAGATAGCTGAGGGCAATCTGCCAGGGCGCATTCTGTGCGGTTTTCAGACTGCCACGCGCTTCACGGCTGTCGAGCTGCACATCGGTATTCCCGGTCGGCCCCTGGGTCACGGTGGCGCTGAGGTCATGCCATTGCTGGCCTGCCAGCCGCAGCGCCGGGGTATGCAACGTAACATCACCCGGCAGCAGCGCACCGCCGATGCTGGTTTCGCCCTGCGCATTGCGCGAGCCGCCCGATCCAGCCAGCAGCCCCATCCAGGCTTCGCCGTCCATTTCCGGTAAATTCAGCACCATGCCACGATTTTCAGGCAGCTTCGGCGTGGTTTTGGCATCGTTCAGCCAGATACCGCGATCGACCCGCAGCTGTGGCTCCAGCAGCCAGCGGCTGTTAAAACGATGATGCCCCAGCACGCTGCCGCTGAGATCAAATCCGCGCAGGTCACCGCTGGCAGCAATGGTAATCGGCAGCGCTGCTCCTGCGCTCTTATCCAGCGGAGCCGGTAAGCGACTGCTTACTTCTTTGCCATCGCCTTGCAAATCTATTTTGTAGCTTGCGCCACCTTTGTTCGGCAGGGTGATATCGACATTGCCCTGCCAGGGCAAACTGCCGCTCAGCTGGCTGGTGAAGGTCGACGGCAGCACCTTTAACTTCGCCAGCTGCCAGTCTCCCAGCAGCTTCACGTTAACGCCAAAGTTATCCGGGTTCTCCTGGGTGCTGAAGCTGACACCAACCGGCTGCCCGAACCAGTTGGCCTGCATCTCTTCACTTTGCAGATTGCCGTTGTTATAACGGAAACGCCCGGTGAGGTTATTCAGCGTGGTATTCAGTGGCTTGATATGCAGGCTGTTATTGTTCATCACCACGTTGCCGCTGGCATGAACCAGTTCGCCGTTCAGCGGAATATCGAGGTTGAGCTGACCACGGACATTGCCTTTGATCTGTAGCTGTTGCAGCGCCGCTCCCAGCGATGGCTTGAGAGGGGTGAGTTCGAAGTAATCCCCAATCTGCTTACCTTCACCGCTCAAGTCGCCATCAATGATCAGCTTCTCTTTCAGGTAATCCGGGATCACCGCGCTGATATTGCGTGCATCCACCTCGCCCAGCTTCGCCTGATTGGCTTTCATCCACAGACCGTCATTGACGAAATCGAGATCGATGTCGAGATTGTTAATCGCCGGCCAGCCGGGCTGGAATTGATAGGTGGCATGGCGCAGCGGCACCCAGACTTCAAACATGCCGTCGTTGTGGCGGAAGGGAAACAGCGTCGGATCACCGGCAAACAACAGCGTGGCATTATCAACCTGCCCGCCTTTAATCGCGTTGCTGAGATAGTCCGTCAGACCATGGCCCATCAGCGGCTCCGGGAAATAACGCCAGGCATCGCCCGCATCGGTTACACGGATACCCGCCAGAATATCCAGTCGTGGCGCTTTGCCGAGGTTCTGCTGATAGAGGAAATCGCCGCGCGCCCACAGCGAACGCGCCTTCACATCCAGCTGATGGCCATCCAGCGTCAGGCCATTATCATCATGCCGCCAGTTGAGCTTGCCGGTGATTTGCTGGATTTGTAGCGGTGCCTGGAACATATCCCCATAGGGAACCTCGGCCTGCCCCATCGCGACATCCAGCTGACCATTGCTGAGGCTGCCACTGGCGTTACCACTCAGTTTGCTGATGCCCGGCAACAGTTCCCAGTGCTGCCAGCTTAAATCACGCCATTGGGCCTGCAGACGGGTTTGTTCAGGTTGCTGTAAAGGGACATCCAGCGCCAGCGCATCGATGTAGCCCTGCGGTTGCAGCGCACGCCAGTTGTCGAACAACGTTGGCGAGAGTGGCGAGAACAGCGGGATCAGTGGCGCGAGACGTTGCAGATCCAGTTGGGTGGCGCGCACGCGGATTTCCGGCGCGCTGCTGGCACCCAGCAATTGTTGATCTTCGGGTTTCCATAGCAGCGAGAAATGCCCCGGTTGCCAGGCAACCCCATCGGTGCTGAGACGGGTTTGTGGCACGGACACCATCCAGCCATTCTGGAAACGGGACAGGTGGGCGGTTAAACCATCCACCTGCAATTGATGATCACCTTGTTCGCCACGCCAGCGTGCACCGCCCTGTCGCAGCAGCAAATCACCGGCATAAACATCACCATCACGCAGATTTACCCATGCGGCGAGGCTGAAACGCGCGCTTTCGAGGCTGGTGTTATCGCGCAGCCAGCGACCGATCCACGGACGCACATCCACATCATCCGCCTGCATCCAGATACGCCCGGTATCGAGCAGGCCATTGTTGTCATTCAGGTCGAGACGTACCTGCACCACGCCATGCTGGCCGGTAAAGCTCGACAGGCTCACCTCACCTTCAGCGCGATGGCGTGTTTTTTCATTTAGCCAGGTGAGACGCGGAATCGCCAGCTCGGCGTGTTGCCCGGAAGGGGTCAGAAAACGGATGCTGCTATCACGCAGGTCGAAATGATCGAACTGACGCAGGAAGAGTTCGTTAATTTGCGTGGGTTTGAAACTGTTTTTCTGTTCATCGCTGGTGAGCAACTGGCGATTGAGTTCGACGTGCATCTGCCAGAAGGTGAGATCACGAAACTGCCAGCGCCACTGAAAAAGTGACTGCCAGATATTGAGTGCCAGATTGACGCGACCAATGCTCAACTGCCCGGCATCTTGCATGGCAATATGCAGATCGCGCACCTGCAACGTGGGGCCGAAGTTTTCCCAGCTACCCTGCAGCTCACTGGCCTGCACCGGCACGCCTGTGGCGCGGGAGATGACCTGCAAAATGTCGCTGCGGTAGCTGTTGAGATGCGGCATGACGAGGCGCAACCCGCTGACCAGCAGCGCCACAATAACGATGATTGTGGCGAGTAGCAGTAACAAAATCCTCGGCAACCGCCTCACACACCTCTCCTTGTTTTCCGCCGGATTACGGATCGATACCTCTCAAGCCCTGACCGTTATCAATGCGGAACAATCGGGTCGAAAACGCATGTTACCCCAAAAAAGGGGCTATTTTTAGCCCGGATCCATGACAAAACGTCGTGCAAGGCCAGCATAAACAAGAAAAATTACATCATCACCACGTCAAACTGCTCCTGATTGTAGAGCGGTTCAACATGGACTTTCACCTGTTTGCCCACAAAGATCTCCACTTCGGCTAACGCATGGGACTCATCGCTTTTCAGCGCTTCACCCACCGCCGGAGAGACATACACCAGGAAGCGGTCAGAATCGTAGGCATGGTGCACACGCACAATCTCACGCATGATTTCGTAGCAGACGGTTTCCACCGTCTTCAGCGTGCCGCGTCCTTTACATACCGGGCAATCGGCACACAACACATGCTCGATGCTTTCACGCGTGCGTTTACGCGTCATTTCCACCAGCCCAAGCGCCGAGAAACCATTGATTCCGGTTTTCACCCGATCTTTGCTGAGCGCGCTTTCCAGCGAATGCAACACACGGCGGCGGTGGTCATCATTACTCATGTCGATAAAATCGATAATGATGATGCCACCCAGATTACGCAGCCGAAGCTGGCGGGCAATCGCCTGAGTGGCTTCGATATTGGTGTTGAAAATGGTTTCGTCCAGATTGCGATGACCAACAAACGCACCGGTATTGATATCGATGGTGGTCATTGCTTCAGTCTGATCGATGATCAGATAACCGCCAGACTTCAGTTCAACTTTGCGATCGAGCGAACGTTGGATCTCGTTTTCCACATCGTAGAGATCGAAAATTGGCTGTTTACCGCTGTATAACTCCAGCTTACTGGCCATCTCCGGGATGTATTCACCGGTAAATTCCACCAGCAGATCGCAGGTCAGGCGGGAGTCCACCCGAATGCGATCCAGCGCCGCACCGGCAAAATCACGCAACACACGCTGCGCCAGCGCCAGTTCTCCATACAGCAGGCAACGCGTCAGGTTGCGCTTCTTACGTTCACTGACTTTGGTCCACAGACGCTTGAGAAAAGCGGCATCCTGCGCCAGCTCTTCTTCGCCAATACCTTCGGCAGCAGTGCGGATAATAAAGCCGCCAAGATCGTCGCAGTAGGCGGCAACCACCGCTTTCAGACGTTCACGCTCGGCTTCACTTTCGATACGCTGGGAGACGCCAACGTGCGAGGCACCCGGCATAAACACCAGGTAACGCGACGGTAGCGTGATGTCAGTGGTGAGGCGTGCGCCTTTGGTGCCGAGGGGATCTTTCACCACCTGCACCATTAAATCCTGCCCCTGGCGTACCAGCTCGGCAATGTCGCGCACGTTGAAATTCTTTTGTTCATCACCCGCGACACATTCGGTGTGCGGCATGATGTCAGAAGCGTGCAGAAAAGCCGCTTTATCGAGGCCAATGTCAACAAATGCCGCCTGCATACCCGGCAGCACGCGGCTGACGCGTCCTTTGTAGATGTTGCCTACAATGCCGCGGCGCGCTTCGCGCTCGATGTGGATTTCCTGCAAAATGCCGCCATCAATATAGGCGACGCGTGTCTCAGAGGGTGTCACATTTACCAGCAGTTCAGCCGTCATCTTGTCCCCTTAGCGCACGCAGTGACTGAAAATTGCTGAGCAACTCACCGGTCTCAACCAGCGGTAATCCCACCACTGCGTGATAGCTTCCATTAATTTTGCGCACGAAGTTCCCGCCCATGCCCTGTATTCCGTAAGCGCCGGCTTTATCCATCGGTTCGCCACTGGCGATATAGTGCGCAATTTCTTCCGCCGTGATCTTGCGGAAAGTCACGTCTGTGACCACCAGGCAATCCAGTTGCTGCCGGTGGTCGGCCAGCGTCACTGCGGTCATCACCTGATGTGTCTGCCCGGAGAGTTTACTTAGCATGCGGGTCGCGTGCGCCGCATCGGCCGGTTTTTCCAGCACCTCACCATTGAGTACCACGATGGTATCAGCACCCAGCACCGGCAGATCCTGCGGGGCGACAGCCACCCCCGCGCGCGCTTTATCTGCTGCCAGACGACGCACATAAACCTCAGCCGCTTCTGCAGGCAGACGTTGTTCTTCCACATGGGTGATCAGACGTTCAAATTGCAGACCAAGCTGCGTCAACAGCTCACGTCGACGCGGTGAACCGGAAGCCAGGTACAGGGTTATCATAGTTTTCCTTACTGAACAGCGAACTGACGACGAATCTTTCTCATTAATAAGAATAGCCAGGGCCAGAGAATGCCGTCGACAACGCTACTCCAGAAGATTTCCGGACGAAAGGAGACATTAATCACCAAAAATTCCGCCCAGAAAACAATAACATCCACCGCCAGCGACAGCACCATAACCATTAAAGCCTGCTGCCACAACGCTAAGTTACGGAAAAGCTGGAATTTAAAGGCGACCAGGTAGGCGATGATACTCAATGCCAGCGCACGCACGCCCAGCGTTGAACCGGCCACCAGATCCATGATGGCGCCCAGCACAAAGCCGGTGCCAACATTAACCCGGTGTGGCAATGCCAGCACCCAGTAGATGAGGATCAACAAAAGCCATGATGGCCGGAACATGTAGAACTGTTCTGGCCAGGGCATGATTTGCAGGATGAGGGCAATCAGGAAGGACAGCCAGATAACCCATCGGCCCTGGCTGCGATATCGACTCAAGGCTGGCCTCCACGCGTGTTCGCCGGTGTTACCTGCGAACTGCTGCCATTGCTGACAGGCGCGGGTGGTCCCATTTGCTGACTGCCGGGCGCGGGCGGCCCCATCTCACCGGCTGGCGGTAAGACTTGCGGCATCATCTGCATTAAGCGTTCATTAGCAACACGATGCACTTCATCAGGAGCCATCGGCATATCGCCGTTACGATCCGCTCCCCATAACAGCAACAGATAACGCAGACGCTGCAAACCTGCTGTCGGGCGTGCCTGGATAACGGTGTACGCACGCTGCGTATCCACTTTCACCGACGACACCACGGCAACCGGATAGCCTTCCGGGAAACGACCACCCAGACCCGAGGTGACCAGCACATCACCCACACGAATGTCGGTATTGCCAGGCAGATGCTCAAGTTGCAGATCTTCATTACAGCCGTTACCGGCCGCAATCACGCGGATATCATTACGCAGCACCTGGATCGGCAACGCATGGGAAGCGTCACAGATCAGCAGCACACGGCTGGTCACCTGGCCTACCGCCACCACCTGCCCCACGACACCTTTATCGCTGATCACCGGCTGGCCTTCGTAAACGCCGTTTACGCTGCCTTTGTCGATAACCACCTGATCGGTGTAGGGATCGGTGCCGGTGGAGATCACCTGCGTCACCATCTTGTGCTCATCCTGACGTAACGGTGAGCCGAGCAGCTCGCGCAGACGCGCGTTCTCCTGCTTATATTGCCCCAGCATCAGCAGGTCGCTGTTCTTCAGAAAGAGTTCACGACGCAGTGCTTTGTTTTCCAGTTCCAGCTGCTGACGCGAAGCCAGCGTGGCGGAAACGCCGTCAAGAAGCTCTCTTGGCCCGTTAGCCAGGAAGTAAAATGGACTGACCGATGTGTCCAGGTAGTTGCGAATCTGGGAAAAGGAGGCCACGCGGCTATCGGCGATAATAATCGCGATGGCCACAATGACTGCCAGAAAGAGGCGCAACTGCAGGGATGGCCCCCTGCTAAAAATCGGCTTCATAAAATCTGCGTGTTCCTCGACATCAGGGAAGAAGCGCGGGTCCTAAGACCTGCGCCTCCAGGGCTGAACGCATCGTGCCGTCATGCGCAGCGTCGTCATCGGCGCTCATTCCCTGCGCAATTTGACCACGGCCTCAGCCGATGAGGATTTACTCCTCGCTGAACAAATCGCCGCCATGCATGTCGATCATTTCCAACGCCTTGCCACCGCCACGCGCGACGCAGGTCAGCGGGTCTTCGGCCACGACCACCGGAATGCCGGTTTCTTCCATCAGCAGGCGATCGAGGTTACGCAGCAGCGCGCCACCACCGGTCAGCACCATGCCACGCTCGGAGATGTCGGAAGCCAGTTCCGGCGGGCACTGCTCCAGCGCCACCATCACCGCACTCACGATACCGGTCAGCGGTTCCTGCAGCGCTTCCAGAATTTCATTGGAGTTCAGCGTAAAGCCGCGCGGCACACCTTCAGCCAGGTTACGACCACGAACTTCGATTTCACGGACTTCATCGCCCGGATACGCAGAACCGATCTCATGCTTAATACGCTCAGCGGTGGCTTCACCGATCAGCGAGCCGTAATTACGGCGTACATAATTAATGATAGCTTCATCGAAGCGGTCACCACCAATACGCACTGAAGAGGAGTAAACCACGCCGTTCAGAGAGATAACGGCCACTTCAGTGGTACCACCACCGATATCCACCACCATCGAACCGGTCGCTTCTGATACCGGCAGACCGGCACCGATCGCAGCGGCCATCGGTTCTTCAATCAGAAACACTTCACGCGCACCTGCGCCCTGCGCAGATTCACGGATAGCACGACGCTCAACCTGGGTTGCACCCACCGGCACACACACCAGCACACGCGGGCTGGGGCGCATAAAACTGTTGCTGTGCACTTGCTTAATAAAGTGCTGCAACATTTTTTCGGTGACGAAGAAGTCTGCAATGACGCCGTCTTTCATCGGACGGATAGCAGCGATATTGCCCGGCGTACGGCCAAGCATCTGTTTGGCGTCATGACCAACGGCGGCAACGCTCTTTGGGGAGCCGGCACGATCCTGACGAATGGCAACCACGGAAGGCTCGTTCAGCACGATGCCCTGTCCTTTTACATAAATCAGGGTATTCGCGGTACCCAGGTCAATGGACAAGTCATTGGAAAACATGCCACGAAATTTTTTAAACATACTAAGGGATAATCCTGCAAGCTGGGGGCGGAAAATAAAATCCGCCTACTTTACCAACCACGCGAAGCCGCTACAAGGCGCAAAAACGTTCCGCTTCGGTGAGAAAATATGCTAGCTATTTTTTACAGCAGTGTATGCTGCGGTTCGCTAAGGAAAAATGGCGCAAAGCCGCCGCTTTCAGTGCCTTTCGCCCCACGAGCCAGGGCAGTTTTCGACATAAAATCTAACATTTCCAGCATAGCTGCTGGCCGGCATAATTCAGGTTTACAGCGTAAAACAACCTTGAGCGCCGCCATCGGGCAATTAACGGCTAAATTCGATAACGTTGTGAATGTTTTTTCACATTACTGTTTACCGGCAGCGAGGGAGCAAAGAAATCACCCTGACCACCGGCGACCCCCAATCCTGCCAGCGTTTGCCACTCCGCACGCGTGCGTACACCGGCAGCAAAGACCTGAGTGGGAGTCGACTTACACACTTCCAGCAGACTTTGTACAAACAACTGATTTTCCGTGCGTCGTTCAATATTACGCACCAGACCAGGGTCCAGTTTGATTAACTCCACCGGAAATTGCTTGATATAAGCGCTGCTCACCACCGTTAATCCCGCCTGATTGACAGCGATGCGACAACCAAACGCACTGAGCATTCTGAAAATCGGCACTAAGCGGTTGATGTGTTGACAAACATCCGCTTCGGCAAGTTCAAATAAAAATCGTTTTCTTTGTGATTTGCTGCATTGCAGCAGTAATTTTTGCAGCCAGCGCTGAAAAGGTCGCTGTAATAACGAATCGATATTCACCGGCAGCGCCAGAGTTTCATCAGGCCACATCTCAGTCAATGCGGCGATACGGGTTACCATCTGGCGATCCCAGCTTTCGGCCATTCCCAATTGCTGCACCAGAGGCATAAACTCGGCAGACACCACCTCTTTGTCACCATCAAAGATACGCGCCAGCATCTCCCGATGATGAACTTTCCCATCCAGCATGACGGCGGGTTTCTGGTACAGACGGGGTCCACCACGACTCTGGGTGTTTTCCAGCAGCGTTCGCCAGCGCACGCTACCACGCCCCATATCCAGCGGGTTACCCTCGCCGATTGACCAGTTGTTTCCCCCCTGCAGGGCAGCGCGACGCGTGGCCATTTCTACGTTTTCCATCACCTGCGGCACGCTTAGCCCGCTGCGCCAGGCGCTGATACCGATATGGATCAGATCATCACGATCCACCATGCGCATCGGCGGCAGAGAATCCACGGCATTGATCAGTTGATCGGCAATATTGTTGGCTTCTTTAAGGGTTCGGTGCGGCAGCAGCACGGCAAAGTCACTGCGAAAATAACGTGCCAGCAGCGCGCCGGGATAACGCAGCACGAAGGTAGACAGCATATTAATGAGATCAAACAGGTATTCTTCAGCCAGCGCCGGACCGAGAGTTTCATACTGCGTTTCAAGATCGGGCAGGCGCACCATCATGACCACACCGTGGGTGCCAACATCTTCCTGATCTTCCAGCAGGGTGGCCAGCTGGTTATCGAAGAACAGACGATTATTCAACCCGGTACGCGAATCCTGCGCGGCAAAAGTACGAATCAGGGTATCGATGCGTAAGCGCTGCTCACCCGCCTCCAGCAAATCATGCAACAGAAGATCGATAGCGTGACTGGCCTTCGGTGGCCACTCCACTTCTTCATTGTCCCTGGCCTGCCGGTCGCCCGCCAGGATACGCTCCGAACGCGCTTCCAGCCGCTCCATATTACGCCAGTGGCTGTTCAGCCAGCGATGGGTCATCACCAGCAGTGACGCCATGATCATTACCACGGTTAAAATGACCACCAGCGTATAAGCCCCGGTGAAGGAGCGAAACCAGGTTTTAGCGGGATCAAGCACCACCACGCGCAGCATCATGCCAGATGAATGCGCCAGCGGCAGGTCGAACTGGATAAAGCGATTTGGCTCATCTTCCAGCATCGGGTTTTCATGGCGGGCCAGGCGAAACAACGTGCGCTCGCCGTCGTGTAGCTCCAGCTGTTCGGCATTAATCACCGGCATAATGCGCGACAGCCATTGCGTCAGATCCTGTGGCGATTGGGTGATTAAGGCTTTGTCCACTTCGGTTGCCAGAGTTTGTACCCGGGTTTCCACCCGCTGCTGTGACAACCAGACAAAACTAAAAGCGCAGCCCACCAGCATCAACAACATCGCCAGTAAGCTTAATAATGTAATAAACGCAGAAAACTTCGTGGTTAATCGCATCCCTGTGCCTGTATCACTGCGGTTATGAATAGAAAAGAACCGGCGGCACCAGACTCACTGGCGCAAACCTGAGCAAAATAGCATAAATCACCGCCTGAAACAGCGTTCAGCAACCATCGCTACCTATACAGAGGCGAGTATAACGATAAACAGGGAAGTCCTGACTTTCACATGATTTTTTTCGTCCTATTCTCAAGATAAGCGCAGCCAGGAAATTTCACATTTTACGGCTCTTTCTGGCGCATATAACCGGGTTTGCTCATGCTTGCCTTAAACATTCAGCCGGAGAATTCCATGAAGCCGAAGCATTTCCTTTCTGAAGCCGATGTGACGCCAGAAAGTATCTTCAATATGCAGCGTCGTCAGGTGCTGAAAGCCCTTGGCCTGGGTGCTGCCGCAGCCAGCTTCCCACGGATAGCGCAGGCCGATGTTCTCAGTTGGTTTAAAGGCAACGATCGCCCTGCCGCGCCAGCCGGGAAAGCGCTGCAATTCAGTAAGCCGCCCGCCTGGCAGGCGGATTTACCCCTCACCCCGTTTGATAAGGTCGCTGGCTACAATAACTTCTATGAATTTGGCCTTGATAAGGCCGATCCGGCAGCGAATGCCGGGACGCTGAAGACCGATCCCTGGCAACTGCGTATTGAAGGCGAAGTGGCAAAACCCATTACGCTGGATATGGATGACATCTTTAAACGTTTTGCGATGGAGCAGCGTATCTACCGCATGCGCTGTGTAGAAGCCTGGTCAATGGTGATCCCCTGGGTGGGATTTGAGCTGAACAAGCTGCTGAAACTGGCGGAACCCACCAGCAATGCGCGTTTTGTCGCGTTTCAAACGCTCTATGCCCCGGATCAAATGCCGGGCCAGAAAGATCGCTTTATTGGCGGCGGGCTGGATTATCCCTATGTCGAAGGATTACGCATGGATGAAGCGATGCATCCCCTGACCCTGCTCAGCACTGGCGTGTACGGCAAAGCATTGCCTCCACAAAATGGCGCGCCGATCCGCCTGACCGTACCGTGGAAATACGGTTTCAAAGGCATTAAATCGATCGTCAAAATTACCCTGACTCACGATCAGCCGCCGACCACCTGGAATCAAATCGCCGCCAATGAATATGGCTTTTATGCCAACGTTAACCCGCATGTCGATCATCCCCGCTGGTCGCAGGCGACAGAGCGTTTTATTGGTCCGGGGGGGATTCTGAAGGTGGAGCGCCAGCCAACGCTGCTGTTTAACGGCTATGCCAAAGAAGTCGCGTCGCTCTATCACGGGCTGGATTTACGGGAGAATTACTGAGTGCGTCTGACATTACGCCATATCACCTGGCTGAAAGTGGTGCTGCACCTGGCGGCGTTTCTGCCGCTGGTGTGGCTGTTTTTTTCCGCCAATCAGGGTTGGTTAAGCGCCGACCCGGCCAAAGATATCCAGCATTTTACCGGCAGAATGGCGCTTAAACTGTTGCTGGCGACGTTGCTGGTGAGTCCCTTAACGCGCTACGCCAAACAACCCCTGCTGATTCGCACCCGCCGCATGCTCGGTCTGTGGTGCTTCGCCTGGGCCTGTCTGCATCTGCTGAGCTATTATCTGCTGGAATTAGGGGTCAATAATCTGCGATTGCTCGGCAGTGAGTTGATATCCCGCCCCTATTTGACGCTGGGTATTATCTGCTGGCTGGTATTGTTTGCGCTGGCAATCACCTCCTTTCAGCGCGCACAGCGTAAACTGGGACGTCGCTGGCAAACTCTGCACAATGGTATCTATCTGGTGGCGATCCTCGCGCCCATTCACTATCTTTGGTCAGTTAAAGTGCTGTCACCACAGCCGCTGATTTATGCATTACTGGCTCTGCTGCTATTGGGCTGGCGTTACAATAAGTTGCGAAAACTCTTCTCCCGCTAATTCCTGCACGGTTGTCATCCTGCTGCGATTTCTGTTAAAAGGTGTGGCCTTCTGGCCGCATCTGATCATCTTCGCAGATAAGACCAGTATTTTGCTGCGAATTGCGACGAAACGGATATAATGCCCGGCTTTATTGCAAGTGAAGTCTTCTTTTTCACTCGGAAGAGTGACAAAGGAAGATTGTCGCGGTATTTTACGCGATGCCTGAATAATTGCAGGAGATAGCAGCAAGATGGCGCATAACTTTCACATACTGCTTTTGAACGGACCCAACCTGAATTTGCTGGGAACGCGTGAGCCTGAGAAGTATGGGCACACCACGCTGGCGCAAATTGTCAGCGATCTGACGCAACAGGCTGATCAGCACCATGTGAAATTGAGTCATTTGCAATCGAACGCGGAATTTCAGTTGATCGATCGTATTCACGAGGCCAGAGGCAATGTGGATTACATCATCATCAACCCTGCTGCGTTCACGCACACCAGCGTCGCGCTGCGTGATGCTCTGCTGGCGGTAAACATCCCCTTTATCGAGGTGCATCTGACCAATGTGCATGCACGCGAACCGTTCCGCCATCACTCCTATCTTTCCGATGTATCTGCCGGTGTCATCTGTGGACTTGGCGCTGACGGATACTCGTGGGCTTTACAAACGGCCGTAAAACGCCTGACACATTCCAATTAAACAGAGTACGGAACCACACTCATGGATATTCGTAAAATTAAGAAACTGATCGAACTGGTTGAAGAGTCTGGCATCGCTGAGCTGGAAATCTCTGAGGGCGAAGAGTCCGTTCGTATCAGCCGTTCACCTGCCAATGTCGGTTATCCTATGATGCAGCAGGCTTATGCTGTACCTGCACCGCAGGTAGCCCCTCTGGCTGCTGCGGTTGCCCCTGCTGTTGCTGCACCGGTTGCGGAAGCCGCTAAACCGGAAATCAGCGGCCACATCGTGCGTTCACCGATGGTAGGCACCTTCTATCGCACCCCAAGCCCGGATGCGAAAGCCTTTATCGAAGTCGGCCAGAAAGTTAACGCCGGCGACACCCTGTGCATCGTTGAAGCGATGAAAATGATGAACCAGATCGAAGCCGATAAATCCGGCGTTGTGAAAGCGATTCTGGTGGAAAGTGGCCAGCCGGTTGAATTTGACGAGCCGCTGGTTGTCATCGAATAACGAGGCGAACCATGCTGGATAAAATTGTCATTGCTAACCGCGGTGAGATCGCGTTGCGCATTCTGCGTGCCTGTAAAGAGCTGGGCATCAAGACTGTGGCAGTGCACTCCACGGCGGACCGCGACCTGAAGCACGTGCTGCTGGCTGACGAAACTGTCTGCATTGGCCCGGCGCAGTCGGTCAAAAGTTACCTCAATATCCCGGCCCTGATCTCCGCTGCCGAAATCACTGGCGCGGTCGCGATCCATCCGGGCTATGGCTTCCTGTCTGAGAACGCCGATTTCGCCGAGCAGGTTGAACGTTCCGGCTTTATCTTTATCGGCCCGAAAGCGGATACCATCCGCCTGATGGGTGACAAAGTGTCGGCAATCACCGCAATGAAAAAAGCCGGTGTACCGACCGTACCAGGCTCCGATGGCCCACTGACTGAAGACATGGATAAAAACCGTGCCTTCGCCAAACGCATCGGTTATCCGGTCATCATCAAAGCCTCTGGCGGCGGCGGTGGTCGTGGTATGCGTGTGGTGCGCAGCGACAAGGATCTTGAGCAGTCCATTAACATGACGAAAGCGGAAGCCAAAGCGGCTTTCAACAACGACATGGTTTATATGGAGAAATACCTCGAAAATCCTCGCCACATCGAAATCCAGGTCATGGCCGATGGCCAGGGCAACGCGATTTATCTGGCCGAACGCGACTGCTCCATGCAGCGCCGTCACCAGAAAGTGGTTGAAGAAGCACCCGCACCGGGCATCACGCCAGAGCTGCGCAGCTTCATCGGCGATCGCTGTGCTAAAGCCTGTGTGGATATCGGCTACCGTGGCGCAGGCACCTTTGAGTTCCTGTTCGAAAACGGTGAGTTCTACTTTATCGAGATGAACACCCGTATTCAGGTAGAGCATCCGGTCACCGAGATGATCACCGGCGTAGACCTGATCAAAGAACAGCTGCGTATTGCAGCCGGTCAGCCGCTGTCTATCCGTCAGGAAGATGTGATGATTCGCGGCCATGCGGTGGAATGCCGTATCAACGCCGAAGACCCGAACACCTTCCTGCCAAGCCCAGGTAAGATCACGCGTTTCCACGCACCGGGTGGCTTTGGTGTGCGTTGGGAATCGCATATCTATGCCGGATACACCGTACCGCCGTACTACGATTCCATGATCGGCAAACTGATCACTTACGGTGAAAACCGTGACGTGGCCATCGCCCGCATGAAAAATGCGCTGGCGGAACTGATCATTGACGGTATCAAGACCAACGTCGAACTGCAGATGAAAATCATGTCCGACGAAAACTTCCAGCAGGGTGGTACCAATATCCACTACCTGGAGAAAAAACTCGGCATGCAAGAGTAATCCCTGCAACGCAGAGTTCCTTTGAGGCCGGTTAAACCGGCCTTTTTCATTTTTGTTGCCTTTGAGGTTGCATGATGGATTGGCGTTTTGTGCAAGCGAATAAAGAGGCGCGCTGGGCGTTTTATCTGGCGCTGGCGTATCTCGCTGTGTGGGGGCTTTCCGCCTGGCTGGGGGGGAATGCGACAGGCATAACCGGCCTGCCACACTGGTTTGAGCTTTCCTGCCTGTTTGCTCCCGTGCTGTTTATTGGGTTGTGTTGGTTGATGGTACGGATGGTTTTCCGCGATATGTCACTGGAGGACAAAGATGGAAAGTGAGATCATTCTTCCCCTGCTGGCCTATCTGGTGCTGATTGCCGCGCTGTCGGTATTTGCCATGCGCAAACAGCGCCAGGGCAACTTCCTGACGGAGTATTTTCTCGGTAGCCGCTCGATGGGTGGCTTCGTGCTGGCGATGACCATCACCGCGACCTATATCAGTGCCAGCTCGTTTATTGGCGGCCCCGGTGCAGCGTATAAATATGGGCTGGGCTGGGTACTGCTCGCCATGATTCAGGTCCCTGCCGTGTGGCTGTCTCTCGGTGTATTAGGGAAAAAATTCGCCATTCTGGCGCGCCGTTACAATGCGGTGACGCTGAATGACATGCTGTATGGCCGCTACCGCAGCCCGCTGCTGATCTGGTTAGCCAGCCTGAGTCTGCTGGTGGCGTTTATTGGCGCGATGACGGTGCAGTTCATTGGTGGTGCACGTTTGCTGGAAACCGCTGCGGGCATTCCCTACGATACCGGCCTGCTGATTTTTGGCGGCACCATTGCGCTCTATACCGCGTTTGGCGGCTTCCGTGCCAGCGTGCTGAATGATGCAATGCAAGGCCTGGTGATGCTGGTGGGTACCTTCCTGCTGCTGTTTGCGGTGATTCATCAGGCGGGCGGGCTGGAAACTGCCGTGACTAAATTGCGTGCCATCGATCCACAGCTGGTCTCACCAGAAGGTGTTGGCAATGTGATCACGCCGACTTTCCTCAGCTCGTTTGCCGTACTGGTGTGTTTTGGTGTGATTGGCCTGCCACATACCGCCGTCCGCTGTATCTCGTATAAAGACAGCAAGGCAATGCATCGTGGCATCATTATTGGCACCATTGTGGTGGTGATCCTGATGCTGGGAATGCACCTGGCGGGGGCGCTGGGTCGCGCGATCCTGCCGAATCTAACCATTCCCGATCAAGTGATCCCGACGCTGATGATCACCGTATTGCCACCGATGGCTGCGGGCATTTTTCTTGCCGCACCGATGGCAGCGATCATGTCGACAATTAACGCGCAGCTGCTGCAATCCTCCGCTACCCTGATCAAAGACCTCTATTTGCGAATCGCGCCACAGCATAGCGAGAATGAAGCGCGCCTGCGCATGCTCTCTGGCACCATCACCTTTGTGCTGGGTTTATTGCTGCTGCTGGCCGCCTGGAACCCACCGGATATGATCATCTGGCTGAACCTGCTGGCTTTTGGTGGCCTCGAAGCGGTGTTCCTGTGGCCACTGGTACTCGGGTTGTACTGGGAGCGTGCAAACGCTGCTGGTGCCATCAGCGGGATGGTTGTCGGTGCCGGTTGCTACACGCTGCTCGCCAGCCTGAAACTGGAACTGTGGGGTTTCCACCCTATCGTTCCATCATTGATCCTTAGCCTGCTGGCCTTTCTGGCAGGTAACCTATTTGGCAGCACGCCTGACGCACAAGACGCTGCCCTGGAATAAAGAGAAACGCTATGCCATGGATTCAAATCAAAATTAACAGCACCGGTGAGCACGCGGAAACACTGAGCGATGCGCTGATGGAAAGCGGTGCCGTGTCTGTGACCTTCCAGGACACCCACGATAATCCGGTTTATGAGCCACTGCCGGGTGAGACGCTGCTGTGGGGCGATACCGATGTGATCGGCCTGTTTGATGCCGAAACCGAGATGGACGATGTTGTCGCGGAACTGAGCCAGCACCCTCTGCTTGGCAGCGGTTTCCGTCATAAGATCGAGCAGATCGAAGATAAAGACTGGGAGCGCGAATGGATGGATAATTTCCACCCGATGCGTTTCGGTGAGCGTTTATGGATCTGCCCGAGCTGGCGCGAAGTCCCGGATCCCAACGCTGTCAACGTGATGCTCGATCCGGGCCTCGCCTTTGGCACCGGTACCCACCCGACCACCTCGCTGTGTCTGAGCTGGCTGGATGGCCTTGATTTACAGGGTAAGACAGTCATCGATTTCGGCTGCGGCTCCGGCATTCTGGCGATTGCAGCCCTGAAACTGGGGGCCGCACAGGCGATTGGTATTGATATCGACCCGCAGGCGATTCAGGCCAGCCGTGATAACGCCGAACGTAATGGCGTGGCTGATCGTCTGGCACTCTATCTCCCCCACCAGCAGCCGGAAAACCTGCAGGCGGATGTGGTGGTCGCCAACATTCTTGCCGGCCCACTGCGCGAACTGGCACCGTTAATCAGCGTTCTGCCAAAATCCGGCGGACATCTGGGGTTATCAGGCGTGCTGGCCAGCCAGGCGGAAAGCGTTTGTGAAGCCTACACCGAACGTTTTGTGCTGGACCCGGTCGCCGAAAAAGAAGAGTGGTGCCGGATTACCGGTGTGCGCCGCTAATCCCGCATAATTAGCGCAGTTCATTGTTAACACCCCGCCACATCTCTTGCCAATCAGGCGATGTGGCGTTTTTTATGTTGTGATTTAGCTCAAATTTTCAGAAAAACTTTTGTACACAATTTCATCGCATTTTTTTAATGTACTGAATAGTATAGGTATTTCTTATAGCTAACACCGATCGGCCTCAATTCCTTGATCTTTCCCTGCGAATTGTTCAAAGTTTGGCCTTTCATCTTCGCGAAAAAATGCGTAATATACGCCGCCTTGCGAACAGTTAGGGTCACTTCTTTTTCATGCGCATTGGACATCATCAGCTTCGTAATCGACTCATCGCTGCGCCTATGGCCGGGGTTACCGACAAGCCATTTCGCACCTTGTGTTACGAGAACGGCGCTGGCATGACGGTCTCCGAGATGCTGTCATCAAACCCGGAAGTTTGGGCCAGTGACAAATCCCGTTTGCGCATGGTGCATAGTGACGAGCCTGGCATTCGTGCCGTGCAAATTGCCGGATGTGATCCCGATGAAATGGCGGCTGCCGCGCGCATTAATGTGGCGTCAGGCGCACAGGTCATTGACATCAACATGGGCTGCCCGGCGAAGAAGGTGAATCGTAAGATGGCGGGTTCTGCACTGCTGCAACATCCGCAACTGGTTGAGTCTATTCTCTCCGCGGTGGTTAATGCAGTTGATGTGCCCGTTACGCTGAAGATTCGCACTGGCTGGGATAAAGAAAATCGTAATTGTGTAGAGATTGCCCAATTGGCTGAACGCTGTGGCATTCAGGCCCTCACCATTCATGGACGCACTCGCGCCTGTTTGTTTGAAGGACAAGCTGAATACGACAGCATTCGGACAGTTAAGCAGAGCGTTACCATTCCGGTTATCGCGAATGGTGACATTACTGACCCGCATAAAGCCAGAGCAGTGCTCGATTATACAGGAGCCGATGCTCTGATGATCGGTCGCGCTGCTCAGGGAAGACCGTGGATCTTCCGGGAAATCCAGCATTATCTGGACACAGGGGAGCTGCTGGCACCGAAGCCGTTGGCTGAAGTGAAGCATATGCTGATTGGACATATACGGGAGCTGCACGACTTTTACGGTCAGCGCAAGGGATACCGTATTGCCCGAAAACACGTTTCCTGGTATTTGCAGGAAAATGCCCCTGATGACCAGTTTCGGCGCACATTCAACGCCATTGAGGATGCCAGCGAACAGCTGGAGGCGTTGGAGGCATACTTCGAAAATCTTGCGTAAACGAAATAAAGAGCTGAAAGAACTATGTTCGAACAACGCGTAAATTCTGACGTACTGACCGTTTCTACCGTTAACTCACAGGATCAGGTGACGCAAAAGCCTCTGCGTGATTCGGTTAAACAGGCACTGAAGAACTATTTTGCTCAACTGAATGGTCAGGATGTGAGTGACCTGTATGAGCTGGTACTGGCTGAAGTCGAGCAGCCACTGTTGGACATGGTGATGCAGTACACCCGTGGCAACCAGACCCGTGCAGCCCTGATGATGGGTATCAACCGTGGTACTCTGCGTAAGAAGCTGAAAAAATACGGCATGAACTGATTTCAGTTTGTTGCTGCGATAACGCCAGCCCTCGGGCTGGCGTTTTTGTTTGTGTCTTTGTCGTTAACAACGGGTGAAACAGTTGTCCCCATAATGGTAACGATAGTTGCAATTTCCCCAGTGATATTTCGCCCGTAACGCCATCCTTGCCCTGCCTCGTTTTCGCACGCATTTCCCCCTTGCTTCTTCGCCTGATTGCCGACCAGGCCGCTGCTGATGTGATCCTGAACCGTTCCAGCCGCAAATCTGCAAACCCATACATTTTGTCCTGCGTCCCCGCTCACACTGCTTCCATATAGTGAAACTTTTTGCACTGTTTGTGATCGAGACGACTCGCATTGCTTCCTTTTGGTGCGCGATAGTAGTCGGAACTTTCTGAATGCTTCAGTTTATGAAGAGATCTTTCCAATGAATTCAGGATTCTGCAAACCTGGCATTAGCTTTGCAAAGTCGTGAATGGCTGACTGCCACAGACAGGAAAAGCGCACATAAAAGTGCGCAATGCACCCACATCACAACACGATTTCGCCACACAGGATGCTTTATGAAAAAGATGATGCTCTCCACCCTGGTCGCTGCAGCTTCTCTGTTCGCCGTTGCGCAGCAAGCGCACGCCGGCACCACGTTGGATGCAATTAAAAAGAAAGGGTTTGTTCAGTGCGGTATCAGTGATGGCCTGCCCGGCTTTTCCTATGCCGATGCTAGCGGCAAATTCACCGGTATCGACGTTGACGTTTGCCGTGCCGCTGCGGCTGCCGTATTTGGCGATGCTAATAAAGTGAAATACACCCCGCTGACAGCAAAAGAGCGTTTTACTGCGCTGCAATCCGGTGAAGTGGACATTCTGTCCCGCAACACCACCTGGACTTCTTCTCGCGATGGCGGCATGGGCTTCCTGTTCGCGGGTGTGAACTATTACGACGGTATCGGCTTCCTGACCCATAAAAAAGCCGGTCTCAAAAGTGCGAAAGAGCTGGATGGTGCCACGGTATGTATCCAGGCGGGTACAGATACCGAGCTGAACGTGGCGGATTACTTCAAAGCCAACAATATGCAATACACCCCGGTGACCTTTGACCGTTCTGACGAATCCGCTAAGGCGCTGGACAGTGGTCGCTGCGATACCCTGGCTTCAGACCAGTCTCAGCTGTACGCACTGCGCATCAAGCTGGGCAAACCGGACGAATTCATCGTTCTGCCGGAAGTGATCTCTAAAGAGCCGCTGGGTCCGGTGGTACGTCGTGGCGATGATGACTGGTTCACCATTGTGAAATGGTCACTGTACGCGATGCTGAACGCAGAAGAGATGGGCATCAACTCGAAGAACGTCGATCAGCTGGCCGCCAAACCGTCCAACCCGGACATGGCTCACCTGCTGGGTGCTGAAGGCGACTTCGGTAAAGATCTGAAGCTCGACAACAAATGGGCGTTCAACATCATTAAACAGGTAGGTAACTACCAGGAAAGCTTTGACCGCAACGTCGGTAAAGACAGTGCTCTGAAAATCGCGCGTGGTCAGAATGCGCTCTGGAATCAGGGCGGTATCCAGTACGCTCCGCCGGTACGTTAATTCTGCCTTCCAGTCGGGCACCGCACCCTGCGGTGCCCAATGCGTTTTCTTCACTGAGGTTTCAACATGTCACAACGCCCAACCGTAAAAAGGGATTTTTCGTTCGGTAATCCTACGGTTCGCGCCTGGCTTTACCAGATAGTCGCGATTGTGGCCGTGTTCGCTGTTGTGGGATATCTCATCCACAATACGGTGATCAACCTGGCTAATCGTGGCATCACATCCGGTTTCGGCTTCCTGGAGCGCAGTGCCGGTTTCGGCATCGTCCAGCATCTGATTGATTACACCGAAGGTGATACTTACGCGCGCGTGTTTATGGTGGGGTTAACCAATACCCTGCTGGTTTCCGCGCTCTGTATTGTTTTCGCCTCTATCCTCGGATTCTTTATCGGCCTTGCCCGCCTGTCTGATAACTGGCTCCTGCGCAGGATCTCTACCATTTACATTGAGACGTTCCGCAACATTCCACCGTTGTTGCAGATCTTCTTCTGGTATTTCGCGGTGCTGCGTAATTTACCCGGCCCACGCCAGGCGTTGAACGCATTTGATCTGGCATTTGTCAGTAACCGTGGGCTTTATATTCCCTGGCCCACCTATGCACCTGGTACCTGGCCGTTTGTTATCGCGTTGCTTCTGGCGATAGTCGTTAGCGTCGGATTATTTCGTTTTAACCGTAAACACCAGCTGAAGACTGGCCAGTTGCGCCGTACCTGGCCGATCGCCACTGCGATGATCATTGCTTTCCCCCTGATCGCCCACGCGCTGTTCGGTGCCGCCACACACTGGGATGTGCCGGAATTGCGTGGATTTAACTTCCGTGGCGGATTCGTGATGATCCCTGAGCTGGCTTCACTGACGCTGGCCCTGTCGATCTACACCTCTTCATTTATCGCTGAAGTGATTCGCTCGGGTATCCAGTCGGTGCCACACGGTCAGAATGAAGCAGCCCGTTCGCTCGGCCTGCCGAATCCTGTGACCATGCGCCAGGTGATCATCCCGCAAGCCATGCGTGTGATCATTCCGCCTCTGACCAGCCAGTATCTCAACATCGTGAAAAACTCTTCACTGGCAGCCGCTATCGGCTATCCGGATATGGTTTCACTGTTTGCCGGTACGGTGCTGAATCAGACAGGCCAGGCTATCGAGACCATCGCGATCACCATGGCGGTCTACCTGATCATCAGTTTGGTCATTTCGCTGCTGATGAACCTCTACAACCGCAAAATTGCGCTGGTTGAGCGTTAAGAGAACGGGATTATTATGTCTGTTACCACACACGAAACACCGCCAGTGCCAACCAACCCGGTTAGCAAAGCCTGGGGTTGGGCGCGCAAAAACCTGTTCTCCAGTTGGTTCAATACCCTGTTGACACTGCTCTGCTTCTGGATTATCTGGAGCGTGATCCCACCTGCGCTTAACTGGCTGGTTTTCCAGGCTAACTGGATCGGATCAACCCGCGCCGACTGTACCAAAGAAGGTGCCTGCTGGGTGTTTATCCATGCGCGCTTTGGCCAGTTTATGTATGGGCTGTATCCACATGAACTGCGCTGGCGCATCAATCTGGCACTGGTGATTGGCCTGCTGTCCATCATCCCGATGTTTATCAAATCGATCCCACATCGTGGCCGTTATATCGCCTGCTGGGCAGTGGCCTACCCCATCATCGTCTGGTTCCTGATGTATGGCGGCTATTTGGGTCTGGATCGTGTCGAAACCCGCCAGTGGGGCGGTTTGACGCTGACGCTGATTATCGCGTCGGTCGGCATCGCCGGTGCCCTGCCATTGGGGATTTTGCTGGCATTGGGACGCCGTTCAAAGATGCCAGTGGTACGAACCCTGTCAGTGATTTTTATTGAGTTCTGGCGTGGTGTACCGCTGATTACCGTGTTGTTTATGTCATCGGTGATGCTGCCGCTGTTTATGTCTGAAGGGACGACCATCGATAAGCTGGTGCGTGCGCTGGTCGGTGTGATTCTGTTCCAGTCAGCTTATGTCGCGGAAGTGGTGCGCGGTGGCTTACAGGCTCTGCCAAAGGGACAGTATGAAGCCGCTGAGTCGCTGGCGCTGGGTTACTGGAAAACACAGATTCTGGTGATTTTGCCTCAGGCACTCAAACTCACCATTCCCGGCCTGGTTAACACCATCATTGCTTTGTTTAAAGATACCAGCCTGGTGATCATCATCGGCCTGTTCGATCTTTTCAGTAGCGTGCAGCAGGCCACCGTTGACCCCACATGGCTTGGGATGTCGACGGAAGGCTATGTTTTTGCTGCCCTCGTCTATTGGATTTTCTGTTTTAGCATGTCGCGCTATAGCCAGTATCTGGAGAAGCGCTTTCACACCGGGCGTAAATCGCACTGAGGTTTTACATGACACAATCTATGACTAATTCTGCTGACCAAATGATGATTACGCTCGAAAATGTGAATAAATGGTACGGTCAGTTCCATGTATTAAAGGACATAAACCTGCAGGTGAAACCGCGTGAACGTATCGTTCTTTGCGGACCATCAGGCTCGGGCAAATCCACCACTATCCGTTGCATCAACCACCTTGAAGAACATCAGCAGGGGCGAATCGTCGTTGATGGCATTCATTTGAATGATGATGTACGTAATATTGAACGTGTGCGAACTGAAGTTGGCATGGTGTTCCAGCACTTCAACCTTTTCCCGCATTTGACTGTGTTGCAAAACTGCACGCTGGCACCTATCTGGGTGCGTAAGATGCCAAAGAAAGAGGCGGAAGAACTGGCGATGCATTATCTGCAACGCGTCCGTATTGCCGAGCATGCGCATAAATTTCCCGGACAGCTGTCCGGTGGTCAGCAACAGCGCGTGGCAATTGCACGTTCGCTGTGTATGAAACCCAAAATCATGCTGTTTGATGAGCCGACTTCAGCTCTTGACCCTGAGATGGTTAAAGAAGTGCTCGATACCATGATTGGTCTGGCGGAGGATGGTATGACGATGTTGTGTGTAACCCATGAGATGGGCTTTGCACGCACAGTCGCTGATCGGGTTATCTTTATGGACCGTGGTGAGATCGTGGAACAAGCCCCACCGCAGGAGTTCTTTGCCAATCCGAAGTCAGAACGTACCCGTGCCTTTCTGTCGCAGGTTATTCACTAAGACAGTTCCCAGGCCGATCCACTGCAATCAACCCTCTGCCCTGGCAGGGGGTTTTTTATGTTTCTGCATTATTTATCGTGAATGTTTCAGGCCTGGTACGATAGAAACTGCGCGATAAATCGCGCCGCTACGGCACCGTGCTTTTTTCTGATTTTCAGACGTAAAAAAGCCCTGAACTTTCGTTCAGGGCTTCTTCACTTGATTGATGCCTGGCAGTTCCCTACTCTCGCATGGGGAGACCCCACACTACCATCGGCGCTACGGCGTTTCACTTCTGAGTTCGGCATGGGGTCAGGTGGGACCACCGCGCTACAGCCGCCAGGCAAATTCTTTGTGCCAGAAACGAATATTTTTCACTGATGCTGCGTTGGCCGCTCTTGTAAACTCAGTCACATACTTATGTATGCTCCTTCATTTACTGCGCTTGCCGCCTTGCCTCAGCGTAAAATCTTTCGTTTCCGCTAATTCTTTATCCGGTAAACAATGCTGAAAATTCTTCTCTGGTCTCTCAACCAAAACGCCTCTGGCGCTAGCTAGCTAGGTTCGACTTGCATGTGTTAGGCCTGCCGCCAGCGTTCAATCTGAGCCATGATCAAACTCTTCAATTTAAGTTTGATGCTCAAAGAATTAAACTTCGTAATGAATTACGTGTTCACTCTTGAGACTTGATATTTTTTAAGTCCGTAGACTTTTGATATCAATCCTGCGAGTGCCCACACAGATTGTCTGATAAATTGTTAAAGAGCAGTGCGAGCAGCGGGTTAACCGTCTGTCGCGAGGTGGCGTATATTACGCTTTCCTCCTTCAGAGTCAATCACTTTTTTTCAGCGACTTTCTCCGGCGGGATGAATCACTTCGTCCCTCGCTGACCGTCTGCGTTGCCGCTTTGCCGTGTCAGTGGAGGCGCATTATAGGGATCCGATTTTTTTGCACAACCCCTTTTTTCGATCTTTTGATTCAACTGGTGAGTTTTCATCCTTTCTGCTGGGATCACGAACGATCCGCTCAATAATTAGCTTGTCTGACGCACCGATCGCGCTCAGGCTAGGCATAAATGAGCAAAAGGAGAAAGATCATGTCCACAGCCTTACGTCCCTATAAAAGCAGCTACCCGCAAACTGGCGATCGCGTAATGATCGATAAAAGCAGTGTTGTGGTTGGCGATGTTGTATTAGGAGACGATGTCAGTATCTGGCCGCTGGTCGCCATACGTGGTGACGTGAATCAGGTGATGATTGGCGCACGAACCAATATCCAGGATGGCAGCGTCCTCCATGTGACGCATAAGTCAGCCAGCAATCCGGCGGGCTACCCTCTGGTGATTGGCGAAGACGTAACGGTGGGCCACAAAGCCATGCTGCATGGCTGCACCATTGGCGATCGCGTCCTGGTTGGCATGGGGTCGATTCTGCTGGATGGTGTAATAGTAGAAGAGGATGTGATGATTGGTGCAGGTAGCCTGGTCCCACCCGGCAAGCGTCTGGAAAGTGGCTACCTGTATTTAGGCAGCCCGGTAAAACAAATTCGCCCGCTTAATGAAGCCGAGATAGAAGGCCTTCGTTACTCAGCAAACAACTATGTTGGCTGGAAAAATGATTATCTCGCTCAGGAAAGCCAGACCCAGCCCTGATGATCAACTTCATCATTACGGATAAGTTGCTCGGCCTCATCTTCCAGATCCCAGCGATGAGCGCTAAACAGCGCCATCGCTTCTCCCTCACCGAATCTGTCATACAATGCCTGAAGAGAGATCGCGCACATCAGCCCCATGCCATTCACCATCGCCGGAAAACACACCGCTTGCCGGTTTTGATCCCAATCTTCCCGATCAGGAAACTGAATCGCCTGATTCACGGCTGCATCGCCTGCTTTAATTGCGCAATGACGGGCGTGATCTCAGGCATCACACCATGCCATAACTGAAAAGCATGCGCTGCCTGCCCCACCAGCATGCCCAATCCATCGGCGAGTTGTTGCGCCCCCTGTTGCTGGCACCAAAACAAGAATGGCGTCAGACCCGGCTGGTAAAACATGTCATAACAGCGCGTATGTTGAGAAATCAATGAAACGGGCAGTGGCGGCACATCGCCTTTCACACCGCTGGAAGTGGCATTGATAATCAGATCAAACGACTGGCCGGCCAGAGAAGTAAAACTGCAGGCATGAATGGCCCCACTATGCTGGAAAATATCCGCAAGCAACTCCGCCTTTTCAACTGTACGATTCGTCACTGTCAGCGCACACCCTAATGAGAGCAGTGGCAAAATCACGCCGCGTGCGGCTCCCCCTGCCCCCATCAGCAATACCCGATCGCCGGGGCGGATCATTTTAAGCCGCTCAAGATCGCTCAGTAAGCCGATACCATCCGTGTTGTCGCCCAGGATCTGCCCCTGCGCATCCTTCTTTAACGTATTGACCGCCCCAGAGAGCGCAGCACGCTCGCTGAGTTCATCAGCAAACTCCCACGCCTGCTCTTTGAAGGGCAACGTCACATTGGCCCCTTTCCCACCCGCCGAAAAGAACTCGCTGATCGCCTGCGGAAAACCATCCAGTGGCGCGCATACGCGGCCATAGTGGTGTTCAATTCCCGTTTGCTCTGCGAATAAACGATGGATAAAAGGTGACTTACTATGTTCAATCGGGTTACCAAAAACGGCAAAGTTTTCCATAAATTAGCCCTGACGGATAAGTTCGCCGCTGATAACGTCGCGGATTTCAGAAGGATTAAGACGTCCACCCGTTTCACCCGCTAATACCGGAAACTCAGCACCAAATTGCAGAGCGACTTCCGCAACGGTGCGACATGGAGGCTCGCCTGAAAGATTGGCACTGGTTGAAACCAGCGGTTTACCGAAGCGCTGGCACAGCGCCTGCACATCAGGATGATCGCTAACGCGAATCGCCAGCGAGTCAAAACGTCCGGTTAGCCACCGTGGCGTATGTGGGGATGCCGGTACGACAAACGTGACCGGCCCCGGCCAGCAGGCAAACATACGTTCACGCTGCACCACGGAAAGCTCCTGATCGGCAACGTAGGGTTCCAGCTGAGCATAGTCGGCCGCAATCAGGATCAATCCTTTTTCGACAGGCCGCTGTTTCAGCGCCAGTAATGACATCACAGCACTTTCGCTGTCCGGGTCACATCCCAGACCAAAGACCGCTTCTGTGGGATAAGCGATCACCGCATGTTGCTGCAACTGGTTAATACAGAATTCCAGGTTTTCCGCTGAAGAGTGATTTTGCGTCATGGTAATTCATTGTCCTGCACAACGGGTTTGCCGCAGCGCTTACTGGCGCAGAAACGTTTCTTGCCCTGCGCGGTTTTCTTTTCAATTAATAGAGGGAACTGGCAGTGCGGGCAGACACCCTCAATCGGGGTCGCATTCAGCGCAAACTGGCAGTCTGGATAACGATCGCAGGAGTGGAACGTCTTACCATAGCGCGAACGGCGCTGAACCAGCTTCCCACTTTGGCACTGTGGACAGGCAATAGCCGTCTCGTCAGGCTTATCAATCGTTTCAGTATAATCACATTCAGGATAGTGGCTGCAGCCAACAAACATGCCAAAGCGTCCCTGACGCAGCACTTTATCAGCGCCACATTGCGGACAGGCATGGCCTTCCAGGACTTTAACGATATGGCCATCGCCCTGGTTTTTCAGCGGGCGGATATACTCGCAGGCAGGAAAGTTGGCACAGCCAAGAAATGGACCATGTTTGCCGGCACGTATCACTAAATCTGCCCCGCAAGCGGGGCAGGGATCATGTTTACGCACGGTAAATAGTGCTGATTTACTCATATAACCCGATGCATCAAGCGCAAATTAATGCAGCATACCTTCATTGACGTCGAATAACAGTTCTTCCATTTGCTGATAGGCATTTTCGCATCCTGGGATGTTAAACAACACCATCAGCACCACCCATTTGAGATCTTCCAGATCGAATTCGAGGGTATCGAGGGCCATCACACGTTCGATAACCATTTCGCGGGTTTCCATATTCAGCACCTGGATTTGTTCCAGGAACAGAATAAAACCACGACATTCGGCATCCAGACGCAGGCTCTCTTCCTCCGTGTAGATTCGCATCGAGAGCGGATCGTTCGCCAGCAACACTGGCGCAACTAAACCTTCCTGGTAATCCGCCAGTCTCTCAAGCCAATTCAACGCATTGTAGATATCTTCACGATGAAAACCGGCATCAGTTAAATCATCGGTCAATTTATCCTGATCAACGCGCATTTCGGCTTCGTTGTGGATATAGGTCTCAAACAAGTACATAAGTACGTCGAACATGGCATGCCCTCCTCAATCGGACATAGCCGCCGGGTACAGCTGCGATCCATCCTGCTAACTCCAGCTCCAGCAACTGGGCTGAGATAACTGGCACAGGTTGGCCGGCACGTTCAGCGACGACGTCAACAGGTGTAACCTCATCACCTACGTTAGCCAACACGTCTGCAAATGGCAATGGAACATCGTCACTGTCTTGTGAATATATTGTTTCTGAGGTTGTGGCAGGTAGCCAGTGCAGCGTGGAATGGAGGTCTTCAAGAATATTATCAGGATGCACAACCAGCAATGCGCCCTGCTGGATTAACCAGTGTGTCCCTTCACTACCAGCGTTACCCAATGCACCAGGCAAAGCATAAACATTACGGTTTTGTTCCAGTGCATAACGCGCCGTCACCAGTGAACCGCTTTTAAATGAGGCTTCGACTACCAGCACTCCAAGACTCAACCCGCTGATAATACGATTGCGGCGTGGAAAATTTACCGCATATGGGGCCATCTCCAGAGGAAACTCCGAAATCAGCGCGCCGCCATTGTTAACGATATCCTGTGCCAACTGTTGGTGACTTTTCGGATAGATATGTTTCAGCCCGCTGCCCAGCACTGCAATGGTTTTACCGGACGCATTCAGCGCCGCCCTATGAGCAATGCCATCAATCCCCCGCGCCAGGCCACTGGTGATGGTCAATCCATTCGCCGCCAGTTGCTGTGCGAAATAACTTCCCCACTCGCTTCCATAATGAGAACAGTGGCGGCTCCCAACCACCGCGAGTTGTGGCGTATGTAACGCTGCGATATTACCCATTACATACAATAATGAAGGAAAACGACTGATCTCAGCCAGCGCAGAGGGAAAATCACTATCCAGCACCGAAAGCAGCCGATGCTGTGGATCCTCCAGCCACTGACGGGTGCGTAAAAGCTGCCGTGGGCATAGCGTATGAAATTGTTTTCGCTGCGTTTCGCTCAGCCGCTGCGACGTCATCAAATCATCATCCATATGCCCGGTAGTTTGCAGCCTTTCCGCCAGATGGCGGATCTGCTGTCCACTGAGTCCTTTCACATTTGCCAGCCTGAGCATCCACTCAATTTTGTCCACGCCTCACTCCCTGTTCAGCCGGTGCCATCATGCGGTCAATGCTGTCAATCAGGCCCCAAAAAGTCTACAATATGAGGTAGTAATCTTTTCTTTAACGCATACAGATCTGGAAATTTATGTCAGTTTTGCAGGTATTACATTACCCTGATGACCGTCTTCGCAAAATCGCAGCACCGGTGAAAACCGTTGATGCTGGCGTGCAACGCATCGTCGATGACATGTTTGAAACGATGTACGCTGAAGAAGGCATTGGCCTTGCAGCGACTCAGGTTGATATTCATCAGCGCATTATCGTGATTGATGTGTCGGAAAGCCGCGAAGAGCGCCTGGTGTTGATTAACCCAGAGTTGCTGGAAAAAGGTGGCGAAACCGGCATCGAAGAAGGCTGTCTCTCCATCCCGGAACAACGTGCTTTTGTGCCGCGCGCTGAGTGGGTAAAAGTGCGTGCGCAAGATCGTGACGGTAACACTTTCGAGCTGGAAACTGATGGCTTGCTGGCTATCTGCATTCAGCACGAAATCGACCATCTCGATGGCAAACTCTTTATTGATTATCTGTCCCCGCTGAAACGTCAGCGCATTAAACAGAAACTGGAAAAACTGGCACGCCAGAATGCACGCGCATCCTGAGTGCAAATAGAAGGTTAAACTGTGTCTGCACCGCTAAAAATCATTTTTGCCGGTACCCCTGACTTTGCAGCGCGTCATCTTGACGCGTTGCTTGCTTCTGAGCATCAGGTGGTTGGCGTCTTCACGCAGCCCGATCGCCCGGCTGGCCGTGGCAACAAACTCACACCCAGCCCGGTAAAAGTTCTGGCACAGGCTCATGACGTTCCGGTTTTTCAGCCAAAATCATTAAAACCTGCCGAAAACCAGCATCTGGTCGCTGACCTGCAAGCTGATGTAATGGTAGTGGTGGCTTATGGTCTGATCCTGCCAAAAGCCGTGCTGGATATGCCGCGTCTCGGTTGTATCAATGTTCACGGTTCCCTGCTGCCGCGCTGGCGTGGCGCCGCCCCGATTCAGCGTTCGCTCTGGGCTGGCGATGCCGAAACTGGCGTAACCATTATGCAGATGGATGTAGGTCTGGATACCGGCGACATGCTTTATAAACTCGCCTGCCCGATTACCGAACATGACACCAGTGCCACGCTGTATGACAAATTAGCGCAGCTTGGTCCTGAAGTAATGCTGAAGACGCTGGCGCAACTGGCAAACGGCAGCATACAGCCGGAAAAACAGGACGAAGCGCTGGTCAGCTACGCCGAGAAGCTGAGCAAAGAAGAAGCCCGCCTCGACTGGACGCTTTCTGCCGCACAACTTGAACGCTGTATTCGCGCATTCAATCCCTGGCCGATGAGCTATTTCATGGTGGATGATCAACCCGTGAAAGTCTGGCAAGCCAGCGTGTTACCGCATCAGGCAAAACAGCCTGGTGAAATACTTCATGCCGATAAGCAAGGTATTCAGATTGCGACGGCTGATGGTGTTCTGAATTTGCTTTCGCTACAGCCTGCCGGTAAAAAAGCCATGTCCGCACAGGATTTGCTTAACTCACGCCGTGAATGGTTCACTCCTGGCAGCATTCTGGCCTGATCCCGTAGCCCGGTTAACACCGGGCTTTTTGTTTGATGAATGAATCGCATGAAAAAAACGACAAACCTGCGTAGCCTGGCCGCGCAATTAATTGAACGCGTAGTGGATAAAGGCGAGTCGCTGAGCGCTATTCTGCCTGGTGCGCAAAAAGCGCTGTCCGATAAAGACGCTGCGTTATTGCAGGAACTCTGCTTTGGCGTCATGCGTACTTTGCCGCAGCTTGAAGCGTTAATTGGCAAGCTGATGGAGCGCCCCTTAACCGGTAAGCAGCGCGTACTCCATTATCTGATTATGGTCGGACTGTATCAGTTGCTGTATACCCGCATACCGCCCCATGCTGCGCTGGCGGAAACCGTGGCCGGTGCTGAGGTGCTGAAGCGAGCTAACCTGAAAGGATTACTCAATGGCGTATTGCGCCAGTTCCAGCGTCAGCAGGAAACGCTGGTAGCGGAAGTGGATCAGGGTACGCAGCGCTATTTGCATCCCGGCTGGTTGCTTAAACGGTTGCAAACCGCATGGCCTGAGCAGTGGGAGCAGATTGTTGAAGCGAATAATCAGCGCCCGCCAATGTGGCTACGCGTTAACCGTCAACATCATGCTCGTGACGCCTGGCTGGCACTGCTTGAGCAGGCAGAAAAGAACGCTTTCCCGGGGGATGCCCCTGATGCACTGCGTCTGGAAGCTCCAGCTCCAGTCGGGCAGTTGCCCGGTTTCGATCAGGGCTGGGTAACGGTTCAGGATTTATCCGCACAACGTTGCGCCTTGTTGCTTGAACCCCAAAATGGCGAAACCATTCTCGACCTTTGTGCGGCACCAGGCGGAAAAACCACCCATATCCTTGAAATCGCACCGCAGGCGCAGGTGTTAGCCGTCGATATTGATGAACAACGTCTGGTACGCGTCAGGGAAAACCTGCAACGTCTCGGCATGCAGGCGGACGTGCGCCAGGGAGACGGCCGTACCCCGGCACAATGGTGTGGCAATCAACAATTTGACCGTATTCTGCTGGATGCCCCCTGTTCGGCAACCGGCGTGATCCGTCGCCATCCCGATATCAAATGGCTGCGACGCGATCGGGATATCGCTGAATTGGCCAGCCTGCAACGTGAAATTCTCGCAGCAGTATGGCCACGCCTGAAAAGCGGAGGCACACTGCTTTACGCCACCTGCTCGATCCTGCCGGAAGAAAACCATCAGCAGATCAGCGCATTTCTGGCTGCCCATCCCGATGCGGTAGCTGAGGCATTGCCGCAGGGTCAGGCGAATGGCTGGCAGGTATTTCCCAGCACAGATGGCGGGGATGGTTTCTTCTACGCTAAGTTGATGAAAAAATAATACGGCGCAATCTGACAAGAGCTCATCGCGATGAAAATTATTATCCTCGGTGCCGGACAGGTCGGCGGAACCCTCGCAGAAAACCTGGTAGGTGAAAACAACGACATTACCGTGGTGGATAGCGATCCCACCCGTTTGCGTCAGTTGCAGGACAAATTTGATCTGCGCGTGGTGCATGGTCATGGATCTCATCCACGCATTCTGCGCGAAGCAGGGGCCGAGGATGCCGATATGTTGGTTGCGGTGACCAGCTCGGACGAAACCAATATGATCGCTTGTCAGATCGCTTATTCACTTTTCAATACGCCAAACCGTATTGCCCGCATTCGTGCAGCCGATTATTTGCGCGATGCCGAAAAGCTATTTGTACCCGAAGCGGTGCCAATCGATCATTTGATCTCGCCAGAGCAGTTGGTAATCGACAATATTTATCGTTTGATCCAGTATCCTGGTGCACTGCAGGTGGTGAATTTTGCCGAAGGGAAAGTCAGTCTGGCAGTGGTGAAAGCCTATTATGGTGGGCCACTGGTAGGAAATCCGCTCTCCATTCTGCGCGAACATATGCCGCATATTGATACTCGTGTTGCCGCCATCTTCCGCCAGGATCGCCCGATTCGTCCGCAGGGTTCAACCATCGTTGAAGCAGGTGATGAAGTCTTCTTTATCGCAGCAAGCCAGCATATTCGTGCGGTGATGAGCGAGATGCAGCGTCTGGAAAAACCCTACAAACGCATCATGCTGGTTGGCGGCGGGAATATTGGCTTTGGTCTGGCACAGCGTCTGGAAAAACAATACAGCGTGAAGTTGATCGAGCGGAATCCGCAGCGTGCTGCAGAACTGGCCGAGCAATTGCAAGATACCATTGTCTTCTACGGTGATGCCTCCGATCAGGAGTTGCTGGCTGAAGAACATGTCGATCAAATCGATCTGTTTATTGCTGTTACCAATGACGATGAAGCCAACATCATGTCCGCCATGCTGGCGAAGAAGATGGGGGCGAAAAAGGTCATGGTGCTGATCCAGCGCCGGGCCTATGTTGATCTGGTTCAGGGCAGCGTGATCGATATTGCTATTTCGCCGCAGCAGGCCACCATTTCGGCGCTCCTGGGGCACGTTCGTAAAGCTGACATTGTCGGTGTTTCATCATTGCGTCGCGGTATCGCTGAGGCGATCGAGGCGATCGCCCACGGTGAAGAGACAACTTCACGCGTGGTGGGACGCCTGATTGAAGATATTAAATTGCCGCCTGGTACCATCATCGGTGCCGTAGTGCGTGGTGATGAAGTTATCATCGCCAATGACAACGTTCGCGTCGAACAGGGTGACCATGTGATTATGTTCCTGACCGACAAGAAGTTTGTGCCAGATGTCGAACGTCTATTCCAACCCAGTCCCTTCTTCCTGTAATCGCTGCGGGCAGTTCGTTGCCCGCCGTGATAATCCAACTTAATCCCTTGTTGTAATGGCAAATGTTGAAAGGTTTGTTAAACTTTAGGCATTGGCCAGGACAAGGAGATAACAATGAGTTTTTTCAAAGAGTTTCGTGATTTTGCGATGCGTGGCAACGTGGTTGACCTCGCAGTTGGTGTGATTATCGGTGCCGCTTTCGGTAAAATTGTTTCATCGCTGGTAGCTAATATCATCATGCCACCATTAGGCTTGCTGATCGGCGGGGTCGATTTTAAGCAATTCAAATGGGTACTCAAACCCGCGGAAGGCACAGTAGCACCCGTGGTGATGGAATACGGTGTCTTTATTCAGAGTATTTTTGATTTCGTTATCGTGGCCCTTGCCATTTTTATCGCCATCAAACTCATGAATAAATTGTATAAAAAGAAAGAAGTGGAAAAACCGGATCCAAAACCAACCAACGAAGAGTTGTTACTGACGGAAATTCGTGACCTGCTCAAGCAACAAAATAACAAAATCTGATTCAAGGAACCGCCTGACCAGGCGGTTTTTTTATGATTAAAACCAGAAGGCCAGTGGTAAACAGCTTTGCTTACCACTGGCCTCCCAGCCACCTCGTTTCGCATGTTTGTCTTTGCGACGATAGCTGCCTTTCCCTTTCTGATTCTGCTCTACACGCTGGCGAAAGAGCGGATCGTGTAATAATGCCTCGATAGCGTTGTCTTTGATCTGACCTTTTTGGTGCTGATAACGGCTCATATTTCCTCCGGTTTGTGATTGCGCAACTATAGGCCTTTGCGCCATAAATTCAATCTTTACTACAGCAATTTTCCGGATGGGGTTCTTCCCCCTTCTCCAGGGCTTCCAGGATGGAGCAACAAGCGCTGCTATGTAAATCGCCACAACAGGTTTCTGCCAGTCGTTGCAACGAACGCTGGATAGTTTGCAACTCAGCGATCATTGAGCTGACCTCATCAAGACGCTTCGCCACAATAGCTTTAGATTCCTGACAGGTATGATGTTCCGGATCGATGCGGATCGATAATAATCCACGAATAGAATCGAGGCTAAACCCGAGCTGACGTCCATAACGGATGAAACGCAGACGTTGCAGGTCGTCATCACTATATAAGCGAAAACCCCCTTCGGTCCTGACTTCATGATCCATCATGTTTTGCTTTTCATAAAAACGGATGGTGTCAGGTGTAACATCTGCCATTTTGGCGAGTTGGCCGATACGGTACATGTTATTTCTCCTGCATCAGTCGGTTTTTAATCGCATCGCTATAGTCGCCGCGCAGAAACCCGGTACTCATTCCCGCCTGACGTAATTTGAGCTCCAGTAAACTCAACCGTTTCGATAGTTCATGCGCCTGTTGATCATCAGGATCCAATTCCCGAAGCAGATCCTGGACCTGTAAGGCTTCACGACGCATTTCCAATTCTGGCGGTAAAAATCCGGCATTTTTTAACAGCCGATACCCGGTACGCAGTTCTTCAGGTACACCACTTTCATCATCGAGTTGCAACGGCGCTCCCTCACCAGGCAAATTGGTGAGTTCACCTTTTTCCTGAGCAGCAAGAATGTGCTGTTCGGCAAGCTGGTCAATTAACCACATGAGTCGCTCCTGATCGGGATAACAGCCATCAGCATAGCGGAAGGGAGGGAAATGGGAAGAAACGACAGGCAATAAAAAACCCGCCGAAGCGGGTCTTTTACGTTACTGCAAATTACTCTGCAGCAGCTTCTGCTTGAGCTTCTGGACGATCAACCAGCTCGATGTATGCCATCGGAGCGTTGTCACCAGCACGGAAGCCACACTTCAGAATACGAGTGTAACCACCGGCACGGCTCGCGAAACGCGGGCCCAGCTCATTAAACAGTTTTGCCACGATCTCGTTATCACGAGTGCGGGCGAATGCCAGACGACGATTAGCTACGCTGTCGGTCTTGGCAAGAGTAATCAGCGGCTCAACTACGCGACGCAGCTCTTTGGCTTTCGGCAGAGTCGTCTTAATGATCTCATGACGAACCAGAGAACCAGCCATGTTGCGGAACATAGCCTGACGATGGCTGCTGTTACGGTTCAGTTGACGACCACTCTTACGATGGCGCATGACCTTATCCTTCTCAGTGAAACCTTAACCTGTGATCCGGTTATTCATCAGCGATGCTTGCCGGTGGCCAGTTTTCCAGGCGCATGCCCAGAGACAGACCACGTGAGGCCAGCACGTCTTTAATCTCGGTAAGAGATTTTTTACCCAGGTTAGGCGTTTTGAGCAGCTCAACCTCGGTACGCTGTACCAGATCACCGATGTAGTGGATAGCTTCTGCCTTAAGGCAGTTAGCAGAGCGGACAGTCAATTCCAGATCGTCAACAGGGCGCAGCAGGATCGGATCGAATTCTGGTTTCTCTTCTTTCACTTCCGGCTGACGTACATCACGTAAGTCAACGAAAGCTTCCAGTTGTTCTGCCAGGATGGTTGCCGCACGACGAATCGCCTCTTCAGGATCGATTGTGCCGTTGGTTTCCATTTCGATGACCAGCTTGTCCAGGTCGGTACGCTGTTCAACACGCGCTGCTTCAACATTGTAGGCGATACGGTCTACAGGGCTGTAGCATGCGTCAACTAACAGACGGCCGATTGGGCGCTCATCTTCTTCCGAATGAATTCGGGCAGAAGCCGGCACATAACCACGACCACGCTGAACTTTGATACGCATGCTAATAGATGCGTTTTCATCGGTCAGATGGCAGATCACATGCTGCGGCTTGACGATTTCGACATCACCGTCGTGGGTAATGTCGGCTGCAGTCACAGGGCCAATGCCAGATTTATTCAAGGTCAGAATGACTTCATCTTTACCCTGAACTCTTACCGCCAGCCCTTTCAGGTTAAGCAGGATTTCCAGGATATCTTCCTGTACGCCCTCTTTGGTGGAGTACTCGTGGAGCACGCCATCAATCTCAACCTCGGTCACCGCGCAACCCGGCATGGAAGAAAGCAGAATACGGCGCAGTGCGTTGCCAAGAGTATGGCCAAAGCCACGCTCTAACGGCTCAAGGGTCACCTTGGCGTGCGTCGAACTCACTTGCTCGATATCTACCAGGCGCGGTTTTAGAAACTCTGTCACAGAACCCTGCATTGTGTCCTCTCTTTAGTACTAAGCTTTACTTAGAGTAAAGCTCGACGATCAGGTGTTCGTTAATGTCCGCAGACAGATCAGTACGCTCAGGAATACGCTTGAACACACCTTCCATCTTAGTCGCATCAACTTCCAGCCAGGTTGGCTTTTCACGCTGCTCAGCCAGCTCCAGAGCGGCCTTCACGCGAGATTGCTTTTTGGCTTTCTCACGGATGCTAACGACATCATTCGGAGATACCTGATAAGAAGCGATGTTAACAACGCGGCCGTTCACCAGGATAGATTTGTGGCTAACCAGCTGACGTGACTCTGCACGAGTGGCACCAAAACCCATACGGTAAACTACGTTATCCAGACGACCTTCCAGCAGAGCTAACAGGTTTTCACCGGTGTTGCCTTTCAGACGCGCTGCTTCTTTATAGTAGTTACGGAACTGACGCTCCAGCACGCCGTAGATACGACGAACTTTCTGCTTTTCACGTAACTGACCGCCGTAATCAGACAGACGCGGTTTACGCGCACCATGCTGACCAGGGGCTTGTTCAATTTTGCACTTGGAATCGATCGCGCGAACACCAGACTTAAGGAATAAGTCAGTGCCCTCACGACGGCTCAGCTTGAGCTTAGGACCCAAATATCTTGCCATTTTCTTTCTCCAACTATCCTAAAAACGAGGCGTTATACGCGACGTTTTTTCGGCGGACGACAACCGTTGTGAGGGATCGGAGTCACATCAGTAATATTAGTGATGCGGAAACCAGCGGCGTTCAGAGCACGAATAGTAGATTCGCGACCCGGACCCGGACCCTTAACCATAACTTCCAGGTTCTTAATACCGTAATCTTTCACGGCTTCTGCACAGCGCTCTGCAGCGACCTGAGCAGCAAACGGAGTAGATTTACGTGAACCGCGGAAACCGGAACCACCGGCGGTTGCCCAACCCAGTGCGTTACCCTGACGATCAGTAATGGTAACGATGGTGTTGTTAAAAGAAGCATGGACGTGAGCCACGCCATCTGAGACTTGCTTTCTTACACGCTTACGTGCACGAACTGGTGCCTTTGCCATTATTTACTCACCCCGATTATTTCTTGATCGGTTTACGCGGACCCTTACGGGTACGTGCGTTGGTCTTGGTACGCTGACCGCGCACTGGCAGACCACGACGATGGCGCAAACCACGATAGCAACCAAGGTCCATCAGACGCTTGATGCTCAGGGTGATTTCACGGCGCAGATCACCTTCTACAACGAATTTAGCAACTGCATCACGCAGCTGATCAATTTGTTCTTCAGACAGCTCACTGATCTTAACATTTTCAGCGATGCCCGTTTCAGCACAGATGGCTTTAGAACGGGTTTTGCCGATACCGAAAATCGAAGTTAATGCGATAACGGTGTGTTTTTGATCAGGAATGTTAATGCCTGCTATACGGGCCACTATGCACTCCTATAATTAAATAAATGCGAACCATGCTGAAAAGCCCGTTTTCAGGATACTCAAATGGAAACGCATCGACATACAAAAGATTGGCTGGCTAATCTAGCCAGCTCAACCCGACTTTGCAAGAAAAATATGTGAGAAAATCAGCCCTGGCGCTGTTTATGCTTAGGCTCGGCGCTGCAGATCACACGTACGACACCGTCGCGACGGATGATTTTGCAGTTACGACATAATTTCTTGACGGAAGCACGAACTTTCATTTTTACTCTCCGTAACTTCTCAAGCGCCTGAATTAACGGCCGTAGCCTTTCAGGTTAGCTTTCTTCAATGCAGACTCGTACTGACTCGACATCATCAGAGTTTGCACTTGAGCCATAAAGTCCATGATGACAACCACTACGATGAGCAGTGAAGTACCGCCAAAGTAGAAGGGAACCTTCATGGCATCACGCATGAACTCCGGGATCAGGCAGATAAAAGTAATATACAGTGCGCCGATTAAGGTCAGACGTGTCATTACTTTATCGATATACTTCGCCGTTTGCTCTCCCGGACGAATTCCCGGTACGAATGCACCAGACTTCTTCAGGTTATCTGCTGTTTCACGCGGGTTGAAAACCAACGCCGTGTAGAAGAAACAGAAGAAGATGATTGCAGTCGCATAGAGTAGCACATAAAGCGGCTGTCCTGGCTGCAAATACAGCGAAATTGTTGTCAGCCAGTTCCAACCGGTACCGCCCCCGAACCAGGATGCTATCGTTGCCGGGAACAGGATAATGCTGGAAGCGAAGATTGCCGGGATAACCCCTGCCATGTTCACTTTCAACGGTAAATGTGTGCTCTGTGCAGCATAAACACGACGACCTTGCTGACGCTTAGCGTAGTTCACCACAATACGGCGCTGACCACGTTCCACGAAAACAACGAAGAAGGTCACTGCGAATACGAGAACTGCAACCAACAGCAACAGGAGGAAGTGCAGGTCACCTTGCCGCGCTTGCTCGATGGTATGGCCAATGGCCGGCGGGAGACCCGCAACGATACCAGCAAAGATAATGATCGAAATACCGTTACCGATACCACGCTCAGTAATCTGTTCGCCCAGCCACATCAGGAACATTGTTCCCGTGACCAGACTCACAACAGCGGTAAAGTAGAAGGCAAAGCCTGGATTAATCACCAGACCCTGCATTCCAGGCATATTCGGCAGACCGGTAGCAATACCGATCGACTGGAATACGGCCAAAACCAGCGTGCCATAACGGGTATACTGGCTAATCTTACGACGGCCAGCCTCCCCTTCTTTCTTAATCTCCGCTAACGCCGGATGAACCACCGTCAGCAACTGGATAATAATAGAGGCCGAAATATACGGCATAATACCCAGTGCAAAGATTGAGGCACGACTGAGAGCACCACCAGAGAACATGTTGAACATTTCAATGATGGTGCCACGCTGTTGCTCAAGCAGTTTGGCAAGTACAGTGGCATCGATACCGGGGATCGGAATAAAAGAGCCAATACGGAAGACAATCAGTGCACCGATAACAAACAACAGTCTGCGCTTCAGTTCACCAAAGCCACCTTTGGCACTTTGAAAATCTAATCCCGGTTGCTTTGCCATCTGCTACTTATTCCTCGATTTTACCGCCAGCAGCTTCGATTGCAGCACGAGCACCTTTGGTGACACGCAGACCGCGAACCGTTACCGGTGCAGAAACTTCACCAGACAGAATCACTTTCGCAAATTCAATCTGAACACCGACAATGTTTGCTGCTTTCAGCGTGTTCAGGTCAACGATACCGCCTTCAACTTTCGCCAGGTCAGAGAGACGAATCTCTGCAGTAACCATTGCTTTGCGAGAGGTGAAACCGAATTTCGGCAGACGACGGTACAGAGGCATCTGACCACCCTCGAAACCACGACGTACGCCACCGCCAGAACGAGACTTCTGACCTTTGTGACCACGACCGCCGGTTTTACCGAGGCCAGAACCGATACCACGACCCAAACGCTTAGAAGCGTGTTTAGACCCTTCGGCCGGAGACAGAGTGTTTAAACGCATCTCTTACTCCTCCACTTTCAGCATGTAGGAAATCGCGTTGATCATACCGCGTACAGCTGGCGTGTCTTCACGCTCAACGGTGTGACCAATACGACGCAGACCCAGACCAACCAGAGTGGCTTTATGCTTAGGCAGGCGGCCGATTGAGCTACGGGTTTGTGTAATTTTAATAGTCTTCGCCATGGTGATTACCCCAGAATTTCTTCAACGGATTTACCACGCTTGGCAGCGACCATTTCCGGAGACTTCATATTGCCCAGGCCGTCGATAGTTGCACGAACCACGTTAATCGGGTTGGTGGAACCATAGGCTTTAGCCAGAACGTTATGAACTCCAGCGACTTCCAGAACGGCGCGCATTGCACCACCGGCGATGATACCGGTACCTTCAGAAGCCGGCTGCATGAACACACGAGAACCCGTGTGCGCACCTTTAACCGGGTGCTGCAGGGTGCCGTGAGTCAGCGCGACGTTAATCATATTGCGACGAGCTTTTTCCATCGCTTTCTGGATCGCTGCTGGAACTTCGCGCGCTTTACCGTAACCAAAACCGACGCGACCGTTACCATCGCCTACCACAGTCAGAGCTGTGAAGGAGAAAATACGACCACCTTTAACAGTTTTAGAAACACGGTTTACCGCGATCAGTTTTTCCTGCAGTTCGCCAGCTTGTTTCTCGATGTGTGCCATCTTAGACCTCTACCTTAGAACTGAAGGCCAGCTTCACGAGCAGCATCTGCTAGTGCCTGGACGCGACCATGATATTGGAAACCGGAACGGTCGAAAGAAACATCTTTGATGCCTTTTTCGATTGCGCGCTCAGCCAGAGCTTTACCTACAGCTGCAGCGGCGTCTTTGTTACCGGTATACTTCAGTTGTTCAGCGATAGCTTTTTCTACAGTAGAAGCAGCAACCAGAACTTCGGAACCGTTCGGGGCGATCACCTGTGCGTAAATGTGACGCGGGGTACGATGTACCACCAGGCGAGTAGCACCCAGCTCTTTGAGCTTGCGACGTGCACGGGTCGCACGACGGATACGAGCAGATTTCTTATCCATAGTGTTACCTTACTTCTTCTTAGCCTCTTTGGTACGCACGACTTCGTCGGCGTAACGAACACCCTTGCCTTTGTAAGGCTCAGGACGACGGTAGGCGCGCAGATCAGCTGCAACCTGACCAATCAGCTGCTTATCAGCGCCTTTCAGCACGATCTCAGTCTGAGTTGGGCATTCGGCAGTGATGCCAGCCGGCAGTGCATGGTCAACAGGGTGAGAGAAGCCCAGGGCCAGACTCACAGAGTTGCCTTTTACAGCTGCACGATAACCAACACCGACCAATTGCAGCTTCTTGGTGAAGCCTTCGGTAACACCAATAACCATGCCGTTCAGCAGCGCACGGGCAGTACCTGCCTGTGCCCAACCATCCGCATAACCTTCGCGCGGAGCGAAAGTCAGGGTGTTGTCTGCTTGTTTAACTTCAACAGCTTGGTTGATAGTACGAGTCAGCTCGCCGTTTTTACCTTTGATCGAAACTTCCTGACCGTTGAGTTTTACCTCTACGCCGGCAGGAACAACGACAGGTGCTTTTGCAACACGAGACATGTTTTCCTCCGATTACGCTACGTAGCAGATAATTTCGCCACCAAGACCAGCCTGGCGCGCTGCACGATCAGTCATAACACCTTTAGATGTAGAAATTACAGCGATGCCCAGACCAGCCATTACTTTTGGCAGCTCATCTTTTTTCTTATAGATGCGCAGACCAGGACGGCTAACACGCTGAATGTTTTCTACAACAGCTTTACCCTGGAAATACTTAAGAGTCAGTTCCAGTTCCGGCTTGATGTCGCCTTCGATTTTAAAATCTTGAATATAGCCTTCTTCCTTCAGCACGTTGGCAATTGCCACTTTCAGCTTGGAGGAAGGCATAGAGACCGCAACTTTGTTCGCGGCCTGACCGTTACGGATACGGGTCAGCATATCCGCGATCGGATCTTGCATGCTCATCTGTGTTACTCCCGTGATTCAAATGGTGACAATTACCAGCTTGCCTTTTTCAGACCCGGGATTTCACCGCGCATTGCGGCTTCACGGACCTTGATACGGCTCAACCCAAACTTCCGCAGGAAACCGTGCGGACGACCTGTTTGACGGCAGCGGTTACGCTGACGTGAAGGGCTGGAATCACGCGGCAGACTCTGCAGCTTGAGAACGGCATCCCAACGATCTTCGTCAGAAGCGTTCACATCAGAAATGATCGCTTTCAGTTCAGCGCGTTTTGCGAAGAACTTGTCTGCTAATTTCACACGCTTAACTTCGCGTGCTTTCATAGATTGCTTAGCCATGAAGTAACCCTACCTTACTTGCGGAACGGGAAGTCAAAGGCAGCCAGCAGAGCACGGCCTTCATCATCAGATTTCGCAGTAGTGGTAATGGTAATATCCAAACCACGAACGCGATCGACTTTGTCGTAGTCGATTTCTGGGAAGATGATCTGCTCACGAACGCCCATGCTGTAGTTACCACGACCGTCGAAAGACTTCGCAGACAAGCCACGGAAGTCACGGATACGCGGTACAGCAATAGTGATCAGGCGCTCAAAGAACTCCCACATGCGCTCGCCGCGCAGAGTTACTTTACAGCCGATCGGATAGCCCTGACGGATTTTGAAGCCTGCAACTGATTTGCGTGCTTTGGTGATCAGCGGTTTTTGACCGGAGATTGCTGCCAGGTCTGCTGCTGCGTTATCCAGCAGTTTCTTGTCAGCGATCGCTTCACCAACACCCATGTTCAGGGTGATCTTCTCGACCCGAGGGACTTGCATGACAGAATTGTAGCCGAACTCAGTCATGAGTTTCTGGACTACTTCGTCTTTGTAGTAATCATGCAGTTTCGCCATCGTACTACTCCAAATTACTTGATAGTTTCGCTATTAGACTTGAAGAAACGGACTTTTTTGCCTTCTTCGAATCTAAAGCCTACACGGTCAGCCTTGCCGGTTGCCGCATTGAAGATTGCAACGTTAGAAACCTGAATAGCGGCTTCTTTTTCAACGATGCCACCTGGTTGGTTCAGAGCCGGAACCGGCTTTGAGTGTTTCTTAACCAGGTTGATACCTTCAACGATGACCTTACCAGAAGTCAGGACATTCTTTACTTTACCGCGTTTACCTTTATCTTTACCGGTCAACACGATAACTTCGTCGTTACGACGGATTTTCGCTGCCATTGTTCGCTCCTTAGAGTACTTCTGGTGCCAGAGAGATAATTTTCATGAACTTTTCAGTACGAAGTTCACGAGTTACCGGCCCAAAAATACGCGTTCCGATAGGCTGCTCTGAGTTATTGTTCAAAATAACGCAAGAGTTGCCATCGAAGCGAATGACAGAACCGTCCGGGCGACGAACACCCTTCTTGGTGCGCACCACTACCGCCTTCAGGACATCACCTTTTTTCACCTTACCACGCGGAATTGCTTCCTTGATGGTAACTTTGATGATATCGCCGACGCCTGCGTAGCGACGGTGCGAGCCACCCAGAACCTTGATACACATTACGCGACGTGCACCGGAGTTGTCGGCGACGTTCAGCATAGTCTGTTCTTGGATCATTTTAGTGCTCCGCTAATGTCAACTACTACTTCGGGACCCAAACCTCAGGTCGTTAAAAAGCCCCATAATTGAGGGCGCGGCATTATAACACCGGTTCTCGCAAATGGGTAGAAAAAATGAACGGCTCGCGAGAGCCGTTCATTTTGTTTTTAGAGGAAGCAGATTCTATTACAGAACCGCTTTCTCTACAACGCGAACAAGTGTCCAGGACTTAGTCTTGGACAGCGGACGGCATTCGCGGATTTCAACCACGTCACCGATACCGCATTCATTGTTTTCGTCGTGGATGTGCAGCTTAGTCGTACGTTTAATGAATTTACCGTAGATCGGGTGCTTCACGAAACGCTCGATAGCAACAACTGCAGATTTCTGCATTTTGTCACTAACAACACGACCTTGCAGAGTACGGATTTTATCGGTCATTACGAACCCGCCTTCTCAGTCAGTAAAGTCTTAACGCGTGCAACATCACGGCGCACATTCTTCAGCAGATGGGTCTGCTGCAGTTGGCCGGATGCTGCTTGCATGCGCAGGTTAAACTGCTCACGCAGCAGGTTAAGCAGCTCAGCGTTCAGCTCTTCAACGCTTTTTTCACGCAGCTCAGTTGCTTTCATTACATCACCGTCTTAGTTACAAAGGTGGTTTTGATAGGCAGTTTTGCTGCTGCCAGCTTGAATGCTTCACGGGCCAGCTCTTCCGGTACGCCGTCCATTTCATACAGGACTTTACCAGGCTGGATCAGGGCAACCCAATACTCAACGTTACCCTTACCTTTACCCATACGCACTTCCAGCGGCTTCTCGGTGATCGGTTTGTCCGGGAATACACGGATCCAGATCTTACCTTGACGCTTAACTGCACGGGTCATAGCACGACGTGCTGCTTCGATCTGACGTGCAGTCAGACGACCACGGCCAACAGCTTTCAGACCGAAAGTACCGAAGCTAACATCCGTACCCTGCGCCAGACCGCGGTTACGGCCTTTGTGCACTTTACGGAATTTCGTACGCTTTGGTTGTAACATCAGCGACTCTCCTTACTTACGGCCTTTACGCTGCTGCTTTTTAGGTTGAGCAGCCGGTTCCGGTTGTTCAACAGCAGCCATACCACCCAGGATCTCACCTTTGAAGATCCATACCTTAACGCCGATTACACCATAAGTGGTGTGCGCTTCAGAGGTGTTGTAGTCAATGTCAGCACGCAGAGTGTGCAACGGTACGCGACCTTCGCGGTACCATTCGGTACGTGCGATTTCCGCGCCGCCCAGACGGCCGCTAACTTCAACTTTGATACCCTTCGCGCCCAGACGCATGGCGTTCTGAACTGCACGCTTCATAGCACGGCGGAACATCACACGACGCTCCAGCTGTGAAGTGATGCTGTCAGCTACCAGTTTCGCGTCCAGTTCCGGTTTACGGACTTCAGCGATGTTGATCTGTGCAGGAACGCCAGCGATATTCGCGACGACCGTACGCAGTTTTTCTACGTCTTCACCTTTTTTACCGATAACGATACCCGGGCGAGCAGTGTGAATGGTCACACGGATGCTCTTAGCCGGACGCTCGATAACGATGCGAGATACAGACGCTTTTGCCAGTTCTTTAGTCAGGAACTGACGTACTTTAAAATCGCTGTCCAGGTTGTCAGCGAATTCTTTGGTGTTCGCAAACCAGGTAGAGTTCCATGGTTTTACAATACCCAGGCGAATACCATTAGGATGTACTTTCTGACCCATTGCTAGTCTCCAGAGTCTCAGCGATCGGACACAACCACAGTAATGTGGCTGGTGCGCTTCAGGATGCGATCTGCACGACCTTTTGCACGCGGCATAATGCGCTTCATGCTTGGGCCTTCGTCTACGAAAATTTTCGCAACTTTCAGATCGTCGATATCAGCGCCATCGTTGTGTTCGGCGTTAGCAATGGCAGATTCCAGGACTTTCTTAACCAGTACAGCCGCTTTCTTGTTGGTGTAAGTCAGAATATCCAGAGCCTGCGACACTTTCTTACCGCGAATCAGGTCAGCAACGAGGCGAACCTTCTGAGCAGAAGAACGAGCATGGCGATGTTGAGCAATAGTTTCCATCTCTTCCTCCTACTTATTTCTTCTTGGCTTTCTTATCTGCAGCGTGGCCGCGATAAGTACGTGTCGGTGCAAATTCACCCAGCTTGTGGCCGACCATTTCGTCGGAAACAAAGACAGGAACGTGCTGACGACCATTATGGACAGCGATGGTCAAACCGATCATGTTAGGGAAGATCGTTGAACGACGGGACCAGGTGCGCAGGGGCTTCTTGTCTCCGCTTTCCACCGCTTTCTCTACCTTCTTCAGCAAGTGCAGGTCAATAAAAGGACCTTTCTTGAGAGAACGTGGCATGGCTTATCCTCTAAAATTATTTGCTACGGCGACGTACGATAAATTTATCAGTACGCTTGTTGCTACGGGTCTTCTTACCTTTGGTCTGAATGCCCCACGGCGTTACCGGGTGCTTACCAAAGTTACGACCTTCACCACCACCGTGCGGGTGATCGACTGGGTTCATCGCAGTACCGCGAACGGTAGGACGAACACCACGCCAACGGGTTGCACCGGCTTTACCCAGAACGCGCAGCATGTGCTCAGCGTTACCGACTTCGCCCAGAGTTGCGCGGCAGTCAGCTTCGACTTTACGCATTTCACCTGAACGCAGACGCAGGGTAACGTAGGAACCTTCACGCGCAACGATCTGCACGTAAGTACCAGCAGAGCGAGCAATCTGACCGCCTTTGCCTGGTTTCATTTCTACGTTGTGCACGGTAGAACCAACTGGGATGTTACGCATCGGCAGGGTGTTACCTGCTTTAATCGCAGCATCAACGCCAGACTGAACCTGGTCGCCAGCTTTCAGGCCTTTAGGGGCCAGGATGTAACGGCGTTCGCCATCTTTGTACAGAACCAGTGCGATATTCGCAGAACGGTTCGGATCGTACTCAAGACGCTCAACAACTGCCGGGATACCATCTTTGTTGCGTTTGAAGTCAACAATACGGTAAGCCTGCTTATGACCACCACCGATATGACGGGTAGTGATACGACCATTGTTGTTACGACCACCGGATTTGCTGTTTTTTTCTACCAACGGAGCAAAAGGTTTGCCCTTGTGCAGCTCAGGGTTCACCACTTTAACTACGTGACGACGACCCGGAGATGTCGGTTTACATTTAACAACTGCCATTGTCTTTCTCCTCCGACTTACTCAGCGCCGCCGACGAAGTCCAGGTTCTGGCCTTCTTTCAGGGTGACGTAAGCTTTTTTCCAGTCGCTACGACGACCGATACGCTGTCCGTGACGCTTAACTTTACCCTTAACAACCAGGGTGTTTACGTCTTTAACTTCTACTTCGAACAGTTTCTCGACAGCAGCAACGATCTCTGCTTTGGTCGCGTCTTTAGCAACTTTGAGAACGATGGTATTGGTTTTTTCCATCGCGGTAGATGCTTTTTCAGATACGTGCGGCGCGCGCAGTACTTTCAGCAGACGTTCTTCACGGATCATGCCAGCATCTCCTCAACTTGCTTAACTGCTTCAGCAGTCATAACGACTTTGTCGAAGGCGATCAGGCTAACTGGGTCGATACCCGCTGCATCACGCACGTCAACCTTGTACAGGTTACGCGCAGCCAGGAACAGATTCTCATCCAGTTCACCGGTGATGATCAGCACGTCTTCCAGCGCCATGTCTTTCAGTTTCTGTGCCAGCAGCTTGGTTTTCGGTGCTTCAACAGAGAATGACTCGACAACGATCAGACGGTCCTGACGTACCAGTTCGGACAGGATGCTTTTCAGCGCGCCGCGGTACATCTTTTTGTTAACTTTTTGACTGTGGTCCTGCGGACGTGCAGCGAAGGTCACGCCACCTGAACGCCAGATCGGGCTCTTGATAGAACCTGAACGCGCACGGCCGGTACCTTTCTGGCGCCATGGCTTTTTGCCTGAACCAGTTACTTCAGCACGAGTTTTCTGCGCACGAGTACCCTGACGAGCACCAGCAGCGTAGGCAACAACAACCTGGTGAACCAGCGCTTCGTTGAAATCACGACCGAAGGTAGTTTCGGAAACAGTCAGCGCGCTCTGCGCGTCTTTCAATACTAATTCCATTGCTATCCCCTTACGCCTTCACAGCTGGTTTAACGATCAGGTCGCTACCGGTCGCACCCGGAACAGCACCTTTCACCAGCAGCAGGTTGCGCTCAGCGTCAACACGTACTACTTCCAGGCTCTGAACGGTTACGCGCTCATTACCCAGCTGGCCAGCCATTTTCTTGCCTTTGAACACTTTGCCCGGAGTCTGGTTCTGACCGATAGAACCCGGTACGCGGTGAGACAAGGAGTTACCGTGAGTCGCGTCCTGGGTACGGAAGTTCCAGCGCTTAACGGTACCTGCGAAACCTTTACCTTTAGAGGTACCGGTTACGTCTACTTTTTTAACTTCAGCGAAGATTTCAACACTGATGCTCTGGCCTACTGAGTATTCTTCACCTTCGGTGCGGAATTCCCACAGACCACGGCCAGCTTCAACGCCAGCTTTAGCAAAATGACCTGCTTCCGGTTTGGTCACACGGTTAGCTTTTTTAGCACCGGTGGTAACCTGGATCGCCTGGTAACCATCGTTCTCCAGACCTTTGACCTGGGTAACGCGGTTTGCTTCAACTTCGATTACGGTGACGGGGATAGAAACGCCATCTTCAGTGAAGATGCGGGTCATGCCCACTTTTTTACCGACTAAACCAATCATTGTTTCAACCTCTCAATCGCTCGATGACCTGATTAACCCAGGCTGATCTGCACGTCTACACCGGCAGCCAGATCCAGACGCATCAGAGCATCAACGGTTTTTTCAGTTGGCTCAACGATGTCTACCAGACGCTTGTGAGTGCGGATTTCGTACTGATCACGCGCATCTTTGTTAACGTGCGGAGAGATCAGAACGGTGAAGCGCTCTTTGCGAGTCGGCAGCGGGATCGGACCACGTACCTGCGCACCAGTGCGCTTGGCAGTCTCAACGATTTCCGCGGTTGATTGATCGATCAGGCGATGATCAAACGCTTTAAGACGGATACGGATTCTTTGGTTCTGCATGAGACCAGAGCTCCAAACATTTTATAAACGAAAAAAATTACTACCCACACCCATTACGATTGATGGGGGAGTGTAATCGTTCAGCATATAACTCCCCAATTGGGAGTATTGTCAGGCGACCTAGCTTACAGTCACCTGCGATTCTGCTCGAATCGCGCCAGCCAATATCGGCAGGCCCGCGCATTATACGCAAATCTGTTCAGGAAGCAACCCGTGGTGTGTTTTTAATCAGAATAACGCGAGGAAGGGAAAGAAAAGCCCGCATTGATCGCAAATCGCAGCGGGCGGAGATACACAGCAAGATCATGCTATCAGCTGCCCTCCTCCTCCTCTCTGACCCGAATTTGCGACTGCAGATAATTCTGGAGACCTAACTTGTTAACCAGATCCAGCTCGGTTTCCAGCCAGTCGATGTGATGTTCTTCTTCCCCCAGGATTTCGATCATCATATCGCGGCTAACGTAATCGTGAACTTTATCCGCATAAGCGATGGCTTCGCGCAGGTCCTTCGCACCTTCCAGTTCCAGTGCCAGGTCAGATTGCAGCATTTCCGGTACATCTTCACCAATCCGCAACCGACCTAGGTCCTGCAGATTGGGAATCCCTTCAAGAAACAAAATGCGTTCAATGTATTTGTCCGCATGCTTCATTTCATCAATGGATTCGTGGTATTCGACATCGTTGAGGCGTATCAGACCCCAGTTTTTGAACATGCGCGCATGAAGAAAGTACTGATTGATTGCAACCAGCTCATTCCCCAGCAATTTGTTGAGATGATTTATGATTTTAGTGTCGCCCTTCATTTCGCTTCCTCCGCTTCCAGTTAATAAGAGCGTAGATGCGGATAAAAAGAAGTCAAAAAAACGCGACAGTTTTTGTGGTTATTACTCAGGCATGCCTGGCATCAGGCAATCTCTTTGTACAGCGGAACCTGCTGCAATTCGTCATCCATAATCTCACGCGCAGCGCGGATACATTTACCACACTGTTTTCCAATAGGAACCAGCTGGCGCAAATGCTGAATAGATTTAGGCTGATAGCGGCGAACCACTTCACGGAGGGTTTTATCACTCACGGCATTACACAGACAGACGTACATTTACTGCGGACTCCAGTACAGTTTCTGATCAAAGTGTAAATGAGAATGGTTTTTATTTCAAACCTGGATTTTGTGTGGGATTAGCATCAATCTGAGAGGAATTTTCAGCATAAAAAAAGAGCACCGAAGTGCTCTTTTTTCAATTGCTCAGATGGCTACCGAAGCGGCCATCTGGGTTAACGCAATTAAGCGATAACTTTAGCAACAACGCCCGCACCAACGGTACGGCCGCCTTCGCGGATTGCGAAGCGCAGACCTTCGTCCATGGCGATCGGGTGAATCAGGGTAACAACCATTTTGATGTTGTCGCCCGGCATTACCATCTCTACGCCTTCCGGCAGTTCTACTGAACCGGTTACGTCAGTTGTACGGAAGTAGAACTGAGGACGGTAGCCTTTGAAGAACGGAGTATGACGGCCGCCTTCGTCTTTAGACAGTACGTACACTTCTGATTCGAACTGAGTGTGCGGCTTGATGGTGCCCGGCTTAGCCAGTACCTGACCACGCTGGATGTCTTCACGCTTGATACCGCGCAGCAGAACACCACAGTTTTCACCAGCCTGACCCTGATCCAGCAGTTTGCGGAACATTTCAACGCCAGTACAGGTTGATTTTGCAGTCGCTTTGATACCAACGATTTCAACTTCGTCGCCAACTTTCACGATGCCGCGCTCAACACGACCGGTAACAACGGTACCACGGCCAGAGATTGAGAATACGTCTTCGATCGGCAGCAGGAACGGCAGGTCGATGGCACGAACCGGATCCGGGATGTAAGTATCCAGATGACCAGCCAGCTCAACGATTTTCGCTTCCCACTCTGCTTCGCCTTCCAGCGCTTTCAGAGCTGAACCACGAACGATCGGAGTGTCGTCGCCCGGGAAGTCGTACTGTGACAGCAGGTCACGAACTTCCATCTCAACCAGTTCCAGCAGTTCTTCGTCATCAACCATGTCACACTTGTTCAGGAACACGATGATGTAAGGAACGCCAACCTGACGACCCAGCAGGATGTGCTCACGAGTCTGCGGCATCGGGCCGTCAGTCGCAGCAACAACCAGGATTGCGCCATCCATCTGAGCAGCACCGGTGATCATGTTTTTCACATAGTCGGCGTGGCCCGGGCAGTCAACGTGCGCGTAGTGGCGAGTCGGGGTTTCGTACTCAACGTGTGAAGTGTTGATGGTGATACCACGAGCCTTCTCTTCCGGCGCGTTGTCGATCTGGTCAAATGCACGAGCCTGGCCGCCGTAGGTTTTAGCCAGAACGGTGGTGATCGCAGCAGTCAGAGTGGTTTTACCGTGGTCAACGTGACCGATGGTGCCCACGTTTACGTGCAGTTTGTTACGTTGAAATTGCTCTTTAGCCATCGCTTGTCCCTCTAAGACACGGATATATCAAAGATATCGTCACATCAACCAGGCTATGCCTGACTGTTAGTTTTACAGAGAGAGAATCAGGAGAGAGATAAAGGAAGTGGTGCTGATACCCAGAGTCGAACTGGGGACCTCACCCTTACCAAGGGTGCGCTCTACCAACTGAGCCATATCAGCACATCTGGAGCGGGCAGCGGGAATCGAACCCGCATCATCAGCTTGGAAGGCTGAGGTAATAGCCATTATACGATGCCCGCATCCTGGAACTCGGCTACCTGTTCTTTCTGTAGCTTATGAATAATAAAAGAAGACCTTCTATTATTCGAGTCAGTCAGTGTTTCCGACTAACACTTTGACTGTGCCAATGCTCAGTCTGAATTCGAAGGTGAGAGAGTTTAACTCACCCATCAGACGATCACTTCATCTGACGCTCAACCAGGAGGTTGATATGGTGGTGGGAGAAGGATTCGAACCTTCGAAGTCTGTGACGGCAGATTTACAGTCTGCTCCCTTTGGCCGCTCGGGAATCCCACCTACTTGATGGTGCCGGCTACCGGAATCGAACTGGTGACCTACTGATTACAAGTCAGTTGCTCTACCAACTGAGCTAAGCCGGCATCAAGTGACGCGCATTCTAGGAAGAGCCGATGCAGGATGCAACAAAAAAATTGCCAAAATTGCACTATCGCTTACTATTTGTGCAAATCCTCGCAAATCAATCATGAAATGAAGAAAATTTGCCCAGCAACGCTGCTTTTTTACCCGCACTTCATCTCGACTTCTGAGTAGACTTTTCTCGTCGGATACACAATTTCGAGTAAGGTTACCTTTCATGTATGAAAATTTGGGGCATCAGAAACTTCTATGACAACCTACTGAGCGACAAGAAAAATGCGGGCGCGATTACGAAAGCGTGCTTGCGTTTATCATTTTACTTCTTTTTAAAGTCACACTGGTGTTACCCTCCTGCCCATTGTTCTCGTTAAATTACCCCTGTGACGTGCAACTGAGTTCGACACATCGCTGTATGCCTGATGCTGCAAGGTGTAGATGAGCCAGAATTTGCGGTCAGATGCATGCTTATGAGTAAAAAAACGACGCCACTCACAACACCCTATTTGCAGTTCAATCGTCAGCAATGGGCTGCCTTGCGCGACTCCGTGCCAATGACGCTGGCTGAGGGTGAAATTGAACGATTGCGCGGTATCAATGAAGACCTTTCTCTGGAAGAGGTCGCCGAAATTTATTTGCCGCTATCACGCCTATTAAATTTCTACATCAGTTCTAATCTGCGACGCCAGGCCGTACTCGAGCAATTTCTTGGGACTAATGCCCAAAAAATCCCTTACATCATCAGTATCGCGGGTAGTGTCGCGGTAGGAAAAAGTACCACCGCACGTGTATTGCAGGCATTACTCAGCCGCTGGCCTGAACATCGCAAAGTAGAGTTGATCACCACCGATGGCTTTCTGCATCCCAATGCGGTGTTAAAAGAACGTGGGTTGATGAAGAAAAAAGGCTTCCCGCAGTCCTATGACATGCACCGTCTGGTCAATTTTGTTTCCGACCTAAAATCCGGAGCCAGCCAGGTTACAGCACCGGTTTACTCACATCTGATTTATGACGTTATTCCGGATGGTGATAAAGTTGTGCAGCAGCCTGATATTCTGATTCTCGAAGGTTTAAACGTGCTGCAAAGTGGCATGGATTATCCGCACGATCCTCATCACGTCTTTGTTTCAGATTTTGTCGACTTTTCCATATATGTTGATGCCCCCGAAGATCTCCTCGAAAGCTGGTATATCAACCGCTTTCTGAAATTCAGAGAAGGGGCATTCAGCGATCCTGATTCTTATTTCCATCATTATTCGCAACTTCCGGAAGAAGAAGCTGTGAATATTGCGCGCGGTCTGTGGAAAGAAATCAACTGGATGAATTTAAAGGAAAATATACTACCAACGCGTGAACGTGCCAGCCTGATCATGACCAAGTCAGCCGATCATGCCGTGCAGCATGTACGTTTAAGAAAATAAATAATAAACATTATTGCCCTGAATTTTTCAGGGCAATAATGGAGTAAGCGAGCAAATCACATCCATATATTGGTCTGGCAGTTAGTTGTCTGGTCGTAATGAAATTTCACCACCAACCCATGCCTTAGTTTCACCATCCTGCTCCAGCAGCAAGCCACCTTGCTTATCCACGCCACGCGCAATGCCATAAACTTCACGGTCACCAATCAACAATTTGACCGGACGATTAATGAAGTTATCGAGCATATCCCAACGTTCAATAAAGGGAGCCAGGCCGTCACGCTCAAACAACGGTAAAGCTTCACGTAAGCGATTAATCAATGTTGCAGCCAGCTGATTACGATCGATGTCGATCCCCGCTTCCTGCAAATTAATCCAACCCTGGTTAATTTGTGACGCGCCTTCGGAACGCATCGCGAGGTTAATTCCTGCGCCAATAACAATCTGGGCAGCATCGCCAGTTTTACCGGTAAGTTCAACCAGGATACCAGCCAGCTTTCGATCATGCAGATAGAGATCATTGGGCCATTTAACCCGTACATCATTCGCGCCAAGGGACTGAATAACTTCCGCCATCACGATACCGATGACCAGGCTCAACCCCATTGCAGCGGCGGGTCCCTGCTCCAGACGCCAATACATCGACATATACAAGTTAGCACCAAAGGGAGAAAACCATTGTCTGCCCCGGCGTCCACGTCCTGACTGCTGATACTCCGCAATACAAGCATCACCCGATACCAATTGATCCATCCGTTCCAGCAGATATTGGTTCGTCGAATCAATTACCGGGATTACGGACAAATTCGGTTGATGCAGGCGCGATAAAATTTCTTCCTCATTCAGCAGCTGAATGGGAGCTGGCAGGCTGTATCCTTTACCCGTGACGGTGTAAACATCCAGTCCCCAGCCTTTCAGTGTTTGAACATGCTTGTTGATTGCGGCCCGGCTCATACCCAAAACTTCGCCCAGTTGCTCCCCGGAATGAAATTCGCCATCTGCAAGTAAAGCAACTAATTTCAACGGTACACTGTGGTCTTTCATGAAATCACCTCTACGGCGTTGCGTTCGCCCTGCGCGCCAATAAAACGAACTTCTGGTTCCAGCCAGACATTAAATTTTTCACCGACGTGGTTTCTCACTTCGCGTGCCAGCTGAACAATATCCTGAGGTGTGGCCTGGTTTTCATTAATCAGTACCAGTGCCTGCTGGCGATGTACCGCAGCCCCGCCTACCTGATGCCCCTTCAGCTGACATTGATCGATCAGCCAACCGGCGGCAAGTTTCACGTCACCTTCAGGCTGAGGATAGAGCGGGATCGTTGGCCATTGGGCACACAATGTTGCAGCCTGAGTGGCGGTGATCAGTGGATTTTTAAAGAAACTACCCACATTTCCTGTTATCCGGGGATCAGGAAGCTTACTCTGACGCATCTGGCAGACAGCATTAAATACATCCCACGCGCTGGCCGTTGCCGGATTAAGCCGTGCCAAATCACCATAACTCAGCACTGGCTGCCATTGCTTAGGCAGACGTAATCCTACTGCGACAATGACATAGTCATCCTTCATCGCATGTTTGAAAATACTGTCACGATAGCCAAACTCGCACTCTTCGCGATACAGCCGAACCGGCTGGCAGGTGGGTAGATGTATGGCTTCAACATAGTGGCAGATATCTTTAAATTCGATACCGTACGCACCAATATTTTGAATTGGAGCCGAGCCAGCCATACCCGGTATCAAGGCGAGATTCTCCAAACCAGGAATGCCTTTCTTTAAAGTTTGCTCAACCAGTTCATGCCAGTTTTCTCCCGCCCCAACATGTAGTTGCCATGCTTCGGCATGTTCTTCTATAGCAATGCCTTTGATTGCATTGATCACCACAGTACCGTTGAAGTCTTCGAGAAACAGTACATTGCTACCGCCGCCAAGTATCATAAAAGGTTGTTCCTGAGCGGTACTGGCTTGCCATGCTTCAATGATGGCTTCTGCGGTATTGGCAATAACGATATTTTTCGCACTGACCTCAAGGCCAAGTGTATTGAAAGCTTTAAGAGAAGTGTTGGGGCTGGACATTTCACGGCCTTAACTGATTAATCTGGCCGTAGTTTACCTGATCAGATTGTTACGAGTGGGATGTTTTCGTGTTTTTCACTGCTCAGATGCTGATCTGTGGACGTAAAAAAGCCCTGAACTTTCGTTCAGGGCTTCTTCACTTGATTGATGCATGGCAGTTCCCTACTCTCGCATGGGGAGACCCCACACTACCATCGGCGCTACGGCGTTTCACTTCTGAGTTCGGCATGGGGTCAGGTGGGACCACCGCGCTACAGCCGCCAGGCAAATTCTTTGTGCCAGAAACGAATATTTTTCACTGATGCTGCGTTGGCCGCTCTTGTAAACTCAGTCACATACTTATGTATGCTCCTTCATTTACTGCGCTTGCCGCCTTGCCTCAGCGTAAAATCTTTCGTTTCCGCTAATTCTTTATCCGGTAAACAATGCTGAAAATTCTTCTCTGGTCTCTCAACCAAAACGCCTCTGGCGTTGTAAGGTTAAGCCTCACGGGTCATTAGTACCGGTTCTAGCTAGCTAGCGGCATCGGGCCGTCAGTCGCAGCAACAACCAGGATTGCGCCATCCATCTGAGCAGCACCGGTGATCATGTTTTTCACATAGTCGGCGTGGCCCGGGCAGTCAACGTGCGCGTAGTGGCGAGTCGGGGTTTCGTACTCAACGTGTGAAGTGTTGATGGTGATACCACGAGCCTTCTCTTCCGGCGCGTTGTCGATCTGGTCAAATGCACGAGCCTGGCCGCCGTAGGTTTTTAGCCAGTAACGGTGGTGATCGCAGCAGTCAGAGTGGTTTTACCGTGGTCAACGTGACCGATGGTGCCCACGTTTACGTGCAGTTTGTTACGTTGAAATTGCTCTTTCGCCATGGCGATAATCCTTACTGTTATGCCTCTATCAACGATAGAGGCATCTGTTCACAATTTTTAAACCGTAGCCTTATTTGCCACGAGCTTCAATAACGGCCTGAGCGACGTTGTTCGGCGCATCATCGTACTTCAGGAACTCCATGGAGTAAGAAGCACGGCCTTTGGTCAGAGAACGCAGTTGGGTTGCGTATCCGAACATTTCAGACAGCGGAACCTCAGCGTGAATCTCAACGCCAGTAGCGTTAGATTCCTGCCCTTTAAGCATACCACGACGTCTGCTCAGGTCACCGATAACGTCACCGGTGTGCTCTTCCGGAGTCTCTACTTCAACCTTCATGATCGGCTCAAGCAGAACAGGTTTCGCTTGCTTAAAGCCTTGTTTGAAGGCGATAGAAGCAGCCAGTTTAAATGCCAGCTCTGAGGAGTCGACATCATGGTAAGAACCGAAGTGCAGACGCACACCCAGGTCTACTACCGGATAACCAGCCAGCGGACCAGATTTCAGCTGCTCCTGGATGCCTTTATCAACGGCAGGGATGTATTCACCAGGAATCACACCACCTTTAATGTCGTTGATGAATTCGTAACCTTTCGGGTTCGAACCAGGCTCCAGCGGGTACATGTCGATCACAACGTGACCGTACTGACCACGACCACCAGACTGTTTCGCGTGTTTACCTTCAACATCGGTAACTTTCGCGCGGATCGCTTCACGGTAAGCAACCTGAGGTTTACCTACGTTCGCTTCAACGTTGAATTCACGCTTCATGCGGTCAACGATGATGTCGAGGTGCAGCTCACCCATACCAGCGATGATAGTCTGGTTAGACTCTTCGTCAGTCCATACGCGGAATGACGGGTCTTCTTTCGCCAGACGACCCAGAGCCAGACCCATTTTTTCCTGGTCAGCTTTGGTTTTCGGCTCAACAGCGATAGAAATTACCGGCTCAGGGAACTCCATACGCTCCAGAATGATCACGTTGTTCGGATCACACAGAGTGTCACCGGTGATAACGTCTTTCAGACCGATAGCAGCGGCGATGTCACCTGCACGAACTTCGCTGATCTCTTCACGTTTGTTGGCGTGCATCTGAACGATACGGCCAAAACGCTCACGTGCAGATTTCACTGAGTTCAGTACGGTGTCACCGGAGTTAACCACACCAGAGTACACGCGGAAGAACGTCAGGTTACCAACGAACGGGTCAGTTGCGATTTTGAACGCCAGAGCAGAGAACGGCTCGTCATCACTTGCGTGACGCTCAGCCGGGGTGTCTTTGCCATCGTCCAGCATGCCGTTGATTGCAGGTACGTCGGTCGGAGCCGGCAGGTACTCAACAACTGCATCCAGCATCGCCTGAACACCTTTGTTCTTAAATGCAGAACCACAGGTAACCAGGATGATTTCGTTGTTCAGAACGCGCTTACGCAGAGCAGATTTGATCTCTTCTTCAGACAGCTCTTCGCCACCAAAGAATTTCTCCATCAGCTCGTCAGAAGCTTCAGCAGCAGACTCGATCAGTTTCTGGCGCCATTCTTCAGCCAGTTCCTGCATGTTAGCCGGGATATCTTCGTAAACGAAGGTAACGCCCTGATCTTCATCGTTCCAGTTGATGGCTTTCATTTTGATCAGGTCAACAACACCGGTGAAGTGCTCTTCTGCGCCGATAGCCAGCTGCAGAGGTACCGGAGTCGCGCCCAGACGGCTTTCAATCTGGCCTACAACTTTCAGGAAGTTTGCACCCATGCGGTCCATTTTGTTAACGAACGCAATGCGTGGAACTTTATATTTGTTAGCCTGACGCCATACGGTTTCAGACTGCGGCTGCACGCCACCTACTGCACAGTAAACCATTACTGCGCCGTCGAGCACACGCATGGAACGTTCTACTTCGATGGTGAAGTCAACGTGTCCCGGGGTGTCGATGATGTTGATGCGGTGCGGCTCAAACTGCTTAGCCATACCAGACCAGAATGCGGTAGTCGCTGCAGAGGTGATAGTAATACCACGCTCCTGCTCCTGGGCCATCCAGTCCATGGTCGCTGCGCCATCATGCACTTCACCGATTTTGTGGTTAACACCGGTGTAGAACAGGATACGTTCGGTAGTAGTAGTTTTACCGGCGTCAATGTGTGCGCTGATACCGATGTTACGGTAGCGCGCAATGGGTGTTGTACGAGCCATTTGATTCCTCTGATTCTCGGACGTTCAAAGTTAGTCGACCCCAGCGGGTTGGCTGTTCGAGCGCCCGCTGGTTTAACAACAACTACGTGGTAATTACCAGCGGTAGTGTGCGAACGCCTTGTTGGCTTCTGCCATACGGTGAACGTCTTCACGTTTCTTAACTGCAGTACCTTTGTTTTCTGCAGCGTCAGAAAGTTCGTTCGCCAGGCGCAGAGCCATAGATTTATCACCGCGTTTACGAGCAGCATCTACGATCCAACGCATTGCCAGAGCATTACGACGGACCGGACGGACTTCAACTGGAACCTGATAAGTTGAACCACCAACACGGCGAGACTTAACTTCTACAGTCGGGCGCACGTTTTCGAGGGCAACATCAAAAGCTTCCAGGGCGTTTTTACCAGAACGTTGAGCCAGGGTCTCAAGAGCGGTATAAACGATTGATTCTGCAGTTGATTTTTTACCATCAACCATCAGGATATTTACAAATTTAGCCAGCAGCTCTGATCCGAACTTAGGATCCGGCAGAATTTTACGCTGACCAATGACGCGACGACGTGGCATGGAAATACTCCGTTGTTAATTCAGGATTGTCCAAAACTCTACGAGTTTAGTTTGACATTTAAGTTAAAACGTTTGGCCTTACTTAACGGAGAACCATTAAGCCTTTGGCTTCTTCACACCATACTTGGAGCGAGCCTGCTTACGGTCTTTAACACCTGAGCAGTCCAGCGCGCCACGAACGGTGTGGTAACGCACACCTGGCAGGTCTTTAACACGACCGCCACGGATCAGGATCACGGAGTGCTCCTGCAGGTTGTGACCTTCACCACCGATGTAGGAAGTCACTTCGAAACCGTTGGTCAGACGCACACGGCATACTTTACGCAGCGCTGAGTTAGGTTTTTTCGGGGTGGTGGTGTACACACGAGTACAAACACCACGTTTTTGCGGGCAAGCTTCCAGCGCCGGCACGTTGCTCTTTGCAACTTTGCGGACGCGTGGTTTGCGAACCAGCTGGTTAACTGTTGCCATTAAATAGCTCCTGGATTTGCTTTAGCTTTTGCTTCGTAAACACGTAATAAATCGCCTCGTATTACTACGAGGAGGCAGAATTTTAGGGCTGTGTCAAAAGGGTGTCAAGAAATAACCAGGTTTAAGCGCATTACCAGGCTATTTGTTGTTGGTGCTTCGCCGTTAAAGCAACGAATTCAGTATAGTCCACACAGGGTAGACTGGTCGAAATTTGCGCAGTCAGGCCGCGTGCCACCACATCTTCCCGCAGTACCGACACCGTGGCCGGGGAATTGAGAAGCTTTTTAAGCATGGTACTGCCTGACAAAGCTGCCGTGACACCATCCTGTAGCAACAGCAGATCGTCTTCCTTCTGCAACAGCATCAGTAAGGTGTCGATATCGCATTGCCAGGGTGAATGCATGAGCGTGTACAGCATGATTGGGTCTCAGAAACGAATGATACGGTGATAAGTCGCCAGTTTCTGGCGCAGGGTTAGCGCATCCAATACCGAAGCCGCCATCACACGCGGTGACGTCGCATCCAGCCCTCGCGCTAGCAGCGACTCTTCGCAGACAAAGCATTGATCGATATCGTACAGCGCCAGCACGCCAAAAGTGGCGATATAGTTGCGTGCAAGAATCGGCTCAGGTTGTTGATGACAATTCAGTTGCAGCACGCCATCGCCAATAAAAAACAATGCAACATCCTCACTGAGGGCTGCCGTGGCCAGCACGGCATCCAGCCCTTCCCTGCCAGCACTGCTGCCATGGGGCGATTGGGTAAAGAGAAAAGCGACAGAATTCATCAGAATTGCACCAGACGGTCACAGGTGAGCGCCGCTTCCGCCAATGCGCCCAGCCCGCTTAAAACAAAGCCAGCTTGCAGGTTGCTGCCCGCCAGCTGCAATCGTGCCGCTTCCTGAGCGTCCGTGACGCCACGCCGCAAGGCTGCCGCCACACAGATATTCAACGCCACACCATGCACCTGATGCAGCTGCTGCCACTCACGCACCAGATCCACTTCATCACTGGCCGGAGCGGTAAGCTGATTCGCGTTGAGGACCCCTTCACGATAGAAAAATACGCTTTCCAGCTGATGCCCGGCCTGTAGCAACGCCCGGGCAAACAGCAACGCGCTGCTGGCATGTTGTGTCCCATAAGCCGGACCGGTTACCAGCAAGGTATAGCGCATTAACGATCCTGACCCTGAAAGTCGCCGCTCTTGAACTGACGAATATAGAGATACACCGTGTGCTTAGAAATGTTGAGGCGATCGGCAACCTGGTTAATCGCATCTTTAATATCGAAAATCCCCTTCTCATACAGATTGAGGACCACCTGGCGATTCTTGGCGTTGTTCGACACGTTGCGATCGGCACTCACTTCCTCAATGGTGAACTCCAGCGTCTGCGTCACCAGGTCTTCAACCGAACTGGCAAAGTTCACATTGGAATCGACCTGCTGCATCTCTGGCGGCATAAAAGTCGACATAATCTGCGAGAACGGCACATCAAGGTTCATATTGATACACAGCAGGCCAATCACCCGCTGCTGGCGATTGCGAATCGCAATCGTGACCGACTTCATCAGCACGCCACTTTTGGCGCGGGTAAAGTAGGCTTTTGAGACATTGCTATCTGCACCGTGCATATCGTGCAGCATGCGCAGTGCCAGGTCGGTTATCGGCGATCCCACTTTACGTCCGGTGTGCTCGCCATTCGCGATGCGCACCGCAGAGCATTTTAAATCTTCCAGCGAATGCAACACGATTTCACAGTGTGAACCAATCAGCATCGCCAGGCCATCGACCACGGCCTCGTAAGATTTCAGAATATCGTAGTCTGCTTGCTCAAACGGACGTTGCTCCAGTAAATCGAAGTCAGTCAGTTCACCGGGATTGAATGGATTAGACATCGAAGACATCACCCTAAATGGCTGGAGCCTGTCACGGCAGCTCTGGGGCAGACTCATTTTTGATAGTAGTTGTTGTGCAGGCGTTAGTCTGGCAAATGTCGAGTGCTTATGCCAGAGCTTTGTCATACGGCGGAAATGAAACCGCCGCCCCGGAGGGCGGCGGCTGGCAGATTACTGCGCTTTCTTATCAGCAGCGGCCGGAGCCTGAGTTTTCTCATCGGCTTTCGGCGCCGGTTTGATATCGAGCAGCTCAACATCAAACACCAGCGTAGAGTTAGCCGGAATACCCGGCACGCCGTTTTTACCGTAAGCCAGTTGCGGTGGAATGACCAGCTTGATCTTACCGCCTTTCTTCACGTGCTTCAGGCCTTCAGTCCAGCCTGGGATAACGCCATCCAGACGGAACGACAGCGGCTCGCCACGGGTGTAGGAGTTGTCGAACTCGGTACCATCAATCAGCGTACCTTTGTAGTTCACAACCACAGTGTCGCTGTCTTTCGGCGCGTCACCGGTGCCTTCTTTCTCAACCTGATAGAGCAGGCCAGATTCAGTTTTCTTCACGCCTTTTTCTTTGGCGAATTTGTCAGCAAAAGCAGTGCCTTTATCGGCGTTCTCTTTCGCGTCTTTTTCCATCTTCGCCTGAGCAGCGCCTTTCACGCGGCCTTCAAATGCCTGCAGGGTTTGCTCAATCTCTTCATCAGAGAGTTTGCTCTTACCGCCAAATGCGTCCTGAACACCAGCGATCAGCTGTTGTTTGTCCAGTTTGATACCCAGTTTCTCTTGTTCCTTCAGAGAGTTGTCCATGTAGCGACCCAGGGAGGCGCCCAGCGCATAGGCTGATTGCTGGTCTTCATTTTTGAAGGCAGCATTTTTCGGTGCCTGCGGCGCTGCCTGAGCAGCATCTGCCGGTGCCGGTGCAGTGGTAGCTTCTGCTGCCATTGCCAGCGGCGCGTTCAGCACGACAGCCATAGTGGTAGCTAACAATGTGACTTTAAACAGTGATTTCATCCTTTCTCCAAAACCGAAGCCTCTCGCTCCGGGAATCATTGCGGACTGTGGCCCACACTATAACTTTACGTGGCAGCGGCGAACACTCCCACAACGTAATAATCCGGTCAACCTCTGACCTTTTTTGCATCAGGAAGTTTCATCAGAGATGGTGGCATAATGTCCCTATTCAAGCATCCTGGCTAATTCTGGTGAAAAATCGGGTTATTCTGCAGCAAAAGCCTTAGAATCCCGGCCGACACGCGAGAAGCACCGTAATTCGAGGAGTGGTGATGCAACAATCAGAATGGGAACAACGCCTTGAGGCACTGGAGAGCAAACTGGCTTTTCAGGAACATACCATTGATCAACTCAATCAGACGGTGGTTCAGCATGAACTGGAGATGAGCAAACTGCGTGAGCATGTCCGGCTACTGGTTGATAAGGTTAAGGCCGCCGCGCCGTCCATGATTGCGTCGCAATCGGAAGAGACGCCACCCCCGCACTACTAAAGAAAAGGCCACCGCGAGGGTGGCCTTGATTCTTAGTGGTTACAACCGCAACCGCCGTGGCCGCCGCAGCCGCCTTTACCGTGTTCATGACCGTGGTCATGGTCGTGGTCGTGATCATGGTCATGACCGTGCTCACCGTGAACGTGGCCGTGCGCCAGTTCTTCCGGAGTTGCTTCACGAATCGCCACCACTTCCACGTTGAAGTTCAGGTTCTGACCCGCCAGCATGTGGTTACCATCAACCACCACGTGCTCGTCTTCCACTTCGGTGATTTCAACCGGTACCGGACCCTGATCGGTTTCTGCCAGGAAGCGCATGCCAACCTGCAGCTCGTCAACGCCCATAAATACGTCTTTCGGTACACGCTGCACCAGGTTGTCATCATACTGACCGTAAGCGTCGTTTGCCGGGATATGCACGTCAAACTTGTCACCTACTGCATGATTTTCCAGTGCTTTTTCCAGACCAGAAATCAGGGAACCATGGCCGTGCAGATAGTCCAACGGTGCGCTCACCGGTGACTCGTCAACCAACACACCGTCTTCGGTACGAACCTGATACGCCAGGCTCACCACCAGGTCTTTTGCTACTTTCATGATATCTCCTAACCGTTGAGAACTGCGAATCCCGTCTCATTGGTCCATTTTTGCGAGCAAAAACACCAACCAGAAAGGTTCAAGACTGAGGATGCTGACAACGCAATGCCGCATTCTGCTCAGCGTTAATGGCGCCGATTGTAGCGGAATTCAATCCCGCTGTAAGTTTAAGCTTAAAAAAAGCTGCACCCTTGCGCTACTCGGGATGAAAAATGCCGATCACCTGTTCCTGACTGCGAACCTGATCGCGCACCTGTTTATCCGCTTCACGCATCTGATGGCCGCACTTCACGCACTCCACCACATCCACATTGTTTTCACGCCACATGGCCAGCGTGTCTTTCTGCTGACAGTGCGGGCATACCGCACCGGCAATAAAACGTTTACGCATACTATTTCCTGCCCGTCATCAACGGATAAGGTAAGTGTAGTTACTCATCATCCCAGCCATCAAACTGACGCTTTTCATGCTGCATTTCGCGCTGGAAGATATCCTCCAGTTCGCGACGCGCCTCACGCACGCGTGAAACCGTTGCGCTATCCGTCTGGTTGGGCACCAGTTCACGCAGCATACGCATATCCAGACGGCGGAAATGATGCTGGGCTCGTTGCGCCTGGTGTGGGTGCATCCCCAGCGAGATCAGCGCCTTGCGTCCCAGCTCCAGCGCACTGGAGAAAGTTTCACGCGAGAACAGCGTCACACCGGCCTGAATCAGTTCATGGGCTTCCACACGACCACGCGCCCGCGCGAGAATCTGCAACTGCGGGAAATGCTGCTGGCAGAGATGCACAATCGTCATGGCATCTTCCGGTTCGTTACAGGTAATGACGATGGATTGTGCCGTCGCCGCTCCCGCCGCGCGCAACAGCTCCAGCTCAGTCGCATCACCATAGTAAACCTTGTAGCCATATTTACGCATCAGGCTAACGGCTGAGATATCGCGCTCCAGCACCGTGATACGCTTGTTATTCGCCATCAGTAAACGGCCAACCACCTGGCCGAAACGACCAAAGCCCACCACAATCACCTGCGGCTGATCATCTTCGACAAACGGCTTCTCGCTGTTGTCATCCGGTTCATTAAAGCGACGTGCCAGCAGACGATCAATGCCCTGCATCAACAGCGGTGTGGTCATCATCGACAACGTCACGGTCACCAGCAGCAGCGGCAATTGATCGCCGCTGAACAGCTTTGCCGAGGCCGCGGCCGAAAACAGCACGAAGGCAAATTCCCCGCCCTGGCTGAGTACCCCGGCGAACTGCTGGCGCTCCGAACTGCGCAGACCATAAACCCGCGCCAGCACATACAGCACCAGGATTTTCACCACCACCAGAATCACCACACCAAGCACGATTTCGAGGATGTGGGTGTAGAGCACGCCGAGATTCAGCGCCATACCGACGGAGATAAAGAACAGCCCCAGCAGCAGCCCTTTGAAGGGTTCGATCGCCACTTCCAGTTCATGGCGATACTCACTTTCCGCCAGCAGGATACCGGCGATAAAGGTCCCCAGTGCCATCGACAGACCGAGCGCATCCATAAACAATGCAGAGCCAAGTACCAGCAGCAGCGAGGCCGCGGTAAAGACTTCGCGCACGCCGGAGGCGGCAATAAAGCGGAAAATGGGTCGCAGCAGAAAACGGCCACCAATCAGCATTCCGGCAAATGCCAGCACCTTCATACCGACTTTCAGCCAGTCCACATGACCGCTGTCACCTCCTCCCGCCAGCAGTGGCACCAGCGCCAGCGCCGGGATCACCGCTAAATCCTGGAACAACAGCACCGAGAAACCCAGCTGCCCGGCTTCGCTGCGATTCATGCCTTTATCACGCATCAATTGCAGCGCCATCGCCGTCGAGGACATTGCCAGGCCGATACCGCCAATCACTGCCGCCTGCCAGGAGAAATCCGTCAGCCACAACAGCACCCCGAGAATCGCGGCAGAGATCAGCACCTGAGCCGCACCCACGCCAAAAATCGACCGCCGCAGCGCCCAGAGTTTTGCCGGGTTCAGTTCCAGGCCAATGATAAACATCAGGAATACTACGCCGAGTTCAGAGAAGTGCAGAATCTCGTCCACGTCGCTGATAAAACCCAATCCCCACGGCCCGATGGCAATACCCGCCAGCAGATATCCCAGTACCGCGCCGATGCCCAGTCGTGCCGCAATCGGAACGATCAGCACCGCCGCCACCAGATAGATGACACCGGCAGTAAGCAGCGTTTGTCCTTCCATTACACACCTCCCTGCGGCAGCGGTGACGAGAGCCAGTCGCTGTAGGCCTGAGCAAAATGACGCAACACCTCCGGCGTCTGGCGTCGCGCCCAGTAAATCACCATCGGCGTCATCCAATGCATTCGGCACATCTGCGCCGTCAGCTCAAATGGCCGCATGATGTCGCTCAACGGGTAGCGATTGAGGCCATGCTGGTGATAGGCGGTTTCCGGTTCGCCGGTGGTGACGACGCTGCGCCAGTACTTCCCCTCCAGCGCATTGCCATCCACGCCACTGGCGAATCCGCGTGACAGCACCCGGTCCAGCCACTCTTTCAACAGCGCCGGGCAGCTGTAGGTATACAGCGGATGCTGGAAAACCACGATTTGGTGTTCGCGCAGCAGTTGTTGCTCGTAGTGAATATCAATAAAGAAATCCGGATAGTGGGCGTATAAATCGTGTACCGTGACGTGGTCCAGTTCCATAGCCGACTGCAGCAAAACCCGATTGGCAATCGAATCCTGTGATTCCGGATGGGCGTAAAGCAGCAGGATTTTGGGTGGCTGCGACATCGTTCCCCTCCAAAGCAAAGCATCGTCACAGCGCAGGAATTCCGCTACCATGCTCGACGCAACTAAACAGTTCATCTAATTATGTTGCCAGTAAATTAACATATTCTGACGATACGGCGCTTATGATTGTCTTTTCCTCGTTACAAATTCGCCGCGGCACCAACGTGCTGCTGGATAATGCTACCGCAACCATCAACCCCGGCCAGAAAGTGGGCCTGGTGGGCAAAAACGGCTGCGGCAAATCCACGCTGCTGTCGCTGCTCAAAGGTGAAATGAGCAGTGATGCCGGTAGCGCCACCTTCCCTGGTAACTGGGCGCTGGCCTGGGTCAATCAGGAAACCCCGGCGCTGAGTAAAGCCGCGCTGGAATATGTTATCGACGGCGACCGCGAATATCGTCAGCTGGAATCTGAATTAGCCGATGCCAACGCGCGTAACGATGGCAACGCCATCGCGTTGCTGCACGGCAAGCTGGATGCGATCCAGGCCTGGAGTATCCCGGCACGCGCCTCCAGCCTGCTGCACGGTCTCGGTTTCTCCCAGGAGCAGCTCCAGCGCCCGGTCAGCGACTTCTCCGGCGGCTGGCGCATGCGCCTCAACCTCGCGCAGGCGCTGGTGTGCCGTTCTGATTTGCTGCTGCTCGATGAACCGACTAACCACCTCGATCTCGATGCAGTGATCTGGCTGGAGCGCTGGTTAAAAAGCTACGAAGGCACGCTGATCCTGATTTCGCATGACCGCGACTTTCTCGATCCGGTGGTGGATAAGATCATCCACATCGAACAACAGACGATGTTTGAATACACCGGCAACTACAGTTCGTTCGAGCGTCAGCGCGTCGCCAAACTGGCGCAGCAGCAGGCGCTGTATCAAAGCCAGCAGGAGAAAGTGGCGCACCTGCAAAGCTATATCGATCGTTTCCGCGCTCAGGCTACCAAGGCGAAACAAGCACAGAGCCGTATCAAGATGCTGGAGCGCATGGAACTGATTGCGCCCGCGCACGTTGATAACCCGTTCAGCTTCAGCTTCCGTGCACCAGAAAGCCTGCCCAATCCATTACTGAAAATGGAGAAAGTGACCGCAGGCTACGGTGACCGCATTATTCTCGACGCCATCAAACTTAACCTGGTACCCGGCTCACGTATTGGCCTGCTGGGGCGCAACGGCGCGGGTAAATCCACCTTAATCAAACTGCTGGCAGGCGAGTTAACCCCGCTGGCGGGTGAAATTGGGCTGGCGAAAGGGATCAAGCTGGGTTACTTCGCCCAGCACCAGCTGGAATTCCTGCGTGCTGACGAGTCGCCGTTGCAGCATCTGGCACGTCTTGCGCCGAAAACGCTGGAGCAGCAGTTACGCGATTACCTTGGCGGCTTTGGCTTCCAGGGCGATAAAGTCAGCGAAGTAACCGAACGTTTCTCCGGTGGCGAGAAGGCACGTCTGGTGCTGGCGTTGATTGTCTGGCAGCGTCCGAACCTGCTGCTGCTCGATGAACCCACTAACCATCTCGATCTCGATATGCGCCAGGCACTGACCGAGGCGCTGATTGATTTTGAAGGTGCGCTGGTGGTGGTCTCGCATGACCGCCATTTGCTGCGCGCCACGACCGATGATTTGTACCTGGTACACGATCGCAAAGTGGATATCTTCGAAGGGGATCTTGAGGATTATCAGCAGTGGCTGAGCGACCTGCAAAAACAGCAGGCGCAGCAGGATGCCGCACCAAAGCAGGAGAGCGGTAACAGCGCCCAGGCACGTAAAGATCAGAAGCGTCGTGATGCGGAACTGCGCGCGCAAACCCAGCCGTTGCGTAAAGAGATTGAGAAGCTTGAGAAACAGATGGCGAAGTGGCAGAGCCAGCTAAGCGAAGCCGAGCAGCTACTGTCCGACAGCGCCATTTACGACCAAAGCCGCAAAGCGGATCTGACTGCCGCGCTGCAACGTCAGGCCGAAAGTAAATCGGCGCTGGAAGAAGCGGAAATGGCCTGGCTGGATGCCCAGGAGCAGCTGGAGCAGCTGCTGGCGGCACCATAACAGCCTATTTCGTAGCGGCACGATTTATCGTGCGTTTTTTGCCCCGGTAAAGGTCAAAAGAGCGCGATAAATCGCGCCGCTACGACTCAGAGTAGCTAAAACGTTCGTAGTGGGCGTTTAAACCGGGATATCTCCCAGAATAGTCGCACGATGCATCACCCGGCGCGCCGGATAATAATCCGCATTGGCATAATGCTGTGTCACGCGGTTATCCCAAATCGCCACATCATTCTCCTGCCAGCGCCAGCGCACCTGAAACTCGGGTTTGGTGATATGTGCAAACAGGAAACCGAGCAGCGCCGCACTCTCCTTCTCACTTAGCCCAACCAGCCGCGTGGTAAATGATTCGTTGACGAACAACGCCTTGCGACCGCTGACCGGATGGGTACGGATCACCGGATGCAGCACCGGCGGGTGCTTCGCCACCGCCTGTTGCCAGCGCTGATGTTCTTCAGCGGTTTTGCGATATTTAAATTCCTGGAATGCTTTTTTGAAGTCATGCTCCGCCTGCAATCCTGCCAGCAAGGTTTTAAACGGTTCGGATAACGCTTCATACGCCGCAATGCCGCTGGCCCACAGCGTATCGCCGCCGCTTTCCGGCAGCAATTTGGCCGCCAGAATGGCTATCGCCGGAGGGGTCTCGATAAAGGTCACATCGGTGTGCCAGCTATCGCTATCGGGCGGGTTGTCCTGATGGGTATCCAGCACGATGATCTCCTCCACCCCGGCGGCATGGGGATAGACCGGGTGGATATGTAAATCACCAAAGCGCACTGCCAGCGCACGCTGCTGCTCGGGCGTGATCACCTGATGACGCAGGAACAACACCTGATGGCGCAGCAGGCCATGATAAAGCTGTTCAAATTGCGCATCGCTCAGCGGGCGGCTGAGATCGACATCACTCACCTGCGCACCGATATACGGCCCCAGCGCGCTGAAAGTCACACGTTCGTTCATTGCTGTTCTCCATTCCAGGGCGTCAGGCGGCGCTGCAAGGCGCGCAGACCCAGTTCTAAACTAAAAGCGATCAACGCAATCACCGCGATACCTGCCAGCACCACATCCGTTGCCAGAAACTCGCCCGCCGACTGCACCATAAAACCCAGCCCACGCGTAGCGGCGATCAGTTCGGCTGCCACCAGCGTTGACCAGCCGACGCCGAGACCAATACGCAAGCCCGTGAGAATTTCCGGTAACGCGCCCGGCAGAATCACCCAGCGCAGCAGTTGCCAGCGTGTAGCCCCAAGCGCCTGTGCCGCGCGGATACGTACCTGCTGGGCGTTTTTCACGCCCGCCAGTGTCGATAAGGTGACTGGCGCGAAGATCGCCAGATAAATCAGTAAGATTTTTGAGGTTTCGCCGATGCCGAACCAGAGCACCATCAGCGGCAGATAAGCCAGCGGCGGCACCGGTCGATAGAGTTCAATCAGGGGATCGAGCAGGCCACGAATCGCCGGACTCAGTCCCATGGCGATCCCCACCGGGATGCCAATCAGTGCAGCGAAGAACAGCGCCACCAGCATACGCGTCAGGCTGGCACCGAGATGCTGCCACAGCGTGGCATCCATAAAGCCCTGTGGACCGGCAATCAGCAGCAGCTTTTTCAGCACCAGCTGCGGCGGCGGCAGAAACAGCGGCGCAATCAAGCCCAGCGTTGTCACTCCCCACCACACCAGCAGCAGCACCGCCACGCTTAACAGGCTGAGAGACAGCTGGCGCGAAAAGGGCCAGCGCAGATTCCGGCGGCGCGCCGCACGCGCTTTATCATCAATTAACGCACTCATGCGAACGCCTCCCGCTGAGCAAACACCTGGTTCAACACGTATTCGCGCCGTTCAATAAATGCGGGATCGGATTTGATACTGCGGCAGGGCTCACCGTCGGCAAAACGCTGCCCAAAATCGAGCTTCAGTCGTTCCACGACCCGCCCAGGTCCGGGCGACAGCAGCACCAGTTCACTGGCGAGAAACACCGCTTCTTCGATATCGTGGGTAATCAGCAGGATCTGTTTGCCGGTATCGCGCCACAGCGTCAGCAGCAGGGCTTGCATCTGCTCACGGGTAAAAGCATCGAGCGCACCGAAGGGTTCATCTAACAGCAGCAGCTGAGGGTCAGCCGCCAGCGCACGGGCAATGCCCACGCGCTGACGTTGCCCCCCAGAGAGCTGCCAGATAAAACGCTTTTCCGCACCTTCCAGCCCCACCTTGCCCAGCAGACGTCGGGCAATGGCATGACGTTCGGCTTTTGCCATCCCGGTCAGTTGCAAACCAAAGGCGACGTTGTCGATCACATTGCGCCACGGCAGCAGTCCTTCGTTCTGAAACACCACGCCGCGTTCGGCACCCGGCCCGTTCACCGGCTTGCCATCCAGCGTGATGCTGCCGGATTCCAGCGGCAGAAAACCGGCAATCAGATTGAGCAACGTGGTTTTGCCACACCCGGATGGTCCCAGCACCACCAGCAGTTCACGCTGATCCAGTTGCAGGTTGATGTCCTGCAACGCAGGTTGTCCGGCGTAACGCGCATTAAGATGAGTGATGCTGAGCATAAGGGCCTCCGGTTATTTCACTAAGGGAGCAACGAAACGGGTGGTGACAAAGCCGCTGTAATCACTGGCCGCATCCGGTACCTTGCCCTGCTCTTTCAGGAAATGCGCGGTATCGACAATCGCCTGATTGACAGGCTTACCAAGCTGCTCAACCTGCTGCTGGGCAGTGAGATAGGTGTTGCCCTGCACCAGCCCCGGCACCTGGCCTTCCGGCACCCCGCTCAGACGCGACAGCTTGCTCAGGTTGTCCGGCTGTTGCAGCCACTGTTGCGGGTTGTCGATATAGGCTTTCTGCGCCTCCAGCGCGCTGCGGGCAAACGCCGTGACGATATCGGGGTGCTGCTGCGCAAAATCTTTACGCACCACCCACACATCCAGCGTCGGTGCGCCCCATTTGCCGACTTGTGAGGAGTCGGTCAGCACTTTGCCATCCTTTTCCAGTTCATTGACGGCCGGTGCCCAGACGTAAGCGCCGTCGATATCGCCACGCTGCCAGGCGGCAATTATTGCGGGCGGTTGCAGGTTAACCAGCTGCACGTCAGTAGGTTTGATGCCCCAGTGCTTCAGCGCGGCCAGCAGGCTGTAGTGGGTGGTGGAGATAAAGGGGACGGCGATACGTTTGCCGATCAGGTCTTTGGGGTTGCTGATGGATTTCTTCACCACCAGCGCCTCGGAATTACCGAGTTGCGATGCTAACAGGAAGGCTTCAATCGGCAGTTGCTGTGTGGCGGCCACCGCCAGCGGGCTGGAGCCGATATTGCCAATCTGCACGTCGCCGGAAGCCAGGGCGCGCAGCACGCTGGCCCCGCTATCGAACTTTCGCCAGTCAACGCTGGCTCCGCTCTCTTTGGCAAAGGTGTTATCGGCCTGTGCCACCTTGGCCGGTTCCGCCGAGGTCTGATAGGCCACCGTGACGCTAACCGCCTCGGCCTGGAAGGTCAGCAACGCCAGCGCTGCGGCTAACGTGGTTATGGTTTTCTTCACTGCCATCATCTTGAACCCCAATATTTTTATGTTGGGTGCAGTGTCGCCAGCAGCAATGGTTTCATAAAGGAATTAAAAATTATCCCTAATGAAAATCGGTTCTTAGATCAACATCGGGCAAGGCTATGCGCAAACAGCAAAAAGGCGCGTTGCCGCGCCTCGGGTTTACTCAGTGCCAAATCAACAGCACACAGGCTGCGGTCAGAATCCCCATCGCCAGGTTAAAGATTTTCCACGCCCGCGGGCTGCGCAGCAGACGGCCGATGATCGAACCAAACCCCATCCAGATCACCCCGGAGACCACGTTGACCAGCGCCATACCGATGCTGATGGCCACCACGGAATGCAGATAAGCGGCACCGGCCAGGCTAAAGCTGGCAACCGCACCCAGCGCCATCAGCCAGGCTTTCGGGTTAATCAGTTGCAGCAACCCTCCCTGCCAGAACGGCGTCGGTACCGGGGGTGCCGCATCCGTGTCCAGTTTCTCATACTCGGCGGTAGCAATTTTCCACGCCAGCCACAGCAGATACAGGCTACCGGCAATTTTAAGAACCAGATGAAGGGAAGGATAGAGTAGGATGAGACCACCCACGCCAAAGGCCACCATCAGCAGCATCACTTGCATACCGATCATGATGCCGATTAACAATGAAAAGGTACGCAGAAAGCCAAAGTTGGCAGCGGAGGCGGTAAGTAACATATTATTAGGCCCTGGCGTGATCGCAGCGACCCAGAGAAAGCCCAGCATTGATAAAAACAGACTTAGTTCCATGTTGATTCGGGTGCTCCTCACCCAGGAAAGCCAAAAACCCATCGAAACTATCAGCGAGATATGCATCAGACAAGCGTTTACCACAGTAATTTTGATTCCCCGCCCGGCGAGACTTTCATCCCGCTGAGTGGCTTTCGCAATCCGCATCTGCAAACCCTGCTCCCGCGCCTGCTGCGGCGGCGTGTCACCCTGCGTCCGCACTGGCAGCGTCTTGATTTGCCGGATGGTGATTTCGTCGATCTCGCGTGGAGTGAAGATCCGGTGCAGGCCGCCCATAAACCGCGCATGGTCCTGTTTCACGGCTTAGAGGGAAGTTTCCACAGCCCCTATGCCCACGGGTTGATGCAGGCATGCCAGGCGCGTGGCTGGCTGGCGGTGGTGATGCACTTTCGCGGTTGCAGTGGCGAACCCAATCGTCTGCATCGTATTTACCATTCCGGCGAAACGGAAGACGCGAGCTATTTCCTGCGCTGGCTGAGGCGTGAATGGGGCACCGTACCGACCACCGCCGTGGGCGTCTCGCTCGGCGCGAATATGCTGGCGTGCCTCGCCGGGATAGAGGGCAGTGATGCGCCTTTTGATGCCGCCGTGGCTATCTCGGCCCCGCTGCTGCTGGAGCCGTGCAGCCAGAAACTGGAGAACGGTTTCTCACGCTTTTATCAGCATTATTTGCTGACGCAGCTGAAAAAAAATGCGAAGCGCAAGCTGCGCGCCTGGCCCGGTACCTTGCCGGTGGATTTACGCCAGCTACGCACCCTGCGGCGTCTACGTGACTTTGACGATGCCGTCACCTCACGGGCGCACGGATTTATCGATGCGGGAGATTATTATCACCGCGCCAGCGCCATGCCGCACTTAATCAATGTCCGTAAGCCGCTGCTGATCATTCACGCCAAAGACGATCCCTTTATGACTGACGCGGTGATCCCGCAGCCGGAGCAGCTGTCCTCGTCAATTGAATACCAATTGACGCAGCAAGGCGGCCACGTTGGTTTTGTCGGCGGGACATTGCTGCGCCCGCAAATGTGGCTGGAGCAACGCGTGCCACAGTGGTTATCAACTTATCTGGATATGTGATCGTGATTATACCGTGGCAACAACTCGACCCCGAAACGCTGGAAAACCTGATTGAAGCCTTTGTATTACGCGAAGGCACCGACTACGGTGAACAGGAGCGCAGTCTGGCGCAGAAAGTCGCCGATGTGCGCCGCCAGCTGGAGCGTGGCGAGGCGGTCCTGGTGTGGTCGGAACTGCACGAAACCGTCAATATCATGGCGCGCGGTGAATTTCGCGGCTAATGCACATCCCGGCATTTCGTGCTAACAATGCTCATCGCCGGACTTCACAGGGAGCTTTGTCATGTCAGCCAGGCATCCAGTTATTGCCGTTACCGGTTCCAGCGGAGCCGGAACCACCACCACCAGCCTTGCCTTCCGGAAAATTTTCCAGCAGCTGGATCTGCATGCCGCAGAAGTGGAAGGCGACAGTTTCCATCGCTATACGCGTCCGGAGATGGACATGGCGATCCGCAAAGCGCGCGATCTGGGCCGTCACATCAGCTACTTCGGACCGGAGGCCAACGATTTTGGCCTGCTGGAGCAAACCTTCAAACAATACGGCCAATCCGGCCTCGGGCAGTCGCGCAAATATCTGCACACCTACGATGAAGCCGTGCCGTGGAACCAGGTGCCTGGCACCTTTACGCCGTGGCAGCCGTTGCCGGAAAACACCGATGTGCTGTTTTATGAGGGACTGCACGGCGGCGTAGTCACGCAGCAGCACAATGTGGCCGAACACGTAGATTTGCTGGTCGGCGTGGTGCCGATCGTCAACCTTGAGTGGATTCAGAAGTTGATTCGCGACACCAGCGAACGCGGCCATTCACGCGAAGCGGTGATGGATTCGGTGGTGCGTTCGATGGAGGATTACATCAACTTCATCACGCCACAGTTCTCGCGCACCCATATCAACTTCCAGCGCGTGCCCACCGTCGATACCTCGAATCCGTTTGCCGCGCGTGAAATTCCGTCACTGGATGAAAGCTTCGTGGTGATCCATTTTCGCGGGCTGGAAGGCATTGCCTTTCCCTACCTGCTGGCAATGATTCAGAATTCCTTTATCTCGCATATGAACACCCTGGTGGTGCCGGGCGGCAAAATGGGGCTGGCGATGGAGTTGATTATGACACCGCTGGTGCAGCGACTGATTGAAGGTAAACGGATTGAATAACCTGTCATTTCCGTAGCGGCGCGATTTATCGCGCGATCCCGTGCATGCTGCGCGAAAAAAACCGCGCGATAAATCGCATGATCCCGTACATGCTGCACGAAAAAACCCGCGCGATTAATCGCATGATCCCGTACATGCTGCACGAAAAAACCCGCGCGATTAATCGCGCCGCTACGTTCGTGCTATGCCTCAACTACCTCATAGCTGTGGGTGATGTCGACGGCTTCGCCGAGCATGATCGCCACCGAACAATATTTTTCTGCCGAAAGATCCACTGCACGCGCCACCGCTTTATCGCCCAAATCCTTGCCGCTGACAATAAAATGCAGATTGATGTGTGTAAAAATCCGTGGCGCTTCTTCACGACGCTCAGAGGTGAGTTTCACCTCGCAATCGGTCACTTCATTGCGCCCTTTTTGCAGGATAGACACCACGTCAATTGCGCTGCAACCACCCGCCGCCATCAGCACCATCTCCATCGGACTCGGCGCTTTATCACCCGAGTTCCCATCCATTAATACCTGATGACCCGATGAGGATTCTCCGAGAAAGGTAAGCCCTTCCACCCATTTGACTCGTGCCTGCATTATTCTTTCTCCTGAATCGGCTGATTTGCCGCCAGAGTACGCTTTCACCTGAGAAACAGCAATCCAGACTAATCGCCCTTTTGCTGAAGCGAGACAACAGAAGACAGCTAGCAAAAGCTGTGCTACAAACAGAGCTGAAAATATTTTCGTCGTAATAGACGAAGGCGGGAAGAATCAGAAGCCTGGCTTAAGAGTCCACCCGAATAATTTCCTTTACTGGAAGCGCTCTACGATTTCACCGCCTGACAGGGAAAATTGCCCCCTGTGTTTTGGGCACGATTACAACAGAGGATAATAGCGAATGGTTCTCGGCAAACCGCAAACAGACCCTACACTCGAATGGTTCCTGTCCCATTGCCATATTCACAAATATCCATCCAAAAGCACCCTGATTCACCAGGGTGAAAAAGCGGAAACGCTCTACTACATCGTGAAAGGTGCCGTTGCGGTACTGATTAAAGATGAAGAAGGCAAAGAGATGATCCTCTCCTACCTCAATCAGGGGGATTTCATCGGCGAGCTTGGCCTGTTCGAAGAAGGTCAGGAACGCAGTGCCTGGGTACGAGCAAAAACTGCCTGCGAAGTGGCTGAAATTTCCTACAAAAAATTCCGTCAGCTGATTCAGGTAAACCCGGATATTTTAATGCGTCTTTCGGCGCAGATGGCACGTCGCCTGCAGGTGACATCAGAAAAAGTCGGCAACCTTGCCTTCCTTGATGTGACCGGTCGCATTGCGCAGACGCTGCTCAATCTGGCCAAACAGCCTGATGCCATGACCCACCCGGACGGGATGCAGATCAAAATCACCCGTCAGGAAATTGGTCAGATCGTCGGCTGCTCACGCGAGACAGTTGGCCGTATTCTGAAAATGCTGGAAGATCAAAACCTGATCTCCGCACATGGTAAAACCATCGTCGTTTACGGCACCCGCTAATTCCTTCTCACCCACGGCGTGATGGTCACATCGCGCCGTTTTTGTCTGCGATGAGCTGATGTGGCGCCGAATCATCTATCATCCCGAAGTTAATTACGCCCTGCGGCAAACGCTGGTGCTTTGCCTGCCCGTGGCTCTCGGCTGGCTGTTTGGCGACCTGCAAAAAGGTTTGCTGTTCTCGCTGGTTCCCGCCTGCTGCAATATTGCGGGGCTGGATACACCACATAAACGTTTCTTTAAACGCCTGATTGTCGGCGGATCCCTGTTTGCCACCGGCAGCTTTCTGATTCAGTGGCTGACGGATTACCATGTTCCTTTACCGCTGATTATGCTGGCTCTGCCGCTGCTGGTGGGCGTCACTGGCGAAATCAGTCCGTTGCATGGCCGCTTGCTGCCCGGCACCCTTATCGCCGCCATCTTCACGCTAAGCCTCGCAGGACGCATGCCGATATGGGTACCGCCGCTGCTGTATATCGGCGGCACGCTGTGGTACGGGCTGTTTAACTGGTTCTGGTTCTGGCTGTGGAAAGAACAGCCGATGCGTGAAACCCTCAGCCTGCTGTATCGCGAGCTGGCGGATTATTGCGATGCCAAATATACCCTGCTGACGCAGTTGACCGATCCGGAAAAGGCGCTGCCTCCGCTGCTGGCTCGCCAGCAAAAAGCGGTCGACCTGATCACCACCTGTTATCAGCAAATGCATATGCTGTCTGCCAGCCGCAACAACAGCCATAAACGCCTGACGCGCGCCTTCCAGGTGGCACTTGATCTCCAGGAACATATCTCGGTCAGCCTGCACCAGCCCGAAGAAGTGCAAAAGCTGGTGGAGCAGAGCCACGCTGAAGCGGTGATCCGCTGGAACGCGAAAACCATCTCGGCGCGGCTGCGGCTGCTGGCTGATGCCATCCTGTATCACCAGTTACCTGAGCGCTTTCATATGGAGAAGCAGCTCGGGGCGCTGGAAAAGATTGCGCGCCAGCACCCGGATAATCCGGTCGGTAATTTTTGCCTGTACCACTTCAGCCGGATTGCCCGCGTCTTGCGTACGCAGAAACCCCTTTATACCCGTGACCTGATGGCCGACCGCCAGCGGCGTTTACCGTTTTTTCCGGCGCTGCGCAGTTATCTGTCGCTAAAGTCCCCGGCGTTGCGCACCGCAGCACGGTTTGCCGTGATGCTGATGTTTGGCAGCGCGCTGGCCTTATTCTTCAACATCCCCAAGCCCTACTGGATTCTGATGACCACCATGTTCGTCAGCCAGAACGGCTACAGCGCCACCCGCGTGCGTATCCAGCACCGTGCGCTTGGCACTTTCACCGGGCTATTGATCGCCGCTGCTTCGCTGCGTTTGGCCGTACCGGAATCCATCACACTGCTGTTTATGCTGGCGATCACCCTCGCCAGCTATCTGGTGACGCGTAAATATTACGGCTGGTCGATGATTGGTTTTACGGTAACGGCGGTGTATTCGCTCCAGCTACTGTCACTGAATGGCGCGCAGTTTCTGCTGCCGCGTATGATGGATACGCTGATGGGCTGTCTGATCGCCTTTGGCGGCATGATTTGGCTGTGGCCACAGTGGCAGAGCGGCTTGCTACGTAAAAACGCGCACGATGCGCTGGAGGCTGACCAGGAAGCGTTGCAGCTGCTGCTCGGGCCGGAACAGTCGCCAGAGAAGCTGGCGTACCAGCGCGTTAAGGTCAATCAGGCGCACAACGCCATGTTTAACTCACTGAATCAGGCAATGACCGAACCCGGTTTTAACTCGCAGTATCTGAAAGATATGCGGTTATGGGTGACGCACAGCCAGTTTATTGTCGAACACATCAACGCCATGACGATTCTGGCGCGCGAGCACACCATGCTGACGCCAAAGCTCGCCGAGAAGTATCTGCAATCCTGCGAAATCGCCTTGCAGCGTTGTCAGCAGCGGCTGGAATATGACGGGCCGGGCAACGACAGCAACGTGCTGGAAGCGCCGGAAAATATTAATGAGGGAGCGGTCACCATTCTTGAACAGCATGTGAAGCGGATTCTGCAACACCTTAACGTGATGCATACCATCTCTTCACTGGCGTGGAGCCAGCGACCGCATCATGGTCGCTGGCTGATGGGCTTGCGGGTGAAAAACTGAGTTACGCCGCCAGCACCTTCTCTACCGCCACGGCAAACCGCGCCATCCCTTCTTCGATATCGGTCGGCTCAATCACCAGCGACGGGACAAAACGGATCACATCGGTACCGGCTGTCAGGATCATCAAACCTTCCGCCGCTGCCGCATGCAGGATATCGCGTGCTTTGCTGGCGTGTTGCGGCTTCAACGCTGCGCCAATCAGCAGCCCTTTGCCACGGATGTCACTGAACAGATCAAACTTGCTATCCAGCGCTTTCAGCGCCGTCACGAACTGCTGACGACGAGCTTCGACACCATCCAGCACTTCAGGCGTGTTGATGATATCCAGCGCCGTTTCGGCAATCGCACAGGCCAGCGGGTTGCCGCCATAAGTGGTGCCATGCACGCCCGGTGCCATCACCGAGGCGATTTCATTGGTGGTCAGCATAGCGCTCACCGGGAAACCACCGCCCAGCGCTTTCGCCGTGGTGATGATGTCCGGGGTGATGCCGTAGTGTTCGTAAGCAAACAGTTTGCCACTGCGCCCCATGCCGCTCTGCACTTCGTCCAGCACCAGCAGCGCCTTGTATTCATCGCATAAGGCACGCAGACCCTGCATAAATTCCGGCGTAGCAGGCATCACGCCGCCTTCGCCCTGAATCGGCTCGACTACGATGGCGCAGGTGTGATCATCAATGACCGCTTTCACCGCCGCCAGATCGTTGTAAGGCACGTGCACGATATCCGCCGGTTTCGGGCCAAAACCATCGGAGTATTTTGGCTGGCCGCCGACCGAGACGGTAAACAACGTGCGCCCGTGAAACGCATTGTGGAAGGCGATGATTTTGCTTTTGAACGGGCTGTGTTTTTTGCAGGCGTAATAGCGCGCCAGTTTGAACGCGGCTTCGTTAGCTTCCGCACCGGAGTTGCCAAAGAACACGCGATCGGCAAAGGTGGCCGCAATCAGTTTGCTTGCCAGGCGCAGCGCCGGTTCATTGGTGAACACGTTGCTGGTGTGCCACAGGGTTTCGCCCTGGGTTTTCAGCGTTTCCACCAGCGCCGGATGGCAATGGCCGAGCGCAGTCACCGCGATACCGCCAGAAAAATCGATATACTCTTTGCCCTGCTGATCCCAGACTCGGCTACCCTTGCCTTTAACCGGCACAAATTGCGCAGGTGCATAAACAGGCAAAATTACGTTATCGAACGTTTCCCGGGTTACCGCTAGTTTTTCTGCTGCCATTGCCGACCTCATCGGGTTATTTGTTGAGTTGACGTGAAAATATAATCACAAAATATGCATAAAAAATCACACAAAGGCAAACACAACTTAAGGCCGCAGGAAATTTTCCAGCAGCTGATGTCCCTGTTCACTGAGAATGCTTTCCGGGTGGAACTGTACCCCTTCCAGCGGCAACGTTTTATGACGGAACCCCATTATTTCATCAGGCTCCCCCTCGCGCAGGCTCCAGGCCGTGACCTCAAACGCGTCGGGCAGAGAATCCCGCGCCACAATCAGCGAATGGTAACGGGTCACGGTGAGGGGATTGTTCAGCCCGCGAAACACGCCACTATCGTTATGGCGAATTGCCGACGTTTTGCCATGCATCACCTGACGCGCACGCACCACCTGAGCACCATAAGCCTGAGCAATCGCCTGATGACCGAGGCACACGCCGAGGATCGGCAGACGACCGGCAAAATGGCGGATGGCCGCCAGCGAGATACCGGACTGGTCCGGCGTACAGGGGCCGGGTGAAATCACCAGATGGCTCAGGGGAAGCGCATCCATCTCGTCCAGGGTGATGGCATCATTGCGCACCACCCTGACGTCAGCGCCCAGTTGGCAGAAGTACTGGTAGAGATTCCAGGTGAAGGAGTCGTAATTATCAATTAGCAGCAGCATAGCGCCCTCAGGCCGGTAAAACCGCCGCCATTCTACGCATTTTAACGGGCGGGACTTACCACTTTCGCAAATTGCGCGCTGAGCGCGGTTAAATCGCCCTCGATGGCGTCACGAATCGCCGTACGCCAGTTATCACGGTCCAGCTTATCCCACGTCAGCAGATAACCAGCATGTAACGCCAGCTGCTCGAAGAAGATACGCTGGGTACGGCCATTACCGGCCCGGAACGGGTGCAGCACGTAGATCTCACAGTAGTAATGCGTCAGGCGCGCGACAAATTCATCCTGCGCCAGATGGGCCAGCCCCTCTTCCTCCGCCAACGCGCTCATCAGGCTGTTGCCTTCTTTCTCAATGTAGGCGCAGTGGCAATAGGGGGTGTCATCGCGCCAGATATCGACCGTGCGCAACTCACCGGCCCAGCTGTAGAGATCCTGAAACAGCGTGCGATGAATATGGCATAGCCACGGCATACCGCTGTTACGCGGAGCCAGCTCCAGCGTGGCGAGCCGCGCGGCACTGAACGCCAGCTCAGCTTTGCGTAGCTGTGCGCTATCGTGAATATCCAGACGGTTTTTCAGCACATTATCGTTGTGCCACAGATAAGGGTCGCGTACCGCCAGAGAATTATCCGCCATATTGCCTCCTTAACGAGGTCAGCCGGGCTGAAGCCTGTTCAGGTGTGATTACCGGTTCGTTCAGCGTATAACCCGCCAGACGGCAGCTGGCCTGGTAGCTGGCAGCGCGACGTTGTTGCCACAGGGTGGCTTTCTGTTTATCGGTCAGTTTGCTGGTCATAGAGCCTCCGGCAAGCAATTTGCCCTAAGTATAAGCAGCAAATATTCGCTTTGCCGGAGAGCGGCAGAGCGCGCCATCACGAAATGGCGCGCCGATAAATCAGGGCAGGACTTTCGCAGAGAGGATAACGATCGGTTTTGACGGCACATTCTGGTACGGACCCACATCTTTGGTCGGCACCTGAGCCATCTTATCGGCCACATCCATTCCTTTCACAACTTTACCAAATACCGCGTAACCGAAATCACGCTGACCGTGATCGAGGAAGGCATTGTCGGCGACGTTAATAAAGAACTGGCTGGTCGCGCTGTCTTTTTCTGCGGTGCGCGCCATCGCGATGGTGCCACGCAGGTTACGCAGGCCGTTGTCGGCTTCGTTTTTAATCGGTGCGTTGGTTTGCTTCTGCTGCATATCGGTGGTGAAGCCACCGCCCTGCACCATAAAGCCAGGGATCACACGATGGAAAATCGTGTTGTTGTAGAAGCCGTTATTGACGTAATCAACAAAGTTTTTCACCGAAACCGGGGCTTTCTGTGCATTCAATTCGAGTTCGATATTGCCCGCAGAGGTGGTGAGCAGAACATGGGGATCGCCTTTCGCCGCCAGGGCGGAAGCGGAAATAGATGAGAGCGCTAACAGGGCTACGGCCGCTGTCAAAGTACGTTTAAACATGAAAGATTCCTTACCATGGAGAGCCAGCTCAAAAACGAGATTGATTGTAAAGAGCATGTAATACAAGAGCCAGCGTTTTACTTATATTTACGCGGCGACGGTAAATGGCCCCAATCCCGCGCCACGCAATCATTTGCGTGACCTGAATCACACTATTAATGAAATCTGATAACCATATTTCACTCTTTGTTTATTAAGGTCACAGTTGCATTTACAATTCATGACACTTTTTGCCAACTTCGGTGCTCAAAACAGGTTCCCAACATGACAAACCGTAATCGCATTGGCCTTACCTGGATTAGCTTTTTCTCATATGCGCTGACTGGCGCATTGGTGATTGTGACCGGGATGGTGCTGGACAATATCGCGCAATATTTCCAGTTACCCATCTCAGAAATGAGCAACACCTTCACCTTCCTCAATACCGGCATTCTGGTGGCCGTCTTTCTGAACGCCTGGCTGATGGTGATTGTGCCGTTAAAACGTCAGCTGATATTTGGTTTTGTGCTGATGGTGCTGGCGGTATTTGGTCTGATGACCAGCCACAACCTGTCCGTGTTCTCGCTGTGCATGTTTGTGCTCGGCGTGGTGAGCGGCATTACCATGTCGATCGGCACCTTCCTGATTACCCATCTGTATGATGGCCGTCAGCGCGGTTCACGTCTGCTGTTTACTGACTCTTTCTTCAGTATGGCCGGTACGCTGTTCCCCATCATCGCAGGCATCCTGCTGGCGCGTTCGCTGCCGTGGTACTGGGTCTATGCCTGCATCGGTGTGCTTTACATCGCCATCTTTGTGCTGGCGCTGTGCGTGGAGTTCCCGGTACTGAAAAACAACAGCGAAACTCAGGCGGCGGAGAAAGAGAAATGGGGTCTCGGTGTGCTGTTCCTGTCGATTGCCGCACTGTGCTACATCCTCGGTCAGCTCGGTTTCATTTCCTGGGTGCCGGAATACGCCACTAAAACCATGGGTATGGATATCGCCGCGGCGGGCCAGCTGGTCGGGAACTTCTGGACAGCCTATATGGTGGGCATGTGGGTATTCAGCTTCCTGCTGCGCTTCTTTGATCTGCAACGCATCCTGATGGTGCTGGCGGCCATTGCCACCGTGCTGATGTACTGGTTTGTCAGCACCAGCGACGCCAGCATGCTGCACTGGATCATCATGACGCTCGGCTTCAGTTCCAGCGCCATCTACACCACCATCATCACCCTCGGTTCGCTGCAAACCAAAGCGTCCTCACCGAAGCTGGTCAACTTTATCCTGACCTGCGGTACGGTCGGCACCATGCTGACTTTTGTCGTCACCGGCCCGATTGTGGCAAAAGGAGGCGCGCATGCCGCACTGGCAACGTCGAACGGCTTGTATGCCGTGGTGTTCGTGATGTGTGTGTTGCTCGGCTTTGTCACCAAACATCGCCAGCACGGTCATATCACCCACTAAGATTGATGGGCGGACGTCAGTCCGCCCTGCTCCTTAACGCCGGAAGGTAACTGCTTCCGCTTCAGGCAAATAAATTTCACTTCGCGCTGGCTCCGTCGCCGCCACCAGTTCCCCTTTACGCAACGAATAACGCACCGGCACCTGACGCCGCACCGCATCAAAGCCGCTATCTGCCGGCAGAATAATCAGGCTGGCATCATTACCCGGTGCGATACCGTAATGCGCCAGCTGCATCGTTTTGGCGCTATTAGTAGTAATCAGCTGCAATCCCGCGTCAATCTGTTCATACCCCATCAACTGACAAACGTGCAGCCCCATATGCAGCACCTGCAACATGTTGGCGGTGCCCAGTGGATACCAGGGATCAAACACGTCATCGTGACCGAAGCAGACATTGATATTGGCCTCCAGCATCTCCTTCACCCTGGTGATGCCGCGTCGTTTGGGATAGCTGTCAAAACGACCCTGCAAATGAATATTCACCAGCGGGTTGGCGACAAAGTTAATCTTCGACAGGCGCAGCAGGCGGAATAAACGCGAGGTGTAGGCGTTGTTATACGAATGCATCGCTGTGGTATGGCTGGCGGTCACGCGTTCACCCATGCCCTCACGATGGGCCAGTGCCGCCACGGTTTCCACAAAGCGCGACTGCTCATCATCAATTTCGTCGCAGTGCACATCCACCAGCCGGTCATAACGATTCGCCAGCGCAAAGGCTTTATGTAACGACTCGACGCCATACTCACGGGTAAATTCGTAATGGGGGATCGCGCCCACCGCATCGGCACCGAGGCGCAGCGCCTCTTCCAGCAAAGCTTCTCCGTTGGGATATGACAGGATGCCTTCCTGCGGAAAGGCGACAATCTGGATATCAATCCACGGCGCCATCTCTGACTTCACTTCCAGCATGGCTTTCAGCGCAGTGAGCGTGGGGTCAGAGACATCCACATGGGTACGGACATGCTGGATACCGTTGGCGATTTGCCACTTCAGCGTCTGTTTCGCACGCTGTTTCACATCTTCATGGCTGAGCAACGCTTTACGCTCCGCCCAGCGTTCAATGCCTTCAAACAGCGTGCCGGACTGATTCCACGCCGGTTCCCCGGCGGTTTGCGTAGTATCAAGATGGATATGCGGTTCAATAAAGGGAGCGCTTGCCAGCCCACCTTCGGCATCCAGCACCCCTTCCTGCACGCTACAGGCTGCCGACTGGGGCACCACGCGGGTAATTTTCCCTGATCGATTTCGATTTGCCATAGCCCATCCTGCCCCGCTAAGCGCAGATTGTTGATCCACTTCAGTGATGTCGTCGCCATGCCATTCTCCCGTTGAAACACAACGTCTTAAGCTAGCACGAACCTGACGTTGCTACGAATGTGTTCATAATCAGTGACATACCTCAAAATAGGTATATGAAGGCGCATTTGACATGCATCAATAAGCTACTACACGCGCGCGTTAAGGTAGCCTCAGATATTTTAATTTTGAGGCAAGCATGAGCAAACATAACGTCGTCATCATTGGCAACGGCATGGTTGGCCACCGCTTTATTGAAGAACTGATCGACAAGGCCGAACCCGGCCAGTTTGCGATCACCGTTTTTTGTGAAGAGCCGCGGGTCGCTTACGACCGTGTCCACCTGTCCGCCTATTTTTCCCATCACACCGCAGAAGAACTTTCGCTGGTGCGCGAAGGTTACTATGAAAAACATCAGGTCAATCTGCTGTTGGGTGAACGCGCCATCACCATCAATCGTGATGAAAAGCTGATTCACTCCAATACCGGCCGGGCGGTGCATTACGACACGCTGATTTTCGCGACCGGCTCTTATCCGTGGATCCCACCGATTCAGGGTTCGGAAGGCAGCGACTGTTTTGTCTATCGCACCATTGAAGACCTTAACGCAATTGAAGCCTGTGCGCGTCGCAGCAAACGCGGTGCGGTGATTGGCGGCGGTCTGCTCGGGCTGGAAGCCGCAGGGGCGCTGAAAAATCTCGGTATTGAAACCCATGTGATCGAGTTCGCGCCGGTCCTGATGGCAGAGCAGCTCGATGCCCAGGGTGGCGTACAACTGCGCCGCAAGATTGAGCAGATGGGCGTGTACGTACATACGGCGAAAAACACCCGGCAAATCGTCCATCACAGCAAGGGGGGTAAAACCCTGCAATTCGCCGATGACAGCGCGCTGGATGTCGATTTTATTGTGTTCTCCACCGGTATTCGCCCACAGGACCAGTTGGCGAAGCAATGCGGCCTGCCGCTCGGCCCGCGCGGGGGCATCGCCATTGATGACCGCTGCCAAACCAGCGATCCGGCCATTTTCGCCATTGGCGAGTGTGCCGCCTGGCAGAACCGGACCTTTGGCCTGGTGGCTCCCGGTTACAAAATGGCGCAGGTCGCCAGCGATACCTTAGTCGGTCGCGATAACATCTTTGCCGGTGCGGATATGAGCGCCAAGCTAAAACTGCTGGGTGTGGATGTGGGCGGCATTGGTGATGCCCACGGGCGGACGCCTGGCGCACGTAGTTATGTCTGGCTCGATGAACAACGCTCCATTTACAAACGTCTGATCGTCAGTGAAGACAACAAAACGCTGCTCGGTGCGGTACTGGTGGGCGACACCAGCGACTACGGTAACCTGTTGCAGCTGGCGCTGAATAAAATCACCCTGCCGGAACACCCGGAGCTGCTGATCCTGCCCGCAGGCAGCGGCGAAAAACCGTCGATCGGCGTTGATGCGTTGCCGGAAAGCGCGCAAATCTGCTCCTGCTTCGATGTCAGCAAGGGCGATATCGTCAACGCTGTGAAGAATGGCTGCCATACCGTGGCGGCACTGAAAGCCGAAACCCGCGCAGGTACCGGCTGTGGCGGTTGTATTCCGCTGATCACGCAGGTGCTGAATGCGGAACTCAGCCGTCAGGGTATCGAGGTGAACAACCATCTGTGCGCCCACTTCCCATATTCGCGTCAGGAGTTGTATCACCTGATTCGGGTCGAAGAGATTAAATCGTTCGATGCCCTGCTGGCGAAATACGGCCAGGGTTATGGTTGCGAAGTGTGTAAACCGACTGTCGGTTCGCTGCTGGCCTCCTGCTGGAACGAACACATCCTGAAGCCTCAGCATACGCCGTTACAGGACAGCAACGATCTGTTCCTTGGCAATATCCAGAAAGATGGCACCTATTCGGTGATCCCGCGTTCTGCTGGCGGCGAAATTAGCCCGGAAGGGCTGATGACCATCGGCGCCGTCGCACGCCAGTATAATCTCTACACCAAAATCACCGGTTCGCAGCGTATCGGCCTGTTTGGCGCACAACGCGATGACCTGCCCGCCATCTGGTCACAGCTGATTGCCGCTGGCTTTGAAACCGGCCAGGCCTATGCCAAGGCACTGCGTATGGCGAAAACCTGCGTCGGCAGTACCTGGTGCCGCTACGGTGTCGGCGACAGCCTTGGTTTCGGCATCGAACTGGAAAACCGCTACAAAGGCATCCGTACCCCGCACAAGATGAAGTTTGGTGTCTCGGGTTGTACGCGTGAATGCGCCGAAGCCCAGGGCAAAGACGTGGGTGTGATCGCCACCGAAAAAGGCTGGAATCTGTATGTCTGCGGCAACGGCGGGATGAAACCACGCCATGCCGATCTGCTCGCTGCTGACCTCGATCACGAAACGCTGCTGCACTATCTCGACCGTTTTATGATGTTCTACATCCGCACCGGTGACCGCCTGCAACGGACCTCCGTCTGGCTGGAAAGTATGGAGGGCGGCATTGATTACCTGCGTAAGGTGATTGTGGATGACAAACTCGGTCTGAATAGCCAGCTGGAGCACGAACTGGCGCGCCTGCGCGATCTGGCAGAGTGCGAATGGGCGGCAACGGTTAACGATCCGCAACAGCAGAGCCACTTCGCCACCTTTATCAACAGCCCGCAGCGTGATCCGCTGGTACAGAATATTAACGTCCGCGATCAGCATCGCCCGGCGCGTCCCGCTGAGCGCATTGACGTCACCCTGATTGAGGAGACCAACGTATGAGCCAGTGGAATTCCGTCTGCGAACTGAACCAGATTTTGCCCGCCACCGGCGTATGCGCCCTGGTCAGGGGACAGCAAATTGCCATCTTCCGCCCCAGAGAGGATGAGCAGCTCTATGCCCTGAGCAATATCGACCCTTTCGCCGAGGCCAGCGTGCTGTCACGCGGCATCATTGCCGAACATCAGCAGGCATTATGGGTTGCCAGCCCACTGAAAAAGCAACGCTTCCGCCTGAGCGACGGTGTCTGCCTTGAAGATGCCTCACGTTCGGTGGCGAGTTATCCGGTGCGTGTCAGCAATGGCCATGTAGAAGTGTGCGCCTGACTGATGTTTAACTTTATGAGAAATTTTTATGTTTACTGATACCCTGGAAAAATGCGCGGCTAACGCGGCGCGAATAACGCGCACGGCACAACACAGCCCGCTGTCATTCTGGATCGGTGCGGCCATGGCAGGTGCCTATGTCGGGCTGGCGATTATCCTGATCTTCACTCTTGGTAATCTCGCCGATCCGGCTTATCGTCCGTTGATTATGGGTTCAACCTTCGGCATCGCGTTAACGCTGGTTATTATCGCCGGATCGGAGCTGTTCACCGGTCATACCATGATCCTTACCATCGGGGTCAAAGCCGGAACGATTCGCCCAGGTCAGATGTGGTGCGTGCTGCCGCAAACCTGGTTAGGCAACCTGATGGGTTCGGTGCTGGTCGCATTGATTTACTACTATGCGGCAGGAGCACTGCTGCCCAACGCAGGCTCCCTGATTCACAGCGTCGCCCTGGCCAAAACCAGCCAGACCGCGATGGCGCTGTTCTTTAAAGGGGCGCTGTGTAACTGGCTGGTTTGCCTGGCGATCTGGATGGCGCTGCGTACCGAAGGCACCGCGAAGTTCCTCGCCATCTGGTGGTGCCTGCTGGCGTTTATCGCTTCGGGCTTCGAACACTCGGTCGCCAATATGACGCTCTTTGCGCTGTCATGGTTTGGTCAGCATAATGCCGATCTGACTTTGCAAGGTATCGGCCATAATTTGCTGTGGGTGACGCTGGGCAACATGTTCTCTGGCATGGTGCTGATGGGCCTCGGTTACTGGTACGCCACACCGCAGGCACAACGGCCACAGCCGGAAACCCAGACCAGCGCACTTAAATCGGCATAACGCATATGACAGCCCGCCCCGCGCGGGCTTTTTTAGGATCAGCTATGGATTACTTTCCCCTGTTTTGTCGCCTTCACAGTAAGCGTTGTTTGCTGGTGGGCGGTGGTGATGTTGCGGAGCGTAAAGCACGCCTGCTACTGGACGCTGGTGCTGACCTGCATGTCGGCGCACTGGATTTCTCCCCTGCTTTTCAGCAATGGGCACAACAAGGGAAAGTGGTGCTACTGAATGGAGCCTTCACTGAAGCCTGGCTGGATGACTGCTGGCTGGTGATTGCCGCCACCGATGATGATGCGGTGAATCAGCAGGTGGGCGCAGCCGCAGAAGCTCGCCGGATTTTTTGTAACCTGGTGGATGCACCGGAGCAGGCCAGCGCCATCATGCCTTCGATTGTCGACCGCTCACCGCTGATGATTGCCGTCTCTTCTGGTGGCCGCGCACCGGTGCTGGCACGTCTGCTGCGCGAAAAACTTGAAGCCATGCTGCCCCAGCATCTCGGGCAACTGGCTACCCTGGCGGGTTCACTGCGTAAGCGGGTGAAAAAGCGTTTTAACAGCATGGCGCAGCGCCGTCATTTCTGGGAGCGCTTCTTCGCCAGCGACCGGCTGGCACAAACGCTTGCCAATGGTGATCAACCCCGCGCGGATGCCCTGGTCGATACCTTGTTCGATGCCCCGCTGTCGCAGCAAGGGGAAGTGGTGCTGGTGGGTGCCGGACCAGGGGATGCAGGTTTGCTGACGCTGAAGGGTTTACAGCATATCCAGCAGGCTGATGTGGTGGTGTATGACCGCCTGGTGTCAGAGCCGATTCTCAATCTGGTCCGCCGGGATGCGGAGCGTATCTTCGTGGGTAAACACGCCGGACACCACTGCGTTCCGCAATCAGAGATTAATCAATTGCTGCTGGAGCAGGCACAGCGAGGCAAACGTGTGGTGCGACTCAAAGGTGGCGATCCCTTCATTTTTGGTCGCGGAGGTGAGGAGCTGGAAGTGCTGGCGCAGCATAATATTCCTTTCAGCGTGGTGCCTGGCATCACAGCCGCATCCGGTTGTGCCGCCTATAGCGGTATTCCGCTAACCCACCGCGATCACGCCCAGAGCGTGCGTTTTGTCACTGGCCATTTGCAACAGCATGGCGAAATTGAGTGGCAAAAGCTGGCGGCGGAACAGCAGACGCTGGTGTTTTATATGGGCCTGACGCAGGCACCGGAGATTCAGCGGCAGCTGATGTTGCATGGCATGGAGGCTGATATGCCAGTCGCGCTGGTGCAAAACGGCACCACGCCACAACAATGCGTGGCAACGGGTCGGCTTGGCGAGCTGGCGACGCTGGCTCAACAGTTTGCCAGCCCGGCGCTGATTATTGTGGGACGCGTGGTCGGTCTGCGTTCGCAGTTGCGCTGGTTCTGATAACAAAACGGCGGGCCATGATGGCCCGCCGCTCTTGGTTTACCTGTGCTGCCGCTTACGGCTGGGCAACAAAGCCCACTGCTTCGTAGACTTTCTTCAGCGTTTCCTGCGCATGAGCACGGGCTTTAGCCGCACCATCACGCATCACCTGGTTGAGGAACGCTTCGTCGTTGCGATAGCGATTGTAACGCTCCTGCAACTCGCTCAGCATGCCGGAAACCGCATCCGCGACCGCACCTTTCAGGTGGCCGTACATTTTGCCTTCGAACTCCTGCTCCAGCTCGGCGATGGTTTTACCCGTCACACCCGCGAGAATATCCAGCAGGTTCGATACCCCGGCTTTCTCTTTGATGTCATAGCGCACCACTGGCGGCTCTTCGGAATCCGTCACCGCACGTTTGATCTTCTTCACCACCGCTTTAGGATCTTCCAGCAGACCAATCACGTTGTTGCGATTGTCGTCTGATTTCGACATCTTTTTGGTCGGTTCCAGCAGCGACATCACGCGCGCACCCGATTTCGGAATGAACGGCTCCGGTACCTTAAAGATATCGCCATATAACGCGTTGAAACGCTGCGCGATATCGCGGCTCAGCTCCAGATGCTGCTTCTGATCTTCCCCCACCGGAACCTGGTTGGTTTGATACAGCAGGATGTCAGCCGCCATCAGCACCGGGTAATCAAACAGACCGGCGTTGATGTTCTCTTCGTAGCGAGCGGATTTGTCTTTGAACTGCGTCATGCGGCTCAGCTCGCCGAAGTAGGCGTAGCAGTTGAGGATCCAGCTCAGCTGGGCGTGCTCCGGCACATGCGACTGAACAAAAATGGTGCTCTTGTTCGGATCGATACCACAGGCAAGATACAACGCCAGCGTATCCAGCGTAGCTTTACGCAGTGCTACCGGGTCCTGGCGAACGGTAATGGCGTGCAGATCGACGATGCAGTAAATGCAGTGGAAATCATCCTGCATCTGCACCCACTGACGCAGCGCACCCATATAGTTGCCAATGGTCAGTTCACCTGAAGGCTGGGCGCCGCTGAAAACGATGGGTTTGCTCATGCTTATGTCCTGATATTCACAGCCCGAGAGCGGGCAAAAGTTCGTCAAAAGAGTCGAGAGTTAAATCGGGTTGGCTGCTGGCAATAGGTTCGCCGTAGTTGTAGCCAAAGGTCATGCCGATGTTCGGTACGCCTGCCGCCTGGGCAGCGAGGATATCATTGCGTGAATCGCCAACAAACAGTAATTGCTGCGGCAGCACGCCAAATCGTCCCAGTACGAGGAAGATCGCCGCAGGATGTGGCTTTTTCACCACCACATCGTCGCCGCCGATGATCAGTGAAAAGTATTCGGCAATCCCCAGCGAAGCCAGTAAAGGGGCAACGAACGGCGTGGGTTTGTTGGTGACAATCGCCAGCGGCAACCCTTTTTCAGCCAGTTTTGCCAGCGTGGCTTTCACCTGGGGAAACAGCGTACTGCCCGCTTCCACCGTCTCCGCGTAATACTTATCAAACAACGTACGCGCATCACGCTGTTCATTATCTTGTGGTTCACGTCCCAGTGCCCAGGTCAGCGCCCGGGTCATCATCACATCCGCACCGTTGCCAATCCAGGTCGAGGCGCGCGCCACGCCAGCGGGTGGCAATTGCAGATCGGCCAGAGCATGATCGATGGCTTGTGCCAGACCTGGCGCGCTGTCCACCAGCGTGCCATCAAGATCAAACGCCAGCGCGCGAATATCAGTGAAATGAGCCATTAACTTTCTCCAGTTCGCTGCGCATATCATCGATCACTTTTTTGTAATCGGGGTGGCCAAAAATGGCAGAACCGGCGACAAACATGTCGGCACCGGCGGCAGCGATCTGAGCGATGTTGTCAATTTTCACGCCGCCATCCACTTCCAGACGGATATCGTAGCCGCTCTGGTCGATAAGACGACGCGCCTGACGCAGTTTATCCAGCGTGCCGGGAATAAAGGATTGACCGCCAAAGCCAGGATTCACCGACATCAGCAGGATGATATCCAGTTTATCCATGACGTAATCAAGATAGCTGAGCGGTGTCGCCGGGTTGAATACCAGGCCCGCTTTACAACCGTGTTCTTTGATCAGTTGCAGCGTACGATCGACATGCTGGCTGGCTTCAGGATGGAAGGTGATGTAGCTGGCACCGGCTTTGGCAAATGCCGGGATGAGTTCATCAACCGGTTTCACCATCAGATGAACGTCAATCGGAGCGGTGATGCCGTAATCGCGCAATGCTTTCAGCACCATCGGCCCCATGGTCAGATTGGGAACATAGTGGTTATCCATCACATCGAAATGCACTACGTCACCACCTGCAGCCAGCGCCCTGGCGGTATCCTCACCCAGACGGGCAAAGTCAGCAGAGAGGATTGAAGGGGCCAGTAAAAATTGTTTCATCCGATTCTCCCAATTTTGTGCGCCAGCGTGCGCTGGCGTAATGCGTTGGTCGCGGACGAAACAGGCTAGCGGAAAAGCGCCAGCAGTTCGTCTACGTGCGTGCGACCACTTATGCTTCGGCTGATGGAACGCCGGGCTTTGACAACGTGTAATACCGCATTCCGGTACCACTCACGCGTCAGCTTGGTATCGTGGTTGGAAATTAATACCGGGATCCTGCTCTCTTCCGCCAGCATTGCCGCCAGTTCCGCCAGATGCTGCTGCTCGCGCAGGCTGAAACTGTTGGTGTGGTAGGCGGTAAAATTAGCCGTCGCTGTCAGGGGGGCGTATGGCGGATCGCAATACACCACCGAGCCTTTATGCGCGCGGTTCAGAGTAACATCGTACGATTCGCAGACAAAGGTAGCTTTTTGCGACCGCTCAGCAAACCACAACAGTTCCGCTTCCGGAAAGTAAGGTTTGCGATAGCGACCAAACGGCACATTGAACTCGCCCCGCAGATTGTAGCGGCACAGGCCGTTGTAACCATGACGGTTGAGATACAAAAAGAGTACCGCCCGCTGATAGATATCCCGGCTGGCATTGAAAGCGATGCGCTGCGCGTAGTAAAACTCCGCACAGTTAGTTTCCGGCGTGAATAGCTTACGGGCATCGTCAATAAATTCCGCAGTGCGCGTTTTGACAATGTTGTACAGATTAATCAGGTCACTGTTGATATCGGCCAGATGATAACGGTCATAGTCCGTGTTAAGAAACACAGAACCCGCACCCACAAAAGGCTCGATCAGGCAGTCGCCGGGTGGCAAATGACGACGAATATCGTCAAGGAGCGGGTATTTCCCTCCGGCCCATTTAAGGAAAGCGCGATTTTTTTTCATGCTGTCGTGGTTATTACATCTTAATTATTGGCTGTGGCGGAACCGACAGCAGATCTGCGCTTAAAACGGGGCCGCGTGAATGCGGCCCCACAATGATTATTCGCTCTCTTTTTTAACCTGGCTCAGGGGTTTCACCCAGGGATTCTGCGCCCGGACTTCAGCTGGCAGCGAAGAGACCGCGCGTTTGGCATCAGCCGGTGTGGCATAAGAACCACTCACCAGCACATACCATGGCTGACCATTACGGCTGGTTTTATACACGTGGTAGCCACTGAGATTCTGTTTCTTCGCCCAGGCATTCAGGCTCTCGGCCTTCGATGCCCCGCTCAGTTGCAGCGTATAGTTGCCTGAAGGCAGAGATTTGCTGGCACCACTGCTGACGGGAGCGGCACTGTGGGCCACTGTCGACTGTGGTTTGCTCTCTCTAACCGCTGGCTTACTGGCCGCTGGCGCTTTGTGCGTACCCGGGTGCGTTTCACGCTGGCTGCTGGCAGCACGTGGTTTCTCTTCACGCGCAATCGGCGGAGTGATGGCTTTACCGCTGCCGCTTACAGTCGCAGGCGCTGTCGGTAGCGAGCTGCTACCCTGTGCGCCCTGCGCGGCGTTATCAACCTGCCCCTGCTGATTATTCAGCGCGCTGTTGAGGTCGCCCGGCAAGGTGACACGCTGCTGGTTCGGTGGTGTTTCAACCGGTGCAGCCTGAGTAGGAGTCGATGACACGGAAGGCATCGAAATGGATTGAGAGCCGCTCGCGTCCGTCTGCGGATTGCTGGTATTTGGCGTCGCAGCACCTTCAGTTGCAGGCACTGCATTCTGCTGGCCGCTCATGGAAGTTGAGCCGGAGAGATCAATATTCTTTTCCGAACCACCAGTCGCAGGGGCAGCGCTGTTATTACCTGCCGTATTCGCTGGCTTCTTACTTTCATCGCCGCCATTCAAGGCAGAACCGATACCCAGCACCAACAGCAGCAGAACCAAAATCCCGATACCCATCATCATGTGCTGACGGGAAACCGGCACTTTTACTTTCGGTGCAGACGACGATTTGCGGGGCCGCGTGGGACGACGGTCACTGGCATCAGGTTTTAACTCGTCTTCCGGTTTAAACTCATCCATTTAGCCTCCTCCGTAAAACGGCACGCATCCGACGCACCGCATCACCACTCTCTTTTTTACCCGTCATATTTTGCGTCGCAGCTGCGTTGGCAGCGATCAGGGGCGATCGATAACCACTCCCTGGGATGCGCCCGCCAGCCGCGTTCCTGCGACTCGAATTAATCAGGGTATTATAATGACTTCTGACAATCGTTAATTGCAGCCAGCACCATATCATGTGCCACGCCAGCACGCACTTCAGAGCGACCAATAGCGAGAGGCAGCACCAGACGCAATTCACCCGCCAGAACTTTTTTATCGCGCATCATATGCGGCAGATACTCTTCGGCCGCCATGCTGGCCGGGCCATGCACCGGCAAACCGGCACGCAGCAACAGCGCAATAATGCGATCGGTATCCGCCGGGCTGAACTGACCAAGGCGCTCAGCCGTACGCGCAGCCATCACCATGCCAGCCGCCACCGCTTCACCATGCAGCCAATTGCCGTAGCCCATATGGGCTTCAATAGCATGACCAAAAGTATGGCCCAGATTAAGCAGCGCACGCTGACCGGTTTCACGTTCATCGGCAGCAACCACTTCGGCTTTCAGCTCGCAGCAACGACGGATACAGTAAGCCATGGCTTTTTCATCCAGGGCCAGCAGAGCATCAAGATTTTGCTCCAGCCACTGGAAAAAATCACCATCCAGAATGATGCCGTATTTGATGACTTCAGCCAGACCCGACGCCAGCTCACGCGGCGGCAGGGTTGCCAGACAAGCGGTATCCACCACCACAGACGCTGGCTGATAAAACGCGCCAATCATGTTTTTGCCGAGGGGGTGGTTAACGGCGGTTTTGCCACCAACGGAGGAGTCAACCTGGGAAAGCAGCGTTGTCGGCACCTGTATAAAGCGCACACCACGCTGATAGCTGGCCGCAGCAAACCCGGTCAGATCACCAATCACGCCGCCGCCAAGGGCAATCAGCGTGGTATCGCGACCATGCGGTTTTTGCAGCAATGCTGTAAACACATCATCCATCACGGCCAGCGTTTTGTACTGTTCACCATCGGGCAGGATCACCTGATCCACTTTCACCCCGGCCGCACTCAACAGTGCCGACAGTTTTTGCAGGTAGAGCGGTGCCAATGTCTGGTTAGTCACCAGCATGGCATTGTCACCTGCTTTCAGCGGCCAAAAAGAAGCCGGATCGTTAAACAGCCCGGCAGCTATGGTGATGGGGTAACTGCGATCCCCCAGTGAGACAGTGATCTTCTCCATGATGACCGATACCTATTACTTAGCCCTCAGGCGCTGGATCAACTTTTTTCCAGCATGTTGATGATCTGATTAGCCACGACTTTCGCACTCTGATCATCAGTGCGGATAGTGACATCAGCGATCTCTTCATAAAGCGGATTACGTTCGCCAGCCAGCGCTTCCAGCACTTCGCGCGGCGGAGAGTCAACCTGCAGCAGCGGGCGCTTTTTATCACGCTGGGTGCGAGCAAGTTGCTTTTCGATGGTGGTTTCGAGGTAGACGACCACACCGCGGGCGGAGAGACGATTACGGGTTTCCCGGGATTTGACGGAACCGCCACCGGTCGCCAGCACGATGCCCTGCTTTTCGGTTAGCTCGTTGATAATTTTTTCTTCACGATCGCGGAAACCCGCTTCGCCTTCAACGTCAAACACCCAGCCTACATCCGCTCCGGTACGTCGCTCAATTTCCTGATCGGAATCGAAAAATTCCATATTGAGTTGCTGAGCTAACTGACGACCAATAGTGCTTTTGCCGGCACCCATCGGCCCAACCAGAAAGATATTGCGTTTCTCTGCCATTTTGTCGGTATTACTAAGAATTCGTTGATGATACCCCGCGTTCAGCTTTTGCTGGCGGGACAGGAACTGAGACCTCATGAGCGTTAGCAAGAGTCAGACGAAAAATTATCTCAACACTCATGGCCGTTTGGCAACCGAATAAATTGCCCCCGGCGACCTCTTAACAGGACCGGTCTGTGGTTCGCGAGACGGTAACGCACCTCCGCTACCCCTTTAATACTTCAGGTTACAGGTATACTGGTTGCGATCAATTATCCCCAATCACCTACTGCTACGGGGGATTCGCTCCCTTGTTGCCTTCCTGCAACACACATTATTTGGGGTGTACATTCTTCTGACGCCAGTATCGCTTGTGACTGTCGCCCACCGGGAGGTTTTTTGTCGCGTTCCGTTACACCGTTTAAAAATCGCTAAACCTTGTAAGCTAATTCCTGTCCTGCGTCAACGCAGTTGGCATCATTGAGCGAATTTTCCTCATTATCCTGACGTAAGCGCTGCTTCCCTGACCAGTCTGGGTGTGATGAAAATCACCAGTTCCTTTTTTTTATGCTCATCCGTTTGATGGCGAAACAGATTTCCCAACAGCGGTAATTCCCCCAGCCAGGGCACCCGATGCTCTCCCTGCGAACGCTGCTGCTGGAAAATGCCGCCCAGCGCTAACGTTTCGCCATCGCGCAGCGTTACCTGCGTGTCGATTTCCTGCTTATCGATACTTAACGCCTGATGCTCACCGGTGTTAATGGTGCGACCCGGCATGTTCTGGCTCAGTCGCAGTTTTAACTGAATGCGTCCGTTTCCCAGTACCACTGGCGTCACTTCCATCCCCAGCACCGCTTCTTTAAATTCAATCGCCGTCGCGCCGCTATTACCGGATTTCACCTCATAGGGGATTTCCGTTCCCTGTTTAATGGTGGCGGTTTGCTGATGCGAGGTAAAAAGCCGTGGACTGGCGATGATTTCAATCTGGCTTTCCTGTTCCAGTGCGCTTAGCTCAAGGTTGAGCAATTCTCCCCCCACCTGTCCGAGTGTCACGCCCATGCGAAAGGCAGGATTGCTCACCGCCAGCGGAATCTCCAGTTGTGGATTGCGCAGGGCCTGCATCACGTCTTCTGCGGGTGACATCCCCCAATTGACCCCCAATTCGCGCAAATGCTCCTCGCTGATGGTCACGATATGAGCCGACAGCTCGACCTGCTCCAGCGGCAAATCCAGCGCACTGAGCCAGCGAGTCGCTTCTTTTAATGCCTGGGGCGTATCCCGCAGCAACAGGCTGTTGGTGCGGTTATCCACCGTGGCGCTGCCGCGCGGTGTCAGCAGCGAGCGTTCTGCCTGCAAACTGCGCCAGATATCGCCAGCATTGGCGTAATGAAAGGTCACGGTTTGTTGTGCCAGCGCGATTTGCTGCTGCTGTTCTTCGCGTTCCGCCTGGGCTTTTTGCGTCTGCCATTGTTGCCAGCTTTCCGGATAAACCAGCAATACCCCCTCTTCGTGCACCACACTCAGTCGTGCCAGCCGGGATACCAGCGTCAGCGCCCGCTGCCAGTCAACATCTTCCAGCCGTAGCGAGAGCCGCCCTTCAACGCCAGGCGCAATCAACAGGTTAGTTTGCTGATAATCCGCCAGCGCCTGCAAAATACGCTCAACCGGCGCATCGTCAAACACCAGACTTAACCGCTGCTCAGTGGCGTGCAGTGGCGCGGTCAGCCACAGCAGCAACAGTATCCATGCCTTCATCCGTGGCATAAAAACCTCCTTTTATTTGTAGGGTGATCTGCTGCGATGAACAGCTCTGGTCCGCAGTCAGGCGCAGTGTTCGTGACGTTACCTGCTGCACGCGCCAGCTCGAAAAAGGTAAAAACATCTGCTCAGTCAGCCTGATACTTTTGCCCTGTGGCGAGCGCAGCCAGGCAACATAACGCTGGGGAGTGCCGACGATGCCCTGCAACCGCCATCCTTCAACAGAGGTAACAACGGTATGACAAATGGCAGGCGCAACCGGCTGGAAAGGATCACGCGCCAGCGCGAAGGCGCTGTACAGTATCAACAGCAGGACAATGCTACTGCGCATCACTTTTCTCCAGCCAAAACTGTGCCATCAAGCCCCCTTGTTCCGACTGCAATTGAAAGCGTTCGGGAACAGGCAATGTCGTGTGCGCCAGCTCAGCAAACAGCGGAGTGAACTGCTGCCAGTTCAGCCTTAACACCACCTGCTGCGGCTGGCTTTCCGGCTGCCATGTGTCCAGTTGAGTGCCCCGCGCGGCCAGGATGGACTCCAGCAGCTTTGGCGAGTCACCCATCACGAGGGGTTGCTGTAACCTGTTGATTTCAGACATCAGTTCATCAGCTGTGGGCCACAAAGCCAGCTGCTGCTGACGCTGTTGTTCCAGTTGGGTCTGCTGTATCAGCTGACGTTCCCGCTCAGCCCGCGCCTGTTGCTGGGGCAACAACATGACCAACCAACCTGCCGCCAATATCGGTAATGACAGCGCCAGCAGCCAGACCGCTCGCCATGTGAGCGTCAGTTGTCGCCAGCGTTGCAGCCATTCATTCACCGCTCACCTCCTGGACCTGGGCGCGCAGGGTGAAACGATAGTGTCCATCTGGCTGGCGTTGCACATTTCCCTGACGAATCACCGGAAATAGCGGCAAGGTTGCCAGTTGAGAGCGAAAATCACTTACCGCGGCCATCCCGGATGCCAGCCCTTCCAGTAATAATTGCCCTTGCCTGCGTTCAATACGGCTGAGCCAGAGTGTTTCCGGCATCAGTTGCGGTAATCGCTGCCAGAACTGTTGCCAGGCCTGGTGCTGCAACCGTCGGGTCTGTTGCCTGTGTTGCGCCTGCACCAGGAAATCGCGCTGATGCATTAATGCCTGACGGGCATGAATATGTTGTTCCAGCGCGCTAAGCCGCAGAGAAATCGCCTGTTGCTCAGCACGCTGTTGCTGCGCTGTGTGATACCCCTGCCAGACGCCTGACAGCACCACCAGCAGAGCGATACCCGGTGCGCTCACCAGTATCATCAGACTCCGCTGACGCTGACGTTGCCACTGCTGGACGCGCCAGGGGAGCAGGTTTACCGTCAACATCAGGTATCCTCCGGGCGCAACGCCAGCCCGAGAGCCAGCGCAAAAACGCCCTCGTTTTCCGGTTGCGGTAGCTGCAAATAGCGCAGCAGCGAAAAGGGTTTGATGGCGGTAAATCCGTCGACAGGTGCCGTACACAGCATCGTCTCTGCCTGGGGAAACGTCTCCTGTAAATGCGTCAGCGACAGTGGCCCGCTACCCGATCCAGAGACAACCTCTGAACCGGCCAGATACCACAGCCAGTGATCGCTTAACGGATGAATCAGCAATTGTTGAGGGTTGAGCCGCAGGCGCTGCGCAACCTGCGCCAGTGCCAGGCTGCTCAACTCAAACACATCGGGCTGTAAACCAGCTTGTTGTAAGGGGGTGAGCCATTGTGCAATCACTTCGCGCCGTGCCGCCGTGATACACAATTGTGATAAAGAGGATGCACGATAATCCAGCGCCAGCGAGGCAGGTTCCACCGGAAATAACCTTTGCGCAGACGCCTGCACATAGCGGTTCAACGCAGGTTCGCGCAGCGTGGTGTCCGGCAGAGGTAACGCACGTTGCAACACCAGTTGCGGCGGCAGGCCAACACGCAATGAATAGCGCCCGGGTAGCTGGCGTCGCCACTGCTGTAACACCGCCAGCAGCGCGGGTGAGGACTGCAGGACACCGTTTCTTAACGTATCCTGCGGCAGTGCCTGCTGCTGCCAGTGCCTGAGTTGCCAGCCGTGACGACGCCGCTGGATCGCCACCGCACAAAACTGTCCATTTTGAATATCCAACCCAATTTGCCAGCGCTGAAAAACCATGCGCGCATTCTCCTTATCCTTAGAGGTAAAAATCCTGAATATCCTGCGTTGCAGGATGGCAGCCGGTGCATAAATCCTCAGGTTACTGGCCTGGGAGAATGCAGATAGCGGACGCTCCGGTAACTTGAAGTATGCCGGGTATATCAAAGCGTCAGGCTTGCCTTTATACTACCGCGCGATTGTTTATAAACTGCCCAAACGACAACAGATGGGAAATCTCAGGTGAAGTTCGTAAAGTATTTATTGATCCTTGCAGTGTGTTGCATCTTGCTGGGAGCCGGCTCGATTTATGGTTTGTACAAGTACATAGAGCCGCAGTTACCCGACGTAAACACATTAAAAGATGTGCGCCTGCAAACCCCGATGCAGGTTTATAGCGCGGATGGCGAGCTTATCGCCCAGTACGGCGAAAAACGCCGTGTGCCGCTGACCCTGCAACAAATGCCGCCTGAGCTGATCAAAGCGTTTATTGCCACCGAAGATAGCCGTTTCTACGAGCATCATGGTGTTGATCCGGTTGGTATTTTCCGTGCTGCCAGCATTGCGCTGGTTTCCGGCCACGCTTCGCAAGGTGCCAGTACCATTACCCAGCAGCTCGCGCGTAACTTCTTCCTCAGCCCGGAACGCACCCTGATGCGTAAAATTAAGGAAGCGTTCCTGGCGATCCGTATCGAACAGCTGCTGACCAAGGATGAAATTCTTGAGCTGTACCTCAATAAGATTTACCTCGGTTACCGCGCCTATGGTGTGGGTGCTGCTGCGCAGGTCTATTTTGGTAAATCAGTCGATCAGCTGTCGCTGAGTGAAATGGCGATGATTGCGGGCCTGCCGAAAGCGCCGTCCACCTTCAACCCGCTTTACTCGCATCAACGTGCGCTGACTCGCCGCAATGTGGTGCTGTCACGCATGCTGGATCAGAATTACATCACCCAGCAGCAGTACGATGATGCACGCAACACGCCGCTGGTAGCCAGTTATCATGGCCCGGAAATCGCCTTCTCCGCCCCTTATCTGAGCGAGATGGTGCGCCAGGAGATGGTGAAACGCTACGGTGACAGTGCCTACGAGGATGGTTACAAGGTTTACACCACTGTGACGCGTCGTTTGCAGGAAGCCGCACAGCAGGCCGTGCGCAACAATGTACTCGCCTATGATATGCGTCACGGCTATCGTGGTCCGACTAACGTGTTGTGGAAAGCGGGTGAAACCAGCTGGGATCAAACCCGCATTCAGAACGCGTTGAAAGACCTGCCGCTCTATGGTCCGCTTAATCCGGCGGTGGTCACCAGCGTCAGTAACGACGGTGCGACTGCCATGCTGAAAGATGGTAGCAGCGTGTCACTGACGATGGCCGGTGTTCGCTGGGCCAGAGCCTACAAATCCGACATCCTGCAAGGCCCCACGCCACGTAGCGTGTCGCAAGTATTGCAGGCGGGCCAGCAGATTTGGGTCCGTAAGGTTGATAATGACTGGTGGCTGGGTCAGGTTCCGCTGGTGAACTCGGCTCTGGTATCGCTTAATCCTGAAGATGGTGCGGTACGCGCGCTGGTCGGTGGTTTTGACTTCAACCAGAGCATGTTCAACCGCGCCACCCAGGCGTTGCGTCAGGTTGGCTCCAATATCAAACCATTCCTGTACACCGCCGCAATGGACCGTGGCCTGACGCTGGCTTCCATTCTGAACGACGTGCCGATTTCACGTTGGGATGCGGGTGCCGGTGCTGACTGGCGACCGAAAAACTCCCCGCCAACCTATGACGGCCCTATTCGTTTGCGTCAGGGCTTAGGTCAGTCGAAAAACGTCGTCATGGTACGTGCGATGCGTGCCATGGGTGTCGATTATGCAGCGCAGTATCTGCAACGTTTCGGCTTCCCGGCACAGAACATCATTCATACCGAATCGCTGGCGTTGGGTGCCGCTTCATTCACTCCGATGCAGGTGGTACGTGGTTACTCGGTGATGGCGAACGGTGGCTTCCTGATCGATCCGTATTTCATTACGAAGATTGAGAACGAACAGGGTGCCACGGTATTTGAAGCCAAGCCGAAAATCGCCTGCCCGCAGTGCAACTTGCCGGTGATTTATGGTGATACGCAAAAATCCGTTGCCTTGAATGAGGAGAGCGTCGAAAACGTCGCTGTCTCCAGCCAGGCACAGAACCAGACGGTTCCACAGCCGGAACTGGAACAGGTGCCAGCACAGCCGCAACCGGCGGGCGACCAGCAGTACGCTCCGCATGTGATCAACACGCCGCTGTCGTTCCTGATTAAAAGCGCGCTGAACAGTAACGTCTTCGGCGAGCCGGGTTGGATGGGTACCGGCTGGCGCGCGGGTCGTGACCTGAAACGTAACGACATCGGCGGTAAAACCGGTACCACCAACAGCTCGAAAGATGCCTGGTTCTCCGGTTACGGTCCTGGCGTGGTGACGTCGGTATGGATCGGCTTCGATGATTCTCGTGCGCTGGGTCGCACCACGGTTTCGGGTGCCATTCCGGATCAAATCTCCGGCTATGAAGGCGGCGCGAAGAGTGCACAACCGGCGTGGGATGATTATATGAAATCCGCACTGGATGGCGTCCCGGTTCAACCGTTAACACCGCCAGATGGCGTGGTCACGGTAACCATCGATCGCGGCACCGGCAAGCTGGCGAATGGCGGCGGTAATACGCGTCAGGAGTTCTTTATCAACGGTACGCAGCCGACCGAATATTCGGTCCATGATGTCGGCACCACCATTATGGACAACGGGCAAAGCCACGAATTGTTCTGATTAAGTCTCAGAGTACTAACGAACCCAGAAAGCTCATCTTTCTGGGTTTTTTTATTTTCGTTAGCGCTGATTTGAAATCAGAAAGTCGGACATTGCATACCGCGTCACTTATAAGTTACATTCATATGGCCACAGGGATTGAGGGAACAGGATAGTGATTTAAATAAAGCAGTCAGTTACTTACAAGACTTCAAAGCGAGATTTAAGAGATGACAGTGACTAAAAAAACTCAGGCTACCTCAATGGATGTCGCTCAGAATTTTCCCTCTGCCGTAGATCGCGATACTCAACTAATAGAAGAACTTCGTGCCGATCCTGCATACGCAGAGATCTACTTACAAACTGCGTTAGAAGACATCTACGAAGACGGCGGTGTGCCTGCATTTCTCACCGCTCTGCGGCGTGTTATTGAGGCCCGGGGCGGCGTTGGTGAAATATCTAAACGCTCGGGTCTGGCCCATCAAAATATCTATCGGGCGCTATCTGCTGACGGCAATCCGACTATCAAAACGCTGACTGAGATTACTCGCGCAGCCGGTGTGCGCTTAGCTCCGTACCACGCTTAAACAGTAGGCTGTCTGGGGTCGGTAATTCGCCGACTCTTTTATTCAATCGCGCCGCGACAACCTGATGCGTGATGCCTCAGTAACTCAGCCGCCCCTGTTTCACCAGCCATTCGCGCACCAAAAACAATGCGCTCACGTTGCGGGCCTCACGGAAATCAGGTTCCTCCAGCAAAGCCAGCAGGTTATTGAGTGGCCAGCGGCGGACAATCAGTGGTTCTGGTTCATCCCCCTCCAGCTTTTCCTCGTACAGCCCTTCCGCCACCACAATGTTCATCTTGCTGGAGAAATAAGAGGGAGCCATGGTCAGTTTGCCCAACGTTTCCAGTTTGGTTGCACCGAAACCAACCTCTTCTTTTAGCTCACGATCGGCCGCTTCAAACGCGCTTTCACCCGGATCGATGAGTCCTTTTGGGAAACCCAGCTCGTAACTTTCCAGCCCGACGGCATATTCCTGAATCAGAATCACATCGTCACCGAGGATGGGGACAATCATCACCGCTTCCCGATCGGAAGGTTTCATGCGCTCGTAAACCCGCCGGGCGCCATTACTGAAAGCGAGATCGACAGCTTCAATGGTAAACAATCGGGAGCGGGCCACCGCTGCCACGTTGAGGATGTCAGGTTTTTTCTGTGGAGTTTTCATATCAACCTCAAACTTTGCACGACCTTGTGATGCGATAATGCCAGCATCGGCACAGCATACCGAAGCCCGAATAAATGTGCGACAAACAGCACAGGTAAACTAAGATGTCATATATTTACTAACCGGTACTAACAACATATTGTTATTTCTGGTTTAAAATTCTCACAATAAGTCAACCGGGAGAAGGTAAATTCAGAAAATACCGATTTTTAATTGAGTGGGGTCCCGATAATATTCCGATAAGGAATAATCTAATAATTTCTAATTTAATGATTTTGCGCGTTATTTTATCTGACATTTCACTTGTCAGAATGACATCAGCTCGCCAAAATTGACCTGTATTGATCATTCACCGGGAGCAGATCGTTAACGTGAAGGCAGTTTTTTGGCTGAACTGAGCATAGCATGAGCACAATTATCATTATTCTGGCCATCGTGATGGCTTGCTCAATGCTGGCAGGCATAGGTTATTGGTACGCTATGCGGCATCGTCCGCCGTTGGCGAAACCTCTGCCGTTCATTAATCCACCCTGCCGTAAACTTACCGACGAAGAACGCGCCGCCGTAGAAAAGTACATTGCCTCGCTGGCGAAACAACCTCAGCAGCCGGATATGCGCGCCAGCAAGAAACAGCGGGAACCCGAAGGATTAACGCTGACGGCGCAAAGCAACAATGTCTATCCTGTCACCCGTGCTATAACCCGTTATGGTTTATCGACCGATGCCCCGCAGAAATGGCGTTACTATCTGGATGCGGTCGAAGTGCATCTGCCGCCACTGTGGGAACAGTACATCGCCGATGAAAATTACGTTGAACTGATTCGCACCCAAACCCTGCCGCTGGTGATCTCGCTGAATGGTCATTCACTGGTGGACTACGCCGTTGAACAGCCCGCGCTGCCGCCACTGGTACGCTCGATGTCGACCAATGCCTCAATCCGCAAGGAAGAGAGTGAAAATGTCGAGCTGTTGCAGGTGCGTAAAGAGACGCCAGAAGAATATGCGCTGTCGCGCACCGATGGCACCCGCGAAGCGGCCACTATCTGTTTTGCTTTCCTGCTGTTCTTCCTGAGTCTGGTGCTGCCTGGCAGCATGATGGTGTGGATCGCCCTGCTGGGTGGCGCGATGATCGCCGTCAGTCTGTGGTTTCTCTACCGCTGCCCCGGTGAAAAAGATTTACGTGACGTGCATTGCCTGCGCGGCGCACCAAAACGCTGGGGCCTGTTTGGTGAGTCAAATCAGGAGCAAAGCAACATCTCCCTCGGGATTATCGATTTAGTGTATCCGCCCCACTGGCAGCCCTACGTAGCGCACGATCTGGGCCAGGTGACCGATGTCGAGATTTACCTGAATCGCCAGGTGGTACGTCAGGGGCGTTTCCTGTCATTGCAGGATGAAGTACGTAACTTCCCGGTACAGCGCTGGCGCAAAAATCTGGTGCTGGCCTGTGGTTCGCTGCTGGTGCTGATCATGCTGGTCAGCTGGATTCCGCTCAGCATGCCGATCAAGCTCAGTCTCGCCTGGGTGAAAGGCACCGAAAGCCTGGAAGTGAATAACGTTGATAAGCTGAATGCGATGCCGTTGCATATTGGCGATAGCCTGAAGGTCAGCGGCACCGGCATGTGTTCCGTGCCGGGTAACTACCAGAGCAATCGCAGCTACAATTTTATGCCGTTCGATTGCTCAGCCATCTACTGGAATAACGCCACGCCGCTGCCGCAGCCACAATCCGATATTATCGATAAAGCCGCCGCGCTGCTCGACACCACGACGCGCCAGCTGCACCCCGAAACCAACACCGACCCTAAACTCAACCCGCAACTCGCTTCTGCGATTCAGAAGTCGGGCATGATTTTGCTGGATGACTTCTCCGATTTGGTGCTGAAAACCCAGGATTTGTGCAGCCAGCAGCAGGATTGTGTGCGACTGAAAAACGCGCTGGTTAACCTCGGAAATGCCAAAGACTGGGACACGTTAATCCATCGCGCGGATTCCGGGCGTCTTAACGGAATGAACGTGCTGCTGCGCCCGGTAAGCGCCGAGGCACTGGAAAATCTGGTCAATACCGCGACTTCTACCTTCTTCTCACGCGAAACCCGCCGGGCAGCGGAAAATCTCAACAGCCCGCCGCCGGGTGGTTTTCTGATTATCAGCGATGAAGGTCGTCAGCTGGTGAACCAACCGCAACCAGCCGTGCCGCTGTTTGACCTGGATGCGCCATCGCAGTGGCGCGAACTGCAACGCATGTCCGCGATGCTGCTGCACACGCCCTTCTCTGCCAGCGGCATCATTACCAGCATCACCACTGATGCCAACGGTACCCGCCATATCGCGCTACATAATGAACCCGATGCCATGGCGCAGTGGCGCTATCTCGGCACCGCGTTACTGATGGTGGTGTTGATTGCCTGCGCATTGATTAACGGCCTGTTGGCGTTACGCCGCGTGCATCGCAACCGCCGCCGTATGGCCGAGATTCAGCAGTATTACGACAAATGTTTTAATCACAATCTCAGCACTATGCAGAGCGTGCGCTCACTGTTCTGAGCCTTTTCCTTCTGTGCTACCCTGTCGCCCTGTTTTCAGGGCGGGAAATAACATGCAGGCTACGCTTAACTGGACCGGGATCGACACCGTGCTGCTGGACATGGACGGCACCCTGCTCGATCTCGCCTTTGATCGCCATTTCTGGCTGGAACATGTACCAGAAACCCTGAGTCGTGAACGAGCCATCACGCTGAACGAAGCCCATCAATTGATTCGGGAAAAGTATCATGCCGTGGCGCATACGCTAAACTGGTACTGTCTGGATTACTGGTCGCAAGAGCTGGCGTTAGATATTCGTGCCATGACCTTCGCTCAGCGTGAACGCGCTGCCATGCGCGAGGATACGCTACCGTTTTTGCAGGCGCTGCGAGCGGCAGGTAAACGCACCATTCTGCTGACCAATGCTCATCCTTACAATCTGGACGTCAAACTGGCGCAGACCGGATTGTCTGCCCACCTTGATTTATTACTTTCCACCCATACCTTTGGGTATCCGAAAGAAGACCAGCGTCTCTGGCAGGCGGTACAGCAGCAAACCGGTTTCAACAACGCGCGCACACTGTTCATTGACGACAGTGAACCGATTCTTGATGCTGCGACGCGCTGGGGTATTCGCTGGTGCTTAGGCGTCAGCAATCCGGATTCCGGTCGCCCGGACCAATCCTTCAGTCGCCATCCGGCAGTACGGGATTACCGTGAGTTGCTGGTGACACTGAGTTGAATCAGGAGCCGCAATGAAAGAGAAAGACAGCGCAGGCGTGCGCCTCGACAAATGGCTGTGGGCGGCGCGCTTCTATAAAACTCGCGCCATCGCACGCGAAATGGTTGAAGGCGGCAAAGTGCATTACAACCACCAGCGCAGCAAGCCGAGCAAACTGGTGGAGCTGGAAGCGGAGTTGACGCTGCGTCAGGGCAATGATGAACGCACGGTGATCATCACTGCCATCAGCGATCAGCGTCGCCCGGCCACCGAGGCCCAGGCGCTGTACGCTGAAACCGCCGCCAGCATTGAGAAACGGGAAAAGCTGGCACTGGCGCGCAAAATGAACGCCCTGAGTATGCCGCACCCCGATCGCCGCCCTGATAAGAAGGAGCGCCGCGATCTGATGAAATTTAAATTGTCGGGCGAGGAATAACTCGCACCCCAACGAGAGAAAATCTATGTCTGTTCAAGATCAACTGCACCGTTACCTGTTTGAAAATGCGGCCGTGCGCGGCGAGCTGGTGAATGTTTCAAAAACCTGGAGCGAGATCGTGGAAAACCACGACTACGCTGAGCCGGTAAAAAACCTGCTGGGTGAGTTACTGGTTGCCACCAGCCTGCTGACCGCCACGCTGAAGTTTGATGGTGACATCACCGTGCAGTTGCAGGGCGATGGCCCGCTGTCGCTGGCGGTGATCAACGGGAATAACCGTCAGGAGCTGCGTGGTGTCGCGCGAGTAAAAGAAGAGATCGCGCCAGGCAGCAGCCTGAAGCAGATGGTCGGGAACGGTTATCTGGTGATCACTATTTCCCCGGAAAAGGGCGAGCGCTATCAGGGTGTGGTCGGTCTGGAAGCAGACACGCTGGCGGGATGCCTGGAAGATTACTTTATGCGTTCTGAGCAGTTGCCAACCCGCCTGTTCATTCGCACCAATGAAAAGGGTGCTGCCGGGATTCTGTTGCAGGTGCTGCCTGCTCAGGAGCCAAACCTCGACGATTTCAATCATCTGGCGACACTGACTGAAACCGTCAAAGCTGAAGAGTTGATCGAGCTGCCTGCCACCGATGTCTTGTGGCGTTTGTATCATCAGGAAGAAGCCACGGTATACGATCCCACGCCGGTAAGCTTCAAATGTACCTGTTCGCGCGAACGCTGTGGTGAAGTGCTGAAAACACTGCCGGTGGAAGAAGTTGATGAGATCCTCGAAGAGGATGGTGAAATCGACATGCACTGCGATTATTGCGGCGCGCATTATGTTTACGATGCCGTCGATATCGCGGCGATTCGTAATACCCCAACCGGTAGCAGCGATCAGCTGCACTGATGCTGTCGGGCGGCCACTGTGCCGCCCCCTCTTCACTCTCGCCGAAATTACCTTCTTTTCTCTGACATTAGTTTTATAACTATTTGATTTACCTGCCAATGCGCTCTGAGTCGCATTTCTGACTAACAATCCTTTTACCGCCTGCCAGGTGGAGTACACTGCGCGCGATCATCCCCCTCATAATTCATAATAAAAACAGACACCGATTAAAGGAGCATTCACATGCGCGTTAACGGCCTGACATCGCAAGATCTCGCCACTTTAGGCATCAACGACACCACGGAAGTGGTGTATAACCCGGATTTCGACACCCTGTTTCAGGAAGAAACTCGCCCTGAGCTGGAAGGCTTTGCGCGAGGCATCCTGACACAAAGCGGGGCTATCGCTGTCGATACCGGCATTTTCACCGGCCGCTCACCGAAAGATAAATACATCGTGCGCGATGACACCACACGCGACACCCTGTGGTGGAATGACGTGGGGGAAGGCAAGAATGATAACCAGCCTCTGACAGCCGAAACCTGGCAGGCGCTGAAGCAGTGCGTCACCCAGCAGTTATCCGGTAAACGCCTGTTTGTGGTGGATGCGTTCTGCGGTGCCAACCCGGATACACGCCTCAGCGTGCGCTTCGTGATGGAAGTGGCCTGGCAGGCACACTTCGTCACAAACATGTTCATCCGTCCGAGCGAGGAAGAACTGGCGCAGTTCACCCCGGATTTCGTGGTGATGAACGCAGCGCGTTGTACCAATCCCAACTGGCAGGCGCAGGGATTGCATTCAGAGAACTTCGTTGCTTTTAACCTGACAGAACGCATGCAACTGATTGGCGGCACCTGGTACGGCGGCGAGATGAAGAAGGGCCTGTTTGCCATCATGAATTATCTGCTGCCGCTGAAGGGTATCGCGTCGATGCACTGCTCGGCCAACGTCGGTAAAGCAGGCGATGTCGCGGTGTTCTTTGGTCTCTCCGGCACCGGCAAAACCACACTATCGACCGATCCCGATCGCCAGTTGATTGGTGATGATGAGCACGGCTGGGACGATGATGGGGTCTTCAATTTTGAAGGTGGCTGCTATGCCAAAACCATTAATCTCTCAGCGCAGGCTGAACCGGAGATCTATAACGCGATTCGCCGCGATGCACTGCTGGAGAACGTGGTGGTGAATGCTGATGGTAGCGTCGATTATGCCGATGGCAGCAAAACCGAAAACACCCGTGTCTCCTACCCGATTGAGCACATCGAAAACATCGTGCGGCCGGTGTCCAAAGCGGGCCATGCGCAGCGCGTTATTTTCCTCACTGCCGATGCCTTCGGCGTGTTGCCACCGGTGGCCCGCTTAACGCCAGAGCAGACGCAATATCATTTCCTGTCTGGCTTTACCGCCAAACTGGCCGGTACGGAGCGCGGCGTGACTCAGCCCACGCCTACTTTCTCAGCCTGTTTTGGTGCCGCGTTTCTGACCCTGCATCCCACGCAGTACGCGGATGTACTGGTTAAACGCATGGAAGCGGCAGGCGCGCAGGCTTACCTGGTGAATACCGGCTGGAACGGTAGCGGCAAACGCATTTCGCTGAAAGACACCCGCGCGATTATCAACGCCATTCTGGCGGGGGAGCTGGATGATGTGGAGACGCAAACGCTGCCGGTATTTAACCTGCAAATTCCTACCCGGCTGGCACAGGTGAGTGACGCAATGCTCGATCCACGCGCCAGCTGGTCCAGCCCTGCGGCATGGCAGGAGGCCGCACAGGACCTGGCGCAGCGTTTTATTAATAACTTTGAGAAATACACCGACAACGCCGCTGGGGCCGCGTTGGTAAAAGCCGGGCCGCAAATCTGACAACAGCGGCGCGATTTTTATCGCGCCGCTACGGGATATGCCTGTCAGGCGTTATGGTTGCTGCTGACCAGCGCCGTACCGGTTTCCGGCACCGGCAGCCAGGCGCGAATACGCAGGCCACCGTGTTCACTGACGCCAATTTCCAGCGACCCTGCGTGCGCATCGATAATACGCTGCACAATCGCCAGACCCAGCCCGGTACCACTGGTACTCCGCGCACTATCACCACGCACAAAAGGCTGGAACAGATGCTGTAACTGTTCCGGTTTAATCCCCGGACCGTCATCCTCCACCTGGAACCAGGCGCGATTCAGCTCCTGCCCACTGCTGACCTTAATCCAGCCGTTGCCATAACGCGCGGCATTGACTACCAGATTCGCCACGGCACGCTTAATCGACAGCGGGTTGATGTCCAGCATCAACTCCTCCGGCATCACCGCATTCTCAATCTCGCGCTCGTAGCCACTCTCAGCTGCGACGACTTCACCCAGCACGCTATTCAGATCGGCACGTTCAGTCTGCATCTCCTGACCGGTACGCAGATAGTCGATGAACTGTTCGATAATCGCGTTGCACTCTTCGATATCTTTGTTAATCGACTCAGCCAGATAGCCGTCCTCCTCGCTCATCATCTCGGTGGCGAGGCGAATACGCGTCAGCGGGGTGCGCAGATCATGGCTGACACCCGCCATCAGCAGGGTACGGTCATCCGCCAGTTGCTTCACGCCAGCCGCCATCTGGTTAAAGGCGCGCGTCACCGAACGTACTTCCGATGCGCCATATTCACGCAGCGGCGGCGGAATAATGCCTTTCCCCACCTGCAAGGCAGCATGTTCAAGATCAACCAAAGGTCGGTTCTGAATACGGATAAACAGCCAGGCACCGCCTATCGCCAGCAGCATAATCGCCAGCGTGTAGCGGAACAGCGGCGAGAAATCTCCCTGATGGATTTCGGTCAGCGGCACGCGCACCCAGATATCGGGTGACAGCCAGGTTTTCAGCCACACTACGGGAGAGTTTTTATTCACTTCTACCCGCACATCGGTTGGCCCGCCAAGCTGCTGCGCCATCTGCTCGCTCAGGAACTCGTAGTGTTGCGCCCAGCGCAACCCACTCTCTTCCGCTGCGGCATTGGTATACAGCGAGATCCCCAGTTCACGATAGATTTCACGCCGGAAGGCCGGTGGGACTTCCAGCTGCGTGCCATCCTCCAGTTGCAGGCGGTCGGTCATCAGCATACGGACTTCATAAGCGAGGACTTTGTTGAACTGCTGCAGGCTGGGAAGAATGGCGAAATTCAGCACCACCAGATAGGTCGTTACCAGGCTGACGAACAGCAAGGTAACGATCAATAACAGGGTGCGGGCAAACGAACTGCGAGGTGAGAAGCGCAATCGCCTCATGCTTTACTGCCGTCCGGAACGAATACGTAGCCAAGACCCCACACGGTCTGAATGTAGCGCGGATGTGCCGGATCTTCTTCCACCATGCGACGCAGGCGGGAAATCTGCACATCGATGGAACGTTCCATCGCACTGTATTCACGACCACGCGCCAGGTTCATCAGCTTATCGCGCGACAGCGGTTCACGCGGGTGGCTGACCAGCGCTTTCAGCACGGCAAATTCACCGCTGGTGAGCGGCATAGGCTCATCTTCACGGAACATTTCACGCGTACCCAGGTTCAGCTTGAATTTACCAAAGGCAATAACCGCCTCTTCCTGCGAAGGTGCACCCGGCAGCTCATTCGCCTGACGGCGCAGCACAGCACGGATACGCGCCAGCAATTCACGCGGGTTGAAAGGCTTCGGAATGTAGTCGTCGGCACCAATTTCCAGCCCGACAATACGGTCCACTTCTTCACCTTTGGCGGTAACCATAATGATCGGCATTGGATTGCTTTGGCTGCGCAGACGGCGGCAAATCGACAGACCATCTTCGCCCGGCAACATCAGGTCGAGCACCATCAGGTGGAAAGATTCGCGGGTTAACAGACGATCCATTTGCTCGGCGTTGGCAACGCTGCGCACCTGAAAGCCCTGTTCGGTGAGATAGCGTTCGAGCAACGCGCGCAAACGCATATCATCATCGACGACCAGAATTTTGTAGTTCTCTTGCATGTTCAACTCCCAAAGGCGCCATTGCCTGAGCCAATATTGTTAAAAAAAGATGCCTTACAGTGACAGTCATTAATGGTTTATATTCTAGCCGAAATTGTTACAAAGCATATTAAACAGCAGCTTATCTTTAATTTCACCGCTTAATTGTGGCGCATTTCTCGCTTTTTGCTCGTTCGATCAATATGTTTGAGGGATCTCCGAAAAATCACACCCTTTTCTTTTTGTCACTGGTTCTGCTGACCCTGGCCTGTCGCGGAAGGCATGGTTTGCCATTTTTCTGACCATTGCTTCTCAGAATATCCCATCGAACCTCTACCGGAAGCATAAAATGTGGTGTTTTTTTATTACGCTGTGCTTCTTCTCTCGGATGAATCTCTGGTCCTGACGAAATTAAGACCACAATTAAATAAAGCAATAAAAATCAATCATTAACAGCCACTTCCTTCTCCCGACATGATCTCAGACACTGCTTCCGTACCTGTTGAAATTGAGTTCATGTGGAGAGAAAGAAAATGAAAAAAAGTCTGTTTCTGCTGAGCGTACTGGTGCTGACCAGCAGCACCCAGGTTCATGCGGCTGCCACCATGGGAGACGCCGCTGGCGCTCAGGCATCCTCAAACGCGAAAGGCACATCGGAAGCCGCCGGTATCGGCGCTGTGGCAGCATTGCTGGGTGTGGCGTTAGCGACCGCAGGGGGCAACGGTAACGGCACCTCGACATCCACCTCAACCACGACCATGACGCATCCTGCTAAATAACGGATTACAGGCGCGGCAGGAACGCGGCGCCTTAGGTGTTTTACCAGCCCTTTCGCCAGCGGAGAATAATTTTTACCCCCGGCTTTCTTACAAAAGCTCTTATTCTCCGCCCCTTTTTTCTTCTGCGTCTTTTACGTATTCAATGCGGTTCACCAGCCAAAGCTTCTGCCCTTCCGGCGTCGTCACCGCCACTTCGTCATCCACTTCCTTTTTGATCAGCGCACGCGCCATCGGCGAATCAATCGAGATGTAATCTTTTACGTCGCCGTAGATCTCATCCGGGCCGACAATGCGAAACCGTTTCACATCGCCCTGTTCGTTCTCCACCTCAACCCAGGCGCCAAAGAAAACTTTCCCTTCCTGCTGCGGTGCATAATCAACGATCTTCAGCTCCGCCAGGCATTTACGCAAATAACGCACGCGGCGGTCGATTTGTCGCAGCAGGCGTTTGTTGTAGGTGTAATCGGCATTTTCCGAACGATCGCCCAGGCTGGCGGCCCAGGAGACAATTTTGGTGATTTCCGGACGCTTTTCATTCCACAAATGATCGTGCTCAGCACGCAATTTGTTATAGCCCTCGCGGGTAATCAGTTGGGTTTTCATCGCGTCAACTCGTCGTAGCAGGTCTTATTTAGCATAGTGGAGGCTAACAATAGGCGACCAGGCGGACATCAGCAAGATCGGGGCGGCAATGTGCGAAACGCATTCAGAAAATGACGGATTCACCTGCCACCGTCTGGCAATTTTCACCCTCAGCCCGTATAACTGTCCCCTGTTTCTTAACCCCGTGTAAGCAAGACAGTAACTGATGATGAAAGATTCGCTGAGCCAGATTATCGCAAGTGAGCTGAAGGCGCGTGACGAACAGGTTGACGCCGCCATCCGCCTGCTTGACGAAGGGAATACCGTGCCGTTTATCGCACGCTACCGTAAGGAAGTCACCGGCGGGCTGGACGATACCCAGCTGCGCCAGCTGGAGAGCCGCCTCGGCTATCTGCGTGAGCTGGAGGAGCGCCGCCAGTCGATTCTGAAATCCATCGACGAACAGGGCAAACTCACCGCCGACCTCGCCAGCGCCATTAATGGCACCCTCAGTAAAACTGAGCTGGAAGACCTCTACCTGCCGTATAAACCGAAGCGCCGCACCCGTGGTCAGATTGCCATTGAAGCCGGTCTGGAACCACTGGCCGACACGCTCTGGCAGGATCCGTCGCACGACCCTGAGCAGCTGGCTGCGGGCTATGTTGATGCCGATAAAGGCGTCGCCGATGTCCGTGCCGCGCTGGATGGCGCACGTTATATCCTGATGGAACGCTTTGCTGAAGACGCCACCCTGCTGGCCAAAGTGCGTGACTACCTGTGGAAAAATGCCCACCTGGTTTCCCGCGTCGTCGAAGGTAAAGAGGACGAAGGCGCGAAATTCCGCGACTACTTCGATCATCACGAAGCACTCAGCACCGTGCCTTCACACCGTGCGCTGGCGATGTTCCGTGGCCGCAACGAAGGCGTGCTGCAACTGTCGCTGAATGCCGATCCGCAATTCGAAGAAGCCCCGCGCGAAAGTCACGGCGAAACGCTGATCGCCAGCCACCTGAATCTGCGTCTGAACAACGCCCCGGCAGACAGCTGGCGTAAAGCAGTGGTGAGCTGGACATGGCGCATCAAGGTGCTGCTGCATCTGGAAACCGAGCTGATGGGTACGGTGCGTGAGCGCGCGGAAGATGAAGCTATCAACGTGTTTGCCCGTAACCTGCATGACCTGCTGATGGCCGCACCTGCGGGCATGCGTTCCACCATGGGTCTCGATCCCGGCCTGCGTACCGGCGTGAAAGTGGCGGTGGTCGATGCCACCGGCAAACTGGTGGCAACCGACACCATTTACCCGCACACCGGCCAGACGGCCAAAGCGGCCACCGCAGTCGCTGCGCTTTGCGCCAAACATCAGGTTGAACTGGTGGCGATTGGTAATGGCACCGCATCGCGCGAAACCGAACGTTTTTTCCTTGATGTGCAGAAGCAGTATCCGCAAATCAAAGCGCAGAAAGTGATTGTCAGTGAAGCCGGGGCATCGGTTTATTCCGCTTCGGAGCTGGCTGCGCTGGAGTTCCCGGATCTGGATGTGTCGCTGCGTGGCGCGGTGTCGATTGCCCGCCGTTTACAGGACCCGCTCGCCGAACTGGTGAAGATTGATCCGAAATCCATCGGGGTCGGCCAGTACCAGCACGACGTCAGCCAGAGCCAATTGGCGAAGAAACTGGATGCGGTGGTGGAGGATTGCGTGAACGCCGTGGGCGTTGATCTCAACACCGCCTCGGTGGCACTGCTGACGCGCGTTGCGGGCCTGACCCGCATGATGGCGCAGAACATTGTCAGCTGGCGCGACGAAAATGGCCGTTTCCAGAACCGTCAGCAGCTGCTGAAAGTCAGCCGTCTTGGCCCCAAAGCCTTTGAACAGTGTGCGGGCTTCCTGCGCATCAACCACGGCGACAACCCGCTGGATGCCTCCACCGTACACCCGGAAGCCTACCCGGTGGTTGAGCGCATTCTGGCCGCCACCGAGCAGGCGCTGAATGAGTTGATGGGTAATCCTGGCAGCCTGCGTAACCTCAGCGCGCGTGATTTCACCGATGAGCGTTTTGGTCTGCCCACCGTCACCGACATCATCAAAGAACTGGAAAAACCGGGTCGTGACCCGCGTCCTGAGTTCAAAACCGCCCAGTTTGCCGAGGGCGTGGAAACGCTCAACGATCTGCTGCCAGGGATGATTCTGGAAGGGGCGGTCACCAACGTGACCAACTTCGGTGCTTTTGTCGATATCGGCGTGCATCAGGATGGCCTGGTTCACATTTCATCGCTGTCGGATAAGTTTGTCGAAGACCCGCATCAGGTGGTGAAAGCCGGGGATATCGTCAAAGTCAAAGTGATGGAAGTCGATTTGCAACGTAAGCGCATCGCACTCACCATGCGTCTGGACGAGCAACCGGGTGAGAGCAACGTGCGCGGCGGTGGCAACCGCAGTGCGGGTAAAGAGTCGGCGCGCCCGGCACAGGCGAACAAAGGCCGGGCAAAACCTGCCAGCCAGCCTGCCGGTAACAGCGCGATGGGTGATGCGCTGGCCGCTGCCTTCGGTAAGAAACGCTAACAACCTGCCCTGAAATGCGCGGTGGCTGCCTGGTCACCGCGCACATCAGGTTGATAAATCTCCTCATCCAGCTACGCTGAAAAAATCCGTGTGAAAAAATGACCTTCCGCGTGGCACAGCGATCTGATGGATATTATCAACGCCTTACTTGATGAGATTTATGCAGGCACCTTCCCCGTGGCGGCCCGTGAGCGTCTGCTTTCCCATATTCGCGCCGCACGTGATACCGTCAAAATCCCGCGTAAACCGCACTGGGATGAAAAAGATGTAGTGCTGATCACCTATGCCGATCAGTTTCGTGAGCCGGAAGTGCCCACGCTTGCCACCTTCTCCCGCTTTTACCAGCAACATCTGCAAGGCACCTTTTCGCTGGTCCACCTGCTGCCGTTTTTCCCTTACTCCTCGGACGATGGTTTTTCGGTCATCGACTATCACCAGGTCAACCCGATTTGTGGCGACTGGCAGGATGTGGCCGCACTGCATACCCATACCCGGCTGATGTTCGATTTCGTCTGTAACCATATGTCCGCACACAGCGCCTGGTTTCGTCACTTTCTGGCGCAGGACCCCGGCTGGGATGACTTTTTTATCAGTATGCCGCCCGCGACCGATCTCAGCGCCGTGACGCGTCCACGCACATCGCCACTGCTGACGCCGTTCGCAATGGCCGATGGTGCCACGCGTTTTATCTGGACCACCTTCAGCGCCGATCAAATCGATCTCAACTTCGCCAACCCGGAAGTGCTGATCCGCATGGTTAACGTGTTGCTCGATTACCTGAAGAAAGGTGCCGACTATGTCCGGCTGGATGCGGTGGGCTACATGTGGAAAACGCCGGGGACCAACTGCATTCATTTGCCTAAAACTCACCAGCTGGTGAAGTTATTCCGCGCCATTGCCAATGTGGTCGCACCGGGGACGGTCATCGTCACCGAAACCAATGTGCCGCATAAAGACAACATCGGCTATTTTGGCAATGGCCACGACGAGGCGCAGATGGTGTACCAGTTTTCGCTGCCGCCGCTGGTGTTGCACGCCATTCATTCCGGCTCCGGGCGCGCGCTGCGCCAGTGGGCCAGCTCGCTGGATCTCAGCAGCAATGACACCACCTTTTTTAACTTTCTCGCCTCGCATGACGGCATTGGCCTTAATCCGGCACGCGGTATTTTATCTGAGGTGGAGATTGTGGCGCTGGTGCGCGATCTGGCGCTGGAAGGCGCGCTGGTGTCCTACAAAAACAATCCGGACGGCACCACCAGCCCGTATGAAATCAACGTCACCTATCTTGATGCGTTAAATCTCCAGGATGACGATGACCACACGCGATTGCGCCGTTTTCTGCTGGCCCATGCCATCCTGCTGGTCTTTCCCGGGGTGCCCGCGATCTACATTCAAAGCATCCTCGGCTCGCGTAACGACAACGAAGGGGTGCGTGCAGCCGGACACAACCGCGCCATTAATCGTGAGAAGTACAGCTTACGTGAGATGGAGCAGTTCCTGAGTGGCGGCAATGCGCTGCGTCAGCAGGTGTTTGAACGCCTCAGCGCGCTGATTCAATTGCGCATACGCCAGCCAGCCTTCCATCCGGATAACCCGATGACGCTGTTCGACAGCGATAACGCCTTGCTGGTGCTACGCCGTCATAGGCCTGACAGCCAGGAAGGTTTACTTTGCGTGTTTAATCTCAGCAGTCGAGAGGTGGAAACGACATTGCCGCAGGCGCGACATTTTCACGATTTGATCAGCGGTGAGAAGATTGATGGCGGCCAGCCGATCACACTGGCCGCCTGGCAATTTATGTGGTTACGTGGCTGATTACTCGTAGACGTCTGCGATGCCGCTAAACTTGCCGTGCTCACGTCCTGCAATCACCAGAAAATATTTCCCGCCTTTTTCACCCGCCTTCTTCGCCAGAACGGCTTTAGCATCCATCGGCGAGGTGGTTTCATCTGTGGTGTGCACCGTACCAATTTTTTTCAGATGCATTTCCTTCACTTGTTCTTTAGTCACCTCTTTGGCCACCATGGCCGCCAGAGTTGAAAACGATACTGCCCCCATCACCACTGCCGCCAAAACTGTCTTGATGATTTTCATTAAATTACCCTCACTTATTATTGGCTTTTCCAGGATATGAGCGCATCAGGAACCGGGTTCCCAGAGTTTAATTCCAGAGGCAAACGATACGGCTCACCCGGAAAGTATTGACCTTTCCGGGAGAATTGCCAGTTAGCGCGGCAGGCGGTCGCTAAAGCTAAGAATATGCTGACAAAATGCGTCGGGATGGGAAATGAACGGCGCATGGGCCGCTTTATCCATCACTACTGAGGGTGAGTGCGGCCAGCGGGCATCCAGCTCCGCCGCGATACGGCGCGGCACCAGACCGTCCAGATAACCATACAGGCGCATAAACGGTAGCGCGAGGCCATCCAGCGCAGTACGCAAATCAACGTGGCGCAGAATTTCCAGCCCCCCTTCCAGCACCGCCACGGAGGGCATCGGCTGCGACAGGACGATTTCTTTCAACTGACGTGCATCCTGGCGGGCGCTTTCGGTACCCAGCGTCTGCAAGGCCAGAAAACGTTCTACGGTGCGCTGGAAATCGTTGCTTAACTGCTGCTGAAAACCATGCAGGGTTTCCGGTTTAATACCCGGCCATTCATCACTGGCGGTAAAACGGGGCGAGGAGGCGACGCTAATCAACCCGCTCACGCGTTCCGGCTGCGTGAGTGCCAGCTGGCTGGCGACCAATCCTCCCAGCGACCAGCCCAGCAGCAGGCTGCGTTCGGGCAGATGTGGCACCAGTTGTTGTGCCATGTCGGGCAGCGTCAATGCGCCAAAGCCCTGACTGCGGCCAAAACCCGGCAGATCGACCAGATGCAAACGAAAATGCGGGCTGAGTCTCGGAATGATGTTTTGCCACACTTCGGCATTCAATCCCCAGCCGTGCAGCAGCACAAGATCACGATCTCCCGCGCCTGTGGTGTGCCAGTAGAGCGAACTCATCGGTTACTATCCTGAAAGTGAAAAGGAGGTCGCTATGCTATCAATCCCTGCCCTGTGTTGGCTATGCCGTCTGCCACTGCGGCTGGCACAACATGGCCTGTGCAGCAGCTGTTTACGCCTGTTGCCTGCGTTACCGGAACTTTGTCCGTGTTGTGGCTTAGCCGCGCGCGCCCATCAGCCCTGTGGCCGTTGCCTGCAACGTCCGCCACCGTGGCAGTACCTGATTTGCGTCAGCGACTATCAACCCCCGCTCAGCCACTGGGTGCAGCAGCTGAAGTTTTCCCGCGCTACCGCACTCAGGGTGATGCTGGCGCGGCTGCTTTTGCTAAAGTGGTTAACCATGCGGCGACGTTATGCGTTGCCTTACCCGGATATCATTCTCAGCGTTCCCCTGCACCCGCGCCGTCACTGGCAGCGTGGCTACAATCAGGCGGCGCTGCTGGCGCAACCTTTGGCACACTGGCTGGGCTGCGATTATGTGGATGGCGTACGCCGGGTACGTAAAGCGGCGGTACAGCATGTATTGAGCGCTTCGGCACGCAGGAAGAACCTGCGTGGGGCATTTCGCCTTGAAATCCCGCTGCGCGGACGCCATATCCTGCTTATCGACGATGTGGTGACCACCGGCAGCACAGTGGCGGAAATCAGCCGCATGTTGCAGGCAGCGGGCGCTGCCAGCGTACAGATTGGATGCCTGTGCCGTACCTTGTAGAGCGTCGGCGTTGGGCGTATTATAACCAACTAAATTAGTCAACTATTGAGCAATCGCCATGATCCGTATTACTGATACTGCGCAAGAGCACTTCTCAAAACTTCTCTCAAAACAGGAAGATGGCACCCAAATTCGCGTATTCGTTATCAATCCGGGTACGCCAACCGCCGAGTGCGGCGTGTCTTATTGTCCACCCGATGCCGTGGAAGCGACCGATACCGAGCTGAAGTTTGAAAAGCTGTCAGCCTATGTTGACGAGCTGAGCGCTCCCTACCTGGAAGACGCGGAAATCGATTTTGTCACCGATAACCTCGGTTCCCAGCTGACGCTGAAAGCGCCGAACGCCAAGATGCGCAAAGTCTCTGACGATGCGCCGATGGTCGAGCGTGTTGAGTATCTGCTGCAGGCGCAGATTAACCCACAGCTGGCGGGCCACGGTGGTCGCGTTTCGCTGATGGAAATCACCGATGACGGTTATGCCATTCTGCAATTTGGCGGCGGCTGTAACGGTTGTTCGATGATTGACGTCACCCTGAAAGACGGTATCGAGAAAGAGCTGCTGGCAGCCTTCCCGGAACTGAAAGGCGTGCGCGATCTCACCGAGCATCAGCGCGGCGAGCACTCCTACTACTGATTCTTTGCGCGCGACAGCGACCCGACGCTGTCGCGTGTGTTATTTCCCCCGACGCCCGCCGTTCACTGCCTTCAGCAACCGCTGCACTTCCCCATCTGCAAACATCGTTTCCAGCGTGACGCTGAGTTTTCGTCGCCAGTTGGGATATTGTTCCACCGTACCCGGCACATTCACCGGTGAGTCCATACCCAGCCAGTCTTCCGGTTGCAAACCCAGCAGCGCGCTCTCCGTCACCGCAAGAAAACGGTGAATCGCCAGATTGATCGTGGGTGACATCGCAAGTTTCGTCGCCTGTTTAGCGCTGCGCGCAGGTAATGCGCCTGCCTGATGTAACGCATCCAGCAGCGCCTGCTTCTGCTTCGCCCGCTGTTGTTGCAGGGATTGCAGCACGCTTGCACCGGGATACAGCCCGAGTTTATTTCCCAGCAACAAATCACCTGCCTCCCAGAACCCGGTCAGCGTGGGCAGGTCATGGGTGCTGGCGCTGGCAATGGATTGACGCGGATACTCGCCAGGCAGACGGTAGCTTTCATCGTGATGTTGCTCAAACCACAGCACCTTCCAGGAAAAAATCCCGCTGTTGCGCAGCAGGCTGACAATCTCTTTGGGCACCGTCCCGAGATCTTCACCGATCACCATGCAGCGATGGCGCTGACTCTCCAGCGCGAGGATCGCCAGCAGATCCTGCACCGGATAGGCGACGTACGCGCCTTTATCTGCCGTTTCCCCATAAGGAATCCACCACAAACGCAGCAGCCCCATCACATGATCGATACGTAACGCGCCACAATCGCGCATATTCGCGCGCAACAGATCAATAAACGGCTGGTAGCCGCGCGCGCGCATCACATGAGGATCGAGCGGCGGCAGCGACCAGTTTTGCCCGAGCGGACCAAGACGGTCCGGTGGTGCACCGACCGACGCGCGCAGTTTGTAGAGTTGCGGATCCTGCCAGGTTTCCGCACTGCCCTGCGCCACACCGACTGCCAGATCGCGATACAAGCCCACCGTCATACCCAGTTGCTGGCTCCGTTGCCAGCAGCGGGCAAACTGCTGCTGTGCCAGAAACTGCAACCAGCTCCAGAACTGAATCTCGTCCTCATGCTGCGCGCACCATTGCTGTACTTCCGGTAGCTGTGCGTTGCGCCAGCCTTCCGGCCAGCCAGTCCAGCCCCACGTCTGTTGATCCTCTGCGCAGCGTTCAGCCTGGATGCCGTCAAACGCCGCCTGATAACGCAGGTGCTCGCCACCCTGCACCATAAACTGCTGAAATTCGGAACCGGGATGCTGTTGGAATGTCTGCCAGGCGAGACGCAGCGCATGGATTTTAAGCTCCGCTACCGCGCGGTAATCCACCCAGTCACTGGCGCGGGCTTGCTCCAGTGCCCGGCGGGTTTTGGCACTTTTCCACCAGCGTTGTGCCGTGCTGCTACGCTGGAAATCCTCCAGTTGGCCGACATCGATATACAGCACATTCAGCCAGTAACGCGAGGTGGGACTGTAGGGGCTGGCCATCTCCGGCTGTGCCGGATAAAGCGCATGCAAAGGATTGAGGCCGACGAAATCACCGCCCTGCGCAGCCACCTGTTCCAGCATCCGTTCCAGATCGCCAAAGTCGCCAATTCCCCAGTTATGGTCGGAGCGCAGCGTATACAGCTGCACCAGCGCCCCCCAGCGTTTCTCTCCCTGCTCCAGCGGTGCAGGCAAATAACAACGACGGGGTGCGAGGATGATACGAGTCAGCCATTGCTGGCGGCCTTTGCGCAGCGTCAGCTGGTGGTAACCCTGCGGCAGACGCGGCGGCAGCGCTAGCACCTCACCGCCCCGTACGCTGCCCTGCCACTGCTTTCCCTGTTCGGATATCAGCTGCCAGCTGAATTCGCCACTCCCCTGCGGCAGCAGCTGGCGTTTGGCCCGCCCGGCAAACACCTGCACCGGTGGCAGCGGCGGCGTTTTGCCCGCCGGGGTCGCCATCACTTCCAGCAACGCGCGTTTGGTGTCATCGCTGATGGTGGCGGGTTCGCCTTTGGCGTTGATAAAACGTAGCGCGATACCCGCGTCTTGTGCCGCCTGATCCAGTTTGCTTAGCGTCATGGTTTCTCCGGGTTTACCGTTTCGCCTGCCAGATGCGTTTCTGGTAATCACGAATCGAACGGTCAGAACTGAACATCCCGGTGCGCGCCGTATTCAGGATGGCCGCTTTGGTCCAGGCTTCCTGATCTTTCCACAGCGCTTCCACCTGCTGCTGTGCCGCGATATAAGCATCAAAATCAGCCAGCACCAGCCAGGGGTCGCCATTTTTCGTCAGGCTATCGAGCAGCAGATCAAACGCATGTTTATCGCCGTCGCTGAACTTGCCTTTCTCCAGCTCTTTCAGCAGACCATCGAGATGTTTATTGGCCTTGCGCAGCTTTTTCGGGTGATACCCTTCCGCTTTCAGCGCTTTCACTTCATCCACGGTGTGACCAAAGATAAAGATATTTTCCGCGCCGACTTCCGCCGCAATCTCCACGTTAGCCCCGTCCAGCGTACCGATGGTGAGCGCCCCATTCAGCGCCAGCTTCATGTTGCCGGTGCCGGAGGCTTCATATCCGGCGGTAGAGATTTGCTCGGAGAGATCCGCCGCCGGGATCATCAGCTCAGCGGCGGTAATACGGTAGTCCGGGATAAACACCACCTTCAGCTTATCCCCCACTTTCGGGTCGTTGTTGACCACTTGAGCCACTTTATTGATGGCATAGATGATGTTCTTCGCCAGGTAATAACCCGGTGCCGCTTTGGCCCCAAACAGGAACACGCGCGGCACAAAGTCCGGGTTGTGCGGATCGTCACGCAGCTGGCGATAACAATGGAGAATATGCAGCAGGCTGAGGTGCTGGCGCTTGTATTCATGCAGACGCTTGATCTGCACATCAAACAGCGCCTCGGGATTGACCTGAATGCCGGTCACCTGATGGATATATTCCGTCAGCTGTTGTTTGTTAGCCTGCTTGATTTTGCGGTACTTCTGGCGAAAGGCTTTTTTCGTGGCAAAGGGTTCCAGCGCTTTTAGCGCATCGAGATTGTTGGCCCATTCAACCTGCAAGGTTTCGTCGAGCAGCGCCGAAAGACGCGGATTACATTGCTGCAACCAGCGACGCGGCGTGATGCCGTTGGTGACGTTATGGAACTTCTTCGGCCACAGCTGATGATATTCCGGGAACAGATCATTCACCACCAGCTCGGAATGCAGCGCCGCCACACCATTGACGGCAAAACCGCTGACCACACACAGGTTCGCCATGCGTACCTGGCCATCCGCCACCACGGCCAGCTTGTGCCACACCGCCTCATCATCCGGCCACTGTCGCTGCACCAGCTTCTTAAGACGGCGATTAATCTCGCGGATAATTAACATATGCCGCGGCAGCAAGCTGCGCACCAGGCGTTCGTCCCAGCGCTCCAGCGCTTCCGGCATCAGCGTATGGTTGGTATAGGCAAAAACGCGACTGGTGATGTGCCAGGCATCATCCCAGCTCAGCTGATGCTCATCCAGCAACAGGCGTAGCATCTCAGGAATGGCGATGGTCGGATGGGTGTCATTCAGCTGAATGACTTCATAATCTGGCAGCTCATGCACGGAACGCCCGGCCAGATGATGACGCCGCAAAATATCCCCCACCGCGCAGGCGCACTGGAAATATTGCTGCATCAGACGCAGGCGCTTCCCTTCCTGATGATTGTCGTTGGGATACAGCACCTTGGTGAGTTTGGCCGCCTCGATACCCGGCTGCTCGGACTGAAGAAATTTGCCATCGTTAAACAGGCCGAGATCAAACGGATGGTCGCTGGTGGCTTTCCACAGGCGCAGCGGCAGGGTGACGCCATTACGATAACCCACCACCGGTAAATCCCAGGCCTCGCCTTTCAGCCAGAAATCGGGTTGCCAGTAAAAACCCCCGCCCTCGGTTTTGACGACTTTACCGCCCATCCCCACCTGCACATCGTGTGCCGCGTTATGCCGGAACCACGGGTAGCGATCACGCTGCCAGTCATCCGGCGCTTCTTTTTGCTGGCCGTCATCAAACGACTGGCGAAACAAACCGTATTGATAATTCAGGCCATGTCCCATCGCCGCCTGGCCGACAGTGGCCATCGAATCCATATAACAAGCGGCTAAGCGCCCCAGCCCGCCATTACCGAGCGCCGGATCGATCTCTTCTTCCAGCAACTCGCTCAGGGAAACCTGATGCGATGCCAGCGCAGCCTGAACGTCGTCGTACCAACCGAGGTTCATCAGGTTGTTGCCCGTCAGACGCCCAATCAAAAACTCCATCGATAAATAATTAACGTGGCGCTGGCCTTTGCGTGGCGTCAGTGGGGGCTGCGTTGCCAGCAACTCCGCCAGCGCAGCGCTCAGCGCCTGCCACCACTGATGCGGCGTCATTTGTTGTGCTGAAGAAAGACCAAGGTATTGCCACTGGCGAGTGAGAGCGGCGTCAAAGCGCGCTTTATTGAATTTTTGTTGCGACATATCAATCCCTTCCGAATCCGGTAACGGTTAAGCGAAATTGGGGAGTGCAGGGCCATGGAAGGCCTGAATGGATAAGTAAAGACGGGGCAGGAGAAAAAAGCGACAGAAAAACAAGGCGGGAGAGAAAAAAAGCCCGCCTGGCTGGAGGATTTAGCAGAGTTCGAGCTGGACTTCGTGCTGCTCAATCACTTTCATCACGCTGGCAGGCGGTACGAGGTCAGTGTACAGATAGTCGATCAGGCTCATGCTGCCCAGATTGACCATGGCGTTGCGGCCAAATTTCGAGTGGTCCACCACCAGCATCACGCAGCGTGAGTTTTCAATGATGGCGCGTTTGGTACGCACTTCGTGGTAATCGAACTCCAGCAGCGAGCCATCCATATCAATACCGCTGATACCAAGAATGCCGTAATCGAGACGGAACTGGGAGATAAAGTCGAGGGTGGCTTCCCCCATGATACCGCCATCGCGAGTGCGGACTTCACCACCGGCGATGATGACGCGGAAATCAGGCTTCGCCATCAGCAACATCGCCACGTTGAGGTTATTGGTGACGACGCGCAGATTGCTATGGTTCAGCAACGCGTGGGCTACCGCTTCTGGCGTGGTCCCGATATCGATAAACAAGGTTGCGCCATCGGGGATCTGGCTGGCGACACGCGCCGCAATGCGCGCTTTTTCCGCCGACCACATCATTTTGCGGTCCTGCCAGGCGGTGTTTTCTGAACTGGATGGCAGCGCTGCGCCGCCGTGATGACGCTGAATTTTGTTCTGATCGGCCAGATCGTTCAGATCGCGCCGGATGGTTTGCGGGCTGACCTCAAAATGATCCACCAGCTCTTCCGTGCTGACATATCCCTGACGCCGGACCAGATCGATAATGGCGTCATGACGTTGCGTCTGCTTCACATCTCTCTCCTGTTCACGGCTGCATGCCGCGATCTTCTTCTTTTTTTGGTGCTAACGGCGCAGCGCGCTCGAACGCGTATCGACAAACGCCATCGCCAGCCCAACCAGCAGACCAGTGACGTGTGCCGCATTGGCAATCGACAAACCAAATGCGCCGTACCAGCCAATAATCAACCATACAATAGCGAAACCCATCAAACCGCGCTCAAGATAAATCCCACTTTCAGGATCGCGCTCGCCGCGCAGCCAGCAATATCCCATCAGCGCGTACACCACACCCGACAGGCCACCAAACAGTGCGCCACTGAATTTAGCCTGCATCCAACCGGTGAGAAGTGCGGAAATGAGCATAATCACAAATAACTTGCCGCTGCCCAGACGCTTTTCTACCGCCCCGCCGAGGTACCACCACCACATCAGGTTGAACAAAATATGCAGCAGGGAAAAATGCAGCAGCGCATGGCTAAACCAGCGCCATACCTGGAAATATTGCTCCGGGCCGTCGGGCCAGCCCAGCCAGCCGAGCACGGTTTCATCACCGACAATCTGCATCAGGATAAACACCGCCACGCAGGCAATCATCATGGTCATGGTGAGCGGACCCGCGCGTTCGCGAATGTTCGCCCAGATATTGCTGCGCTCATAGCGCAAGCCGCTCTCGGTACTGCCGGTGTGCCAGCTGGCGGCCTGATAACGGGGGTGGTTGGGATCACGAACGAACTGTGCGAGCTCGTTTTCGACCATATCCAGTTTGCTTTCATCCTCCAGCAGAATGACGAAATGGCTTTCGCGCTCAATCGTCAGCCTGACGCCGCGCGACGCCATATAATCAACAAACGCCTGGGCCATGCGCGGATTATTGAACTGGGTAATGCGCATCATGCGGTGCTCTCCTTCCTTTTATGTTCGCTCACATTGAGCCAGTGGCTACCTGAGCCGGAAACGCCGCACGCCAGGCGTCAAATCCCCCGTCAATACTGTAAGCCGCACTAAATCCCTGTCCTAACAGGAACTGTGCGGCACCTTTACTGCTATTACCGTGGTAGCACATCACCAGAACGGGCTGGTCGAGTTTCGCCTGACTGATGAAGTCAGCAAGGTTGTCATTCGACAGATGCTGCGCACCGGCAGCATGGCCCAGAGAGAAGCTTTGCAGGTCGCGGATGTCCACCAGTTGGGCACCTTGTGCCAGATGCTCCTGAGCTTGCAGGACGTTAATACATTCGAAATTTTCCATGGTGTCTCTCATCACATCGTCACAATTGACGCCTAGTTTACCCTGAGTTGTCAGCGCCATAACCTGATAAAGAGTGTGGCTTTGTATTTTTTTTCCTGCCGGAATGTTAGCTGTATCACGCAAAGATGTTTTTATTAGGTTAACCGCTGGCATCGATGTTGGTTTCCGATTATTATTATGCTCGAAAACGAACATTTAAGAACTATTCCGAACATCGGAGGAGATGACGTGGAAACCAAAGACCTGATCGTTATCGGCGGCGGCATCAACGGTGCCGGCATTGCAGTGGATGCTGCAGGACGCGGACTGTCGGTGCTGATGCTGGAGGCGCGGGATTTGGCCTGTGCAACCTCCTCTGCCAGTTCCAAACTGATCCACGGTGGCCTGCGCTACCTTGAACACTACGAATTTCGCCTGGTTGGCGAAGCCCTGGCGGAACGTGAAGTGCTGCTGAAAATGGCACCGCACATTGCCTTCCCGATGCGCTTCCGTCTGCCGCACCGCCCGCATTTGCGCCCGGCGTGGATGATCCGCATGGGCCTGTTTATGTATGACCATCTCGGTAAACGCACCAGTCTGCCGAGCAGTAAAGGCCTGCGTTTTGGTGCGGATTCGGCACTTAAGTCTGAAATCAAGCGCGGATTCGAATATTCCGACTGCTGGGTGGACGATGCGCGCATGGTGGTCCTCAATGCCCAGGAAGTGGTGAAACAGGGTGGCGAAGTCCGCACCCGCACCCGCGTGACCCGCGCCTGGCGTGAAGGCGGCCTGTGGATGGTCGAAGCCGAGGATATTGATACCGGTAAAACCTACACCTGGCGTGCCAAAGGTCTGGTGAATGCGGCCGGTCCGTGGGTCAAACAGTTCTTCGACGATGGCCTGAAGCTGAAATCCCCGTATGGCATCCGTCTGATCAAAGGCAGCCATATCGTGGTGCCGCGCGTACATCGTGAAAAGCAGGCCTATATTCTGCAGAACGAAGATCACCGCATCGTATTTGTTATTCCGTGGATGGATGAGTTCTCCATCATCGGCACCACTGACGTCGAATATAAAGGCGATCCGAAAGAGGTGAAAATCGATGATAACGAAATCAGCTATCTGCTGAAGGTGTACAACGCACACTTCAAAAAACAGCTGACCAGCGAAGATATCGTCTGGACCTATTCCGGCGTGCGCCCGCTGTGTGATGACGAGTCCGATTCACCGCAGGCAATTACCCGTGATTACACGCTGGATGTGCATGACGATAATGGCCAGGCACCGCTGCTGTCAGTATTTGGCGGCAAGCTGACGACTTACCGTAAGCTGGCGGAACACGCGCTGGAAAAACTGGCGAAATATTACCCGAATGCCGGTCCCGCCTGGACCAAAAACGCCGTACTGCCGGGTGGCAATATTGCCGGTTCACGCGAGGATTACGCGGCCAACCTGCGTCGCCGTTATCCGTTTATCAGTGAAGGTATGGCCCGTCATTTCGCCCGCACCTATGGCAGCAACACTGAAGTGCTGCTGGAAGGCGCGCAGAGCCCCGCCGATCTCGGTGAGAACTTCGGCCATGAATTCTATGAAGCTGAATTGCGTTACCTGGTGAAACACGAATGGGTGTATGAACTGGACGATGCTATCTGGCGTCGCACCAAACAAGGCATGTGGCTGAACGATGCCGAACAGGCGCGTATTCGTGAGTGGCTGGCGACCCACCGCCAAAAACCGACGTTGTCGCTGGCGTCCTGACAGTAACTCTTTGTTGTTAGCCTCAGCCCTGCTCTGTGAGCGGGGCTTTATTTCTTGAATAATTACCTTTTCCAGAAATAGTTTCTCAGTAAAATCATTTCACCAGATCAATTTTATCCAGCCATTGCTGTTTAAATTGATCACGCAGAACACATCCTCTTTCGTTGCAAGAATGGATCGCCAGTTACAAGGAGTAACGCGAATGGCTATGGCAACTTTTCCACTGAATATTTACGCTACCCGTAATATCTTTAATGATTATGGCGCAGATGATATGCGCTATGGTGATATGACGGAGCAACGTTTAAAGAACGAATTCAATCTCATACAAATCTCGAACAGGGTTGATCCTTATAGTATGACGCGACTTAGCACCTTTAATAATCCTCAGTCGCGTTTTTCCGGAGTTTATGGCCACCGGCCCGGTCCGAAACTTAGCCCACAGGAATGTGCCAGACTATTATTTGAAGAGATGCAGGTAACCTCGTTGCCGTTTGCCTTCGTTGGCCCACAACGAACGTTGATTAATAAGATGCTGGACCATTTTATGCAATCCAGTGGCGCACCCTTCAGGCATATGCTGCTTGATATCGCCTATCAGGATCGCATCCTCAATGACAATTCAGCAAACAGTACCAGAAAAACGATTATCCAGGTGATTAATGAAAATATTGATTATGAAAAAAGAGGATTTCCTCAACATCGTTTAGGTGAATTCAAATCATTAATCAACACTAAGATATTACCAAAGTTCGATTCATTAATAATGGACAACATCAACGGACTGGGAATAACGGTCCATGATGTCCACGCGACAAAAATTGACATTCTGGAACTCGTGATCGAAGGGAGAAGCTGGCATGCTCGTGTGAAGTACACCGGGCAAGATCATTTTGGAATTGATGTGAACGATATAAGAAAACAAAAATTTCGACAATTTCATCTATTTAGAATATGGTTTATCCTGCAACGCTACCAAAAATTTGGTTTTCGACCGTTCCTGACTAACATGGAAGCCATAATCGATATTAAGGGAAGCTTAGTATGAAACTTATCATTCCTGTTTTGGCCATCATTTTTATCTTCATACTCTCGAATATTTTCCTCAAACAGGACGATACTCAGGTAATTGATGTCCATCAGGATGATTTTACCGCTGCCGTCATTGTCAACCACTTACCCTATTTTCAAAAGTCAAAAATTGAATGGTGGATTAAAAACAAAGATAGCATTGTGGAGAAAAATCACATTACCCCAGGGAACGAACAAAAAACCATGAATTACGTGATTTATGACTTCGGAGGCGGTTATGTTGAAGAAGATAAGAAAGATAGACTTTGCTTTGAAGATATGAAGCCACCCAAAAACTGTTTAGATAAGGATATTCTGATGACGGTTATGCGCAAACGCGAAGGAGGCACACAATTTATCTTCAATGATGACACCTACATTCAGGATGCGAACGGTAAGATATATAAAGAAAAATAGACAAGCGTACATATCCTTAAACCCGCGCGATAAATCGCGCCGCTACGGTCTGGTGCGGGTCTGTAGCGGCGCGATTCATCGCGCGTATTTGATGATCTTACAATCCGGTATTGTCGCGAATATATTTCCGCGCTTTCACCGCATATTCAAAGGGGTTCGCCAGCGCCGGGTCCTGCTCTGCTTCAACCACCATCCAGCCTTTATAGCCAAAATCATCGAGGATTTTGAACACCGGTTTGAAATCAATCACGCCATCACCCGGAACGGTGAAGGTGCCTTTTTTCACGCCGTCGAGGAAGGACAGTGAATTTTTACGGACTTCCGCCACCACGCTGTCGCGGACATCTTTCAGATGCACGTGGAAAATACGCGGCAGGTACTGGGTCAGCACATCCAGCATCGCCTGCTGCGAACCCTCGGAATAGTAAATATGGCCGGTGTCATACAGCAGACCCACGTTCTCATTGGTCGATGCCATAAAGCGGTCGATCTCGGCCGGTGTCTGGATCGCCGTGCCCATATGATGATGCAGACAGACGCGCATCCCTTTCTGCGCAGCGATCTCCGCCAGCTCGTTGTAGCCTTCCGCCGTCAGACGCCACTCTTCATCGCTGAAAATGGGTTTCTGTTCCAGCACTGGCAGGGTGGTGCCCTGAATACTTTTGCTCTGCTCAGAACAACCAATCACGCGCGCACCCATGGCATGCAGGAAATTCATGTGGTTGGTAAATTCGTCGATGGTTTTCGCTTTGTCGCCGTTGGCGAAGAAGGTACTAAACCAGGCGTTGCAGATTTGCATGCCGCGAATCTCCAGCATCGGCTTCAGCACCGCCGGGTCGCGTGGATATTTGCTGCCCACTTCGCTGCCGGTAAAACCTGCCAGCGCCATTTCACTGACAGTCTGCTGAAAGGTGTTCTCGCTGCCGAGCTCTGGCATGTCATCGTTGGTCCAGCCGATCGGCGCAATCGCCAGTTTTACATTGTCTTTGTTCATGGGAAGCCCTGATTATTTGTTATAGAAAGTCGGGCGCGGCGGCATCTCAACCGGCTCAATGGCACCACTGTTCTGCGCCTTCAGGCAGGCATCCGCCGCCACCGAGGCAGCAAAGCCATCCCATGCTGAAGGACCGGTCAGCTGGCCTGCTTTGACGTCGTTGATAAACGCCTGCAGTTCCACGTCATACGCATCGATAAAGCGATCTTTCCAGTCAGTCAGAATGGCGTTGCCAAGGCGGGCATTTTTGCGCATCTGAATCGCAGAAGGTTCCGGCAGCTTCGCGATGCCCTCTTCTCCCACCACTTCGCATTGGATGTCGTAGCCATAAGCGCAGTTAACAAAGATCTCCACGTCAATGCGGATCCCTTTCTGCGTTTCGAACAGGACGATTTGCGGGTCTTTCAGTTTCGCGTGCGATTTCGAGGTCACGCGCGGGAACACCACCTGCACGCTTTTGTAATCGTCTTCGGTCAGCCAGCGCAGCACATCCAGCTCGTGAATCAGGGTATTGGTGATGGCCATGTCGGTGGTGTAATTCTCGCCCACGCTCTGGTTGCGATGGGCGCAGTGCAGCATCAACGGCTCACCGATTTCTCCGTCAGTGATCACCTTTTTCAGCGCGCGATAGCCTGAATCGTACGGGCGCATAAAGCCAACCTGTACCAGACGCTTGCCGTGTTTCACTTCCGCATCAACAATGCGACGACAGCCGTCAGCGCTCAGCGCCAGTGGTTTTTCGCAGAATACCGGCTTACCCGCGGCGATCGCCGCTAGGGTGAACTCTTCATGCGTCGGGTCCCACGAGGTGACGAGCACCGCATCAACATTCGGTGAGTTGATGACCTGATGGCCATCCTGATACACCTCAGCCTCAATATTCAGACGTTGCAGCGCGGCACGCGCACCTTCAACGTTGATATCTGAAACCGCCACCACCTTCGCGCCCTGCAGCACGTTGTTGCAACGACGGATATGTTCCTGACCAATTGCACCGGTACCGATAACACCGAGTTTGAGCGTCATAATTACACCTGTAGAGTCGGATAAGGGTAAAACAAGGCCGGAGAATACCGGCCAGAAGATTAGTACTTACGCGCCTGTTCGATATGCGCGTTAAGGTTGTCAGCCACTTTTTGCGTGCGTTCGGAAGTGGAGGCTTGCGCCACACCCACATGCCACCAGCTGAAATATTTGTGCACCATGGTTTTTGGCAGCACTTTAATGTCGATAAGGGTCGAAACCGTCTGCTTCTGCGCGTCGATCAACGCATCCTTGAGTTGCTCCAGCGTGGTGACGCGATAGGTTTTACAGCCGTAGCCACCCGCAATCGCGGCAAAATCCACCGGTACAAAACCCCCATCCAGCTTGCCACCTTCCGGGTTGCGGAAGCGGAACTCGGTGGTGAAACTGTCCATACCGTGTTCCATTTGCAGGTTGTTGATGCAGCCGTTGGTCATGTTATCCAGCAGGATAACGTTGATTTTCGCCCCTTCCTGAATCGAGGTGACCAGCTCGGAATGCAGCATCATAAAAGAGCCATCCCCCACCATCGCGTAGACTTCGCGCTGCGGCTGCGCCAGCTTCACGCCCAGCGCCGCATTCACCTCGTACCCCATGCAGGAGTAACCGTATTCAACGTGGTACGAGTTGTAATCTTTGGTGCGCCACACGCGTTGCAGGTCGCCCGGCAGACTGCCCGCGGCAGCCACAATCACCGCATCCTTTGGGAGTTGCTCGTTTAAGGTGCCCAGCACGCTGCTCTGCGTCAGTACCGACTGCGTCAGGCGCTGGAATTCAGCAAACAGCGCTTCACGGTCAATATGGTCGGCGATTTCCGGGATGAAATCGTCAGTGTTGTAGACCGCGGCATAAACGCGCTGGGTTTCTTTCAGCAGCTTGCTCTGCGCCTGGTCGATTTGGCCACCCCAGTGGTTTTCAAAACCCTGTAAGCCATGTTCCAGCGCAGTCAGGCCTTCACGGGCATCAGCCAGCAACTGCACCGCATCCAGCTTGTAGCTGTCGAAATTGCTGACGTTAATATTGAGGTAGCTAACGTCCGGGTTCTGGAAAATCCATTTCGAAGCGGTGGTAAAGTCGGTGTAACGGGTACCGATCCCAATCACCAGATCGGCCTCTTTCGCCAGCAGGTTAGCCGCCAGACAACCGGTTTCCCCCACGCCACCGACGTTCAGCGGGTGATCAGAGATGATGGTGCCTTTACCGGCCTGGGTTTCCGCAAACGGAATATTGAAACGCTCAGCAAACTGGCGCAGTGCCTCACCGGCACCGGAATACTTCACGCCCCCCCCACAGACGATCAGCGGCTTGTGCTTACGCGCAATCAGCGCCAGGGCTTCTTCAAGCTGAGCGGCGGTTGGCAGGCGACGATCAAGACGATGCACGCGTTTCTGGAAGAAATATTCCGGGAAATCCCAGGCTTCGCCCTGCACATCCTGCGGCAGCGCGATAGTAACGGCACCGGTTTCTGCCGGATCGGTCAGGACACGCATGGCGTTGATACAGGCGGTCATCAGCTGTTCCGGACGGCTGACGCGATCCCAGTATTTGCTGACGGCACGGAAGGCATCGTTGGTGCTGATGCTGAGATCGTGGCTCTGCTCGATCTGTTGCAGCACCGGGTCCGGCTGGCGCGTCGCGAACACATCGCCGGGCAGCAGCAGTAAAGGGATACGGTTCGCCGTTGCGGTGGCAGCGGCGGTGATCATATTGGCTGCGCCCGGTCCGACTGACGAGGTACAGGCAATGATTTGACGGCGCAGTGACTGCTTAGCAAAACCGATAGCGGCATGCGCCATGCCCTGCTCATTACGGCCCTGATGTACCACCAGATCGCCGCTGTCCTGTTCCAGAGCCTGTCCCAGCCCCAGCACATTGCCGTGACCAAAAATAGCGAAAATGCCTTTCACGAACCTGGTTTCAACGCCATCCACGTTCAGATACTGGTTATTGAGAAATTTCACCAGCGCCTGTGCCGTGGTTAATCTGATTGTGCCCATATGATCTTCCTTTACATGCTGGTACCTGTGGACCAGGTAACGCGGTTAACGTCAACGCACCGGAAATGGCGACCGCGGATAAGTGAAACGTGAGGCGATTATAAACAAATATTTTTCCATAAAATATGATTACAGAAGAAACATTTCATTTTGCGATGGAGATCAAATTCAGCGATGAAACGGACGCAGGGACAGGCCACAAACCGGGCAAAGTGGAACAGCTTTGAACTATCCTGGGGGGATAACGAAATTTCATTTCACTTCAGTAGCTTCCTTTATTTCACAGTGATTTCCTGCGAGCTGGCTCACAAGCCAGAGCATCCGTGAAACTCATCGCTCTGCTATCCGCTGTTTAGCACACTGACAAGAGTTTTACCTGGTTCACAAAATCGTGACAGATATTTCATTTCATATTGTATTTGGAATTTTTATTCCCCATACTGCGACCATAGTCAATCAGGCACCCTGAGAACCCGGAAGCACAGTGCCCGATACCGGGCCACGCAGCCCGCAGTGTCTGCTTATCACAGAAGGAAACCATAGGTATGAGTACACAACAGAAGCGGCTTGATGTGATTTGTATCGGACGCATCGCCGTCGACCTCTACGGTCAGCAAATTGGATCACGACTGGAAGATATGAGCACCTTCGCCAAATATCTTGGTGGATCTTCCGGTAACGTGGCGTATGGCACGGCCATCCAGGGCCTGAAATCTGCCATGCTGGCACGCGTCGGGGACGAGCATAATGGCCGCTTTCTGCGTGAAACCTTGCAGCACGTGGGCTGCAACACCGATGGGCTGATTACGGACAAAGATCGTCTTACCGCGCTGGTGATCCTCGGTATTAAAGATGAAGAAACCTTCCCGCTGATTTTTTACCGCGACAACTGCGCCGATATGGGCCTGGTGCCGGAAGATATCCATGAAGATTTCATTACGTCTTCGCGCGCTGTGGCGGTAACCGGGACGCATCTGTCACACCCGCATACCCGTGCGGCGGTGCTGAAAGCGCTGGATATCGCCAAACGTAACGGCCTGCGCACCGCGCTGGATATCGATTACCGCCCGGTGCTGTGGGGTCTGACCTCACTCGGCGACGGTGAAACGCGTTTCATTGAGTCGAGTCAGGTGACGAAACAGCTGCAGGAAGTGGTGCATTATTTCGATCTGATTGTTGGAACAGAAGAAGAGTTTCATATCGCCGGTGGCAGCACCGATACCCTGACCGCGCTGAAAAATGTGCGTCAGGCCAGCCAGGCGACCCTGGTGTGTAAACGTGGCCCGCTGGGTTGCGTGGTGTTTGAAGGGGATATCCCGGATAGCTGGGAGCAAACCAAACTGCATAGCGGCGTGCGCGTTGAAGTGCTGAACGTGCTCGGCGCTGGCGATGCCTTTATGTCTGGCCTGTTGCGTGGCTGGCTGAATGATGAAAGCTGGGAGCAGGCCTGTCGCTACGCCAACGCCTGCGGTGCGCTGGTGGTGTCACGCCACGGCTGCGCCCCGGCGATGCCAACCAAAGAGGAGCTGGATGACTTCCTCAGCCGTGATAACGCGGTGAAACGGCCCGACCTGGATTCCCGTCTCAACCATCTGCATCGCGTTACCACGCGTACCCAACAGTGGCCGGAGCTGAACGTGTTCGCTTTTGACCATCGCAAACAACTTGCCGATATGGCGCGCGAAGCGGGTGTCGATGAAAGCCGCATCCCACAGCTGAAATTGCTGCTGTTGCAGGCAGCTGAAGAAGCGGCACAACAGGCGGGTCTGGATAGCAAAAGCGGCATCCTGGCAGACACCACCTACGGCCAGAAAGCCCTGAACGCCATCACCGGCAGAGGCTGGTGGATTGGTCGCCCGATTGAGTTGCCCAGCTCACGTCCGTTACGCCTCGAACACGGCAATATCGGCTCCCAGCTGGTCAGCTGGCCGCAGGAACATGTGGTGAAATGCCTGGTGTTCTACCATCCGCACGACAGCGCCGAAATGCGTAAAGAGCAGGATGACCTGATTCTGGATGTGTGGAATGGTTGTAATAAGAGCGGGCATGAGCTGTTGCTGGAAGTGATTCTGCCGGAGAGCAATCCAGATAAGAAAGAATCTTACTACGTCGATATGCTGAGCCATTTCTACAGTCTCGGCATCCAGCCGGACTGGTGGAAACTGCCGCCATTATCCGCCGAGACCTGGCAGGCGGTAAGCCGCCTGATCGAACAACAGGATCCCCACTGCCGCGGCATTCTGCTGCTCGGCCTCGACGCGCCGGAAGAGAAACTGAAAGCCGGTTTCGCCGCCGCCGCCCAGGCTCCGTGGGTCAAAGGGTTTGCAGTGGGCCGCACCATTTTCGGCCAGCCATCACGCCAGTGGTTACAGGGCGAGCTGGATGATCAGGCGCTGATCGAGACGGTGAAAGGCAATTACCTGCGCCTGATTGAGTACTGGCGCGCAGCAAGAAGCTGAGTATCAATACCCACATAATGCACGAACGTAGCGGCGCGATTTATCGCGCAATGCTGTGCGCGGTACTGGCAAACCCTGCGCAATAAATTGCGCCGCTACAACCCGGTGCAATCCTGGGGCACGGTGCAAATATCCCGCACCAGCCGTAGCGGCGCGATTTATCGCGCAATGCTGTGCACGGTGCTGGCAAATCCCACGCAATAAATTGCGCCGCTACAAATCATGCCATTAACCACCCTGCATTTTGTGAGGCGTTTCATAAACCGATGAAATAACCTTCACGATGCTGTCAAACAAATGAAATTTTCCATCCATCTGGTACTATAGCGCTCATTATCCAGCCATAATTCTTATTAGCGGGCCGAAGTAATGACCAATAACCCCACCCAATTGACCTTGTTACAGGACGACATCCGTCGTCGTTATGAAACGCTGAGCAAACGCCTGAAACAGGTGGCGCGCTATATTCTTGATAACAGCAACAGCATTGCCTTTGATACCGTCGCCTCGATTGCCCAGCAGGCCGACGTTCCCCCTTCCACGCTGATCCGTTTTGCCAACGCCTTCGGGTTTAGCGGCTTCAACGAAATGAAACAGGTTTTCCGTCAGCACCTGATGGAAGAAACGGTGAACTACACCGAACGCGCACGTCTGTTCCGTCAGACCGCGACCGACGACAGCGCCAGTTCACCGGAAAGCCCGGTCGAAATACTGAATGTCTTCACCATGGTCAACAGCCAGGCGTTGCAACAGCTGGCAATGCAGGTTAACCCCGAGCAGCTCAACAAAGCGGTGAAGCTGCTGAATGAAGCAGAAAATATCTACATCATTGGCCTGCGCCGCTCCTTCAGCGTGGCGTCGTATCTGGTGTACGCACTGCGCCATCTGGAACGTCGCGCCTTCCTGATTGACGGCCTCGGCGGGATGTTCACCGAGCAGCTGAGCATGGTAAATCCCAAAGATGTGGTGATTGCCATCAGCTACTCACCTTATGCACGTGAAGCGGTAGAACTGGTGGAACTCGGTGCCAAACGGGGTGCACATCAGATCGCCATCACCGACAGCCAGGTCAGCCCGCTGGCCGCCTTCAGCGATGTCTGCTTTGTGGTGCGTGAAGCGCAAGTGGATGGCTTCCGTTCGCAGGTGGCGTCTCTGTGCCTGGCGCAAACCCTGGCGGTTTCACTGGCGCTGAATAACGTCGAGAAAGCCTGACCCTCAAGCACCGAGGCTTGATTGATGCAGATCGAACCTTTACCGCCGCTCAACACGCTGATCGCCTTCGAGTGTGTCGCGCGTTATGGCAACATTTCGCGCGCGGCGGAAGAACTCAACCTGACGCAAAGCGCCACCAGCCGCCAGATTTTGCAGCTGGAGGAGATGCTGGGCTGCAAACTTTTTACCCGCACCCAGCGCCGGGTATTGCTCACCCCACGTGGTGAGGCGTACGCGGTGCAGGTACGCCAGCAGCTCTCCGCGTTATCACACGCCACAGCAGAAGTGATGGGCTGGAACGGTCTGCCGCAGGTGACTATCGCCTGCACCAGCGCCATGGGTTCATTGTGGCTGGCTCCGCGCCTCTCGGAATTGCATCGCGAACTCCCCAATCTGCAAATTCGCATGAAGATCTCCGACAGCTTCGCCGATATGCGCTCGTCGGAGTTCGATCTGGCGATTTTCTATCTGCGCGAACCGCCACCGGGCTTTCACGCCAGTCCGCTGTTTGACGAAATCTGTTATCCGATGTGCTCCCCGGCGTTTCTGACACGCCTTGAGCCTGAGGCCTCCGCCGAATCGCTGCTGCACCAGATGTTGCTGATTCAGGATGACCCGCAGCGGGAATGGACCGGCTGGAGCGACTGGTTTGCCTCGCAGAACGTGCTGAATTTTGTGCCACGTCAGACCTGGCGGGCGAATAACTACCCGTTTCTGGTGCAGTCCGCATTACGTGGTGACGGGATACTGCTCGGCTGGGAAGGTCTGGTGCAGGATCACCTCAATCGCGGCGAACTGGTGGCCGCTCACGGCGGGAAACTGGCCGCCAACGGCAAATGTTTTCTGCTCACCCCGCAGGATCGCTATATCAAGCCGATTGTGCGCCATGTAATCAGCTGGCTACAGCAGCAACATCAGACATAAATTTCATCACGATAAAAAAGCGCCACAGAATATGATTTCTGTGACGCCCTTCGCACGGCAAATTATCTCTTCGACTCTTCACCATAACTTTTTCTTATATTTAAAGGTGCAACTAAAAACGCAAAGCCGCGATATTAATTCCCTTGTTTATTGTTGGGGATCTAAAGGCGGAAGTTTATTTTTAATTGCACCGCGTCGGCGATGTGAAGAATGCATACCAACCAGCGTAAAAATTAACCACATCGATTGGGAAATCACCATCGCCAAATTAAAATCATGGCTCAATGAATAGAGTCCGCAAACGCCTCCCGCGATGTTAAGACAGGCATAAATATCTGAATCAATGACCAATTTACGCAACTGAACCAGTGCGTATGCCAGTAAATAACAAAAAACGCCAATTAGCCCAACTATCGTATGCAGTTCCACATGCCTTTTCCCTGGTGTTGCTCAGTGATCGGGAAATTATCTTTTTTGTGGGTGTTCTGCTGCGCGTTTTTCGCATAGTCTGATACCAAAATCTCATACATCAGGTTTTATTGGTTTTGATATAAATCAGAAATAACTGCGCTAAGGCCCAGGATGAGATAAGTAAAACAGGGTGAATAACAACGGAGAAAAATAAATGAAAGACGAGCAGGAAAACTTTAACAAATATCTTCAGGGCGCAAATTTGAGCCGCCGTTCATTTATCAATACTGCCGCGCTGATTGGTGCAGGCACGGCATTATCGCTCTCCCCGTTCTCCGGTTTCGCCGCCGAAGCGACGCCCAAAAAAGGCGGCGTGCTGAAGCTTGGCATGTCCGGTGGTAACACCAGTGATTCGCTCGACCCGACGCTGTATAGCGACTGGGTGCCGCTCAACCAGGCTTACATGCTGATGAACGGCCTGATCGAAATCGATGAGAACAACAAAGCCACCCCGGAGCTGCTGGAAAGCTGGAGCGCACTGCCGGGCGCGCAGGAGTGGACCTTCAAAGTCCGTCAGGGCGTCACCTTCCATAACGGTAAGGCCATGACGGCGGAAGATATTATCTACTCCATCAACCTGCACCGTGGCGACCAGTCACGCAGCGCCATCAAAACTCAGCTGGCAAGCATCACCGAGCTGAAGAAAAGCGGCGATAACGAAATCACGCTAAAACTCGACAGCGGCAACGCTGACCTGCCTTACCTGCTGGCGGATTATCATCTGGTGGTGGTGCCGGACGGCTTTACCGACTGGAAACACCCGATTGGCACCGGCGGCTTCGTGTTCGACCAGTATCAGCCTGGCGTGCGTTCTTACTTCAAACGCAACCCGAACTACTGGAAACCGGATCGCGCCTTCGTTGACGCCGTCGAAGTGTTGGTGATTAACGACGCCACCGCGCGTACCAACGCGCTGATTTCCGGCCAGGTGCATGCCATCAACCGCGTGGACTTCAAAACCGTTGATTTCCTGAAACGCAGCCCGGCGCTGAATATCGTGCGTTCGTCTGGCGGCCAGCACTTCACCTTCCTGATGGATTGTCGTGTTGCTCCGTTCAATAACAACGATGTGCGCATGGCGATCAAATACGGTATCGATCGTGAAAAACTGCTGGCAACTGTGCTGCGTGGCTACGGCACCCTCGGCAATGACCATCCGATCCCGAAAACCGATCGCTTCTTCAACAAGGCACTGCCACAGCGTGCTTACGATGCCGATAAAGCCAAATTTTATCTGAAGAAGGCCGGACTCAGCAGCCTGCCAGTGGAACTCTCCTCCTCCGATGCGGCCTTTGCCGGGGCGCTCGATGCCGCTGCGCTGTTCCAGGGCCAGGCCGCTCAGGCCGGAATTCAGGTCAGCATCAAACGTCAGCCTGCCGACAGCTACTGGGATGACGTATGGATGAAAGCGCCGTTCAGCATGGGTTACTGGGGTGGACGCCCGACCGCAGACCAGATGTTCTCCACCGCGTGGCAATCCACCGCCAAATGGAACGATACCCACTGGAAGAATGAGAAATTCGACAGCCTGCTGATTCAGGCCCGTTCGCTGCTGGATGAGCAAAAACGCGCCGAAATCTATGGCGAATTGCAGCAAATCGCCAGCGATGACGGTGGCGCGATGATCCCGCTGTTTGGTGACTACCTCGATGCGGCCAGCAAAAAAGTGGGCGGCGTGAAACCGCATCCGATGTTCAACTTTATGGGTGGGCGCCTGGCAGAACGCGTTTGGCTGGAGTCGTAATGAAAAAGCAGATTTTACATCGCCTGCTGCTGGGCCTGCTCACGCTATGGCTGGTTTCGCTGCTGATATTTGTCGGCACCGAACTGCTGCCCGGTGATGTCGCCAGCGCGATTCTCGGGCAGAACGGTACGCCGGAAACCATCGCCGCGCTGCGCACGCAGCTCGGCCTGGACCAGCCTGCCATCTGGCGTTACCTGCACTGGCTGGGCGGCGTGCTGCACGGCGACCTCGGCAACTCGCTGGCTAACAACCAGCCGATCAGCGCGGAGCTGCTGCCGCGCCTGGCGAATACGCTGTTCCTCGCCGGTTATGCCGCCATCATTGCTATCCCGCTGGCGGTGCTGCTCGGCATCGCCTCGGCGGTATGGCGTGGTTCGTGGTTCGATCGCCTGGCCAACTCGCTGACTCTGCTGAGCATTTCAGTGCCGGAATTTTTCGTGGGTTACGTGCTGGTGATTTTCTTCGCCATTCGTCTGGCGTGGTTCCCCAGCCTGGCGCTGGTCGATCCGGATGCCGGTGTCCTCGCACGGCTGTACGCCTGCACCCTGCCGATGCTGACGCTGGTGCTGGTGGTGCTGGCGCATATGCTGCGTATGACGCGCGCCTCCGTCGGTGCGGTGATGTCTAGCAGCTATATCGAAACCGCGCTGCTGAAAGGCATGTCGCGCTGGCGCATTGTGCTGGGCCACGCGTTACCGAATGCACTGGCACCGATTATCAACGTTATCGCCTTCAACCTCGCCTATCTGGTGGTCGGGGTGATTCTGGTGGAAGTGGTGTTTGTCTATCCCGGCATTGGGCAACTGATGGTGGACGCCGTGACCAAGCGCGATCTGCCTGTGGTGCAGGCTTGCGGGCTGCTGTTTGGCGGCACCTATATCCTGCTCAACACCGCCGCCGATTTGCTGGCGATCTGGTGTAACCCACGTCTGCGCCATGCGAGGTAAGTAATGAAGAAACTGAAAATCCGCACGGTGCCGATTTCCGCCATGCTCGGCCTGACGATCATTGCCGTGAACCTGATTGCCGCGCTGTTCGCGCCCTGGCTGGCACCGCATAGCGAAACCGCGCAGGTGGGGGATATCTGGATGCTGCCCTCCAGCGCCATGCCGCTCGGCACTGACAGCCTCGGCCGCGATATGTTGTCGCGTATTCTGTTTGGCGCGCGTACCACTATCGCCATCGCACTGGCAATCACCGCCATTTCGTTTGTCATCGGCATTCTCACCGGCTTCACCGCCGCCATTTATGGCCGCTGGGTGGATGTGGTGCTGACGCGCATTGTCGATACGCTGATGTCGATTCCGGTGCTGATTCTGGCGCTGATCGTGTTGTCGGTGCTCGGCACCTCGATTCCGGTACTGGTTGGCACCATTGCCTTGCTTGATGCCACTCGCGTCTATCGCCTGGCCCGTCTGGTAGCGCAGGGGATTGTCTGCCAGGAGTATGTCGAAGCGGCACGTCTGCGCGGCGAAGGGCTGGGCTGGATCGTGCGTAAAGAGATTCTGCCCAACGCCATCCCACCGCTGCTGGCGGAGTTTGGCATGCGCTTCTGCTTCACGTTCCTGTTTATCGCCGGTTTGAGCTTCCTCGGGCTGGGCATTCAGCCGCCGTGGGCCGACTGGGGCAGCATGGTGCGCGACAACGCCCAGGCGATCAACTTCGGCCAGCTGGCGCCACTCTATCCGGCTGCCGCTATCGCCCTGCTGACCATCGGCGTCAATCTGGTGGTTGACTGGCTGCTGGTACGCAACAACCTTTCGCTGGGGGAAGAGGGATGACACAACCCATTCTGGAAATGCGCGATCTGCGCATTGAAACCGACCAGGGCATTCCGCTGGTCCAGAACATTTCACTCAGCCTGAAACCCGGTGAAGTGCTGGGGCTGATTGGCGAATCCGGTGCCGGTAAATCCACCATCGGCCTCGCCGCGCTGGGCTATGCCCGTGCGGGCTGCCGCATTGCCGGTGGCGAAGTGCGTATCGCCGGGCGCGATATCGTGCCGCTCTCCAGCAAAGAGAAACGCGAAATTCGTGGCCGCCGCGTAGCCTATGTGGCGCAAAGCGCCGCCGCCGCGTTTAACCCGGCGCTGACCATTGGCAAGCAGGTGTGTGAAGGGCCGATTCGTCATGGCCTGATGAATGCCGCTGAAGCGCAGGCGTGGGCAGTCACCCTGTTCCGTGCGCTGGATCTGCCGGAGCCAGACACCATCGGCCAGCGCTATCCACATCAGCTGTCCGGCGGCCAGTTGCAACGCGCAATGGCAGCGATGGCGATGTCCTGCAAACCCGATTTGCTGGTGATGGACGAACCGACCACGGCACTGGATGTCACCACGCAGATTGAAGTGCTGGTGATGCTGCGCAAGCTGGTACGCGAGTTCAATACCGCCGCGTTGTACATCACCCACGATTTGGCCGTGGTGGCGCAGATTGCTGACCGCATCATGGTGCTGCGCCAGGGCTGCGAAGTGGAAAGCGGCAGCACCACCGACATTCTGCAAAATCCGCTGGAAAGCTATACCCAGCGGCTGGTATCGGAACGCGCCCATGCGCTGACGCCGGTCCACGCGGAAAATGTGGCGCAGGGCCAGTTGCTGACGCTGCAAAATCTCTCCACCGGCTACAACGGTAAAACCGTGGTGCACGGCGTATCGATGAGCCTCGCCAAAGGCGAAACGCTGGCGATTATTGGCGAGTCGGGCAGTGGCAAAAGCACCCTCGCGCGTGCGCTGTGCGGCCTGCTGGGCGATACCGCCGGTAACGTCAGCTTTGCTGGCAAGGTACTGGCGAACCGCTATCAGCAACGCGACAAAGAAACGCTGCGTCGTATTCAGATGATTTATCAGCTGCCGGATGTGGCCCTCAATCCGCGCCAGACCATTCTGGAAGCGATTGGGCGTCCGATCGCCTTCTACTTTGGGCTGGATAAACGCCAGGTACGCGCGCGGGTGGAAGAACTGCTGCGGCTGACCGAGCTGCCGCTCACCCTGATTGATCGTTATCCCGCAGCGCTTTCCGGCGGGCAGAAGCAGCGTGTGTGCATTGCGCGGGCGCTGGCAGCGCAGCCTGAGTTGATTATTTGCGATGAAGCCACCTCGGCTCTCGATCCGCTGGTCGCGGAAGAGGTGCTGAATCTGCTGCGCCGTTTGCAGGAGCAGCTCGGCCTGTCGTACCTGTTTATCACCCACGACCTCAGCACCGTGAAACGCATCGCGCAACAGGTGGCGGTGATGTATCAGGGCAACGTGGTGGCGCAGGGGCCGACCGAACAGGTGTTCAGCGCCCCGATGCACAGCTATACCGAAAAACTACTGACCTCGGTGCCGGAAATGCGCACATCCTGGCTGGATGAAGTGCTGGGTCAGCGTCAGTCAAATGCAATGGCAGGAGCCTCATGAAAACCCTCGTAACGCAGTTTCCCCACAGCGTCAGCGTGACGGAACATATCTGGATCACCCTGAAAGATGGCACCCGTCTGGCTGCCCGCATGTGGCTGCCGCTTTCCGCCAGCCAGCAGCCGGTGCCTGCCATTCTCGAATACATTCCCTATCGCAAGCGCGATGGGACGCGTACCCGCGATGAGCCGATGCACGGCTACTTTGCCGGACAAGGCTACGCGGTGCTGCGCGTGGATATGCGCGGCAGCGGTGAATCTGATGGCCTGTTGGCTGATGAATATCTGTTGCAGGAACAGGAAGATGCGCTGGAAGTAATCGACTGGATCAGCCAGCAGAACTGGTGCAACGGCGCAGTCGGCATGATGGGCAAATCCTGGGGTGGGTTTAACTGCCTGCAACTGGCTGCCCGTCGCCCACCGGCATTGAAAGCGATCATCACCGTGTGCTCCACCGACGATCGTTATAACGACGATATCCACTACAAAGGCGGCTGCCTGCTGAATGACAACCTGTGGTGGGGCGGCATTATGCTGGCCTATCAAAGCCGTCCGCAGGACCCGCAGCTGGTGGGCGATAGCTGGTATCAGGACTGGCTCAATCGTCTGGAAAACATGCCGTTTTTCCCGGCGCTGTGGATGGATCATCCGCTGAAAGATGCCTACTGGAAACACGGTTCGGTCGGGGAAGACTGGGCGGCAATTCAGTGTCCGGTGATGGCGGTCGGCGGCTGGGCCGACTCCTACAGCAACGCGGTGTTCCGTCTGATGGACAACCTTGACGTGCCGCGTAAGGCAATCATCGGCCCGTGGGCGCATATCTATCCGCAGGATGGCACGCCGGAACCGGCCATTGGTTTCCTGCAGGAAGCAGTAACCTGGTGGGACCACTGGCTGAAGCAGGTGGATAATGACGCGCTGGCCGGTCCACGCGTGCAGGCATGGCTGAACGACAGTCAGCGTCCGGGTTCGCAGCGTCCGCAGGCGTTTGGTGAGTGGATCGCCATCGACGGGGATACCGACGAAGTGACCAAAGCGCAACGCTGGCATTTACAGCCCAGTACCCTTGCCCCGACACCACTGGAGCAGGACAGCTGGCAGGCCATCTGTACCCAGCAAAACCACGGGCTGTTTGCCGGGGAGTGGATGGGCGCGGGCGTGCTGGGTGAAAGCCCGAGCGACCAGCGGATGGACGATGGCCTGGCGGAGAGCTTTGACAGCGCGCCGCTCAACGAAAGCCTGAGCATCTACGGCTTCCCGCAGTTCAGCGTCAAACTCAGCAGCGATAAACCGGCGGCGATGCTGTACGTGCGTTTGTCCGATGTCGCGCCCGACGGGGCATCAACCCGCGTAACCCACGGCTGGGTCAACCTCAGCCATTTGCAGGGACAGGATAAAAACGTGCCGCTGACGCCGGGTGAAACGGTGGATGTGCAGGTGCAGCTGGACGGCATCGCCTGGCGTTTTGCCGCCGGACATCGTCTGCGCATCTCGCTGGCGACCACCTTCTGGCCGATGATTTGGCCGATGGCGGAAATGGCGACGTTGCAGGTGAATCTGGCCAGCGCCGCGCTCGATCTGCCGGTATGCCGCCAGGTGTCACCGATTGCCGGGCCGAATCCACAACCGGCTACCGCCGCCAATACGCCGCTGACCCTGCTGTCACCGGGGCGTGTCGAGCGTGAGCTGCGTTATGACGTGGTGAATGACAGCTGGCAAAGCGTGACACACGGCATCGGCGGGGTGTTTGGCGAGGGGGTCTATCGTTTCGACGATATCGATACCACCGTCGATCACAGCCTGCGTCGTCAGCTGACCGTGCATAACCAGGACCCGCTGTCCGCTCATTATCTGCTGACGCAAAGCATGAAGATCGGGCGCGAAGGCTGGTGGACGGAAACCGATATCGTGCTGGAGATGCGCAGTGATCTGACGCATTTCATCATCAGCGGTGAGATGAAGGTGCAGCACAACGGCGAAACGGTATGTACGAAGCAGTGGGATCGACGCATTAAACGTTAACAAAACCGCGCCGTTACAGGCCACACCAGGCCGTAGCGGCGCGATTTATCGCGCAATCAGGAACGCGGATACTTATCGCTATTCACCCAGGCGTGATCTTTCTCCCAGGTAAATTTCCACAGACGAACCGGCCCCGCCATCACGTTGAGATAATAATTGTCATACCCCGCCAGCGTCGCCACCGGATGGTAGCCACGCGGCACCGTGACCACATCGCGGTTATACGGTGCCAGGCATTCGTCCAGCGAACGGTCGTCGGTGTACACGCGCTGCATGGCGAAACCGGGCTCCGGATCGAAACGATGATAATACGTCTCTTCCAGATAGGTTTCGTCCGGGCTGTCTTTCTGATCGTGCTTGTGGCTCGGATAAGAACTGGTTGCCCCTTCGTCGGTGTAAACTTCCACCACCAGCAGGCTATCAGCCGGTTTGTTGTCCGGCAGAATGTTATGCACCAGGCGCTGGTTGCGTCCCTTACCACGATGCTCGACCCCGACATCTTCCGGCGCAATCAGGCGCGCTGGCAGATTGCCCTGGCTGGGGGCGTTACACACCGCCAGCTCCAGATCGCTATCGGCGTAGACTTCCACCTCATCGTTATGCGGCACATAAACCGAATAAGGCGGAATCCGCTCGAAGGGTGACAAACGCTTGCCCAGATTCGGGAACTCAGCATGACGGGTTTTTACCGAGGCAAAGCCCGCCACCAGCACCAGACACAGCTCTTTATCAGCGCTGGCAAGCCGAAGAGTTTGGCCTTTTTTCAGCAGATACGCATCAAAGCCCACGTATCCCCAACCGGCACTTTCCGGCGTGACATGCTGGATACGGCCATTGCTGTCTGGCTGCTGCGCTTTCGCAAGTAGTGACATCCCAATTCTCCTTAACCCAGAGTCGGCATGCTGAACTCAGAGACCGTCTGCTGACCGCTCGGCCAGCGCACGGTGGCAGTTTTCATGCGGGTGTAGAAACGCACGCCATCCGGCCCGTGGACATTCAGCGCACCAAACACCGAACGTTTCCAGCCACCGAAGCTGTGGAAGGCCATCGGCACCGGAACCGGTACGTTGACGCCGACCATGCCCGCTTCCACATCCTGCACAAACTCACGCGCGGTGTGGCCGTTGCTGGTAAAGATGGCGCTGCCATTGCCGAATTCATGGCTGTTCACAAGTTGCAGCGCGCTGCTGAAATCCGGGGAACGCATGATGCTCAGTACCGGTCCGAAGATCTCTTCGCGCCAGATGGTCATCTCTGAGGTTACGTTGTCGAACAGCGTGCCGCCCACGTAGTAACCTTCTGCATGGCCTGGCACCTGATAGTTACGGCCATCGACCACCAGTTTCGCGCCTTCCTGCTCACCTTTGTCGATGTAGCCCAGCACTTTTTTCTGGTGCGCGGCAGACACCACCGGCCCCATTTCATTCTCTTCGGCACCTTTCTGGATACCCGGTCCGACGCGCAGCGCTTTGATCAGCGGGGTCAGACGAGCGATCAGTTTGTCGGCCGTACCCTCACCCACCGCCACCACGACAGGCAGTGCCATGCAACGCTCACCGGCAGAACCAAAAGCGCCGCCCATGATGGCATTCACCGTGGCATCCAGATCGGCATCCGGCATCACGATGGCGTGGTTTTTCGCGGCACCAAACGCCTGAACACGTTTGCCATGCGCACTGGCAGTTTTGTAGATATGTTCTGCCACGCCGGAAGAACCGACGAAGCTCACCGCCGCCACGCGCGGATCTTTATACAGTTGCTCGGCATCTTCGTTGGAAGAGTGGACCACGTTGAACACGCCATCCGGCAGGCCCGCTTCTTTCAGCAGCTCCGCCATACGCACCGAAGCGGAGGGGTCCAGCGCCGGTGGCTTGAGAATAAAGGTGTTACCGCAGGCCAGTGCGATCGGGAACATCCACAGCGGCACCATCGCCGGGAAGTTAAATGGGGTAATACCCGCTACCACACCCACCGGCTGCATCAGTGAGTAGCTGTCTACGCCGCCACCCACGTTTGGCGAGTTTTCGCCTTTAATCAGATGCGGAATGCCGCAGGCAAATTCGATCACTTCAATGCCGCGCGTCAGCTCACCCAGCGCATCGGACCAGACTTTGCCGTGCTCGGAGACGATCAGCGCCGCCAGCTCCTCACGGTGCTGTTCCATCAGCGCTTTAAAGTTGAACATCACGCGGGCACGACGCAGCGGGGAGGTTTTGGACCATTCCGGGAATGCCGCATGAGCGACTTCAATCGCTTTAGCGACTTCATCTGAGGTGCTCTGCGTCAGTTCACGCACCACTTTGCCGGTCGCCGGATCGTACACCGGAATAGTTTCATTGCTGGCGCTGTGGGTAATCTGGCCGCCGATAAAGTTTCCTACGATGTTCATGTCGTTGCCTCTTTAATGTGTAAACCCGCGAGAACGAAAAAGCATGGTATGAAGCTATTACAGTGAAATAAATTTTTCAAATACTTATTTTTGGAAAATTTCCTTTTAGCGGACTGGATCGCATTTTCCTGCCTATGGCATCCCGACATCACGCCACACCTGGACATTAAACAAAACGAAAAATGAAATTTTTGCGAGGAAGATCCAATATCTGAAGTTTCATAATTCACTAACAATGAAATAAATGTTCTCTTTAGCACCATCTTACCCGCACCCCATTACAGGAGCCGTCACATGGCCATCGATCCCACCCGTTTCTGTATTAACCGTAAAATTGCCCCGACGCTGTCGCTGGAAGCTTTTTTCCAGCTGGTGCAGCGTCTGGGTTTAAACAAAGTGGAACTGCGTAACGATATGCCGGGCGGCAGGGTGACGGATGATCTGAGCGTGGCGCAGCTGCGCGCGTTGACCGACAAATATCACATCGAAATCGAAACCATTAACGCGCTCTATCCGTTCAACCGTCCTGATGACGCGCTGCTGGCCAAAGCCGAAGCCCTGTTGCAGGAAGCCCAGCAAATTGGCGCGAAAGCACTGGTGATGTGTCCGCTGAATGAAGGCATCGCCATTGCCCCGGAACAGACGCTGGCAGCGCTGCAAACCCTTGCTCCACGCTTTGCCCATTATGGCATCCAGGGGCTGGTGGAGCCGCTCGGCTTCCCGGTCAGCTCCTTACGTTCCGCCGTGCAGACGCAGCAGCTCATTCGTGATGCGCAGGTGCCGTTCAAACTGCTGCTGGATACGTTCCATCATCATTTGTACGAAAACGCGGAGCAGGAGTTCCCGCAGGAGATTGATGTTAACCAGATTGGCCTGGTGCATCTGTCTGGCGTGGAAGATACGCGCCCGACCGATCAACTCACCGATGAACAACGCATCATGCTGAGTAATAACGATGTGCTAAACAGCGTGGCCCAGGTGAAACGCCTGGAGATGCTGGGTTACAAAGGCATCTACGCCTTTGAACCCTTCTCGTCTGAGCTGGAGAACTGGAGCGCCAAAGATATCGAACGTGAAATCCGCGCCAGTATTGAATTGCTGCAAGCCTGATTGAAAACGGGGGCCACTGTCCATCGCCCCCCTGCCAGACCCTTATCTGTGTCAATGACACAATTTGTTGTATTTGGCCTCGGTCGGAGGCCTTTCTTTCCCCGTCATACTTTAAGCCGCAGGTGCGTTGGCTGCGCTCGCGCACCCCAGTCACTTACAACTGTAAGCTCCTGGGGATTCACTCCCTTGCCGCCTTCCTGCAACTTAAATTATTTAGGGGAAATGTCTATTTCGGGTTCGGGTTCGGGTTCGGAAACCTGCTTTTGACTCATCCGCAGCGTACACACCAGCGCCAGACACACCAGCAACGCGGTGAGGAAATAGACCAGCGGCACTCCGGCGAAACTCATGATGAAACCGGCGATCGGCCCGGTGATCCCCAGCGATAAATCCATAAACGCCGTATAGGTTGCCAGCGCGCTCCCCTGATTCTGCTGCGGCACCACTTTTACCGCCACCACACCAATCGCCGGGAACACCAGCGAGAAACCTGCGCCGGTAAAAAATGCCCCGACTTTTGCCATCCAGGGATCGAACGAACCTGCCACCAGGAACAGGCCCACGGCTTCCACCGCAAAACAGATGCTGGCGACCCGTAAGCCACCGAGACGATTGATGGCGTTGGGAAACAGCAGACGCGTACCGACAAACGCTGCGCTGAACAGCGTCAGCGCGAACGCGGCACCATCCCAGCCTTTATCCTGATAAAACAGGGTGATAAAGGTCGCGATCACGCCAAACCCTGCCGACCCCATAGCCAGAATCAGGCCAAAGCCATAAATTTTCCCCAGCACATCACGAAATGGCAGTGGTTTGGCTTTGCTGCCTTTCACCGGCGCACGCGGCAGCGCCAGCGCAATCGCCAGCACGCAAATGGCGATAATGATACCGGACAGCAACAACAACCCACCGGCGCGGAAAATCACCACCCCAAGCGGGGCACCGATTGCCATCGCCCCGTAGGTGACGATGCCGTTCCAGGAAATCACCCGGCCAATATGCAGCGAGCCGACGCGCGCCACGCCCCATAGCGAAGTACCGGTGCCGGAGAAACTTTGCCCGACACCGAGGATCACGCGGCCCAGGCATAGCAGCCCGAGGCTCAGCACCGACCAGCTTTCGGTCAGCGCCGACAGCAGAATGCACAAGCCACTGAGGAAACAGCCGCATAGCCCGAGCACCACCACTTTTTTCGGTCCCCATTGATCGGCGTAACGTCCGGCATGGGGGCGGCTTAACAGGGTGGCAAGATATTGCAGGCTAATCACCAGCCCAGCCCAGAAGGCGCTGTAGCCGAGTCCGTCATGGACAAAACCCGGCAGCACCGCCAGCGGCAGGCCGATGGTGAGATAGCTGGCAAAATTGAACATCACGATGGAGAGGATCAGTAAATTCAGACGGAAAGGCGTTAAAGCTGGTTCCGTGGCAGGCAGGTCAGGCATGAGTGAGTGCGCTCGTGTTTGACGAATTTTTTATAATCGAACGGTAACTATACGCTTTTTCGCCTGCTGCGCATCATAGTCTCTGATGATATTTGGTCATCTTTCCGTCATATCTCCGCCGTAGACTCGCCGCCAATGAAATCCCAAAGAGGATAACAATCTGATGACGCTCCTGATAAACCATCGGGTGCGCGTGGCGTATGCCGACTCCCTGCTGCTGGCGGGAGGTGGCCGATGACGCGTGTCGCGCAGCCTATCGAACTGAAAAATCTCAGCTGGTCAGCGGGTAACCTGACCATTCTGCACGATCTCTCCCTGACCATTCCCGCCGGACAAACGCTGGCGCTGCTCGGCCCCTCCGGCTGTGGCAAAAGCACGCTGCTGAAATTGCTGGCGGGCCTGCTGCAACCCTCGGCGGGTGAAATCTGGATCGGTGACCAGTGCGTGGCCTCGGCACGCCACTGTGCCGCGCCAGAAGCGCGCAACCTCGGCATGGTGTTCCAGGATTACGCGCTGTGGCCGCATATGAGCGTGGTGCAGAATGTCGCCTTTCCCCTGCGGATGCGCGGCGTAAAGAAAGCGGTGGCACTGCAACAGGCGGAAGCCGCTCTGGCACAGGTTGGCCTCGCCGGGTTTGGCGATCGTAAACCCGCCATGCTGTCGGGCGGCCAGCAACAACGTGTGGCGTTAGCCCGCGCGCTGGTGGCGAAACCAGCGATTCTGCTGTTCGACGAGCCCTTATCCAACCTTGACCGCGATCTGCGCGAAACCCTCGCGCAGACCATGGCGCAGCTGCTGCGCGCTGCCGGGATCACCGCCGTTTACGTAACGCATGACCGCGAGGAAGCCAACACCCTGGCCGACCGCATTATCCATCTGGCGCAGGGCCAGATTGTTTCAGTGACTGACCTCTCAGGGGAAACCAATGCCATCTCTCAAATCTGTTAAAACAGGAGCCATCAGCGCGATGATTTTGACCTCCGCCATGATGATGATGAACGATGCCGAAGCACTGACGGTGTACACCGCCGGTCCTGGCTCACTGGCGAAAAGCCTCGCCACCGGGTTTGAAAAACAGACCGGGGTTAAGGTGAATATCTTCCAGGCCACCACCGGCAAAGTGATGGCGCGTCTGGAAGCGGAACAGGCAAATCCGCAGGCGGATGTGTTGATCTCCGCTTCCTGGGACACTGCCGAGGACCTGCAACAACGTGGCTGGCTGCTGCCGTATCAAAGCCCGAACGCGGCAAACGTTCCGGCAGCGTTTAAAACCGATGCTTACGTCGCGCAGGGCATCTCCGCACTCGGCATCGTATGGAACACCAACAGCAATACGCCGGAACCCAAAACCTGGCAGGATCTCACTGGCCCGGCGTTCAAAGACAAAATCACCACCCCCGACCCGGCGCTGTCGGGTGCCTCCCTCGACCTGCTGATTGGTTTGCAGAATGGTGAAGGCGAGAAAGCGTGGCAGCTGTTTGATCAACTGAAAGCCAACGGCATGGTGATCAGCGGCCCGAACGCGCAGGCCGTAACGCCGGTGTTGCAGGGGGCGAAAGCCGCGGTGTTTGGCGCGGTGGATTACGTGACTTACAACAACATCGCCCAGGGTGAAGCGGTGAAAGTGATTTTCCCGGAAAACGGCACCGTGGTGGCCCCGCGTCCGATGATGATCCTGAAAAGCAGCCAGCATGCCGCCGATGCCAAAGCCTTTATCGATTATGTACTGTCGGATGAAGGCCAGCAGCAGGTGGCAAAAGCCTGGCTGATGCCTGCCCGTACCGATATCAAAGCGCAACGTCCGTTAATCACCGAGATCAAACTGTTGCCGGTGAATCAGGAAGGCGGCAGTGAACGCGCCGCGGTGCTGAAGCGCTTTGCCACGCTGTTTGGACAATAAACCATGTCGCGTGCCCTGTTTAACGGCCTGATCCTGCTGGCACTGCTGATACTGGTGGCGCTGCCGCTGCTGTTTATCCTGCTCCAGGCGTTGTTTCCGCATCTGAGCGAGGGGCAATGGCAGGGCGCTTTCAGTGCGCTGCCCGCGTTACTGGAAGATCCGCAACTGGTGCCAATGTGGCTGGGTACGCTGAAAATTGGTCTCGGCGTGGCGCTCGGCAGCCTGGTACTGGGCCTGCCGCTCGGTGCGCTGCGTGGCTTGTTTCGTCTGCCAGCGGCGGCGCTGTGGGATTTGTTGTTTCTTATCCCCTTCCTGACGCCACCCTATATTGTGGCGCTGGCCTGGACGCTGGCGCTGCAACGCAATGGTTATGTCGAGCAGCTCACCGGCCTGAATTTTGACAGCCTGTTGTTTAGCAGCAGCGGCATGATGCTGGTGATGACGCTCAACATCTTCCCGGTGGTTTATTTCGCGGTGTCGCGCTCGCTGATGGCAAGCGGACAGCGTCTGGCCTGGGTCGCGCGGGTGCATGGCGCTCACGCCTGGCGCGCCTTTGCGCAGATCACCCTGCCGCTGACCTTACCCGCTCTGGCCGGTGGCGTACTGCTGGCGTTTACGCTGGCGATTGAGGAATACGGCGTACCTGCGGCGCTTGGCGCACGCGCCGGGTTAACCCTGATGACCGTCGGCATTGAGCAAAAACTGGCTGACTGGCCGATCGATCTGCCGGGGGCTGCCTCGCTCTCGCTGATGCTCAGCCTGGTGGCGCTGCTGGCGTGGTTTTGTCAGCGTAAGCTTACCGGCAGCAGCGATGTCACGGCGGTGAGCGGTAAACCGGTGGCGCAGGAAGCCGCCAGTCCCGGTCGCTGGCAATTGCCGATGTTGCTGCTATTCGTGCTCACCGCCCTGCTGGCGGTGGCGCTGCCGCTCGGCGCGATGACGCTGAGCGGCTTGCTGAACACCTTGTCGGGCGGCATTCATCCCGGCAACCTGACGCTGCGTCATTTCACTGCGCTGTTCAGCCAGCAGGGTGATGCGCTGGCGGCGTTCTCCACCAGCATCGGGCTGGCGCTCGGCGCGGCATTACTCACCGGGTTGCTCGGATTTTTGATTGCCTGGCGCGTGGCCGAGGGTAAAACGCGTTTGCTGGCGCTGATGGATGGCCTGGCCTTGCTGCCTGCGGCGATGCCGGGGGTGGTGATTGGCGTCGGGCTGATTTTGCTGTGGAATCGCGGCTTCTGGCCGGTCTCTCCCTACAATACGCTGGCGATTTTGCTGCTTTCCTACAGCTGCCTGCTGCTGCCCTGGCCGGTGCGCTATGTCAGCAGCGCCCTGCGTCAACTGGGTCCGACGCTGGAACCGGCAGCGCGGGTGCACGGTGCCTCGCGCTTGCAGGCGCTGCGATTGATTGTGCTGCCGCTGGTCACCCCGAGCCTGCTGGCGGCGATGATGATGGTGTTCGCCGTCGCCTCGCGCGAGCTGGTCACCTCCCTGCTGCTGGCCCCGGCGGGGGTACAAACCGTGGCGATATTTATCTGGCGGCAGTTCGAACAGGGCTCCGTGGGCCAGGGCATGGCGATGGCGACGCTGACGTTGTTCGCCAGCCTCAGCCTGATGCTGGCGGCGCTGGGTCTGCTACGGCGGCAAACGGCTTAAACTTGCACGGATCCGTAGCGGCGCGATTTATCGCGCTATTTACAACGCTGCCCAGGCCAAAAGGCGCGCGATAAATCGCGCCGCTACGTCTCTTGCTTGATGGTCAGCCCGGAGAGTTCCAGTTTCAGCGCGGTAACGTCCGCAGCAGCAGACATCCCCCTCGCCAGCGCATCGAACAGGTTGTCGTCGCCATCCCTGCTGCGGCCTGCAATTCTCCAGCTGGCGGGCTGCCCGCGATTCCCCGGCGGAATATTCAACGCGTCATACATCAGCAACCCGCCTTTGTTCTGCCGGGCGCGGAGGGCCACCAGGTTATCCACCGACAGCACCTCATCCCCGATGCTGCCCGACTGCCATCCCGCCGGGGTGCAAACCCGCACCCTGTCATCCAGTTCCACCACCAGAATATTGAGGTTTCGGGCGCGGGCGATTTGCCGGATGTGATCATTTTTCACTGCCTGATAATGGGCAAAGTTAATGATATCCATCTGATAATCAGGGCCGTAACCAATCAGCAACTCCTCGCCTTTGCTAATTTTTCTCCGAGTGACATACACTACCGCCACCCCCTTGTGACGCGGCTTTTTGGCATAGAAAACCATCACATTGTTTTCACCGCGTAGCGGATAACCCGGCAGATGGCCGGTATTGATCAACGCCAGCAGGTTCGGATGTTGATAACCACTGACAGAAACATTCGGCTGCCGGGTGGCAAACAGATAGGTGAAAATGGCATGCGGGCCGTGTTTTTTTATCGCGGCGTCCAGGCTACTCGTACCGGCAAGCATATCCCCGGAGTAGATGCCGAGATAGGTTAAGGCCGGGATATCTTCCCGCGCCACAATCTGATTGCCTGCCGGATCGTCGGGCTGCTTTTTGATAGCGAAAAAACGCGCAAACAACGCCGCATCACTCTTGCCATCCGTTTTCACCGCCAGCCTCACCTGATCCCGCACTGCCTGTTGCCGGGTATCTGGCAGGATGTTCAGCCCCACCACGTCCACCTGCTGCCAGTCACCCAGTGTTTCCTGCGTGACACTCTGCCCGGTCAAAGGATCACGCAGTAGCGGACCGGCATAATTTTGCGCCCGCTGCGCGAAGGATCTCTCCTCAAGGACAACAGGTTCAGCCATTTCTGCCTGCTCCATGGGTTCGGGTTTGATAACCGTGGCGGGCAGCGCTAACAACTGGAATGACTTTATTTCGGCGTACAGGCTATTCGGCTGGATCTTGTAGTGCCTTGCCAGCTGCAACTGACTGATCTTCGGCCAGAGCGACAAATCTTTATTTTCCAGATAAAGCCGCGCCACCCGTACCGTATCCGGGGCTTCCTGTGGCGAAAGACGTTTATTCAGAAAGCGGATTTGCCTTACAGTCAGTACCGACGACTGAAACTGGTTGATATCGGCACGCAGGGTATTCAGGTTGACCTTGTAATAAGCGGCTAACTGAAAGGTGGTGATGCCTGGCCATTCCAGGCTGCGCCTCTGATCAACATAGAGTTCTGCCACCTGGCTGGTTGTGATGCCCTCCACTAACGGCAGGTGGCAATGAAGATACGTTTCCTGCGCCGACATCAGCGGAGCATTCTTCATAGAACCAATTTTATAGATGAGAGTGGAGAGTTTAACCCTGAAGTGTTGTGCCAGAATTCGCTGGGTAATGCCCCGTGTTTCAAGCGCACTTTTAAAATCGAGCCAGACTCTGGCTACGGCTGCGGCAGTGATCTTTTTGTTCGCGGCTATCAGGCTATTGAGCCACTGCTTATCCCCGGCTTGCAGCGCAATGGGTTTTTCAATACTGATGGTTCTGCTGAGCGTGTTATGGTGCAACTGACAATATTTTGCCAGTTGCACCACGGTGATGCCCTGTGAGTCCAGCAACGCTTTATTATCGTGGGTTAAACGAGCGACCGCTTTCGCATTAGCCCAGGACGGCAACAACTTTTTCAGCGTGGCTTTTTGCCCCGCCGTTAACGGCACCGATTTAAGCCAGTTGATTTTGCGCACCAGGTTATCGCGGCTGACCTTGTAGTGTTTGCTCAACATGATCCGGTTGATATTTTTCTCGCGAAACATCTGCTCATTCGCGAGAAATAACCGGGCTACCGCATCCACATCCGGCTTGTTTTCCAGGGTGAGCAGACTATGCAGCAGGCTTTGCTGTGAGGGTGTGAGCTCAACGGGTTTAGCCTTGTCGATGGCTTTTTCCAGGGTTCGCTTATTAATGCCGCAATGTACCGCCAGCTGGCGCTGAGAAATTTGTTGCCTGACCAGGAGCGGCTGATGGTCAAAATAGCGCTGCGCGACTTCGCTTAGCGTCAGTTTCTCAGCGGCCGGAAAGTGTTCATTCAGCGTCGCCTGCTGCTCCTGCGTAAGTATGCTCGGCCTGGCCCCGCCGATGGCTATCCACTCGATGCCATAATAGCTCGACAGTACCCGCTGGGTGATTTTTAACTCCTCCATGGCCTTATGATTATCCACAAATAGCCGGGCCACGGCCTTCGCATCGGGATGCGTTTCCGCAGGTAGCCGTTTATGCAGGTAGCTTTTCTGCTCTGAGGTGACCTTTGCCGGGGATATCCTGATTAAAGCGCGTAGCAGGGAGCTGCGCGATATCCCGTAGTACCAGGCAAGGACTATCTGAGTCACTGACTTCGGACGAGAACGATCTTTATACAGGGCCGCCACTGCGCTGTTTTTCTCTGCTCCCTCGGGTACGCTGTGCCGCTCAAGCCATTGACGCGCCTGATCAGAGAGTGTGCCCAGGAGTTGCGCGGTCCTTTCTCCGTCTTTCTCCCGTTCCGTCTCGCTACGGTTGGCTCTCAGCCCGCAACCCACCCGCCCTCTTCGCTTCTTTTTTACGCCGTCCTGGTCCGGCACGAGAGATTCGATCGCCGGGTTAGTGATACGGGTAATATTTTTATGCCAGTCCGTCTCAAAGGATGGGCCAGGTTGTGGTGATGGTGATGGGGTTTGTGCCTGAGAGACCGGTGATAAAGGTGCCATCGCTTTTCCTCCCTGTTCGATGACCGGCCAACCGTTGCCGGTTTCCTGAGTATGGCCTGGTCTGTACAAAGAATGCACACACCAGCCACAATTTCACCAGGTCACACTTTTTATGCAAGGAAATGCCAGCAATGGCAAAACTATGTCAATAATCGCAAACCAGGGCCGATAATTGATCACGGTCAGTTTCGTTGTTAATCAAAACGCTAACATGCACGGCCCCGGGAAAATGCTATGCTGCGGAAGCCGCAGCATGCCCTCTTCCTGCTGCTTACATCTACCGAGGAACGCCTGGTGCCACCGCAGAGAAAACATCGCGATTTTGGCTGGCTGTTGATTGTTTGTGCCGGGCTGCTGCCCCTGGTGCTCGGTATCTTGTGTACGGCGATTGAAGCGCGACATACCGTGCATCAGCAGCAAATCAGTACCGCCAACTCCCTGCTGGCCCAGGCCGAAAAAATGAGCGACAGCGCCTGGGATATGATCACCGGGCTGCGCCAGTATCACTATCAACCCTGTTCGGCGATTGAAGACAAGCTGCAACGTGCCGGTAACCTGAACGCCTATTTTCGTTCGATTGGTAAGCTGGAAGGAGAGAATGTCACCTGCTCCTCTGCATATGGCATGAATCCTGGCACCCTGAGCGAAATGATCATGCGGCAACCGCCGGTGACCGGCAAAGCCTGGTGGAGCATTTCCATTAGCGGCACCTCCGGCGTACCGGATCGCCCGGCGGTGGTTTTTGTCCGTCAGTTGCCCGATGGTGAAGGGTTTTGGGCAGTGATTGATGGCCAATATCTGATGGACTTTATACAGGCGATTGGCGAATCGCGTGGCTATCGCATGAGTATACGGTTTAACGAGGGTGCGGCCATCTCCTACGGGCCACGCGAACAACGACCGGAAACCTACCTGAAAAGCGAAGCCTGGTCGGCACAATCCAGCCGCTATCCCATCAGTGTGGAAGTTATCGTCCCGCCCAGCGAGCTGCTGAAAGCCTGGCGGCAGGCGCTGTTTATTTTCCTGCCAATGGCGGCCATTTTCTCCATCCTGTTGATGATTCTCACCGCCAACTGGCTGCGCCGCCGCATCTCATGGCGTGATGAAATTCGTCGGGCCATGCGCAATCGCCAGTTTTCCGTTCATTATCAGCCGGTCTACAGCGTGACCCAGCAATGCTGCGCCGGTGCCGAAGCGCTACTGCGCTGGCAATTGCCGAATGGCGATATGATTCGCCCTGACATCTTTATCAGCGCGGCGGAAGAAGAAGGCATGATCGTCCCTCTGACGCGCCATTTGCTGGAGCTGATGGCCGAAGATATTCAGAGCTGGCATGTGCAACCGGGTTTCCATATCGGACTGAACGTGGCGGCAGAACATCTGCAACATTCGGAATTCGTTAATGATATTCAGCTGTTTGCCCGACGTGTGAAAGATAAACAACTACAGATTACGCTGGAGCTGACGGAACGCAGTCTGATTCACGACGGCGAAGACGTGGCGCGCAAGTTGCGCCTGTTGCAATCACAGGGGATGAAAGTAGCGATTGACGACTTCGGCACCGGCCATTGCTCGCTCAGCTATCTGCAAACCTTCCCGCTTGATTATCTGAAAATTGATCGCGGCTTTATCAACGCCATTGAGCGGCTGGATGGCGAAACGCCGGTACTGGATGCGATCATCAACCTCAGCCATAAGTTACAGCTTGAGGTGCTGGGTGAAGGGGTGGAGACTTGGTTACAATTCCAGTACCTGCAGCAACGTGGTGTGGTATTTATTCAGGGCTATTATTACGCCTACCCAATGGATAATGACCGGCTGCGTGCGTGGCTCAACGAGCAAGGGGCGCGGCCGCTACTCGCTGAGGAACGCCATGAATCTGAACTGCATCATTCTTGATGATTACCAGAACGTCGCCCTGAATCTTGCCGACTGGACCACGCTGGAACCGCTGGTCCATACCCGCGCGCTAACCACCCATATCGATAACCAGGATGCGCTGGTCAGCCAGATTCAGCACGCCGATATCCTGGTGGTGATGCGCGAACGTACCCCGCTCAGCGCCGAACTGATTGGCCGCCTGCCGAACCTGAAACTGATCGTTACCTCCGGTATGCGCAATGCCTCGATTGATCTCGACGCCTGTCGCGAGCGCTATATCGCGGTTTGCGGCACCGCCAGCAGCAGTGCGCCACCCCTGGAGCTGACATGGGGGCTGCTGCTCGGGCTGGCACGCCATCTCGTCAGTGAAAACCAGGCGCTGCGCAGCAATGGTCCGTGGCAACAGACGCTGGGCATCGGGTTGCAGGGCAAAACGCTGGGGCTGCTGGGTCTGGGGAAAATTGGTGGTGCGATGGCGCAGGTTGCGCAGGCGTTTGGCATGGATGTTTGTGCCTGGAGCCAGAATCTGACTGATGAGCGCGCAGCCGCCTGTGGCGTGAGGAAGATGGCATCGCTGCATGGCTTATTACAGGCAAGTGATGTGGTCTCCCTGCATCTGGTACTGAGCGAACGTACCCACCATCTGCTCGACGCAGCCGCACTGGCGCAAATGAAACCCGGCGCATTGCTGATCAATACCTCGCGAGCGGGTCTTGTCGACCAGGCGGCGATGATTGCGGCATTACAGTCCGGACATTTAGCCGGGGCCGGTCTGGATGTGTTTGAGCAGGAACCCCTGCCCGCCGGGAGTCCATTACGCCAGCTGCCGAACGTGCTGGCGACGCCGCATCTGGGCTATGTCGCCGACCGTAACTACCACACCTACTTTACCGAGGCAGTGGAAAATATCGCCGGTTGGGTGAAGGGCGCGCCGCTGCGTTCACTGCTCTGAACGGCGTTTTTTAGCACCACGCAGTGCCACAGTTTTAGCCACAAAATAGCCAGTTACTGGCGCAAACATGACAAATATCACTTAAAAACGGTATACTCTGTCGCGGGAGGCGATAATTACCCACGTAATTATCGCTATAGCAGGCCAGAGAAATCTCATCTTTACGGCTATGCTTTAATTTTCTCAACGCCGCGGCCTGAAAACTGTGAATCGGTCCGCGCCGTTGAGGACTTTCTGATTCCAGGACAGGGTAACCTCATGAAAATTCGTAGGAAACGTGTAAAACCGATCGGGCTGGATGATGTCACTATCATCGACGACGCCCGTTTACGTAAGGCCATCACCGCGGCTTCTCTGGGCAACGCGATGGAATGGTTTGATTTCGGTGTGTATGGCTTTGTGGCTTATGCGCTGGGTAAAGTGTTTTTCCCGGGTGCTTCGCCCGGTATCCAGATGATCGCCGCACTGGCGACCTTCTCCGTGCCCTTCCTGATCCGTCCGCTGGGCGGTCTGTTCTTCGGCATGCTCGGTGACAAATACGGTCGCCAGAAAATTCTTTCCATCACTATCGTCATCATGTCGATCAGTACCTTCTGTATCGGCCTGATACCCTCTTACGAGTCCATTGGTATTTGGGCACCGGTGCTGCTGCTGATCGCCAAAATGGCGCAGGGCTTCTCCGTGGGTGGGGAATATACCGGCGCGTCGATCTTCGTCGCCGAATACTCACCCGACCGTAAGCGTGGCTTTATGGGCAGCTGGCTGGATTTCGGCTCCATCGCCGGTTTTGTGCTGGGTGCCGGTCTGGTGGTACTGATCTCCACCATCATCGGGGAAGACCGCTTCCTCGAATGGGGCTGGCGTCTGCCGTTCTTCGTCGCTCTGCCGTTAGGGATTATTGGTCTCTATCTGCGCCACGCGCTGGAAGAAACCCCGGCATTCCAGCAGCATGTGGATAAGCTGGAACAGGGCGATCGCGAAGGTCTGCGTGATGGCCCGAAAATCTCGTTCAAAGAGATTGCCACGAAACACTGGAAAAGCCTGCTGGCCTGTATTGGTCTGGTGATTGCCACTAACGTCACCTATTACATGCTGCTGACCTATATGCCGAGCTACCTGTCGCATAACCTGCACTACTCGGAAGATCACGGCGTACTGATTATCATCGCCATTATGATCGGGATGCTGTTTGTGCAGCCGGTGATGGGGATGCTGAGTGACCGTTTTGGTCGTCGCCCGTTTGTGATTATTGGCAGCATCGCGCTGTTCATCTGCTCAATCCCGGCGTTTATGCTGATTAACAGCGGCGTGATTGGGCTGATTTTTGCCGGTCTGCTGCTACTGGCGGTGATCCTGAATGCCTTCACCGGCGTGATGGCTTCGTCGCTGCCCGCGATGTTCCCGACCCATATCCGCTATAGCGCGCTGGCCAGTGCCTTCAACATTTCGGTGCTGGTTGCCGGTCTGACGCCGACCGTTGCCGCCTGGCTGGTGGAAGCCACCAATAATCTGTATATGCCCGCTTACTATCTGATGGTGATTGCGGTGATTGGCTTAATCACCGGTCTGTACATGAAAGAGACCGCCAACAAACCGCTGAGCGGTGCGACTCCGGCCGCCTCTGACCTCGCAGAAGCGCGTGAGATCCTGCAGGAGCATCACGACAACATCGAGCAGAAAATCGAAGATATCGACGCCGAGATCGCGAAGCTGGAAGCGAAGCGCAAAAACCTGGTGCAGCAGCATCCGGATATCAACGAATAATCCCCCTCAACTCCCACGTCAGTGGGAGTTTTCATTTTCCGCGCAGCACACAAACCTTCATCGGCCTGAGCAAAAAGGAGTAGACTAACGCTACTTTTTTCACCTGTAAGTAAGAATGAGCATGTCTGATTTTTCTCTTATCCAGCGTCCAAGAAGGCTGCGTAAAAGCGCCGCGATGCGTGAAATGTTCCAGGAAACCAGCCTGAGCCTCAGCGATCTGGCACTGCCAATTTTCGTTGAAGAAGGGGTGGACGACTACAAACCGATCACCGCCATGCCGGGCGTTATGCGTATCCCGGAAAAGCGTCTGGCGTATGAAATCGAACGTATCGCCAAAGCGGGTATCCGTTCGGTGATGACTTTCGGCATTTCGCACCACACCGATGCCACCGGCAGCGATGCGTGGAACGAAAACGGTCTGGTGGCGCGTATGTCGCGTATCTGCAAAGACACCGTGCCGGAAATGATCGTCATGTCCGATACCTGTTTCTGCGAATACACCAGCCACGGCCATTGCGGCGTGCTGTGCGACCACGGTGTCGATAATGACGCAACCCTGATCAATCTCGGTAAACAGGCGGTGGTTGCCGCTCAGGCCGGTGCCGACTTTATCGCACCTTCCGCCGCGATGGATGGCCAGGTAAAAGCGATTCGTCAGGCGCTCGATGCGGCCGGATTCACCGATACCGCGATTATGTCTTACTCCACCAAGTTCGCGTCCTCATTCTACGGCCCGTTCCGTGAAGCCGCAGGTACCGCACTGAAAGGTGACCGTAAAACCTATCAGATGAACCCGATGAATCGCCGTGAAGCTATCCGTGAGTCACTGATCGACGAAGCCGAAGGTGCTGATTCACTGATGGTGAAACCAGCAGGTGCCTACCTCGATATCCTGCGCGATATCCGCGAGCGCACTACGCTGCCATTGGCTGCCTACCAGGTCAGCGGTGAATACGCCATGATCAAATTCGCAGCGCAGGCCGGTGCCATTGATGAACGCAATGTGGTGCTGGAAAGCCTCGGTGCCATCAAGCGCGCCGGTGCCGATCTGATTTTCAGTTACTTTGCCCTTGATCTCGCCGAGCAAAAAATGCTCTGATCACCGTTACGCTTATCAGCCGTCTTTGCTGACGGCTGATAATTGTTAACGCCATCCTTTTGGCACAACACCAGTTCTGTAACACCTGCATCTAATAAGAAGAGTAACGCGATGAAAGCACCTGCACTGCCCGCAGACGAATCGGATCGTCTGGCTCAGTTACGTGCGCTCAACATTCTGCATACCCCGGCAGAAGAGCGTTTTGACCGTCTGACCCGCCTCGCCCGCCGCCTGTTTGGTGTGCCGGTCGCGCTGGTAAGCCTGCTGGAAGAGGACCATCAGTGGTTCAAATCCATTGCGGGTGAATCCGGGGAAACCGCGCCGCGTAATACTTCCTTTTGCGGTCATGCCATCCTCCAGGATGACCTGATGGTTGTGGAGAATGCGCTGGAAGATGATCGCTTTTACGATAATCCGCTGGTCACCGGTGAAAACCCGGTGCGCTTCTATGCGGGTTGCCCATTACGCACGCCAGCAGGGGCCAAGGTGGGTACGCTGTGTATCGTCGATCACCAGGCCCGTTCGTTTGATGACGATGATTGCCACACGCTGCGCGATCTGGCGGCGATGGCAGAAGCCGAACTGGTTGCGTTTCAAACCGCCACCTCTGACGAGCTGACGCAAATTACCAACCGTCGTGGCTTTATGACGCTGGGGCAGCTGGCGCTCAACGAGTGCCTGGTAAAACAACTTCCGGCTTGCCTGACATTCCTCGACCTCGACCGGTTCAAAGAGATCAACGATACCCTCGGCCACCGCCAGGGCGATCGCGCATTGATGGATTTTGCCGAGGCGATGAAAGTCAGTTTCCGTCAGGCGGATATTTTTGCCCGGTTGGGAGGCGATGAGTTTGTGGTGCTGTTTAACGGCCTGCAACAATCGGATGCCGAAGGGGTGCTGGCGCGGTTTGACCGGCACCTTCAGAGACAGACCCATGATCTGAGCCGTCTCTACCAGTTGCATTTCTCATCCGGTATCGTGGAATTCGATCCCCAGCAGCCGTTGTCGCTGGAGCAACTGCTGGAAGGCAGCGACGAACGTATGTACGCCGCCAAGAATAAAAAAAAGCAGGTGCGTTAGCACCTGGCTGTTTGGTAGCGGCGCGATTTATCGCGCTGTTTTGCGTTAACCGCGCGCCAAATCGTCAATCAAAGTCTGATTAAACTTCTGCGGCTCCTCCATCTGTGGCGCATGTCCCATGCCTGGGAACTCGATCAGGCGAGCACCAGGGATCAGTTTTGCTACCTGTTTGCCCAGCACATTGTAATGACCCAGCTGCGCCTTGACCGCTGGCGGGGCGATATCGCTGCCAATGGCGGTGGTATCTGAAGTACCAATCATCAGCGTGGTCGGTACTTTTAGATCTTTAAATTCGTAGTACACCGGCTGGGTAAAAATCATGTCGTAGATTAACGCCGAGTTCCACGCCACCCGGTTATGACCCGGTCCGCTATTCAGACCGGCCAGCATATCCACCCATTTGTCATATTCCGGCTTCCACTGGCCGACATAATAGGTTTGCTGCTCATACTTTTTGATCCCTGCGGCGTTCAGCTTCAGCTCGCGCTGATACCACTGATCCACCGAGCGCCACGGCGCACCTTTCGCTTTCCAGTCTTCCAGGCCGATGGGGTTTACCAGCACCAGTTTTTGCGTCTGCTGCGGGTACATCAACGCATAACGCGTCGCCAGCATACCCCCGGTGGAGTGGCCAACAATCACCGCCTTTTCTATTCCAAGCTGTTGCAACAGCTGATGGGTATTCTGCGCCAGCTGCTGGAAGCTGTACTGATAATTAGCCGGTTTGCTGGAACTGCAAAAGCCAATCTGGTCCGGTGCCACTACCCGGTAACCCTGCTGGCTCAGCGCCTTAATGGTGTCTTCCCAGGTCGCACCGCAGAAGTTTTTGCCGTGCATCAGCACCACCGTCTGGCCGTTGGCATGCTGTGCCGGTTTGACATCCATATACCCCATGCTGAGCGGCTGCTGCTGGGAGGAGAAATTAAAATGCTGTAACGGGTAAGGATACTGGAAGCCTTCCAGCTGCTCACCATAGACATTCGCTGCCAGAGCCGATGCGCTGCCCATCAGCGCCATGGAGGCGAGCAGTATCGCCAGCGAAGACTTCACGGGAAAACGTAACGCCATCAGAACATCTCCAGGTCAGGACAAAGCAGCGAGTGTGACATGTTACGCACCGCAGCGTATTGATGTGCCGTGCCCTCTATATCCTCAACAAATTAACAACATCTCACAGCTAATTCTCACGAATTACGGGAATGATCTTATAGCCAAAAATAAAACCGATTTCCTGATAAATCTTTACGTAACAAGGCACACAGGGAGATAAGTTAAATTACACTGTGCACACTGAACTGGAGGTGCTATATGCAAGAGAGAAAGTACAATGAAGGTGTAATTGACTCAGTAACTCACTGGATTGAAGATAATTTAGATCAGCGCCTGAGTATTGATGATATTGCGCAAAAATCCGGGTATTCAAAATGGTATTTACAGAAACTTTTCGCCCGCTGCCACAATGAAACCCTGGCACGTTATATTCGCAAAAAGAAACTGACAGCCTGTATTGTTGAGCTGAAAAATAGTGATGCAACTATTATCAGCCTGGCCGTAAAATATCATTTTGAAAGCCAGCAGTCCTTCACCCGCTCTTTTAAACAGATGATGGGTTGCACACCTCTCCATTGCCGCAGAAAACAATTCCACGGCGAGAGAAAACAGCAGCTGGCTAACAGTGACGATCCCTGTGCACTGTGTCGCATGGAAGATTTGGCTAACAGCGCATGCGTGAAGAAAGTCAGCCCGCAAGCCGCTACTCCCGGCAAGTTCTCCACCCGCATAGACTGTGTGATGGTATAAAAAAAGCGCGGAATCGCGCTTTTTTTTCGTCTCAATATCGAGATAAAAAAAAGCCCCTCGCGGGGCTTTTGATTACTTATATACCTGGGCTACAGCGTCAAAATTATTGCCGTGCTGACGGGCGGCTTCCACCACATAATATTTTCCGCCTTTTGCCTCAGCCATCTCTGACAGGCGCTGGTGCAGGTCCATCGGTGAGCTAACCGCGCCACCGGTATCGGACACGCTAATATTCCCCAGCGATTCAAGTTTAAAATGCTCGGCTTCCTGGGCAGAGATATTATTGGCAGCCAGTACCGGAACGCTCGCACCCAACAGCAACGCAGACAGAATTAATTTTTTCATCATTTCGTCCTCTTCAATTGTCGTGGTAATTTTCTGAAACCATTGTCTGACTTATCGCCATCAAATATTGATCATTTTGAGTTCAAATCAGCCAGACTTAATATTTCGTTTTTACCTGATATTGAGCGACGTTATTTAAATAACAGGCCAGTATCGACTGGCCTGCGTCAATCAGTTCTGCAATTCCTGACCCGGTAATAATTTTTCTGACATCAGCCGACGACAAGTGTTGCGATCCTGATGCGCCTGCTGCTGCTGCTCCGGTGACAGTCCCTGCCACACCTTTTGCAGATGCTCGCCCAGGCCACGCTGGAAGTGGATTTTTTGCAATGCGTAATCGGAATTGCTGCCTTCAATGATTTGCTGCATATCCTGTGGCGTGTTGCCGCGCCCATCATGGGTTAGCGTACAGAACATGGCGATGTAATACGCTTTGTCTTCATCGCTGTAATGGGGGGTGAGCCACCAGACTAAGGCACTGATCACGATCAGCAGCGGCAGGAGAAATTTGAGTTTTAACATGGGGATAATTACCAGATGGAAGAAAAACGCCGCGATCTTACCAGATTCGCGGCGTTACGGCTCAGCGCAGGATGCCACTCAGCCCGTGATAGCCCATATAGATAGCCACCAGCGCAATCAGGGTGCCGGAAAACCAGGGCGCACGGCGTGCCAGCGTATCCAGCCCCTGCCAGCGCTGCGTAGCCTTCTGCACGCTTAACGCGGCAGCAGCCCCCACACCGACCAGCGTCATGGCCAGCCCGATACTGAAGCACAGCACCAGCGCAGCTCCCAGACTAAAGGCTTTCACCTGGATACACAGCAGCAACACGGTAATCGCCGCCGGACAGGGGATCAGCCCGCCGGTTAAGCCAAATAAAATGATCTGTCCATTGGTCACTTCACGACTGGCAAAGCGTTTTTTGATGTCACTGGCGTGGGCGCGCTCATGCGCATCCTGAAAACCACCATCATTTTCGCCAGGCGCACGCTGCACCTCCCCCTGCTGCCACGCGACGTCATAATCATGCGAGTGGCCGCGATGGCCGAGCGACAGACGCGCATTGAAGGTATGCGGTTGCGGCACCGCCAGCGTGGATTGCAGCACGCCATCCTGAGCGGCAAAGGTGAATATTTGCGAGAACCCCATCCCCCGCCGGGTAGCGATACTGACTTCATTGGCTTGCCACGCCGCACCATCCAGCGTGCGCAGCTGCCAGTGTCCCTGATGCAGAGCCAGTTCAATGTGGCCGTGACCGGTATCGATCACCTGCGCATCAGGGCGTTCTGTCTGCTGATGCTGCTTACGTTGCTGCTCGCTTTGCCAGGTGCGCCAGATCATCCACAACGCAGTTGCGAGAATGATGACGGCAGAAATCAGCTGGAACCACGGCTCTGCGGTATCGGCGGTCAGTTTACGGCTGACGTACATGCCCCCGAGGGCGATCAGCCAGACAATCAGCGTGTGCGATAAAGTGGCAGCCAGTCCCAGCATCACCGCCTGTTTCACCGTACCGCGAATTGCCACGATAAACGCCGCCATCATGGTTTTGGAATGGCCCGGCTCCAGCCCGTGTAACGCACCCAGCAAGATGGCGCTGGGGATAAACAGCCAGGCACTGGTCGTGCCCTGACTCAGCAGTGCAGCAAAATCGGTCATGATTTTTCTCATCGAATTAAAAAACGGCACAGCAGATGCAATTGCCGGACAACCCGAATATACTATACCCCAGTATAGTAATGATCAACGGACTTCACGCTATGTCACACACCCACAAAGATCAAAAGAAGTTGCTGGCGCGCGTGCGTCGCATCAAAGGCCAGGCCGAATCGCTGGAAAAAGCGCTGATCGCCGAAGAAGAGTGTCTGAAGGTGTTGCAGCAAGTGGCTGCGGTACGCGGCGCGATTAACGGGCTGATGAGTGAATTGCTGGAAGGCCATATCCGCGAGCATCTGATGAACCCGAATGCCAGCGAGCAGGAGCGCGCAAGCGATATGGACGAAATTATTACGGTGATTCGCAGCTATATGAAATAACAGCTATGCGACATCGCGCGATTTATCGCGCGTTTTAATCAGAATCGCTCAAACCGATACGGGGTCGGGTCGATCAGCGGTGTCTGGCCGGAAACCAAATCGGCAGCCAGTTGCCCGGCAGCCGGTGACGTGCCGAAACCGTGGCCGGAAAAACCGGTCGCCAGCGTCAGGCCAGGCATCGCCGCCACTGGGCCGATCACCGGATTGGAATCCGGCGTGACATCAATCACCCCGGCCCACGCCTGCGCCAGCTCCGCTTGCTCAAACACCGGCCATGCCGCGCGCAGGTTACGCATCGCTTCCTGATTCAGCGCTGGATTGGCTGCCGGATCGAGAGTACGAATACGTTCGAACGGCGTGCGGCGATCGCCACGCCAGCGCCGGGCCAGCGCCAGATCTTTGACAAAATATTTGCCGAGCGAGATACGCAGATTGTCACGCGCATGGCGCAGCTGCGGCAGATAGCGTGTCCCCAGCAACAAATGGTCGAGCGTTAACGGCGCATCCAGCGCCCCGCGCTGAGTAATAATAAACCCGCCATCTTTATGCTTACGGAACGAAAAATCCGGCGCACCCACGGCAATATTGGTGGGTCCTTCCAGCGGCCTGGTTCGCAGCACCGAGCAGATCAGCGGCAAGGTGGGCAGCGCAATGCCAAGGTTGCCAAGAAAACGCCGTGACCAGACTCCTGCTGCCAGCAGCACCTGATCGCAGCGGATTTCACCGCGTTCGGTAATCACACCGCTGACCTTCCCGTCGCTGGTTTCCAGCGTGCGCACCGCGCATTGCTCCACAATAATCGCGCCTCTGGCGATCGCGGCTTTGGCAATGGCGCTGGCTGCCAGCGTCGGTTCGGCGCGGCCATCAGAAGCGGTAAAAATCCCTCCTGCCCAACGGCCCTGCCCACCCGGCACCCGGGCAGCAATGTCCGCAGGGCTGAGTAGCTTCGCATCCAGATCCAGCGGCTGCACCGCCTTCAGCCAGCTTTCATGCAGGGCCATCTGCGCCTCGTTGCGGGCAATAAACATAATACCCGCCTGACGATAACCCACGTCGCTGCCGACGCGTTCCGCCATCCCGGACCACAGGCGATCGGCAGCCTGTGCCAGCGGGATATCATCGGCGGCGCGGCTGGTTTTGCGGATCCAGCCCAGATTACGCGACGATTGCTCAGCCGCGATGCGGCCTTTCTCCAGCACCACCACCGGGATGTTGCGTTCCGCCAGTGTCAGGGCGGCGGTCAGCCCGACAATGCCGCCACCAATAATCACCACCGTGGTGGCGGAGGGAAAATCGGTGGATGTGGTGACAGGGGTAATTTCCGGTGACATAACGCGCCTCCTGCTACGCCTTACAGCGCAACGGTGATTTCCTGCACCTCGGCCTGACCGGCCCCGCGATACGCCGTGACTTCCAGCTCGACCTTATACACCGTGGAACCCAGCGGCGGACAGGTGACCGTGGTCGCCGGGTTGATACCGCGAAACTTATCGCCAATGATGCCCATCACCGTCGCGACATCGTCCGGGTCCTGAATAAACACCCGCGAGAACACCACATCCCTGAGCGAGGCATCAATCGCGGCCAGTGCCGCCTCGATATTGGCGAACACCTGCAACGTTTGCTCGCTGACGTCCGCTGGAATTTCTTTGCTGACCGGATTGCGGCCCGCGGTGTTGGAGACATAAATCCAGTTATCCACCGCCACAATGCGCGAATAGCTGCCCATCTCTTCAAATTTCGAACCGGTTTTCACTTTAATGATGTTGGTCATGCTGGTTTCCTTGATTAGCTCAGTACCGGGGTTTCCCACAGGTTTAATTTCACGCCGATGCCTTTTTCGATGGCGTTGCGATACACCACCGTGCCCCAGGCCACGTCTTCCACCGGCATACCGCCGACTGACATGATGATGATCTCCTCATCGTTCTGGCGGCCAGGAGCATCACCGGCGACGATTTTGCCGATGTCTTCCAGCTGCTCAGCTGCCAGCTTGCCTTCGGCAATCATGTCCATAAAACGCACGCCGATAACCGGGATCGTTTTGTGTGCGGGCTTGGGGACTTCCTCAAACCACGCGTGATAAAGGCCGGTGTTATCCAGCACTTTGCGCACGTCGGCCTGTTCCATACCGGCGTCGATGTTGCACAGCGCAGGCATCGCCAGGAAGGCGCCCGGCTTGACCCATTCACGCCTCACCAGCGGATAGCTGTCGGGGTCGCCCACTTCGCCGGAGCTGCAATAAGTCACGATATCGGAATCGCGCACCACCGCTTCCAGCGACTCGACGATTTCGATGTGTTTGATTTGTGGATAGGTTTCCTGCACCCAGGTGATGAAGTTATCCAGGCTACGCTGACCACGCCCTTTCACTTTGATGGTATCGATGTGCGGGCACACGGCGATAAACGCCGCTACCGCCGTTTTGCCCATCACGCCCGGTCCCAGCAGGCCAATCACGCGCGAATCTTTACGCGCCAGATGACGCGCCCCCACGCCCGGCACCGCGCCGGTGCGGTAAGCCGACAGCAGGTTGGCGGACATATGCGCCAGCGGTGCGCCGGTATCGGCATCGTTGAGGGTGAACATCAGAATCGAACGTGGCAGCCCTTTTTCGCGGTTGGCGATATTCGAGCCATACCATTTCACCCCTGCGGTGCCAAAGCTGCCGCCGAGGTACGCAGGCATCGCCATCAGGCGACGATCGGCGGTCGGTTTTGGCATGGAGGGAAACGGGGAGTTTTCCGGAAAGGTGACCATCGCGCCGTGTGAATCGTTATTGGCACCGGCCATGCGGTAGTCCCCCCGATACAACAGGCCGAACATCTCCTCCATGGTGTTCACGCAGGCGGGCATGTCGGTTACGCCTGCGCGGATCATGTCCTGCTCCGACAGGTAGATAAAATCAATCCGGGTTGAATCAGTCATGGTTATGCCCTTTTCAGTCTTATTACGTATTCCCGCCGACGCAGTGCGTCCGGCGTGCAGGTGGATGCCTTTAGGAATACGTGACGACGAGGGGGCTGTATTGAATATTTGCGACATCCGCGTGGCACAGGGCTTGCATGATCGGTTTATCCCTGTTCAGCCTGTAGCGGAGCGCGCGATGTCTGAGAATCCCTTTTATCGTCATGGCGGCCACTTTCATCCGGAACAGCCGTGGTTTGTGCTGAATGCCGCGCAGCATTACTCGGTCATCGCCTCTGAAAACCCGGCGATTTCACACTTTTACAGCTTCGACGTGGCGCAATCGGCGGATATGACGCTGGCTGTGCCGGATGGCTGCGTGGATATCGTGTTTGATTGCGATCCGCTCACCCCCAAAGGTCGCGTGTGCGGCACCACGCTGGAAGCGCGCGGTGCCGACATGCTGCATAACCATCATTATTTCGGCGTGCGGTTCGCGCCGGGCGTTATCCCCGATTTTCTTGACGTGATGGCAGAGGAGATCCCCGACCATGAATTCAGCTTTCTTGATGTGGTACCTGATGCCCGACTGGCGTTTGAACAAATTGTGCAAAGCCACAGCTTTTCACAGCAAATTTCGTTATTTAACGCCCACTTCACGCCACGGCTGGTGCGCAAAGCCTCATCGGTAACGGCATCGATTATCCGCGCGATGCAGCAGCAAAAGGGCAATATCCGCGTTGATCAACTGGAAGCGCTGACCGGTTACACCTGCCGCACCATTCAGCGGCAGTTCCGCCAGGACACCGGTTTGTCGCCGAAAGCCTTTAGCCGCATTCTGCGCTGCCAGTCGGCGCTGAATAGCATCCATGCGCTGGGGGATATTTCCTTTAGCGATCTGGCATTTGACCTTGGATTTAGCGACCAGTCGCACTTCCTGCGCGAGTTTAAAAAGTTCGTCAGCACCACGCCGTGCGACTATCAACGGCGCATTGCCCATGATGCGTTGTTCCACCGCCTGCGCTATCACTGAGCACTAAAACGGTGCAGCTCTGCACCGTGGCTCTGTCCGATTTTTTCTATCCGCCGTCGTCGTCGCTGAGAAATGATGCAGCGAAGTTACCTGCTTCAGGCGACGCAGAGCGCCTGAGAAATTTCACTCTCTCCATAGAGGCGCTGGCGATGAACAACGATACCGGTTTACGCAAAAATACGTTGGGCTTGTTTTCTCTGGTCTTTTTTGTGGTTGCTGCGGCATCCCCGCTGACCGGGGTGGTCGGTGGCCTGCCGGTGGCGATTATCTCCGGCAACGGCGGTGGCATCCCGGTGTTTTACATCCTGTCGTGCGTCATTTTGATGCTGTTCGCGGTGGGCTTTATCGCCATGAGCCGCCACGTCAATAACGCCGGGGCGTTTTACACCTATATCTCCAAAGGCCTGGGGGATAACTGGGGAGCCTCCGCCTCGGTGCTGGCCCTGATGGCCTACTTCTCCATCCAGATCGCCATTGTTGCCATGCTGGGGTTCTTCACCCAACTGTTCCTTGAGGAACACCTCGGTACGCACATTCCCTGGTGGGCACTGAGTATGCTGTTTGCCATCATTGCCTGGATATTGGGCATCAAGCGGGTGGAGGTGGGTGGCAAGCTGCTGGGCGTGTTGATGCTGGCTGAAGTCGCCATCGTGCTGCTGACGGATGTGATGTTGCTGGTGAAAAAAACCGGCCCCTTCACCTTCCAGTCGTTTGAACCCTCGGTGTTTATGCAGGGCAATCTCGGTATCGCTTTTATCTTCACCATCGCCGCGTTTATCGGTTTTGAATCGACCGCGATCTACGCTGAAGAGTGTCGCGACCCGCAGAAAACCGTGCCACGCGCCACGATTTGCGCCCTGCTACTGATCACCGCCTTTTTCTGCTTTACCAGTTGGTCGCTGGTGCAGGCCTACGGTTTTGATGAGATCGTCGCCATCGCCAGTAAAGACCCCGGCAATTTTGTTTTCAACATTACCCGCCAGTATGTCGGCCAGTGGGCAGTGAATACCATGTCGGTGCTGCTGATCACCAGCCTGTTCGCGGCTACGCTGGCGTTTCACAACAACATTTCGCGCTACATCTTTAGCATCAGCCGTGATGGCCTGATCTGGAAGGAGTTGTGCCGCACCCATCCGACCAACGGCACACCGCATAATGCCAGCCATGTTCACAGCGTGATCCTGCTGATGTTGCTGGCCGGTATGGGTAGCGCCGGGCTGGACCCGATGGTGCATATCTTTGCTATCGGTTCTGCGGTGGCGACCCTGTGCATCCTGATTCTGCAACTCGGGGTGTCCGCTGCGGTGGTGCTGTTCTTCCGCCGTGTCGCCACCGATGACAGTCGCTTGCAGGTATTCTGGGCACCGCTGCTGTCGATCATCTGCATGACCATCACCATCATTCTGGTGGTGAATAACCTGCAATCACTGAGTGGCAGCGATTCCAGCGTGGTGAAGATGATTCCGTGGTTTATCGCTGCCTGCGCCCTGGCGGGTTACGGTATGTCGCTGAAGCGTGGGATGAAACTCGCGGCAATAAAAAAATAATCTGCCTTTTGCGCTCGGACAGCGGGAAAATGAATTAGCGTGATGCCCGGCAGGCAAAGGGGAGCGGATAAACCTTTGCCTGCTATTACGCCAATGCCGTTATGGACGATGAATATCAGTGTTAGGCAGCAACGTTTCTAATGCTGTGGCAACAGCGGGAATCTGTTGAAACACCAGATACCAGATTGACCAAAAACCCACTTCAGCCTGGTCCATAATTTCATCAACACTGGCATTTCCGGCAAGAAAATCATTTTTTGCCTTGAGCGCGATTCTATGCTGGCGCTTTCTTCCCAAATTAAGCGGTTTTTGTGGCTGGCGGGCATCATCCAGACAAACTAAATCGATTGTTGCCTGAGCTGCCGCCTGCAATGCCGGGGGTAAACCCGCCGCAGGTTGCACACGCCCATCAGGTAAATAATGTAATAAGGTAAAGGTATTATGCACATCAGGCCAGACGTGACCGCTGCGATCCTGATTATTGCTGCGCTTAAAATCCCGATTACAGCGTGGGCAGCCCAATACGAGGTTTGTCCAGCTTAATGTCAATAATGGATTTTTTGAAGCTGGGGCTACATGTTCAACATCGAGTTTATCCGCACGTTCGCAATAAGAGCAGTATCCGCCATAAGCTTGAATCAATGGATCCAGGTAGCTTTTATAATCGCTAACGACTGGCCCAGTATAATTGGGACGTAAAATGGGTCTCATTATTGGCCATCCTTAGCTTTGAGTTTTTTTCTCCGTTCTGCCTTTAATAATGCAACCCAGGCGGGGTTATCACCAAAAAACTCTTCCAGCTCATCCAATTTCCTGGACAATGCCGCCACTTCAGCATCATCCTCAGTTTTGCCAGAATTCAGCAATGCGTAATAACGATCAGACACCCTGACCTGTTCATTAAACAGGGCACTGCGCTGAACCTTATCTATCCCCATGACATCTTCAGCAATATCCTCAATACTCTTTTCCTGTTTGAGACTGGGAGTCTGCTCAATATCATCCAGGTCAAAATCAATCAGCTTACCTTCTTTAACCGATTGAATAATAAATGGAGAATGAGTTGATACAATGAATTGCATGGAGGGAAAGACGTTAATTAACCTGGGCAAAAACTCACGCTGCCAGGCTGGGTGCAAATGCAGGTCAACTTCATCAATCAGGATAATACCCTGCACATCTAACGGATCTTTTGCATCAGGATTGGCTTCGGCAAGACGGGCGGCGATATCCATCACCATTGCCAGAGTTGTGCGGTATCCATCACTGAGTTGCTCAATTTTGAGTGATTTTTTTACCTTCTTTGCCTGTTCATCATCGCGTTCCGGACTTTGTTCCCAATCAACCATGATTCCGGCTGGCTCCGCAGTCCGGATATTACTGAACTGCGGCATAAGCCTGTTCACAGCTCGCCGAATCGCTTTTAATTCAGGTAATTCTATATCAAAGGAACGTTTTTCTTTATGTAGCCTATTTTCTTTCTCTTCCAAATCATAGAAATACTGCACAAAACGCCGGAAATTAGTCTTACTTTCCAGCGCCTCTTCTAACGCTTCGAAACGCGTGAAATTTTTACTGAAGTTGCGTTTACGCGCAGGAACATCAAATACTCCGCGACCGGTGCCATAATAGATAAACACAGGGAGGGTGTAGTCACGGTCTTCGTTATGCGCATCAGTAAATTGATCGACATATTCATTTAACGCTTTCAACCCTAAAGCAGGTGGAACCGATTGTAGCGTGCTTTTTGATTGATCACGCCGCTCCGTTCTATCCCAGGAAATACCACAGAAACTTTGACAGCTAATTCGCATATAAGCCGGTTGTTTCCCAGTCTCATCAATACGAAAATCGGTTTTTTTAGGGTTAATACCGCTGACACCAGGAAGACGGGAAAGGAAAGGCCCAAGCGCAAGTGCAATAGCATCCAGCACCGTTGATTTCCCCGCACCATTACGAGCAATCAAAACGGTAAGCCGCGAATCGAAATCCACATCAATCATTTCAAAGCAACGGAAGTTAGTCAGGCTTATTTTTTTGATTTTCACGTATCAAACCTCCCTTTTACGTTCGATTGGCAATCGTCCACCTGGTCACAAGCGAGCAAAAAATATAACACGTACCCGGTGGGCGGTAATGATTTCAGTCTATATAAATGCAAGCAAGACCTGATCTACCGGACGGAAATATTCGATATTACAACGCCTGCGCGCATGCCCAGGCGGAACTCCACGCCCACTGGAAGTTATATCCCCCCAGCCAACCGGTGACGTCCACCACCTCGCCAATGAAATACAACCCTGGCACATCGCGTGCTTCCATGGTTTTTGACGATAACAGGGTGGTATCCACGCCACCCAGCGTCACTTCCGCGGTGCGATAACCTTCGGTGCCATTTGGCTGCACGCGCCACTGATGCAGCGTTTGCACCAGTTCGTGCTGTTGTTTGCTGTTGAGTTGCTTTAGCGTGACATCGGGCAGCTGATTCAGCGCCTGCAACACTTCCACCAGCCGCTTCGGCAGGATTTTTGCCAGGCTGTTTTTCAGGCTGAGATTCGGATGCGCTTCGCGTTGCACATTAATGAAATCATCCAGCGGCGTGGCGGGAGAGAGAGCCACCGTGACAAATTCGCCCGGTTGCCAGTAACTGGAAATCTGCAACACCGCCGGACCGGATAGCCCGCGATGAGTAAACAGCATCGCCTCTTTAAAGATTGTGCCGTCCTGCGCGGTGATGGTGGTGGGTAAGGCCACACCAGACAACGTGTTCAGCTGCTCCAGCAGCGGCTTATGCAGGGTAAAGGGCACCAGCGCCGCACGCGTCGGGAACACCTTCAGGCCAAATTGTTCCGCCACTTTGTAACCAAAGGGCGAAGCACCCAAGCCAGGCATCGACAACCCCCCACTGGCGATAACCAGCTTTTCCGCCTGCACGGCCATGCCGTTCAGTTGCAAGGTATAGCCCTGCTCATCACGCTGCACGCTCAACACTTCGCTACGCAACCGCAGCGTCACCTGCCCGGCTTCGCACTCCGCCAGCAGCATATCGACAATCTGCTGTGCCGAGTCATCGCAGAACAGCTGCCCCAACGTTTTCTCGTGGTAAGCGATAGCATGGCGATTGACCAGATCGATAAAATCCCACTGGGTATAACGCGCCAGCGCGGATTTGCAGAAGTGCGGGTTGTGCGACAGGTAAGCCGCGGGTTCGGTGTACATATTGGTGAAATTGCAGCGCCCACCGCCCGACATCAGAATTTTGCGCCCGGCTTTTTTGCCGTTATCGAGCAGCAGCACACGGCGGCCACGCTGACCGGCCTGCGCCGCACAGAACATGCCCGCAGCACCTGCACCAATAATGATAACGTCAAACTTTTCCACTGATTTTACCCATATAACCCGAAAGGCGCTGATTGTAGTGATCTGTGCACAGGGGCGCCAGTGTCAAAAAATTGCCGTAAATATGTCATATTGTAACCGACTAATATTTCAACCTTTTTCCCTTGAATTACCGTGCAGATGACAACTTTAAGTCAAAAAAAGACTATATTTCCCTTTCCCATACAGCACGTTGTCGCGGATAATGCGCCGCGTTCATGTCCTCCTAAATGGCGTAACGTTTATGCTACATCTGTTTGCTGGTCTTGACCTGAGTACCGGCCTGTTATTAGTTCTTGCTCTGCTGTTTGTATTGTTTTACGAAGCAATCAATGGCTTCCACGACACAGCCAACGCGGTTGCGACAGTTATCTACACCCGTGCGATGCGGGCGCAGCTGGCGGTTGTAATGGCGGGGGTTTTCAACTTCTTAGGTGTTTTGCTGGGTGGTTTGAGTGTGGCTTATGCCATCGTTCATATGCTCCCCACCGATCTACTGTTAAATGTTGGTTCAGCTCACGGCCTCGCCATGGTGTTCTCCATGCTGCTGGCTGCGATTATCTGGAACCTCGGCACCTGGTATCTGGGTCTGCCGGCGTCCAGCTCCCACACCCTGATTGGTGCCATTATTGGTATTGGTCTCACCAATGCCCTGATGACCGGAACGTCGGTAGTTGACGCGCTCAACCTGCCTAAAGTTCTCAATATCTTCCTTTCTCTGATCCTGTCGCCGATTGTTGGTATGGTGATTGCCGGTAGCCTGATTTTCCTGTTACGGCGCTACTGGAGCGGTACCAAGAAACGCTCCCGCACCCATATGACACCGGCGGAACGCGAGAAAATCGACGGTAAGAAAAAGCCGCCGTTCTGGACTCGTATCGCCCTGATTGTTTCCGCCATTGGCGTGAGCTATTCACACGGTGCGAACGATGGTCAGAAAGGCATTGGCCTGATCATGCTGGTACTGATTGGCGTCGCACCTGCGGGTTTTGTGGTGAATATCAATGCGTCCGGTTATGACATCTCCCGCACGCGTGATGCGGTGAATCATCTGGAGCAGTTTTATCAGCAGCACAACAACGCACTGACGCACATCGTGCAGATGGCGCCACCGGCTGTGCCTGCGCCAGAAGAAACCACCAACGGCCCGCATGAATTTCATTGCGACAGTACCCGTGCGCTGCCAGCCATTCAGCGTGCACAGGGCTTGCTCAACAACCTGCAAAGCTACGATCAGCTGACGGTTGACCAGCGTAGCCAGATGCGCCGCCTGCTGCTGTGTATCTCCGATACTGCCGATAAAGCCGCTAAGCTGCCGGAAACCAGCGCTGACGATCAGCGTTTCCTGAACAAGCTGAAAGGCGACCTGCTGGGTACGGTCGAGTATGCACCGATCTGGATCATCATGGCCGTGGCGATGGCATTAGGTGTCGGCACCATGATTGGCTGGCGTCGTGTTGCCACCACCATCGGTGAGAAAATTGGTAAAAAAGGCATGACCTATGCACAGGGCATGTCGGCGCAGGTGACAGCCGCCGTCTCCATCGGTATTGCCAGCTACACCGGCATGCCGGTTTCCACGACGCATATTTTGTCGTCGTCGGTTGCCGGAACCATGCTGGTTGATGGCGGTGGCCTGCAAAGCCGCACCATTAAGAATATCGCGATGGCGTGGGTGTTCACCCTGCCGGTGTGTATTCTGCTTTCCGGTTCGCTGTACTGGATTGCCCTGAAACTGGTGTAATCACGCCGAGCCAGACCCTGAAGGGCGACAGCAATGTCGCCCTTTTTTATTGCCAGATAGCCATCGCGATCAGGCTGATCACCACCAAACCACACAATCCGCTGGTCAGGATAAATTGCCCACGCACCCGTTCACAGCGACGGATAAATTCATCGTCATGATGATCACGATAACGTTTCTCCCAGATATAACGCACCAGGCGCACCTGTTTGCTGGGCTGGCCGTGCGAAGTAAAGAAACCGGCACCATCCACATATTGATACAGCAGCGGGTCGCAACCGCGTAGCACCGCCAGTAACGAGCGCAGAGAAGAGAAGTAGCGCGCCATATTCACCAGACAAACCACACACAGAGCCCAAAAAAGCGCGATAGTGCTGATCATGATCCCCTCCCGGCTGGAGCCGCGGAGACGCGCACAGCGGGGTAACGCTGACAACGCCCCACGAGAAAGCCTTCCACTGAATGAATCGAATTGCATTGTTTTTTTGCGAGCCGAGCGGTCCGTACCAGCAACAATGTGACCGCCATTTTCAGTGTAGGAGATCTGGTAAATTTTTTTCCAGCGATGATTTTCGTTCACAGCGAGAGAAAAAAGAGATAACACTTGATCTGTCTCACAGGCGCACCGCGCCTTGCAGCATTTGTTAACAACTCTGGCTATACTGAAAACATAACAACAAACCGCCTGCAGGGCATAAATCTCGATGGGTGGCGCTTATCGCCGTTATGCGCAAAGGATTTCGCCAGCCGTGACGTGGCAGGAATTCGGGTTGCCCCCAGAATCTTGTGAAAGGAGTTATATCATGGCTTATAAACACATCCTGATTGCAGTAGACCTTTCCCCGGAAAGCCAGTTGCTGGTTGATAAAGCAGTCTCACTGGCTCGTCCTTACGAGGCGAAAATCTCCCTTATCCACGTTGATGTGAATTATTCAGACCTCTACACCGGGCTGATTGACGTCAATCTGGGTGACATGCAGAAACGTATCTCTGAAGAGACGCATACCGCGCTGAAAGAGCTTTCGACCAACGCCGGTTATCCCATCAGTGAAACCCTGAGCGGTAGCGGCGATCTCGGCCAGGTGCTGGTGGATGCGATTAGAAAATATGACGTGGATTTGGTGGTCTGTGGCCACCATCAGGACTTCTGGAGCAAACTGATGTCGTCAGCGCGTCAGCTAATTAATACGGTACATATCGATATGCTGATTGTGCCGCTGCATGACGACGACGAAGAGTAACCATAAAAAATATGCCGGCTTTTGCCGGCATATTTTTTTCAATCAATGTAGCGGCGCGATTTATCGCGCGCCGTTACGTATAGGTGCAAATATCAACTGAGCGGCGGATAGATATCAAAACGATGGCTTTTGGTGACCACGGCCGACTGCGTCACCACCCCCGCTAACGGCGGTGCGTAATCCGGGCGCTTCACCACAATACGTTTTTTCGCCAGACGGCGCGCCGGTTCCAGCAACGCATCTGCATCCTCATCCGCCCCGACCAGCGACTGAAACACCCGCATCTCCTTTTTCACCATGGCGCTTTTCTGCCGGTGCGGATACATCGGGTCGAGATACACCACATCAGGCGCGGGCGTAATCTCGCTCAGCGCCTGCTGGCTCACCACATGCAGCAACGTCAATCGCTCACGCAGCCAGCCGCCGATCTCAGGGTCGTCATAGCCACGGCGCAAGCCATCTTCCAGCAACGCCGCCACCACCGGATGACGCTCCAGCATGCGCACCCGGCACCCCAGTGCCGCCAGCACGAAAGCATCGCGCCCTAAGCCTGCGGTGGCATCGACCACATCCGGCAGGTAATCGCCCTTGATGCCCACCGCTTTTGCCACCGCCTCGCCGCGCCCGCCGCCAAAGCGACGGCGGTGCGCCATCGCGCCAGAAACGAAATCGACAAAAATGCCGCCCAGTTTTGGCTCGTCGCGTTTACGCAGCTCAAGATGGCTGGCTGTCAGCACCAGCGCAAGCCCGGAATCTTCGTCCTGCTCCAGCCCCCAGCGTTGCGCCAGAAGTAATAAGGCACCGTCTCCGGTGCCTGTTTCGTCAACTAAACCGATTTTCACAGGCAGGTTTATCCCTGAATCCCGTAATGTTCCAGCATCGCATCCAGCTGCGGTTCACGGCCACGGAAGCGTTTGAACAGCTCCATCGGCTCCTCGGAACCGCCGCGCGTCAGGATGTTGTCGAGGAAAGACTGACCGGTTTCACGGTTGAAGATGCCCTCTTCTTCGAAGCGTGAGTAAGCATCAGCAGCCAGCACGTCGGCCCACAGGTAGCTGTAGTAACCTGCGGCATAGCCGCCAGCAAATACGTGGCTGAAGGCGTGCGGGAAACGTCCCCATTCCGGGCTGGGCACCACGGCAACCTGCTTTTTCACTTCGCGCAGGGTTTCGAGGATTTGCGCGCCCTGTTCAGGATGGAACTCGGTATGCAGACGGAAATCGAACAGGCCGAACTCCAGCTGACGCAGGATAAACAGCGCTGCCTGATAGTTTTTCGCCGCCAGCATTTTATCCAGCAGTTCTTTCGGCAGCGGTTCGCCGGTTTCATAGTGACCGGAGATAAACGCCAGCGCCTCCGGCTCCCAGCACCAGTTTTCCATAAACTGGCTCGGCAGCTCCACCGCATCCCACGGCACACCGCTGATACCGGACACGCCAGGGGTTTCGATACGCGTCAGCATATGATGCAGACCGTGGCCGAACTCGTGGAACAGGGTGATCACTTCATCGTGGGTGAACAGCGCGGGTTTGCCCTGCACCGGACGGTTGAAGTTACAGGTGAGATACGCCACCGGTTTTTGCAGGCTGCCATCGGCTTTGCGCATCTGGCCGACACAGTCGTCCATCCAGGCACCACCGCGTTTGTGTTCACGGGCATACAGGTCAAGATAGAAGCTGCCGCGCAGTTCGCCGCTTTCATCGAACAGGTCGAAGAAACGCACGTCCGGATGGTAAACATCGACATCTTTGCGCTCTTTCGCGCTGATACCGTAGATGCGTTTAACCACTTCAAACAGGCCGCTCACCGCACGCTCTTCCGGGAAGTACGGACGCAGCTGCTCATCGCTGATGGTGTACAGATGCTGCTTCTGTTTTTCGCCGTAGTACGTCAGGTCCCACGGGTTCATTTCGTCAACGCCAAACTCTTTTTTGGCGAAGGCACGCAGCTGGGCGAGTTCTTTTTCCCCCTGCGGGCGGGCGCGTTTTGCCAGGTCGGTCAGGAAGTCGATTACCTGAGACGGGCTTTCCGCCATTTTGGTGGCCAGCGATTTGTCCGCGAAGGAGTCGAAGCCCAGCAGCTGAGCCAGCTCGTGACGCAGCGCCAGTTCCTCGGCCATCACCGGGCCGTTATCCCATTTACCGGCATTCGGGCCTTGCTCGGAAGCACGGGTGGAGTACGCGCGGTACAACTCTTCACGCAGCACCGCGTTGTCGCAGTAAGTCATCACCGGCAGATAGCTCGGGATATCCAGCGTCAGCAGCCAGCCTTGCTGCTCTTTGGCTTCCGCCTGGGCTTTGGCCGCCGCCAGCGCACTTTCCGGCATCCCCGCCAGTTCCGCTTCGTCGGTAATCAGCTTGCTCCAGCCCATGGTGGCATCGAGCACGTTGTTGCTATAGGTTGACCCCAGTTCAGACAGGCGCGCCGCGATGGCGCCGTAGCGTTGCTGTTTTTCTTTATCGAGGCCGATACCGGACAGCTCGAAATCACGCAGGCTGTTATCCACCACTTTTTTCTGCGCGATATCCAGCGCAGCGTAGTTATCGCCCTGCTTCAGGTTGACGTAAGCCTGATACAACCCTTCATGCTGGCCGACCCAGGTGCTGTACTCAGACAGCAGCGGCAGCGTCTGCTCGTAAGCTTCACGCAGTTCCGGGCTGTTTTTTACCGAATTCAGATGGCTGACCGGCGAGAAAATACGACCCAGACGGTCGTCAACTTCAGCCAGCGGCTGCACCAGATTGTCCCAGCTATAAGGCGCGCCCTGTGCCACTACGCGTTCCACCGCCGCACGGCAGTCGTCCAGCGCTGCGGTGACAGCGGGAACCACATGCTCGGGTTTGATGGCGGAGAATGGCGGTAGCGTATAAGGCGTGAGTAACGGATTGGTCATAAGCGCAGTCCTTTCATTGGGGTGTGGGGCGCGAGCAGGTCGCGCAACGCAATCGTATTAACATGCGGCCTGATCGGCGGAAAATCAATGCCACGAAGGAACAGCCCGATGCCGAAACGCCAGCAATTTTTATCCAGCGCGGCTATAATCGCGCCAGACACGATGTTCTGACTTCTTTGATCCAACCGCGGACCCCTCTTTTTTATGCTGAGTTATCGCCACAGTTTTCATGCCGGCAACCATGCCGACGTGCTCAAACACACCGTTGAGAGCCTGATCCTGACTGCCCTGATGGAGAAGGAGAAGCCTTTCCTCTATCTGGATACCCACGCCGGTGCCGGACGTTACCAGCTGAGCGGTGAGCACGCCGAGCGTACCGGTGAATATCTGGAAGGCATCGCGCGCATCTGGCAACAACCTGATGCGCCGGAATTGCTGAAGCCTTATTTCTCTGCGATTCGCAACCTGAACCCTAACGGCACGCTGCGTTACTATCCAGGTTCGCCGTTGATTGCCCGCCATCTGCTGCGTCAGGACGATAAATTGCAGCTTACTGAGCTGCACTCCAGCGATTACCCGCTGCTGCGCAACGAGTTTAGCAAAGACAGCCGCGCCCGCGTCGAACGTGCGGACGGTTATCAGCAGCTGAAATCGAAGCTGCCACCGCCAACCCGCCGTGGTCTGATTCTGATCGATCCGCCGTATGAGCTGAAAAGCGACTATCAGGCGGTGGTGAAAGGGATTCAGGAAGGCCACAAACGCTTCGGCACCGGTATCTACGCCTTGTGGTATCCGGTGGTGCTGCGTCAGCAAATCAAACATATGACCAAAGATTTGCAGGCCACCGGCATTCGCAACATTTTGCAGATTGAGCTGGCGGTGCGCCCGGACAGCGATCAACGCGGCATGACCGCCTCTGGCATGATCGTGATTAACCCGCCGTGGAAGCTGGAGCAGCAGATGAAAGAACTGCTGCCGTGGCTGCATCAGAAGCTGGTGCCCGCAGGCACCGGACACACTCGCGTGGAGTGGATTACGCCAGAATAAGGCGCGCTAAACCTCGAACACCGCGAAATCATGTGCCAGCACCGTCTGCGGAAAGACGGACTGGCACTCCGCCAGTAATCTCTCCCGATCCTGCGACAAATAACGCGAACTGAAATGGGTGGCGATCAGCCTTTTCGCTCCAGCCTGTTTTGCCACCTGCGCCGTCTGAAGGGTAGTGGAATGGCCGCGACTGTTGGCTTTCTCCGCCAGCGCCGCCTCTAGCGTGGTTTCGTGCACCATCACATCCGCATCAGCCGCCAGTTGCAACGCCACTTCCGTCGGTCCGGTATCGCCAAAAATCGCCAGCACCTTGCCTTTGGTGGGCGGCCCGAGATACTCCGCACCATCAATTTCGCGCCCATCTTCCAGCCGGATGCGCTCGCCCTGCTTCAGTTGCTGATACCAGGGACCACGCGGTACCCCTTCGGCCTTCAGACGCGGAGCATCAAGGAAGCCGGGTTTATCATGCTGCTCAATCCGATAGCCATAGCATTCAACGACGTGATTCATCGGCCAGGCGGTGACGCGAAACGCGCCATCGTCAAACACCAGCCCCGCGCCGATCTCCACAATCTCCAGAGGAAAGCTGGTATAGGAGCCACTCAGGCTGAGTGCCGTTTCAATAAACTGGCGGATACCCTGCGGGCCATAAATGGTGAGCGGTTCTTTGAGTCCCGCCATCGAGCGGCTGGTTAACAGCCCCGGCAGGCCAAAGATATGGTCGCCGTGCAGATGGGTGATAAAGATTTTCTCCAGCTTGCCCGGCTTGAGATCTGAACGCATGTATTGGTGCTGCGTCGCTTCACCACAATCAAACAGCCAGGTTTCACCGCGTTTGGACAGCGTCAACGCAATGGCGGTGACATTACGTTGCAGGCTGGGCGCGCCTGCGCCAGTACCCAGAAAAGTCAGTTGCATGCTTGCTTCCGTGAAAATGGATTCGATTCAATGCTATTACAATCATAGGCGCAATCTTTGCGCCCTTTCCCCTGTCAGCGTTACACTCTAACCCAATTTTCCTCCTGCAAATGGACACATCTGATGACCCGACATTTTGACTACCTTGCCATTGGTGGCGGCAGCGGCGGTATCGCCTCAATAAACCGCGCGGCGATGCACGGCCAGAAATGCGCCCTGATTGAAGCCAAAGAGCTGGGGGGCACCTGTGTCAACGTCGGCTGCGTACCGAAAAAGGTGATGTGGCATGCGGCGCAAATCGCCGAAGCTATCCATCTTTATGGCCCGGATTATGGTTTCGACACCACGGTAAACCGTTTCGACTGGTCAACGCTGGTAAAAAATCGCAGCGCCTATATCGATCGTATCCACACTTCGTACGACAACGTGCTGGGCAAAAATAACGTGGAAGTGATTAAAGGGTTCGCACGTTTTGTCGATGCGCACACCGTTGAAGTCAACGGCGAAACCATCACCGCCGATCATATTCTGATTGCCACCGGTGGTCGCCCGAGCCACCCGCAAATCCCTGGCGCAGAATACGGCATCGATTCTGACGGTTTCTTCGAACTGGATGCCCTGCCGAAGCGCGTTGCGGTGGTCGGTGCGGGTTATATCGCTGTTGAACTGGCGGGTGTGGTCAACGCGCTCGGCGCAGAAACCCATTTGTTTGTGCGTAAACACGCGCCGCTGCGCAGCTTTGATCCGCTGATCACCGATACGCTGGTGGAAGTGATGCAGGCTGAAGGTCCGTCATTGCATACCGATTCCATCCCAAAAGCGGTGATCAAAAACGCCGATGGCAGCCTGACGCTGCAACTGGAAAACGGTCACGCGCAGACCGTGGATTGCCTGGTGTGGGCGATTGGTCGTGAGCCAGCCAATGACAACTTCAACCTGGCGGTGACCGGCGTAGCGCTGGACGAGAAAGGCTATATCAAGGTCGATAAGTTCCAGAACACCAGCGTGCCAGGTATTTACGCGGTGGGCGATAACACCGGCGCGGTGGAACTGACGCCGGTCGCGGTTGCCGCAGGCCGTCGCCTGTCAGAGCGTCTGTTTAACAACAAGCCGGACGAACATCTGGACTACAGCAACATCCCGACCGTGGTGTTCAGCCATCCGCCGATTGGCACCGTCGGCCTGACGGAACCCGAGGCGCGCGAGCAGTACGGTGACGACCAGGTGAAGGTGTATAAATCCGCCTTCACCGCCATGTACACTGCCGTCACCCAGCATCGCCAGCCGTGCCGCATGAAGCTGGTGTGCGTAGGGCCGGAGGAGAAGATCGTCGGTATCCACGGCATTGGTTTCGGCATGGATGAAATGCTGCAGGGCTTTGCGGTCGCACTGAAAATGGGTGCCACCAAAAAAGACTTTGATAATACCGTGGCTATCCACCCGACGGCGGCGGAAGAGTTTGTGACGATGCGTTAATAAACCCGACGCTTTTGATGAGTGAGCGCATCCGCGCTCACTCATGCAACAATCGAACTGAATTTCACTAAGCTATTCACTATCCTCCTGCCCTTTATCCAGTTTCTCCGGTCTGGTTAGTGACTTTTTTTCAGCTGAAGCCAATCGACGCTCAACCTTTTTCACATCTTCAGCAGGTGTCAGATTTTCCGGGCGAATACCGCGATTTAATAACGTTTGTCGTACTGCTTCGTTATTACTTACATGCTCGCCAGAAATTTGTTGTTCATTCTGCATCTGCTGATTGCGAGCATTATGAATCGTGATTTCAGTAGCAAAGTCCTTGGCTTTCAAAATAATCGTTGGAGCAAAGTCTGCCAGCGGGCGGTTATCCGGCACCAACCATTGGGCTTTCATCGCCTGAGTGCTCTTACCAAACAAAGCAAAATCGCCTTTGCTACGAATAAGTGCAAAGTTCTGGTTGCCGCCTGTTTGTTCGTAAATAACGTTGGAAAGTTCTTTCTCGGTGTCTGACAGCTTCCTGCGCGCCTGAACCCGTTCAGCTTCTAATAGCCGTTGCTCAATCAGCTCTGCCTTGCGTGTCTGCATCGCAAAGTAGGTTTGTGCGAAGGCGATCTGTTGCTTTCTTGAGTCGCCATTTTGAGCGATGAGGTAACAGGCATAACGAGTGAGCATCACATCATCGATTTCACGTTGCCCACCCTTGCCCAGTTCGATCATTTTCCCGACGTCGGCAAAATGATCGGCAATGGTATGACCCGAGATTTCGCAGGCGGTTTTTGCTTTGGAAATCACGCTCTGAAAGTTATCCCATTTGTCATAACCCAGCAGGTGCTGCAGGTCACGAGCTAACCAATATTCCACGCCAGTCTCTGTCTGTTGGGAGTGGCCTTCAAAAGTTGATGTAAGCTGCTGAATATGTTGCTGTTCCATGCTTTCTTCCTCTTCCAGTTGTTATTTTCACTCAGATTTCGTCTGATGACTGCTCATTTTGCGACCATAATGCAGCGGCAGTAAACCCAAACTTCTGGGTGCCACGACACCCAACTGGTAGGTTTTGCAGTTCTGTTTAAGAATTCCATGTAGTCATTCCCATCAGCCTCCCCTGCCATTTCCTGCAAGATAAAAACCTTTTTATTCACTACTCAATCCCCTCTGACAGGGATAACATTTGCCCCTTTGCTGACGCGGGCGCGCTGGCATTTTTCTGGTGAGTTATTTGGCTAAGGGAGGCTGGCGTGAATCTCTGTTTTGCGCGGCGGTGGTTAAGCAGTAAGGGTCAGGCATGAATATTATCAGCATCATTATGTCGGCGGGCAAAGCCTCGGTGGATGTTGCGCTGTACACGCTGATTCCCATCATGGTGGTCATGCTATGCGTCATGAAATATCTGGAGGCAAAAGGCGTACTCGATTTTATTGTGCGTCATACCACGCCGTTATTAAAACCGCTCGGCATTACCGGGCTGGCGTTATTTGCCCTGATTCAACTCAATTTTGTTAGTTTTGCCGCACCGCTGGCTGCACTGGCCATCATGGAAAAACGCGGCACCTCCGATCGACATATGGCGGCCACGCTGGCGATGTTATTTGCCATGGGTCAGGCCAACGCCTTTTATCCCCTAATTCCCGCTGGCTTGCATTGGGGCGCAGCAATTCTGATCTCCATTTGTGGCGGCATACTGGCGGCAGCCAGCACTTATCACCTGTTTGGCCGCAAACTGTCGGGCATAGCACTACGTGATGAAGACGAAGGGATCAGCCATAGCGAGGCGAAACCCGGTCTGATTAGTATCATCAATAACGCCGGTTCCGATGCGATTCGTCTGGCGCTGGGTTCGCTGCCGATGCTGATTCTCTCGTTATCCGTGGTTGGCATACTTAAAGAGGCAGGAGGTGTCGAGTTGCTGAGCCGGGTGCTCTCACCGGTTCTGGCGCGGCTGAATATTTCCGAGGTCTACATTCTGCCCGCGCTCACCAAATGCCTCGCCGGTGGTACCGCCTATTACGGCGTGGTGTCTGACCTGATCGCAAAAGGCCTGTACAGCGCCCACAATATTAACGCCTCTGCGGGTCTGCTGATCCAAACCTTCGACCTGCCTGGCATCGGGATTTTTCTCGGGCTTTCCACCCGTTTCCCGCGCCTGTTTCGTTTTGCTGTCCCAGGCATACTGCTGGGCATCGCCCTGCGCGCCGTTTCGCATAGCCTCCTTTTTTAAATATTGCGCTAAACAGGTAACAACCTGTTTAGCGTTTTTACTTATTAAAATAACACCATAATTTTCAGGCGTTATTTAAGATTAACCCTTTCAATTCCATTGTTATTTTCATCGATTGCACTCCTGATATTTTTAGTATTATTATCTGAAGAACATCATCACGGCGGATGTAATTAACCCTCATGATTATGATGGTTTATTGCAAGCGGATCATGGCTCCATATATCTCAGAGAAATATCAGGTTAATTACCTAATCCCTTAATTTTATCGCAGGTAATATTCCTGTTCGGCATATATTGAACACCAAGATAGGGTAGATCCATGAACGGTAAGAAAATAACCTGGAATGGCGGTTTGCAGCACGAAGCCATCGACATTCTGGCGAAAGAGGGCGGCATGATCGTCAGCCCGACCAAAGTCGGCTACATTATCATGACCTCAGATAAAGCTGGCCTCGAACGCAAGTTTGAAGCGAAGAACCGCAAACGTAACAAGCCCGGCGTGGTGCTGTGCGGCTCACTGGAGCAGCTGCGCTCGCTGGCTCAGCTCAACCCGGAAATTGACGAACTGTATCAACGTCATTGGGATCAGGACATTCTGCTGGGCTGCATTTTGCCATGGCGTGAAGAGGCGTTATCACGTATTCCTGATGACGGTTCCAAAGAACTGATGATGGATGGCCGCCAGACCAGCTGCTTCGTTATTAAGTTTGGCAAGCCGGGCGAAATACTGGCAAAAGAATTGTGGGAAAAGCACGGTAAATTCTCCTTTGCCAGCTCCGCAAATCCATCAGGTCAGGGTAACCGCGGTCTGGTGGAAGGTATTGGCGAACGCATTGAATCCCGTGCTGATTTAATTATTGCCGCCAACGATTACGTGAAATCCATTCAGCCAAACGACGAAAATAAAGTGCGTTATGAGCAAGGTGTGATGGTGTCGATGGTAGATAGTGAAGGCCGTTTGATCCCGGAACAAAAAGGCGAGCGCAAAATCACACCCTGTCCGGTGCTGATCCGCAAAGGCCTTGATGTTGATAAGATCATGTCACTGCTGTCGGATATTTTCCCGTCATGGGATTACCGCCACGGCGATTATTATTGAGTTGTGTAACGGCACGATTTATCACGCGATTCCGTGCGCCTTGCCGGAAAAATACGCGCGATTAATCGCGCCGCTACAGGAGTGGTAAAACTGAAAGTTTTACCACTCCACCGTAATCTTGCCGAAGTGTCCGGCATTTTCCTGATGGCGGAACGCCGCCGGTAAGTCACTCAGGGCACCAAAACTATCGCTGATCACCGGGCGCATGCCGGTCTGCTCCAGCGCACGAACAAAATCCTGCTGCTGGCGACGATGGCCAACGATCAGGCCCTGAATCCGCGCCTGCTTCGCCATCAATCCGGCTGTCGGGATCACCCCTTCAAAACCGGTCAGCACGCCGATTAACGCAATATGTCCACCGACACGCACCGCCTCAATGGATTGCGCCATGGTGCCGGGTCCACCCAGTTCAATCACCACATCCGCGCCTTTACCCCCGGTCAGCTGCTGCACTGCTTTGCCCCACTCGGGTGTGCTGCGGTAGTTAATCACCTCATCGGCCCCCAGCTCACGCGCATGCTCCAGTTTTTCATCCGAGGATGAGGTCACAATCACGCGCGCCCCCATGCTTTTGGCGATTTGCAGCGCGGTGATGGAAACGCCGCCGGTGCCCAGCGTAAGAATGGTATCGCCGGCTTTGATCTGCGCATCCCCCACCAGCGCCCGCCAGGCCGTCAGACCGGAGGTGGTGATGGTGGCGGCTTCAGCATGACGCCAGCCAAGCGGTGCGAGAGTAAAATGGCTGGCCGGACGCACCACCACTTCAGCGGCAAAGCCGTGGGCACCATCGCCAGGCGTCTGGGTGAAATTGCCGACCTGTTGCTCAGGCAAACCATCCTGCCATTGCGGAAAGAAGCCGGACACCACATGGTCGCCCGCCTTAAATTCACTGACGCCCGCACCGACTTCTTCCACCACACCCGCACCGTCCGCCATCATGATGCGGCCATCGGCAGTGGGAATAGATCCTTTTGCCACCAGCAGATCGTGAAAATTCAGGGAGGTAGCGTGGATCGCCACCCGGATCTCACCCGGCCCCGGCTTACCCGGATCCGCCAGATCCACCAGTTGCAAATTTTCCAGGCCGCCGGGGCTTTTTAAGATCATCGCTTGCATTGTCTGTCATCCTCATCAGCAAAAAAGTAAGTGTGGCAGCGATGGCGAATCACTGCCTTCGCCGATGGTGCTCAACGTAACGCACGATAAAAAGTTCTGATCTCCTGCGCCAGCAGCTCTGGTTCTTCCATCGCGGTAAAATGTCCGCCGCGCGGCAGCTCGGTCCACTGCTGAATATTGAGATGCTGCTCGGCCCAGCGCCGTGGCGGTGGCACCAGATCGTGAGGAAAACGCGCCAGCCCGGTCGGCACGCGAATATCACCAATCGGCGGCAGCGAATGGCTGTTCTCATAGTAAAGGTTGGCCGAACTGCCGAAGCTGCCGGTGAGCCAGTACAGCATGATGTTATTGAGCAACTCATCCTTGCTGAAGCGGCTAAACAGATCGCCCTGACAATCGCCCCAGCTACGGAATTTTTCCATAATCCAGCTCGCCAGCCCGACCGGCGAATCGTTGAGCGCGAACGCCAGCGTTTGCGGCTTGGTCGATTGCAGCGCCATATACGCCCCTTCCTGGGTTATCCACTTCAGCGCCACCGCCTGATAGTCACGCGCTTCTTCGGTGAGATCGTCGCCTGTCGCCTGCATCAGCGGGCGTATCAGCCCGACATCGGTGAGGTGAATTCCTACCAGCCTGTCAGGATGCTGCACAGCCAGATAACGCGTCACGCCGGAGCCGATATCCCCGCCAGCGGCGGCGAAACGCCCATAGCCCAGCTCCGTCATCATCTGCGCCCACAGGTCAGCAATTTGCGCGTTGTGTATCCCCTGCGGCGGACAGGGAGAGAAGGCAAAGCCAGGCAGTGACGGCACGATAACGTCGAATGCATCCTCGGCCTTACCACCAAAACGCTCCGGGTCAGTCAGCAGGGGAATGATCTTCTGGTAACGCAGAAACGAATCGGGCCAGCCGTGGGTCAGCAGCAGCGGCAGCGGATTTGGCCCGTTGCCGCGTTGATGAATAAAATGCACCGGCGTTTCGCCCTGCTGCCAGTAAAAATGCGCCAGTTGGTTGAGTTCATGCTCCTGCTTGCGCCAGTCATACTGATGCAGCCAGTAATCCACCAGCGCTTTCAGTTCATCAATGGCGGTGCCTTTTTGCCATGCCGCGCCCGGCAGCGGAGCCGCCCAGCGCGTCTGGCGCAATCGCCACTCCAGGTCATCTAACTGCGACTGCGCGATATCAATCTGAAACGGTTGCACAGACATAACCACTCCTCAGTTTAAGCAGACTCTGCCTCTACTGTAGTCTGATCAGGCATCTGCGCCATAGGCCAGCGCCTTTTGCCCATGCAATTCCGTCAGACGCAGCCAACGCACCTACGGTTCGAAGTATGACGGGTATCATTAAGCCTGACGCTGCGGAGCCTTATGCACCATGGTGTAGGCATAATCGACACCCATACCGTAGGCACCGCTGTGCTCACGCACCAGGTCCATCACCGCATCGTAAGTCTCTTTGCGTGACCAGTCGCGCTGGTACTCCAGCAGTACCTGCTGCCAGGTCACCGGCACGGCACCCGCCTGCACCATGCGCTGAACCGAACGTTCATGGGCATCGACGCTGGTGCCGCCTGACGTATCCGTTACCACATAAACCTCATACCCGGCTTTCAGCGCCATCAGCGCCGGGAACGTCAGACAAACTTCCGTCCACAGGGCGGAGATAATCAGCTTTTTACGGCCGGTTTTTTCCACCGCTTCGACAAATTTGGCATCTTCCCAGGAGTTCATCGATGTGCGCTCAATCGGCTTCGCTTCCGGGTGCACCGCCAGCAGTTCCGGCCAGATATAACCACTAAAACTTTCGGTTTCAACCGAGGTATAAATCACCGGCACGTCGAAAATCTTGCCCGCTTTTGCCAGGGCAACGGTGTTATTTTTGAGCTGCTGGCGATCAATATTGGCCACGCCGAACGCCATCTGCGGCTGATGGTCGATGAAGATCAGGGTAGAGTTTTGCGGGTCGAGCAGGTCAAGTTTAGACATGGTTATTTCCTCAGCGGTATTGGTTTTGTGTGTTGTGTCGTTGAGATGAACTTTAAAAAAAGCCGCGCTGAAGAGATAACGGAAAGAATTTTATAAGTTGTTCAAAATGATTTTAGAAGGTTGATTTAAAAGAGAAAGATAACCAACTCCTCGCAGGAAGCCCGTGAAACAGCGTTGATCAGTCGCTAAAGACAGGCGTAACCTGTGCTCACAAAATCAAAAACTCACCATCGCAAAAATGATTGTTCGCCCACATCAGCACTGGTTCCTGCGCTTGTTTGACTGGCACGGTTCGGTGCTTACCAGCATTCTGTTTCGTTTATCACTCAACCTGCTGATGTCGTTAATCGCCATCCTCGGTTTTCCCTGGTATGAAACCCTTGGCATCCATCTGACCACCGCGCCCTTCAGCCTGATTGGTGTGTCGATCGCTATCTTCCTTGGCTTTCGTAATAACGCCAGCTATGCGCGTTTTACCGAAGCCCGCACCCTGTGGGGCACCCTGCTGATTACCCAGCGCTCGTTGCTGCGCCAGGTGAAAAGTATCCCCACCCTCAGTCTTGAGCAGGCGCGTGAATTTGCCAATCTGCAAATCGCTTTTAACCTGAGCATGAAACATCAGCTACGGCATACTGACCCGGCAACGGATTTGCAGCGCACGCTGCCGCCCGGCTTCCGCGATCAGGTGTTAAGCAATCCACTGCCGACCACGCAGATTTTGCTGCGCATGGGGGAATGGCTGGCGCAGCAGCGCAATGAGGGGCATATCTCGGATATTGTCTGGCAGAGCATGGATGAAAATCTGAATCATCTTTCCACCGTACTGGGGGGCTGCGATCGTATCGCCGGCACGCCGATTCCGTTCGCCTACAGCCTGATTCTGCATCGTACCGTGTACCTGTTCTGCACCCTGCTGCCGTTTGCGCTGGTGTCGGACCTGCACGCCATGACGCCGCTGGTGTCGGTGTTTATCTCCTACACCTTTTTGTCGCTGGAATCGCTGGCGGAAGAACTGGAAGACCCGTTTGGCACCGCGCCGAACGACCTGCCGCTGGATGCCATCTGTGTGGCGATTGAACGTAACCTGAAGTCGATGAACGGCGATCCGCTGCCGGAACCGTTGCAGCCGGATAAATACTTTAACCTGACCTAAGCCTGACTTAGCTCAGATGATCCAGCCAGCGGACATAAGCCTGATCCCATAAGGCCGCTGGCGTCCCCGCCTGGCCCAGACCAAAACCATGCCCACCCCGGGTCAGCTGAATCAGCTCCACCGGTACCCGCATACGGCGGCAGGTGTCGCGCATCAGTTCGGTGTTATGAGGATTGGAGGTGTGATCGTCTTCCGCCTGTGCCAGGAAGGTTGGCGGATAGCTGCGGGTGACATAATTCTGTACCGACCAGTTAGCCTCTTCGGCCGGGGTGGCATTGTTACCCACCATCATCAAATGGGTGTTGGTGTGCTGGAACGGCGCTTCGAGGGTAATGACCGGATAGATCAGACCGACGCTATCCGCCTTCGGCACCACCTGATCGAGCGGGTCCTGCGCGGGATAAGAGTCGAAATCAGGCCGCGCCGCCGCCATGCCCAGCAGATGCCCACCGGCGGAAAAGCCGAGCAGATGGACTTTGCGCTCCATCGAACGCACCAGACGAATGGCCCGCTGCGCATCCTGTAACGGGGCCAGATGGCCCGCCTGCCACTTCTCGCCCGGTAAGCGATAGCTCAGCACATAGGCGGTGTAGCCATTGGCATTGAGCCAGCGCGCCACCGGCCAGGCTTCACGCCCCATACCGATCCATTTATACCCGCCACCGGCGGCAATCAGTACCGCTTCACCATTGGGATTTTCCGGGCGAAAACGCTGAATTGCCGGTGAGACCACATTGGACCAGGAACCGTTGGCACTGACACGCAATAAACCGGATGGGCCGCCGCCGCCGGGCGGATCGTCCGGCCAGAGAGGAATTATGTCATCACGGGCAAACAGTTTGCCTGTGGTCATGGAAAGTACCGTTGCCCCGGTTGCCAGCAAAAGCCGGCGACGCGTTATCATCATGCTGTGAAGCCACTGTCAGAAAAGGGACAGCCTTCAGGCTGTGTCTCGTTATGGTGATGCAAGGTCAATGCCAAACGCTGGCGATTATGTACGCAATCTGTACAAAAAAGCTATAAAAAAACGCGCCGAAAAAGGCGCGTATTTTGTTGTTAAAGCGGACGATAAAAAGATTTAATCTTCCTGCTGAAATTGCGTCATCACCGTCTGCTCACATTGCTGCTGGTTATGACGTAACTGGCTGCGTTCATCGTCACCCAGTTGCAGCCAGGCGTTGATCACTTCCTGTGCCGTCTCTTCATCAAATTCCTGTGTGCTTAACGCCGATGGCGACTGGCTGGCCGCCATTTGTGACTTCATTTTTGCCACATAACTGTCCATGGTTCCGGTGCTTTTTTCACTACTGACCAGATGGCAAAGCTGGCTGGCATAGACGTTTTGTTCGCTATCCGCGTTGGCGTCCTCCGCCAGTGCGCTGGCTGACAGCGAAAGCCCGAAAAGGGCAAGTAATAAAACTTTCATAACAGGCTCCTGTTGTTTCCAGAAAATCGTAATCAGTCGTGTTGCGTGCGTGAAGCCTGACGGGCCGCACGCCAGTTGAGCAACGGCGTCACCGTTACGCCATGCAACACAATGCTGCACACCACTAACGTCAACGCCATATCCACCATCTGTTCTGCCTGTGGGCCATGCATACCGTGCACCCAGGCGTAAGCAATATAATTGATACTGCCGATGCCGCGAATCCCCAGCCAGCCAATCAGCACACGCCGCGCCAATGGCAGGCCACAACCCAGCGTGGTGATCCATACCGCGAGGGGCCGCACCAGCATAAACAGCAGCAGCGCCAGGCCAATGCCGGTCAGGTTCCAGTGATGCGCCAGCGTAATGCCCAGCACCACCATCATCGCCGCCGCCAGCAGGCGTTCGATAGTATCACCAAACGACAGCGCATCACCGACCACCAGCCCCACCGATTTCACCATACCGCTACCACCGTGGGCCAGCCGCTGGTTAGGATTGACGCGTGCTTCCGCCGGCAGCAGATGCTCCTCTTCCGACACATCCTCCGGGGGAAAACGCTTCACCACCCGCAGCTCGGCACGGCGCAGCCCCACGCCTGCCGCAAAGGTCGCCAGAAAGCCAGAGGCATCCAGTGACTGCGCCGCCGCATAGCTCAGGGCAATCAGGGCCAGCGCGAGAATATCGTTCGGTGCCACATCCTGATGGGCGCTGCGCAGATGGGTCGCCAGCTGGCCAATGACGCGGCCAATGGCATAACCGATAACCAGCCCGCCGCCTATCGCCCAGACAGCATCCCTGGCGGCCCACAGGCTGATATCGGTGAAGGTGAGTACGGGTTGATGCAGCATCAGCAGCGCCAGCATCAATAATGGCAGCGCCGAGCCATCATTCATCCCGGCTTCGCTGGAAAGCGCCACACGCAGTGCATCGTCGTCACGCGCGTCGTTGACGGAAATCAGGCTGGCGAGCACCGGGTCGGTCGGCGCGACAATCGCGGCAAACGCCAGCGCCAGCGACCAGTCAAAACCGGTCAGCCAGCGCACCAGCAAGGTCATGCCCGCGACGGTGAGCAACATCGCCGGAAACGCCAGTCGCACCCCCACCCGCCAGGCATGGGCGCGCAACGGCAGGCGCAGCTTAAGGCCGGTGATAAACAGCGAAGCAGCCATGGTGATTTCGGTGATGTGGGCGGCGAGATCAGCATGCCCGAGAATATCGATTTGCAGCAGATTGAGCATCCACGGGCCGCAAAGCACCCCCGCGAACAGATAGAGACCAAATGAGGTGACTGGCCCCCGGTGAATCCAGCCGGAAGCCAGTGACATCAGCAGCAACAAACCACCGGTTGCTGCCGTCCAGGCAAGAAAATCCATAACGCTCCGTTTTTATAAAGGATCTTCTTTAAGCCTGGCACAGGATACAACAATCAGTTTTTCAGGTGACGGCTCGCCAGGCGAATCATCAGGCTCAGCGCCGCTGCCAGGGTGGACAACGCCACTACGCCGGTCCAGCCCCAGTGGGACAACGCCAGGCTGCCCAGCGCTGCGCCGGTCGCCATACCGATAAACACCACGGTGAACATCAGCGCATTCAGGCGGCTACGTGCTTCCGGTGCCAGGCTGTAGACCAGCGTCTGATGCGCCACCAGCGTCGCCTGTACCCCTAAATCAAAACCCACGGTGCTGATGATAATCAGCCCAAGCTGCGCGGAGACCGGCAACACGGGCAACAGGAACATCAACGCAAAGGACACCATCACCAGCGTGGCACCGTATTGGGTGACACGTGCCGGGCCAATGCGGTCGGCAAAGCTGCCCGCCAACGGTGCAGCCAGCGCACCGGCAGCACCGGCGAGGCCGAATGCGCCCGCCACAGCGCTATCGAGGTGGAAACGATCGCTCAGCATCAGCGCCAGCGTTGACCAGAAGGCGCTAAAACCTACCGACAACAAGCCCTGGGCCAGCGCCGCACGACGCAACGTCTGGTGGTGCTGCCACAGATGCGCCAGCGATAGCAGCAGACGCGGATAGCTCACCGAGGTACCCGGTTTAAAACGCGGCAGCACACGCCACAGCGCCAGACTGATCAGCAGCACCGCTCCCGCCGCCACCAGGTACATGGTGCGCCAGCCGAAATATTCAGCCACCACCCCGCTGACCACCCTGGAGAGCAGAATGCCGACCAGCAGGCCGGTCATCACCGTGCCGACGGTTTTCCCCCGGCTGCGTTCCGGTGCCAGCGCGGCTGAGGCCGGTACGATATCCTGCGCCACGGTGGCGGTTAAACCGGTGACAAAGCTGGCGATCAGCAGCGCATTCAGGCCGCCGGAGAAGCCACACAGCAACAGCGCCGCCACCAGTAATAAGCCTTTAATCAGAATGATGGTGCGGCGATCGTGGCGGTCACCGAGCGGTGCCAGCAACAGGATGCCGAGCGCATAACCCGCCTGCGTCAGCATCGGCACCATGCCGACGCTGCCAATGCTGGCATTAAATTGTTTGCTGATGATATCCAGCATCGGCTGGCTGTAGTAAATCGACGCGACACTGAGACCTGCGCCCGCCGCCAGTGTGAACACCAGCGGTGCGGGTAGCGATTCAGTGACCCGTTCTGAAGATTGCGTCATGGCAGACATATTCATTTCCCCCCGTGAAAGTGCGCTTATTAAAGCGCGTCACCGCCATACGCGGTAGACTGATGAAAGACAAAACCGTTATACGTGGTACGTATGAGCAATTCTTCCAGCGTTGACCGCATCGAACTGATGCAAACCTTTATCCGCATCGTGGAGAGCGGATCGCTGTCGGCCGCCGCCGCACAGCTCGGTACCACCCAGCCGACCATCAGCCGCCGTTTGCAGGCGCTGGAGCAACGGCTGGGGCTGAAGTTAATTTTGCGCACCACCCACGCACTGAAACTGACCGATGACGGCGAACGCTGCTATCAGCAGGCACGCCAGTTGCTCGCCACCTGGTATGCGCTGGAGGATGAGCTGACCGGCGCGAGCGACGATCCGGTGGGCACCCTGCGCGTACGCGCACCCCATGCGTTTGGTCAGGATCAGCTGGTTGCGCCGCTGGTGGATTATCTGCAACGCTATCCACGTCTGAATGTGGAATGGATGCTGAACGACCGCACGCCTGATTTTGTCGCTGAAAACGTCGATTGCGCCATTCAGGTCGGCCCACCGTCCGATCCCTCGGTAGTGGCGATTCTGCTGGCGGAAGTCCCGCGTTTTGTGGTGGCCGCCCCGTCGTTGCTGGCAGCGCATCCGCCGGTGGAACGGGTGGAACAACTGACCTCGCTGCCGTGGCTGGCACTGACCAGTTTTTATCACAGCGAGATTGCCCTGCAACGTATCAGCGACGGACAGCCGCTGAATCTGGCGATTAACCCGCGTCTGGCAAGCGATAGCCTGTATGCGGTACGCAAGGCGGCGCTGGCAGGCATGGGGGCCGCCGTGGTGTCATCGTGGGTGGTGCTGGAGGATTTAGCGCGCGGTGATTTGATTCAGCTGGTGCCGGATTGGCAGGCACCGCCGTTGCCGGTGTGGTTAACCTATCCGTGGGCCAGCTATTATCCGGCGCGATTGCAGAAGTTTTTTGCCATGATTCGTGAAGTGATGCCGCAGCTGGCAGGGGCACAACCCGCAGAGAGGCCGTAACGACGCGATTGATCGCGCCGTTACGGTACGGAAATTATTTCTTTTCCGTTTTGGACATATTATCCAGATATCCCATAACAAACGCCGACAGTACAAACGTCAGGTGGATAATCACGTACCACATCAGTTTGTCGTTTTCGACATTGCGCGCTTCCATAAACACCCGCAGCAGGTGAATCGAGGAAATCGCCACAATGGACGCCGCCACTTTGTTCTTCAGCGAGCCGGAGTCCATCTTACCGAGCCAGCTCAGTTTTTCTTTGTGCTCGGCGATATCCAGTTTCGACACGAAGTTCTCATAGCCCGACAGCATCACCATCACCAGCAGGCCACCGACCAGCGTCATATCCACCAGCGACAGCAGCAGCAGGATCAGATCGTTTTCCCCGATGCTGAGGATATCCGGCAGCATGTGAAACACTTCCTGGAAAAATTTGATGGTGAGCGCCAGCAATCCCAGCGAAAGTCCAATGTAAACCGGTGCCAGCAGCCAGCGCGATGCATACATCAGGTTTTCGGTAAAACGTTCCATAATTTCCCATTAATCAACTGACAAGCCGGCGATTATAACTGAACAAGTGTGAAGTTATTTCAGCCCATCTTCAGAAATTTCAGGGGCTGGCGGCAACGGCAGGGAAAGACGGAAGCACGCGCCGCCTTCAGGACGGTTCTCCGCCCAGATGCGGCCTGCGTGGGATTCAATAATGGTTTTACAAATCGCCAGCCCAAGACCCACGCCCGGCACCGCCGATTCCTTATCGCCACGGGCGAATTTATCAAAGATACGCGTCAGGGCATCCGGCGCGATGCCGGGGCCGCTGTCCCAGATGGCAATTTCCAGCCGGTCATGATCACGCCAGGCGCGGATACCATGCTGCGCCGCGTTTCCGGCATATTTCAGGCTGTTTTCGATGATATTGGTAAACACCCGCTCCAGCATGCTGCTGTCACCTTTGATCAGCACCAGGCCATCAGGTAAATCGAGAGCGAAATCATGGCCTTTGAGTGAAGGTCCCATGCTGCTTAGCGCGCCACCGATTACCTCATCCAGCGCCACCCACTCTTCACGCAAATTCAGCCCGCCGGATTGAATGCGCGCCATATCCAGCATATTGCTCACCAGCCGGATGGTGCTCAGCGTCTGCTCGCGGATCTGATTCGCCTGCGGCACATATTTTGACTCCTCGCTGGCGAGGTCGAGCATCAGCATTTCCGCCTGACCAAATAACACCGTCAGCGGTGTGCGTAAATCGTGTGACAGCGCCGACAGCAGCGCGTTACGCAGTTGTTCACGTTCGGCAGACAGCCGCGAAGCCGCCTCGCTCTGCGACAGCGCCATCCGCTCCAGCGCGTTAGCAATCAGCACGGTAAAAGTTTCCACCAGCCGCTGCTGTTCCGGGATCATCAGCTGGCGCAGATTTTCCGGCTCCACCACCAACAGGCCGCGACAATGATTACCGCTTTTCAGCGGCAAAATCTGGTATGGCACCGCCGGTAAGGTATCGGTACCGGCTCCGGCGGGCTGACCTTTGCTGTAGCTCCATTTGGCAATGGCGAGATCCGGTGGCGTCCCCATGCTGCTGTCACCCACGGTCTGCAACTCACCGTGCTCATCCGGCAGCAACAGCAGGCTACGCGCCTGCAACGTCACTTCAATCACCCGCTGGCTGGTGCTGGCGATATCCTGCGGCGTTAGCGCGCTGCCGAGCGACTTCGCCATTTCGTACAAATGGCGCGCACGCTGCTCACGATAACGCGCCACCCGTGCCTGATAACGCACCCCCGCCGTCAGATTACCGACGATCACGCCGACCGCCAGCATCACCGCGAACGTCACCAGATATTGCAGGTCCGACACCGCCACGGTGCCGGTGGGGGCGACGAAAAACAGGTCAAAGGCGAGAATATTGATTACCGTGGCAAACACCGACGGCCAGCGACCAAAGCGCAGTGCGACAATCACCACCGCCAGCAAATAAATCATCACGCCGTTGGCGGGATCGAATTCCACCAGCAGCCAGCGCCCGGCTGAGGTGACCAGAATGCACAGCACCAGCGCCATCAGGCAGCCGCGTAACTGCATACGCCATTTTTCCGCGCTGGCGCGCTGCCCGTTCAACGCGGCAGGCGCATCACGCACCGGCTCATCCAGCGCCACCACCAGCAGATCGAGATCCGGACCCAGCTCGCCCAGACGTTGGGCAAAGCTGTCGCGCCGCCAGCGGCGTTGCGGCTGGCGACCGGTGACGATTTTGCCGAGATTGTGCTCACGCGCGTAACGCAGCACCGCACGTGCTTCATCAGGATCGGACAGGGTGGCGGTTTCCGCCCCCAGCTCCTGTGCCAGTTGCAGCGTGCGCAGAATGGCGCGCCGCCGTGCTTCCGGCAGGCGATTCAGACGCGGCGTTTCAACGTATACCGCATGCCACTCGCTGCCGAGACGCGCGGCCAGTCGCGCAGCGGTGCGCACCAGCTTTTCACTGCCGGTGTCATCGCCGATGCACAGCAGAATGGCGTCACGCGTGTGCCAGACTTTGTCGCGTCCCTGCTGATCGCGCCAGGCACGCATCTGGTCATCCACCCGGTCGGCGGTGCGGCGCAATGCCAGCTCACGCAGGGCAAACAGGTTGCCTTTACGGAAGAAGTTTTCGATGGCGCGTTCGGCGCGATCGCCGACGTAAACTTTGCCCTCCTTCAGCCGCTGACGCAGGTCGTCGGGAGGCAGGTCCACCAGCACCACTTCATCCGCCGCATCAAAAAAGGGGTCCGGCACGGTTTCACGTACCTGAATACCGGTGACTCCGCCCACCACATCATTGAGGCTTTCCAGATGCTGCACATTCACGGTGGTGATAACGTCGATACCGGCCTCAAGCAGTTCCTCGATATCCTGCCAGCGCTTGGGATGGCGCGAACCCTGCACATTGGTATGCGCCAGTTCGTCCATCAGGATCACCGCCGGATGGCGTGCCAGCGCCGCATCCAAATCAAACTCCGCATGGCGTGAACGACCGGTGGCCCGACGTGGCAAAACCGCCAGACCTTTGAGCAAGGCGGCGGTTTCATCGCGTCCGTGGGTTTCCACCACGCCTGCCAGCACATCCAGTCCCTGGGCGCGCAGGCGCTGGGCTTCCTGCAACATGGCGAAGGTTTTGCCGACACCCGCACAGGCACCAAAATAGATTTTGAGTTTGCCGCGATGGCTGTCGCTGTGGTTCAGCAGCAGCGCATCCGGATCAGGGCGAGGCAGTTCGTCGTTCATCATCAATCCATTCATTCTCCGATCCCGTAGCGGCGCGATTTATCGCGCAATTCCGTGCGCGATGCCGGAAAAAACGCGCGATAAATCGCGCCGCTACGATCATGCCAATGTATTAGTCGTTCAATGCATCCAGCGCCATATTCAATCGCAGCACATTTACCGTCTCTTCACCGATAAACGGCAGCAGCGGACGTTGCGTATGGCGCGTAATCAAATCCTCCACCTGCTGCAACGGCAACTGACGCGCCGCCGCAATACGCGGGGCCTGCCACAACGCGGCCTCAGGTGAAATATCCGGGTCGAGGCCGCTGGCAGAAGCCGTCACCAGATCCACCGGCACCGCCGTCGGTGCCTGTGGATTCGCCGCACGCAGCGCCGCAACCCGTTCCGCTACCGCTTTATCCAGCGCCGGGTTGTTACCGGCCAGGTTGCTGCCGCTGGAGGCCTGCGGGTTATAGGCGCTGTCACCGGTGGCCGACGGGCGGCCCCAGAAATGACCGGGCTGGCTGAAGTTCTGCCCAATCAGCGCCGAACCGCGCACCGCGCCATCCTGCTCCAGCAGCGAACCATTGGCCTGCGCCGGAAACCACCACTGCGCCAGCCCGGTGGTCAGCAGGGGATACACCGCGCCGGTAAGCACGGTCAGCAGCACTAACAATACAATAGCCGGACGTAACTGACTCATCTCTCTTCTCCTCACGCCAGACCGAATACGGTCAGCAGCACATCAATCGCTTTAATACCGATAAACGGCACCACCAGCCCACCTACGCCGTAAATCCACAGGTTACGACGCAGCAACGCAGCAGCGCTCAGTGGCCGGTAGCTCACCCCTTTCAGCGCCAGCGGGATCAGGAACACAATCACCAGCGCGTTAAAAATTACCGCCGACAAAATGGCGGAGTTGGGTGAATGCAGCTGCATCACGTTAAGCATATTCAGTTGCGGATAGGTCGCCGCAAACGCTGCCGGAATGATGGCGAAGTATTTCGCCACATCGTTGGCGATACTGAAGGTGGTCAGTGAACCGCGCGTCATCAGCATCTGTTTGCCGATGTGCACCACTTCCAGCAGCTTGGTCGGGTTGGAGTCGAGGTCGACCATGTTGCCCGCCTCTTTCGCCGCCTGGGTACCGGAGTTCATCGCCACCGCGACGTCGGCCTGCGCCAGCGCCGGGGCATCGTTGGTGCCGTCGCCGGTCATCGCCACCAGGCGTCCTTCCGCCTGATACTGACGAATCAGCGCCAGTTTGGCTTCCGGCGTTGCTTCCGAAAGAAAATCATCGACACCCGCTTCTGCGGCAATCGCCGCTGCGGTTAACGGGTTATCGCCGGTGATCATCACGGTTTTGATGCCCATTTTGCGCAGCTCGGCAAAACGCTCTTTGATGCCGCCTTTCACGATATCTTTCAGCGCCACCACGCCCAGCACCTGCGCGCCTTCCGCCACCACCAGCGGCGTACCACCGGCGCGTGCCACTTCTTCCACCGCCGCGTTGACTTCAGCCGGGAAGCGGCCATTGCTGGCTTCAATGTGGCGACGTACCGCATCCACCGCCCCTTTGCGAATCAGGCGATCCTGCACGTTGACGCCACTCATGCGGGTTTGCGCGGAGAACGGAATAAAACTGGCCCCCATGCTGCTGAGATCGCGTTCACGCAGGTTAAATTTCTGCTTCGCCAGCACCACGATGCTGCGTCCTTCCGGCGTTTCATCCGCCAGCGACGCCAGCTGTGCCGCATCGGCCAGTTGCTGTTCGCTGACGCCGGGAGCGGGCAGAAATTGCGTCGCCTGACGGTTGCCGAGGGTGATGGTGCCGGTTTTATCCAGCATCAGCACATCGACGTCACCTGCCGCTTCCACCGCACGGCCACTGGTGGCGATCACGTTCGCGCCCAGCATTCGGCTCATCCCTGCCACACCGATGGCAGATAACAGGCCACCGATGGTGGTCGGGATCAGGCACACCAGCAGCGCCACCAGCACGGTGATACTGACCGGGGTGCCGCCCCAGGCGGAGAACGGCCACAGCGTTACCGTCGCCAGCAGGAACACAATGGTGAGCGACACCAGCAGAATGGTCAGGGCGATTTCGTTCGGGGTTTTACGGCGTTTCGCGCCTTCCACCATGGCGATCATGCGGTCAAGGAAGGTTTCCCCTGGATTGACGCTGCACTGAATCACCAGCCAGTCGGAAAGGATGCGGGTACCACCGGTCACGGATGCAAAGTCACCGCCGGATTCACGAATGACCGGAGCCGATTCACCGGTGATAGCGCTTTCGTCCACCGACGCCCCGCCTTCCAGCACCTCGCCATCGCACGGGATGATGTCACCGGCTTCCACCAGCACCACATCGCCTTTACGCAGGCTATCCGCTGGGGCGTTTTTCCAGGCAGCACCGTAATGCGGCTCCGCCAGTTTTTTCGCATCGACGCTCTTTTTCACCCCTTTCAGGCTGTTGGCCTGCGCTTTGCTGCGCCCTTCTGCCAGCGCTTCGGCGAAGTTGGCGAACAGTACGGTAAACCACAGCCACACCGCGACACCGGCGGTAAACCCGGCGCTACCGCTGAGCTGACCCGCGACCATGCCGATAGCCAGCACACTGGTCAGCACGCTACCGAGCCACACCAGAAACATCACCGGGTTGCGAAACTGCACACGCGGGTCGAGTTTTTTCACCGCATCCAGTATGGCGGTGCGTGTCAGCGCCGCATCAAACAGGGCCAGTTGTTGACGACTCATGATTCCGTTATCCCTGAATTAATTGCAGATGTTCCGCCACCGGACCGAGCGCCAGCGCGGGGATGAAGGTCAGCGCACCCACCAGCAGCACAGTGCCAATCAGCAGGGCGACAAACAGCGGGCCGTGTGTCGGCAGCGTACCGTTGCCTACCGGCTGCACTTTTTTCACCGCCAGCGAACCGGCAATCGCCATCACCGGGATGATGATGCCGAAGCGACCGACAAACATGCACACCGCCAGCAGCAGGTTCCAGAACGGCGTGTTGGCGCTTAAACCGGCAAAGGCGCTGCCGTTGTTGTTAGCGGCAGAGGAGACGGCGTAGAGCACTTCGCTGAAGCCGTGCGTGCCGGGGTTCGCCATGCCTGCGCGGCCTGCTTCGGTCATCATCGCCAGCGCGGTGCCGATCAGTACCAGCGTTGGCGTTACCAGGATCGCCAGCGCGGTCATTTTCATTTCCCACACATCGATCTTCTTACCGAGGAATTCCGGGGTGCGACCGATCATCAGGCCCGCGATAAACACCGCCAGCAGCACGAACAGCAGCATGCCGTACAACCCGGCACCCACACCGCCGAACACCACTTCGCCCAGCTGTATCAGCCACATCGGTACCATGCCGCCCAGCGCCGTAAAGGAGTCATGCATCGCGTTCACCGCACCGCAGGAGGCTGCCGTGGTGATCACCGCAAACAGGCTGGAGTTGAGGATGCCAAAACGCGTCTCTTTGCCTTCCATGTTGATGGCACTGTCCGCGCCGAGGCTGAGGAAATGTGGGTTACCACGCAACTCCGCCCACATCACCGTCACCACCGCCAGCACAAACATCAGCGTCATCGCCCACAACAACATATGACCCTGACGACGATCGCCCACCTGCTGCCCAAAGGCGAAGCACAGCGCCGCCGGGATCAGGAAGATACTCAGCATCTGGACAAAGTTGGTCAGGGCATTGGGGTTCTCGAACGGATGCGCCGAGTTGGCGTTGAAGAAACCGCCGCCGTTGGTGCCCAGCATTTTGATCGCTTCCTGCGAAGCCACCGGGCCGAGCGGCAGCGTCTGCTGCGCCCCTTCCAGCGTGGTGATCGCATGGTAAGGTTCAAAACTCTGGATGCTGCCCTGGCTGACGTAAAACAGCGCGATCAGCAGGCTGATCGGCAGCAACAGGTAAACGGTGATACGGGTCAAATCGCGCCAGGCGTTACCGAGCGTGGCCAGCGAGCGATTGGCGAAACCGCGAATCAGCGCAAAGGCCACGGCGATACCGGTGGCTGCCGACAGGAAGTTTTGCACCGTTAAGCCAGCCATCTGGCTGAAGTAACTCATGGTGCTTTCGCCGCTGTATGCCTGCCAGTTGGTGTTGGTCACAAAGCTAATCGCGGTATTCAGCGCCAGATCCCAGCTGAGTCCCGGCAGATGCTGCGGATTGAGCGGCAGTGCGCCCTGCATCAGCAAAATCACCAGCAGCACGACAAAACCCAGCGCGTTAAACAGCAGAATCGCCAGCAGGTAATGCGGCCAGCGCATCGCCTCGCCATCGGCACCGGCAAGCCGCCACAGCGCGCGTTCGGTGCGCGGCAGCAACGGCTTATCGGCAATCATCAGCGCCATAAAACGTCCGAGCGGTTGCGCCAGCACCATCAGCACCAGCAGGTAAACCGCAATCAGCAGAAATGCATTGGCAGCCATCAGAATGCCTCCGCGTTAAGCAGGGCATAGAACAGATAGCCCAGTAATATAAAGACCAGCACGATGCCGGTTATCACGCCCACACTCACAGCGACCTCCAGAGGATTTGGTTGTGCTGCAAGCATGCGCGTGGCGATATAAAGAAGGGGTAAAAAGGCGGATGTCGGGCGTAAAAAAAGTATAAAAATGGTCGAAAATCAGGCGCTTTCCAGCGCCCAGATACGATTAAGATCGACGTTTTCCCACAGGCCGCTGTCTTCCGCACCGGTGATGCTGTCAGTACAAAAGCTATTGCCGAGATCGAGTTCTTCTGGCTTGATTTCGCGCTGCGCATGCAGCGACCAGAAGACATGGACTTTTGGCTTCAGCAGCGATTGTTCCCCGGCCTGCACCACCAACGCCACCCGTCCGGAAGCCAGCCGCACCAGCGAACCTACCGGATAAATGCCGATGGATCGGACAAAGGTTTGCAGCAATTTGCTATCGAAGTGACCACGCCAGCTCAGCATCTTGTGCATCGCTTCGGCAGGGGTCCAGCCTTTACGGTAGGGCCGATCTGAGGTCACGGCGTCATACACGTCGCACACCGCGGCCATACGCGAGTAGAGCGTGATCTCCTCGCCTTTCAGACCATGTGGATAGCCACTGCCATCGATTTTTTCATGATGATGCAGCGTGATATCCAGCAAATCCTCATCGGCATCGGCTTCCATCAGCATCTGCGCGCCGACAATCGGATGCTGGCGCATAATAGCCATCTCTTCCGGGGTCAGTCTGCCCGGCTTATTGAGAATTTCCAGCGGCACCGCTGCTTTACCCACGTCATGCAATAAACCGCCCATACCGACCCGCCGTTGCTGGTCTTCATCCAGTCCCAGTTTTTTGCCCAGCGAGATCATCAGGCCGCACACCGCCATTGAATGCAGGTAGGTGTAATCATCATGATTTTTCAGCCGCGCCATGCTGAGTAGCGCCGTGGGTTCACGGGTGAGTGACCCGGCGATTTCATCCACCAGGTTGAGGGTTGAGTTGAGGTTAAGGCCCTGCCCGAGGCGCGCTTCGTTAAACATCGCCAGCACCTGGGGTTTGCCCTGCGTGAAGATAGCCTGTGCCTGGTCAATTTCATGAAAATAGGGGGTTTGCGGGATCGCTTTCTTCGGTTCAGGGGGCTTCTGCGGTGCCTGCACCGATTTATCAAGATCGATCCACACCTCCATGATCCCTTCGTTGCGGATCCAGGCGATCTGGCGTTTATCAGTGATCAGCATCTGGTTGCGAATGCGTTTGTCTTTGATCCACCAAACCTCCAGTTTGTGGACAAACATTCCCGGCCGCAGTTCGTCAACGGTAATCAGCTTTATCACGATATCTCTCCTTAATATCAGTGGATGGTAGAGAGATATCGGCAGCTGAACAAAAATTCTTCAGGCGGTTTTGTGCGATTTATGGCGTCACGCCACCTCATGCCTCTGCGCGAGAAAGGTTTCCAGGGGTGTGACCCGACTCAACTCTTCCTGAGTACGCGCATCGTTTTCGACTTCCCACTGATCAAGGTGACGTTGCAGATTCAGCCAGAAATCCACCGAGGTGGCAAAAACCACCGCCAGCCGATAAGCCATCTCCGTGGTCAGCTTGCGATTGTTATTCACCAACGCGCTGACCGTGTTGCGGTGCACATTCAGCATATCGGCCAAATCATTGACCCTGAGACCCAGCGGTTCGAGGAATTCGTACTGAAGTACATCACCCACACTGGTTGGTTTACGCATTGCCTGTTTCATTGTTTTTTTCATAATTGAACCCGCCATGTTGATCCCTGTCCTGAACAAACCTGGGCAGAAATCTATTGCACTCACGCACTGTGCACAAGTGCAATATTTAACATCATAGCGAATTGTCGAGGCGGATTCCAGATTTCTGTCACACCACCCTGGTCAGCACCGCTTCTCCCTGGGCAAACGCCAGCAGATTTTCGAATACCAGGTCCGCCATCGCCGCCATGGTTTCATGGGTGCTGCTGGCGAGATGAGGGGTGATCACCACGTCATCACGCTGGCGTAACGCTTCCGGCACCGCTGGTTCCTGTTCGAAAACATCCAGCCCGGCTCCGGCGATCTCACCGGCTTCCAGCGCGGCGATCAGCGCCTGCTCATCCACCACGCTGCCACGCGCGATGTTGATCAGAAAACCCTGCGGCCCCAGCGCGCGCAACACCTCAGCATTCACCAGATGATGCGTTGCCGCGCCGCCTGGCAGCGTCAGCACCAGAAAATCCGCCCGCTGCGCCAGTGACAACAGGGAGTCGTGACGGGTGTAAGGCACATCCGGGCGTGAACGCGGGTTGTAGTAATGAATATCCATATCAAAGGCCTGGGCGCGCTTTGCCAGATCTTTGCCAATGCCACCCAACCCGACAATGCCACACACTTTGCCACCTAATTTCGTTGTCAGCGGGTAGCGGCCCTCGCTCTGCCATTTTCCAGCGCGCGTGTAGCGGTCTGCCGCGCTGATGCGCCGCGCCACATCTAGCAACAACGCCATGCCGGTATCGGCAACGCAGGCGTTGAGCACGCCGGGAGTGTTGGTCACCACAATGCCGCGCGCCTGCGCTGCAACGGTATCGATAGCGTCGTACCCCACGCCATTGCTGCAAATCACTTTCAGGTTGGGAAGCTGGCTGATCAATTCAGCGCTGGCCCCCATCAAGGCGTTGCCACTGGTCACCAGCGCGTCGATTTCCCCACCATGCTGCGCCAGCCAGGCGGCCTGATCATCCTGTTGCCACAGGCGATAAGTGGTGAAATGCGCATCCAGATTATCCTGCAAGCGCGCGGGTAATAACGGTCCCTTCATCAGCACCTTAAACTGCTTTGATACCATCTTCTTTCCCCTGTTTTTTATAGGTTGTGGCGGTTGATTGCTGCTCCTCACCGACACGCTCAATCGGTCCCATCACCAGCCAGAACAGCAACGCGGCCACCACGCAATGCGCACCAACAAACACCAGGCCGATGCTGTAGCTGCCGGTCACACCCACGATGATGCCAAACAGCAAGGGGGTGAGGAAACCCGCGATATTCCCGATGCCGTTAAAGATGGATCCTGCCAGGCCCACCGCTTCTTTTGGCGCGGTATCGCTGACCACTGTCCAGGTCCCCGCCCCAGCCGCCACGCCTTTGCCAAAAAAGGCGAATGACATGATGGCGATAATGCCTGCGTTGCTCGGGATCACGGCGGCAAGGATCAAGGTCGCGGCCATCAGCATCCCGACGATATAAGGCGTTTTACGCGCCCAGGAGATGCTCCAGCCGCGCGCCAGCAGTTTGTCCGAAATGTAGCCGCCGCAAATCCCCCCGGCAAAACCGAACAACGCCGGGGCGATGGTGGCAAACCCGGCATCCAGAATATTCATGCCGCGCGCCTGCACCAGGTAGATGGGAAACCAGGTAATAAAAAAGTAGCTCAGCGCGATGATGCAATACTGGCCGATATAGGCGCACCACAGCATGCGGTTGCTGAGCAGCTTTTTGAACATGGCTTTACTCAGCGCCGGACGCGCCTTGAGCGTTTGTGCTGAATCGATATCCACCAGCGCGCCGCCATCAACAATATGACGCAGTTCGCTGGCCGACACCTGCGGGTGCTGCTTCGGGCTACGCATAAAGGCCGACCAGACAAACACCGCCAGCACGCCAATACCGCCGAGCACGAAGAATGGCCACTCCCAGCCGTAGCGCGACACCAGCCAGCCCGACAGCGGTGAGAAGATGGCAACGGCGAAGTATTGCGCCGAACTGAACAGCGACGATGCCCGCCCGCGCTCGGCGCTGGGGAACCACATAATCACCACGCGCGCATTGGCCGGAAAGCTGGGGGCTTCAATCAGGCCGAGAACAAAACGCAGCCCAAACATCAGCGCTAATGCCGCCGTCATACCACTGGAAAATTCGCCGACAAAGCCCATCGCAATGGTGGAGAGCGACCAGAGCGCCAGCGTTACGCCGTAGACTTTTTTGGTACCGAAGCGGTCGAGGAACAAGCCTCCTGGGATCTGGCCGATCACATAGGCCCAGCTAAAGGCAGAGAGGATCAGACCGAGCTGGATCGCCGATAAGCCAAATTCCTCTTTGATCGCCGATCCGGAGATCGACAGGATCGAGCGGTCGGCATAGGCCACCACGGAAAGAAACAGGATCAACATCAGCATCCAGATGCGGACATGACTGGTGCGGTTAAGATTTTTTTCTTGCGACATAAGGTGAATTCCCTGGCTGTGGGAGCCTCCTGCCCCGAAATGATGTTTTCAGGAATACCGCTTAATTTTCCCTGTGGAGAAAATATAGAGAGCCAGGCCGGTAGAGGTCATTGTGCGGATGGGGGAATTGCACGGTGAATTTCGCGCCAGATTTGGCGCATGCCACAAAGAAGGGTGCGGTGCTGCACAGAACCCTGAATTTCCATGCAGCAAAGTGACGGAGTGTGCGCCAGGTCGAGGAAAATACTTCGTTAGATAACTATGTGGGTACTAATGGAATGGTGGAAAGATGCGCGATAAATCGCGCCGCTACAGCCCGCACAATCCGTAACGGCGCGATTTATCGCGCAAAAAAATCAGGGATGACGCAGCAGCGACATCACCACGATATCGTGGTACTCACCGTTGCGCAGACAGGCTTTGCGCCGCACCCCTTCATGCTCAAAACCGATACGCTGGTAAAGACGCAGCGCGCGATGATTATCATGAAACGCTTCCAGCTCAACGCGCTGCACGCCCAACCAGTTAAAGGCGTAATCAATGCCAGTACGAATCAGTTGCTCACCGATGCCGCGTCCGCTGAACGCCGGGTCAACGCTGATACCAAAGCTGATACCGTGACGGGTGCGGGGACGATGCTCCACAAACAACGTCAGCTCTCCCACCATGGTGCCGTCGATTTCGGCCACAAAGGCGATAAAACCGTCCGCATCCATTTTCTCGAACTTTTTCTCCCAGGTCGCCACGCTGGGATAGGGCAATTGCGTGGTCCATTGGTAGACCTCCGGCTGGCTATAAAGGCGCTGGTAAGCTGCCGCATCGCGCGGTTCACGACCACGGATAAGTAATTCCATATCGGTTTTCTCCCTAAGTTGCACTAAGCTGAAAGACTCTATGAGACGGAAAGAGTGACGCTATGCTGTATCGCCGTTTTGAACGTTTTATCAATATTTTCCAGGATGCACCAACGGATTCTCCCCCTTCCACTGTCTGGCCGTTTTATCTCTACTATCTGCGCCAGGTGTGGCCGAGTTTTATCGCTCTGCTGGTTGTCGGGCTGGCTCAGGCACTGATCGAAGTGGCGCTGTTCAGCTATCTCAGCCGTATTATCGATCTGGTGAACCACTCCACCCCCGCCACGCTGTTTAGCGACAACTGGCCGATTTTACTGTGGATGGCGGTGGTCGCACTGATTCTGCGGCCAATCGTGATTGCCGTGCACGACCTGCTGGTGCATCAGAGTATCAACCCCAGCATGACCAGCATGATTCGCTGGCAGCATCACAACTACGTATTACGCCAGAGCCTGAATTTCTTCCAGAACGATTTTGCCGGGCGCATCGCCCAGCGCATTATGCAAACCGGCAACTCGTTGCGCGATTCGGCGGTGCAACTGGTGGATGCCATCTGGCATGTGCTGATCTATGCCGTCACCTCGCTGGTGTTGTTCGCCGAAGCCGACTGGCGTTTAATGATCCCGCTGATTATCTGGCTGGTAGCCTATAGCCTGTCGCTGCGTTACTTCGTGCCACGCGTGAAGCAGCGTTCGGTGGCCTCATCGGAGGCGCGTTCCAAGCTGATGGGCACCATTGTCGATGGCTATACCAACATTGCCACCATCAAATTGTTCGCCCACAACGACCTCGAAAAACGTTATGCACGCGAGGCGATTCAGGAGCAAACCGACAAAACCCAGCAAGCCAGCCGCATGGTCACCAGCATGGATATCACGCTGTCGAGCCTGAATGGCCTGCTGATTGTCAGCACCTCCGGGCTGGCGCTGTGGCTGTGGAGCCAGTCGCTGATTAGCGTCGGTGCCATTGCGCTAGCGACCGGCCTGGTGATACGCCTGGTGAATATGTCAGGCTGGATCATGTGGGTGGTCAACGGCATCTTCGAAAATATCGGCATGGTGCAGGATGGCCTGAACACCATCTCCCAGCCGCTCAGCGTGCAGGACGCCCCCGCCGCGAAGAAACTTCAGGTGACGCGCGGCCAAATCCGCTATGAAGACGTGCGTTTTGATTACGGTAGCGGCCGCCAGGTGATCAATCGTCTCAACCTCAATATCAAACCTGGGGAGAAAATCGGCCTGATCGGCCCGTCGGGTGCCGGGAAATCGACCCTGGTGAATCTGCTGCTGCGGCTGTACGACCTCAATGGCGGCCGCATCATGATTGACGACCAGAACATCGCCAACGTGACCCAGGAAAGCCTGCGCGGCCAGATTGGCATGATCACCCAGGACACCTCGCTGCTGCACCGTTCCATCCGTGAAAACCTGTTGTATGGCCGACCGGATGCCACCGAAGCGGAGCTGATACAAGCGATTCACCGCGCGCGCGCCGACGAGTTTATTCCCTTGCTGTCCGACCCGCAGGGCCGCACCGGGCTGGATGCGCACGTCGGCGAACGCGGCGTGAAGCTGTCTGGCGGCCAGCGTCAGCGTATCGCCATTGCCCGCGTGCTGCTGAAAGATGCCCCGATCCTGATTATGGATGAAGCCACCTCAGCACTGGATTCCGAAGTGGAAGCGGCGATTCAGGAAAGTCTGGAAACCTTAATGCAGGGCAAAACGGTGATTGCCATCGCCCACCGTCTCTCCACTATCGCCAAAATGGATCGCCTGGTGGTGCTGGAGAAAGGTGAAATTGTCGAGATGGGCAACCACCGCGAATTGCTGACCCAGCAGGGTTTGTATGCACGCTTATGGCAGCATCAGACCGGTGGTTTTGTCGGCGTGGATTAATCGCCGCGTCGATATGGCAGGGATTCACGCGCCTCCACCGCCCAGGCGCGCATCCCTGCCCGTTCCTGTTGCAGAAAATCGTCCACTGCGTCACGCAATCCCGGATGGCTGAGATAGTGCCAGGAGTGGGTCAGCTGTGGCTCAAAACCACGCACCAGCTTGTGCTCGCCCTGCGCCCCCGCATCAAAACGCTGTAGCCCTTCCGCGATGGCGAAATCCATGCCCTGATAAAAACAGGTTTCGAAATGCAGCCGATCAAACTCCGCCAGACAACCCCAGTAGCGGCCATACAGGGTGTTGTTATCCACCAGACAGAACGCCATCGCCGCCTGCTGCCCCTGCAATGAAGCGATGCACACGCGGATGCTGTGCGGCATACGCTCCGCCAGCAGGCTGAAGAAATCACGCGTCAGGTAAGGCCGCTGACCCCGCACCGCATAGGTGTTGGCGTAGCAGGTGTAGACAAAATCCCACTGGTCTTCGCGCAGCTGATCGCCGCGATACCAGTCAAAGGCGAAACCACTGCTGGCAACCTGCTCGCGCTCTTTGCGCAGCTGTTTACGCTTGCGTGACATCAGGGTATCGAGGAAATCCTGGAAATCACGGTAGCCGCGATTGTGCCAGTGGTACTGAATACCCAGGCGCGGCAACCAGTCCTCTGCCTGTGCCAGCAGCCCATTGGCGTGCGGCGTGGTGAAGTTAATATGGGCGCTGCTAAGCCCGTGCTGATGCAGATAATCCGGCAATTGGGCAATTAAGCTGGCGGCATCGCCCAGCAGCCGAGCGCCGGTCACCGGGCTGAACGGAATCGCGCCAAGCCATTTGGGATAATAAGCAATGCCCGCCCGCTGGCAGGCATCGGCCCACGCGTGATCAAACACGTATTCGCCCCAGGAGTTGCGTTTGCGATAACCCGGCAGCGCCGCGCGGATTTCCCCCTGTTCGCGCCAGATCAGGTGATCCGGCTGCCAGCCGCTTTCCGGCCGCACGCTGCCGCTCTCTTCCAGCGTGAGCAGAAAAGCGTGGCGTAAAAACGGTTGATCGTCAGGTAATAACGCATCCCAGGCGGCGGCGCTGACGTCCGCCAGCGATGACAGGTGAAGCAAAGACATCCACGGCTCCCGGCCAGATTAAAGGCGAACCTGTAGTCAAACAGGTTTTGCCAGCGGGGAAAAGGTGCAGCGCACCGAATGCCAACCGTTTTATACTCTGGCTTTTTACGCCGTCAGGAAACGCCATGGATCGTCTTGATTGTGACCGCATGTTTGTTGCCGTGCTGGAAGTCGGCAGCTTTGCCGGTGCCGCCGCACGCCTCGGCACCAGCAGCGGCCAGGCCTCGAAGCTGGTGTCAAAACTGGAGCAGGAGCTCGGCGTGCAGCTGTTCAAACGCAGCACGCGTGCGCTGTCCCCCACCGAAGTGGGCCGGGCCTATTACGAACGGGTGAAAAGCCTGCTGGAAGCCTTTGATACGCTGGATGCCACGGTGCGCGAAAGCGCCACCACCCCCACCGGCCGCCTGAAAATCAGCGCACCCGGCACCTTCGGCACCGCCGTGCTCGCCAGCGTGCTGGTGGAGTTTGCCCGTACCTATCCGTTGATTGAACTGGACGTGAACTTCTCCGATCGTGCAGTGAATATCGTCGATGAAGGGTTCGATATGGCGATTCGCATCGGTAAGCTGGACGACAGCAGCCTGATTGCCCGTCGCCTGGGTGATGTGCCGGTACGCGTGGCGGCCTCACCCGGCTATCTGCAACAGCACGGCACGCCGCAGCACTGGCGCGATCTGGCGGCTCATCAATGTATCAGTGACACCAACTTCCGCGATCCCTGGCACTGGCCGTTCGTCACGCCATGCGGCGATAGCGTCAATATGCCGATTCGCGGTCGGTTGTGTTTTTCCAATACCGAAGCCTGTATGCAGGCGGCACTGGCCGGGCTGGGCATTGCACGTCTGCCGGGTTTTATCGCCGCCCCGGCCTTGCAGCGCGGTGAGATCGTCTCGCTGCTCGATGCCTTCGCCACTCCACCGCTCGGCCTGTTTGCCCTCTACCCGCACGCCCGTCATCTGGCACAGAAAACCCGCCTGTTGATCGACTTCCTGGCCGATCATTTCCGTCATCATCCGCCGGGCTGATTCCTTCCATATTGGAAGGAATAAAAGCCATTTTGCCCGGATTATCACCCATCTGCTCAACGGGTAAGCTAACCAGCATCACCACAGAGGAGCAGAGCGATGTTGGTAAACGGTAAGTGGAGCGCAGAGTGGCACCCGGTGCAGGCCACCGATAAACAGGGCGGCTTTGTCCGTCAGACATCCAGTTTTCGTCACTGGATCAGCAGCGACGGATCGACCGAATTTGCCGCCGAGCCGGATCGCTATCATCTGTATGTGGCGCTGATTTGTCCGTGGGCCTCACGCACCCTGATTGCCCGCAGCCTGAAAGGGCTGGAGCAGGTGATTAGCGTATCGGTGGTGGAACCACAGCTCGGTGAGCAGGGCTGGCATTTTGGCGATTATCCCGGTGCCAATCGCGATACCCTGAACAACGCCGAATACCTGCATGAACTCTATACCCGCGCCGCTGCTGATTTCACTGGCCGCGCCACCGTACCGGTGTTGTGGGATAAAAAGACCCAGACCATCGTGAATAACGAATCCGCCGATATTCTGCGTATGCTGAACAGCGGCTTTGGATCCCTGGCCGATAACAGCATCGATCTTTATCCGGCGGATCTGCAAAGCGAGATCGACGCCCTGAATGAATCGATCTATCCGCGTCTGAATAACGGCGTGTATCGCACCGGTTTCGCCACCACGCAAATCAGCTACCAGCAGGCGTTTCATGATGTCTTCAGCCAGCTGGATGAGCTGGAAGAACGGCTGAGTGACGGGCGTACCTTCCTGCTGGGCGAGCAGCTGACGGAAGCGGATATCCGCCTGTTTGTCACGCTGATCCGCTTTGACGCCGCGTACCACGGGCTGTTCAAATGCAACCTGCGTCGCCTGCGCGACTATCCGCAACTCAATCGTTACCTGAAGAGTATGCTGGCAGTTTCTGGCGTGCGTCAGACAGTGAATATCGACCATATCAAACAGGGTTACTATTCAATCAAGGCACTGAATCCGAATGGTATTGTGCCGGTTGGCCCGGATTTGGCGGAATACGGTTTTTAAGGAGCAGCAAGATGGCAAAAGCGTTAGTGATTTTTCTGCACGGCGTCGGCAGCAATGGCGCTGACCTGGCGGGACTCGGCCAGCACTGGGCCAGCGTGTTACCGGATGTGGCGTTCGCCTCGCCGAATGCCCCGATGCCGTTTGAACACGGTATGGGTTATCAGTGGTTCAGCCTGAACGGCGTCACCACGGAAAATCGTCCGGCGCGGGTCCGTGAAGCGCGGGCCGCGTTTGATGCCACGCTGCTACCGCTGATGGCGCAGCATGGGTTTACCGATGCCTGGGATAAAGTGATTCTGGTGGGATTCTCGCAGGGTTCGATCATGGCGCTTGATGCGCTGGCCTCAGGCCGCCATCCGCTGGCCGGCGTGGTGGCGTTCTCGGGACGTCTGGCGTTCGATGGTGCCTTGACACCGCAACCGCATACGCCCGCCCTGCTGATTCACGGCCATGCTGACGGGGTGATCCCGTGGACCGAAAGCGAATCTGCCGCGCTGCGCCTGAAATCTGCCGGTGTGACGGTGGAGACTCGCTTCGAACCGACCACCGGTCATACCATTTCGTCGCAGGGCGCGATGGAAGCCGCCGCCTTTATCGCCCAATGCTTGCAGGATTAAGGCCAGTAGCGATTCAGCGCAGCCCAGGCCTGTTGTGCAGCCACAGCCGGTGGCTGCGCTTTTAATGCATCGTTAAACACTTCAATGCCGACCGGGCCGTTATAGCCCGCGCTTTTCAACTTATCGACAAAACGCTCCACCTCGATAATACCGTCGCCAGGCAGTAAACGCTGGTGGCGTGCCATATCGATAATGGCGTCTTTATTCTGCGGCGGCAGCACCGCCATATCGCACAGCTGAACTTCATAGATACGATCGGCGGGGATACCATCGAGCTGGGCAGCGTCGCCCCCCAGGGCGCAGATGTGGAACAGATCGACCACCAGGCCAATATTGGGTTGATCCAGCCGTTGCAGCCGTTCCCACGCCAGCGGCAGGGTGTTATCGACACTGCACCACGCCATTGGCTCATACATGATCCGCATCTTGTGACGTGCCGCTTCCGAGGCCATCCAGCGCAGATCTTCATCAATACGCTCGGCCAGGCAATCTTCCCGCGTGGTGGCCGGAGCCTGGATAGTGTCGCAACCCAGCGCCTGGGCAATCTGAATAAACTGACGCAGTTCTTCGCGCTTTTGCAGACGTTCACGATCCGGCGCACCGGTGAAGTCGCGTAACACCTGCAAATTGGTAAATCGGAGTTGCTGCTCTGCGGCCAATTGCGCCAGCGCCAATGTACCCTGCGCGCTGGCCTGCACATCTTCACGCCAGATTTCCACCTGATCAAAGCCAGCCGCACGCGCCGCGCGCAGTTTCTGTTCTGGCTCACCGTTTAACAACACCAGGTTAAGGAATTTGGGGTGACTACTCATCAACGGGCTCCTTAATCGTCCGGATAAATCGGTGACAAATTCTGTGCGTCACGCGCACAGAACTCTGACCAGTATCTACCTCTTAATGGTTATTTCAAGCGTGCTGTTTATCCCAGCAGATTGACGACGGTGAAACCGGCGAAGGTCATCAGCAGGGAGCCGATCACATGCACCATCACACTCGACATGGCCCAGAAATATTTACCGGTCTGCAACAACACCACTATTTCTGCGGAGAAGGTGGAAAACGTGGTGAGACCGCCACACAGGCCAGTGACAATCAGCAGCTTCCACATCGGGTCGAGATGCGGGTTTCTGATAAAATATGCCAGCGCTGCGCCAATGATAAATCCGCCCACCAGGTTAACCAGCAGGGTGCCGGGTGGCAAATTGGGAAACAATGTATTGAATCGGAGAGAAATCAGCCAACGCAGTGAACAACCCACCGCACCGCCCAGCATGACAGCCAATAGCGACTTCAGCATAAGTTTGTAGCTCCTGAGATTAGAAACGCGCAGGGCCGCGGCAGGACAGAAAAACACCTGACACACCGCCGTCTCCCGCGCAGGGATACGAGTGTTGTCAGGCGTCATCAGCCGTCTGTTGCCAGAACGGCGGTTGGGAAAGGTGGCACGCCATCACCTTAGGCGGAAGATAATACGCTGGCTGATGCTGGCAGACAATATGTGACTGGCAACAAGGTGTTGGATAAAAGGCCCCGTAAATAGCGCCTTCGCAATCACCCATTTTTGTTTTACCTTGCCAGAAAACGAACTGGAGATCCCAATGCGCACCCTGATTTTTGATACTGATATCGGCGTGGATGACGCCTTTGCGCTGGCCTATGCCGCGCGCACTCAGCATTTGCTGGGCATCACCACGGTGTTTGGCAATGTTGCGGTGGGTCAGGCGGTAAAAAATGCCCGGCTGTTTTGCGAGAAGATGGGGATTGATGCGCCGGTCTATCGTGGCTGTTCGCGTCCACTGGCGCTGGCGCCATCGGCACCGGCGCGTCTGCATGGCGAAGATGGTCTGGGCGATGCCTTTACCAATCCCCATAGCGACCAGGCCCCCAGCGCGGTGCAATTTATTATCGACAGCGTGCGCGCCCGTCCTCACGCCATTACCCTGGTGGCGATTGGTCCGCTGACCAATATCGCCAGCGCGATTAATCAGGCACCGGATATTATTCCGCTGGTGAAAGAACTGGTGATTATGGGCGGTGCGTTTGGCACCGACGGCCACAGCGGTAACGTCACGCCTTTCGCGGAATTCAATATCTGGAAGGACCCGCATGCCGCCGATCAGGTGCTGGCATCACAGCTGCCGGTGGTGGTGGTGCCGCTGGATGTCACCCATAAGGTGTTGATTACCGGCGCAGAAGTACGGCAGCTCAATCAGCCGGTGCTGAGCGCCATCTGCCGTCCGTATCTGGCGTATAGCCTTGAGAAGGAAGGGTTTGATGGCATGGCGCTGCACGACACGCTAACCCTTTCCTGGCTGGCGCTGCCACATGCTTTCCACCTGACGGAAGCGCCGGTACGGGTGGTGACCGAGGGCATCAGCAGCGGCCAAACGCTGCGCCGCCTGAACGCCCTCGCCTCTCGTCATGACCCTTTCGCCGGGTTGCGTGCACAACGCCTGTGTCTGGGGGTAGAAGCTGACGCGGTGCGCCAGCACTTTTTCGCCACCTTGCAGGCTTAACGCTTTTGTAGCGGCGCGATTTATCGCGCGAAGTGGATAACACCTTTGATTAACTCGCGGTTGTTAATCACGTCAGGTTCAAAGGTTTCCGCCAGGGTGGAGAAATCATAATGTCGATTGAGCATCATGTCGGCACGTAGCTGACCCGTTGCCATCAGTTCGCGCACTTTATCGAAATCTTCGCGCGTGGCGTTACGGCTGCCCATCAGCGTGGTTTCCTTTTTGTGGAACTCGGTATCCGGGATCACCAAATCGCCTTTGTGCAGGCCGACATACACGATGGTGCCACCGTGACGAATCAGTTTCACCGCGCCGTTCATCGCCGCCGGGCTACCGGTGGCGTCAATCACCTTCGCCGCCAGTCGACCACCAAACTGCGCGCGCAGAGTGGCATCAAAATCCGCATCCAGCGGGTTGATGGTGGTCAGATTAAGATGTTGCGTGACATGCGCCCGCCGTTGTTCGCTGGTATCGGCAACCACCACTTGCGCCCCCGCAGCAGCAGCGATGGCAGCAACCCCGAGGCCAATCGGCCCGGCGCCGACCACCAGCACTTGTTCATCTGCCGCCACGGCCGCCCGACGCACCGCGTGTGCGCTGATGGCAAAAGGTTCGATAAGGGCTGCGGCTTCCACCGCCACATCATCCACCGCCAGTAAGTTATTTTGCGGCACGCTTAGAAATTCACAGAAACCGCCATCCTGATGCACGCCAATCACCGAAATGTTTTCACAGCAGTTGGTTTTGCCACTCTGGCAGGCATCGCACTGCTGGCAGGAAACATAAGGGATCAGCGCCACGCGCTGGCCGGGGGTAAAACCACTGGCCGCACTGCCCAACGCCACCACTTCGCCGCACAGCTCATGGCCCAGCACGCGCGGATAGCTGAAGAACGGCTGATTCCCCGCCCAGGCGTGAATATCGGTGCCGCAAATCCCGGCGGTAATCGGTTTGATCAGGACCTCGTGTGCCGCGGGGGTCGGTCTCGGGCGCTGCTGCCACACCATGCTGCGGGGTTCCATTACCACCAGGGTTTTCATGCTTGTCATAGGTTTCTCCTGTGCTGATGTCGCAGTTATGGCGAAAATCGATGTTAACGGCTTGTTGCGCACGCGGAAGTGTGAAGTAACACGATTTTTTTGGGCTTTCGATGGTTTTTAATAAATAAAAAACCGGAGCCTGCTATGAGCCGAAGCCAGAATCTGCGCCAGAACGTGATCAACCAAATGCTGGAAGGTATTGCCCAGCGCCATATTCGTTCGCCCTTACCCCCGCAGGCGGCGCTGGCAGAAATGTTCAATATCAGCCGTACCACGGTGCGCCATACCCTGCATTACCTGCATCAGCGTGGTGTGCTGGAAAAGGTGGATGAGACTTACGTCATCGTGCGTGATCCCGGCGACGAAGACGGTTTCAGCGCCCTCATCCCGCCGATCGAGCAGCAGGCGGCGCAATTCGAGCAGACGTTTTTTAATCTGATCAACCAGCGACTGTTGATGCCAGGCGATACCTTTACCGAGCTGCAATTGGCGCAACGGGTGAAGGTCAGCCCGGTGGTGGTGCGGGAATTTCTGCTGCGGTTTATGCGTTACAACCTGCTGGAACCGGTAAAACGCGGCCAGTGGCGCATGAAGAAGTTCGATCAGGATTACGCGGAGAAACTGTTTGAACTGCGCGAAATGTTAGAAACCCACGCGCTGAATCGCTTTCTCAATCTGGCGTCGCATGATGAGCGCTGGATTCAGGCGCGTGATTTGCTTGACCGCCATCGCGCAATGCGCGACACCATCGCCAGCGATTATCGTCGCTTCTCTGCACTGGATAAGGAGATGCATTCGCTGATCCTTTCCGCCGCTAATAACCCGTTTTTCAATCAGTCGCTGGAGATTATCTCGGTAATTTTTCATTCACATTATCAATGGGATGAGAGTGATTTGAAGCAACGAAATATTGTGGCTCTGGAGGAGCATATGGCGATTCTCACCGCGCTGATTAGCCGCCAGGATGTAGAAGCCCTGTGCGCCCTGCACACCCATCTTGGCACCGCCAAGACCTCGATGATCCGTTCAATTCGTCAGTACAATTAAAAACCGATTAAAAACCACAAATCATTAGCTCCCGCACGAATCAGAAACATCTTTGCAACATCCCGTCATCTTTGCTTCTAGTCTCGAACCATCTGTTGAGGTCGCATCAATTGGCGACCACAGAATCCCACACTGACTGATAACGATAAGTACCCAGCTCCGGGAGGTTGCAATGGAAAATACATCAGCGCGTGGTCGCGAGACAGCGCCAACCCCAGCCGCAGAGGGACGTGATTTCGTCCCCGCTCGTGGCGATGTGGTGCGCTCACCGCGCATCAAAAAGATTCAGATGACGGCAATGTTGTTGTTGCTGTTTGCCGCCATCATTAACTATCTCGACCGCAGTTCGCTGTCGGTGGCCAATATGACCATTCGCGGTGAGCTGGGTCTGTCCGCCACTGAGATTGGTGTACTGCTGTCGGCGTTTTCGCTGGCTTACGGTCTGGCACAGCTGCCGTGCGGTGCGCTGCTGGATCGCAAAGGTCCACGCATCATGCTGGCACTGGGGATGTTCTTCTGGTCGCTGTTCCAGGCGGCAGCGGGGATGGTGCATAACTTTACCCAGTTTATCCTGGTGCGCATCGGCCTCGGCATTGGCGAAGCGCCGATGAACCCGTGCGGCGTGAAGGTGATTAACGACTGGTTCAACATTAAAGATCGCGGCATGCCAATGGGGATGTTTAACGCCGCCTCGATGATTGGCCTGTCCATCGCCCCGCCGATTCTGGCGGCGATGATGCTGGTACTGGGCTGGCGTGGCATGTTTGTCACCATCGGCGTGCTGGGGATGTTCCTCGCTATCGGCTGGTATCTGGCTTATCGCAACCGTGACAACAGCAAGCTGAGCGCAGAAGAGATTCACTATTTGCAGGCGGGCAGTGTCGCGTCACGTAAAGAACCGATTAGCTTTGCCGAATGGCGCGGGCTGTTTAAGCAACGCACCATGTGGGGCATGATGATTGGTTTCAGCGGCATCAACTATACCGCATGGTTGTATATCGCCTGGCTGCCGGGTTACCTGCAATCCACCTATAACCTCGATCTGAAAAGCACCGGTTTGCTGGCAGCGATTCCATTCCTGTTCGGTGCGGCGGGTATGCTGCTGAACGGTTATGTGGTGGATGCGCTGGTCCGTCGCGGTATGGACGCAGTGAAGGTACGTAAAGTGAGTATCGTCAGCGGCATGTTGCTGTCTGCGGCGTTCACTGCCTTCGTGACCCGCGCCACCGACACCACCAGCGCGGTGACGTTAATCGGGATGGCGCTGTTTTGTATCCATTTTGCCGGTACATCCTGCTGGGGTTTGATTCATGCGAACGTGACCGCTCGCATGACCGCTTCGGTCGGCAGTATCCAGAACTTTGCCAGCTTTGTGTTTGCGTCGTTTGCTCCGGTGATTACCGGCTGGGTGCTGGATACCACGAAATCTTTCAGCCTGGCGCTGATGATTTGCGCCGGTGTGACGGTGGTGGGGGCACTGGCCTATCTGCTGCTGGTGAGAAAACCAATCACTGATGGGGTGTAAAGCCTTAGAAAAAAGAAAAAAACAAACAACAAAACAAAAACCAAAGACCGTAATCGCGGGTGCAGCGGGGGGGGGGGCCATCCGGACTCGCTGAGTGCGGGTGCGATTCCAGGATGAGCCGCAAGGATGCGGCGAAAGGCGGCGTGTAGCGGCGCGATTTATCGCGCGAAAAAGCCGCGAAGCGGCGAGGAAGGCGGCGCAGGGCCAGGGAATGCAAAGGGCGCGGCCCAGGGCGCCCTTTGCTCGGTCGCCGCACCGGCGAACTGAAACTACCTCAGCCAGTAGCGAACGAAATCCCTCCGAAGCTGAAACACCAAGGCCCTACGGATTCACCGTAAAAAACCTCGACTCACACTGCCTTGCAATCTCCCACAACTTATTTCTAATCACCTGCTTCAGCTGCAAAGTCGATTGCGACTGCGGCCGATCGCGGCGACTAATCAACATCACCTCAAACGGTAACGGCTGCGCCACTGGCAGCAGCTTGAGCTGATCGGCATAACGGCAGGCCGTGAACAGATCCACCACCCCCACGCCGCCACCGGCCAGCACCATATCGGCAATCACCGAATAGGTTTTAATCGACAGCGACACCGCTGGCGTCAGCCCTTTATCGCGCAACGCCCGGTGCAGCACCCGTCCCAGCGGATCCTGGCTTTGCATCATCAGCAGATTATTGGCGCACAGCCATTCGAGCGTGACCGGTTCGTTGTGGGTGTGATCCCGTGGCAGCAACGCTACCATCGAGGATTGAAACAGCGGCTCGGCCAGCAGGTTGGCATCCACCTGCTGACCAAACACCAGCGCGAAATCGAGCTGATTTTCGAGAATGCTGCGGCACAGGGTGCTGAAATGTTCGGTGACCAGCTCCACGCTGACCGATGCGGCCTGCTGTCGCCAGGTCACCAGCGCCGGAGCCAGCACCATCTGACCAAACGCATGGGCGGCCCCCACGCGTACCGTCTGCCCCTCACCACGGCGCAGCTGCTCCGTCAGTTGCGTAATCGCCTGCAACCTTTGATACAGCTCCTCCACTTCCGGCAGCAAACGCCGACCTTCCGCCGTGACGATCATCCCCTGCGCCCGCCGCTCAAACAGCGCAAAACCGAGCTGCTGCTCAGCGTGATTCAGCACCCGGCTGACATTCGGCTGCGAGACATTGAGCAGGCGCGCGGCACCGCTGATGCTGCCGCTCTGCACTATCGCCTGAAACACCTCAATATGTCGCAATCGCATGATTATTCGCCCCAGGTCGCTTCGAGCACGCGCAGCCAGTTGCCGTAACAAATCTTCTCCAGCAGGTCCTGCGAATAGCCACGCGCTGCCAGGGCATCCACCAGCAGCGGGAAACCGGCCACATCTTTCATATCGCCCGGCATGGTCGCTCCATCGAGATCGGAGCCAAAGCCGACCCCGTCTTCGCCGACTTTCTCCAGCAGATATTCCACATGACGCACGATGGTATCAACCGTGGTGGGAGCATGGCGGTCGCCATCTTCACGCAGGAACGGCACCGCAAAGTTAACCCCCACAAATCCCTGGGTTTCAGCAATCGCCGCCAGCTGACGATCGGTGAGGTTACGGGACTGGGCGCTTAACACATGAGCATTGGAGTGGCTCGCCACCAGCGGCGCATCGCTGATATCGGCGGTATGCCAGAACCCTTTTTCATCCATGTGCGACAGGTCAACCATGATGCGGCGCTGATTACAGTCGCGCACCAGCTGCTTGCCCGCCGCCGTCAGGCCGTTGCCAATATCTGGTGAAGAGGGGTAACGGAACGGCACGCCATCGCCAAACTGATTAGGACGGCTCCACAGCGGCCCGAGGGTGCGTAAACCGCTGGCGTAAAGGATATCCAGCAACTCACCGTGGGTATCCAGCGCTTCCGCCCCTTCAATGTGCATCACCACGGCCAGCACGTTGTTGGCCATGCACTGACGAATCTCACGTACGCTGCGACAAATCTTCACCTGCCCCTGCGATGCCTGCTCAATACGCAGCAACAACGCCAGCATGGAAAAGGTGGCATCGCGCGCAGTGCCAATAATTTCTTCAGGAAATTCTGAGAGGTCTGGCGCACTTCTTGCAACTAGCGGGTGTGATGGCACCCAGGTGGCAAAAATCCCACCTACCATATTTCCCTGGCGGATGCGGGGAAAGTCCATCTGCCCCGATTCGGTGCCATTCAGGAAAGCATTTACCGCGTCGGGCTGATGGTGCTGCCACAGTTTGTTCAGGACATCGTTATGACCATCAAAAACCGGGATGGAAAGCCGGTTGGCGTTACGCAAGTCAGACATGTTGTATCCGTTTCATGTGCAGGAGAAAGCACAAGCGCTGCCAGTTGGCGGAGCAAAACGCACCAAAATGAGGCAAGCGCCTGAGCGTGAAACAAAAGGCTTAATGCCTGTTATTAATCCCCCTGCACCGCAGGAAAGTCAAGACAAAAAACAGCAAAAATAAAATATTTTATTTTAATAATCAATAAGTTGGGAGTTTACATGGTTACCAGAAGACGTTTTCTTGCAGGATGCACCGCCGTACCGTTCCTGTCGTATCTCAGCCTTAATTCTGCCTTCGGTGCCACCCCGCCCAGCATGCTGGTAATGGCGATGCAGCTGGACAACATCACCAGCCTCGATCCGCACGAAAGTTTTGAAGCGATTGGCGGCCAGATCTGCGGCAACCTCTATCAGAAGCTGGTGATGCCCGACCCACAGCAGGCCGACAAAGTGATTGGCGCACTGGCCAAAAGCTGGGATGCCAGCAGCGACAATAGCGTTTACACCTTCCATCTCGATCCGGCGGCAAAATTTGCCGATGGCTCACCGGTAACCGCCGAAGATGTCGCCTTCTCCATCGAACGTATCGTAAAACTGGATAAAAGCCCGGCATTTATTATCAACCAGTTTGGCTTCACCAAAGATAACGTCACCCAGCTGGTAACGGCGAAAGATACCCACACGGTGGAGATGAAACTGGGCGCACCGGCCGCCGAGACGTTCCTGTTGTATTGCCTGTCAGCCACTGTCGGCAGCATCGTGTCGAAGAAAGCCTGTCTGGCGAACCAGCAAAACAACGACTTCGGCAACGGCTGGCTGAAACAGCACAGCGCCGGTTCCGGTGCCTTTACCCTGCGCACCTGGAACGCCAGCGAAACGGTGATTCTGGAACTCAGCCCGCAGTTTAGCGGCGAGAGCAAAATCAAACGTGTGATCCTGAAACATATTGCTGACCCGGCAGCCCAGGCGCTGATGGTGCAAAAAGGTGACGTGGATGTGGCCTATGACCTGACCACCGAACAATTGTTGCAGGTGAAAGACGACCCGAAACTGTCGCTGGTGAATCAGTCGCTCTCCGCCATTATGCTGATGTCGTGCAACACCAATAACGAGTACCTGAAAAAACCGCAGGTGTGGCAGGCACTGAAATGGGCGCTGGATTATGACAGCATCCAGAAAAACATTCTGTCGATGAGTTTTACCACTCACCAAAGCTTCCTGCCGAGCGGCTTCCCGGCAGCGCTGGACGATACGCCGTTCCACAAAGATCTCAGCAAAGCCAAAGCGCTGCTGGCGGAAGCGGGTTATCCGGATGGCTTCGAAATCACCCTTGATCACTACTCGATGCAGCCGTACCCGGATATCGCCCAGGCGATTCAGACCCAGCTGGGCGCGATTGGCATCAAGGTGTCACTGATTGCCGCCGAAAACCGTCAGGTGCTGACCAAAATGCGCGCCCGTCAGCATCAGCTGGCCCTTACCGTGTGGGGCGCGGATTATTTCGATCCTAACTCCAACACCGAAGCCTTCTGCGTCAACACCGACAACAGCGACAACGCGCGCAACCGCACGCTGGCCTGGCGTTGCAGCTGGTCTGACGAAGAGTTCAACAAACTGACCGAGCAGGCACTGCACGAACCGGATGCGGCCAAACGTATCGCCCTGTATCACCAGATTCAGCAACTGGGGCGCGAGAAGAGTCCGTTTATCTACATGATGCAGAGAACACGCAACACTGTCTGCGGCAAAAATATCAGTGATGTCCACATGACGGTGCTGGAGCAATGGCCGTATGAGCAGGTGAAAAAAGCCTGATGCCGTTACTGAAGAAAATCGTCAGCACCCTGAGCAGCCTGGTGCTGACGCTGTTTGGCCTGTCGGTTTTGACCTTTTTCATTGGCCGCGTGATGCCCACCGATCCGGTGCTGGCAGCGGTCGGTGATAACGCGCCCCAGTCGGTGGTGGAGCGCGTGCGTGCGGAGATGGGGCTGGATCAGCCCCTTTACATCCAGTTTGGTCACTACCTCAATCAGCTGTTACATGGCGATCTCGGCAAATCGATTCTGACCTCCAACCCGGTCACCACCGATATCGCCCGTTTCTTCCCTGCCACCATGGAGCTGGCGACCGCCGCGATTATTATCGCCGCGCTGATCGGCATTCCGCTTGGCGTATGGGCGGCGGTGCGCCAGAGCACCTGGGTGGATCAAACCATCCGTGTGATTTGCCTCGCCGGTCATTCGCTGCCGGTGTTCGTGCTGGCGCTCCTCAGCCTGCTGGTGTTCTACGCGGTGCTGGGTATTGCGCCGGGGCCGGGGCGGCAGGACATCATCTGGCAGGATATGGTGCCGCAAGTCACCGGCTTTCTGACCATCGATTCCCTGCTGGCGGGCGAATATGACGCCTTCCGCGATGCGCTGGCGCATATGGTGCAGCCGGTGTTAATCCTCGCTTATTTCAGCATGGCTTACATCACGCGTATGACACGCACCTTTATGCTCAACGCCCTGAGCGGCGAGTTTGTCATCACCGCGCGCGCCAAAGGTCTGTCTTCACGCCGCGTGATTTGGCGACATGCGTTTCCCACCGTGGCGGTGCAGCTGGTGACAGTGCTGGCATTGACCTACGCCGGATTGCTGGAGGGAGCGGTGGTAACGGAAAACGTCTTTGCCTGGCCGGGCCTTGGGCAGTATCTCACCACCTCGCTGATGAACGCCGATATGAACCCGGTGGTCGGCTCGACCCTGCTGGTGGGCACCGTATATGTGCTACTCAACCAGCTGGCTGACATTCTCTATCGACTTTGGGACCCGCGCGTAAAATGATCTTTTTCTCTCGTGACTGGCTGCTTGATGACACCCCCGCCAACCGCCGTCAGGCGGTGTGGGGCCGTCGTTATCGCCTGTGGCTTAGCCTGCGCAGCAACACGCTGGCGATGGCGGGTCTGCTGGTGATTTTACTGATGCTGCTGCTGGCGCTGTTTGCCCCGCTGCTGACGCCGTTCGATCCCGGCACCCAGCATCTCGATAACCGTCTCGCCCTGCCATCGCTGACGCACTGGCTCGGCACCGATGAGCTGGGACGCGATGTCTGGACGCGGATTATCTATGGCGGACGCACCACGCTTGGCATGGTGATCGCCGTGGTGGTGCTGACGGCACCGCTGGGCCTGCTGATTGGCTGTATCGCCGGTTATGCCGGGGGGATTGTCGATAAGGCGCTGATGCGTCTGACCGACATCTTCCTCGCCTTCCCGCGTCTGATTCTGGCGCTGGCGTTTGTTGCCGCCCTGAAGCCGGGGGTGGAGAGCGCGGTGCTGGCGATCGCCCTCACCGCCTGGCCGCCGTATGCGCGTCTGGCGCGTGCCGAGACCCTGCAATTCCGCCATAGCGATTTTATCGCCGCCAGCCGCCTGACCGGTGCGTCACCGCTGCGCATTATCCTGCGTCATATCATGCCGCTGTGCGTGCCCAGCCTGATTGTGCGCATCACCCTCGACATGAGCGCCATCATCATCACCGCTGCCAGCCTTGGCTTTCTTGGCATGGGGGCACAGCCGCCCTCACCGGAATGGGGCACGATGATCGCCACCGCCCGCCGTTTTCTGTTCAGCCAATGGTGGGTGCCGCTGATGCCGTGCATCGCGATTTTCCTGACGTCGCTGGCGTTCAACTTTCTTGGCGACGGTCTGCGCGACGTGCTGGACCCGAAGGAGCGCTAAATGCTGGTGGAAATTGACAACCTGCGCATTGCCTTTCGCAATCGCGCAGAAACTTTTGAAGCAGTACGGGGCGTCAGCTTTAGTGTGGGACGCGAGAAGTTTGCCATCGTCGGCGAAAGCGGTTCCGGCAAATCCCTGACGGCGCGCAGCCTGATGCAGCTGCTGCCGGGCAATGCTGAGGTGACGGCGGATGTGCTGCGCTTTGACGGCATCGACCTGCGCGGTGCCAGCGAGAAAGTGCTGCGGCAGATTCGCGGCAAGCGCGTCGGTTTTATTTTGCAGGACCCGAAATATTCGCTCAATCCGGTGATGACCATCGGCCAGCAGATTGCCGAAGCCTGGCGTGAGCATAAAGGCGGCAGCAAAAAAGCGGCGATGCAGGCGGCGATTGGCCTGCTGGAGCAGGTGAAAATCCGCGATCCCGCCCTGGTGGCGAAGCGCTATCCGCACGAGGTATCCGGCGGCATGGGCCAGCGCGTGATGATTGCCATGATGCTGGCACCGGATCCGGAATTGCTGATCGCCGATGAACCCACCAGCGCGCTGGATGCCACGGTGCAGGCGGAGATCCTGCGGCTGATTGACGATCTGGTTTCAGCGCGCGGCATGGGGTTGATCCTGATCAGCCACGATCTGCCGCTGGTGTCGCATTTCTGCGATCGCGTGGCGGTGATGTACGCCGGGCGTATCGTCGAACTGCTGGAAGCTGGCCAGCTGCAACAGGCGCAGCATCCCTATACCCGTGGCCTGCTGGCCTGTCTGCCATCGCTGCGCCATCCGCGTGAGCGGCTGCCGGTGTTGCAGCGTGACGCGGCGTGGCGGGATTAATTAGCGTTGCCAAAATCGCGCGATGAATCGCGCCGCTACGGTCTGGTGCGGCCTGTAGCGGCGCGATTTATCGCGCATGTTGCATCGGATGATGAGCTAAACGAGCAAACACATGATTCAAATCGATAATCTGCGCATCGCTTTTGGTGCGCACACGGTGGTGAAAGACGTCAGTTTTGCGGTCGGTAACGGCGAAAGCTTTGGCCTGGTGGGTGAAAGCGGCTCCGGTAAATCCACCATTCTGCGCGCCCTCGCCGGGCTTAATCAGGACTGGCAGGGCAGCATGATCTTCGGCGGCCAGGCACTGAGCGCCAAACGCAGCCGCGCTTTTTACCGTCAGGTACAAATGGTGTTTCAGGACCCGTTCGGTTCGCTGCATCCGCGCCAGACCATCGACCGCATCCTGCACGAACCGCTGCTGGTGCACCGGCTCGATCGCGCCGAGCAGCGTATCAGCCAGGCGCTGAGCGAAGTTGGCCTTCCTGCGGCGGTGCGCTTTCGTTATCCCCACCAGCTTTCTGGCGGGCAGCGCCAGCGTGTCGCCATTGCCCGTGCGCTGATTGCCGAGCCGGAAGTGCTGCTGCTGGATGAGCCGACCTCAGCGCTGGATGTTTCGGTACAGGCGGAAATCCTTAATTTACTTAGCGATCTTCGCAGTGAACGCAAACTGACCTACATTATGGTGACACACAACCTCGCGGTGGTGACGCACCTGTGTCAGCGTATTGGCGTGATGCAGCATGGCGAGATGGTGGAGCAGTTGAGCGCGGATGACCTGCGCGCCCGGCGCATCCAGCATCCGCACACCGCGCAACTTTTTGATCTCAGCATGACGCTGGAGGAACCGGCATGACAGCCCACTGGCAACAGGCCGCAGACATTGCAGAATCGATCGTTCAAAGCTGGCAGCAACCCGGTGCGCCGGGCGGTGCCATCGTACTGTTTGATGCCCACCATATTCACTCCGCGCACTGCGCCGGGCTGGCGGATCTTGCCCAGCAAACGCCGTTCAGCATGGATAGCGTGGTGCGCTTTGCTTCCATCACCAAACATCTGTTCGCGACGCTGGTCACCGGCCCTGGTCGCCGTTACCTGCAACTGAATGACCGGCTCGACCAGCATCTGCCGCAGCTGACCGGGGCCAATGGTGCCGTCACCGTCGGCCAGGCGCTGGATATGAGCAGCGGGCTGCCGGATGTGCGCGAAACCCTGTCGCTGCTGGGCTTGTCGGTGTACAACGCCACCACCGCCGCCGATTTGCTCGATTTTCTGGCGCGTGAAGGCGACCTCAGTTATCCGCCGGGCAGCGAGATTTCTTACACCAACACCGGTTACCGGCTGGTGGAAGAAGCGCTGAAAGCCAAAGGGGTGCTGTTCAACGATCTGCTGCAACAATACGTTTGTGAGCCACTGGATATCAATCTGACCGCGCCTGAAAGCTGGTTCGATATCGTGCCAGGCCTGGTGCCGGGTTACTGGAACAACGGCGAGCAATGGCAGCTGTCCAGCGCCGGTCTGCATCTGTCGGCCTCCGGCAGTGTCACCGGCAGCCTGCGCCATCTGACGCGCTGGCTGCAAAGCCTGCTGGCGGATAGCGGGCCGGGCGCAGGGGTACTGCAACGGCTGAGCGCACCACGCAATCTCAACGATGGGCGTACCAGCGGCTACGGCCTCGGCCTGACCAGCTCCACCCTTGGCAGTCAGACGTTGTTTGGTCACGGCGGTTCCCATGCCGGATACAAAAGCTACTTCCTGCTGCACCCGGAACTGAAAATCGGTGTGGCGCTGGTGGCGAACCGCGAGGACGTCACCACCTCGGAAAGTGCCCTGCGCATTCTGGCTGCGGCGCTGGGCCGCACGCTGCCGGAAAAAGGCCACGATCTGACGCCCGGTTTATATGTGGCACCGGCTGCCGCCGACTGGCTGGAGATCAAAGGCGTCACCGCCACCTGGCTGGGCGCGGGCGAAACCTTGTGGCGCGATGAACGTCATGGCGATGCGGTGTCGCTTTCCAGCACCTTTCCGATGCAGTTACATCATGAAGGTGAGGCAATTGTCGGGGAAATCGGCCATGCGGCGCGCCGCTTTGAGCCGGTACAGCCGGACCGTGCCAGCCTGGATAACTTACAGGGGCGCTGGTTTGCCGCAGCGTGGCGTAGCGAAATGGTGATTGAGGGCGAGACGCTAACCATGGGGATTGGCCCGGCGGCGATTCGCGCCACGCTGCAATCGCTGGGCGGCGACCGGGTACTGGCCACCGCGATGGATGGCCCGTGGGAAAAACGCTTTGTACTGGCGCGCAGCGGCGAGAGCGTGCGGCTGCTGCTGAATCGCAGCCGGGTGGTGACGTTTACGCGCTAAGCACCAAAACCGGCGCGATGAATCGCGCCGCTACGGTCTGGTGCGGCCTGTAGCGGCTTGATTTATCACGCAATGTGGTGACGCAGTCGCCCGATTTTTTCGATCTCCACTTCAATCTCATCGCCGGGGAACATAAACAACGGTGGCGTACGTTTTTTGCCGACGCCACCCGGTGAACCGGTGATGATCACATCGCCTGCCGCCAGCGGGCTGAACGCGGAGATGTATTCAATGATCTTCGCTACCGGATGCACCATGCTGGCGGTGGTGTCGTTCTGCACTTCACGCTGATTCAGCCAGGTTTTGATCGCCAGCTGCTGCGGATCGGGGATCTCGTCTGCGGTGGTCATCCACGGGCCAAAGCCACCGGTTTGCGGCCAGTTTTTACCGGCGGTAAACCAGGTGAACTGCATGTCACGTACCGTCGCATCCATAAAGCAGCTGTAGCCCGCCACATGCGCCAGCGCCTGGCTGGCCTGCACCTGCCAGGTGGGTTTGCCGATGATCACCGCCAGCTCGCCTTCGTAGTCAAACTCCTGGGTGGTGACGGGTTTCAGCAACGGCTGCTCATGCGCCGCCAGTGAATCGGCAAAACGTACAAACAACGTCGGTGCTTCTACGGTGGCGGCAAATTCTTTGCGTTTGTCGGCGTAGTTCATACCGACGCAGAACACCTTACCCGGATTCTCAATCACCGGCAGGAAACGGATGGCGCTGAAGGGATAATCGGCTGGCTGTGCGCCATAGGCTACGAGGTCGCTGAGCGCGCCGCGTTGCAGCAGGGTTTTCAGGTCGGGACACTCGGCACCGAGGCGTTTACCGAGATCCACCACACCGTTTTCCTGCACGATGCCATAACTTTTTGTTGCCTGATCAATAATATAAAAACTGCAAAGCTGCATGACTGCCTCGTTGGAATAAAAAAATCGCGCGCAGATTACCAAAAGCCGCACAGGAAAGCGGTACGACCTGCGCGCGATGTGGCTTTAATTTTGCGTACTCGCCAGATAAGAGAAGGCACTCAGCAGGCTAATCAGCGTGCCCATCTTCTCTGCACGATAGCCGACGGTCACCGCATCAATGCGCGTGACGCCGGGGATCAGGCTAAACAGATCGGCCAGCACCGGCTTGCTCGCCTGGAGCTGCATCTCATACGGGGCACTCAGGCGCGTGGTTTCGACCTGGCGCGCACGTTGTACCGCAGCGGTGGCGGCGGCGCGGATGGCGCTTTGCGCCGCCTGCGGGCTGATCGACTCGGCACAGGTATGGGAGATGGCGCGTTTGACGCAGACGTAATCGACCGATGGATAATGCTCCGCCATCCAACCCTGCAATTGATCGTCACCGCTCACCAGCCACAGCGGCGTGCCCTGCTCGGCCGCCGCCGCCGCATAGATATCGCTCTCGCCCATCACTTTGCCGTTGATGTGGATGCGCCAGAAGGCGCGGCCATTGATGGTGTGCGCCAGCACGCCCGGCTCACCCGCCGCGCTGTGATAACCGATAAAAAACAGGCCATCGAACAGTTGCTGTTCCAGCCCCTCCACCATCGACAATCCACGCGGTTTGCCCTGCACCAGCCGGGCGCGCGGATCGATATTTTCCGCGCGCAGATTGGTCATTTGCGCATGGCTATCGGCCACCACCACTTCCGTCGCGCCACCGGCGAAGGCACCGTCGATGGCGGCGTTCACTTCCTGTTCCATCAACCCACGCGCCAGCTGATGTTCCGCATGGCCCGGTGAACATTGTTCCGGGCGCATTACGCCCGCGATGCCTTCGATGTCGGCAGAGATAAAAATTTTCATAGGATGAGGTGTTCCGTTTGTGACGATAAAATCAAAAACCGCGCGATAAATCGCGCCGCAACGGTCTGGTGCGGCCTGTAAAACGCGCCGTTACGGTTGAGATAACTTATCCAATACATCCGCCAACGCCGGGCGGTGATGACCGCGAAAACCGGTCACTGCTTCGGCGCTTAACAATGCATCCAGCACCGCGTGTTCGGTCGCATCTGCGGCGGCGGCGAGCAGCGGCTCCAGCGCGGCATCTTGCGGGGGCTGCGGTTGCGGCTGGGTCGAGAACGCCAGCGCGATATCGCCGGAACCGTGTCCCCAGTAGCTGCCAAGCCGTCCCAGAGCCGCACCGGCGCGTTTCGCCACGCGTTTGAGCTGGCGCGCATCCAGCGGCGCATCCGTCGCCATGATGATGATGATCGAACCCGCATCACGCTGTGGCGTCAGTTCCGGCAGCAGCGGCTCGATCATTTCACCGAGCCGCACACCGTCCAGCGTTAACGCAGTCAGCGCACCAAAGTTTGCCAGCACCAGCACCCCCAGCGTGGCGTTGAGCGCGGGTATCAGACGCGAGGCGGTGCCAATTCCGCCTTTCAGGCTGAAGCAGCTCATGCCACGCCCGGCACCGACGCTGCCACGGGCAAAATCCGTCTGCGCATCGTTTAACGCCTGCTGCGCCAGTGCTTCCGTTACCGCCAGCGCCTGGATGTCATTCAGCCAGCCGTCGTTGCACTCCAGCGCCACGGGATTAACCGTGGGCAGGCTGCGCCCCAGCTCCGGGTTGCGGCTGATGGCATCACGCACCAGCGTGGTAAACAGCGTTCCGACTGCCAGGGTGTTGCTGAGCAGGATCGGCGTCTGCAACACGCCCAGCTCCTCCACCTGCACCAGCCCCACCGGTTTGGCAAAACCGTTAAATACCGCCGCCGCACAGGGCAGCGGCTGCTGAAACAGGTTATCGCCCGGCGGCACAATCGCCGTGACGCCGGTCTGGATTTCCCCGGCGTCCAGCGTGGCGTGACCAACGCACACACCTGGCACATCACTGATCCGATTGGCTGGCCCGCAGGCACTGCGTGGCTGGCCGAGCTGACGCTCTGCACGCCAGCGTTGCAGCAGCAGGTCGCGCTGCATCTGTTGAAAATCCATGCTTAACTCTTCAGTTTGGGATCCAGCGTATCGCGCAGGGCATCGCCCAGCAGGTTGAACGCCAGCACCGTGATAAAAATGGCCAGACCGGGGAACACGCTGACGTGCCACATGCCTGCCATCATCATGTTGCGGCTCATCGCCAGAATGTTGCCCCACTCAGGTACGTCCGGCTCCGGGCCAAGGCCGATAAAACTCAGTCCGGCTGCGGTGAGGATACTGGTGCCGATGCGCATGGTGAAGTAGACAATCACGTTCGACAGCGTACCCGGCAGGATATGGCGCAGCAGGATCACCCGATCCGGCGCACCCGCGCAGCGTACCGCTTCCACGTAGGCAGCCTGCTTCAGCGATAACGTTGAGGCACGCACGATACGGGCAAACACCGGCACGCTGAATACCGCCACGGCGATGATCACGTTATTCAGGCCTGGGCCAAGAATCGCCACCACCGCAATCGCCAGCAGCATACCAGGGAAGGCAAACAACACGTCAGAACCACGCATAATCAGCATGTCGATCCAGCGGCCATAGTAGCCCGCCAGCAGGCCGAGCAGCACGCCCACTACCATGCCGAGCGTCACCGACAACACGCCAACGTATAACGAGATACGCGCGCCATAGATAATACGGCTGAGCAGGTCACGCCCCAGATCGTCAGTACCCATCCAGTGCGCCGCTGACGGCGGTGATGATAATGCCATCCAGTCCGGTGCCATGGGGTCCCACGGGGCCAGCCACGGGGCGAAAATCGCCACCAGCACCAGCAGCAGCACAAAGCCGCCCGAGACCAGCGCCAGCGGATTGCGCACAAAGGCGTGCAGGAAATCGCGCCACGGCGAACGGATGGTCTCCTGCGTTGTGGCAGGCAGAGATTGCAGACTCATCATGGCTCCTGTCGCAGGCGAATCGCCGGGTTAACGACCGCATAGAGCAGGTCTACCAGCAGGTTAATCACAATAAATTCAAACACAAAAAGCATCACCAGTGCCTGAATCACTGGCTGATCCTGGGCTTTGATCGATTCGATCAACAGCCAGCCGAGACCCGGCCAGTTGAAGACGCTTTCCACCACGATCGATCCCCCCAGCAGAAAACCAAACTGCAAACCCAGCATGGTGATCACCGGGATCAGCGCATTACGCATCACGTGTTTCCAGGTGACCAGCCGGTTACGCAGCCCTTTCGCTTTGGCGGTGCGCACATAATCTTCCTGCGCCACTTCAAGAAAAGCCGAGCGGGTAAAACGCGCCATCACCGCCGCCACCGAGGAACCAAGCGTGATGGCGGGCAGGATGATATCGGCAGGTTTGTTGAAACCACTGACGGAGAACAGACCAAAAGGCATGGCGACAAACTGGATCAGCAGCAAACCCAGCCAGAAGGTGGGCATCGAGATACCACCCACCGCGACGCTCATCAGCGTCCAGTCCTGCCATTTGCCGCGTTTCAGTGCCGCCAGCACACCGAGAAACAGGCCAAGGATCACCGACCAGGCAAAGCCCGCCAGTGCCAGCCACATGGTCGGCATAAAGCCTTGTTTAATCACGTCCAGCACCGGTTGCTGCGTGCGATAGGTCACGCCAAGATCGCCACGGAACAGGCCACCGAGCCAGTGCAGATATTGTTGCGGCAGCGGATCGTTAAGACCGAGGTGCTGACGCGCCGCTTCCACCGCTGCCAGCGGTGCATCCGGTCCGGCGTAGATACGCGCCGGGTCGCCCGGTAGCAGTTTGATGAAGCCGAATACCAGCAGCGAGACCACCAGCAGTACCGGGATCATCTCCAGCAGACGACGAATAATGTATGCGAACATGCGATTCCTTCTGTGTAGCGGCGCGATTCATCGCGCATCTTGTTAAAAAACCGCGCGATAAATCGCGCCGCTACGGGTTGTGTGCTTACTTAAACGCCGCCTGGGTATAGAGGAAGTTGCCATCCGCCAGCATAGAAACGCCGGTCAGGTTGCTGCGCTTGCCGACCAGGTTATCCGGCGTACCGAGGAAGGCGACAGGCGCATCTTTCCACAGCAGCTTCTGCGCTTCGGCATAGGCCACACCGCGTTTGGCCGGGTCCGCCGTTGCCAGGCCACCGGCAATCGCTTTATCCACTGCCGGGTTGCTGTAGTAGGACACGTTGTATGAGGTCGGCACCCAGGACTCAGTGGCGTACAGCGGACGCAGCGCCCAGTCAGCATCGCCGGTTGAAGTTGACCAGCCACCGTAGTAAAGGTCGAACTCGGCTTGCTTCGGATCCTTCACGCCCCACAATTTGGCGTTACGCGTGCCGGAGTCCATCGGAGTGACGGTGACGCGGATGCCCACTGTCGCCAGCTGCGCTTTCAGGAACTGCGCCGCACGCACGCTGGCAGTGGCGTTGGTGGTCCACAGCTTCAGGTCCAGACCGTTCGGATAACCTGCTGCTTTCAGCAGCGCTTTGGCTTCATCCGGTGCATAGCGATAGTTCGGGTCGCTTTGCTTTTGGTAGAACTGCACCCCTTCCGGGATAGCCGAGGTGGCCGGTTTGCCCATCCCGGCGAACGCCACTTTCAGCCACAGGTTGCGGTCGATGGCATAGTTGATCGCCTGACGCACGCGCAGATCCGCCAGCGGCTTATGCTGGGTGTTGATCGCCATGTAGTAGAGATAAATGCTCGGATCGCGCTGGATCGCCAGCTTGCTGTCGTTCTGCACGGTGCTGATCAGATCGGACGGCAGTGGCCAGATCGCATCCGCCTGGCCCGATTTGAGCGCCGCGACGCGAGTCGCATCTTCCGGGCTGGGCGAGAAAGTGACGTTATCCACTTTCGGCCAGCCTTTCTGCCAGTAACCGTCGTATTTGGTCAGGGTGACGGCTTTACCTGGCTGCCAGTTGACGAATTTAAACGGACCGGTGCCGACCGGATGTAAACGCAGCTGCGCTTCATCCGGGTACTGTTTCAGAATCGCCGGGCTCCACATCACTGCCGACGGGTGTGCCAGGGTGTTGATAAAGGCACCAAAGGATTGGTTCAGCTCGACTTTGACCTGATCCGGTGCCAGTACCGTGACTTTCTGGATCATCTTGTACAGGCTGTTGCGCTTCAGACCTTTGGTCTGATCGGCCAGGCGCTCAAGGTTGGCTTTCACCGCTTCGGCATCGAACGGCGTGCCATCCTGGAAGGTGACGCCTTTACGCAGCGTCAGGGTGAATTCGGTGGCACTGTCGTTGCTGGTGTAGCTGGTTGCCAGCCAGGGTTGCAGCTTCATCTGCGCATCAAACTGGAACAGACGCTCAAAGATGCCGCTCTGCACTGAATAGCTGACGTTGTCAGAGGTGTCGTGCGGGTCGAGACCGGTGATATCGGCATACATCGAAATATGCAGATCCTGCGCCTGTGCGGCAGCCGCCAGGGAGAGGGTAAGTCCGAGTGCGAGCGAGGTGCGACGGAAAAACGGGTTCATAAAATCTCCTGGTATTGGGGTTAGCGCGAAACAATGCCGTCAGCGACCCAGTGCTGCGGCGCAACCTGGCGATAACGGGGTTTAATGACCGTTTCTCCCACCTTGCGTAACGGCGAAGGAATCTCGCTGTCGTCGAAGGTGCGTAGTGGACGGTTCTGTGGATCAGCCACTGGCACCGAGGCCAGTAATCGTTGGGTATAGGGGTGCTGCGGGTCATTGAATACCGACTGACGTGGCCCCAGCTCGACAATCTGTCCGAGGTACATCACCGCCACGCGGTTAGCGATACGCTCGACCACCGCCATATCGTGTGAAATAAAAATCCACGACACACCGGTTTGCTGTTGCAGATCCATCATCAGGTTCACCACCTGCGCCTGAATCGACACATCCAGCGCCGATACCGCTTCGTCGGCGATAATCACCTTCGGTTTCAGCGCCATCGCGCGGGCAATGGCGATGCGCTGACGCTGGCCGCCGGAAAATTCATGCGGATAACGGCGCGCATGTTCCGGCAACAGGCCAACGCTTTTCAGCAGTTCTTCCACCTGCGGCGTCGCCTCCTCCAGCGACTTCACCACCCCATGCAGCAGCAATGGCTCGGCAATGGTGAAGCCCACGGTCAAACGCGGGTTGAGCGAGGCGTAGGGGTCCTGAAACACCATCTGGATTTCACGGCGCAGCGGCTGGAACTGGGCTTCTTTCAGGTTGGCGATTTCATTGCCCTGAAAATGGATGCTGTCGGCATCGCTGTGAATTAAGCGCATCAGCGCCCGCCCGGTGGTGGATTTACCACAGCCGCTCTCACCGACAATCGCCAAGGTTTCTCCCGGCCACAGGGTGAAATCGATCTGCTCCACCGCGTGCACCTGATGGGTCAGCGCCGAAAAAATGCCGCTGCGAATCGGGTAATAGACTTTCAGGCCGCGTACATCGAGCAGCGGTTTATCGTCGTAACGCGCGGTGCGTTGCTCGGCGTTATCCGTCGGTTGCGCGCCGAGCAGCGGAAAACGCTGCGGCCACGCGTGTTCACGCATATCACCCAGTCTGGGCACCGCAGCCAGCAGGGCCTTGGTGTAAGGATGCTGCGGCGCGTTGAAGATTTCCGCCACCGTTCCCTGTTCCACCACGTCGCCGCGATACATCACCACCACGCGATCGGCCACTTCCGCCACCACCCCCATGTCGTGGGTGATAAACAGCACCGCCATTTCTTTGGCTCGTTGCAGGTCGCGCAGGATGTGCAGAATGCGTGCCTGCACCGTAACGTCGAGCGCGGTAGTGGGTTCATCAGCAATCAGCAATTGCGGATCGCAGGCCAGCGCCTGGGCAATCATTACACGCTGACGCATGCCGCCTGACAGCGAGTGCGGGTAGCTTTTCATCACGCGATCGACATCGGCAATGCGCACCTGGCGCAGCAGTTCACGGGCGCGCGCGTCTGCTTCGGCTTTGCCGCAAATCTGCTGATCACGCAGCGCTTCGGTCAGCTGATCGCCGACGCGTAACACCGGGTTCAGCGAGGTCATCGGCTCCTGAAAAATCATCGACATCTCACGGCCACGCAACGCGCGGCGCTGGTTTTCGTTGAGTTTTTCCAGCTGATGCAGCTGACCTTTACGGTCACGAAACTGGATGGAGCCGCGATCAATACGGCCTGAGGCCGCCAGCAGCCCCATTACCGCCAGCGAGGTCACCGATTTGCCCGATCCGCTTTCGCCGACCACCGCCACGATTTCCCCTTTGTGTATCGCAAAATTGATGCCTTTCAGCGCCTGGCTAACGCCGCTACGGCCACGAAAGCTGACGCTGAGATCCTGAATAGCGAGGACCGGCGCCGTCGCGGAACCGGCAACGCTGGCGGCGTTGTGAATAAGTGAAGTGTCCGTCATCGTTGCTCCGCGTGCGGGTTATAGCCAGATTCGGCCCTGGGAATAGGAAAGGAACGGCGAGCTGTCGGCCGCCAGCCAGATCGGGCCATCAAGATCGATATGCTCAGCGGCAATCGCCACCGGCAGCGCCGCTTCCATCGCCAGCGATGAACCCAGCATGCAGCCCACCATCAGGCGCATATCCAGCTTCTGTGCTTCTTCCACCATCGCCAGTGCCTCGGTTAACCCGCCGCATTTATCCAGCTTGATGTTGATCATCTCGTAGCGATTACGCAGCTGCGCAATATCTTCCCGCGTGTGGCAACTCTCGTCGGCGCACACCGGAATCGGATGGGTGAAACGTTGTAAATCCTGATCCTGACCCGCCGGTAACGGTTGCTCGACCATCGCGATGTTGTAGGGCAACAGCGCGTTGAGCAGGCTGTGTAAATCGACCCCGGACCAGGCTTCGTTGGCATCAATAATCAGCGTGGCATGGGGGGCTGCCGCGCGAATAGCCGCCACTTTTTCGAGGATTTCTTCACGGTTCAGTTTAATTTTCAGCAGGATCGCGCCGCGCGACACCGCATCTTCCGCGGCGGCGGCCATATTGGCGACGGTATCGAGGCTGAGGGTTTCGGCGGTGATCACCGAAATCGGCTGCTCCTGCTGCGTCAGATGCCAGAAGGATTGCTTCGCCAGCGCTGCATCGAGCCGCCACAGCGCGCAGTCCAGCGCATTACGCGCTGAACCGGCATGCAGACGGGTTTGCAGATCGACACGGCTGAGGCCCGCTTCAATGTCGGCGCGCAACGCTTCCAGTTCAGCGTTAACGCTTTCCGGCGTTTCGTCGTAGCGCGGTGTGGGGGTGCATTCGCCGCGACCAATAAAGCCGTTCTGCTCCAGCGTCACACGGATCACCGTCACTGCGGTACGCGTGCCACGCGAGATGGCAAACGGGCGCGCCAGCGGCAGCTCCAGCACTTCAATCTGCATGCGCCGCATCTTAGCCACGCTCCTTCAGCAACGCGGCGATATCAGCGATGCCAAAGCGCACCGGATCGGTGGCGGGCACGCCAAATTCGGCGCTGACTTCGGCGCAGTAAGCACGCGCTTCTTCTTCGCTGTAGTTCGAGGTGTTGATGGCAAAACCTGCCAGCTGTACCGAATCGCTGGTGACGGCCGCCGCGCGGAAGTTAGCGTCGACGCAATCTTTCAGGCTCACCATCGGCTGATGCGGCAGATGACGCATATGCGGGCGCCCCATTTCGTGGCACATCACCAGCCAGTGTGGCTGTGCACCGTGGATTAGGCCCATTGAAACACCGGCATAGGATGGGTGGAACAGCGAACCCTGGCCTTCAACGATATCCCAGTGGTCATCTTCGTTAGCCGGAGACAGGGCTTCTGCCGCACCGGCGATAAAGTCGGCGATGACGGCATCGATAGCGATACCTTCACCGGCAACCAGGATACCGGTCTGACCGGTGGCGCGGAAATCAGCTTTCATACCGATATCGCGCATCGCCGCTTCCAGTGCCAGCGAGGTGTACATCTTGCCGACGGAGCAGTCGGTACCGACAGTAAGTACACGCTTACCGCTGCGCTTCTTGCCGCTGCCGACATCCAGCTTCGGACGCATATGACGGATATCGAACAGCTCGACGCCATGTTCCTGCGCCAGCGCCACCAGTTCCGGCTCATCCACCAGACGATGGTGCAGACCGCTGGCAACGTTCATACCGGCTTTGATGGCGTTACACACGGTTGCCAGCCAGTGCTGCGGCAGATAACCACCGGCGTTGGCGGTGCCGAGCACCAGGGTTTTCGCCCCGCGCGCTTTGGCGGTGGCAATGTCGAGTTCTTCCAGACCAAGGCTAACGCTACAGCCCGGCAATTTGATTTCGCCCACGCACTGCTTCGGTCGCCAGACCTGGATGCCGCGTGCGGTTTTTGCTGCCAGTGGATCGGTAACGTCGCCAAGAAAAAGTAAATAAGGTTGAGGGATCAGCATGATGTTCTCGTGTCAGACAGGTGAATAGGACCTGAGCTGACTATTTCATGCAGCGCGAAGGGGTGACGAATGCTTGTTTAGTTATAGGGTATAACCTGAGGCTATAGTCAGATCAAAATCCGATGGCTGAAGGCGTAAAGCGGCGATTTCAGGGGGAAAATGGGGAGATAACGGGCGGGAGAGATAAGAAAATCATTGATAATCACCGGTCGATCCCTGACCGCGATTATCGAGGGTTACGTGCGGGGGACTTAGTTTAAAGCACCCGGCGGTACGTGTTTGTAAGTTTCAACATAAGCACGAAACACGTATTTGAAGAACCGTTTCATAAAGCACCTGATTAAAAATAAGTTGAGAAATACTAAAAAAAGTATAGACCCAGCTTGTTTTCTAAGCAAGAAACTTTGAAGCAGATCACAAAAATGAAGGTTTTAAGCAACTGCACAATCCGCTAATGACTAAAACCTTAACTGAACCAACCCATATGTTCCACCAGAATGGTGCAACCGATGCAAATTAGGACAACGCCCCCGAGCACTTCCGCCCATTTGCCCATTACCGGGCCGATAAAGCGGCCAACCAGCACGCCTGTGGTCGCCATAATGGTGGTGGCAGCGCCGATGGTCAGCGCGGTCAGCACGATATTGACCTGTAAAAATGCCAGGCCCACACCCACCGCCAGTGCATCCAGGCTGGTGGCCACGGCGGTTAACGCCAACACCATAAAACCGTGACGCTGTGGCGGCTCGCAAGGTTCACCGGCAGTCTGGCTGAAGCCAGCCATCATCATACGGCCACCGAGTAACGTCAGCAGGCCGAATGCCAGCCAGTGGTCCCAGGCCATCACATAGCGGCTGGCCGCCAGGCCAATTGCCCAACCAATCAATGGGGTGAGCATTTCAATCACACCGAAAATCAGGCCGGTGCGCAGCGCCTCTTTAAAATCCGGGCGATGCAGGGATGCGCCTTTGCCAAGTGCTGCGGCGAAGGCGTCCATCGACATACCAAAGGCCAGAATCAGGGTTGCGATAAATGTCATGATTTTTCAGTCAACGCAGACCAAAAGGCGAGGAAGCCTGAGGTTTGTCTGCATTTATTGTTCAGTAATGAAAAAGTGCGCGCAGTCTACCACGCAAAATCACCAAAAAAAGACAGTAAAATCATGGATTTAAGTATAGCAAAGGCTATAACTCTTAACTCTCGCTAAATATGTCGCTAAGTGAATGGAATAGAAGAAAATTATTGGGCCGACAACCCCGGGGATTGCACCCCGCCGGGCTTTGTGCGCTAATGCCCGCGCGATTTGCTGTGGAATTTTGCGATGAAAAATCCGTTAGAAACCCTGATTATCCCTGGTGGTATTCTGCTGCTGGGCTTCCTTTCTGCGCTGCTGCTGCCCGCACCGGCATTTAGCCTTGCGATGGCAAAGAGCCTGCAAACCCGGTTCCATTTGCAGGATCTTAATCAGCTTTACACCATTGTGTTTTGCCTGTGGTTTCTGCTGCTGGGCGCGATTGAGTTTTTCGTTATTCGCTTCGTCTGGCGTCGCTGGTTCAGGCAGTAACCACGGACCCGGCCCATTGCGACACCACCCCATCCAGATCGCGGTAGGCCTGGGCTAAACCGGCTTCGCGCGCGGCCTGGTCGGCAAACGCCAGCGGTTCCGCGTTAACAAACTGCGGAGCCTGAATGCCGATAAAACCGAAGGCGGCACGCAGCGCTGGAGTCAAGGCATCCATCTCTGCATAGGGCGAACCCGGTTGCAGGCTGGCTCCACGCGTGGTGATAAACAGCGCCTTCTGGCGCGTGAGATTGCCAATCACATTTTGTTGTTCATCAAAGTGATAAGTCAGATTGGTGCGGATGATGGCATCAATATAGGCTTTAAAAGCCGATGGCATACTCCAGTTGTACATCGGCATGGCGAACAATAAGGCATCGGCGTTGAGCAATTGCTCGCATAAGCGATCCGAATCCGCCAGCACGGCCTGCATACGTGGCGTGCGCTGCTCTTCTGGCGTGTAAGTCGCCTGCGCAAACTCTCCCGTAACATGGCTCACCGGATGCAAATCCAGATCGAGATAGTCCACCTGTAACTCAGGGGATTGCGCCTGCAAACGCTCAACAAAATAGCGACTCAGCGCACGCGAGTTGGATTTGGCGCCTTTCGGGCTCACATCGACATGTAACAATTTCATGGCTAAGGTTCCTCACTGATAACAATGAGGCGTACCTTAATCCTCAGGATGGACCCGAAAAAGGGTCAAGAATGCGTTTTTTTACTGGTCCATTCGCCTTTGATGAGCATCCACCAGCCATTTCAGCCGCTCGGCGCAGCGCGCAAAACCTTCTCGCGGTAGCTGGGTGACCCCCAGCAGGAAACCATATTGCCGCCCGGATTCATGCTGATACCAGATCGATAACGGCGATGGTGCCAGGCCATAGGCCAGCGCCTCACGCGCGATTTGCTGGTCTGGCGTGCCTGCCGCTAAACGGATAATCACCGCCAGCCCGGCACGCTGCACATCAGGAAAATGCGGACGTAACGCAGCGACAATCCCCTCCAGCCTTTCATGGTAGACCCGCTTCATACGCCGCAGATGGCGCAGGAAATGGCCCTCACGCAGGAACTCCGCCACCGCATCATGCAGCAACGCCGAGGACGCCGGAGCCAGTAAGGCGCAGGTATCGGCAAAGCGCGCCGCCAACGCCGGAGGCACCACCACAAAACCCAGGCGCAGGCTGGGGCTAAGGGTTTTGCTGAAGGTGCCGACATGGATCACCCGCCCTTCGTTATCGATCGCCGCCAGCGCCGGAGCAGCACGGCTGCCCAGCTGCAACTCTCCCAGATAATCATCTTCAATAATCCAGCGTTGCTGGCTGCTGGCCCAGGCCAGTAATGCCTGACGGCGCGGCAGCGACAGCGTGATACCCAGCGGAGCCTGCTGCCCTGCCGTCACCAGCGCAAACGCCGCGTCAGGTGCGCGTGCCACGCCCTCTGCCACCTGCAAACCCTCGCCATCGACCGGAATGCCTACCGGCGTCACATGCATCTGCTGCAACGCGGCCCGTGCCAGCATAAAACCGGGTTCTTCCATCCACGCCTGTTGGCCATGCAAGCCGAGCGCCAGCGCAATCAACCCAAGTGCGCCCGCATAGCCGTTGGTGATGAAGATCTGATTCGCCTGACATTGAATACCGCGCGCCACCGCCAGATAACCCACCAACGCCTGGCGCAGTGCCAGACTGCCGCGCGGATCGGGATAACCACGCGACTGGCTGGCCTGCTGTCGCGCCTGGCGTTGCAGTACGCGCGTCCAGACCTTAGCGGGGAAGGCGTCGCTGGCGGGCACTCCCATCTGAAAAGTGAGCGGTGGGGTGTCAAAGTCATAGATCATATCCAGCAGCGGCGATCCCGCTGCCGTAACCACCGCGCGTGGTGGCTGGGTCACCGCAACTGCTGCAACAAAGGTCCCCGCTGCCCCTTTTGCCACCAGCAGCTGGCTATCCACCAGCATGTCATAGGCGCGGCGCACCGTGCCACGGGCCACTCCCAGCTGCGCCGCCAAATCGCGGCAGGAAGGCAACCTGACCCCCGCCACCAGTTGCCCATCGTCAATCGCGCTGCTGATGACCTGCCGCAGTTGTTCGCTTAAACCCCGCGTATCCGCACGATCCAGCGTCAGCGCCAATGGGCCACTGTTTTTGTCATTTTTTGGCACTTTTGTTGCTCCATAAGGCGATGAACAATGCACCTGTCAACCATAACTGATTGAGGTGAGGAAAATGAGCCAGCGTATCGATTTTTACAGTACCGCTCCCGGCGCGATGAAAGCCCTGGGCGGCGTTTATAGCTATCTGTCACAAACTGACCTGTCGCACAGCCTGCTGGAGCTGGTTTTTCTGCGGGTTTCGCAGATCAACGGCTGCGCCTACTGCATCGACATGCATACCCAGGCGCTGCATAAAGCAGACATGCCGTGGCATAAAATCGTGTTAACCCAGGTATGGCATGAATCGGGGACGTTGTTTGACGCGCGTGAGCAGGCGGCGCTGGCGTGGGCAGAGAGTCTGACGCTGATTGCCAGCCAGGGCGCGCCGGATGCGCTGTTTACCCAGGTCAAAGCGGTATTTAGCGATAAGGAAATTGTTGATCTCAACGTGGCGATCGGCCTGATGAACACCTATAACCGGCTGGCGATCAGTCTGAAAAAATTACCCGACAGTGCACCGCGTGATTGAAAAATCTTCTGACGGGCGCGTCACTGCGCGCCCAAATTCGTTATCACACAAATGTAACATTATTTTTACACGAAATGGCGAAACATTGCGCAACATAAAAACCGCATAAAAAATCAAATTTTGTTAAAGCCAATATTTTCATTAACTTATAATTAACTCATTGGTGTTGCGACATTTCTGATCCCTACAACCCTCTCACAATATCGCAACATACCCCCTCTCGTAACCGTCTGATTAGGGGATAAAAATCCCTTATGACAAGCGGGTTGAACTGATTAATTCTTATGCTGAATCATTTCTGCATTTAAAAAATAAACAAACGTTTAATTCCGATACGAGAATGTTATATTCGAATGACTATGCATAACGTGCAGTTAACCGTTAGCACCCCCACGACTTAACCTGAGTCTTAACCTTTGAGAAACAGTACGACGCGCTCGAAAGAAGCGTGACTGTTTCGCCTGCGAACCTGTTGAACTTCAGGTCAACAGAGAGAGGAGATGTCGCCTCATGAGCAAAACTGCGGTAAATCTGGCGCTGGCAGTAAGCGCCGCTGGCATGGATAGCGCTAACTTTCAGGAGCGAAAAGACGTCGATGTGCTGTTGATTGGCGCTGGCGTGATGAGTGCTACCTTAGGCACCTGGTTGCAGGATCTGGAGCCGGACTGGTCAATTGAGATGGTCGAACGCCTGGCAACGGTGGCGGAAGAGTCTTCCAATGGCTGGAACAATGCCGGTACCGGCCATGCTGCACTGGCGGAGCTGAACTATACGCCGCAGAAGGCGGATGGCAGCATCGATATTGCTAAAGCGGTGGCAATCAACGAATCGTTCCAGATTTCCCGCCAGTTCTGGGCGTATCACGTGCAGAAAGGCAACCTGCGCAATCCGAAAAGCTTTATCCACAGTACGCCGCACATGAGTTTCGTCTGGGGCGACGATAACGTTGAATTTTTGCGCAAACGTTTCCACGCGTTGCAGAAAAGCACCCTGTTCCGCGGCATGGAATACTCGGAAGAACGCGAACAGATTTCTCAGTGGATCCCGCTGGTGATGAATGGCCGCGACAAAAAGCAGAAAGTGGCCGCCACCTGGACCGAAATGGGCACTGACGTGAACTTCGGTGAAGTCACGCGCCAGCTGATTACTTCGCTGGAGAAGAAAGCCAATTTCCGTCTGCGGATGCAGCAGGAAGTGCGTGATATTAAGCGCCTGAGCGATGGCCGCTGGCAGGTTAGCCTGTTCAATCTGGTCAGCGGCGAAAGCCGTCTGCTTACCACTCGCCAGCTGTTTATCGGCGCGGGCGGTGCGGCTCTGCCGCTGTTGCAGAAATCCGGTATCCCGGAAGTGAAAGGCTACGCCGGTTTCCCGGTGGGTGGTTCTTTCCTGGTGACGGAAAACCCGGAAGTGGTGCAGCAACATATGGCGAAGGTGTATGGCAAAGCCTCGGTCGGCGCACCGCCGATGTCAGTGCCGCACGTAGACACCCGCGTGCTGGATGGCAAGCAGGTACTGCTGTTTGGCCCGTTTGCCACCTTCTCCACCAAATTCCTCAAACAAGGCTCGCTGCTGGATATGTTCGGCGCGATGAACGGCAGCAACCTGATGCCGATGATGCAGGTTGGCCTGAAAAACTTCGATCTGGTGAAGTATCTGGTTGATCAGGTGCTGCAAAGCGACAGCGACCGTATGGAAGCCCTGCGTGCCTATGTGCCGCAGGCGAAGCAGGAAGACTGGCGTCTGGTGACGGCAGGCCAGCGCGTGCAGATCATCAAAAATGATGAGAAAGACGGCGGCGTGCTGCGTCTTGGCACCGAAGTGGTCACGTCTGAGGATGGTACGATTTCTGCGTTGCTGGGTGCCTCACCGGGTGCGTCAACGGCGGCGCCTATTATGCTGGAGCTGATGGCCAAAGCCTTCCCGGAGCAGATGCGTTCGCCTGAGTGGCAGACCAAAATCCGCGCGGTGCTGCCATCATGGGGCCGTAAGCTGAATGGTGATGTGGCACTGACCGAGAAAGTGCTGAGTGACACCAGCCGCGTGCTGCAACTTGATTATGCGCCGGTGACGCCGATGGCGGCGAACGACGAAGGACGCGAGACGGCCCACGTCGTGGGGAAGTGAGGCCTTAGCGGCGGGCTGGCTCGCCGGCAGCGGTCTGGCTCCGCAGGGGTTCCGCCCGCCAGGCTTTAGGCAGTTTCAGGGCCGCCGTGCAGGCGGACGGGCAAAGGTCCGAGGACGCGGACCTTTGCAATCCGCGCCATGCAGCGTCCTCGCGCAGCGCTACGCGCTGTTCCCTCGCTTATCACTCAGGCCTGACGGACCGCGCGGATTCGCCCTCCGTGGCTCATGCCGCGCTCTCGCCGCATCCTTGCGGCTCGTCCTGGCCTTCCCTCTGCACTCGGCGCTGCGAATGCCGCCAACACCGCCGTCTGCAAGACCATCTCATAAAAACAAACAACAAAAGAAAAACCAAAGACCGTCATCGCGGTTGCAGCGGGGGTGTGAGCGCCATCCGGACTCGCTGAGCGCGGGAGCGATTCCAGGATGAGCCGCAAGGATGCGGCGAAAGGCGGCGTTGAGCAGGAGCGAATCGACGCCGGTCCGTCGGAAGCGTGAGTAAGCGAAGGGACCGCGAAGCGGCGAGGAAGGCGGCGCAGGGCCGGGGAATGCAAAGGGGACGGCCAGGTCCCCTTTGCTCGGTCGCCGCACCGGCGAACTGAAACTGCCAGTGCCCATGGCGAACGAAATCACGCTATAGCGAACGAAACCAGCTCAGTGTAAAAACCCAGCCCAGTGCTAACGCAAAATCACACCGTAGCGAGCGAAATCGCGTCATATAACATCCATCCTGTTGTCGCCACCAGCGACAACGCCATCAAACTATTAAACGCCTGGCGCTTCCACGCCACCTGCAAATGGCTCCGCAACTGATCCCCCAGCGCCGCCCAAATCAAAATACAGGGCAGGTTAAGCAGCGCGAACCCCAGTACCACTGCCATCACTCCGTTGCTGTTGGCGTACATCAGCGCCACGTTGGTTGCCATCAGCCAGGCTTTAGGGTTCACCGCCTGAAAACAGGCCCCCGCCAGAATGGTCATCGGACGTGCGCTTTCCCGCACTTCCGGTGCGCCCGCGCGAAAAAGCTTCCATGACAGCCAAAGTAAATAACCACATCCCACCAGCGTCAGCGGCAGGCGCACCGCGCTCATCCAGCTCAGCAACACCTCCAGCGCCATCCCCGCCAGTACCACCTGCACCGCACACCCCAGCATAATGCCGAACACCATCGGCAGGGTGCGCTTCAGGCCAAAATTGACCCCGGAGGTGGCGAGCAGCAGATTATTCGGACCCGGTGTGATCGACATAACGGTGACATAACTGAAAAAAGAGGGATCGAGCATGATGCAGTTCCTGATTGGTCAACATGACTTCATGCTAATCGTGACGGAACGATGGAAACAGAGACACAAAATGACTATTGTTATGGTTACAGTTTGCCAGAAAATCAATTGTACCCATCATGTGTGGAGGCTTTTGTGTCCCTTCCTCTTTCGACCGGTCAAACGCTGTATCAGCAGCTGGCCGATAGCTTTGCCGAGTCCATCCATCAGGGCACCCTCAAGCCCGGTAAACGCTTACCCGCAATTCGCCGCGTGGCGCAATCGCATCAGGTGAGTATCAATACCGTGCTGAATGCCTGGCAAATCCTGGAAGATCGCGGCCTGATTGAAGCACGACCGCAGTCCGGGTATTACGTGCGCACCGTATTGCCTGCGGTGACGCGCCCGGTGCAGAAACTGCGGGCGAAAGAGGATGATCCCAGTGCTCAAAAGCTGGAACTGATTGAGCAGGTGTTCGCCGCGCAGAATAACCCGGATTACACCAACATCTCGCTGGCGTGCCCCCAGGATAGCGAACTGTTTCCCGCCGCCCGGCTGAGTCGTATTACCGCTTCGCTGCTGCGACGTGATCCGGACCTTATCGGGCGCTACGTGCTTCCGCCCGGTAGTAAGCGCTTACGGGAGGAGATTGCCCGCCGCAGCCTGCATGTCGGTATCAATCTGACAGTAGATGACATCACCCTCACCCACGGCTGCATGGAAGCGTTGCAACTGGCGCTGCGGGCAGTCACCAAACCTGGCGACTGCGTCGGGCTGGAATCGCCCACCTACTTCTTTCTCTTCCCGCTGCTGGCCTCGCTGGGCTTGAAGGCGCTGGAGATCCCTACCGACCCGCAGCAGGGATTGTCGCTGGATGCGCTGGAGATGCTGCTACAGGAACAACGGATTCAGGCGCTGATCGCCATGCCGGGGGCGCAGAATCCCCTCGGCTACGTGATGCCGCTGGCAAATAAGAAGCGTCTGGCGAAGTTGGTAAACACTTACCATCTTCCACTGATCGAAGATGGTTTGTACGATGAATTGCAGTTTGACTGGCCGTTATCGCCGCCGGTTAAGGCGTTCGATAGCGAGGGCTGGGTGATTTATTGCACCAGTTTTACCAAAACCGTGGCACCGGATTTCCGCGTGGGATGGACCGCTGCCGGGCGTTTTCACGAGAAAATTGCCCGGCTGAAGGCGGTGTCGTCGATGTCGGAGTCGCGTCTGCTGAGCGAAGTGCTGGCGGAATTTCTTGCCAGTGGCGGTTACGATCACCATCTGCGCACGCTACGTCGCCGCTATGCCGCCAATCTGGATGCAGCGCGCGGCATTATCGCCCGACATTTTCCCCAGGGCACCCGCGCTACCCTGCCGCGCGGCGGCTTTGTGTTTTGGGTCGAACTGCCGGGCAAAGTCGATACCGTGGAGATGTTTCAACGGCTGTTGCAGGAGCAAATTTGTCTCACGCCGGGTGCGCTTTATTCGCTGAGCGAACGCTACACCCATGCGCTGCGCCTCTCCTGCTGCTACCCGTTCGATGCGCGTTATACCTGGGCGCTGGAACGTACCGGCGCGCTGGCCTGTGAATTAAGCGGCCTACCGCCGGGTCAGGATCAGGGCGTGCCGTTGCGACCCCAGGTGGTGTAGCCTTCGCGCTCAGTGAGACGTTCGTAATAGGTGCGCACCGCCGGTAGATCGGCATGTTCGAGCGGGGTTTCAAACCAGCGGTTCACCGCCAGACCAACCGGAATATCCGCCAGCGTGAAGTTGCGCCCTGCGACGTAGCGCCCGGTTTTTTCCAGCTGCTGGTTGAGAATGCCCATGGTGTGGTTCCAGCCTTTGCAGGCGGCGGCCAGCAGGCGTTCATCCTGATGTGCCGGAGAATTGCGCACCAGAGACATAAACGCGTAGCGCCATGAAGTGTTAAGTTCAGTAGCCTGCCAGTCGGTCCATTGATCGATCGGCGCGCGGGTGCGCGGATTTTCCGGGTAAAGCCATTCGCCGCCGTAGCTGGTGGCGAGATAACGCAGGATGGCATTGGATTCCCACATGACAAAATCGTCTTCGATGATCACCGGGATCATGGCATTGGGATTGAGCGCCATAAATTCAGGCGAGTGCAGCGATTTATTTTCATCACCCCAAACTTCATGCTCGTAAGGAATATCCAGCTCTGCACACAGCCACAAAACTTTGCGCACATTAATTGATGATGTGCGGCCAAGAATTTTTAACATAGCGAACTCCGGTTGCATAATTGTTAATCTATTCATAGCCCTATTGATTACCTTTAGCAATCAACATCATGTAAATCCGGATTTCAGACCACCTCAACGAGGAAGGAGTGACAATGAAGGTCGCGTTTAAACAAGTGGATGTCTTTACTTCATCAGCCTTTCGCGGTAACCCGCTGGCGGTAATTATGGATGCGCAGGGACTCAGTGATGCGCAGCTGGCTGCCATTGCGCGCTGGACCAATTTGTCGGAAACCACCTTTGTACTGCCGCCCGAAGATGCCGCGGCGGATTATCGCGTGCGTATCTTTACCCCCGGCGGCGAGCTGCCGTTTGCCGGGCATCCCACGCTCGGCACAGCTCATGCCTTGCTGGAGGCGGGCTGGCCGCTGAAAACACCGGGTAAAATCGTGCAGGAATGCGGGGTCGGGCTGGTTGAGGTCAACATCAGCGCCGATGGCGCCCTGGCGTTTGCCGCTCCGGCTGCTACCCTCACGCCGTTCGAGGATGCCCTGATCGGCAGCGCCATCAATAGCGATGCGCTGGATACGGCACAGTCACCGACGGTGGTGGATATGGGAATTCGCTGGCTGCTGCTGCCGATGACCAGTGCCCAGGCGGTGCGGGAGATTCGGGCTAATCCCAGCGATCTGCAACGTCTGCAAAAACATGCGAAGGTGAATGGCATCGCCCCGTTCGGACCTTTACCACAGGGAGAAGGCGAGCAGTATGAAATCCGCGCCCTGTTTATCGAGAACGGTATCCTGGTGGAAGATCCGGTAACTGGCAGCGCCAACGCCTGTCTGGCGCGCTATTTTGCCGCGCAGGGGCATACCGCTGACTATCGCGCCCGCCAGGGTAGCGTGATTCAGCGTGACGGACGTATTCAGGTAAGTTTCACGCCAGAGGCGATCTGGATTGGTGGTCAGACGGTGACGGTCATCGCAGGTACCATTGAACTCTAAGGCACCGCTGTAAATTGCGCGATAAATCGCGCCGCAACAAACCGAAGCGGCGCAATTTATTGCGCGGGTTTTGATTACAGCGCCTGGCCGCCTGAGGCTTCGATACGCTGGGCGGTGATCCAGCCGGTTTCATCGCTCAGAATCGCACTGACGGCATCGCCGATATCATCCGGCAGGCCTACGCGTCCCAGCGCGGTGAGTGAGGCGATGGTGTCGTTGATTTCTTTGGTGTCACGCACGCGGCCACCGCCGAAGTCAGTTTCAATCGCTCCCGGTGCCAGGATATTGACGCGGATACCACGTTCGCCCAGTTCCTTCGCCTGGTAGCGCGTCAGCACTTCCATCGCCCCTTTCATTGAGGCATAGGTGCCGGAACCCGGATAGGTGATGCGCGTCAGACCGCTGGAGATATTCAGAATGCGGCCTCCATCGATAATCAGCGGCAGCAGCTTCTGCGTCAGGAAGTACGGGCCTTTAAAATGCACGTTGACCAGGGCATCGAACTCATCTTCCGTGGTCTCGCTGAACAGCTTGTAATGACCGTGACCGGCGTTGTTCACTAAATAATCAAAGTTGTCACGCTGCCACAGCTTTTGCAGCGTCTCTTTAACCTGGTCTTTGAACCCCTCAAACTGACGGATATCACCGACATCCAGCAACAGCGCGGCGGCACGGGCACCCAGCGCTTCAATTTCCTTCACCACCGCCTGCGCTTCTTCCTGATGGCTGCGATACGTGAAAATGATATCCGTGCCTTTCGCCGCCAGTTTTAGTGCGGCATTCTTACCTAAACCGCGGTTGCCACCAGTAATCAACGCAATTTTGTGACTCATGATTCGCTCCTGTTGCAAAATTGAACACGTTTAAAGGATATTCTCTGAAGTCTGATCTATAAACTCGTTGTAATGCGCTGCACTGTTTCACTAACAACAACAATCGGTGAACAACATGGATAAAATTCACGCAATGCAGGTTTTTGTGCGGGTGGCGGAAATGGGCAGTTTTACCCGCGCGGCAGAAAGTCTCGGTTTGCCGAAAGGCAGCGTATCGCGTCAGTTGCAGGCGCTGGAAAATCAAATGGGTACACGGCTGCTGCATCGCACCACGCGTCGTGTCCACCTCACTCAGGATGGGCTGGTTTATTACGATCGCTGCCTCGATTTGCTGTCGATGCTGGATGATATGGACAGCCTGTTTCAGCATGATCCGGCGACGCTCAGCGGCAAACTGCGCGTGGATATGTCGGTTGCGATGGCCACCGGTTTTATCCTGCCGCGCCTGCCGGAGTTTTTGCAGCACTATCCTGGTATCGAGATTGAGCTTAGCAGCAGCGATCGCCAGGTGGATGTGATCCGTGAGGGATTTGACTGCGTTATCCGCGTCGGTGAACTGAAAGATTCCGGCCTGATCGCCCGTAAAATCGGAACTCATGCCTTGATTAACTGCGCCAGCCCCAATTACCTTTCCCGCTTCGGCAGGCCGGTACGGCTGGAAGATTTGTCACAACACGCGATGGTGCATTACACCCAGCAGCTGGGGCAGCCATCAACGGGCTTTGAATATTTCGATGGCAAACAAAGCCATTTCATTCAGACCGGCGGTGTAGTGACGGTGAACAGCACCGAAACCTATCGCGCCGCCTGTATCGCCGGGCTGGGCATTATTCAGGTTCCCGCCATTGGCGTGCAGCCGTTGCTGGAATCCGGGCAACTGGTGGAAGTGTTGCATCACTTCCCAGCCAAACCGATGCCGATCTCCCTGCTCTATCCACACCGGCGCAATGTGGCACGACGCGTGCGGGTGTTTATGGAGTGGCTGAGCCAGGTCCTGCAGGAGTACGTGACCTGACGGGCTATAATTAACATTTCGCAGTGAACAGGATGATGAACGTCTATGACAGACAAAGATAATCAGCAGCAGGCGGCTGGACCAAAGCCGCTGATCGATCTCAAAACCGGTAACCAGCATGTGGACCGCTCGATTGTACGCGTCTCGCGGTTCGCTGCCTGGTTTCAGGCCATCCCGGCGGTGGCGCATTTTCTGCGCGCGCTGGAGCGATTCAACGATCGCCTCGGTAGCCAGTTTGGTGCCGCCATTACCTATTTTTCGTTTCTCTCATTGATACCGATTTTGATGGTCTCCTTTGCGGCGGTGGGCTTTGTGCTGGCGTCGAATCAGGATTTACTCACGGAGTTGATCAACAAAATCGTTAACAGTATCAGCGACCCTAATCTGGCCAATACCCTGAAAAGCACCGTCAACACGGCTATTCAGCAGCGCGCCACCGTCGGCCTGACCGGGTTGTTATTGGCGCTGTATTCCGGGATTAACTGGATGGGGAATCTGCGCGAGGCGATTCGTGCACAGTCCCGTGATGTGTGGGAGCGTAAACCGGACGATCAGGAGAAGTTCTGGAAAAGATACATTCGCGACTTTATCTCGCTTACCGGCCTGATGCTGGCGCTGGTGATCACCCTGTCACTCACCTCGGTCGCCGGTGCCGCCCAGGCCGCGATAGTGCACGCGCTGGGGCTGGATCATATTGAGTGGCTGCGTCCGGCGATGACCGTCATTGCACTGGCCATCTCCATCTTTGCTAACTATCTGCTGTTTCTGTGGATTTTCTGGATCCTGCCGCGCCACAAGCCGCGCAAGAAAGCGTTGTTCCGCGGCACGCTGCTGGCCGCCATTGGTTTTGAGGTGATTAAGTTTGTCATGACAATTACCCTGCCGAAGCTGGCGACATCCCCATCTGGTGCAGCTTTCGGTTCGGTGTTGGGTCTGATGGCCTTTTTCTACTTTTTTGCGCGTCTGACGCTGTTCTGCGCAGCCTGGATCGCCACCGCCAGATACAAGGACGATAAAGAAATGCCGCAGCCCCACCAGCAACAGTAAACTGCCGCAGTTCGTTACATTTGCCGCAACAGCAAAAAATGTTTCCCGCAGACTGTTTTTACGGCAAAAGACAGCAGGAATCGCTAAAGGGTCACTTTTATTTGGCCCTTTTGCAGAGATTCCCGCCAAAAAACCGGCTGTAACCCTTTCCATTCGCCGCCGATGGCGTGAACTCAGAAATTATCCTCTTTTTCGCCGAAAAAGCCTGTTATGACGCGGTTTTTCGCCATTGAATGACGCAATACAGGTGCGTAAGATTCTTTGTTTCTATTTACAATTAAGAAACAGTTATGCAAGCCTCCATCACCGAATCAATCGACAAAAAACAAGACGACACGCCGGTCAATTCGCGCGGCAAAGTGGTCGTTGCGTCTCTTGTCGGCACCGCCATCGAATTTTTCGATTTTTATATTTACGCCACTGCGGCGGTTATTGTTTTTCCTCATATTTTCTTCCCACAGGGCGATGCCACGGTCGCAACGCTCCAGTCGCTGGCGACTTTCGCCATCGCGTTTGTGGCGCGTCCGATCGGTTCTGCCGTGTTTGGCCACTTTGGTGACCGCGTGGGCCGTAAAGCCACCCTGGTGGCTTCACTGCTGACCATGGGGGTTTCTACCGTGGTGATCGGCCTGCTGCCGGGTTATCAGACCATTGGCGTGGCCGCACCGCTGCTGCTGGCACTGGCGCGTTTTGGTCAGGGCCTGGGCCTGGGTGGTGAGTGGGGTGGCGCAGCGTTGCTGGCGACCGAAAATGCCCCGGCAAAAAAACGTGCCCTTTACGGTTCATTCCCACAGCTGGGCGCACCGATTGGCTTCTTCTTCGCTAACGGCACCTTCCTGCTGCTCTCCTGGCTGCTGACTGACGAACAGTTCATGCAGTGGGGCTGGCGCGTACCCTTCATTCTCTCTGCGGTGCTGGTGATTATTGGCCTGTATGTGCGCGTCTCGCTCAACGAAAGCCCGGTGTTTGCCAAAGTTAAGAAAGAGAAGAAACAGGTGCGTGTGCCGATTGGCACGCTGCTGAGCAAGCATCTGCTGGCTACCATTCTCGGCACCTTTATCATGCTGGCCACTTACACGCTGTTCTATATCATGACCGTGTATTCCATGAGCTACGGTACTGCACCTGCGCCGGTGGGCCTCGGTTACTCACGTAACAGCTTCCTGTGGATGCTGATGGTAGCGGTGATTGGTTTTGGTGTGATGGTACCGATTGCTGGCCTGCTGGCAGACCGTTTTGGTCGTCGCAAAACCATGATCACCATTACCCTGATGATTATCGCCTTTGCCTTTATGTTCCCGGCGCTGCTTGGTTCTGGTTCTCAGGTGCTGGTGATGGGCTTCCTGCTGCTCGGCCTGAGCATTATGGGCCTGACATTTGGCCCGATGGGTGCGCTGCTGCCGGAACTGTTCCCGACCGAAGTGCGTTATACCGGTGCTTCCTTCTCGTATAACCTGTCGTCGATTCTCGGTGCCTCCGTTGCGCCTTATATCGCCACCTGGCTGAACGCTAACTATGGTTTGCAGGCGGTCGGTTTCTATCTGGCTTCGATGGCGGCATTGACACTGATTGCGCTGATTGCCTGTAAAGAGACCAGCCATCAGACGCTTTATGAAGCGGTTTGATGCGGTTGATGTGGTAAATGCGAAACCCGGCTCTGGCCGGGTTTTTTATTGCCTGAAACCGCGCGATAAATCGCGCCGCCACGGGTGATGAGATATAAAAAAACCCCGGCAAGCCGGGGTTTTTCGTTGCTGAAAACTGTGTTGCGTACCGATTAACCGGCAACCGCGATACGTTTCATATCGGTCATGTAGCCACGCAGTTTGCGGCCAACTGCTTCGATCGGATGCTGACGAATCGCTTCGTTGACATCACGCAGCTGGGCGTTGTCTACCTGAGTACCTTCCACTGCTTTGCCCAGGTCGCCCGGTTGCAGGGTGGTCATGAACTCTTTCAGCAGCGGAACCGCCGCGAAGGAGAACAGGTAGTTGCCGTATTCTGCGGTATCAGAGATAACCACGTTCATTTCATACAGACGCTTACGTGCGATGGTGTTAGCAATCAGCGGCAGCTCATGCAGTGATTCGTAGTAAGCTGACTCTTCGATGATGCCCGCGTCGATCATGGTTTCAAACGCCAGCTCAACGCCCGCTTTAACCATCGCAACCATCAGAACACCTTTGTCGTAGTATTCCTGCTCTTCGATTTTACCTTCGAACTGTGCTGCGGTTTCGAACGCGGTTTTACCGGTCTCTTCACGCCAGGTCAGCAGGTTTTTGTCGTCGTTAGCCCAGTCAGCCATCATGCCAGAAGAGAATTCACCGGAGATGATGTCATCCATGTGTTTCTGGAACAGCGGAGCCATGATGCCTTTCAGCTGCTCAGACAACGCATAAGCACGGACTTTAGCCGGGTTAGACAGGCGATCCATCATCAGGGTGATGCCGCCGAACTTCAATGATTCGGTGATGGTTTCCCAGCCGAACTGAATCAGTTTCTCAACATAAGCCGCATCGTGACCTTCCGCCACCAGCTTGTCGAAGCACAGCAGAGAACCTGCCTGCAGCATGCCGCACAGAATGGTCTGCTCACCCATCAGGTCAGATTTCACTTCTGCAACGAAGGAAGATTCCAGCACGCCCGCACGGTCACCACCGGTGGCAGAAGCCCAGGCTTTCGCAATCGCCATGCCTTCGCCTTTCGGATCGTTTTCCGGGTGAACCGCGATCAGCGTCGGCACACCGAAACCACGCTTGTATTCTTCACGAACTTCAGTACCCGGGCACTTCGGTGCAACCATCACCACGGTGATGTCTTTACGGATAGTTTCGCCCACTTCAACGATGTTGAAACCGTGTGAGTAGCCCAGTGCTGCGCCGTCTTTCATCAGCGGCTGTACTGCCTGAACCACCGCAGAGTGCTGTTTGTCCGGCGTCAGGTTAACCACCAGGTCCGCCTGAGGAACCAGCTCTTCGTAAGTACCCACTTTGAAGCCGTTATCGGTCGCTTTGCGGAAAGAGGCACGTTTCTCAGCAATCGCTTCAGCACGCAGTGCGTAAGACACATCCAGGCCAGAGTCGCGCATGTTCAGACCCTGGTTCAGGCCCTGAGCACCACAGCCAACGATGACCACTTTTTTCCCTTTCAGGAAGCTTGCGCCATCCGCGAATTCATCGCGAGCCATGAAACGACATTTGCCTAACTGCGCTAACTGGTTGCGCAGATTCAATGTGTTGAAGTAGTTAGCCATGGGTACTCCGGTTTGATGTTGTGTTTGTTTTGTTCAGTAACGACGTCATCAGTAGCGCCGCGAATGACCCCATCATATGACAGGAAATCTGTTGCTTAAATTGATATATTAACAACGCCACATTGCAGGATTTGCAATATTACTTTGAGGTTACCCGCGCATGGATTTACGAGACCTGAAACTCTTCCTCCATCTGGCCGAAAGCTGCCACTTTGGCCGCACGGCGCGTGCCATGCATGTGAGTCCGTCCACCTTGTCGCGCCAGATCCAGCGGCTGGAAGAGGATGTCGGCCACGCGCTGTTTCTGCGTGATAACCGCACTGTGACGCTGACCGAAGCCGGTGAACGGCTGCGTCAGTTCGCCCAGCAAACCCTGCTGCAATATCAGCAACTGCGTCATGTGATGGACCTGAACGGCCCGTCTCTCAGTGGCGAGCTGCGCCTGTTCTGCTCGGTAACAGCGGCTTACAGCCATCTGCCACCGATCCTCGATCGCTTTCGTGCCGAGCATCCCCAGGTAGAAATTAAACTCACCACCGGTGATGCGGCAGATGCGATCGAGATGGTGCAATCCGGTGAAGCCGATCTGGCGATTGCCGGTCGCCCGGAATCGCTACCCGCCAGCATAGATTTTACGCCACTCGGGCTGATTCCGCTGGTGCTGATCGCCCCGGCGCTGCCCTGCCCGGTGCGCAGCCAGGCGACACAGGATGAACCTGACTGGTCCCTGATCCCGTTTATCCTGCCGGAACAAGGGCCTGCGCGACGTGGTATTGATTTGTGGTTCCGCCGCCGCCGTATCCCCAATCCGCTGATTTATGCCACGGTATCGGGCCATGAAGCGATTGTGTCGATGGTCGCGTTGGGTTGCGGCATTGCCCTGCTGCCGGATGTGGTGCTGGAAAACAGCCCGGAGCCGGTGCGTAATCGCGTGCTGGTGCTGGAGAATGTCGAGTCGGTTGCGCCGCTGGAACTGGGCGTGTGCGTACAAAAAAAGCGGCTCGGAGAGCCGCTTATCAATGCTTTCTGGAACCTGCTGTAGTTACTGACCCGCGAGGAAGAAGCGGAACGCCGGGTTATTGGCTTCATCGTGGAAGTCATAACCCAGCGCCATGAGATGCTCCTCAAAGCGCGGCTCATCCTCACCCAGCTCAAACGCCGCCAGCACACGACCATAATCCGTACCGTGACTGCGATAGTGGAATAGCGAGATATTCCAGTGCGTACCGAGCGTTTGCAGGAACTTCAGCAACGCGCCGGGCGCTTCCGGGAATTCAAAGCTGAACAAACGTTCGCGCAACGGTTTGGAGGGACGACCACCCACCATGTAGCGGACGTGCAGTTTGGCCATCTCATCGTCGGACAGATCCACCACGTTATAGCCACCCTGCGTCAGCTGGCTGATGATTTCACTGCGCTCCTCCAGCCCGCGCGTTAAACGCACGCCGACGAAGATGCAGGCGTTGTCAGCATCCGCGTAACGATAGTTGAACTCGGTCACTGACCGGCCACCCAGCGTCTGGCAAAACTTCAGGAAGCTGCCCTGCTGCTCAGGAATGGTCACCGCCAGCAGAGCTTCACGCTGCTCGCCCAGCTCGCAACGCTCGGAAACGTAGCGCAGACCGTGGAAATTCACGTTCGCTCCGGAGAGGACGTGCGCCAGACGTTCGCCTTTGATGTTGTGCTGCTGGATGTATTTCTTCATCCCGGCCAGCGCCAGCGCCCCGGAAGGCTCCGCCACCGCACGTACATCTTCGAATAAATCCTTCACCGCCGCGCAGATGGCATCGCTATCCACGGTGATGATGTCGTCGATATATTCCTGGCACAGACGGAAGGTTTCGTCGCCGATACGCTTCACCGCCACGCCTTCAGCAAACAACCCCACACGCGCCAGATCGACCGGATGGCCGGCATCCAGCGCCGCTTTCAGGCAGGCAGAATCTTCGGATTCGACGGCGATCACTTTGATCTGCGGCATCAGCTGCTTGATCAACACCGCTACACCGGCCGCCAGACCGCCGCCGCCCACTGGCACGAACACGCGATCAAGATGCGCATCCTGTTGCAGCAGTTCCATCGCCAGCGTCCCCTGTCCGGCGATCACCGCCGGATGGTCAAACGGTGGCACGAAGGTGTAACCCTGCTGCTCCGCCAGTTCAATCGCCTTGGCTTTCGCCTCGTCGAAGTTGGCTCCATAGAGGTAAGCCTCACCGCCAAATGCGCGCACTGCATCAACCTTGATATCTGCCGTAGCCAACGGCATCACAATCAGTGATTTGATGCCAAGCTTGCTGGCCGAGAGCGCCACGCCCTGCGCATGGTTACCGGCTGATGCCGTCACCACGCCGCGCGCTTTTTGCTCTTCGTTCAGCCCGGCAATCATCGCGTAAGCCCCGCGCAGCTTAAAGCTGTGCACCGGCTGACGATCTTCCCGCTTCACCAGAATGGTGTTGCCAAGACGCGATGAAATTTTTTCCATTTTCTGTAACGGCGTCACCTGGGCGATTTCATACACCGGTGAACGCAATACCGCGCGCAAATACTCCGCGCCGCAGGGCGCCGCGGGTAGCGGTTGAGACTCAGCCATCTGTTAGCCTCCCAGCTTGGACTTATCGCGCACCGCGCCTTTGTCAGCGCTGGTCGCGAGTGATGCGTAAGCACGCAGTGCGAAGGAAACCTGACGCTCACGGCCATGCGGCGTATACGCCTCATCGCCACGCGCTTCTTCCTCTTCACGACGGGCGTGCAGTTCGTTTTCCGGTACCGCCAGCTTGATGCCACGGTTAGGGATGTCGATTTCAATCATATCGCCGTCTTTCACCAGCGCGATGGTGCCGCCGCTGCCAGCTTCCGGTGACGCGTGACCGATGGACAGACCTGAAGTACCGCCAGAGAAACGGCCATCGGTGATCAGTGCGCAGCTTTTGCCGAGGCCCATCGATTTCAGGTAGGTAGTCGGATACAGCATTTCCTGCATGCCCGGTCCGCCTTTCGGCCCTTCGTAACGAATCACCACCACATCGCCAGCGACAACCTTACCGCCGAGGATGGCTTCTACTGCATCATCCTGGCTTTCGTAAACTTTGGCCGGACCTTTGAAGGTCAGGATTTCTTTATCCACGCCAGCGGTTTTCACGATACAGCCGTCTTCCGCCAGGTTGCCGTACAGGACCGCCAAACCGCCATCCTGCGAGAACGCGAATTCACGGGTACGGATACATCCTTCCTGACGGTCGTCATCCAGCGTATCCCAGCGGCAATCCTGCGAGAAAGCCTGGGTGGTACGAATACCTGCCGGGCCCGCGCGGAACATTTTCTTCACCGCTTCGTCTTTGGTCAGCATGATGTCGTACTGATCCAGCGTTTCGCGCAGGTTCAGACCCAGCACGTTGCGCACGTCGGTGTGCAGCAGACCGGCACGATCCAGCTCACCGAGGATACCGATGACGCCACCGGCACGGTGTACGTCTTCCATGTGATATTTCTGGGTGCTCGGTGCCACTTTGCACAGGTGCGGCACTTTGCGCGACAGACGGTCGATATCGGAAATGTTGAAGTCGATTTCGCCTTCCTGCGCCGCAGCCAGCAGGTGCAGTACGGTGTTGGTGGAACCGCCCATGGCGATATCCAGCGTCATGGCGTTTTCAAAGGCCGCTTTGTTGGCGATGTTGCGCGGCAGCACACGGGCATCATCCTGCTCGTAATATTGCTTGGTCAGGTTAACGATGCGCTTACCGGCATTGATAAACAGATCTTTGCGGTCAGCGTGGGTCGCCAGCAGCGAGCCGTTACCCGGCTGCGACAGGCCCAGCGCTTCGGTCAGGCAGTTCATCGAGTTGGCGGTGAACATACCAGAACAGGAGCCACAGGTCGGACAGGCGGAACGCTCGATTTGCTCGCTATCGGCGTCGCTGACGTTCGGGTTAGCACCCTGAATCATCGCATCCACCAGATCCAGCTTGATGATTTTGTCAGACAGTTTGGTTTTACCCGCTTCCATCGGGCCGCCGGAAACAAAGATCACCGGGATGTTGAGGCGCAGTGAAGCCATCAGCATGCCGGGGGTGATTTTGTCGCAGTTGGAGATGCAGACCATCGCATCGGCACAGTGGGCGTTAACCATGTACTCGACGGAGTCAGCAATCAGCTCGCGCGAAGGCAGTGAATACAGCATGCCGCCATGACCCATGGCGATACCGTCATCCACTGCAATGGTGTTGAACTCTTTAGCCACACCACCAGCCGCTTCGATTTGTTCAGCGACCAGTTTGCCGAGATCGCGCAGGTGGACGTGGCCTGGCACGAATTGGGTGAATGAGTTGACCACGGCGATAATCGGCTTACCGAAATCGGCGTCGGTCATTCCTGTCGCGCGCCACAAGGCACGGGCACCCGCCATGTTACGGCCATGGGTGGTGGTGGCGGAACGGTACTTAGGCATGCTCTATTTACTCCAGTAAGAAAGGGCACGCGGACGCCTGAACGCCCGCGCAAAGTCTTGTTATGCGTTAACCGGATCCAGCCAGCCCCATTTGTCTTCAGTTTCGCCGGTGAACAGGCCAAAAAACGCCTGCTGAATGCGTTTGGTCACCGGGCCACATTTGCCTGCGCCAACCTGGATACCGTCTACGCTGCGTACCGGGGTGATTTCCGCTGCAGTACCGGACATGAACACTTCGTCAGCCAGGTACAGTGATTCGCGTGACAGCACCTGCTCGCGAACTTCGATACCCATGTCTTTTGCCAGTTTGATGATGGCGTCACGGGTGATACCCGGCAGTGCAGAAGAGGTGAACGGCGGCGTGAACAGAATGCCATCTTTCACTTCGAACAGGTTTTCACCGGCCCCTTCTGAAATATAGCCGTTGGTATCGAGAGCGATACCTTCCTGATAACCGTGGCGGCGCGCTTCGCTACCTACCAGCAGAGAAGACAGGTAGTTACCACCGGCTTTTGCCGCAGTCGGCAGGGTGTTCGGTGCCACGCGGTTCCAGGAAGACACCATCGCGTCGATGCCCTGCTCCAGCGCTTCGGCACCCAGGTAAGCACCCCACGGGAACGCGGCGATGATCACGTCGGTGGTGTAGCCATCTGGCGGGTTCACACCCAGGCCCACGTCGCCCACGAAAGCCAGCGGACGGATGTAGGCGCTTTTCAGTTTGTTGACGCGCAGCACTTCGCGGCAGGCTTCCATCAGCTCATCTACGCTGGCTTTGATCGGGAAGCGGTAGATTTTGGCGGAGTCGTGCAGACGCTGCATGTGTTCGCGATGACGGAACACCACCGGGCCTTTGTGAGAGTCGTAGCAACGCACGCCCTCAAACACAGAAGTACCGTAATGCAACGCGTGAGACATGACGCTAACCTTGGCGTCTTCCCACTTAACCATCTCCCCATTGAACCAAATAAAGTCTGCTTTCTTCGTACTCATTGTTATTTCCTTTCGCGGCTAGGCACGGATTTGTTGTGTTGTCTGTTGTTGGATTTGGACGCAAGCGACATCCATCAGTTTACTTAATTGCGAAGACAGTAAATCGACTGAGCGCTGGCTGGCAACGGTCATTTCAATATTAATGTTTTCTGCATTAGCGGCTGATGCCATGTTCATGGCGCACACCTGGAAACCACGGTGGCGCACGACGCGCAAAATGCGTTCCAATATTTCAGGGCGGAAGCGGGCCTCGATAGACAATTGATGCTGGTTCATGCGGTTTTCTCCATCATGTTTGCGTTGCTGGCACCTGGTGGCACCAATGGCCAGACGTTTTCATGCTCATCAATCGAAACATGCAGGAAGTAAGGACCTTCACTGTTCAGCAGAGCATCAAGGGCGGCGTCGACCTGATCTTTACGGGTAATACGCTGGCCAGGGATATCAAACGCGCTGGCCAGTGTCAGGAAATCGGGGTTATCAGTCAGGATGGTTTCGCTGTAACGACCACCAAAGAACAGCTGCTGCCACTGGCGCACCATGCCAAGGCGCTGGTTATCCAGCAGCAGGATTTTCACCGGCAGTTTGCCGCGCTTGATGGTGCCCAGCTCCTGGATGTTCATCATGATGGAGCCGTCGCCAGATACACAGATCACCGTATCGTCTGGGCGGGCGACCTGAGCGCCTATCGCTGCCGGCAGGCCAAAGCCCATGGTGCCGAGACCGCTGGAAGTAATAAAATTTTCCGGTGCGCTGAACGACATATGCTGTGCCGCCCACATCTGATGCTGCCCCACGTCGGTGGTAACCACGGCGCTAGCCCCTTTGCGATCGGAAAGTTGCTTCAGCAGCAGTGGCGCGTAAATCGCTTCACCCGGATGATCGTAACGCCAGCTAAATTCAGCCTTCAGCATTTTCACTTCGGTGCGCCACGCGTCAATTTGCAGCGGCATACTCAGTGCTGGCAGCACCTGATTCAGATCGCCCTGCAACGAAACGTGGGCACGGCGCAGTTTGTTCAGCTCAGCAGGATCAATATCGAGATGGATGACGCTGGCGTGCGGCGCGAAGGTATCGAGCTTACCGGTGACGCGATCGTCAAAGCGCGCGCCAACGGCGATCAGTAAATCACACTCCTGCACCGCAATGTTGGCCGCCTTGGTGCCATGCATGCCCAGCATGCCGAGGTAGACTTCGCTGCTGGCATCAGCACTGCCCAGACCTTTCAGGGTGGCAACCATCGGAATACCGGTTTCGTTCGCCATGGCACGCAGTGCCGGAACGGCATGCGCCATGCCTACGCCGCCACCGATGTACAGCATGGGTTTTTTCGCCTGGGCCATCAGCGCGCGCGCTTCCGCGATTTGCTGTGCCGAGTGGATCGGCGCTTCTTCGACTGGCAGCAGACGCGGTGTCGGTTCACCTCTGGCAACCTGAATGTCTTTCGGGATATCAACCAGAACCGGGCCTGGACGGCCTGACTGGGCGATGGCAAAGGCTTCTGCCATCACTGAAGGTAAATCATCAAGGGATTCAACGAGGAAACTGTGCTTGGTGCAGGCCAGTGACAAACCGAGAACGTCGATTTCCTGGAACGCATCGGTACCGATAAAAGAGGACGCTACCTGCCCGGTAATCGCCACCACCGGGATGGAATCCATCATCGCGTCAGCTAACCCGGTGATCAGATTGGTCGCTCCCGGACCTGAGGTGGCGATACAGACGCCGGTTTTACCTGTGGCGCGCGCATAACCAATCGCCGCCATCACCGCACCTTGCTCATGCCGACACAGTAGGTGTTCCACGCCGCCATCGTAGAGCGCATCGTACACTGGCATGATGGCACCGCCAGGATATCCAAACACGGTCTCAACACCCTGCGCGCGTAAAGTCTGAACTACCCACTGTGCACCTGTCATGGTTATTCTCCTGTATCCCTGTGGGAACAACAGAATTTTATGCTACTGTTCATTATCTGTTCCTCGATGATTCGCTGATATTTTGCCTGGTCGAAAAAAAACCCCCGGACCTTTCGGTGCGGGGGTTTTTGGAATTCCAGGCTTGATTTTTAAGCCTTTCTTTCTCCAAGCGTAGCCCCGCACGGTGGGATAATAATCACCACCACGCTAATCACGACTAGGCTAATCACTTGTAGAAGGGCTTTCATGTGTTGTTCGTTTTTTCGATTGTTCGAAGTAATACCTACAGAGTTACCATAGTTATCTGTGCATTGACAATAATTTTCATCAGAAATTTTTATGACGTTGCGCTTCAGTCGCGGTTATCACTTTGTAAGTAAAGGGTTATTTACATTTGTGATAAATATTCATTACGTCCGCGACGTAATCTTTCATGCTGATTTGGCAGGCGGCTTCCAAAATCTCTTAACGTGCGGCAAAAAACAGCGAAATAACGGAATCAGGCGCGCAGTTATTATCATCCGGATTCGACCTCCCGATGTGAAGCGCGCAGGATAGGGCTAACAAGGAGAGGTTATGTCTTTATCCCGGGTTCTAACGCGTGCGGCACTGGGTGTTCAGGCGCCGCTGGTGACAGTGGAAGTACATATCAGCAACGGCCTGCCCGCTTTAACGCTGGTCGGTTTGCCAGAGACAACGGTGAAAGAGGCGCGAGAGCGGGTCCGCAGCGCCATCATCAATAGCGGTTTTACCTTTCCGGCGAAGCGCGTCACGATCAATCTTGCTCCCGCCGACCTCCCCAAAGAGGGTGGCCGCTACGACCTGCCGATCGCCATTGCGATTCTCGCCGCCTCAGAGCAGCTCCCTGACGCTAAACTCACTCAATATGAATTCCTGGGTGAATTAACGCTAAACGGCTCGCTCTGTGGCGTTCAGGCCGCCATTCCCGCAGCGATGGCAGCGCTGCATGCTGGCCGACAAATGATTCTCTCTGAACAAAATCAGCAGGATGTGGGCTTAATCCGCGAAGGCGTAACCCTCGTCGGTAAGCATCTGCTTGAAATCTGCGCATTTCTCCATAACCAGACGGAGTTAACCGTCGCCCATTATCATCCCGAAGTGGTCGACAGAGAAACACAGGACCTGAGCGATATCATTGGTCAGGAACAGGGACGCCGCGCACTGGAGATCACTGCGGCTGGCGGGCACAACCTGCTGCTGCTCGGTCCGCCTGGTACCGGGAAAACCATGCTGGCCACCCGATTACCCGGCATTATGCCGCCACTGAGCGACCAGGAAGCGCTGGAGTGCGCGGCTATTGCCAGTCTTGTCAGTAGCGGCAATATCCATCGTCAGTGGCGTAAGCGCCCGTTTCGCGCCCCACATCATAGCGCCTCACTGTATGCCTTGATCGGTGGCGGCTCTTTGCCGCGTCCGGGAGAAATCTCTCTGGCGCACAATGGCGTACTGTTCCTCGATGAGCTGCCGGAGTTCGAACGCAAAGTTCTGGACTCCCTGCGGGAACCGATTGAGTCCGGAGAGATCGCAATATCCCGCACCCGGGCAAAAGTGACTTACCCTGCCCGCTTTCAATTGATTGCAGCGATGAATCCCAGCCCAACGGGCCATTATCAGGGCACGCATAATCGCTGTACGCCGCAGCAGATATTGCGCTATCTGAGTCGTCTTTCTGGCCCCTTCCTCGACCGTTTCGATCTGTCACTGGAGATCCCGCTCCTGCCCAATGGGACGCTAAGCCAGAAACAACAGCGCAGCGAAAGCAGTGCCGATGTACTGCAACGTGTGCTTGCGGCGCGACAGCGTCAAATCGATCGCAGCGGGAAAGTGAATGCGCATTTATCTAACGCGGATATTCAGCGCTGGTGTGAACTGCCTCAGGATGATGCGAAGTGGCTTGAAGAAGTACTGAATTCACTGGGGTTATCAGTGCGCGCCTGGCAACGTATCCTGAAAGTGGCCAGGACTATCGCGGATCTGGCAGGAGAACCGCAGATTACCCGTCTTCACCTGCAGGAGGCAGTTGGGTATCGCAGTATCGACCGGTTAATGATTTTTCTGCACAAAAGCCTGGAATAAAAAAACGGGGCATTTGCCCCGTTATCTTAGTCTTCGCTGTCGCTGTAGTCTTCGACGCTGTCCATCTGCGGCTTACCACCGGACAACGTGTGAAAACGCTTCGGACGCTTGATTCGTGCGGTATATTTCGACCATACACGCTCAGCTTCCGTTTGCGGCTCACGAATCCCACGACATACTTCAAGAAATAAGCGCTCTTCTTCTGTCACCGGCTCACGCTTTGCCAGGTCCAGTTCATTAAAGGCATAACCGTGGCGCTCAAGAAGCGTAGCTTCTTTAATGGTGAAATCACCATGACGCGAAAAACCACGAGGGTAATGTTTGTTATCAAAGAAACGATTCGTTGTTGCGAAGCTGTCCGCCATTGTACACGCTCCTGATTCTCATATGGCCGTGCTATTTATGGCGCGGAGTATTAGATAGGCTTGACAGAGTGTAAAACAAAACATTTAAATCAATACGACAAACATTTTTTGGGAGAATGCTGTGGATACGGAATTACTGAAAACTTTCCTCGAAGTGAGCAGAACACGTCATTTCGGGCGCGCTGCTGAAGCGCTTTACCTCACGCAATCTGCCGTTAGTTTCCGCATTCGCCAACTGGAAAATCAGCTGGGCGTTAACCTTTTTACTCGCCATCGTAATAACATCCGGCTGACTTCGGCAGGTGAGCGTTTATTGCCCTACGCTGAAAGCCTGATGAGTACCTGGTTGATGGCTAAGAAGGAAGTTTCGCATACACAGCAACATCATGAGCTTTCTATCGGGGCCAGTGCTTCACTCTGGGAAGCCTACCTAACCCCCTGGCTACAATCGCTTTATGAGAACAGAGAAAGCCTGCATCTTGAGGCGCGAATCGCACAACGGCATTTACTGGTAAAGCAGCTACATGAACGGCAGCTTGATCTTTTGATTACCACGGAAGCACCGAAGATGGATGAATTGACCAGCCAGCAAATTGGTCACATTTCACTCGCGTTATTTCGTGCACGTAAAACGGAGAAACGTGAAAAATATGATTACATTAAACTGGAATGGGGAGCAGATTTTCATCAACATGAAACTTATTTGTCCAGTGATGACGTTCCGGTATTAACAACAACTTCGGCGCATGTTACCCGAGAATTGCTGCATACGACGGGGGCTTGTGCATTTTTACCTGATTTCTGGCATGGCACTTATAGCGATCTGATGGTTATTCCTGATACACCTGTCGCAGTCAGACCGTTATATGCGGTATGGCTTCAGAATAGCGATCAGCAGGCACATATTCGCCAGTTGCTTAAATATCCGGTATTGACACATTGAGGTAATAAAAACAGGAAGGGTTTGAGTGGATATTGGTGAAGCTCAACTCTCTTCATCACTAAATTTAGAACAAAAAAAATCCTTTGCCTAAGCAAAGGATTGTTTTCTGGCAGGGGCGGAGGGACTCGAACCCCCAACACCCGGTTTTGGAGACCGGTGCTCTACCAATTGAACTACGCCCCTAAATGAGGGTGGCGGTGCGGACGGGACTCGAACCCGCGACCCCCGGCGTGACAGGCCGGTATTCTAACCGACTGAACTACCGCACCACCGAATACTGCATTACCAGCGGGGTCTCGCTGATAACCGGTGTTACCTTTTCAGGTAAATACCTTAAATTGATGCCTGGCAGTTCCCTACTCTCGCATGGGGAGACCCCACACTACCATCGGCGCTACGGCGTTTCACTTCTGAGTTCGGCATGGGGTCAGGTGGGACCACCGCGCTACAGCCGCCAGGCAAATTCTGTTTATCCGCACCGCCCCTTCAGGCCGCACGAATCAATCCGGATGAACTAAGCTGAAAATTCTTCTACTGGTCTCTCACAACCAAAACGCCTCTGGCGTTGTAAGGTTAAGCCTCACGGGTCATTAGTACCGGTTAGCTCAATGCATCGCTGCACTTACACATCCGGCCTATCAACGTCGTCGTCTTCAACGTCCCTTCAGGACTCTCAAGGAGTCAGGGAGAACTCATCTCGGGGCAAGTTTCGTGCTTAGATGCTTTCAGCACTTATCTTTTCCGCACTTAGCTACCGGGCAATCTAGCTAGCTAGCCCGCTGAAAGTACTTTACAACCCGAAGGCCTTCTTCATACACGCGGCATGGCTGCATCAGGCTTGCGCCCATTGTGCAATATTCCCACTGCTGCCTCCCGTAGAGTCTGGACCGTGTCTCAGTTCCAGTGTGGCTGGTCATCCTCTCAGACCAGCTAGGGATCGTCGCCTAGGTGAGCCGTTACCCCACCTACTAGCTAATCCCATCTGGGTTCATCCGATGGTGTGAGGCCCGAAAGTCCCCCACTTTGGTCTTGCGACGTTATGCGGTATTAGCTACCGTTTCCAGTAGTTATCCCCCTCCATCGGGCAGATCCCCAGACATTACTCACCCGTCCGCCACTCGTCACCCAAGGAGCAAGCTCCTCTGTGCTACCGTTCGACTTGCATGTGTTAGGCCTGCCGCCAGCGTTCAATCTGAGCCATGATCAAACTCTTCAATTTAAGTTTGATGCTCAAAGAATTAAACTTCGTAATGAATTACGTGCTCACTCTTGAGACTTGATATTTTTTAAGTCCGTGGACTTTTGATATCAATCCTGCGAGTGCCCACACAGATTGTCTGATAAATTGTTAAAGAGCAGTGCCACATTTCTCGTGTGGCGCGGGTTGCGTATGTTACGCTTTCCGCGTTTTCAGTCAAGCATTTATTTTTGCTTTTCTGAAGGTTGCCACTTAAGGCCACCTACTTAACCCAGCGCTTCGTAAGCCGTTGTGCCGTGTCAGTGGAGGCGCATTATAGGGAGTTCTTTGAGGCTGACAAGAGCTAAATGCAATTTAATTTCTGAGTGTTGTTTTTTTCGACGAAAAGCCACTAAAGCGCCAGTTTTTCCAGCAATGGGAAGCCATAACGCTGTAGAACCGGTGATAATTGCAGCACTTCTTCATCCATCCGCGTGCAAAATGCCATGTTAGGCGCATCAGAAAGCGCAACAGGTGCCGCATGTTCCAATAACCAGGCAGTACGACGCGCAATTGCCGCGCCGGAATCCACCAGCCGCGTCCCTTCCGGCAACACCAGCTGTAACTCGTCACGCAATAAAGGGAAGTGGGTACAACCCAGCACCACCGTATCCGGCGGCTCCTTCATGCGTAGCCATGGCTGTACCACACGGCGTACATCATCCAGCAGCACTTCTTCTCCGTGCAGTTTGGCTTCAGCCAATTCGACCAGCTCTGACGAGCCCAACATTTTGATTTGGCATTCACGGGCGAATTGCGCCACCAGTTCGTGAGTATAAGGACGTTTCACCGTTCCGCGTGTCGCCAGTAACCCCACCACCCCATTACGCGTTAAGCGCGCGGCAGGTTTAATGGCTGGCACCACCCCGACCACCGGGAAGGCAAACTTCGCACGCAGTGCAGGTAAAGAAACCGTACTGGCCGAGTTACAGGCAATCACCACCAGTGCCAATGGAAAGTGCCGCGTAATGGCTTCGACGATCGAAACAACTCGCTCGACAATATAGGTTTCGGTTTTTTCGCCGTAGGGAAAACCTTCATTATCGAAGGCATAGAGATAATGGAGATCCGGCAGGAGTTGCCGAATCTCTTCATAGACGGAGAGCCCACCGACGCCGGAGTCAAACACCAGCACGGTGGGACGCAGATCAGAAGCTGTAGCTGGCGCTGAGGTAATACTCCGTTCCTGGAGTTTGATAGCCATACACTGTCTCGTAGTCTTTATCGAACAGGTTGGCAATTCTACCACGAACGGTGAGCTGAGAGGTGACCGGATACGACACTGCCAGATCCCATAAACTCACACCGCCCAGCTTAACGCGCTGCGCAGTATAGGAGTGGTTGTAATCATTGTCATAACGCTCACCAAGGTAGTGATAGGTGATGGACCAGTCAAAATCGAACACCGTCCAGTCGAGCTGGTATTTCACCTGCTGCTTAGCACGGCGCAACAATTGCTGATTGGTTTCTGCATCACGCGCATCGACATAATCATAAGAAAGGGTATGACTCAGCGGACCGGTGTCGAAAGACGCGGTGGCCTCAACGCCTTTAATGCGCGCTTTGTCGATGTTGTAGTAAACGTAGGTACTCGGATCGCTATCAATCAGGTTATCGATGTCATTGCGATAGCCCGATACACGCCAGTTCACCGGTCCGGTTAACCCTTCAAAGCCACTCTCCCACTGTTTGCTTTCTTCCGGCTTCAGGTTCGGGTTGCCATAGGTCTGGCTATAAAGCTGAGCCAGGTTCGGGGCTTTATAGGCGGTGGCATAAGAAGCGAAGACGCGATAGCCATCAACAAATTCCCAGGCGGCGCTGCTCTGCCAGGTGCTGTGCCAGCCAAAGGCATTGTTGTCATCACCACGTACCGCACCTTCCAGCGTCACGCTGCCAAACTGCTGTTGAGCCGTGGCGTAAATGCCGGTATTACGCTGTTCCTGGCCATCCACTGTGGAATTGGTACCGGGTTCTGACGTTTGTTTCTGCCAGTCAACGCCGCCGCTAATAGCACCATGCCCCACCTGCACCGTGTTGCCCCACTGCAGGTTGTATTGCTGAACATCATCCAGCGAAGCGGTGGCATCATATTTACCCAGCTGCGGACTGTAGTTGTAATCTTTGGTGTGGCTGTAGCTGGCGATCAGCTGAGAAGAATAGATGCCCTGATTAAAGCGCAGTCCGGTGTCCCATGTCTGGCTGTAAAGCTGACGGGTATCAACGAAGGTGTTGGGTTCAACATAGGTCGGGTAGCCGTCATAAGCGGTTCGGTTATCAAAGCCGTAGCCCCGCACGAAGCCGCTGAACTGGTCGCTGAACTGATGTTCCAGTGAACCATACAGGGTCTTGCTCATAAATCCGTCACGGTCTTTTTGCGCCGGATCGCCATAGATGTCTGGCAGGTTCGCCACCACATCATAGCCTTTGGTGTAAGTATAGTTACCGGCCAGCGTCAGTTTGGTCGCATCACCCAGTTGCTGCTGCGTCGAGCCATCGTAGCTTTGATAACCTTTTGACCCGACACCCGCCGTCAGCGTAGTACCGGGTTTATCACGGCCGGTGATGATGTTCACCACGCCGCCGATAGCATCCGACCCATACACCGCCGAACGCGCACCACGGATATACTCGATGCGTTGCACCAGCGAGAGCGGAATCTGGCTGAGATCGGATGAACCGGAGATACCCGCCTGGTTCAGGCGCACCCCGTCGATCAGAATCAGTACATGGCTGGAATTAGTACCACGGATAAACATCGAACTCTGCTGGCCGAGGCCGCCGTTTTGCGCAATATCCACGCCCGGCAGGCGACGCATCACATCGGTGAGGCTTTTTGCCTGCCAGCGATCAATGTCTTCCCGGGTAACCACCGTGGTGGGTGCCAGCACGGAAGAAACCGGCTGAGCAAAACGGTTGGCGGTAACGATTTGCGTATCATCATCCTGCTGGGCATAGCCAAATTGCGCCCAGAGGGACACCGCCGTTGCACTGAAGGCAAACAGCGAAGCATGTGTTTTTTTCATTGTTATAGCATCCAAAAGACGAAGCAGGATGCCGCAGGCATACGATCGATAGCACGCGATGATCGTACGAATTGCGACGTCACACCGGCAGGTCTTCGGGCTGAGAATCATTAATGGTGAAGACTTCCCATCCCGCAGGACAGTGTCTGCATCAGCAATCACCACGACATTCATTACCGCTGCGCGTCAGCTCCAGATTCACACTGGATTCCCTTTTAACTCAAGGAGGCCGGCTGCCGCAGTCTACGGATAAGAAGGCCGGAAATCCAGACTTCCAGCCATCTTCTTTCGCGCAGAGCTGGACATCAGCAGGTGAATGCCTACAATCGCCCGGCAAGCAGGCTTATTACCAGGATTAAAGATGACACCCGAACAACTCCCGATTGAACAATACGACGCGCAACTGGCGGAAAAAGTCAGCCGTTTGCAGGCGATGATGACACCATTTGCTGCGCCAGAGGTGGAGGTGTTTCGTTCACCGGTCAGTCACTACCGCATGCGTGCCGAATTCCGCATCTGGCACGATGGTGACGATCTGTATCACATCATCTTTGATCAGCAGACCAAACAACGTATTCGGGTTGATCAATTTCCTGCTGCCAGTGAATTGATCAACCAGCTGATGCCAAAAATGATCGACGCGATCCGTGATAACCGCGTCCTGCGCCATAAATTATTCCAGATCGATTATCTGTCGACGCTGAGCAACCAAATCGTTATTTCCCTGCTCTATCACCGTAAGCTGGAAGAGGACTGGCAGCAGGCGGCGACGGCGTTACGCGATGCCCTGCGCGCTGAAGGCTTTGATGTCCAGTTAATTGGTCGCGCCACCAAAACCAAAATCTGTCTCGATCGTGATTACATTGATGAGCGCCTGCCGGTAGCGGGCAAAGAATTGATTTATCGTCAGGTAGAGAACAGTTTCACCCAGCCGAATGCGGCGATGAATATTCAGATGCTGGAGTGGGCGCTGGATGTGACACAAAACGCACGCGGCGATCTGCTGGAGTTGTATTGCGGTAATGGTAACTTTTCGCTGGCGCTGGCACGGAATTTCCGTCGTGTATTAGCCACCGAAATTGCCAAACCTTCCGTGGCGGCGGCGCAGTACAACATTACGGCCAATCAGATTGATAACGTGCAGATCATCCGCATGGCGGCGGAAGAGTTTACCCAGGCCATGAACGGCGTGCGCAGCTTTAACCGCCTGGAAGGTATCGATCTGCAAAGTTATCAGTGTGAAACCATTTTCGTCGATCCACCGCGTAGCGGGCTGGACGCCGAAACGGTCCGGATGGTGCAGGCTTACCCGCGCATTCTTTATATCTCCTGCAACCCGCAGACGCTGTGCGACAATCTCGCTACGCTGGCGGAAACCCATGAGGTTGCAAGGCTGGCGTTGTTCGATCAGTTCCCCTACACCCATCATATGGAGTGTGGTGTGTTGCTGACGCGCAAAGCCTGAATAAAAAACGGGACCCTGAAGGTCCCGTTTTTTTAATTCTTGTTCTTCGGTCGCTTAAAGCGTGTCGCAATCCAGAACACCAGCGCTACCATCAGGATGGTAGGAATAAAGTTGGAGCCGATGTCCGGATACTCGGCGCGAACCAGTGCGCTGTAGACCAGAATCCCCAGCAGAAAAAACGCTGCGGCCAGCGAGGGCATACCTTCCGGCATATTACGATTCAGATAACGTTGATGCAGACACCAGGCCGCCAGGCCCAGGGCGATCAGCGGGAAAATCGAAAACGGCACAAATGCACTGAACAGCACCGAAAAGGAGCCGTTGATGGCTAAACCGGTGATAAAAGCCAGTAAAAGCGTTCCTTTATCGCGGGGGTTTTGCTCAATCATTTCATTATCCTTATCACATTACTCTTCGGGTTTTTCCAGTGTTACCGACAGGCGCTCCTGCTCCCGGCGATACCAGTAATACGCACCTTTGGCAATCATACGCAGCTGCAGCACCAGACGGTCTTCCAGCTTGCGACGTTGTTCAATATCCACATCCAGCGCTTCCGCACCAGCACTGAACACGATGGTGACCATCGCTTCCGCCTGCGCTTCGGTAAAACTGCGCGGCATGCGGTTCTCCAGCTCCAGGTAATCCGCCAGTTCGGCAATGAAGTGTTGAATTTCACGCGCAACTGCAGCACGAAACGCAGCAGAGGTTCCGGAACGCTCGCGTAGTAAGAGACGAAAAGCGTTGGGATTGTTCCCGATAAACTCCATAAAAGTTGCGACGGAGGTCTTAATAATGCTGCCGCCCTTGGCAATACGCTGGCGAGCCTGACGCATCAGCTGACGCAACATCAGGCCACTTTCGTCAACCATGGTCAGACCCAGTTCATCCACATCCCGGAAATGACGGTAAAACGAGGTGGGCGCAATGCCAGCTTCGCGAGCGACTTCTCTCAGGCTCAGGCTGGCGAAACTCCGTTCTGCACTTAACTGACTGAAGGCGGCTTCAATCAAAGAACGCCTTGTACGTTCTTTTTGTTGCGCTCTGACGCCCATTCTCTCTGCCCTGTGAGTAATCAGGCAGGCACTATAACAAACTTTGTCGCCGCCAGTGCCGCAAAGTTTGTGAACGCCTGTGAACCTCACGCTTTGTCAAAATCAGGCAAAAATCGCTGTTAGAATTCAGAAGTGCGCGGCGAGATGTTAGAATCTCGTTGTAAAAATGTATAGAAACATAGGACGTACTGGTATGCAAAAGTCTTACGATTACGATGCCATTGTGATTGGCTCCGGTCCGGGCGGTGAAGGTGCGGCCATGGGGCTGGTGAAGCAGGGAGCGCGCATCGCAGTGATCGAACGCTACCATAACATCGGCGGCGGTTGTACTCACTGGGGCACCATCCCTTCCAAAGCGTTGCGTCATGCTGTCAGCCGTATTATCGAGTTCAATCAAAATCCCCTTTATAGCGACCACACCCGACTTCTGCGCTCCTCTTTTGCAGATATCCTTAACCACACCGAAAACGTCATCAGCCAGCAAACTTCGATGCGGCAGGGTTTTTACGAGCGTAACCGGTGTGAGCTCTATCAGGGCGATGCGCATTTTGTTGATGCCAACACCATCGAAGTGGAACAACCGGATGGCACCCGCGAACGCTTAACCGCAGAAAAGTTTGTCATTGCTTGCGGATCGCGCCCTTATCATCCGAATGATGTCGATTTCACCCATCCACGTATTTATGACTCCGATTCGATCCTCAATCTGCACCATGAACCGGGTCACGTCATTATCTATGGTGCCGGGGTGATCGGCTGTGAATATGCCTCCATTTTCCGCGGTCTGAACGTGAAGGTTGACCTGATCAACACCCGCGATCGCTTGCTGGCGTTTCTCGACCAGGAAATGTCGGATTCCTTGTCTTACCACTTCTGGAACAGCGGCGTGGTGATTCGTCACAACGAAGAGTTTGAGAAGATTGAAGGCGTGGACGATGGCGTCATCATTCACCTCAAATCCGGCAAGAAGGTGAAAGCAGATTGCCTGCTGTACGCCAATGGTCGAACCGGTAATACCGATTCACTGGCGCTGGAAAATGTCGGTCTGGAAGCTGATGGCCGTGGTCTGCTGAAGGTTAACAGCATGTACCAGACGGCACAGCCGCATATTTATGCGGTCGGTGACGTAATCGGTTATCCGAGCCTGGCTTCAGCCGCCTATGACCAGGGCCGCATCGCTGCTCAGGCCATCATCAAAGGTGAAGCCACCGCGCATCTGATTGAAGATATCCCCACCGGGATTTACACCATTCCGGAGATCAGTTCAGTCGGGAAAACGGAACAGCAGCTGACCGCCATGAAAGTGCCGTATGAGGTGGGACGTGCGCAGTTCAAACACCTGGCGCGTGCGCAGATTGTCGGGATGAATGTGGGTAGCCTGAAGATCCTGTTCCACCGTGAAACCAAAGAAATTCTCGGCATTCATTGCTTTGGCGAACGTGCGGCGGAAATCATTCATATCGGCCAGGCCATCATGGAACAGAAAAATGGCGGTAACACGATTGAATACTTCGTGAATACCACCTTTAACTATCCCACGATGGCCGAAGCCTATCGCGTTGCCGCGTTAAATGGCTTAAACCGCCTGTTTTAACGTGTTATCGAGATAGCTCTGCATGTGGGTTTTGATCGCTTCTGCCAGCTGCTCATAGCGGCTGCGCAGAGGCGAGCCGGGACGATAAACCAGCGCGATGGTACGCTGTGGCACTGGCTTATAACACGGCAGATAACACACGCCATCACGCACGCGCTCGTTCGGCACCGCCAGCGCAGGCAATAACGTGATGCCACTTCCGGCAGCGACCATATTGCGCAACGTTTCCAGGCTGGTAGCACGGAAATGGGTGTCTTCATCAGCGCCTGCTTCAAAGCAGAAACCCATCGCCTGATCGCGCAGGCAGTGGCCATCTTCCAGCATCAGCAACTTTTCACCGGCCAGATCCGACATGGGTACACGATCGCGATCGTGCCACGGGTGATCCTCGTAGATCGCCAGCTTCATCGGCTCGTCAAACAGCGGCACCTCGATAAAGGCTTCGCTCTCTTTCACCAGCGCCAGAATTGCACAGTCGAGTTTGCCGCTATCGAGTTGTGACAATAGCTGCTGCGTCTGCGCTTCGTGCAGATACATTTCAAGCTTGGGAAAGGTCTGATGCAGCATCGGGATGATTTGCGGCAACAGATAAGGCCCGGTGGTGGGGATAAGCCCAATGTGCAACGGCCCGGACATGGTTTCGCCCTGCTGGCTGGCCATCTCCTTCAGTACCTTCACTTCACGCAGCACGGTGCGCGCCTGATCCACCAGCAACAGCCCAGCCTGGGTAAACAATACCTTACGGCTGGTGCGTTCCAGCAGCATGACGCCCAGTTCATCTTCCAGTTTACGAATTTGTCCGCTCAGCGTTGGCTGGCTGACATGGCAGGCATCCGCTGCACGGCGGAAGTGACGGTGCTCCGCAAGCGAAACCAGATACTCCAGATCACGAATGTTCATTGATATCCTCCGAACCACGATAGCCCGTGGCGATAGATAGAATAGCAATGAACGATTAGCCCTATCAAGCCACTGACAGGAATAATACGTGCCATCTGAAGCAATGATGAAAAAAGGCTGAGAAGACGGAGCAACACCTGCAATCAGTCTGATAAATCACTGTGTTGGCCGGGAGTGCCAGCCCTTTGATGATGTGCCTATAAAATAATGAAATTCCGAAGCTAGAGGTTGGCGGGCTATCCATAGCCCGCTTTTTTTTGGCCTTAGCTCAGGCGTTGTTGCGCTTCCTGAATCGCCAGCGCCACCTGCTGTGGTGCCACACCGCCACGGGCGTTACGCTTATCCAGGCAGGATTGCAGCGACAGAATCGGATAAACATCCTCCTCAATCACCGCACTGAACTGCTTCAGTTGCGCCAGGCTTAACGCTTCCAGCGCCACGCCCTGTTTAATCGCTTCTACCACCGCTTCACCGACGATATGGTGCGCTTCACGGAACGGCACGCCTTTAGCAACCAGATAATCCGCCAGTTCAGTGGAGTTCGCATAGCCCTGCTCCGCCGCTTCCTGGCAACGTGGACGTTTTACCTGAATACCGTCCAACACCAGTACCGACATATGCAGACAATCCAGCCAGGTGTCGAGCGCATCGAACAAGCCTTCTTTGTCTTCCTGCATATCTTTGTTGTAGGCCAGCGGCAGGCCTTTCAGCGTCATCATCATGCCGGTCAATGCGCCCTGCACACGGCCACATTTGCCGCGAATCAGCTCCAGCGCATCCGGGTTTTTCTTCTGCGGCATCAGTGAGGAACCGGACGTCACTTTGTCCGACAGCTCCACAAAGCCCGCTTCGCCGGTGTTGAAGAAAATCATGTCTTCAGCAAAGCGTGACAAATGCACCATACCGATGGATGCATCAGACAGCAGCTCCAGCACGTGGTCGCGGTCAGAAACGGTATCGAGGCTGTTGCGGGTGGCAGAAGCAAAACCTAACCACCCTGCCAGCTGCTGGCGATCGATTTCGTAAGCGGTACCGGCCAGTGCACCACAACCCAACGGGCTGACGTCAAGACGCTTCAGGGTGTCCTGTAAACGGCTTTCATCACGCGCCAGCATTTCAACATAGGCAAGGCACCAGTGGGCAAAAGTTACCGGCTGGGCGCGTTGCAGGTGGGTATAACCCGGCATCACCGCGTCCTGATTCGCTTCAGCCGTCGCCACCAGCGCTTTCTGCAGCTCACGCGTCGCGTCCAGCAGCACCGCAACCTGCTCTTTGCACCACAGTTTCAAATCGGTGGCGACCTGATCATTACGGCTACGGCCAGTGTGCAGCTTTTTACCCAGCGCCCCGACTTTATCAATCAGTTTGCCTTCCACCCAGCTGTGGATGTCTTCGGCATCGCTCTGCAGAATCTGCTGCGGATTGGCGCGCACTTCGGCCAGCAGCGCCTGTAACGCCGCCTCCAGCTGCTGCTGTTCGTCGCTGCTCAGGACATTGACCGTGACCAGCGCTTTTGACCAGGCGACAGAACCGATGATGTCCTGCTCCGCCAGGCGATAGTCGAAACGCAGCGAGTCATTGAATTGTTTGAACCGTTGGTCTGCTGCCTGGGTAAAGCGTCCACCCCAAAGTGCCATCTGAATACTCCTGAATGCTGTTAAACAAAGGGCGGCCCGAAGCCGCCCTTGTGAATGTGTCGTTCGCGCGGAATTACTTTTTCTGCTCGTTCAGCGCACGGATGCGTGAAGAGAGCGAGAACAGACGGATAAAGCCGCCCGCGTGACGGTGATCGTACACTTCGTCTTCGCCGAAGGTCGCAAACTCTTCCGAGTACAGGCTGTTAGCGGATTTCTTCTGAATTGCGGTAGCCTGGCCTTTGTACAGCTGCAGTACCACTTCGCCGTTAACCAGCTCCGCCAGCGACTCGGCAGCTGCCTGGATAGACTGACGCAGCGGCGCAAACCAGCGACCGTCATACACCACGTATGACATTTCCTGGCCCAGCTGCTCACGCCATTTGAAGCTGTCACGGTCCAGAACCAGCTGCTCAACCGCACGCAGGGCGTTGACCATAATGGTGCCCCCTGGGGTTTCATAGCAACCACGGGATTTGATCCCCACCAGACGGTTTTCCACGATGTCGATACGGCCTACGCCGTGCTTCGCACCCAGCACATTCAGTTTTTCCAGACAGGCGAACGGGCTGAGCTTCTCGCCATTCACCGCCACCACGCGACCTTTTTCTACGGTCACGGTGACGTTTTCCGGCTGATCCGGCGCTTCCAGCGGATCGACGGTCCACACCCAGCAATCTTTGTTCGGTGCGTTCCACGGGCTTTCCAGCACGCCACCTTCGGTGGAGATGTGCCATGCGTTCTCGTCACGGCTGTAGATTTTTTCCAGCGACGCGGTGGTCGGGATGTTGCGCTCTTTCAGGTAGTCGAGCAGCGCTTCACGTGAACGCAGGTTCCATTCACGCCATGGAGCCACCACTTTCAGCTGCGGTGCCAGCGCGGTATAGGTGGTTTCAAAACGCACCTGGTCGTTACCTTTACCGGTCGCGCCGTGACACAGGGCATCGGCACCCACTTTCAGTGCCAGCTCAACCTGCGCTTTGGCGATAATCGGACGCGCCATGGAAGTACCCAGCAGGTAGGTGCCTTCGTACAGCGCACCGGTCTGCAGTACCGGGTAAACATATTCGCTGATGAATTCTTCACGCAGGTCAACCACGTGGCACTCAGAGGCACCTGATTGTAGTGCTTTCTTCTCAACGCCATCCAGATCGGCAGGGTCCTGGCCGATATTTGCCACGAAGGCCACCACTTCACAGCCGCCGTAGTTCTCTTTCAGCCATGGAATGATGGCAGACGTATCAAGGCCGCCAGAGTAAGCCAGAACAATTTTTTTGATGCCTTGCGTTTGCATTTCGTAATCCTTGAATCAGTGTCGTTAAGCGAGAATCCGGGTGCCAATCGACACGCCGTTGAAAAGGGTTGGCAGCTGTTCAGCATGACGCCAGCTGGCAATATCCACCGGGCGACCCAGGGTACGTGCCGCATCCAGCGCTGCGTTAACTTTAACGATCATGCCATCGGTAATGATGCCCTGAGCAATCAGCTGCTCGGCTTTTGCTGCGGTCATTTCCGCGATGCGCTGACCTTTGCCATCCAGAATGCCGCTGACATCAGACAACAGTACCAGATCCGCACCAATGGTTGCTGCCAGCGCTGTCGCCGCCTGGTCCGCGTTGACGTTCATCAGCTCACCCGCGTCGGTGATACCGATGGAGCTGATCACCGGCATATAGCCTGCGCCCAGCAGCGTGTTCACCAGCATCGGGTTACCTGGCGTCGCGTTACCCACATGGCCCAGTTCTTCGTCGAACTGCGCAACATTCACCAGGCCAGCATCACCCAGGCATAAACCTACTGCATTGATGCCATATTTCTTCGCCCAGGCCAGCAGAGTTTTGTTGGCCGTGCCTGCCAGGGCACCAGTAATAATGTCAATCTGATCGGCTGGCGTCACGCGCAAACCGTTCTTCTTTTTCACCGGCAGCGCGAGCTTCTTCATCAGCTCATCCACCAGGCAGCCGCCGCCATGCACGATGATCAGCGGACGCTGATATTCGGTGCGGTACGCCAGCAGTGCATCAAACAGACGGGCCAGCGCTTCTTCGCTGTCCAGCAGGACGCCACCCAGTTTAATAATCAGAGGATTGGTCATGGTTTACTTACTCGCCCGTTAAATCAGAGACAGCGTTTCGGGGAAGCCGAAACGGATATTCAGACACTGCACCGCCTGGGAAGAGGCACCTTTCAGCAGGTTGTCTTCAGCGGCAACCACAATCAGGTGCTCACCCTGCACGGCAAAACCGATATCGCAGAATGGCAGGCCGACCACGCCTTTCAGCGCCGGAACACCTTTCTTATAGAGACGCACCAGCGGTTTGTCATGGTAGGCGTTGTGGAAGGCTTCCGCCACATCCTGTTCACTCACGCCAGGCTTCAGGCGGCAGGTAATGGTGGCGAGAATGCCGCGCGGGAAATTGCCCAGATGCGGCGTAAAGATTACCGGCGTGCCGAGGTGGGCAACAATTTCCGGATGATGACGATGATTGAAGATGCCATACGGTTGCAGGCTGACTTCGCAGAAGCTGGTGGTGACGCTGGCTTTGCGTCCGGCACCGCTCACGCCACTGGTGGCATTGATCACCGGCCACTGCGCTTCATTGAGCAGGCCTGCTTCCACCAATGGTTTCAGCGCCAGCTGTGAGGCGGTCGGATAGCAACCCGGCACCGCCACCAGCTGTGCTTCTTTAATTTTTTCGTGCTGCCATTCAGCCAGGCCGTAAACCGCTTTATCCAGCCAGTCGCCGTGCTGATGGGTGAAACCGTAATATTGGGTATAGAAAGCATCGTCGTTAACGCGGAACGCACCGGAGAGATCGAAGACCACGCAACCCGCTTTCAGGAATTCCGGTGCCAGATCGTGGCTGACTTCATGCGCCGTGGCGAGGAAAACCACATCGACTTTATCCGCCCATTCCGCCGCATCACTCAGCGGCTGCAACGGCAGGTCGACAATCCCTTTCAGCTGAGGATGCAGATCGGACAGTAACTTTCCGGCATCCGGGCTTTGCGCTGAAACCGCTAAAGCGGTTATGTTCATATGCGGATGGCGATTCAGGTAGGTGGCAAGCTCTACGCCAGCATAACCACTGGCACCAACGATCAGCGTATTCAACATCAGGCTGTATACCTTATTACAGTCACACGTTCCGGGTCGCGGCCTTGCCCCGTTGCCCACGATGCCGTTTGCAGAAAATTTACTGTTCACATGCAGACGACGTTAATGTATTTTTATTCACTATTAATGCATGAATATTGATACATCCTAACCCAAGGACCGTCAACAGTGAAGACAAAATTACCACCTTTTATCGAACTCTACCGCCAGCTGATTGCCACACCGTCGATCAGTGCCACTGACGCCGCACTCGATCAGAGCAATGAAACTTTAATCAATTTGCTGGCAGGCTGGTTTCGCGATCTTGGTTTCACTACCGAGGTGCAACCGGTACCGGGTACGCGGCATAAATTTAACCTGCTGGCGAAGACGGGATCGGGCGCGGGTGGCCTGTTACTGGCGGGGCACACCGATACCGTTCCGTTCGATGATGGCCGCTGGACGCGCGATCCTTTTACCCTGACTGAGCACGACAACAAGTTATACGGTTTAGGCACCGCAGATATGAAAGGCTTCTTTGCCTTTATTCTGGATGCACTGCGTGACGTTGACGTGACCAAACTGAGCAAACCGCTCTACATCCTCGCGACCGCCGATGAAGAAACCACCATGGCAGGGGCGAAGTATTTTGCCGAATCCACCCAGCTGCGTCCGGATTGCGCCATCATCGGCGAGCCGACGTCACTGAAGCCAGTGCGCGCGCACAAAGGCCATCTCTCGAATGTGATTCGTATTCAGGGACAATCGGGCCACTCCAGTGACCCATCACGCGGTGTGAACGCGATTGAATTGATGCATGAGTCGATCACCCAGCTGATGCAGCTGCGTAATACGCTGAAAACGCGTTACAACCATGATGGTTTTGCCATCCCCTACCCGACCATGAACTTCGGCCATATTCATGGTGGTGATGCCGCCAACCGCATTTGCGCCTGCTGTGAACTGCATATGGATATTCGTCCGCTGCCGGGCCTGACGCTGAGCGATCTGGATGGTCTGCTGAATGAAGCGCTGGCCCCGGTGAGCGAACGCTGGCCAGGCCGGTTGACCGTGGGTGAGCTGCATCCGCCGATTCCGGGTTATGAATGTCCGGTGGATCATGAGCTGGTGAAAGTGGTGGAGAAATTGCTGGGCACACCAACCGAAGTGGTGAACTATTGCACCGAAGCGCCGTTTATTCAGCAATTGTGCCCCACCCTGGTGTTAGGCCCAGGTTCCATCAACCAGGCCCATCAGCCGGATGAATTTATTGATACGGCATTTATTAAACCAACCCATGCGCTTATCACGCAGGTTGTGCATCATTTTTGTCACTGATGAATAATCGATGGGGCATTTCACTGTTTAATCAGCAAAATGCCCCGTCAATGTTCGGGATTTGATAATAAGAATAACTTATCTCGCTTCACTCTCGTTAAATTCTTTGAATTTCCATCATTTAGCAGCGAAATTTCGTCAGTTTAAGGCAATTGACGAACAGAGCGATACGTGGCTAGATAAAAGACGAAGTTATGCCCGTTGGGTATATAGATTAAAAAGACGATAAGGGTGTCAGGGTCACATGAACGAACAATATTCCGCAATGCGAAGTAATGTCAGTATGCTCGGCAAACTGCTCGGGGATACGATAAAGGATGCACTGGGAGAGAACATCCTCGATCGGGTGGAGACCATCCGCAAACTCTCTAAGTCATCTCGTGCAGGAAATGACACTCATCGTAAGGAACTGCTGTCCACACTGCAAAATCTGTCCAATGACGAGCTGCTCCCCGTAGCGCGTGCATTTAGTCAGTTCCTGAATCTCACCAACGTGGCTGAGCAGTATCAGACCATTGCGCGTAGTGGCGACGGTGCGAATAACCCGGAGCTACTGAAAACCACCTTTGATCGTCTGAAACAACAGAAAGACCTCAACGAAAACGATATCCGCGCGGCAATTGAATCGCTTTCGCTGGAGCTGGTGCTCACGGCGCACCCGACTGAAATTACCCGCCGTACACTGATCCATAAACTGGTTGAAGTGAACAGCTGCCTGCAACAACTCGACCACAGCGATATCACCGGGTATGAGTACAACCAGGTGATGCGCCGTCTGCGCCAGCTGGTTGCTCAGGCCTGGCACACCGACGAAATCCGTAAATACCGTCCGACCCCGGTCGATGAAGCCAAATGGGGCTTTGCCGTGGTGGAAAACAGCCTGTGGGAAGGCGTACCGGCGTTTCTGCGTGAGCTGAATGAGCAGGTGGAAGAAACCTTTGGTATGCAGTTGCCGGTGGATTTTGTCCCGGTGCAATTTACGTCATGGATGGGCGGCGACCGCGACGGTAACCCGAACGTCACTGCTAAGGTGACGCGCCAGGCGATGCAGCTGGGTCGCTGGAAAGCCGCCGATTTGTTCCTGCGCGATATCGGCGTGCTGATTTCTGAGCTGTCGATGTCCGAATGCAGTGACGAAGTGCGTGAACTGTGTGGCGACCCGGAAGCGCTGGAACCTTATCGCATGATTCTGAAGCGCATCCGCAGCCAGTTGATGTCCACACAAGCCTATATGGAGCATCGTCTGAAAGGCGAGCGTCTGCCGCGCCCGGCCGATTTACTGGTCTCCAACGATCAGCTGTGGCTGCCGCTGTATGCCATCTATCAGTCGCTGCAACAATGCGGCATGGGCATCATTGCCAATGGTCAGTTGCTGGATACGCTGCGCCGCGTGAAATGTTTTGGTGTGCCGCTGGTGCGTATCGATCTGCGTCAGGAGAGCACCCGTCATACTGAGGCGCTGGCAGAAGTAACTCGCTATCTCGGCCTCGGTGATTACGAAAGCTGGTCAGAAGCTGATAAACAAGCCTTCCTGATCCGTGAACTGAATTCCAAACGTCCGCTGTTGCCACGCCAGTGGGAGCCGAGCGACAACACCCGCGAAGTGCTGGATACCTGCAAAGTGGCAGCAGAAGCTCCGCAAGGTTCGATTGCCGCCTACGTGATTTCGATGGCGAAGATGCCTTCCGACGTGCTGGCAGTGCATCTGCTGCTGAAAGAAGCGGGCATTCCCTACGCCATGCCGGTGGCACCGCTGTTTGAAACCCTCGACGACCTGAACAACGCCAACGACGTGATGAGTCAGCTGTTGAGCATCGACTGGTATCGCGGCTTTATTCAGGGCAAGCAGATGGTGATGATTGGCTACTCTGACTCGGCGAAAGATGCTGGCGTGATGGCTGCCAGCTGGGCGCAGTACCAGGCGCAGGATGCCCTGATCAAGACCTGTGAGAAAGCCGGTATCGCCCTGACGCTGTTCCACGGACGTGGCGGCTCCATCGGGCGTGGCGGTGCACCGGCGCACGCAGCGTTGCTGTCACAGCCACCGGGCAGCCTGAAAGGCGGCCTGCGCGTCACCGAGCAGGGTGAGATGATTCGCTTCAAATACGGCCTGCCGGAAGTGACGATTGCCAGCCTGTCGTTGTACACCGGGGCGATTCTCGAAGCCAACCTGATGCCGCCACCGGAGCCGAAAAGCGAATGGTGCGACATCATGGACGGTCTGTCGGCCCACTCCTGTGCGATGTACCGTGGCTATGTGCGTGAGAATCCTGATTTCGTACCCTATTTCCGCTCGGCTACGCCGGAGCAGGAACTGGGTAAACTGCCGCTCGGCTCACGTCCGGCGAAACGCCGTGCCAGCGGTGGTGTCGAATCACTGCGTGCTATCCCATGGATTTTTGCCTGGACGCAGAACCGTTTGATGCTGCCCGCCTGGCTGGGTGCAGGTGCCGCGATTCAGAAAGCGATGGAACAAGGCCACCAGGATCAGCTGGAGACAATGTGCCGCGACTGGCCATTCTTCTCTACCCGTCTCGGCATGCTGGAGATGGTGTTCTCGAAAGCCGACCTGTGGCTGGCGGAATACTACGATCAGCGCCTGGTCGATAAATCCCTGTGGCCGCTGGGCCAGCAGCTGCGCGATCAGCTGGATGCGGATATCAAAGCGGTGCTGACTATCGCTAACGATGCGCATCTGATGGCAGATCAACCGTGGATTGCTGAATCCATTGCCTTGCGTAACGTCTACACTGACCCGCTTAACGTGTTGCAGGCTGAACTGCTGCACCGTTCACGTGCGCAGGAAGAACGCGGAGACGAACCGGATGCGCGGGTAGAACAGGCGCTGATGGTCACCATCGCGGGTGTTGCGGCGGGAATGCGTAATACCGGTTAAGTCCTCATGTCCTGTTGAGGACAAAAAATGCGCGGCGAGTGTTGCAAAACGCCCGTCGCGCATGACATTTGAATATCGTTTTTATTTCAACGCGTTAATTTTTATACACTCCCCCTTGTAAACGTCATCTCCAGCGGGTTAAACAACCCACGGAAAAACTGGTCTACTATCCTGATATTATTTTTATCTTCCATGGTGTGATTATTATTTTTCAGGCGAGAAATCATCTCCGCAGATATGGACTCCATGGCATCAATGACGCTTTTATATTTTTCAACCACCTCTGTATCTTTTTTCTTTAATCCTTTTGCCATTGTCTGGATAGTATCTACCGCGCTATCAAAGAACGAGTCCGGATAGAGCTGTGCATCAGCAGGCAAATAATCAGTATTCATAAGATAATGCAGTGTGGTCGAGAACTCGCGTAAAATCGCCAATTTATCAGGTATGGTGATATATGCACCCTTTTCGCTAAAGGGGAATGACTCGATTTGATAACTATCTACTGCAATATCCAGTTGCTTTGCATACGTGTAAGTCTGACGAAAAACCGCTGCCGGTGTTCCGGCGATAATAATTGTCACTTTGTCTTCAGCCTGAATTTGATCATTCAGAATCCCCGCCACGTTGATGGCATTCTGACCACTGTTAGTGGACCAGGGATCAACGAGTATTTTTTCCTCCGCAACGCCATTGCTCATCAGAATATCTTTGAATCTGTCCGCTTCAGTTTGATTAGTAGAGATAGTATGGCGATCAGTTGTGCCATGCCCACCAAAACCACTCGTGATAATTTTCAGATGTGCGCAATTTTTAACCCGTTGAGCGATAAAAGATACATAGGTTTCATCATTATTACCGTTTAATACGAGGTAATTTCCCGGTTTGTCATGCTGCTCCAGCCATTGTTTTTCAGACATCTCCTGTGATGTATTCAGGCTGACATTTTTGTTAGTTATCTGTAACGAGAGAGGTTGGGTCAACGTGCGCAGCTCATCGTCAGCGACCTGCGTTAAGAGATCTTTTATTTTATTAATCTCATCAGAAATCGCTTTATTTTCAACTGGAGAATCCTGAAGATGTCTTCCTTCCTGGATGAGGTTCTTCATGGTTTTTGCGGTCTGTAAATCAGCAATATGCATTCCGCTGTTAAATGTGTGATGCAGCTCTTTGCCACTAGATATAAGGAAAGAACCTGGAAATTGCTGCATCCGGTGTTCTTTGGGGGTCTGAGGCGGGGTTTTATTTCTCTGTTTGGTTATATTTGACTCCATCGTGATTGACGTGTTTTTCCTCTGAGTGATGTTTTTAATAAATATTGACTGGCTTTTAGTATGATCAATATCATTAAGGTATAGGCTTGGTACGCAAGTGCAAGTTGGAACTCTGGTCAAAGTCAAAATTAAATCCTCACTAACAATTATCATTTATTTTTAATAAGTAATAATAAACACAGCTATCGCCATTTATTTCCAGACTATCGCCTCCTGATTTTAAATTAACTAGCTTTTACAATAAGCGTTCGATTTTCAACAATGAAGGAGGATAAAAATGAAATCATAAATTAATCATCAACTGAATTACGTCAGATGAATTTTATGGCTTATTTTTTAATGATGGATTAAGAATGTTTCTGAAGAGTAATTACGTGAGGCGCAGGGGTGATTATCTTAATAAAATAAGTGTTCACCTGATTTTTCATCAGTCCGGCATCAATGATAAAAGGTGGATAACGGATTTTATCCATATAAAAAAGGGCCGTAGCCCTTTCTTTCATACAATATGTTATATCAGACTGCAATTCCCGGACGCACACCCAGCGTGTGGCAAATCGCGTAACTCATTTCGGCACGGTTCAGGGTGTAGAAGTGAAAATCTTTCACCCCTTCCCGCGACAGAATCTTCACCATATCCATCGCGATATTGGCACCCACCATCTTGCGGGTTTCCGGATCATCATCCAGACCGGCAAACATCGCATTCATCCAGCCAGGAACACGTACGTTGGTCATGGTGGCAAAGCGCTGCAACTGTTTGAAATTAGACACCGGCAGAATACCCGGCACGATTTCCACATCAATACCGGTCGCCACACAACGATCGCGGAAGCGCAGATAGCTTTCGACATCAAAGAAGAACTGGGTAATGGCGCGGTTAGCACCGGCATCAATCTTACGCTTCAGGTTGATCAGGTCTGCCTGCGCGCTTTTGGCCTCCGGGTGGACTTCCGGATAAGCCGCCACGGAGATATCGAAATCGCCCACTTCTTTCAGCAGCTCAACCAGGTCAGAACCGTACATCTCCGGCTTGCCCGCACCCGGCGGTAAATCGCCACGCAGCGCCACAATATGACGAATGCCGCTATCCCAGTAATCGCGAGCGATAGTGCGCAGTTCATCGCGGGTCGCGTCAATGCAGGTCAGATGTGGGGCGGCTTCCAGGCCGGTACGCTCTTTAATGCCTTTGATGATGCTATGGGTACGGTCACGCTCGCCGGAATTCGCACCATAGGTGACCGAGACAAATTTCGGCTTCAGGCTGCTGAGGCGGTCGATAGAGTTCCACAGGGTTTCTTCCATTTCGGGGGTCCCGGGCGGGAAAAACTCAAAGGAGACATTAATTTGCCCGTTCAACTCAGCCAGGCTTTGATTCAGCGCTTCGCGCTGATTGGCATGAAAGAAACTCATCCTGTTACCTCATCTTCACACATCGATTATTTGCGGCCTGCGAACATCCATACGTTTAGACGTCCAGATGCACAAAATGAACGATCCGCAGCGTAGCGTCAACTGAAAATTAATGAACAGGAGTGACAAATATTCAACCAACATGAAAGAGTTTCATGATCGAGGGCGGGAAGATGAAAAAAGCAGACGACAGGGAGTCGTCTGCTGGGAAGACAGATTACAGCAGCTGCGCGAGGCGATTGATATCCGACTGAATCGCCCCGGCGGTGACATCACGTCCGGCCCCTGGCCCGCGGATCACCAACGGGTTGTCACGATACCAGCGGCTTTCGATAGCGAACACATTGTCGCATGGCAGCAACGCCGCCAGCGGATGCTCAGGGCGCACCGCTTCCACACCCACGCGAGCCTTACCATTGGCATCGAAGCGCGCCACGTAGCGCAGCACCAGCCCCATCTCCTGTGCCGCTTCCAGCCGCTGGAGCATCTGATCATTCAGTTCCTCTGCGTTTTCAAAGAAGTGGTCGATCGATTCACCTTTACAGCTGGAGGGCACCAGCGACTCCACCCGCACCTGATCCGGCTCGATGTTGTAGCCCGCTTCTCGCGCCAGAATCACCAGCTTACGCATCACGTCCTGGCCCGAAAGGTCAACCCGCGGATCAGGCTCTGTCAGCCCCTGCTGCCATGCCTGATCCACCAATTCGGTGAACGGCACCGTGCCATCAAATTGCAGGAACAGCCACGAGAGCGTACCGGAAAAAATTCCGCTGATGGCCAGGATCGAATCCCCGCTCTCCCGCAAATCACGCACCGTATGGTTAACCGGCAGGCCCGCACCCACGGTGGCGTTGTACAACCAATGGCGACCGGTTTTGGTAAAGGCATCGCGAATCTGCCGCCAGCTCTGACTATTCGACGCGCCAGCCACCTTGTTAGCGCTGATGACATGAAAACCGTGGCTGGCGAAATCCAGATACTGCTGCGCGAGCGGCTCACTGGCGGTGACATCCAGCACCACCAAATCATCGAACGGGTGCGCACGCATCCACAGGAACAGCGACTCTTCATCGCGCTCCTCGGCTTCATCATCAAAGAACGCCAGTGCACGGCTGGCCTCAAGTCCGTCATAGCTCAGCAGGCTACGGCGGCTGTCCGCCACACCTGCCAGAATGAACTCAAACCCGGTGCGCGCCGACAACGTCTCCTGCTCGCGTGCGAACAGCTCCAGCCAGCGTGAACCAATGTTGCCTTTACCGAACAACATCAGGCCAATACGTTTTTCTGCACGAAACAGCGACTGATGCAGCCCCTGAATCAAATGCTGAGTCGGACCGACACGCAGCACCGCTACGATGCTGATGTGATCCTCAGACTGCCAGACAAATTCGACTGGCTGGTCTTTGATTTGTTGCCAGAAACGGTGGCTGTGCAGCGGGTTGCGCGTCACGCCTGCCCCTACCAGCGCCACCAGTGCTAAACCATCTCGCAGTTGCAGATGACCCGGCAATGCGGCGTCCTGCAACAGGTTAAAGGCGCTATTCACCACTTCTGAGGTGTAGCACAACTGCAGAAGCTGGCGATCCGGGTGTGTCCCAACCGCCAGCGGTCGCAGCTGAGCGCGCTTGAGCAGCAGGTCAATCTCTTTGTTGAGAATGCCGAAGTCGTGGCTGTCAGGGATTTGAATCTCAATCAGGCAGACATCATCGTGACTGGTGACAATACGTGCCCCGGTGCCCGAAGCCAGTACGCGCTCAATACGCGTGGAGCCCTGCTCCGGCTGATAACTGCAGCGCAGTTGCAGATCGATATCGCTGTTCGATACTGGTTGCAGGGTGCGGGTATGCAGCACCGGCGCAGCAAGACGTGCCAGCTCGCTGGCTTCATCCAGACGCAGTAACGGCAGCAGACAGGCATCGGAGACTTTACGCGGGTCCGCACTATAAACCCCGGCGACGTCGCTCCAGATAGTCACGCGTCCGACACCGGCCAGCGCACCAATCTGCGTGGCAGAATAGTCAGAACCGTTACGGCCCAGCAAAACGGTTTCACCCGCCTCATTACGGCTGATAAATCCGGTCACCACCAGGCGCTTATGCGGATGCTGCGTCAGCAGCGCCTGTAACAGCGGCCAGGATTTTCCTTCATCAACCTGTGGCTGTGCAGCACGTTCGGCGCGCAGGAAATCGCGTGCATCGAGCCAAACCGCTTCAATATCACGCTGGCTCAACACCGCCGCCATCAGACGTGCCGACCAGATCTCACCATGCCCGACCACTTCGGCGTAAACCGCATCAGTAATGGTGCCATCCAGCAGTGCCGCCAGTTTTTCCAGATCGCGGATAAAGGTGGTGGTGAGGGTTTCTGCGGTTTCAGCAGGCAGCAGCGCAGCAATCAGCTCACTGTGGAAACGCCGTAACGCCTGTTGCACCTGATGCGCAGACAACCGATCGCTTTGGCTCAGCTTGAGCCAGCTAATCAGCTGGTTGGTGGTGCTGCCTGCGGCAGAGACCACCATCATATCGCCCGGCTGGCTGTAATCCGCCATAATAGTGGCTACGCGCTGATAGCAACGCGCATCGGCCAGGCTACTGCCACCAAATTTATGCAACTGCTTACTGGTCGGCGTTCCCGCGCCTGCTGAAATCGTCATGGTTACCCCTCGGCTGCGATCCTGAATGCATTATCCAGATCGGCGATTAAATCTTCGTGATCTTCAATTCCGACAGAAATGCGGAGCAACGTTTCAGAAATTCCCGCTGCTGCGCGCGCTTCGGCAGACATGCCGGCATGCGTCATGGTCGCGGTATGCGAAATCAGGCTCTCAACACCGCCCAGCGACTCCGCCAGCGTAAACAGCTGTAACGCCTTCAGAAAACGGCGCAACCGGTTTTCGTCGGCGTCCAGTTCGAAACTTAACATGGCACCAAAACCGCGCTGTTGACGTACCGCATACTCGTGACCGGCATTTTCCGGCAGGGAGGGATGATACAGTTTTTTTACCAGCGGTTGTTGCTTTAGGTAATCAACAATGGCCAGTGCATTACGCTGTGCCGCCGCCATACGCGGTGCCAGGGTACGCAGGCCGCGCAGCAGCAGGTAACTATCAAAAGCAGCACCGGTTACGCCGATATTATTGGCCCACCAGGCGAGCTCAGTCACCAGCGCCGGATCTTTAGCAATCACCACACCCGCTACCACATCGGAGTGACCATTGAGGTATTTGGTACAGGAATGCAGCACCAGATCAGCCCCCAGCGCCAGCGGGTTTTGCAGTGCCGGGCTGAGGAAGGTGTTATCCACTACGCTGATGGCACCGGCCTCACGCGCAGCCTGACAAATCGCGGCAATATCCACCACGCGTAATAAAGGATTGCTTGGGCTTTCGACCAGCACCAGTTTTGGTTTCTCCGCCAGTGCAGCCTGCAATGCCGCTTTATCGCCCTGATCGACAAATTTCACCCGGTACGCGCCGCGTTTGCTCAGGCTGTCGAACAGACGATAGCTGCCGCCGTAGCAGTCATGCGGAGCCACCAGCAAGTCGCCCGGCTTCAGGAACACCGTGGTCACCAGATGAATCGCGGACATGCCGGTATTGGTTAATACCGCGCCTGCGCCACCTTCCAGCTCTGCCAACGCACGCTGCACCACATCACGCGTTGGATTACCGCGGCGGGAATAATCGTGAGCGCGAGGCTCATTGAAGTCGAGAAAGTTATAGGTGCTGGAGAGGTGAATCGGCGGGACAACGCAGCCATATTGCTCGTCATCATTCAAACCGCTGCGCACTGCGATGGTTGCCTGTTTACGCGTCATGGTGCTTACTGTTCCTGAAGAGTAAAAAGAAGAGGCCACAGGATAGCATTCCAAGAATGGACGTCAATACATCTGGACATCTAAATGTCTTTGCGTATAGATTGAGCAAAGCATCAATACCCGCTAAAATTACGCGTCATCGCCTGGTGTTCAAAACGCACTTTCCTCGGGAAAGTGATGTTTAAGCATAAAACCTGCATTTTAAGGGGTCAGGCACCAAAAAATCGGGCATAATCAACGGATTTCCCCACTTTCCACTTTTATTGATTAAGGTAACCCATGGCTGAATGGAACGGCGAATATATCAGCCCTTACGCTGAGCACGGTAAGAAGAGCGAGCAGGTCAAAAAGATTACGGTTTCTATCCCGCTGAAAGTGCTGAAGATTTTGACGGATGAGCGTACCCGCCGTCAGGTGAACAACCTGCGTCATGCCACTAACAGTGAGCTGCTGTGCGAAGCCTTCCTGCATGCTTTCACCGGCCAGCCTCTGCCGGACGACGTTGATCTGCGTAAAGAACGTAGTGATGAGATCCCGGAAGAAGCGAAAAAGATCATGCGTGAGATGGGCATCAATCCCGATACCTGGGAATACTGAAGCCAGAAACAAAAAAACCCAGCCGAAGCTGGGTTTTTTCTTGTAGCCGACTCCCGTAAGAGCCGACGACAAATAATCTTATTTCTTGCTGGTCGGCAGGCTGAAACGCTTGTTGAAGCGATCAACACGGCCACCGGTGTCAACAACACGCTGCTTACCAGTGTAGAAAGGGTGGCAGTTGCCGCACACGTCCAGGTTCAGGTCGTGGCTCATGGTAGAGCGAGTGTGGATCACGTTACCGCAAGAGCAAGTGATGGTCACTGCTTCGTATTTCGGGTGAATACCTTGTTTCATGGGAGAACCTCATAAAAGGCCGTGTCGCTCTCCGTGCCAGGTTAAACCTGCACAGCACCACACGCGGTTGAACAATATGTGTATGCTTTGACGAGCGTTTCTCATCAAAGGCGGCGCGCAGTATACAGAAAATGACCGCTTTTGGCAAGATATCCGCTTGCCGCGCCAGCGTGTACACTACTTCTCCTTATTACAGAACCGGATAGAGATTGTCATGCCCGTTGTTCAGGTTGCCCTGCCCGTCCCGCTGCCTCGCCTGTTTGACTACCTGCTGCCTGCCGATGCACCGCAGCCGGTTGCAGGCGTGCGCGTCAGCGTGCCGTTCGGCAACCGTAAAATGGTGGGCATCGTCGTCGGAGTGCGTGAAACCAGCGATTTGCCGCTGACACAGCTGAAGCAGATTGATGAGATACTCGATAGTAGCAGCCTCTACTCTCCCGCACTGTGGCGCATTTTACAGTGGGCGGCGCAGTATTATCATTCACCGCTGGGTGAAGTGCTGAACCATGCCATACCGGTGTTGTTGCGCCAGGGCAAGCCTGCCCAGGAAGCACCGCTGTGGCAATGGGTGATTAATGATGCCGGACGCGAAGTGGCGTTAGAAAGCCTGAAGCGCGCACGCAAGCAGCAGCAGGCGCTGGCCGCACTGCGACAGCAGCCACTTTATCGTCATCAGGTCAGCGACCATGATCTCACCGATGCCGCTTTACAGGCGTTACGCGCCAAAGGCTTGTGCGATTTGCGTGAACACGCTGCGCAGGTACATGACTGGCGCGACACGTTCGCTGTTAAGGGTGAGAGGCTACGCCTTAATACCGATCAGGCGATGGCGGTGGGTGCCATTCGCAGCGAAGACGATCGCTACGCCGCCTGGCTGCTGGCCGGTATCACCGGTTCGGGCAAAACCGAGGTCTATCTCAGCGTGCTGGAAAATGTGCTGGCGCGAGGAAAACAGGCGCTGGTACTGGTGCCGGAAATCGGTCTGACGCCACAAACCATTGCCCGCTTTCGTGAACGCTTCCATGCACCGATAGATGTGCTGCATTCAGCCCTCAATGACAGCGAACGCCTCGCGGTCTGGCTGCGGGCGCGCAGTGGCGAAACCGCGATTGTGATTGGTACCCGTTCGGCGCTGTTTACCCCGCTGGCGCGTCCCGGCGTGATCATTATTGATGAAGAACACGACAGCTCCTACAAACAGCAGGAAGGCTGGCGTTATCAGGCGCGCGATCTGGCGGTGTTTCGCGCCCATGAGGAAGATATTCCGATTGTCATGGGTTCCGCCACGCCGGCACTGGAAACGCTGCACAATGTGCGCAATGGCAAATATCGCCAGCTCAATCTCACCAAACGCGCCGGTAATGCCAAACCGGCATTGCAGCAATTAGTTGATCTCAAAGGACAACAGTTGAAAGGAGGGCTGGCACCGGCGCTGCTGGGCAAAATGCGTCAGCATTTACAGGCGAATAACCAGGTACTGCTGTTCCTGAATCGACGCGGTTTTTCGCCTGCTCTGATGTGCCATGACTGCGGTTGGCTGGCCGAGTGCCAGCGCTGCGATCGTTATTACACCCTGCACCAGCATCACCGTCAGCTGCGCTGCCATCATTGCGATAGCCAGCGCCCTTTGCCCCATCAGTGTCCGCAATGTGGTTCTACCCACCTGATGCCGGTCGGTGTCGGCACGGAACAGCTGGAGCAACAGCTCGGCACCCTTTTCCCTGGCGTGCCGGTCTCACGTATCGACCGCGATACCACCAGCCGCAAAGGCGCGCTGGAGCAGCATCTGGCGGATGTCCATCGCGGCGGGGCGCGCATTCTGGTGGGGACGCAGATGCTGGCAAAAGGTCACCATTTCCCCGACGTCACCCTGGTTTCATTATTAGATGTCGATGGCGCGTTGTTTTCGGCCGATTTCCGTGCCGCCGAGCGTTTCGCCCAGCTCTATACTCAGGTCGCAGGGCGCGCGGGCCGTGCGGGCAAGCAAGGCGAAGTGTTGTTGCAGACTCACCACCCCGAACATCCATTGCTGCAAACCTTGCTGCATCGCGGTTATTTCGCATTTGCCGAGCAGGCGCTGCTGGAGCGTCAGTCGGTACATCTACCGCCGTGGACCAGTCACGCGCTGTTTCGCGCGGAAGATATGGATAATCAGCAGGCAGCCGAATTTCTCAGCCAGTTAAGAAACTTACTGGAGGCCAGCCCGCTGAAAGATCAGTCGTTATGGCTGATGGGGCCAGTTCCGGCGCTGCAACCCAAGCGCAGCGGGCGCTGGCGTTGGCAGCTGCTGCTGCAACATCCATCGCGCAAACGTCTGCAACAATTGCTCAGCAGCTCGCTGACTCTGGTTGCCACGCTACCCGCTTCACGTAAGGTCAAATGGACGCTGGATATCGACCCGACCGAGAGCTAACGTGCGCCACATCTGCGAGCCGGATCGAAAAAAGTCGCACAAGTCACAATTTTTATGCAAATTAAGTAACAACACCGCCCGGGGTTCGGTTAACAATAGTGCCGACCCGGCAGATGCCCGGCTTTCGACAGAAATTCAACACGCCGAACTGCGTCAGGAGTAAACGTTGGACCAGAAGCAACCCTCATCCGCCGCCACGATGAAAGATGTGGCAGAGAAAGCTGGCGTTTCGACCGCCACGGTTTCTCGTGCGCTGATGAATCCGGAAAAAGTCTCGGCTGCCACCCGGCAGAAAGTGGAACAGGCAGTGATTGCCGTCGGTTACTCCCCCCATGGCCTGGCTCGCAATGCCAAACGTGGCGAGACGCAAACCATCCTGGTGATTGTGCCCGACATCTGTGATCCTTTTTTCAGCGAAATCATCCGTGGCGTGGAAGTGACCGCCGCCCAGGAAGGTTATCTGGTGTTGATTGGCGATTGCGCGCATCAGAATCAGCAGGAAAAAACCTTTCTCAATCTGATGCTGACACGCCAGATCGACGGCATGGTGCTGCTCGGTTCGCAGCTGCCCTTTGAGGCTGGCGTGGAAGATCAGCGCAACCTGCCACCGATGGTGATGGGTAACGAATTCGCACCGGAAATGGCGCTCCCCACGGTACATATCGATAACCTGACCGCCGCTTTTGAAGCAGTGAACCATTTGCTGCAACTCGGTCATCGTCAGATCGCCTGTATTACCGGCCCTGAACATATTCCACTGTGCCAGTATCGTTTGCAGGGCTACATTCAGGCGCTGCGCCGTAGCAGCTTGCCGGTCGATCCCACGCTGATTGTGCATGGCGATTTTACCTTCGAAGCCGGAGCCAACGCGTTAAAGCAACTGATGAGCCTGCCCAATCCACCGAAAGCGTTGTTTTGTCATAGCGACCTGATGGCGCTGGGGGCCATGAATCAGGCACGCAAGCTGGGTATGCGTATTCCGCAGGACCTTTCGGTGGTAGGTTTCGATGACATCGAACTGGCGCAATATTACGATCCGCCGCTGACCACCGTCGCCCAGCCACGGTTTGATATCGGTCGGGAGGCGATGCTACTGCTGCTGGATGAGTTGCAGGGGAAACGCGTCAACAATGGCTCACGCCTGCTGGATGCGGAATTACGCGTGCGTGGAAGCACGGCCCCCGCTGCAAAACGTGAAAAATGACCACCTTTACACCGCATTTTCAGCGGATTCTGAAGGCAGACTCCGCTGGTCAAACTTCCGGCCCTTGAGTAACATGGCGAATTCCTTGCCGGGCTATTAACAGCATATTTACAGGCCCGCATTTTTTTTGAAGGGTATCAGAACGAGAGTGGCACAAAGAGATTACGTAGGCCGCGGGCGTTCAACAGGGACGCGTCGCAAAAAAAGCACAGGCCGCAGCAAGAAAAGCAAAGGCGGTTCTGGCACCTCCAAACTGATGATCGTACTGGCTGCGGCCGTACTGGTCACCTTTGCCGGTGGCTTATGGTTCATCTCCCATCATAAGAAAGAAGAGACGCCAGTGATGCCGGATCACAAAGCGGCCGGCAATGGGCTGCCGCCGAAACCGGAAGAGCGCTGGAAGTACATCAAAGAGCTGGAAAACCGCCAGCTGACCGTGCCCACCCCCACGGAACCTTCTGCCGGTGGTGGCATTCAGTCGCAAACGCAACTGACCGATGAGCAGCGCCAGCTACTGGAACAGATGCAGGCGGATATGCGCCAGCAGCCGACCCAGCTGAATGAAGTGCCGTGGAATGAACAAACTCCAGCACAGCGCCAGCAAACCCTGCAACGTCAGCAGCAGCAACAACAATTGCAGCGCCAGCAGCAGGTGCAGCAACAGCAGGTGCAGCGTCAACAGCAGGTCCAGCAACAGCAGCCACAACATCAGCAGATGCAGCAGCCAGCTCCCATTACACGTGAGCCAGAGCAGCAGACCCGGCCACAGGAAACCGTGAAAGCGAAGCCAGTTGAGAAGGCACCGTCACAGCGCTGGATGGTGCAGTGTGGTTCGTTTAAGGGAACTGACCAGGCGGAGTCCGCACGCGCGGCGTTGGCCTTCGAAGGCTTTGAAAGCCGTATCACCACCGGTGGCGGCTGGAATCGTGTGGTCATTGGCCCCTTCAAGGATCGCAGCAGCGCCGACAGCACGGTGAAACGCCTGCACAGCTCCGGCCACGGAAGCTGTATTCCCCTCGCTATCCCCTGAATAATCTGAGTTCCCCCGAGAGCCCTGGAATATGCGGGTAAATCGGGGTTGAAACTCCTGATTACTACCCCATATCAGTTTGCATGATACTCCGCGCCAGCTGCGCGGAGTCCTTTATCTACTGCAACAAGGGGTCTGCCCGTGACAACAATAGTAAGTGTACGACGCAACGGCCAGGTAGTGATTGGCGGTGATGGCCAGGCTACTCTCGGCAATACCGTAATGAAAGGCAACGTTAAAAAAGTGCGTCGTCTTTACAACGACAAAGTCATCGCCGGTTTCGCTGGCGGCACTGCAGATGCCTTCACCCTCTTCGAACTGTTCGAACGCAAGCTGGAAATGCACCAGGGACATCTGGTGAAAGCGGCTGTCGAGCTGGCTAAAGACTGGCGTACCGATCGTATGCTGCGTCGCCTCGAAGCCCTGCTGGCGGTGGCGGACGAATCCGCTTCACTGATCATCAGCGGCAACGGTGATGTCATCCAGCCAGAAAATGATCTGATTGCTATCGGTTCGGGTGGACCTTACGCCCAGGCAGCGGCACGCGCCCTGCTGGAAAATACCGATTTGGGTGCGAAAGATATCGTGGCTAAAGCGCTGAATATCGCTGGCGATATCTGCATCTACACCAACCATAATGTTAACTTTGAAGAATTACCCTCTAAGGCGTAAGGATCTGAATCATGTCTGAGATGACTCCCCGCGAGATTGTCAGCGAACTGAATCGCTTTATTATTGGCCAGGATGGCGCGAAACGTGCTGTGGCCATTGCGCTGCGTAACCGCTGGCGTCGTATGCAGCTTGACGAAGAGCTGCGCCATGAAGTCACCCCGAAAAACATCCTGATGATCGGTCCGACCGGTGTCGGTAAAACAGAGATTGCCCGTCGTCTGGCAAAACTGGCACATGCACCGTTCATCAAAGTGGAAGCCACCAAATTCACCGAGGTCGGTTACGTCGGTAAAGAAGTGGACTCCATCATTCGCGATCTGACCGATGCGGCCGTGAAAATGGTGCGCATTCAGGCGATTGAAAAAAACAAATACCGTGCAGAAGAGATGGCGGAAGACCGCATTCTCGATGCGCTCATCCCGCCAGCAAAAAATAACTGGGGCCAGCCAGAACATCCAGCTGAGCCTTCTGCCGCACGCCAGTCGTTCCGCAAAAAACTGCGTGAAGGTCAGCTGGATGATAAAGAGATTGAAATCGATCTGGCTGCCGCACCGATGGGCGTGGAAATCATGGCCCCGCCGGGCATGGAAGAGATGACCAGCCAGCTGCAGTCCATGTTCCAGAATCTGGGTGGACAGAAGCAGAAGCCGCGCAAGCTGAAAATCAAAGACGCCATGAAGCTGCTGATTGAAGAAGAAGCTGCCAAGCTGGTGAACCCGGAAGAACTGAAGCAGGACGCCATCGAAGCGGTTGAGCAACACGGTATCGTGTTTATCGATGAGATCGACAAAATCTGTAAACGCGGCCAGTCATCCGGCCCGGATGTCTCACGTGAAGGCGTACAGCGTGACCTGCTGCCGCTGGTCGAAGGTTGTACTGTCTCCACCAAACACGGCATGGTGAAAACCGATCACATCCTGTTTATCGCCTCCGGTGCATTCCAGGTCGCCAGCCCATCTGACCTGATTCCGGAATTGCAGGGTCGTCTGCCGATTCGTGTGGAACTGCAGGCGCTGACGGTGAACGACTTTGAGCGCATCCTGACTGAGCCAAATGCCTCTGTCACCGTGCAGTACAAGGCGCTGATGGCAACCGAAGGCGTGAACGTTGATTTCACTGAAGACGGTATTCGCCGCATTGCCGAAGCGGCATGGCAGGTGAACGAAACTACCGAGAACATCGGTGCACGTCGTCTGCATACGGTGCTGGAACGTCTGATGGAAGATATCTCCTACGCCGCCAGCGATCTTGATGGTGAATCAATCATCATCGACGCGGAGTATGTCGGCAAGCATCTGGATCAGTTGGTGGCCGACGAAGACCTCAGCCGCTTTATCCTGTAAGCCACTGCCACAACAACAATGCCCGGCCACTGTGCCGGGCATTTTTTTGCGCAGGATATTGATGCAGCGCTTTTTTTATAGGGTGATGATTTTGCCAACACTTGCCAGATAGCGATATACTTACCGCTCCTGTGGCAAACAGACGACATCCCTATGAAATACGATACATCTGAACTCTGCGACATCTACCATGAAGAAGTGAATGTTGTTGAACCGCTTTTTTCGAACTTTGGTGGACGCACCTCATTCGGTGGTCAGATAACCACAGTGAAATGCTTTGAAGACAACGGCCTGCTGTATGACCTGCTGGAAGAAAATGGCCGTGGTCGTGTTTTACTGGTCGATGGCGGTGGTTCTGTGCGCCGTGCACTGGTGGATGCGCAGCTGGCACGTCTGGCAGTGCAAAACGAGTGGGAAGGCATTGTGGTGTACGGCTCGGTTCGTCAGGTTGACGAACTGGAGGAGCTGGAGCTTGGTATTCAGGCCATTGCAGCCATTCCAGCCGGTGCTGCCGGGGAAGGCATTGGCGAGAGCGATGTCCGCGTCAATTTTGGTGGCGTGACCTTCTTTTCCGGCGACCATCTCTACGCTGACAATACTGGGATCATCCTGTCCGAAGACGCACTCGATATCGAGTAATCCCAGAGACGAAAACGGGTGCCGCGGCACCCGTTGTTGTCAGCGTTCAAAGTACGCTTAGACTTCTTCCATTTTTCCCAGCAGGGCGCGCAGCCGATCCTGCCACACATGCTGTTCTTCTTTCAGCTGTTGGTTTTCACGCACCAGCGCATCCTGGTTACCGGAAGACTGCTGAACTTCATTCTTCAGCGTATTGTTCTGATCTTTCAGCTCTTCGATTTCCATCTGCAGCAGGGTGATGGTATCAATCGCCTGCTGTACTTTCGCTTCCAGTTTTTCGAACACTTCAAATGACATCTTTCTGACCTCTCCTAAATCTTGCAAGGCGTTGATGGTGCCGACCCGACGCAACGCGCGCCCGTCCATGACGCGGCCAGCAACGATGTCCCGATTGTATGTAGCGAACCCCGTCAAGTCCAGCGGCGCAAGGCCTGCAAAGGGAGTCTGTAACACTTTTCAGTCAATGCCTAAAAAATTGCGACCCATTGAGCATATTTATCCATAGTGGTGAGAAATTCCTGATTCACAACTGAGACGATAGCGCTTAAAAAAACGCAAAAGACGCGAAAACGCGCATTTTTATGACAGACCACACAGAATTCAATTTCGCTATTTCTCGTTTATGCTCGTTAACGATAAATTTACAGCAGCCCTACAAGAGCGCTGGGTGACTCAACGGATTGAGAACAACAACTGATAAAATTTAACCTCGCTTCAGGAATGCCATTATGAGCCAGACAACGAACACACTAACAGGTCAGTGCATCGCCGAGTTTCTTGGTACCGGTTTGATTATCTTTTTCGGCGCGGGCTGTGTTGCTGCACTGAAACTTGCCGGAGCCAGCTTCGGCCAATGGGAAATTTGTATTATCTGGGGTTTAGCTGTCTCCATGGCGGTTTATCTGAGCGCTGGCGTTTCAGGTGCTCATCTCAACCCGGCGGTAACCGTAGCGCTTTGCCTGTTCGCCAACTTTGAAGGTCGCAAAGTGCTGCCTTACATTGTGGCGCAGGTTGCAGGTGCGTTCTGTGCGGCGGCGCTGGTCTACGGCCTTTACTACAATTTGTTCTTCGATTTCGAACAAAGTCATCAGATGGTACGCGGTAGCGTGGATAGCCTCCAGCTGGCAGGTATCTTCTCTACTTATCCGAATCCCCATATCAGTGTAGGTCAGGCATTCCTGGTTGAAATGGTGATTACGGCAGTATTGATGTCTCTGATCATGGCGCTGACCGATGATGGCAACGGGGTGCCGCGTGGTCCGCTGGCTCCGCTGTTGATTGGTCTGCTGGTGGCGGTGATCGGTGGCTCTATGGGTCCGCTCACTGGCTTCGCCCTGAACCCGGCTCGTGATTTCGGTCCGAAGGTTTTCGCATGGCTGGCAGGCTGGGGTAACGTCGCCTTTACGGGTGGCAAAGATATCCCTTACTTCCTGGTTCCGATTTTTGGCCCGCTGGTTGGTGCCTGCCTCGGAGCTTTCGGTTACCGCGCACTGATTGGCCGTCACCTGCCAGTTAACGCTCCGGTAGCCAGCAAGACAGAAAATCAGGTCGCACGCGCTGAGCAGCGTAAAGCGTAAGTTTCACTTTTAGATCATCAGGAAAATCATATGACTACGACAGATAAAAAATACATCGTCGCGCTCGACCAGGGCACAACCAGTTCTCGTGCCGTGATTCTGGACCATGACGCCAACATCGTCGCCGTCTCACAGCGTGAATTTACCCAGATCTACCCGAAAGCGGGCTGGGTAGAACATGACCCAATGGACATTTGGGCATCACAAAGTTCGACGCTGGTTGAAGTGCTGGCCCATGCCAACATCCGTTCTGACGAAATCGCTGCGATTGGTATCACTAACCAGCGTGAAACCGCCATTGTGTGGGATAAAGCGACCGGCAACCCGGTTTATAACGCCATCGTCTGGCAGGACCCGCGTACTGCGGATTACTGTAACAAGCTGAAGAAAGAAGGCCTGGAAGAGTATATCCAGCACACCACCGGCCTGGTGATTAACCCGTACTTCTCCGGCACCAAAGTGAAGTGGATCCTCGATAACGTCGAGGGTGCGCGCGAACGTGCCAAACGTGGCGAGCTGCTGTTCGGCACCGTGGATACCTGGCTGGTGTGGAAAATGACCCAGGGTCGTGTGCATATTACCGACCACACCAACGCCTCACGTACCATGATGTATAACATTCACGAGCTGAAGTGGGATGAGCGTATGCTCGAAATCCTCGACATTCCGCGTGAAATGTTGCCGGAAGTGAAAGGCTCGTCTGAAATCTACGGCCAGACCAACATTGGTGGTAAAGGCGGTACGCGTATTCCGATTGCCGGGATTGCTGGTGACCAGCAGGCAGCGCTTTATGGTCAGCTGTGTGTGCAGCCGGGTATGGCGAAAAACACCTATGGTACTGGCTGCTTTATGCTGATGAACACCGGTACTGAAGCGGTGACCTCCACTCATGGTCTGCTGACCACCATCGCCTGCGGCCCACGCGGCGAGGTGAACTATGCACTGGAAGGTGCGGTGTTCATCGGTGGTGCGGCCATCCAGTGGCTGCGTGACGAGATGAAGCTGTTCAGCGACGCTGCTGACTCTGAATACTTCGCGCAGAAAGTGAAAGACAGCAACGGCGTGTATATGGTGCCCGCCTTCACCGGCCTCGGTGCCCCGTATTGGGACCCGTATGCACGTGGTGCAATCTTTGGCCTGACGCGTGGTGTTAACGGCAATCATCTGATTCGCGCCACGCTGGAGTCGATCGCCTTCCAGACGCGTGATGTGCTGGAAGCGATGCAAAATGATGCCAACACCCGCCTGCAATCTCTGCGCGTGGATGGTGGTGCCGTTGCTAACAACTTCCTGATGCAGTTCCAGTCCGACATCCTGGGTACACGCGTTGAGCGTCCGGAAGTGCGTGAAGTCACGGCGCTGGGTGCAGCGTATCTGGCCGGTCTGGCAGTCGGTTTCTGGAATGACCTGGAAGAAGTCCGTTCCAAAGCGGTAATTGAACGTGAATTCCGTCCGAGCATTGAAACTACCGAGCGTAACGTCCGCTATGCGGGCTGGAAGAAAGCTGTCGCTCGTGCCCAGAACTGGGAAGAACACGAAGAGTAATCCCCTGCAACCCGCGGCACCCTGCCGCGGGTTTTTCCCGCCGCTTTCCCCCGCTGTGCTACACTGCCCGCCTGTTTTTTGTCAGGTGCAGACCATGAAACGAGAACTCGCGATTGAATTTTCCCGCGTTACCGAAGCCGCCGCGCTGGCGGGCTATCACTGGTTAGGACGCGGCGACAAGAATGCTGCCGACGGTGCTGCCGTCAACGCCATGCGTATTATGCTGAACACCATCGATATCAACGGTCAGATTGTGATCGGTGAAGGAGAAATCGACGAAGCGCCAATGCTCTACATCGGTGAAAAGGTGGGGACCGGCCAGGGCGATGCGGTCGATATCGCCGTTGATCCGATTGAAGGTACGCGCATGACCGCCTTAGGCCAGGCCAATGCACTGGCAGTACTGGCGGTGGGCGATAAAGGCAGTTTCCTGCACGCACCTGATATGTACATGGAAAAATTGATTGTCGGGCCAGGGGCACACGGCGCTATCGACCTCAATCTGCCACTGGAAACCAACCTGAACAACATCGCGACGGCACTGGGCAAATCGCTCAGCCAGCTGACGGTGTCCATTCTGGCGAAGCCACGTCACGATGCGGTGATTGCGCAATTACAGCAACTGGGTGTGCGGGTCTTTACCTTTCCCGATGGGGATGTCGCGGCATCCATTCTCACCTGCATGCCAGACAGCGAAGTGGATGTGTTGTACGGAATTGGCGGTGCGCCGGAAGGGGTGGTTTCTGCGGCGGTGATTCGCGCGCTGGATGGCGACATGCAGGCACGCCTGCTGCCGCGTCACCAGGTGAAAGGTGACAGCGAAGAAAATCGCCGCCTTGGCGAACAGGAATTACAACGCTGTGCCGAAATGGGGATTGAAGCGGGTAAGGTTCTGACGCTGGAGCAAATGGCGCGCAACGATAACGTAATTTTTGCTGCCACTGGCATCACCACCGGCGACTTACTTAAAGGCATCACGCGTAAAGGGAATATCGCGACCAGCGAAACGTTGCTGATTCGCGGTAAATCGCGCACCATTCGCCGCATTCAGTCGATCCACTATCTGGATCGTAAAGATGCGGCACTGCACCCGTTTATCCTGTAACCGTCTGCTTGCCGCTCTCGGGATGGCGTGAGAGCGGCCACCAGCACAGCAGCATCACCAGCGCGGTAGCAAACATCAACATGCCGAGGCTGAACTGATCACGCTGCGGCATCATCGCCGAAAGCCACGCAACCAGGCCAGAACCCAGATTCTGTAAGCCGCCAATCAGCGCCCCTGCACTTCCTGCCAGCCACGCGTAGGGCTCCATCGCGCCGGACGTCGCCAGCGGAAACAACATCCCCGCACCGAAGAAGAACAGCGCCGCAGGAACCAGTAGCGTCCAGATATTCATCACGCCAAACCAGGCCGGTATCCACATCATCAATCCCGCCAGCAGGCAGCTGTTCACGCCATACCACATCAACGTATGCCAGGATTTTTGTTCGCGTCCGGCAAACCAGGCACCGAAGAAGGCGGCCGGAATCGGCAGGATAAACAGGATGCTGACGGTAAAACCATCCAGCCCGAGCACGCCGCCCAGCAGCACGCCACAGCTGGCTTCAAATACCGCAATCCCCGCCAGCGCGCCAATCAGCAGCAGCAAATAACGGACAAAGTGGCCATCGCTGAGTAAGGTGGCGTAGCGCCGCAGAAATGGCGTTACCGGCGTTTCGGCGGGTTTGGTTTCTGGCAACCAGCGCGCCATCGCCGCCGTCACGCCGAGACATAACAGCAGCAAAAAGGCAAAGCAGGCATGCCAGCCAAACAGCGGCGTCAGTAACGCACCGATCACAGGTGCCAGCAGCGGGCTGACCAGAATGCCCATATTGAGCAGGCTATTGGCCTGACGCAACGCCCCCCCCTGATGGAGATCGCGCGGCATGGTACGCGCCATCACCCCAGCGACACCCGTACCCAGCCCCTGGATAGCACTGCCCAATACCAGGATATGAAGCGAAGGGGCGAATAACGCGATCAAAGCGCCGCTGGCAAAGATCGTCATCCCCGCAAGGATCACTGGCCGCCGCCCGATGCTATCGGAGAGTGGGCCATAGATCAGTTGTGATCCGCCATAGGTGATCAGATAGCCTGCCATGACCTGCTGTATGGCCCCGCTGTGCACGTTAAAAGTATCAGCCATGGCCGCCATCGCGGGTACATAGATGGTTTGCGCCATCTGCCCGACGGCCACCAGCACGATCAACATCAACAGTAAGCGGCGATTTTCCGTTTTAGATATCAACATGGAACAAAATGTCTGTCTGAGAAATAAAGTAAAGGCAGCAATAAAAAATGCTGCCTGTCATGAATGGCGGCAAAAATATCAGGATTCGATGACAAAGCGAGGGGTGGGACCAAAGCATTTGGACTGACATCGTCAAGCTGTGACACCAGTCTGTAAAGCACCCGCTACAGTTGAAGTTAAGTGCGCTGCATTTGTCGCTGAGAGCCATTTACCCACCCAGGGACTGGAAATCTTCCCGGCGGCTGACGAAGATAGTGACATGCCTGAAAAATCAACAATAAGGAGTAAACATGGCTGAGTGGGTCAATGCCGAAGTGAAAGAAGTCAAAAACTGGACCGATGCCCTGTTCAGCTTGCGCGTGCAGGCCTCCATCGATCCCTTTATCGCCGGGCAATTTGCCAAACTGGCGCTGGAAATCGACGGCGAACGCGTGCAGCGCGCCTATTCCTACGTCAATGCACCCCATGATTCGCTGCTGGAGTTCTATCTGGTCACGGTGCCGGAAGGCAAGCTTAGCCCGAGGTTACAGGCACTGCGTCCGGGCGATCAGGTGATGGTGACGAAAGAGGCGTCAGGCTTTTTTGTGCTGGACGAGATTCCTGATTGCCAGACATTGTGGATGCTGGCCACCGGCACCGCCATTGGTCCGTATTTGTCTATTCTGCAACAGGGCACCGGGCTGGAGCGTTTCGAGAATATCGTACTGGTCCATGCCGCGCGCTATGCCGCCGATCTCAGCTTTCTGCCACTGATGCAGCAATTACAGCAGCGTTATCAGGGGAAGCTGCATATCCAGACCGTGACCAGCCGTGAAGAGATGACTGGCTCGCTGCATGGTCGTGTCCCTGCGCTGATTGAAAGCGGCGCACTGGAACAGGCGGTAGGATTACCGATGGATGCAGATACCAGCCACATCATGTTGTGCGGCAACCCACAAATGGTGCGCGATACACAGCAATTGCTGAAAGATAACCGCGGCATGCGCAAGCATTTCAAACGCAAACCCGGACATATGAGCAGTGAACATTACTGGTAACTGATGGGCGGCATAATGTGAGTTTTTTCCAGGCTGGGGTTTTGACTTTCGCCGGTAAAAACCGTTCTAATCGTTGGCTACGTTATTGGTTAGGACCGAAGCAATGAAGAATCTGCCAGGCGCGTTGCTACTCAGCCTCGCACTGACATTTCCCGTCTGGGCGGAAGACGCACCCCCGCAGGATCGCAGCGACCATCTGCCTGCGGCCCCTTATTTACTACCCGGTGCGCCCACCTTTGATATGACCATTGCGCAGTTTCGTGAAAAGTACAATGCCGCGAATCCTGACCTGCCGCTGATGGAATATCGTGCCATCGATAATCAGGACGATAAAAGCAACCTGACGCGGGCTGCCAGTAAAATCAGCGAAACCCTGTATGCTTCTACGGCGCTGGAGCAAGGCACCGGTAAAATCAAAACGCTCCAGATAACCTGGCTACCGGTGCCAGGGCCGGATGAGAAGAATGCTCAGGAAAAGGCCATGGCTTACATGACCGCCCTGCTGCGCTTTTTCTCCCCCGGATTATCACCTGAAGACGGACGTAAAAAGCTCGATTCCCTGCTCAGCGCAGGTAAAGGTTCACGCTATTTTTCCCGTAATGAAGGGGCGCTGCGTTTTGTGGTCGCGGACAACGGTGATAAGGGCCTGACCTTTGCTGTAGAGCCGATCAAACTGGCACTTGCCACACCCTGATCACCCCCGGCAAAAATGACGAAAAGCAAAGCCAGCGACATATTTGATCTCTATACTGTCTGGCAGACATCGCTGCCTTTGAGCAGTGCTATTTCATGAATCGCGTTATGCGGAGGAAAGAATGCGACATCCACTGGTTATGGGTAACTGGAAACTGAACGGCAGCAAGCATATGACTGACGAGCTGATCGCAGGTTTGCGCAAAGAACTGTCTGGTGTTGAAGGCTGTGGCGTGGCGATTGCTCCGCCGGCACTCTATCTTGCTCAGGCAAAACATGCCATTTCCGGTAGCCACATTGCACTGGGTGCTCAGAACGTCGACGTCAATCTGTCTGGCGCTTTCACCGGCGAAACTTCAGCTGACATGCTGAAAGATATCGGCGCCAAATACATCATCATCGGTCACTCTGAGCGTCGTACTTATCACAAAGAAAGCGACGAATTTATCGCGAAGAAATTCGCGGTGCTGAAAGCCGCTGGCCTGGTACCGGTTCTTTGTATTGGTGAAACCGAATCAGAAAACGAAGCGGGCAAAACTGAAGAAGTCTGCGCACGTCAGATCGACGCAGTGCTGGAAACTCAGGGCGCAGAAGCCTTCCAGGGTGTCGTCATTGCCTATGAACCGGTATGGGCGATTGGTACTGGCAAGTCAGCAACCCCTGCGCAGGCTCAGGCCGTGCACAAATTCATTCGTGATCATATCGCGAAGAAAGATGCCGCAGTGGCTGCCCAAGTCATCATCCAGTACGGCGGTTCAGTTAATGACAAAAACGCCGCAGAACTGTTCACTCAGCCAGACATCGATGGTGCGCTGGTTGGCGGTGCGTCACTGAAAGCTGACGCCTTTGCGGTAATTGTGAAAGCTGCCGCCGCAGCGAAAAACGCGTAATCGTTCTGATGCGTGACTAGGCGGCTTAACAGCCGCCTTTTTATTGCAGAATCTGGCAGTGATGATCCTGCAACTCTTCTGCCGAACCGCTATTCAGTTTGACCCAGTTGCGCTCAATCGCCATCAGCGCCAAACGACCATCTGGTAACGCCGCCAACGCCATCCCGTATTTCCCCATCTCGCTACGTGCGTCAGGAACTTCTGATGCCAGACGAATAAAAACGCTTTGCTGCGCCAGCTGCGCCGTTGTCAGGGTGCGTATCTGATAACGATGTTTTTGCAGTGTTTCACTTTGCCATTGCTCACTGAGCTGCGGGGCCAAAGCATCCAGGCGCTGACGCACATCCGGCCGCAGACAGGAGATATGGATATGCAACTGATTTTGCGTGCGGCCATACTGCGCATTAATCGCCAGTGCCAGCGCGCTATCATCAATCGGTTTTCCCCGACGCAGTGCCAGCAGTCCCCGCTCTCGCCAGGCATCTGCGAACAGATTCGGTGTCGCCGGATTCAGCAGAATCGGGCTTTCCATACCGGTGATTTTTTCGATGGGCATCAGCAAATACTGCAACGGACCGTTGAGATCTTTCAGCGTGACGTAGCCTCTGGCGACATCTACCCGCTGACAGGGCGCAGGATCACCTTTTTGCATCATGCCAGGCAGACACTTCTCGCTGATGATTTGCCACAAGGCGTTGGAATTTTTCTGGAAGTGCACTGCGGCCAGTAATAAGCCGATAATCAACAGTGCAAGTAGTAAGGTAATCAGACTCAGGGTACGACGGCTGCCCTGCATAGCGTGGTCCCTCGGTTCATCATCTGCCAGCATCCTCGCCTGGCAAATGATGAATGTCACGGACTTTTACCGCGTAATAACGCAAAACGGCCAGCAAAGGCTGGCCGCGATATTTTGATGGCAGAACGATTACGGTTTCATAACCTGATCGTAGGTGCCGCCATCGGCAAAGTGGGTTTTCTGCGCCTGTGCCCAACCGCCAAATTTGCTGTCGATAGTGAACAGTTTTACCGGTGCAAAGGTGCTGGCAAATTTCTTCGCCACCGCTTCATCACGCGGGCGATAGAAATTTTCCGCGGCGATGGTCTGCCCTTCCGGGGAGTAGAGGTACTTCAGGTAGTCCTCTGCCACTTTGCGGGTGCCACGTTCATCGACCACTTTATCAACCACTGCCACCGTCGGCTCGGCAAGGATCGATTCGCTCGGTGTGATGATTTCAAATTTGTCTTTACCCAGTTTGTTGACCGCCAGATACGCTTCATTTTCCCAGGCAATCAGCACATCACCAATACCGCGTTCAACGAAGGTGTTGGTAGCGCCGCGCGCACCAGAATCCTGCACTTCAACATTCTTAAACAGCGCTTTGACGTAGGCCTCGGCTTTGGCCTGATCACCGTTATTTTGATCCAGAGCCCAACCCCAGGCAGCCAGATAGTTCCAGCGCGCACCGCCGGATGTCTTCGGATTTGGCGTAATCACCGATACACCCGGTTTAATCAGATCACCCCAGTCGTGGATGCCCTTCGGGTTACCTTTACGCACGAGGAATACAATGGTGGAGGTGTAAGGCGCAGAGTTATCAGGCAGACGTTTGATCCAGTTTTTATCGATACGACCACGCTCAGCAATGGCATCAACGTCAGACTGCAACGCCAGCGTCACCACATCCGCACGGATGCCATTAATCACCGAGGTAGCCTGCTTACCTGAACCCCCATGCGACTGGCGGATCACCACGTTATCACCGGTTTCCTGCTTGTAATGGGCGCTGAACGCTTTGTTGTATTGCTCGTAAAGTTCACGCGTCGGATCATAAGACACGTTTAACAGCTGAATATCCTTTGCCAAAACACTGGTTGAAGCCAGTAACAGGGTGACACCAATAGTCCACTTGTTCATTGCTTGCTCTCCGAAGTCGTTATAGAACAAGACTGACACAAACTAATCCACAGATTAAAGAATTAAAAATAAGCTGTTATAACCGGAGAGAATATGAGCAGACATAAAAAAGGCGCGTACCCAGACGCGCCTTGATTTTGCTGATTTAGTAGAGTTTTTTCGCAGTATCCAGCCAGTCGCGTTTGAACGGACGTTTCATATTTTCGATGGCATCGATAATGTCGTGATGCACCATCTTCTCGTTCTGGATACCAACGCAACGTCCACCGTAGCCCTGCAGCAGCAGTTCAATGGAGTAAGCGCCCATACGTGACGCCAGAATACGGTCATACGCACAAGGCGCACCACCACGCTGAATGTGGCCCAGAACCGTGGCACGGGTTTCGCGTTTGGTTTCAGCTTCAATGTAATGCGCCAGATCGTCGATATCACAGATGTGCTCAGTGATAGCCACGATGGCGTGTTTTTTACCTTTGGCGATACCGGCTTTAATCTCGGCAACCAGTTCTTCACGGGTGTAAGGAATTTCCGGCAGCACGATGAATTCACAGCCGCCAGCAATTGCCGCGGCCAGTGTCAGATCGCCGCAATAGCGTCCCATCACTTCAACGATGGAAATACGCTGATGTGAAGAAGACGTGTCACGCAGGCGGTCAATCGCTTCCACTACCGTTTCCAGCGCAGTGAAATAACCAATGGTGTAATCAGTACCAGCGACGTCGTTATCGATGGTACCTGGCAAGCCAATGCACGGGAAGCCCATTTCAGTCAGGCGCTTAGCACCCATGTACGAGCCATCACCACCAATGACCACCAGCGCATCAATACCGCGCTTTTTCATATTTTCGATGGCAACCTGACGAACTTCTTCGTTACGGAATTCCGGGAAACGAGCAGAACCCAGGAAAGTACCACCACGGTTGATCATATCCGAGACGCTGTAGCGATCGAGATTGATCATACGGTCTTCATAGAGCCCCAGATAGCCGTCGTAGATGCCAAAAACTTCAAGTCCTTCACTCAGCGCGGAACGTACAACTCCGCGAATGGCTGCGTTCATGCCTGGGGCGTCGCCGCCGCTGGTCAGTACTCCGATTTTTTTGATCATGACAACCTCTGGATTGTTCAAAACTAAGGATTATTCCCGCCAGTGCCCCTGCGGAGACCAGCTCGCGATCGCACGGCCTTATAGTTGAGAGATAGTATATCAAAGGCTGATTGCTGAATTGATTCAGGTCAGACAAGTTTTCGCTATTTTTTTACAGAGTTGTTAGCGTTACGTCATTTTTATCCCGCAACACGATGATTTAAAACTATTAAAACTGGAAAAAACCCTGTTGATTTTCCGGCACAACTGAGCAGGGGTCCTGATGAATGATGACGTCGGAGCCAGGAAACTTACTGCGTAATGCCTGTTCTATTTGATCGGCCACCTTATGGGCCTGCACCAGCGGCAGATGGTCGTCCATTTCCAGATGCAACTGGATAAAGCGCGTCGGGCCAGACTGCCGAGTGCGTAAGTCATGTGCACCACGTACGCCCGGCCAGTTGGCGATCAAATCAATAATCGCCTGACGTTCCTCTTCCGGTAAAGCACGATCCAGCAGTGACTGGACTGCTTCATAGCCCATACGCAACGCGTTATACAGAATATAAACGCCAATCCCTAAGGCGAATAATGCATCGGCACGGGAAAAACCATAGCTGCTTAAGCCTAGCGCTATGAGAATAGCACCGTTCATGACCACATCGGATTGGTAGTGCAGCATATCAGCGCGAATCGCCTGGCTACGGGTGTGCCGTACCACCCAGCGCTGAAAAGTGACCAGCACCAGCGTGGAACAGAGCGCAATCACCGTGACCACGATACCGACCAGCGGAGCACGCAGGATATCGGGAGAGGCAAGGTGCTGAATACCGGTAAGAAACAGGAACAACGCCGATCCGGAAATAAACATACTTTGCGCCAGTGCCGCCAGCGATTCTGCCTTACCGTGGCCGAAAGTATGATCAGCATCAGCAGGCTGTAAGGCGTACCGTACCACCAGCAAATTGGTCAGCGAAGCTGCGATATCCACCAGTGAATCCACCAACCCCGCCAGCACACTGACCGAACCGGTGTACCACCAGGCAAAAATTTTAACAATTAACAACAACGATGCCAGCACCGTGGCAGACAACGCTGCACGGCTCACCAGCTTTGCGTAGGAGTGTTCCATGCCTTAGCCTCTTCGGGCAACGTTCAATGGTGCGCCCGTTTAAACTCAGAATGGCTCAAGTTTATCATTAGCAGGTAAACGCTGCCTGGATGGTGTTACCAGCGACAATAAAAGTCGCCATTTTTCGTATCTTACGATTGAACAGACGTGATGACAGGAAAGACCTGGCTAACAGCCTGAGGCTTAATGGTTATCTGTGTTTCCAATGCTGGATGGCGAAATTTTTCGCATCCATAAATCGCGAAGACCGAATATCGGTTATTTCTTTGTCCCAGACTGGATTCAATGGCACATAATAACCTTCGTCTTTTGCCTTCTGCGCGAAAGATTTTAATTCTTCCACATTCCTGACCACACATATTTCGCCAAAATCGCCAAAGGATTTAGGCAACGTAATGACCGCTGGGAAGTTTGCCTCAATATCTGTCCAGGGATTACAGGTGTCGGTGCTATGATGCACAACCGGTTCACCGTTGCCAACCAGACATTCATTAATACTGGATATCATATTACGAATACGCACCGACACATTACCAACATTCTTATCTACCTTCGCATAAAATTCATCTTCACTTAAATATAAATCCTTTAATTTACCGGGTAGTTTTTCATGAGGCGTTGTATAACCATCCATTCTCTCTTTAAATATATGGTGAGACACATCATGCACAGATAATTTATCTTCAACACCATAATCCTCAAATGCCGGTGCGATCATAAAAAGGTCGTAATCGGCGGTAAGAGGTTTTTGACCTGACCCAGCCGGGGCTAAAACTTCAACGGGTTCGCCATTGTAGATAACCTGCCAGGACCCTTTATCTGATCCGGGTACCAGCTCAAACTTATGCATGACGCCTTTTGGCGTACTGGCCTCTAACTCAAGAGGTTGGCGGTTAACACCGTATTTTATATTTTTGATATAATTATTCTCGACGAGTAAATCCAGTCTTGCCTTTGTTATTTCTAATACAACTTTATTAGCATAACCTTTGCTCAGGCAATCTTGCACTTCCTTATTAAATCCCTCTTGTTTATCTGGTCGATCGGCAAGCTTGCTTAGCTCCTGCTTAACACAGATAAAAGACGTTTGCGGTCCCCAGTCAGCACTTTTTCCCTTTATGTGGAATCCTTTTGTCGGATATCCATTAGCGATAAGATCCGTTGCCATCATATCAACGGGACGAATACTAATTATAGTATTCGTCTTCTGAGACAGAAGTTGTAATTTAACGAGGTGTTCTGGCACTATCCCTATATTTTCTTTTTACATAAATCTATAACTTCAGCCAGTTTTTCCACCTGATTTTTAGCCAATAACTCTACTGAAGATGATGACTGGGTAGATTGTGCAGGCCCGGGAGAATGCGATTTAGGTATGTTTATTGGCATATCCTTCCTTTTTGTCATCAATGCGCATGGGAAAGATAGAATTGTCTGCTATCTGAAAGCGTTGTCCTTATGTTTTTACGCAAAAACTTTCGAATTTCGTACACTCCGTGAGATTCACACCACTTTCAACGTTACAGATCAAGATTCCAACAGGTAAAGCATGGTACCTGCACGCAGAAGCATCCGCTGCAAAACCCTTTCCGGTTGCTTCTGGCCAGATCTCATGGGTTGATGGCTAAAGCTCATCAGCTGAATTTTTTTGTGATTTTTTGATAAAAAAAACCCCGCCATCATGGCGGGGAAGACAGGGATGGTGTCTATGGCAAGGAAAACAGGGATACTATGTTACTGGTTACTGCTGGTACTACTCACTGCTTGCAGCGGTGATGATGGCTGCAATTCTGAGAGCCTGCGCATTTCATTGAGGCGCCGCTCATAATTCTTCTGCAATGTCGCTTGCTGTGCAGGCGTTAGCAGGTGGTACATCTGATTACGAACCCGAGCCATCACAACGTTTTGTTCGACTTGCGCCTGAGCAATTTTTTCTGCCTGCAGGCGGATGGCTGATTCGTTAAATTTGTCTGCAATGACCAGGTCATGCATAGTTTCTATATCCTGAACGCTGACGGCGGGACGTTCGAGTCGCGCTTGCTGCATCAGGTCTCGCATTTGTTGCCGCTGTTGCTCAGTAAGTTCAATGCCATCAAACATGTGGCTTTGCGGATTTTGCGTCATACTGCCTGTCGTCAATCCGCCGTTATGATGCATCTCGTCAATCGTCGTCGTGTCTGCTGCTCCTGCGCTGGCGTGACTGAGAACCATCGCTGAGGCAATGACGACGGCGGTTAAGTTGCGCATCGTTTACTCCCAGTTCGTTCCGTTTTGCGATTCAACGAGGACTAGTGTACGGCGGCAGCTGCAAACATCCGTCAGGGGGTGTAAAACTACGTAAAGCGTTGGATTGACGATATGGGAACACGGTATTTTGCCTGCGGAGGGCAATAAAAAATGAATAAGATCCTGTTGGTTGATGATGACCGCGAATTGACTTCGCTGCTTAAAGAACTGCTTGAGATGGAAGGTTTTGAAGTGATTGTCGCCAGCGATGGCGAGCAGGCACTCAACCTACTGGACAACACCGTAGACCTGTTACTGCTGGATGTCATGATGCCGAAAAAGAACGGTATCGACACGCTGAAAGAGTTACGTCAACAACACCAGACACCGGTGATCATGTTGACTGCACGCGGCAGCGAACTGGATCGCGTCCTTGGTCTTGAATTGGGCGCGGATGACTATCTGCCTAAACCTTTTAACGATCGCGAGCTGGTTGCGCGTATTCGCGCCATTCTGCGTCGTTCCAACTGGAGCGAGCAACAGCAGCAGCACGACAACAGTTCACCCACGCTGGAAGTCGATTGTTTGCGGCTTAACCCAGGTCGCCAGGAAGCCAGCTTCGATAATGAAACGCTGGACCTGACCGGCACGGAATTCACCCTGCTTTATCTGCTGGCACAGCATCTTGGCCAGGTGGTATCACGCGAACATCTCAGCCAGGAAGTGCTGGGTAAGCGTCTGACGCCGTTTGACCGCGCCATCGATATGCATATCTCTAACCTGCGTCGTAAATTACCGGAACGTCGTGATGGTCATCCGTGGTTTAAAACTCTGCGCGGACGTGGCTACCTGATGGTTTCGGCATCATGATTGGAAGTTTGACCACCCGCATCTTCGCCATCTTCTGGCTTACCCTGGCGTTGGTGTTGATGCTGGTGTTGATGGTGCCAAAACTCGACTCTCGACAGATGACCTCGCTGCTGGAAAGTGAACAGCGGCAGGGCATCATGATCGAGCAGCATGTTGAAGCCGAACTGGCGCAAGACCCACCCAACGATTTGATGTGGTGGCGTCGGTTATTTCGCGCCATTGAGAAATGGGCTCCGCCAGGCCAGCGACTATTGCTGGTGACCAGTGAGGGGCGCGTCATTGGCGCCCAGCACAACGAAATGCAGGTTATCCGCAACTTTATTGGTCAGTCCGACAATGCCGATCACCCGCAGAAGAAAAAATATGGTCGGGTTGAAATGGTTGGCCCCTTTGCCGTACGCGATGGCGAAGATAACTACCAGCTTTATCTGATCCGCCCCGCCACCAGCTCGCAACTGGATTTCGTCAATCTGCTGTTTGACCGCCCGTTGCTATTACTCATCGTCACCATGCTGATCAGCTCCCCGCTATTACTGTGGCTGGCATGGAGCCTGGCACGTCCGGCACGTAAGCTTAAACATGCCGCCGATGAGGTAGCGAGCGGTAATTTGCGACAGCATCCGGAACTGGAATCAGGACCACAAGAGTTCCTGGCCGCTGGCTCAAGTTTCAACCAGATGGTGAGCGCACTCGAACGTATGATGACGGCACAGCAACGTCTGCTGTCGGATATCAGCCATGAGTTACGCACCCCTCTCACCCGTTTACAGTTAGCCACCGCTCTGCTGCGTCGTCGTCAGGGTGAAGGCAAAGAACTGGAGCGTATTGAAACGGAAGCCCAGCGACTGGACGGAATGATCAACGACTTGCTGGTACTGTCACGCACCCAGCATAAAAATGCGCTGGTTAGCGAAGCGATGAAGGCCAATCACCTGTGGAATGGCGTACTGGAAGATGCCAAATTTGAAGCAGAGCAGATGGGCAAACGCATGGACGTCCCTTATCCACCGGGTCCGTGGCCGTTATATGGCAACCCACACGCGCTGGAAAGTGCGCTGGAAAACATCGTACGCAATGCGCTGCGTTATTCGCATACGCATATCAGCGTCAGCTTCTCGGTGGATATTGAAGGCATTACCGTGCATGTGGATGATGATGGTCCCGGCGTTAGCCCGGAAGATCGTGAGCAGATTTTCCGCCCGTTCTACCGTACCGATGAGGCACGCGACCGCGAATCTGGCGGTACCGGCCTGGGACTGGCGATTGTCGAAACTGCGGTTCAGCAACATCGCGGTTGGGTGAAAGCCGATGATAGCCCGCTCGGCGGCCTGCGCCTGACCCTCTGGCTGCCGCTGTACTCCGCCCGCCAATAATTTGTTATGCTTCGGCCCTCGTTTCCGGGGGCCTTATGCTAAATATCGTTTTGTTTGAACCTGAAATTCCGCCTAATACCGGCAATATCATCCGTCTCTGCGCCAATACTGGCTTTCAGTTGCACCTGATTGAACCCCTGGGTTTTGCCTGGGATGATAAGCGTCTGCGCCGTGCCGGACTGGATTACCACGAATTCACCGCCATCAGGCATCACGCTAACTATGCGGCATTTATTGCGGCTGAAGCGCCCCAGCGGTTGTTTGCTCTCACCACCAAAGGCACCCCGGCGCATAGTGCCGTGCGTTATCAGGCTGGTGATTATCTGGTGTTTGGTCCGGAAAGCCGGGGGCTGCCCGCAGAGATTCTTAACGCATTACCGCCCGAGCAAAAGATTCGTATTCCGATGATGCCTGCAAGCCGCAGTATGAACCTGTCGAATGCGGTTTCGGTCGTGGTGTATGAAGCGTGGCGCCAGCTTGATTATGCTGGCGCGCTGATCAAGAGCTAGATGCCGTCACCGAACTCAAAGCCTGGAACGGTACCATTAAAGTGCTGATCCATATCCATTGAGGGTTTATCGCTGGCAGGTTTACCGACAATGCGTGCTGGTACGCCTGCTGCCGTGGTATGCGGTGGCACTGGCTGAAGCACCACGGACCCAGCACCAATTTTCGCACCGCGTCCCACTTCGATATTGCCAAGTATTTTTGAACCCGCGCCAATCATCACCCCTTCACGAATCTTCGGATGACGATCACCACTGGTTTTGCCGGTACCGCCCAGGGTGACGTTTTGCAGGATGGAAACATCATTTTCCACAATGGCCGTTTCGCCGATCACGATACCGGTGGCATGGTCGAGCATGATGCCATGACCAATGTTTGCCGCCGGGTGAATATCTACAGCAAATGAGACCGAGATTTCGTTTTGCAGGTAAACAGCCAGCGCCCGGCGACCTTCCTTCCACAGCCAGTGACCAATACGATACGCCTGCAGGGCATGGAAACCTTTCAGATACAGCAGAGGCGTAGAATATTTATCAACTGCCGGGTCACGCTGACGCACTGCCTGAATATCATAGGCAGCAGAAACGATCATCGAAGGGTCTTCACGATAAGCTTCTTCAACGATTTCGCGAATGGCGATGGCAGGCATAATCGGGTTAGCCAGTTTGTTTGCCAGCATATAGCTGAGCGCGCTGCCAAGATTCTCGTGCTTAAGCAATGTCGCATGGAAGAAACTGGCCAGCATCGGCTCGCAGTCGGCCAGCGCCCTGGCTTCCGCTTTAATATTGTTCCAGACCAGTTCTAACTCTTCAGACGACATTGCTGTGTACTCCCGATAAAAAAAGCGCCTGATGGGGCGCTCCAGGTGATGACGCTGGGCATCCTGCTTCAGCTTTGGCTGTTTTCGTCCTTCCTTGCACGGCCGAGTAAACTCAATGCTGCCTCTCGCGCCGATTTTTCGCAATATAATACCTGATAAATTTGCTCGGTTATTGGCATTTCCACGCCAACACGAGCAGCTAACGCTCTGACTTCTTTGGTATTTCTGTAGCCTTCTACAACTTGTCCGATAATGCGTTGCGCCTCATCTACGCTCTCGCCCTGCCCCAGCATCATGCCGAAACGACGGTTACGAGACTGATTATCGGTACAGGTCAGCACCAGATCGCCCAGGCCTGCCATCCCCATAAAGGTGGTAGGATCAGCCCCCAGCGCTGCGCCAAGACGGCTCATTTCGGCCAGGCCACGGGTAATCAGTGCGGTACGCGCATTCGCGCCAAAACCGATGCCATCAGAGATTCCGGCACCGATCGCAATAACGTTTTTCACTGCACCACCCAGCTGCACGCCGATAAAGTCCGGGTTGTTATACACACGGAAACTTTTCCCACAGTGCAGCTTTTGCTGAAGATCATCAGCAAACTGCGCATCCGTCGATGCCAGCGCAATCGCCGTGGGCATACCCGCTGCCAGTTCTTTAGCGAAAGTTGGCCCTGAGATCACCGCTAACGGGATGGTATCGCCGAGGATTTCACGTGCCACATCCTGCAGCAGTCTTCCGGTTTCTTTTTCCAGACCTTTCGTCGCCCAAACGATCCGCGAATCGCTACGCAAATGCGGCTTCAGCTGCAGCAGGACATCACCGAACACATGGCTCGGAACCACCACCAGCAGATCACGGCTGGCATTGACCACCTGTGCTAAATCGGCTTCAGGAACGAGGTTATCGGGAAAGGGGACATCGGGCAGAAAAGCGGTGTTGCAGCGGTCAGACTGGAGTTGCGCTACGCTTTGCGGGTTGTGGCCCCAGAGCAAAACCGGGTGACCATTGCGGGCCAGCGTGATGGCCAATGCGGTGCCGTACGAGCCGGCACCGATGACGCTAATCGAAGCGTTGAGTGTAGTCATCAGGCATCCTGATGTGGCGCGTCGCCTTCACCCTGCTGCTGTTGCAGATAGTTCATGAACAGCGCATCAAAGTTGACCGGTGCCAGGTTAAGCTGCGGGAAAGTACCGCGAGACACCAGGCTGGTAATGCATTCGCGCGCATACGGGAACAGGATGTTCGGGCAGTACGCACCAAGGCAATGTGCCATCTGAGTGCCTTCGATACCGCTGATAGTGAAAATACCGGCCTGCTGAACTTCACACAGGAACGCGGTTTCTTCACCGACGCTGGCCGTTACGGTAACACGCAGCACCACTTCATAGACTTCATCAGCCAGCTGAGAGGACGCGGTGTCCAGATCCAGCTTCACTTCCGGTTCCCACTCTTTCTGGAAAACCTGCGGCGCGTTCGGCGCTTCGAAAGAGACGTCTTTGGTATAAACACGTTGAATCTGGAACTGCATTTCGTTGGTGCTATGTTCTGACATGTTACTAAATCCTGTTAGTTAGAATTGTCTGGCCGTTAAGTTATGCCTGTAATAAGGGATCAAGTCCCTGGCGCCCATCCAGCGCAAAGAGATCATCGCAGCCGCCAATATGCTGCGCATCGATAAATATCTGTGGAACGGTCGTTCTGCCGCTACGCTGAATCATCTCTTCACGTTTCATCGCGTCCCCATCAATAGGGATCTCCTGAAACGTCACACCTTTCTGATTAAGCAGCGCCTTCGCCCGGTGGCAATAAGGACAGGTCGTTTTGGTGTAAATCTCGACATTAGCCATGCAGTTACCTTTGCGAATTATTTACCGCGCACCAGCGGCAGGTTTTCACCGCTCCAGCCGCTCACGCCATCTTTCAGAACCGAAACCTGCGTGAAACCAGCGGCACTCAGCTGTGCTGCCGGTTCGCCCGCGCTCTGCCCGGTGGCACATACCACAATTATGGGCTGAGACTTATGCTTTTCCAGTTCGCCAAAGCTACCTTTTTTGATGTCTGCCGCCGCTACATTCAGCGCCCCAGAAATGTGTCCTTTGCGATAGTCGTCACGCGAACGAACGTCTACCACCACCGCGTCCTCTTTATTAATCAGGCGGGTTGCTTCACCGCGACTGATGGTTTTTACCTTCGAGAACATTCCTTTAACGGTGGTTACAATCACCAGAACGAGTAAGACAACCCATGCCAGACTGAGGATGGGGTGATTGCTTGCAAACTGCATAATTTCTTGCATGAGGGGTAACGACTCCAGACCGGGCTAATAAGCTAAAACAAGGGTTCTGAGTATACCTGCGCCACCTCGCATGTACAGTCGCTAAGGGGCCAGAGTTACGATTTGTGCGTCATTTTCCAAAAAAAGTGTTCTAATCGCAAAATTAAGACAAAGTTTCTGCCTGTAAGCTGGGGAAGACATGTTTGGAAAAGCAAAACCCGGCCCGGGAAACTGGTAAGCGGCTGTTCATCGTGGAATAATTAGCGACTATGAAGGGAAAAGCGATTGTTTTACCAACAAGGACCTGTCACAACGGCCCAGCGCATCCGTTGTTAACACGCTGGTCCACATTCTCCCTCAGCCTGCTCTGCGCGGGCGCTCTGCTATTGCCGCCCATTGCCCACAGTGACGATGACAGCAAAACGCAGCTGAAATCCATTCAGCAAAATATCGCCGAAAAAGAGAAAAGCGTGAAAGCGCAAAAATTGCAGCGCAGTAAGCTGCTGGATCAGCTGCAAAGCCAGGAGAAGGTTATTGCTCAGGCCAGCCGCCAGCTGCGCGAAACCCGCAATAGCCTCAGCGCCCTCGACAACGATATAGCCCAACTCAACGCCTCTATTGCCCGGCTGGAAAAACAGCAGGCGCAGCAGGAAAAATTACTGGCCCAGCAGCTTGATGCCGCCTTTCGTCAGGGCCAGCACAACGGTTTACAGCTGCTACTGGGTGGCGAAGAGGCGCAACGCAGCGAACGTATTCTGGCCTATTTTGGCTATCTTAATGCTGCACGTCAGAAGAACATCGATGACCTGAAACAGACGCAGCAACAGCTCGCGGAACAGCGTCAGTCGTTGCAGGACAAACAGCAGCAGCAAAAAAGTCTGCTAGCACAGCAGCAAGCACAGCAAACCAAACTTGAATCTGCCAGCACGGCTCGTAAGAAAACCCTGACGGCACTGGAAAGTGCACTGGAAAAAGACCAGGCTGACCTCGTAGAAATGCGCGAGAACGAAAGCCGTCTGCAGGACAAAATCGCCAAAGCGGAGCGTGAGGCCCGGGAGAGAGCCGAGCGTGAAGCTCGTGAGGCGGAGAAAGTACGTCAGCGCCAGGCACAGGCCAAAGCCAAAGGATCGAGTTATCAGCCAACGCAAAGTGAGCGTGAGCTGATGGCCCGTACCGGTGGTCTGGGTCGCCCCGGAGGCCAGGCCGTCTGGCCGGTTCACGGGCGTGTTGAACATCGCTTTGGTGAAACCATGCAAGGCGAACTGCGCTGGAAAGGTCTGGTGATTGACGCACCAGAAGGAACCGAAGTGAAAGCCATCGCCGATGGACGCGTACTGATGGCCGATTGGCTACAAGGCTACGGTCTGGTTGTGGTACTGGAACACGGTAAAGGCGATATGAGTCTTTACGGTTACAACCAAAGTGCGCTGGTGAGTGTCGGTGCCCAGGTGAAGGCAGGACAGCCTATCGCTCTGGTGGGTACCAGCGGCGGCCGCGGCACGCCCTCGCTCTATTTTGAAATCCGGCGTCAGGGACAAGCCGTCAACCCACTACCGTGGTTAGGAAGATAAGCTTTGTTTCAACCTCGTAAACTCCCGGCCGCGTTGTGTGGCCTGTTTTTGTCACTTTCCGCCCATGCGGGCAAACTTTCCATTGTGATTGACGACTTCGGCTATCGCCCGGTCGAAGAGAACAAAGTGTTGCAGATGCCCGCAGCCATCTCCGTTGCCGTCTTACCCAACGCCACCTTTGCCCGACAAATGGCGACCAAAGCGCATCAGAGTGGTCATGAAGTCCTTATCCATCTGCCAATGGCGCCTCTTAGCAAGCAGCCATTGGAGAAAGATACGCTCACGCCAGAGATGTCCAGTGCCGAAATTGCCCGCATTATCCACGATGCCGTTGGCAAGGTGCCGTATGCGGTGGGCCTGAATAACCACATGGGCAGCAAAATGACATCCAGCCTGCCGGGAATGCAGAAGGTGATGCAGGTACTGAATCAGTACAATTTCTACTTTCTCGACAGCATGACTATCGGCAACAGCCAGTCAATCCCGGCCGCCGAGGGAACGCATGTTAAGGTATTGAAGCGTAGAGTGTTTCTCGATGACAGCCAGAGTGATGCGGCAATTCGCGAACAATTTACCCGTGCGGTGAAACTGGCACAGCGCGATGGTTATGCCATTGCCATCGGACATCCTCATCCCAATACCGTGCGGGTATTGCAGCAAATGCTACCAACATTGCCTGCTGATATTACGCTGGTACGCCCCAGCCAGTTGCTGAATGAGCCGTTACATCAGGGGTCCGGACCATCAAAACCGCAGCCCACTCCTGCTCCTCATTTCCGTGCGCCAGGAGTATGTAAGGCCAGCAAACCGCTGTCACCCGTGCCACAGAGTCGGGCGGTATCTTTGGTCGCAGAGAGCATTCAGCAAAGCCCCTTCATCCGGAATCTGACAAATTTGTTCTGAGCAGCTTCCCATTGCCGCGCAGATAATGGAAAATTTTCCCCTGACCGCATTGCATCGTCAATGCGGTTAAACGATACCCAAACAGCATCGCCGGCAGTGAAACTTAACCCAGATCAACCGGTCCAATAAGTTTCATTATAATCAGTGCATGAAGAACGAGTCAGTCAATGCGTAAGATCTGGAAAACCAAGCTGTTAGATAAGGCTATTGTCATTCACAATTTAGTGAAACGCCATCAGGTTGAAACATCCGTCGATTTTTCAGCATTGCGTCCTGCACACATTTTAATTTTCTCGACCACCGCACTCGGCGACTTTCTTTTTAACACTCCGGCGATTCGCGCTGTGCGCAAACGTTATCCTGACGCAATCATTACACTCATCGCCCATCAGAAATTCGCTGAGTTTCTCCAGCAGGGTGATGACTGGGATAACCTGGTGTTCTGGAATAATAAAGCCATCACCATCCCCGGCTTGCTGAAGCAATTAAAATCCTTCCCAAAAGCCGAGCTGGCTTTATTGCTGCATTCGCATGAGCCTTATGATTATTTATCCGCGATCATGGCTGGAGCAAAGTACATTATCAAGGATAACTATAAGGACAATGTACCGCTGCGCGATAAATGGCTGATTGATTACATCATTGCATTCAAAGGTCATATTATTGAGCGTAAACTGCAATTAGTTCAGGCTCTGGGCTGTGACGTTTCCGATATAGAAATGAAACTCCCCCTTCGGGTCGAAGAAAAAAAGGTTCTCTCTTCGCCAACAATAGGTTTGCAGCTTGGTGCTTCAACGCCGGAACGCTGCTGGGCACCAGAAAACTTTGCAGCTATGACTCATCAGCTCCTTGATCATTCTCCAAACTTGTCTTTTGTGTTGATCGGCGGTCCCGGTGATAAAGGCAGGGCTGAATCCTTTATCAATCTTGTCCCTGTGCAATATCACGATCGCATTCTTAATCGGGTCGGTGATACGTCTCTGCCCGAATTATGCACACTGATTAATGATTTTGATCTATTAGTGACCGGAGACACCGGCCCCCTGCACATCGCCGTCACTGTAAAAACCCCAACCTTAGGATTATTCGTCACAGCAAACCCTTATGCTACCGGTGCGCTGCAAAACCCAGAGTTGCACCATATGATTTATATCGGGCGTCAGAAATCACAGGATCATCTGGCACATATCATGGATGTCATAAAACCAGAGAGAGTTGCTGAGCAAGTTGCACGAATTCTCAGCAAAATTCGCCCAGAAATTCCGCTAATGGAAAAACCTTACCAATAAGATTATTCTCTGAAACATACGAATTTTTTTTCCTGGCTCGATAATATTAGCTATACTTCGACGAGGAAAAAGAAATCGCTCAGAGATGTTCATGGAATGACGGCATCTTCAGTTCAGTTAAGAATTCGAAGAGGTAATAAACATCGACAGGTTCTGGTATGTTTTATGAATAGTAAGGTTTTATCAATTGTTGTCACAGCCCATAATCTGGAAGGGCATATTAAGAAAACTCTGGAAAGTATACTTCTGGCGGTTGGCAACAAAGTATCTTCTTGTGAGTTGATCCTTATTGATGATGCCTCAGTCGATGGAACCAGCAATATCCTGCGTGAATTTGCGGATAAAAACGAATACGCTTTCTATTATCGAACTGAATTCAAAAACATCGGAAAAGTCAGAAACTTCGCCATTGATAAATGCCAGGGTGGATACATCACCATGGTCGATGGTGATGATTTGGTTTATGAGAAATCTCTGGCCAAAATAATAGATTTTCTCGAAAATCATGACATTGATATTCTTATCTCTCCCCTTTATGAAATTAAAGGTGAGATTCCACTGCTTGATAACTGGCAATGGAAGGCCCCACAGAAAATCACCCAGGATAACGCCATTGAAGAATTTCTTATTCACAAGAAATTCCAGGGTCACTTTATTGGGAAAGTAGTCAATAAGTCTTTATTCAGGGATTCACATTTCCCGGCATTTTTTTGTTATGAAGATATCGCGCTAATTCCTGAAATATTGAAAAAAGCAGTCAACGTCTATTTCTGCCAGCGACCTTTTTATATTTACATCAAGCAAGCTCATAGTCTTTCCAGTGCATTATCGGCAGAAAAACTTGAGTTAAAGGCGCAAGCATTATTAATGATGGATGCTGAATTTGGCAGCTACTGGCGTCATCTGACCGCTATTCATGTGGTTCAGTTATTATATAAACATAAAAAACAGTTATCAAAAGCATCGCAGGATGCGATGTACGATATTCTGCGTCAAACCTCAACCTCGAAATTTTTCCTTAGCTCCAGGGTCAGATTAAGCATAAAGAAAAAATATCTTATTCTTAAGTTGAAGATTCGTTAAATAGATTCCAGCCCATAAAAAATTAATGAGCTGGAATTGATGCTGGCTGACTTATGACTGGAGAAGTTCGCTTAGTCTGGCATATACCACAGCAGATAAAACTGAAGACAAATTATTATCCTCAGCTTTCAAACTATACTGATTCTTTCCATAACCACCAATCAGCCCCGGATCTGTCGGACCGTACAAGGTAATATTTGGACGATCCAGTGCTGCCGTCAGGTGGCTCAACCCCGTATCCACCGACACAACCGCACGCGCACCAGCCAGCTGACGGGCAACCTGCTCCAGCGTCAGACGCGGCAGTACCTCGACATGGTCAAACCCTTCAGCGAGGCGCAGAGCGCGTTGATGTTCATGCTCAGCCCCCCAGGGCAACTTCACGCGTAACCCGGTGGGTTGCACTAACTCAATCAGCTCACGCCAGTGAGTTTCCGGCCAATGTTTGTTGTCACGCGTTGTCGCATGCAAAAACACCAGATACTGCCCGGCATCTGCCGGAAGCTCCGTGAGAAAATGCCCTGCAATCGCATAATCACCCTGAGTCGCAGGTTTTTCATAGCCTAGGCTTTTCGCGAACAATTCACGCGTGCGTTCTACCGCATGTTGCTGCTTGTTGATTTCATGGCGTTTGTCGTACCACCAGCTGGCAAAGGGTTCACGGACACTGCGGCTATCCTGCCCATGTTTCACCCCTTTCGCCAGACGGGTGACCAGCGCAGCGCTTTTAATCAGCCCCTGTGCGTCAATCACCACGTCATACTCGCGCGCCTGTAACTCACGCTTAAACAACACGCGTTCTTCGCGTTGCTGGCTACCGAACCAATGCTTACGCCAGCGACGAATCCCCACTGGCAGCACTTTATCTACTGCCGGATGCCACGCCGGGATTTGGGCAAAATTTTCTTCCACAACCCAATCAAAACGAATGCCAGGAATCGCCTGCATTGCATCGGTCAACGCAGGCAGTGAGTGCAGGACATCGCCCATAGAAGAAGTTTTAACAATCAGGACGTGCATGTTTACTCCTGCGCCGCGTTGAGCAAAGCGCTTAATTCCTGATGCACGCGCGTGGGCTGAATGTCGATCAGGCTTTGATGATAGCCCTGTTCGGCATCGCCTTTGCGGACTTTGTGATAACCGGTGATCAGGCGAATAACGCGAGCCTGATGCGACAGTGGCGGGGTGAAATCGGGGCTGCTGGGGCCATACAATGCCACCAGCGGGCGGTTAAGTGCGGCTGCAATATGCATCAGGCCGGAATCGTTGCTAACCACCGCAGCACAGTTCGCCAGCAGAATGACCGCCTGCTCCAGCTGCGTTTCACCCGCCAGATTTTTACAGTGCGTACGTGCCACCTCGGGCAGGGTCTGAATAATGGTATCGCCAGTCTCGCGATCTTTGGCCGAACCAAACAGCACCACCTGATAACCTTCACCGATCAGCTGTTCCGCCAGCGCGGCATAATGATAATGCGGCCAGCGCTTTGCCGGACCGAACTCCGCACCTGGGCAGAAGCCAATCGCTGGACGATCGGCAGAGAGCGCAAACTGTGCAGCCGTCATGCGCTTCTCTTCTTCCTCCACCCTCAGCTGCGGCCACAACAAGGGTTGCGGCAACTGCTGCGCCGAGGCAACGGGTTTATCGTAGCCAAGCGCCACATAACGCTCGACCATCAGCGGAAACGCGGCTTTATCCAGCACGCGCACATCATTCAGCACGCCGTAGCGCATCTCCCCACGCCAGCCGATGCGGCGTTTAATACCGGCAAAAAACGGTACCAGCGCCGATTTGAAAGAGTTCGGCAGCACATAGGCGCGATCGTAACCGCTGGCCTGCAAGGTTTTGCCCAGACGGCGACGCTCACCCAGCGCCAGTGCGCCATGACCGAGTGGCATTGCCAGTGCCTGATTCACTTCCGGCATACGTGACAGCAGCGGACGGCACCAGGCAGGTGCCATGACATCAATAACAGCCTCAGGATGCTCAGCCTTGAGCGTGCGATAGAGACTTTGCGACATCATCATATCGCCGACCCAGGACGGGCCAATAACCAGAATTTTCATCGCTGCTGCCGATTTCCTTATGCGTTACGGTTCAGCCAGGCCATATATTCCGCAACACCAACGGCCACGGTTTTGAACGGTTTGTCATAACCTGCGGCACGCAGTTTAGTCAGATCCGCCTGGGTATATGCCTGGTAACGGCCTTTCAGCTTGTCCGGGAACGGGATGTATTCAATCTCGCCTTGCTGATGGAATTTCAGCACCGCATCAGCCACTTCCTGGAAAGATTCCGCACGACCGGTTCCGCAGTTGTAAATGCCGGAGACACCGTTTTCCCAGCACCACAGATTCACCGCGGCAACGTCATCAACGTGGATAAAGTCGCGACGGAAATCGTCACTGCCTTCAAACAGCTTGGGGTTTTCGCCATTGCTGATTTGCGTGTTGAGATGGAAAGCCACGCTCGCCATGCTGCCTTTATGGCCTTCACGCGGACCGTAGACGTTAAAGTAACGGAAACCACATACCGGTGAATCCGCTTCCGGCAGAATCTGGCGCACATAATGGTCGAACAACATTTTGGAGTAGCCATAAACATTCAGTGGCTGCTCGTACTGACGTTCTTCGATGAAGTTGTCGTTGCGGCCGCCGTAGGTGGCTGCGGAAGAGGCATACAGGAACGGAATTTCACGATCGAGGCAGAAGTGCAGCAGATCTTTGGAATACTGATAGTTGTTATCCATCATGTACTTGCCGTCCCACTCGGTGGTGGACGAGCAGGCGCCTTCATGGAATACCGCTTCGATCGGCCCCAGATCTTCCCCGGACATGATGTAGCTGAGGAATTCCTCTTTATCCATGTAATCAGAGATGTCCAGATCCGCCAGATTCACGAACTTGGTGCCATCCTTCAGATTATCCACTACCAGAATGTCGGTATGACCGCGATCGTTCAACGCCTTGACGATGTTGCTGCCAATCATGCCAGCGCCACCCGTTACGATAATCATGTGCTTTGCCTTTAAACAGTTGGGGTAAACAGGAGGTTTCACCCACGAATATCTATCATCATAACATTTCAGCCCGCACCAGACAGCCAGATGACTCCGTAAGCCCGGCATATTTCCCGCCCGCAGCGTGAACTATGCTGCAAAACGGAGATTTCATTGGCTGAAACGTCGTTAAACCGCTTTTCGGTCAGTAATATGTGCCAAAATTTTGCCATCTGAGGAGCAGAATCATGTCCGATCAATTCTATTCGCAAATCCAACAGCAACTTGAGACAACGCGCCAGGAAGGATTGTTCAAACAGGAACGAACCATTACCTCGCCACAGCAGGCGGAAATCAGCGTTGCTCAGGGTCAGACTGTCATCAATTTTTGCGCCAATAACTATCTTGGTCTGGCGAACCATCCGACGCTGATTCAGGCGGCTAAAGAAGGGATGGATTCCCACGGTTTCGGCATGGCCTCAGTACGCTTTATCTGCGGCACCCAGGATATCCACCAGCAACTGGAACGCAAACTGGCGGACTTCCTCGGTATGGAAGATGCCATCCTGTTTTCCTCCTGTTTTGATGCCAACGGTGGCCTGTTTGAAACGCTGCTCGGCGCGGAAGATGCCATCATCTCCGATGCGCTCAATCATGCCTCGATTATTGATGGCGTTCGCCTGTGTAAAGCGCAGCGTTATCGCTATGCCAACAACGATATGAACGAATTGCGTGCGCGTCTGCAGGAAGCGCGGGACAAAGGCGCGCGCCATATCCTGATCGCCACCGATGGCGTGTTTTCTATGGATGGCGTGATTGCCAACCTGCAGGGGATTTGCGACCTGGCGGATGAGTTTGCTGCGCTGGTGATGGTGGACGATTCACACGCCGTCGGTTTTGTCGGTGCCTGTGGGCGCGGCACCCATGAATATTGCCACGTGATGGACCGCGTCGACATTCTGACCGGCACCCTCGGCAAAGCGCTGGGTGGCGCTTCTGGTGGTTATGTCGCCGCAAAAAAAGAAGTGGTGGAGTGGCTGCGCCAGCGTTCACGCCCGTATCTGTTCTCCAACTCGCTGGCCCCGGCGATTGTGGCGGCTTCGCTGCGGGTACTGGAAATGCTGAGTGAAGGCGATGGCCTGCGCCAGCGTCTGTGGGAAAACGCACGCTATTTCCGCGAACAAATGACCGCCGCCGGATTTACCCTGGCGGGTGCCGATCACGCCATCATTCCGGTGATGCTTGGCGATGCGAAAGTGGCACAGGAATTTGCCAGCCTGTTGCAACGCGAAGGCATTTACGTAACGGGCTTCTTCTACCCGGTCGTACCCAAAGGTCAGGCGCGTATTCGTACCCAGATTTCTGCCGGTCATACCCAGGCACAGCTGGAGCAGGCGGTAGCGGCCTTTACCCGTATTGGTCAGCAGCTGGGCGTCATCGCCTGAGGAGCCGGGAATGAAAGCACTCGCGAAATTAAAAGCAGAAGAAGGCATCTGGATGGTGACCGATGCACCGATTCCGGAACCCGGCCATAACGACCTGCTGATAAAAATCCGCAAAACCGCAATTTGCGGGACCGATATCCATATCTACAACTGGGACGACTGGTCACGGAAAACCATCCCGGTACCGATGATCACCGGCCACGAATACGTTGGCGAAGTGGTGGCCATCGGGCAGGAGGTGAAAGGTTTCGCCATCGGCGACCGCGTCTCGGGCGAAGGCCATATCACCTGTGGCCACTGCCGTAACTGCCGTGCCGGACGCACTCATCTGTGCCGCAATACCGTCGGCGTGGGCGTCAATCGTCAGGGATGCTTCGCCGAGTATCTGGTCATTCCGGCCTTCAATGCCTTTAAAATCCCGGACAACATCTCCGACGAGCTGGCGGCTATTTTCGATCCTTTCGGCAATGCGGTGCATACCGCACTGTCGTTTGATCTGGTGGGCGAAGATGTGCTGATTTCTGGTGCGGGTCCGATAGGCATCATGGCCGCCGCCGTGTGTAAGCATGTCGGCGCACGCAATGTGGTGATCACCGACATCAACGACTATCGCCTCGGCCTGGCGCGTAACATGGGTGTGACGCGCGCGGTAAATGTGGCACAGGAGAATCTGCATGAGGTGATGGCCTCTCTGGGGATGACCGAAGGCTTTGATGTCGGGCTGGAGATGTCTGGCGCGCCACCGGCCTTTCGCAGCATGCTGGAAGTGATGAACCACGGTGGCCGTATCGCGCTGCTCGGTATCCCGCCGGGGGAGATGGCGATTGACTGGAACCAGGTGATTTTCAAAGGGCTGTTTATCAAAGGAATCTACGGTCGCGAGATGTTTGAAACCTGGTACAAAATGGCGGCACTGATCCAATCCGGCCTCGATCTGACCCCCATCATCACCCATCGTTTCCCTATTGATGACTTCCAGCAGGGCTTTGATGAGATGCGTTCCGGCCACTCGGGCAAAGTGATACTGAGCTGGGATTAATTATCGCCAGCGATAGCGCCCTGCCGTCCTAAACGGTATAAAGGGCGCTTCACTTAGCAATTCAGTCTGGATGTGACATGCGCATTTTAATGATTATTGATGGTTTACCGGGCGGCGGCGCAGAGAAAGTGGTGCTGACCCTTAGCGAATCGATTCATAAAATGAGGCATCACGTCACCCTCTACTCGCTGGCTGAGACCTGCGCCTATGCCCTGCCGGAAGGCGTCGAGTACCGCGTCATCACCCAGCACAGCAAGGCCCCCTGGCGTAAGCTGACTGAGTTGTCACGCCGCGCCAGAAAACTGGATGACGTTTTACGCCAGGATGAGGCGCAAAACGGCAAATATGACCTGATCATCTCCAATCTGCATAAAACCGACCGCATTGTGGCGCGTAGCCAGGCCATCGATCGTTCACGTTTATGGTTCTGTATTCATGGTGTGCTGTCGTCAACCTATCTCGGCCATCGTAAGGGGCTGAATTACTGGTTCAAAAAGCAAAAGATGGCGAGCATCTACCATGGCCGCAATATCACTGCTGTTTCCCAGGCCGTGCTGGACGATCTGGTCGATGTGATGGGGGTACGCACCGCAAAAACCGCGGTGATTAACAATCCCTTTGATTTGCAGGCGCTACGCCAGCGCGCGGATGAACCCTGCGATCTGGCAGGTACTGACTATCTGATCAACGTAGCGCGTATTCACCCGCAAAAACGTCAGGACCGCCTGCTGGAAGCCTTTGCCCAATCAGGCCTTGCTGACCGCGCCAAACTGGTGCTGCTGGGCACCGGTACGGAAGAACGTATTGCCGCCGCCAAACAACTGGCGCAGAAACTGAATATCGCCGATCGCGTGCTGTTCCTCGGTTTTCAGTCCAACCCTTTCCCTTATATCAAACATGCGCGCCTGATGGTGATGAGCTCCGATAGCGAAGGCTTTGGCAACGTGATTGTTGAATCGCTGATTTGCGGCACGCCGGTGATCAGTACGCGCTGCCCGGGTGGCCCGGAAGAAATTCTGGTGAAAGCGGGGATGGCAGATATGCTGACGCCGATCGACGCTCAGGCGCTGGCCAGTAAAATGGTCGAGGTTTACGACCATTTACCGGCAATTAATGAACAGACACTCAGCCTGTACGACGTGACGGCTATCAGCCGTCAGTATGTCGATTTAGCCGCCCGCTAACGTAGCGCCAGGCGCTGCCAGGCCTGCCAGACCGTTTCCGGCGAGATATCGCTACATTCGCCCGAAGCGGTCTGCATGATTTCATACTCGCCCGACCACGGATGCCAGATTTGTGCATTGGTATCACCAAAAAACACCACCTGCTTTTTATGCAATCCCGCCGCGATATGCATCTGGCCGCCATCGCTGCATAAAATCTGCTCGCAACAATCAAACCCGGCGATCAATTCACGAATAGAAGCCGTGGCATAGCGCGCCAGACGCGGGGAATCCACCATTTGCATCAGCTCATCAGCCCGCGCCGCATCACCTTTATCGTTGGGATCCAGCGCCCCCTGAGGTGACCAGAACAGCAACACACGCGCCTGCTCATCCTGCAGCAACTGACGAATAAAGGTTGCGTAGGCAGCGACAGGCCAGCGTCGTTTCGGGCTACGACTGCTGATGTGCACGCCGTAGGTTTTGCCCGCACCAGGCAGCAATTGCGCCACCCGCGCGCTTGCCTGCGCGCGTTCCGCAGCGGAAAGATAAAGATTCACCTGCGGCACTTCAGGCGCGTTCTGGGTTAACGCGGAAAGGTAGGAATAGGTGTGTTCCACCTGGTGAGTGCCGTGAAAGTCTTGTTTCTGGAAAGGATGATCCAGCACGGCATCCGTCTGGGCAGCGCCGATAATGTTGTGAGCACCGGCCATCTTAGCCAGCCGCAGGCTGTATTTGCAGGGTACCGGGTTTGCCAGGATCGTGGCGTCGAAACGGGTTTTACGCAAGGCGAGCATGATTTTGACACGTTGCCAGTAAACCCCCAGCGTCGTTTCGTTTTTGCCGCGGTGTTTCGCCTTTTTATACACAAATAACCGATCAACGTTGGGATTATTATCCACCACATCTTCGGCGATTTTATTCACCAGCAAGGTCAGTTTAGCGTCGGGAAAGGCCTGCTTCAGCCCCTCCAGCAATGGCGTGGTGCACACCATATCGCCAATGTTGTCACGCCTGATAACTAAAATATTCTTCATGTTGCTGCCCAGAGTTAACTCGCTTTTGCCCGGAAAATTGGCCCTGAAATGATCGCAAAATGCTGAAAACCCTCGGGACCAACTCTTTTTGACCATTAATGTGCAAAAAGTTCTGAATTGCCTGGTAATAATTAATGTCAGGATTTCGTTAATAATTCATTAAAACAATACAGAACAATGTCGCCAAACAACCCTATCCTTTCCATCATCACCCCGATGTATAACGCCGGAGCGATGCTGGATACTTTTATGCAATCGCTGCTGGCCCAGACACTGACCGGCCTGGAGATCATTATTGTCAACGATGGTTCGACTGATGGTTCCGGGGAGCGTGCAGAGACTTACGCACAACAGCACCCGCATATCAGCGTGGTTCACCAACCCAATGGTGGCGTATCATGCGCACGTAATGCCGGGCTGGCTATCGCACGCGGCAAATATGTCACCTTTCCCGATGCGGATGACACCATGCATCCAACGATGTATCAGACATTAGTGGAGATGGCGGAACAGGATAATCTTGATGCCGCCCAATGTAACGCCGTACGTTTTTTTCAGACCAGCCAGCAAACCAAACCACTGATTCCGCTCGACCGCCTGACCAGCACCGGGGTACTCAGCGGCCCGGAGTGGCTCAGCAAGGCGTTGAATACCCATCGTTATTTGCATGTGGTGTGGCTGGGTATCTATCGCCGCGAAATAATCGAACAACAGCAACTCACTTTTGAACCCGGCTTGCACCATCAGGACATTCCCTGGACCACCGAGTTTATGCTGAATGCCCAGCGGGTACGTTATACCGATCAGGTGTTGTACCGTTATTACATGCACGATGCCTCAATCAGCAATCGTAAACGTACCGGCGAGCGTAATGTGGCCTACCAACGTCACTATCTGAAAATTGCCCGTATGCTGGAAGAGATCAATGCACGTTACCAGCATAAGGTGAGAATCTACCCGGCGTTTCATTATCAGATCACCCATGAAGCGCTGAGCGTCTGTCATAGCATCAGGCGCGAGCCAGAAGCGAGTGCGCGTCAGGCAATGATTCATGACCTCTTCGCCACCCAAACGCACAAACGGATGCTGCGCAATGCACGCGGTATAAAACAATGGTATCAACTGTTGTTGTGGCTGAGCCGTATTTATCGCTGGCGAGAGAAATAAGCGCCGCACCTGACTTTCACCCCTGGGGGGTTTGCCCTACAATCAGCTCACTGAATTCTGAGATCATTTGAGTATGGCGAGCCCGATTCCAGACCACTTTGCACCCCAAAATATTCTGCTAATTAAGCTGCGCCATCATGGTGATATGCTGCTGACCACCCCTGCGATTAATGCTCTCCGGCAGCGTTACCCGCAGGCCAACATCGACGTTCTGCTCTACAAAGAAACGCGCCCGATGCTGGAAGCGCATCCCGCCATACGCCAGCTGCATATTATCGATCGTAACTGGAAAAAAGAGGGCGGATGGCAGAAATTACGCCATGAGATGGCGCTGATTTCAGCGGTCCGGGCCTGTCATTATGACCTGGTGATCAATCTCGCCGATCAGTGGCGCAGTGCCATCATCACCGCCTTTTCCGGCGCTCCGGTGCGTATTGGTTTCGCCTTTAACAAACGCGATAACGCATTCTGGCGCTGGTGCCATAACCAGCTGGTCAGCACCGCTGACCACGGGACATTACATACCGTAGAACAGAATATGTCGGCGCTGGCTCCGCTCGGCATTAATACCGCAGGCGCTACAGCCTCGATGCATTTCAGCGCCGCCGACCAACAAAAAGTGCAGCAGATGCTGGCTCAGCATCAGGTCAGCGCGTCTTATGTGGTGGTACAGCCCACTTCTCGCTGGGAATTCAAATGCTGGGATGATGAGAAAGTCGCTCAGATGGTCGACACCCTGGCCGCTGATGGCCACACCATCGTGCTGACCGCCGCACCGGATAAAAAAGAGCTGGCGATGATTGAACGCATTCAGTCGCTGTGCCGTAGCGACAACGTCGTTTCGCTGGCAGGCCAGTTTTCTTTGCCTCAGCTGGCTGCGTTAATCGCGGGTGCCCGGCTGTTTATTGGCGTCGATTCTGCGCCAATGCATATGGCGGCGGCGCTACAGATGCCCTGCCTGGCGCTATTTGGTCCGACAAAATTGCAGTTCTGGCGTCCCTGGGGTAATAACAATCGCGTCATCTGGGCCGGTGATTATGGCCCCCTGCCTGATCCTGACTCGATCAATACCAAAACCGACCAGCGTTATCTGTCGGCGATCCCGGTTGCTGATGTCGTCGCCGCCGCAAGGAGCTTTTTGCATGACTAAGTTACGCCTGGCGATTGTCCGCCAGAAGTATCGTCCGGATGGCGGTGCCGAGCGTTTTATCTCACGCGCGCTGGAAGCCCTCGACAGCGAGCAACTCGATCTGAATATCATCACCCGCAGCTGGCAGGGCACGCCCAATCCAGCATGGCATCTGCATATTTGTAATCCGGCAAAATTCGGGCGGATTTCACGCGAGCGGGGCTTTGCTCAGGCGGCACGAGCCTGCTGGGAGCGGGAGAAGTTTGATATTGTGCAGAGCCATGAACGCATTGCCGGATGCGATATCTTTCGTGCCGGGGATGGCGTACACCGTGTCTGGCTGGAACAGCGGGCGCGCATCGTCTCAGGCTGGCAGCGGCTGAGCGCCACGCTGAGTCCCTATCATCGTTATGTGTTGCAGGCGGAAAGCGAGATGTTCAATGCGCCTTCGCTGAAGGCGGTGATCTGTAACTCAGAGATGGTAAAGCAGGATATTTTGCGTTGTTTTACGCTGGATGCCCGCAAAATCCATGTTATTCACAACGCGATTGATAGCCAACGCTTTCAGCCCGCGACCGAAGCGCAACGTCACGCATCACGCCAGCAACTGAGTTTGCCGCAGGATGCCACCGTGATGATTTATGTCGGCTCCGGTTTTGAGCGCAAAGGGTTAAAGGCAGCGATTGAAGCTGTCGCACGCAGCGATCGCTATCTGATTGTGGTCGGCCAGGATAAACAGCTGACGCGTTATCAACAGCTGGCGAATCAGCTGAATTGCCTCGATCGGCTACGCTTTGTTGGCGTACAGCAGGATGTGCAACCCTTCTACCATGCCGCCGATGCGCTGCTGTTGCCCACCCTCTACGATCCTTTTCCGAATGTAGTGCTGGAAGCGATGGCCTGTGGCCTGGCGGTGATTACCAGCACCGGCTGTGGCGGTGCCGAATTTATCCAGGCTGGTCAGGAAGGATTCGTTTGTGATGCGTTGGATATCAAGGCATTAAATGAGGCGGTGCTGGCGATACCTTCCCTTTCGCAGAATTCCGCGCTGGGTGAGGCCGCACGCCGCAGAATTGAACCTTATGGTCCAAAACGTCTGGCACAGGCGTTGACCTCGCTTTATCAGCAAGTGTTACAGCCGGTTTGATGAAGTGGTATGAGCAGGCGCCCGGTTTCTGATAACATGCCGCCATCTTGATTTCTTATGCTTTTTGACGCGAACCTGTCGTAACGATAACTATGACGACTCTATACACAGCCCTGCTCTATCTGATCCAGCCTTTTATCTGGCTGCGCCTGTGGCTGCGCGGTCGAAAAGCCCCGGCCTATCGTAAGCGCTGGGCGGAACGCTACGGCTATTGCAGTGGCAAGGTCGAGCCGAACGGTATTGTGCTGCATTCCGTCTCGGTGGGAGAAACCCTCGCCGCCGTGCCACTGGTGCGGGCGCTGCGTCATCGCTATCCGACCCTGCCGATCACCGTCACCACCATGACCCCGACCGGTTCCGAGCGTGCACAATCGGCGTTTGGCAAAGACGTGCATCACGTCTACCTGCCGTACGATCTGCCGGGTGCCATCAATCGCTTCCTTGATACGGTCAACCCACGACTGGTGATCATCATGGAAACCGAGCTGTGGCCGAACATTATCCGCATTCTGCATCAACGCCAGATTCCGCTGGTGATTGCCAACGCACGCCTGTCCGAACGTTCCGCCAAAGGCTACAAGAAGCTGGGCGGGTTTATGCGCGATTTGCTGCAAAGTATCACGCTGATCGCGGCGCAGAACGAAGAAGATGGCGACCGTTTTCTCAGCCTTGGGCTGAAGCGCTCGCATCTCGCGGTGACCGGCAGCCTGAAGTTTGATATTTCCGTCACACCAGAACTGGCCGCCAAAGCTGTCACGTTGCGCCGCCAGTGGGCACCGCGTCGCCCGGTGTGGATTGCTACCAGCACCCATGATGGGGAAGAAACGATTGTGCTTGATGCGCATCGTCGTCTGCTGGCGCAGTTCCCTGATTTGCTGCTGATTCTGGTGCCGCGCCATCCGGAGCGTTTTAAAGATGCCTGTGAACTGACGCAAAAACGCGGTTTCAGCTTTACGTTGCGCAGCAGCGGCGAAATCCCATCCAGCGCTACCCAGGTAGTGATTGGCGACACCATGGGTGAACTGATGCTGTTGTATGGCATTGCCGATCTGGCCTTTGTTGGCGGTAGCCTGGTGGAACGTGGCGGACATAATCCACTCGAACCGGCTGCCCACGCTATTCCGGTCCTGATGGGGCCGCACATCTGGAACTTCAAAGATATCTGCGCCAGGCTGCAACAGGCCGAGGGGCTGATTACAGTTACCGATGTTGTGTCACTGGAGAAGGAAGTCGCCAACCTGCTACAGGATGATGACTACCGCCGTTACTATGGCCGCCACGCGGTCGAAGTGCTGCATCAAAACCAGGGCGCATTACAGCGTCTGCTACAGTTACTCGAACCCCATTTACCGCCGCGAGCCCACTAATGTCGCAACGCCAACGCCTCTCCGTGGTAATGATCGCTAAAAATGAAGCTGCATTGCTGCCGGAGGCGCTGGCCTCTGTCAGTTGGGCGGATGAGATCATTGTGCTGGATTCCGGTAGCCATGATGCTACCGCAGACGTTGCCAGCCAGCACGGTGCGCAGGTTTATCAGGCCGAAGCCTGGGCCGGGTTTGGCAAACAACGTCAGCGCGCACAGGCGAAAGCCAGCGGCGATATGATTCTGATGATCGATGCCGATGAGCGTGTCACCGCGCCGCTACGGAATGCAATCGAGCAGGTTCTGCAACAACCACCGGCCAACACCGTTTATAGTTTGAGTCGCAGCAACCTGTTTCTTGGCCGTTATATGCGCCATAGCGGCTGGTATCCGGATCGCGTGATGCGTCTCTATCCGCGTCATCTGAGCTACAACGACAATCTGGTGCATGAGTCGCTGGAAACCCAGGGCGCACCCGTGGTCGTCCTGCCGGGTGATTTACAGCATCTCACCTGCCGCGATTTAGTGGCGTTCCAGCGCAAGCAACTGAATTATGCTGAAGCCTGGGCGCAGGAGCGCTTTCAGCGCGGTAAACGTTGCGGGCTGTTCTCCATTTTCAGCCATACGCTGGGTGCCTTCCTGAAAACTCTGCTGCTGCGGGCTGGTTTTCTGGATGGTAAACAAGGCTGGATTCTGGCGGTGGTCAACGCACAGTACACCTTCAACAAATATTCGGCGCTTTGGGCGCTGCATCACACCTCAACACAAGGCCGCGTATGAGCACCAAAGCGATTTACCCCGGCACTTTCGATCCTATCACCCTCGGTCATCTGGATATCGTCACGCGCGCAGCGCAGATGTTTGACCATATCGTGGTCGCGATTGCTGCCAGTCCGAGCAAAAAGCCGTTGTTCAGCCTTGATGAGCGCGTTGATATGGCGCGTCAGGTAACGACGCATCTGGATAATGTTGAGGTGGTGGGTTTCAGCGACCTGATGGCAAATTTTGCCAAAGCGCAGCAGGCTAACGTGCTGGTACGTGGGTTGCGTGCGGTGTCTGATTTCGAATATGAGCTACAGCTGGCGCACATGAATCGCCATCTGCTCCCCACCCTCGAAAGCGTGTTTTTGATGCCGTCGGAAGGGTTCTCGTTTGTCTCTTCTTCGCTGGTCAAAGAAGTGGCGCGTCACCAGGGGGATGTGCAGGCATTTCTGCCTGCCGTGGTCCATCAGGCGCTGCTCAGCAAGCTGGCGCAGCCTTAATGCTGGCAGCGCGGACACCAGAAGGTGCTGCGTTGCCCATGTTTCCCACTGACGATTGGCGTGCCACAGACACGGCATGGCTCGCCAGCCCGACCATATACCTGTAATTCCTGCGCAAAATAACCGGGCTTACCGTCGGTTTGCAGGAAATCACGCAGCGTGGTGCCGCCCTGTTCAATCGAACGCAGCAACACAGCCTTAATGGTATTTGCCAGCAGCATGGCTTCTTCTTTGCTCAGACTCATGGCCGGACGATCGGGAATGATCCCGGCAGTGAACAACGATTCGCTGGCGTAAATATTACCGACGCCCACCACCACTTTGTTATCCATCAGCCACTGCTTAATCACCGTGCGTTTGCCGCGTGATTTTTCAAACAGATAGTCGCCATCAAAATCATCGCTCAGCGGCTCAGGGCCGAGATGCGCCAGTACGCTGCTGCCCGCTAAGTCGTTACTCCACAGCCAGGCACCAAACCGACGTGGATCGGTGTAGCGCAGCACTTTGCCGTTGCTCATCACCAAATCAACGTGGTCATGTTTCGCCGCAGGCATTTCGCCAGGCAACATACGCAGGCTACCGGACATGCCGAGGTGAATGATGATCCAGCCAGTGGGCAGCTCCAGCAGCAGATATTTTGCGCGACGCTGCACGCTCAGGACCGGCTGGTCGCTCAACGCGTGGATTTCACTGGAAACCGGCCAGCGCAGACGGGAATTGCGGACTATGGCATGCAGAATGGTTTCGCCCACCATGTGGGGCTCGATACCGCGTCGGCTGGTTTCTACCTCTGGTAATTCAGGCATCTCATCTCCTCAACGAACCGCAGAAACAAAAAACCCGGCCGAAGCCGGGTTTTTCGCAGAACACTAAAATTACTTAATTTTAGCTTCTTTGTAGATCACGTGCTGACGTACAACCGGATCGAACTTTTTCAGTTCCAGTTTCTCAGGTTTAGTACGTTTGTTCTTCGTGGTGGTATAGAAGTGACCTGTACCAGCAGAGGAAACCAGCTTGATCTTCTCACGAATACCTTTAGCCATGATTCAGTTCCTTAGTACTTCTCACCACGGGCGCGGATTTCGGCCAGAACCGTATCGATGCCCTTCTTATCAATAACACGCATACCTTTAGCAGATACACGCAGAGTAACGAAGCGCTTCTCGCTCTCAACCCAGAAACGGTGTGAGTGCAGGTTCGGCAGGAAACGGCGTTTCGTCGCGTTCAATGCGTGGGAACGGTTGTTACCGGTCACCGGACGCTTTCCAGTTACCTGGCAGACTCGTGACATGTCTATTCTCCAAAAATCAAATCAGCTCGAGCTTTAAAAACATAGGTTTTGGCCGCCTCGTCAGGCCTTAGCCCGCCCAGGCGAGTTCCATGTGAACCCGCTAAGCTGGCCCAAACGCCAAACCCGAGATTCTCAAAGGTGGCGTAGTATACGCCGGTCAGCGCTGGTGCTCAAGTCCCGAACAAATAAAGATCCCTATGGATCGGGTAAAAACACACCGTTTCCTCAAGTTTAGCGCGCAAAATTACAGCCAACCACGCTCAGCAAAAGAGATAAACTCGCCATGACCGATCACCAGATGATCAAGCAAGCGGATATTCAGCAGTGAGCAAGCTTTGGCGATTCTTTCCGTAATATCACGGTCAGCCCGGCTGGGCTCGGCAGAGCCAGAGGGATGATTATGCGCCAGAATCACCGCCGCCGCGTTGAGTTTCAGCGCTTCACGTACGATTTCACGCGGATGGACTTCGACGCTGCTTATCGAACCGGAAAACATTTTCTGCGCCTGCAAAACACGGTGCTGGTTATCGAGAAACAGCACCATGAAGACTTCTCGCTCCTGGTGTGCCAGTACGCTTTGCAAATAGTGATGCGTAACCTGGGGATTATCCATCACGTTCTCGCGCGCCAGCTGGCTGGCAAAAAAACGTCTGCCAAGCTCCGCAATGGCCATCAGCTGTGTCATCTTGGCGACCCCAACACCTTTGATGCCCACTAACTCCTCTTTGCTGGCGCTCATAATGCGATACAACGAGCCGAACTCATTCAGCATTTGCCGCGCCAGTAGCATCACGCTGATGCCACTGGATCCGGTGCGCAAAAAAATCGCCAGCAGCTCCTCATCATCCAATGCTTCAGCCCCATGTAACGCCAGCTTCTCTCGTGGTGCCAGTTCCATTTTCACCTCCGCTCCCCTGCATAACGACTATCCTGCGTGCCTGACCCAATGAAAGCCAGAGAGTTAAAGGGGTTTTCAGAGCCGCCTCGCAAAGGCCGCAGGCAGGGGAAAAGGGGACCCGGCGATTTTGTGGTAAAGTTGCTGCATCTGTCGTGCCGGGCCACGGCAACCTGCTTTGAGTTGAGGCGATTAAAATGACGGGATTAGCTGGAAAGAAAATTCTGCTGGGTGTCAGTGGCGGCATTGCCGCTTATAAAGCGCCAGAACTGGTGCGACGCTTGCGCGATCGCGGTGCCGATGTGCGTGTGATGATGACGGAGGCGGCCAAAGCCTTTATCACGCCACTCAGCCTGCAGGCGGTGTCCGGTTATCCGGTGTTTGATGATCTGCTCGACCCGGCAGCCGAAGCCGCGATGGGCCATATTGAGCTGGCAAAATGGGCAGACCTGATTGTGCTGGCCCCCGCCACCGCCGATCTGATTGCCCGCGTTACCGCAGGCATGGCTAACGATCTGGTGACCACCACCTGTCTGGCAACGGCAGCCCCCATCGCGGTGGTGCCCGCCATGAACCAGCAAATGTATCGCGCTGCAGTGACTCAGGAGAATCTGCAACGTCTGCATGCGCGTGGCATATTGATTTGGGGACCAGACAGCGGCAGCCAGGCCTGTGGTGATATTGGCCCGGGTCGCATGCTCGACCCGCTGGCCATTGTGGCACATGCGCTGGAATGGGCATCCCCCGTCAACGATCTGCAACATCTCAACATTATGATCACCGCCGGCCCGACCCGTGAGGCGCTGGATCCGGTACGCTACATCACCAATCACAGCTCGGGCAAAATGGGTTTTGCCATTGCTGCCGCAGCGGCAAAACGCGGCGCGAAAGTGACGCTGGTGGCCGGACCGGTTACGCTGCCGACACCGGCATGGGTGCAGCGCGTTGATGTCACCACCGCTCAGGAGATGGAAGCGGCGGTGATGGCGCAAATCAGCCAACAACATATTTTCATTGCCAGCGCAGCCGTGGCAGACTACCGGGCGGCAAATATTGCCGCGGAGAAAATCAAAAAACAGGGTGGCGATGATAACGTCACGCTGCAACTGGTGAAGAATCCCGACATCGTGGCAGGTGTGGCAGCACTCAAAGCAGGGCGACCTTATGTCGTCGGGTTTGCTGCCGAAACCCGTAATGTGGAAGAATACGCGCGGCAAAAACGGGTACGAAAAAATCTCGACCTGATTTGCGCCAACGATGTGGCAAAAGCGGGCCAGGGGTTCAATAGCGACACCAATGCTCTTCACCTTTTTTGGCAGGAAGGAGAGAAAGTCTTACCGCTCAGTGATAAGACGCTCCTTGGCCAACAATTATTAGACGAGATTGTCAGCCGTTATGATGAAAAAAATCGACGTTAAGATTCTTGATGCGCGTGTGGGAACCGAGTTTCCACTGCCAACTTATGCAACCTCGGGTTCAGCCGGACTGGATTTACGCGCCTGTCTGGATGAAGCGCTGGAAATCACCCCAGGCAGCACCGTGCTGGTGCCAACCGGCCTGGCGATTCATATTGGCGATCCCAGCCTTGCCGCGGTGATTCTGCCGCGCTCCGGCCTCGGTCATAAGCACGGCATCGTGCTGGGTAACCTGGTCGGTCTGATCGACTCAGATTACCAGGGACAACTGATGGTTTCGGTATGGAACCGTGGTCAGGACAGTTTCACGCTCCAGCCGGGTGACCGTCTGGCCCAGCTGGTATTCGTGCCCGTGGTTCAGGCCGAATTCAATCTGGTGGAAGATTTTGACGCCAGCGTGCGTGGCGTGGGCGGCTTCGGTCACTCTGGCCGTCAGTAACACGCGCTTTTCGCTCACGCCTCTGCCCTTTTTTTCTTTTCCGCTCTGTGTGCACTGGACACGGGGCAGAAGCGTGAGTGTTGCCTGTTTTTGGTGAATTTCAGGGGTCTTGAAGGTCATGGCAGAAAAAAAGGTCGCGAAACGGAACCGACGCGAAGAAATTTTGCAGGCACTGGCGCAAATGCTGGAGTCGAGCGATGGCAGCCAGCGTATCACCACCGCGAAACTGGCGGCGAATGTAGGCGTTTCTGAAGCGGCGCTTTATCGTCACTTTCCCAGCAAAACGCGCATGTTTGACAGCCTGATCGAGTTTATTGAAGACAGTCTGATTACGCGCATCAATCTGATCCTGAAAGATGAAAAAGAAACAGAAGCACGCCTGCGTTTAATCGTGCAACTGATTCTGGGATTTGGTGAGCGTAATCCGGGGCTGACGCGTATTCTGACGGGCCACGCGCTGATGTTTGAACAGGATCGCCTCCAAGGGCGCATCAATCAGCTGTTCGAACGCATTGAAGTGCAGCTGCGTCAGGTGATGAAAGAGAAGAAGATGCGTGATGGCGAAGGTTTCCAGACCGATGAAACCCTGCTTGCCAGCCAGCTGCTGGCGTTCTGCGAAGGGTTGCTGTCACGCTATGTTCGCTCTGAATTTCGCTTTCGCCCCACGGCGGATTTTGATATCCGCTGGCCGTTGCTGGCGACGCAACTGGTATAACCGGGCTTATATTGTAACGGCGCGATTTATCGCGCCGTTAGTCATTAAATCCCGTACTCTTTACGATACGCACGCACCTTCGCCAGGTGGTCCGCCATCTCCGGTTTCTCTTCCAGATAATCAATTAACTCGGCCAGAGTAATAATCGCCGTCACCTTACAGCCATAATCGCGCTCCACTTCCTGAATCGCGGAGATATCACTGCGACCTCGTTCCTGGCGATCAAGGGAAATTAGCACGCCCGCCAGGGTGGCGTTATGGGCATTGATAATATCCATCGACTCACGAATCGCGGTACCGGCGGTGATAACGTCATCCACCAACATCACTTTCCCCTGCAGCGGGCTACCGACCAGCAGACCACCTTCGCCGTGATCTTTCGCTTCTTTGCGGTTAAAGCAGTAAGGCACATCGCGGTCATGGTGATCGGCCAGTGCGACGGCCGTGGTCGTGGCAATCGGAATACCTTTGTAAGCCGGGCCAAACAGCAGGTCGAAATCAACCCCACCGTCCACCAGCGCCTGAGCGTAAAAACGGCCTAATAACGCCAAATCGCGCCCGGTATTAAACAGACCGGCATTGAAGAAATAAGGACTTTTGCGCCCCGATTTCAGGGTGAACTCACCAAACTTCAATACCCCTTTGTTCAGGGCGAACTCAATAAACTGACGCTGCCAGGCTTTCATTTCTCACTCCTCAAATAAAGAAAAGGCGACTCTCTGGTCGCCTGTTACATCAATCTGCTAACGCCGCTTTCTGCGTCTGAATCAGCTGCTCAATCCCGCCGCGCGCCAGCGCCAGCAACTCCAGCAACTCTTCATGACTAAACGGCTCGCCTTCTGCGGTGCCCTGCACTTCAATCATGCGGCCATCTTCCAGCATCACCACGTTCATATCGGTCTCAGCGGCGGAGTCTTCCACGTACTCAAGATCGCAACGGGCCTCGCCTTCAACGATACCAACAGAAATGGCGGCAACCATGCCTTTTAACGGGCTGGCTTTCAGTTTACCGTCGGCCACCAGCTTATTCAGTGCATCGGCTAATGCCACACAGGCACCGGTAATGGACGCGGTACGCGTACCACCGTCAGCCTGAATCACGTCACAATCCAGCGTGATGGTGTATTCACCCAGCGCCTGCAAATCAACCGCAGCACGCAGTGAACGGGCGATCAGACGCTGAATCTCCAGCGTGCGGCCACCCTGCTTGCCTTTGGCCGCTTCACGCGCCATACGGCTGTGGGTCGAACGCGGCAGCATACCGTATTCGGCCGTCACCCAGCCTTGCCCCTGACCTTTGAGGAAACGCGGTACGCCTTCGTCAACGGTGGCAGTGCACAGCACTTTGGTTTCGCCGAACTCAACGAGAACCGAGCCTTCGGCATGTTTGGTGTAGTGACGAGTGAGGGTGACGGGACGCACCTGATTGACGTGTCGGCCTGCTGGACGCATGGTTTCTCTCCGGCTTACTTAGGTTTGGCTGCGCATTATACGGACTTCCTCCGCGGCTGTCCTGTCCTGCGGCGGCACAATCACAGATGAAATTCTGCCCGCACTGTGGCTAAATGCGCGCTTTCCCTTCTTAAAAAGATAAATGATGACAGCGATACTCCATTTCCTGCTGGCGCTGGTGGTGATATTTGCCCTCGCGCTGCTGGTCAGTCATGACCGCAAACAAATTCGTCCGCGTTTTATTATTCAATTGCTGCTGGTGGAAGCCGCGCTGGGCTGGTTTTTCCTGCACTCCGCCAGTGGCCTGGCAGTGGTTAGCTCCGTCGGTGGCTTCTTCGAAACCCTGCTGACTTTCGCCGCGCAAGGCAGTGATTTCGTGTTTGGCGGCATGAGCAAACAGGGCCTGGCATTTATTTTCCTCGGCGTACTTTGCCCGATTGTGTTTATTTCTGCGCTGATCGGCATTCTGCAACACTGGCGCATTCTGCCGCTGCTGATTCGCCTGGTGGGCACCCTGCTATCCAAGGTCAATGGCATGGGCAAGCTGGAATCTTTCAATGCCGTCAGCACATTGATTCTGGGTCAGTCAGAAAACTTCATCGCCTATAAAGGCATCCTGGGTGATATTCCCGCACCCCGCCTCTACACCATGGCAGCGACGGCAATGTCTACCGTGTCGCTTTCCATCGTGGGCGCATATATGACGATGATCGAGGCAAAATACGTTGTTGCTGCGCTGCTGCTGAATATGTTCAGTACCTTTATCATCCTGTCGATCATCAACCCAACGCGTGCCCAGGACGAAGAACATATCGCGCTGGAAAAATTGCATGAAGATCAGAGTTTCTTTGAAATGCTGGGCGAATACATTCTCGCCGGTTTCAAAGTTGCGATGATTATTCTGGCCATGCTGATTGGCTTTATTGCGCTGATTGCTGCCGTGAACGCGCTGTTCGCCGCCGTATTTGGCTACAGCTTCCAGCAGTTACTCGGTTATGTGTTTTATCCGTTTGCCTGGCTGATCGGCATTCCATCGGCCGATGCCTTGCAGGCCGCCAGCATCATGGCGACCAAACTGGTGGCGAATGAGTTTGTAGCCATGATCGAGTTGAAGAAAGTAGCTGCAGAGATGACGCCACGCGGTCTGGGGATTTTGTCGGTGTTCCTGGTATCGTTCGCTAACTTTGCCTCGATTGGTATCGTCGCCGGTGCGATTAAAGGGCTGAACGAGGCGCAGGGTAATGTTGTGTCGCGGTTTGGCTGGAAACTGGTATACGGTTCAACGCTGGTCAGTTTGCTTTCGGCGGCCTTTGCCGGATTGTTTATCTGATAAATAATGGCGACCCTGAGTCGCCATTTTCTTAGAAGCCAACGCAAACCAGGCCATCAACACGCATCACCGATTCCTGACTGAAGCGTTTTTTGTAGATATCGCGCAGAGCGTTGATGTTATCTGAGCTGGCGCGATCTGGCGTATGAATCAGCATCAGCGCTTTGCTGTTTTCACGCGCCAGCTTGCCATTCTCCCCCAGCCACTGCCCTTTCGCGTTATAGACTGAGAGCCCATCTTTGAAACGCGGCGTCACATCACTATCGACAAAGTGTTGCCACTCCTGCTCACTCACCGTACCGCCCTGTGGCTTACTCATGCCGAACCACAAGGTGGTCTGCATCATCATGTCACCACCGGCACAAACCGGCATTGGCGTACTGGTCGGCGCGGATTGCGTTATGGTGGTGGGGTGTGTCTGGCAGCCTGCCAGCAGCAATGCCAATGCAAAAGACGCAATAAATTTTGTTGCCATACAGATTTCCCTGAACTGAATGCCCGTCGGCTATCATAGGTCTCTGGTACGAAAAGGCCAGTGCTTAGCTGACTGTATTGCAGGCTTTTACCTGTCATGCCAAAGCGTACCTCGCTATAATTCACTAAATTTTCTTCACACGAGTATCGCTTATGATCCGTAGTATGACCGCTTATGCACGTCGCGAAGCCAAAGGCCACTGGGGCAGCGCCGCCTGGGAGCTACGTTCCGTTAACCAGCGCTACCTTGAAACCTACATCCGCCTGCCGGAGCAGTTCCGCAGCCTGGAGCCCGTGATTCGCGAACGCATCCGCAATCGGCTGACGCGCGGCAAGATCGAGTGCAACCTGCGTTTCGATGCCGATCCAGGTTCACAAGGCGAACTGATTCTGAACGAATCGCTGGCAAAACAGCTGGTTCAGGCGGCTAACTGGGTCAAATTGCAGAGTGATGAAGGTGCGATCAATCCGCTGGATATCCTGCGCTGGCCGGGTGTGATGTCCGCCAAAGAGCAGGATCTCGACGCTATCAATGCCGAGCTGCTGGCCGCTCTGGACGGTGCGCTGGATGACTTTATCGCCGCGCGCGAATCAGAGGGTGCCGCACTGAAGACGTTGATCGAACAACGCCTTGATGGTGTAAGCCAGGAAGTCAGCAAAGTGCGGACGCAAATGCCGGAAGTACTGAAGTGGCAGCGCGAGCGTCTGGTTACCAAACTGGAAGAAGCCGAAGTCCAGCTGGAGAATAACCGTCTGGAGCAGGAACTGGTGATGATGGCGCAGCGCGTTGATGTGGCTGAAGAACTGGACCGCCTCGATGCGCATGTCAAAGAAACGTTCAACATCCTGAAGAAGAAGGAAGCGGTCGGCCGTCGCCTCGACTTTATGATGCAGGAGTTCAACCGCGAATCGAATACGCTGGCATCAAAATCAATTAATGCAGATATCACAGCCTCCGCGATTGAGCTGAAAGTGTTGATTGAGCAGATGCGCGAACAGATTCAGAATATTGAGTAAGAAATTACAGAGTTCTAATAGCTAAAACCCACTTTTTAGTGGGTTTTTTATTTCTAATGGCACGAGCAACCATACGAAAAAGGTAAAATAAATAATTAAGATTGGTTGTATATTTCATTCAGCCAGAAATGAAAACTGACTGAAAAATTCATGACAAACTCATGATATAAAGAAATAAAATCGGGCATTAAATTCACACATCAATCCTGACACGACTAAAACAAAGCCTCCCAGATGTAGTCGATTTTTTCATCGCGTCATACTCAGAAAAAAATCAAGGTTATTAACAATAGTACAGCCCCTTGTTGGACTCTGACAGCTGAAATACCATCACAAGTTAAAGGCGATATTTATATTCTTCTGGCCACCCGCCTTTTCACATTTTGACTTAATACGTTAATGAATAAAAGGAGTTTACCCATGGCATTGAGCTTATTTATGCGCATCAATGGTATTAGTGGCGAATCGCAGGATGCAGAACACAAAGGCTGGACCGATATCCTGTATTTTAAATGGGGAGCTTCCCAGCCAGGAAATATGCATTCAGGCGGAGGTGGAGGAGCCGGGAAGGTTAGTTTTAAAGATCTCAGCGTGGTTGCCTTTATGGATCGTGCCTCACCCTCCCTGTTGAAATACTGTGCCAGTGGCAAGCACATCAGCAAAGTAGAAGTCGTCAGCTGTAAGGCTGGTGGGACGCAAATTGAATATTGCCTGGTTACCCTGGAAGATGTGCTGGTGACGGATATTAATTTCAGCGGCAGCCAGGGACCCGATGGAATAGCTATGCGCTACGGCTTTCAGGCAGCCAAAATCCATTATTCCTATTGGGAGCAGGTCGCCAACGGCGGGAAAGGCCCTCAGGCTTCTACGGGCTGGAACATAAAGGAAAACCGCGAAATCTGATAAGGAGAATCACGTATATGGCCATCCAGATTACCCCGGAATTGCTTCACAGTATCGCTTTGCCCTATAGAAGCAACCTGCAAAAGCGGGACGCTCAGAACGCCAATATTCAGGCACTTGCTCCGGCAATGAACTGCTGGTTCCCAACGTATCACATCACAACAAAACTTCGTGTCGCTCACTTTCTGGCGCAATCCTGTGCGGAAACGGCTGACTTTACCGCCATGACGGAGTATCCCGCACGCGGCGGAAAAGAATACGAACCTGATACACGAGCTGGGCAACGGGTAGGCAACCACTTCCCCGGAGATGGCCCAAAGTATATTGGCAGAGGGTTACTGCATCTGACTGGGCGCGATAATTATCTGAAATTAAGTCAGAAGTTTGAAGAAAATCTGATTGACTACCCTGAAAGGGTTGCCAGTGAGTATTCACTGGCGGTCAGAACCGCTTGTGAATTCTGGGATTCTAAGGGGTTAAACAGTTATGCTGACCTGGATGACTTTGACACTATTACATATAGGGTAAACGGTGGTCATAATGGCAAGGAGCAGCGAGAACAGGCACTACGGAGAATAAAGAAAATACTACACATTTAGAAAATAAAAGGGGCATCGCCCCTTTATTCTTTATCGGGAAGAAAAATCTTCTGTATGGCCTTCAATGGTGTCGGAAATTACATATATTTTTTCCAAATCAACTCCGCAGGCTTGAGCTTCTTTGTCATCTTCAGGCCAGTTACCCCTTGCCACCGCTGAGTAATATTCAGCGATTGCCTTAAACCCTTTACTGGATTCAATAAGATAATATTGTCTGTATAAATCCATCTTCAGGTACTGAACCTTCATGCCGCTTTTTTCAATATCAGCTGATGAAAAACCGTCTCTTTTTGCCCGTCGATACATCAACCGTTCAGCCTCTTCTTTGCTTATTTTTTCGGAGGAAAGACGGATGATTTTCCTGGTGACACCTTTACCAACAAGCTCTTTAAAATATTTATTTAGTGTCAACGATGTTCCGGCGTTTTCATTAAGACTATCGGTAATTCCACCCACTATCCTTGCATCCGTATCCTTCGAACAGTCCGGCCCGGTAAATACCTTATCCGCTGCATGGCCCGTGCCTGAAAGCGCCAGCAGCATAGCTATCAACATACCCTTTTTCATATCCCATAATCCCTCATAGTAGACCGGGCCAAAGGATACCATCCGTGAGCATGTATTTCTGTGCTCATCCCCCCACAGTCTGTCAGGCCTTAGTGCTGAATCAGCCGCATTTTTGTTCGCTAGTCGATTTTTTTCATCGCGCAACGTAAATAATGCGTAATGATACGTACCCATCCGTGTCTTTGTGGCACATTTATTCTCCGCTTCGCTTGTGCTAAGAATCACCTTATTCAGGTATAATTTGCTGTAAATCAAGACAAATCTGTATATTCTCACCGAAAATATTCGTGAAAATTACCCACTCAATGAAACCGATGAATCCTCTGGATTGCAGACTTTAGGTTTTTTTGGGGGCACTATTTGCTAATCTTCCGGTCGAATTTAAGACTGCTGTACCGCCTTGGGAACTCATGGACCTGCTTCTTTGTGCGATACACCCACTTATCACATGAAGGCGTTATGAAAAAAACTGGGCAGTTCTGCTCTCAACTCCTCCACCCGCGCTACTGGTTTACCTGGTTTGGGCTGGGTGTGTTATGGCTGCTGGTGCAGCTTCCTTATCCGATACTGATTCGTCTTGGTGCCACAGCGGGCAAAATATCGCGTCGCTTTCTGAAACGCCGCGAGCGCATTACCCGCCGCAACATTGAATTGTGCTTCCCACGCATCAGCGAAGAAGAAAAAGAGATGATGATTGCTGGCAACTTTGCCTCGCTGGGCATGGCGCTGGCGGAAACCGGCATTGCCTGGTTTTGGTCCGACCGCCGGGTGCGTCAGCTGTTCCAGGTCAGTGGCATGGCTAACCTGCAAACGGCACAGAACCATAAACGTGGCGTGATGGTTATTGGCGTGCATTTTATGTCGCTGGAGCTGGGAGGGCGCATCACCGGGTTGTGTCAGCCAATGATGGCGATGTACCGCAAACACAACAATCAGGCAATGGAATGGGCGCAAACCAAAGGCCGCATGCGTTCCAACAAAGCCATGATTGATCGTCGCGATCTGCGCGGCATGGTGCAGGCGCTGAAACAAGGTGAAGCAGTCTGGTTCGCACCGGATCAGGATTACGGTCCGAAGGGCAGCGTATTTGCTCCTCTGTTTGCCGTAGAAAAAGCCGCAACCACTAACGGTACCTTTGTCCTGTCGCGTCTGGCTCGTCCGGCGATGCTGACTATCGTGCTGATTCGTAATCCGCAGAAAAATGGCTACCAGCTGATCATCCAGCCGGAACTGGAAAACTATCCGCATGACGATGAATCCGCCGCCGCTGCCTACATGAATAAAGTGATCGAGCGCGAAATTCTGCGCGCACCGGAGCAATATCTCTGGCTGCATCGCCGTTTCAAAACCCGCCCACCGGGTGAAGCATCGCTCTACGTCTGATCGAATACAGCAGGCTGCGGCCTGCTGTTTTACCTGCCAAAAACATTTAACAACCATTCTTAACGAAAAACAGGTTTGTCAAATTTTGCACCGCCTTTTGTAATGGTCGCCATTTCCTCTTCCTGACCAAACATATGACTCTGTTTTTTTCTTCACATCGGCGAGCAATGCTCGCAATTGCTGTTGCCAGCGCGCTACTGGCGGGTTGTGCTAATCCGCATGGCTTACATACCAGCAACCACATGCTTGATGCCAATAGCTTACAGGCACAGGACACATTGAAAAATGCGCATCTTAGCGCTGCCAACTGGCCGAAAACGCAGTGGTGGCAGAGCTTTGGCGATCCGCAGCTTAATCACCTGATTGGCGATGCGATGGCTTCCAGCCCGGATTTGCAGGTGGTAAATGCCCAGGCAGATAAAGCCAATGCGCAGGTGATTGCCGCTGACGCAGAACGCTATCCGGATGTTGACCTCAACGCCGGTATCACTCGTTCGCGCATCGCAAAAGTGGACGACCCACTGCTGCAAGGCAAAAGCTATAGCACGCTGCGTACTGCCAATGTTGGCCTGAGCTACACCTTTGATTTATGGGGTGGTAAGAAAGATGCGGCTGAAGCGGCGCTTGGTCAGGCTCGCGCCAGCGAACTGGATCGCCAGGCCAGCCAGCTCACTCTGGCCGCGAACGTGACGCGCGCCTGGAACAACCTCAACCTGGCATGGACCAATGCCGACCTGGCAAAACAGGCCGCCGATCGTGCCAACGGCATTGCTAAGATCCAGCAGCAATATGTTTCTGCCGGACTGACGTCGGACTATCAATACAAGCAGGCGCTGTCACAGCAAAAAACCGCCGAAGCCACCCTCACTGAAGCACAGCAGAACGTGACCGATGCGGGCATTCAGCTCTCCACCCTGATCGGTAAAGGGCCGGATTACTGGCATAGCCTGAAACCAGCGAAACTGAACGTCCCGACCGCAGCCCTGTTGCCAGGTAGCATTCCCGCCGATTTGCTGGGCCGCCGCCCGGATGTGGTGGCTGCACGCTGGCGCGTAGAAGCATCAGCGAAAGACATTGCCGCAACCAAAACCGAGTTCTATCCCAACATCAACCTGGTAGCGGAAGCCGGGACACGTTCGCTGCTGGGCGATGCCTTGTTCGGTGCACCGAGTCGCTTCTTTAATGTCGGACCCAGCCTGTCCCTGCCGATTTTCGATGCCGGTAAACGCCGCGCTGATTTAGCCGAAAGCAACGCTAACTGGGATCTGGCTGTCGCGCAGTACAACAAGCTGCTGATCAGCTCACTGGGTAATGTCAGCGATACCATCACCCAGTTGCAGTCCATTCAGGACCAGTTGGCCCAGCAGGAAAGCGCCGATCAGCTGATTCACAGTTCATGGGACGACCTGAATCGTGAATATACGGCGGGCCTGCGTCCTTACCTTGACGTGCTGACCATTCAGAATCAGTTAATCGAATCTGACCAGAAGCTGGCGGCGCTGAAAGCTCAGCAGATCAATCTGGCGGTGGTGTTGATAGAAGATCTGGGCGGCGGGTTCCAGAACAGCGAGACTGCACCACACAGTTAAGCGCATGACTGGCATTCTGCCGCGCGATGATGAATGATGGTCCGCTTAGTGGATTAACCTGCGGACAATCATGATGGAACACGATGCTGAGGCTGGCTGGTTGCGGCCTCTTATTGCTGACAGACTTACCCCCTTTCTGGAAATTGATGCAGCGCGACTGCTAAACAATCTCCAGCAGATGCAACAAAAAGCCGATGCGGCGGGTGTTGCGCTACGGCCACATATCAAAACCCATAAAAGTGTCTGGATCGCCCGGCAACAACGCGCACTTGGCGCTCGCGGCATTACGGTTTCCAAACCGAGCGAAGGGGTGGCTTTTATTTTAGGCGGAGAGCGTGACCTGCTGTTGGCTTACCCGATTGTGTACGCCGACACCCTGACAGCGTTGCTGCAGGTCGCGGCAGAGCATCAGGCGCGGATTACCTGCATTGCTGATTCCCTGAATGGCGTAGCAGCAATTGCTGCGGCACACCAACAGCAGCCGTCTGCCGATCTGGCTATCGCCATCAAAGTGGATGTTGGATTGCATCGCGTGGGGGTTGATCCTCACAGCGATGCCGCGCTGACGCTGGCTGCGGCCATTACCGCTGCGCATCTGCCGTTCGCCGGACTGGTTTCCCACGCTGGCCACGCCTACGGTGCCGGTCATCCGGCTGCCATCGGTGAGGTCGCCCTGGAGGAAATCGCGCTGATGCGTGATGTGCAGCAACGCCTGATTGCTACGGGGTTTGCTCCCTGTCCTGTCTCCGTCGGCTCGACACCAACCGCTCTGGCAGCCCCGGTGGCGCCAGGGACGGATGAAATCCGTCCGGGAAACTATGCGCTGCTCGATCTTACGGCATGGCGTTTAGGGTTGTGTTCACCGGATGCACTGGCATTAAGCGTGGTCACCCGTGTTGTGGCGGTAAACCCGCATTACGCCATTATTGATGCCGGATCCAAGATGCTCAGTTCAGATAAAGGCCCGCATGGCACCAATGCCAGCGGCTTCGGTATCGCGGTGGATGAACATGGTAATCAGTTTGAGGTGGTAAAACTGTCGGAGGAACATGGGTTCCTGCAATTCGGTCAGCAGGCTCCGTCACCCGGCACGCTATTACGCATCTTCCCCAACCATAGCTGCGCCGTGGTTGCGCAATCCGACCACTTTGTGTTGCGCCATGCTGACGGCCTGGCTGAAGTGCTTAATATAGAAGGACGCGGCAAGTTCATTTAACCGCTGCGCTTTTTCCGGAAACACCTTCTGCACCACACTTCCAGAACCGGGCCGTTTCCAGCCCGGTTTTCACATGCTTTAATGCCTCTTTGTCCGCTCAACAGGAGGTCCCATGCTGCCATCTCAGACTGTGACTCTGACCATTCCGCGTAACTGGTTAGATTTATATGAAACCATCTGGAAACCTGAGTTTTTCGCGAAATGGGCGAGCGGGCTAAGTAGCAGTACGCTTACCCAGGAAGGGAATGTCTGGAAAGCCAAAGGACCGGAAGGCACGGTGAAGATTCGTTTTACACCGTATAACCCCTTTGGCGTGATGGATCACTGGATTGATACCGGCATCGGTAAAGAGATTTACATGCCTATGCGGGTGATTGCTAATGAACAGGGTGCCGAGGTGGTGATGGTGGTTTATCGCCAGCCACTGATGTCAGATGAGAAGTTTGCACAAGATGTGGCCTGGGTGAAACGTGATCTGGATAACCTTCTTCACTTATTAACCCATTAGAATCAATAAATTATAAATGACTACTCACTTAGGGTTAAGTTGGCCGTAATCGGTACGATTAAACAATTTTTTTACAGCAAAGCGTTTAACAGTTCCGTACTTTTTATGGCTGTCCCTCCTGCTAATCACCAGTCTTGCTAACGGTTCCACACCAGGAAAATTCCTGGTGTGTAAGTCCCCGACCAGGCCCGGCCTCGCTGATTTTTCATCGTTTTTTTAAACAGAGCAAATTGAGACTTTTAGTCAGTCAGGACAATGGCAAAAAAGACTAATAAATAATACATCGCCGCGCTTATATATACTGATGCAAAGTCTGAATCCATTTATTTCCGAGTCTCATTTATAGGAGTTTTCTTATGGTGTTAATCTAAATAAAACACGGTATAACTTCCTTACACACAGCAGCACTTAATAATAACAACAGCAGGGTAATAACATGGACCGCTCAACCTATCCTTTATTGTCAGAAAAAGAATTCGTTGAGATAGCCAGACGGATTCTGGTTGGAGAATATAATAATGAAAAAGGATTTTATTGTGATCTGGCGAATTTTCTCCTGACAGGAGGAGATACTGCCCTGACACAAAAACAATTACACACCAGGGGCATCTTTTTAAGTTCAGAACATCATTTAATTGAATGCATCATTACATGGCAATCACTGAAAGGCATTTCAGGATTGCGCCAGGATTCGTTGCATTGATGAAATCTGTGCTCTGGCCTTGCCGCCCGGGCGACCCTCAATTTGCATTGGTACATGTACCATAACGAGCAGATTATGACGATACGAGAAAGAAGCCTGACCGGCCCAACCAAGTGGTCAATATTGTCATCAATTAAAATTGTCGGTATTGGTGTATTACAATTGTCCCTTCTGGCACAAATACTACAGGCAAATGAGCTAAATTTACTGGCGATCGCTATCGCTTGTTTATTGGTTATCGATACGTTATCCGATCGTGGATTTGGTAACTCAGCTATCAGAAACCAGAATTTAAGCGAAAGCGATCTCTCTGTGCTCTATTGGGGCAATGTATTATTTGGATTGTTAATTTTCGCCGTGCTGTTTATTGGTAGTGATATTTTTAGCCGCATGATGAACCAACCTGAACTGGCAATTATGCTGGAAATGATATCGGTAATTTTTATCATTATTCCCCAGGGGCAACATTATCGCGCCATATTACAACGGGAAAAACAATTCACACGGATTGCGTTTACGGAAACATCATCGGTGCTGGTGGGTTTGGGCGTGACGCTGTTCACCGTCTGGCTGACACCCTCTGTGCTGTGCGCCATCTGGGGCTACCTGGCGATGGTTTCAATCCGCATGCTGGTCTACTGCTACTACGGCCGCTCCTGGTTTCAGCCAGAGTACCGTTTTAGCCTGAAAAGCTTCGCCAATGTGCGAGCAAGAAACGGATAATAAAAACAAGTCTGTATGGTGGGCTCTGGGCATCTGAGAAGATGCGTTCGCGTGCTGCTAGCCAGCACGCTTTTTTCTTTTGTCGCTGCCACCACTTTCCCTCATAGCCACTCAGGCAAAGGCCGACAATCACCCTTTTCCCTGCTTCAGGATTCGATCTTCGCATCATTTTTTATAATGCGAATATGAAACCACCTCTCACCTAACCCCAAAAAATAAGCCCAACCACGCTACCATTATCAAATAAGCTAATCCGATGAGGCTGTTTTAGAAAATCTCAGTGGTCTACACTCTGGGAAATCTTTAGCCTTGCCGCCAATCATCTGGAGTGCTCTATGCTGTTAACTGTTCTCTACATTATTGGTATCACCGCCGAAGCGATGACCGGCGCACTGGCGGCGGGCAGGCGAAAAATGGACCTGTTTGGTGTCATTATCATCGCCTCCGTCACAGCCATCGGTGGCGGTTCAGTGCGCGATATCCTGCTCGGTCATTATCCGTTGGGTTGGGTCAAGCATCCCGAATACATCATGATTGTGGCTGCTGCTGCCGTGATAACGACGGTGGTAGCTCCACTGATGAATCACCTGCGTAAAGCTTTCCTGGTGCTGGATGCCCTCGGCCTGGTGGTCTTTTCCATCATTGGTGCTCAGGTGGCGCTGGACGGCGGCCATGCCGCGGTCATAGCCGCCATCAGCGCGGTGATTACCGGAGTATTTGGCGGCGTACTGCGCGATATGTTCTGCAACCGCATTCCGCTGGTGTTCCAGAAAGAGTTGTATGCCGGTATCGCGTTCGCTTCTGGCTGGCTCTATATCCTGCTGCTGAAAACCTCACTGGCGAATGAAGTGGTGGTGATCATCACCCTGTTGTTTGGTTTTATCGCTCGCCTGCTGGCGCTGCGTTTCCGCCTCGGTTTGCCCATTTTCAACTACCCCCATCCCGATCACTGACGCACCCGCGGGGATGTCCTGTTGCTGCAGGAAAGTGATGAGTTGCTGCAGGTGTTGATCCTGCAGCATCGCCACCAGCCGCTGTGCCAGCGTGTTGCCTATGCCGGGTAATTGTTGCCAGCTCTCAGCCGTTCGCGCCTGTAACTGCTGCCACTGACTGTCGGGCATCGCCTGCAATGCCGCTCGGGGTATCGGTAAACCCAGCGCGATCACCCATCTGCGCAGGGGTTGCTGTCGCGTCAGATTAAAACGGTGCCAGATTTGCTGTGCGCGCGCCGGTGAAATCCCCGCCACCTGGGAAATTTGTTCTGGCGTGAGGTCCAGCCAGGAAAACAGATGCGTGATAGTTCCGCTGTCCATCAGACGTTGCCAGCTGCTGCGATGCACACCATGAATATTCAATACAGATTTCTCACCGAGCCAGCTCAGACGCGAAAGGAATTGCGCCCGGCAGGATGTATTGAATGTCAGACAAGTGAGTTCGTTAAACTCCCCGTTATGCGGTGCTGGCGGATAATCACGCTGCACCACGCGCCATATCACCCGTTCGATACGTGGAATACCTAACCCGGCAAGGGTCAGTGTCACCTGATCGCCTGCAATCACATCCAGCTCACGCCAGCGTCGCAGTGACCCGAGATTGACCCGGCGTACGGTTTTATCATCCAGCTGTACCGGGATAAGGTTTAGCACCACCGCAATTTTCCCGGTACGTCCGACATTAAACTCCACGGATCGGACTTCACTGCTGACCTCTGCGGGTTGATACTTCCACGCCGCAGACCAGTCCCCCATCCCAGGTTGCCAGTCTCGCCCCCTGCGACCAGGTAACTGGTGGATCACAATACCATCCGTCACGAACGGCAACGCCCCCTTAAACCAGCGGTCACGCCAGCTTTCGACATCATCCTCATCATGAACAGGTTCGCTCCAGCGCTGCGACAGACCAAATCCCCAGTGCGATAATTGCGTCAGCCGTTCCTCCATGGTTGCCGGGCCATCCGGCCAGGCCCAGACAAAAACACCCAGTTGAGCCAGTAGCGGGCTTGTTTCGCGACGCATCATCGCACCCGCGACCTGCGCACGGGCATTCCTGCCGCCGTCACGCGCCTGTTGATGATCGTTCATTTGCAGGAACAATTCCCCCTGGAGCACCACCTGCTCCTGCATCGTGTTGATGTGTTGAGGAATGGCCGGAATCAGTGCTGCCTTTGCCTGCCAGTCTTCACCTCGCCAGCCATCTCCCCGGCTCACCATCGATACCAACTGTCCCTGCCGATAAACCAGGGTGATAGCCACACCATCAACCTTTGGTTGCACCCACAGATCGGACTTTCCCTGCATCCAGTCCACCACGGCTCGCTTGTCACGCAGTTTGCGTAAGCCGGTGCGCGCTACCTGATGCTGCGTACTGCCATCCGTAGTGGGGTGGGCAACATATGCGTCCTGAGAGGATGTGAAACAGTGCTGCCAGCTCTGTAATCGTTGCTGCAAACTGTCGTAATCGGCATCACTGACCAGATTCTGGCCCTGCCGGTAATACGCATCATCCCAGTGGCGCAGTTGGGTTTGTAACCGGGACATCTCCTGCCCGGCACGCACCGGCGACCAGCCGGGACAGACCATCTGAGCCGACAATCCCGTGCTGAATAGCCACAACAACCAGACGCTGTATCCTTTCATTTTTGCTCTCCTTTTTTCGTCATTGGAGAGCATGGCGCGTTTGCCTGCCAGCGCTGAAAACGGATTGTGGAGGTGACATTCCGCCGTTTTTTTATCCGCTTACAGCCCTGAACAATAGGCCTGGTGCCGTCTCACAAAAAAAGAAATGCGCCAGACGCAGCGGCAAACGCTGCGTGGCAGGCGTAAGCCGTGTATACTGTGCAGGAAATCGACTCCGCTCTTTACTCAATTCAAGATAACCATGGCTCAAGGCACGCTCTATATTGTTTCCGCCCCAAGCGGCGCGGGTAAATCCAGCCTGATTCAGGCGCTGTTAAAGACACAGCCGTTGTACGATACGCAAGTGTCTGTTTCCCATACCACTCGCGGCGTGCGTCCCGGTGAAGCTCATGGTGAACATTACTTTTTCGTATCGAAACCGGAATTTGAAGCCATGATTGCCGAGGATGCCTTCCTTGAGCATGCGGAAGTATTTGGCAACTATTACGGCACCTCACGCGCCGCCATTGAGCGAGTGCTGGCAACCGGTGTTGACGTGTTTCTTGATATCGACTGGCAGGGTGCACAGCAAATCCGCAAGAAAATGCCGGCTGCACGCAGCATTTTTGTGTTGCCCCCCTCGACCGAGGAACTGGATCGCCGCCTGCGTGGACGCGGTCAGGATAGCGAAGAGGTTATTGCCCGCCGTATGGCACAGGCCGTGGCTGAAATGAGCCACTATGCCGAATACGATTACTTAATTGTGAATGATGATTTCGATCTGGCGCTGTCCGATCTGAAAACCATTATTCGCGCAGAACGTCTGCGTATGAGTCGCCAGAAATCGCGACATGATGCTTTAATCAGCAAACTATTGGCAGTCTGAATTCACTTTCAGTATTATGCCCAGTCATTTCTTCATCATCTGTGGAGTAGCACACCTATGGCACGCGTAACCGTTCAGGACGCAGTAGAGAAAATTGGTAACCGTTTTGACCTGGTGTTGGTCGCTGCACGTCGTGCACGTCAGATGCAGGTAGGCGGCAAAGATCCGCTGGTTCCGGAAGAGAACGATAAATCCACCGTTATCGCCCTGCGCGAAATCGAAGAAGGCCTGATCACTAACCAGATTCTGGATGTTCGTGATCGTCAGGAACAGCAAGAGCAGGAAGCCGCTGAGTTACAAGCCGTTACCGCTATCGCTGAAGGTCGTCGTTAACAGCACTCTGCAGGTCAACCTTGTATCTGTTTGAAAGCCTCAATCAACTGATTGAAAAATACTTGCCCGAGGAGCAAATCAAGCGCCTCAGGCAAGCTTATCTTGTCGCACGTGATGCTCACGAGGGACAAACTCGTTCCAGCGGTGAGCCTTATATCACCCATCCTGTTGCCGTTGCCTGCATTCTGGCCGAGATGAAACTCGACCACGAAACGCTGATGGCGGCATTACTGCATGATGTTATCGAAGATACTCCCGCCACATACCAGGATATGGAACAGCTGTTTGGCAAAAGTGTTGCCGAGCTGGTGGAAGGCGTATCAAAACTCGATAAGCTGAAGTTCCGCGACAAGAAAGAAGCTCAGGCCGAAAACTTCCGCAAAATGATCATGGCAATGGTGCAGGATATCCGCGTCATTCTGATCAAACTGGCTGACCGCACCCACAATATGCGCACGCTCGGCGCACTGCGACCGGATAAACGCCGTCGTATTGCCCGGGAAACCCTCGAAATTTATAGCCCACTGGCCCACCGTCTCGGTATTCATCATCTGAAAACTGAGCTGGAGGAGTTGGGCTTTGAAGCGTTGCACCCGAATCGCTATCGGGTCATCAAAGAGGTGGTTAAAGCGGCGCGTGGTAACCGTAAAGAGATGATTCAGAAGATCCTTTCTGAAATCGATGGCCGTCTGCAGGAGGCGGGGATTCCCTGTCGCGTCAGTGGTCGTGAAAAACATCTCTATTCGATTTACCGCAAAATGCACCTGAAAGAGCAGCGATTTCACTCGATCATGGATATTTACGCCTTCCGCGTTATCGTGAAAGATTTAGATACCTGTTATCGCGTGCTCGGTCAGATGCACAGTCTGTACAAACCGCGTCCTGGACGCGTCAAAGATTACATCGCAATCCCCAAGGCTAACGGCTATCAATCGTTACATACCTCCATGATTGGCCCGCACGGCGTGCCGGTTGAGGTACAAATCCGTACGGAAGATATGGATCAGATGGCGGAGATGGGGGTTGCTGCACACTGGGCCTATAAACAGGCCGGTGAAAGTGGCACTACCGCGCAGGTGCGTGCTCAGCGCTGGCTGCAAAGCTTGCTGGAGCTGCAACAGAGCGCGGGAAGTTCCTTCGAATTTATTGAAAGCGTGAAATCGGATCTCTTCCCGGATGAGATCTATGTATTTACGCCCGAAGGTCGCATTGTCGAATTGCCGGCAGGTGCGACACCGGTCGACTTTGCCTATGCCGTGCATACCGATATCGGCCATGCCTGCGTCGGTGCGCGTGTTGACCGTCAGCCATACCCGCTGTCACAAGCGCTGACCAGCGGCCAGACTGTCGAAATCATTACTGCGCCAGGCGCTCGCCCTAATGCGGCCTGGCTCAATTTTGTCGTCAGCTCCAAAGCCCGCGCCAAGATTCGTCAGTTGCTGAAAAACCTCAAACGCGAGGATTCAGTCAACCTCGGTCGCCGCCTGCTCAGCCATGCGCTGGGAGGCAGCCGCAAACTGGCCGAGATTCCTGCGGAGAATATCCAGCAGGAGCTGGAGCGTATGAAGTTGACCAATCTCGATGATTTGCTGGCGGAAATTGGTCTCGGTAACGCCATGAGCGTCGTCGTGGCGAAGAATCTGCTGCAATCGGGCGCTGAGCCGGTCAGCAGCAGTAAACGTAAGAAGCTGCCGATTAAAGGCGCTGACGGCGTGCTGATCACCTTCGCGAAATGCTGCCGCCCGATTCCTGGCGATCCGATCGTCGCACACGTCAGTCCCGGTAAAGGCCTGGTAGTGCATCACGAATCCTGCCGTAATATTCGCGGTTACCAGAAAGAACCGGAGAAATTCATGCCGGTTGAATGGGATAAAGTGACCGATCAGGAATTCGTCGCCGAAATTAAGGTGGATATGTTCAACCATCAGGGCGCGCTGGCGAACCTGACTGCGGCGATCAACACTGCCGGTTCCAACATTCAAAGCCTCAATACCGAAGAACGAGACGGTCGTGTGTATAGCGCCTTTATCCGCCTGACCGCGCAGGATCGCGTCCATCTGGCTAACATTATGCGTAAAATCCGCGTAATGCCGGATGTGATTAAAGTTCACCGAAACCGTAATTAGTGCATGAACGCTCAACGTTTTGCTCGTATTCGCGAGATGCTGGCCCTGCGCCAGCACGATCTCACCGTCTGCATGGAACAGGTGCATAAACCGCACAACGTCTCGGCGGTGATCCGTACCGCTGACGCCGTGGGTATCCATGAAGTGCATGCGGTCTGGCCCAGCGTGCGTATGCGCACCATGGTATCCGCTTCCGCAGGCAGCAATAGCTGGGTGAAGGTGAAAACTCACCGTAACATCGCCGAAGCGGTCTCCCATCTTAAAGAACAAAAAATGCAGGTGCTGGCGACCAATCTGTCCGCCAAAGCGGTGGATTTTCGTGAGATTGATTACACGCTGCCCACCTGTATTTTGATGGGTCAGGAAAAAACCGGTATCACCGCAGAAGCTCTGGCGCTGGCCGACCAAGACATCATTATCCCGATGGTCGGCATGGTGCAGTCGCTAAATGTATCGGTGGCTTCAGCGTTGATTCTGTATGAAGCACAGCGTCAACGGCAAAATGCCGGGATGTACCAGCGTACTTATAGCTTGCTGGATGAAGAGGAACAGCAGCGTTTGCTGTTTGAAGGTGGCTATCCGGTGCTGGCACGCGTGGCAAAGCAAAAAAGATTGCCCTATCCGCACATCAACGATGCAGGCGAAGTCGAAGCCGATGCAGAGTGGTGGGCGACCATGCAAGCGACGGGTAAAAAATGAAAGGCCGTCTGCTGGATGCCATCCCGCTCAGTACCCTGACCGGCGTCGGCGCCAGCCAGGCGGCGAAACTGGCCAAAATTGGCCTGTTTACCATCCAGGATCTGTTGCTACACCTGCCTCTGCGTTACGAAGATCGTACCCAACTCTACCGTATTAATGACCTGCTGCCGGGCATCTGGGCCACGGTCGAAGGTGAAGTGCTGCACAGCGAGATCACCTTTGGCCGTCGTCGTATGCTGGTGTGCCAAATCAGTGATGGCAGCGGCGTGCTGACCATGCGCTTCTTCAATTTCAACGCCGGGATGAAAAACAGCCTGGCACCGGGCCGCCGCGTCACGGCTTATGGTGAGATCAAACGGGGTCAGCGCGGCGCGGAAATTATCCATCCCGAATATCGTATCCAGGGTGAACACAGCGGCGTGGAATTGCAGGAAACCCTGACGCCGGTTTATCCCACCACCGAAGGCATTCGCCAGGCGACACTGCGCAATCTGACCGACCAGGCATTAACGTTGCTGGAAACCTGCCCCATCGCCGAGTTACTGCCGCCGGAACTCAGCGGTGGACTGATCAGCCTGCCGGATGCCTTGCGCACACTGCATCGCCCACCGCCGGATTTGCGTCTGAGCGAGCTGGAAACGGGGCGTCATCCGGCACAACGTCGTCTGATTCTGGAAGAATTGCTGGCGCATAACCTCAGCATGCTGGCGGTGCGTGCTGGCGCGCAACGTCATCACGCGCTGCCACTACCCGCCAATCATCAACTGGTGGACAAGCTGCTTGCCGCACTGCCCTTCTCTCCAACCGGTGCGCAGCAGAGGGTGGTGGCGGAAATTGAACGCGATTTGGCCCACGACTTCCCGATGATGCGTCTGGTACAGGGCGATGTTGGATCGGGTAAAACCCTGGTCGCGGCACTGGCGGCATTGAATGTGATCGCTTATGGCAAGCAGGTGGCGCTGATGGCACCCACCGAGTTGCTGGCTGAGCAGCACGCCAATAACTTCCGCCAGTGGTTTGCACCACTGGGTATTGAAGTGGGCTGGCTGGCTGGCAAGCAAAAAGGCAAAGCGCGACAGGCACAGCAGGAGGCGATTGCCAGCGGCCAGGTGGCCATGGTGGTCGGTACACATGCGCTGTTTCAGGAACAGGTCCAGTTCAGCGGCATGGCGCTAGTGATCATTGATGAACAACACCGCTTTGGCGTCCACCAGCGTCTGGCGCTGTGGGAAAAAGGCGAGGAGCAGGGTTTTCATCCGCACCAGCTGATCATGACCGCCACCCCCATTCCGCGTACCCTGGCAATGACCGCCTATGCCGATCTCGACACGTCTACCATTGACGAACTGCCACCAGGCCGTACGCCGGTCACCACTGTCGCCATCCCGGACAGCCGTCGTAGTGAGATCATCGCACGCGTTCAGAGCGCTTGCCATGAAGGCCGACAGGCGTATTGGGTTTGTACCCTGATTGAAGAGTCCGAGCTGCTGGAAGCACAGGCTGCTGAAGCCACCTGGCAGGAGCTGAAAGTCGCGCTGCCCGGATTGCAGGTTGGTCTGGTTCATGGCCGCATGAAACCGGCTGAGAAGCAGGCGGTGATGCAGGCGTTCAAAGCCAACGAAATTCAGCTGCTGATAGCCACCACGGTAATTGAAGTCGGGGTGGATGTCCCCAATGCCAGCCTGATGATTATCGAAAACCCGGAACGTCTCGGTCTGGCGCAGCTGCACCAGCTACGCGGACGCGTCGGGCGTGGTGCTGTCGCCTCCCATTGCGTGCTGCTGTACAAAGCGCCGCTTAGCAAAACGGCGCAGAAGCGTTTGCAGGTGCTGCGCGATAGCAACGATGGTTTCGTGATCGCCCAGCACGATCTGGAGATTCGTGGCCCCGGCGAACTGCTCGGCACACGACAAACCGGTAATGCCGAATTTAAAGTGGCCGACTTACTGCGCGATCAAAGCATGATCCCCGAAGTTCAGCGCGTAGCACGTCATATCCACCAGCATTATCCTGAGCAGGCTCAGGCACTGATTGAACGCTGGCTGCCGGAAACCGAGCGCTACAGCAACGCTTAATCCGCATTTTTGCCACGATCCAGCGTGGTGAAATCGGCAACGAACTTACTCAACAATCGCGCCAGTTCAGCACGTTCATCGTCCTGCCATGCCTGAAACACATCTCCGTAAATTTTCGCACGCGCCGCATCGATTTTATCAGTCATCGCTTTCCCTGCCGCCGTGATGGCCGCTTCATTCACACGCTTGTCCTTTGCGCTTTTCTGCCGCTGTGCCAGCCCGATCTCCTCAAGTTTCGCCACCTGACGGCTTACCGTGGTGTAGTCACGGCCAACCCGATCAGCCAGTTCAACTACACCAATCGGACCGAAGCGACCAATCTGCACCAGTAACGGGAACAACGCCCTATCCAGCTGAATATTGGATTCTTTTATTAATAATTCATCGCGTTGCGGGCGGTTGAAGGTGCCAACAATTGTCAGCAGCGCGTTGTGCAGATCATCGAAGGCTGCACTATTATGTGTATTTTGCACACTTTCCATTGACGTTATCCCGAGGCAAGCATATTGTGTGCATAATACACATATATTCCGATTAACTGAAGGTGAAAACATGAAAGCAGCCATTGTTTCTGCGGCGGGTGAACTGCCGGTATACGGTGATTTTCCTGAACCTCAGGCTGATGAAAACCAGGTTGTGGTGACGGTCAAAGCCGCCGCCATCAGCCAACTGGCCAAATCGCGTGCCGCAGGGACGCACTACAGCTCAGGGATGCAGTACCCGTTTATCACCGGTATTGATGGCACCGGCTACCTCAGCAATGGCGACCCGGTGTATTTCCTCGCGTTTAATGCCCCCTGGGGCAGCATGGCAGAAAGAACACAGGTGCCAGCCGGAAGTATCATCCCGCTACCGGAGACCCTGGATCCGGTGCTGGCCGCGGCCCTCGCCAACCCTGGCATGTCCTCATGGGCCGCCTTAACGCGTCGGGCGCAGCTTGCTCAGGGCGAGACGGTGCTGATCAACGGGGCGACAGGAACCTCAGGCGGGCTGGCGGTGCGTATCGCTCGCCATTTGGGAGCCGGGAAAATCATCGCCACCGGACGCAATCGCGAAGTGCTGGAGCAGCTGCGCGCCCAGGGAGCGGATATCACCCTGACGCTGGATTCACTACCAACAGCGCTGCCAGCACTGATGGCAGAGGGTATTGATGTGGTGCTGGATTATCTGTGGGGCCAGAGCGCGCTCGATATCATGCAGGCGGCCGTTGCCGGTGGTGAGAAGGTGGTGCGTTTTGTGCAGATTGGCTCGTTGAGCGGTCAGGAGATCCCATTGCATAGCAAATTGCTGCGCTCCTCAGGTCTGACCCTGATGGGAAGCGGCCTCGGCAGCGTATCTCACTCAGAGCTGGTGGCCTGTATCGGCGAGTTGCTGGCCGCAGCCGCGCAGAGCGATTTCTCCATTCCATTCCAGATGCGCCCGTTGAGTGAAGTGCACGATGCCTGGCGTGAAGATGACAGCCGCTGCCGCACGGTATTTACCCTCTGACGAACGGGAAGTGAAAAGGGGCATTGCAAACGTTTGCTTTCATTCTGCATCGGTTTAAAATCGCCCCTTTGTTGTGATTGAGAACGTCCACCATGTCCGTCAATACCGCTGAATCCCGTCAGCCTGCCAGTGCCGCAACCGCGGCAAAAAGTGAACTGATTTATCGTCTTGAAGACCGCCCACCGTTGCCGCAAACGCTGTTTGCTGCCTGTCAGCATCTGCTGGCGATGTTTGTGGCGGTGATTACCCCGGCCTTGCTGATTTGCCAGGCGCTGGGTTTGCCCGCGCAGGATACCCAGCACATTATCAGCATGTCGCTGTTCGCCTCTGGCGTGGCGTCAGTGCTGCAAATCAAAACCTGGGGACCGGTTGGATCGGGCCTGCTGTCGATTCAGGGCACCAGTTTTAACTTTGTTACCCCGCTGATTATGGGTGGCATGGCGCTAAAAAATGGCGGAGCCGATGTGCCCACCATGATGGCCGCGCTGTTCGGTACCCTGATGGTGGCCTCCTGTACCGAGATGGTGCTGTCGCGCGTGCTGCATCTGGCGCGTCGCATTATCACGCCTTTGGTATCGGGCATTGTGGTGATGATCATCGGTCTGTCGCTGATTCAGGTAGGGTTAACTTCTATCGGCGGTGGTTTTGCGGCGATGAGCGACCATAGCTTTGGCGCGCCGAAAAACCTGCTGCTGGCCGGTGCGGTGCTGTTGGTGATCATTCTGCTGAATCGCCAGCGTAATCCGTATCTGCGTGTCGCTTCACTGGTGATTGCCATGGCGGTGGGCTATCTGCTGGCGTGGGCACTGGGCATGCTGCCGGAAAATACCACGCCAACCAATCAGGCGCTGGTTTCGGTGCCATCTCCGCTTTACTACGGACTCGGTTTCGACTGGAATCTGCTGATTCCGTTGATGCTGGTATTTATGGTGACCTCACTGGAAACCATTGGCGATATCACCGCCACCTCCGATGTTTCTGAACAACCGGTGAGCGGCCCGCTGTACATGAAGCGTCTGAAAGGCGGCGTACTGGCGAATGGCCTCAACTCTTTTGTATCGGCATTGTTCAATACGTTTCCAAACTCCTGCTTCGGCCAGAACAATGGCGTAATTCAGCTGACCGGTGTTGCCAGCCGCTATGTCGGTTTTGTGGTCGCACTGATGTTGATTGTGCTCGGCCTGTTTCCGGCAGTGAGTGGCTTTGTGCAACATATCCCCGAGCCGGTGCTGGGCGGCGCGACCATTGTGATGTTTGGTACGATTGCCGCGTCCGGTGTGCGCATCGTTTCCCGCGAGCCACTGAACCGTCGCGCCATTATGATTATCGCGCTGTCACTGGCGGTTGGCCTTGGCGTTTCACAGCAGCCATTGATTTTGCAGTTCGCACCGGACTGGCTGAAAACCCTGCTTTCCTCGGGTATTGCCGCTGGCGGCATCACCGCTATCGTGCTTAACCTTATCTTCCCACAGGAAAAGTAATCTTCCGGGCAGGCTGATGCCTGCCTGATATTTATCCGCTTTTACATCCAGGCTGTTGAGCTGCAACGGTAATTCAGGCATAACAGCATCTTACCGGATAAAAGATCGGGATGGATGCGATGAAATTTCTTGGAAAGTTTTTCCTTACCTTACTGCTGCTAATTCTGCTGGCCTTTGTCATCCTGTATGTGTTGCTGCAAACACAGTGGGGTGCAGGCTGGTTTAGCCGTTGGGTGAGCGACAAAACCGACTGGCATCTGTCCCTCAGCAAAATCGAACATAACTTCTCTGCGCCTTCGCACATCATCCTTGATGACTTTAGCTTTGGTCACGATGGTCAGCCTGCGGTGCTGGTCGCCAGCCACGTCGATCTCGGTCTGGCGCTGGTGCAGTTCAGCGATCCGCTGCACTTTAGCAGCATTGAATTGCGTGATGGCGAAGTTAACCTGGCGAACCTGACCCCGGATAACGCGTTGCCGGTGCAAGCCGATCGCCTGCAACTGAATAATATGCGTATCGACAGCCCACGCAGTGCCCTGCCAATGTTTGCCCGCAAGGTAAACGGTGGCGTTGTGCCGTGGAAGCCAACGGCCAGCGATATGCTCGGCAGCGACGCACAATTCCAGATGAGTGCCGGTGAAATGACGCTGGACGGCGTACGCGGTAATAATGTGCTGTTGCAGGGGAATGTGGCACAACGCCGCCTGGTGCTGAGTAATATCGGTGCCGATCTGGCACGCGGCTCAATGACCGGTGATGCCGAGCGCGATGCACAGGGCAACTGGAAAATTAACCAACTGCGCCTCAATGATATCCGCCTGCAAACCCATAAAGACCTGCTCGATTTCCTCAACCCGATCAGCGATGTGCCATCGGTAACGATTAATCGCCTCGATATGACCGACGCACGTTTGCAGGGGCCAGACTGGGCGGTCACTGACCTCGATTTAACCCTGAAAAACCTGACCTGGCGCGGGAATGACTGGCAGAGCGATGATGGCTCGCTGGCGATGAATGCCGGAAACTTTATTAACGGTACCTTTGAGCTGAATGATCCCATCGTCAATGCCGATTTTTCACCTCAGGGCATTGCGCTGACTCAGTTCAGTTCACGCTGGGCCAATGGTGTGATACGTGCCAGTGGTAACTGGACGCGCAGCGACAAACGCCTGACCCTGGATGAACTGGCGGTGGCCGGGCTGGAATATACCCTACCGCAAAACTGGCGCGATCGCTGGCAGCAGAGTTTACCGACCTGGCTTGATAGCGTGCTGCTGAAGCGCGTAACGGCCAACCGTAACCTGATCATTGATATTAATCCGGCGTTTCCGTTCCAGATGACGGCGCTCGACGGCAGTGGCGAAAACCTGTTGCTGGCACGTCAGCAGCAATGGGGCATCTGGGCGGGCAAAGCCAGTTTTAACGCTGCCGAGGCCACTTTTAACCGCACCGATTTACGCCATCCGTCGATTAGCTTTAACGCGGACGATCAGCAAATTCAGGTCAGCGAGATGAGCGCCTTTAACGGCAGTGGCTTACTGGAGGGCACGGCTACCGTCGGCCAGCTGGCGCAGCGTCCGTTGACACTGCACTTGAAAGGCCAGGCGGTTCCGGCCAATATCCTGGAGAACTGGGGCTGGCCAGCGCTGTCGTTGAATGGCAATAGTAATTTGCTGCTGCAAGTAAACGGTTCACTGAGTGCGGCTGCGCCATTGCGCCCAAGCGTCAATGGCACTTTGTCGGTGACGACAGAGTCCCAGTCCGTGCAGCAGACCATGCATGGCGGGCAGGTTCAGCCGTAATCGTAGGGTAACGGCGATCGTGCCGTTACCCTGACTTCACTAATCAATACGCGCGCCGGATCCACCCTCTTCCAGCGGTCCCTGGGGATCGGCGGGTAACACGATATATACCCCTTCAAACACCGCGCCCAGCTCCTCATCACCAAATAGCTCAACTTCCATCTGCACACGCGCTTTACGTCCACGCGCCAGACGATCGAGATCGCCACTCAGCGAGCCAAGATCGGCAATCGCGCCCGGACGGCCACTGATCGGTTTGCTATAACGAATGTGCGCATCGGCAAGAATGATGGTGCCGCCCAGATGACGTTCGCGCAGCAACAACCAGATCAATCCCCAGCCAGTGAGCGTGGCCAGCGAGAACAGGCTACCGGCAAACAAGGTGTGGTGCGGGTTCTGGTTACCGGTTTCTGGCATGGTGGTGGCAAACTTCTGCCCGGTATATTGCAGGATACGCACCCCCATTTTTTCACTCAGCGGGATATGCTCATACCAGGCCTGCTGCAACTGCCCACACCAGTCGGCACGATGCAGAATATCATCCAGCGTCACCACCGGTTTGATCATCAGGAAATGGCGTACCGGCGTGGTTTGGGGTGCGGTGATTTCCCCCTGATTAACGAAACCGAGCTTGGCGAAGAACTCGACAGCATCCTCGCGGGCGCTACAGGTCACGCGTTTTGCCCCTTCCTGACGCGCCACTGACTCCAGCGTCATCGCTACCAGCGTTCCCAGGCCTTTACCCTGCACCGACGGATGCACAGCGAGGAAGCGGATAGCCGCTTCATTTTCAGCATTGATATACAACCGCCCGACCGCCACAGGCTTGCCCTGCTCATCCACCACCATCTGATGATGAGCCAGCGCATCCCAGGCATCCCGTTCGGAACCCTGCGGCTGGCGCAACGGTTTACGTAACATTTCCCAGCGGAACTGGTAGTACATATCCAGTTCTTCAGCGGTTTGCGGTACGCGAAGATGATACATAAAGTGATTCTCTCGTTCGGAGCTTACGTGGCTGATCCCTTGCCGCTCGGCTGAAAATCTCACACCTGCAACCAAAAGGTCACCGGACCATCGTTAACCAGCGCTACCTGCATATCGGCAGCAAAGCGGCCATTAGCGGTTGTCACGCCCTGCTCACGGCAGCACGCACTGAAATAGTCATAGAGGCGCTCGGCTTCCGCCGGTTCAGCACCACCCGAGAAGGAGGGGCGCATGCCTTTTTGCGTGTCAGCGGCCAGCGTAAATTGTGAAACCACCAGCACGCTGCCGCCCGCCTGCTGCACATTGAGATTCATTTTATCGTTCTCGTCACCGAAGATGCGATAACCCAGAACGCGCTCGCACAATCGCTGTGCTTTTTTTTCATCGTCGCCCTTTTCAACACCCAGCAACACCAGCAAACCGGCACCAATCTCTCCCACAATCGCGCTGTCGACGCTGACACTGGCGCGACTGACGCGTTGAATCAAAGCAATCATGTTTCCTCTCGTTCTTTTTCTCGTTCCCGCTGTTTTAACTGACGATAGTCATCCAGCGTGACGGTGATTTCTGCACCTAACAACACAATACACCAGGTCCAGTAAACCCATAGAAACAGAATAGGGATTACCGCCAGCACCCCGTAAATTAACTGATACGAGGGAAACATCGTAACATAGAGCGCAAAGCCTTTTTTGCCCAGCTCAAACAGCAGGCCAGCCACCACCGCACCCACCAGCGCATCGCGCGCAGGGACACGGCGCGTCGGTACAATGCTGTACAGCAACCAGAAGGCGAGAATCGAGAGGAGTAAAGGGAAGAGGCGGAGTGCCTGCTCTATCAGGCTATTGACGCCCGAGACGTTCACCCAGCGCAACGACAGCAGATAAGAGCTGATGGCCAGACTGGCCCCCGCCAGTAGCGGCCCGAGGGTCAGAATCATCCAGTAGACGGCAAACGAGTACACCACAGGCCGCTTTTTATCACTGCGCCAGATGACGTTCAGGGCGCTGTCGACCGAATGCATCAATAGCAACGCCGTGACGATCAGGCTTACCGCTCCTACCGCGGTCATTTTATTCACGTTGGCGACGAACTGTTCCAGATAGCGCTGGATAGTGTTGCCCGCCGCTGGCACAAAGTTGGTGAAGATGAAGTTTTTCAGCTGCTCGCTGATATCGGAGAACACCGGAAAAGCGGCAAATAACGCAAACACCACCGCCACCAGAGGCACCAGCGCCAGCAAAGAGACGTAGGCAAGATTGCCCGCCTGCGTCGTCATGTTGTCTTCATCAATGCGCCGCCACAGCAGTTTTACCCACAGGAAAAATGCGTGTGAGGAGTGGCGCAGATGTCGCACCCACATCACTCAGAGACGGCCTGCAAACCAGGCGGGCACGGTCTTACTGTCGGTAACCAATACGCTATCAATGCCGAGCGCGCGCGCAGCCTCAATATTGGCGTGGTTATCATCGAAGAACACGGCCTGGTCCGCTGTGAAGCCTTCGTTCTCCAGCACATGATGATAGATGCGTGCTTCCGGTTTGCGCATACCGACATCCTGCGACATATAGAGGGTGTCGGCAGCCTGTTGTACCTCGGGATATTGCGTCGGCCAGAACTCATAATGTAGCCGGTTGGTATTGGAGAGGATCACCACACGATGCCCATCCGCACGCAGTTTATTCATCACCGCCAGCGTATCCGGGCGCACGTCAATAAACACCGCCTGCCAACCGGTGGTGAATTGTTCGTAACTGAGCGCAATATCCAGCTGGTCGCACAACCGGGCGGCGAAATGCTGATCGCTAATCTCCCCCCGTTCGTGTTGTTCAAAAGCTTCATCCATCCGAAAGCGGCTTTGTAGCATTGCCAGTGGAACGCGTCCCAGGTCACTCCAGACACCGAGCACACGGTTGAAATCAATATCAACAATCACATTGCCTAAATCAAAGATGTAGAGCATGACGCCTCCTTATATTCCCTGGATCATTCACTCTAGCGGCAAATAGGTAGGCTGAACAGGCAGGGGGGAGGTGAAATCCGCGATCTGGAAGCGGGCGCACCCTTCCACTTTGCAGGCCGGGTGCGGCTTACATTAAGAAATGGCCTCACGCGTTATCAGACAATTGCCCGATATTCAGGCAAAAAAAAGCCCCGCATTGCGGGGCTTCTTCTGTTCGTTTTCGCTTAGTCTTTGCTGCCGCGAGACGCACGCTTACGGTCGTTCTCGGTCAGGTGACGTTTACGAATACGTACTGATACCGGCGTCACTTCTACCAGTTCGTCGTCATCGATGAACTCGATAGCCTGCTCCAGTGTCATCTTGACTGGCGGAACCAGAGTGGTTGCTTCATCAGTACCTGACGCACGCATGTTGGTCAGTTTTTTACCGGTCAGGCAGTTTACAGTCAGGTCGTTAGAACGGCTGTGAATACCGATGATCTGACCTTCATAAACTTCCGCACCGTGACCCAGGAACAGCTTACCGCGATCCTGCAGACCGAACAGGGCGAAGGCTACCGCTTTACCCTGACCGTTGGAGATCAGTACGCCGTTCTGGCGCTGACCCACTTCACCCGGACGAACGTCGTCGTAGTGGCTGAAGGTGGAGTACAGCAGACCGGTACCTGAAGTCATGGTCATGAATTCGTTACGGAAGCCGATCAGACCACGGCTTGGGATCACGTAGTCAAGACGCACACGGCCTTTACCATCCGGGTCCATGTTTTTCATGTCGCCTTTACGCTCACCCATTGCCATCATCACAGAACCCTGATGGGTTTCTTCGATGTCCAGGGTCACGTTCTCGAACGGCTCCTGCTTACGGCCTTCGTGCTCACGGAAGATAACTTTCGGACGGGATACCGCCAGTTCGTAACCTTCACGACGCATGTTTTCGATCAGCACTGACAGGTGCAGCTCACCACGACCAGAAACGCGGAATGCATCAGCATCAGCAGTTTCTTCAACACGCAGTGCCACGTTGTGTACCAGTTCTTTGTTCAGACGCTCCAGAATCTGGCGCGAAGTCACGTACTTACCTTCTTTACCGCAGAACGGTGAGGTGTTTACGTTAAAGAACATGGTCACAGTCGGCTCATCCACGCTCAGGGCAGGCAGCGCTTCAACATTCTGCGGGTCACAAATGGTGTCAGAAATGTTCAGCTCACCCAGACCGGTGATCGCAATGATATCGCCAGCTTCAGCAACGGTGCTTTCGATACGTTCCAGACCGAGGTGGCCCAGCACTTTACCGACTTTACCGTTGCGGGTTTTGCCTTCGCTATCAATGATCGTAACCTGCTGGTTCGGCTTCACTTTACCGCGTTTGATGCGGCCGATACCGATAACACCCAGGTAGTTGTTGTAGTCCAGCTGAGAGATCTGCATCTGCAGCGGTGCTTCAACTTCAACCTGCGGCGGAGAAACACGGTCAACGATCGCCTGATACAGCGGGGTCATGTCGTCAGCCATGTCATTGTGGTCCAGACCCGCGATACCATTCAGCGCTGAAGCGTAAATGATCGGGAAGTCCAGCTGTTCGTCAGTCGCATCGAGGTTAACGAACAGGTCAAATACCTGATCCACCACCCAATCCGGACGCGCGCCAGGGCGGTCGACTTTGTTGATAACAACAATCGGCTTCAGGCCGTGGGCGAAGGCTTTTTTGGTTACGAAGCGAGTTTGCGGCATCGGGCCATCCATCGCATCAACAACCAGCAGCACCGAGTCCACCATGGACATTACGCGCTCAACTTCACCACCGAAGTCGGCGTGTCCCGGGGTATCAACGATGTTGATACGGTAATCATTCCATTTGATGGCGGTGTTTTTTGCGAGGATAGTAATTCCACGCTCTTTCTCCAAATCGTTGGAGTCCATCACACGCTCAGTCGCTTCGGTACGGGCGTCGAAAGTACCGGACTGTTGCAGCAGTTTATCAACCAGGGTGGTCTTACCATGGTCGACGTGCGCGATGATGGCGATGTTACGCAAATTTTCGGTCACAGCTTTGCCTCAGGCATTATAGAAATAACGCGGTATTGTACACGGATTAAGCGGAAGACTGAACATGATCACAGATTTCGCCTAAAGTTTCTTGAAGTGCTGGTTTTTAGCACCAATTGCGGTGCATTAATCTGCACTGCGATGGCGTTTTGCACCATTTAAGTGCTCAAATTCACCAGCAAAGCACCATTTAGGTGCATGCAATCCATCCTGGTGCAGCCGCCGACTCACTAAAGGGCGCACCACAGCACGATTTTACCTGTAATAAAAAAGTTGGCACAGAATTCGCTTTAGTATTTTCAAGCGAAAACGACAGTTGCACAACGGTTGAAGAGCTTGCCGAGATCTTTGGTTAGGAGATGTCAGAAGCCATGGCACATTCCAGGCAACGAAGTTCTCTCACCACGACGACAATGACAATTTCCAGGAGAGTTGAGTATGTCCGCTGAACACGTTCTCTCGATGATGAACGAGCACGAAGTTAAGTTTGTTGACCTGCGTTTTACCGATACCAAAGGTAAAGAACAGCACGTTACTATCCCTGCTCACCAGGTTAACGCTGACTTCTTCGAAGAAGGCAAAATGTTCGATGGCTCCTCCATCGGTGGCTGGAAAGGCATTAACGAATCAGACATGGTACTGATGCCGGACGCAACTACTGCTGTTCTGGATCCGTTCTTCGAAGACCCGACGCTGATCATCCGTTGTGACATCCTTGAGCCAGGCACCATGCAGGGCTACGATCGCGACCCGCGTTCAATTGCTAAGCGCGCTGAAGATTTCCTGCGCTCTTCTGGCATCGCTGATACCGTTCTGTTTGGACCTGAGCCGGAATTCTTCCTGTTCGATGACATCCGTTTCGGTTCTTCAACTTCTGGTTCACACGTTGCTATCGACGATATCGAAGCAGCATGGAACACCGGTAAAGAATACGAAGGCGGTAACAAAGGTCACCGTCCGGGTATCAAAGGTGGTTACTTCCCGGTTCCTCCGGTTGACTCAGCTCAGGACATCCGTTCTGCCATGTGTCTGACCATGGAGCAGATGGGTCTGGTGGTTGAAGCGCATCACCACGAAGTAGCAACTGCTGGTCAGAACGAAGTGGCTACCCGCTTCAACACCATGACCAAAAAAGCTGACGAAATTCAGATCTACAAATACGTTGTTCACAACGTTGCTCACGCTTACGGCAAAACCGCAACCTTCATGCCGAAGCCAATGTTTGGTGACAACGGTTCAGGTATGCACTGCCACATGTCTCTGTCTAAAGGCGGCGTGAACCTGTTCTCTGGCGACAAATACGGCGGCCTGTCTGAAACTGCTCTGTTCTACATCGGCGGTATCATCAAACACGCTAAAGCCATCAACGCCCTGGCTAACCCGACCACCAACTCTTATAAGCGTCTGGTCCCAGGCTACGAAGCACCGGTAATGCTGGCTTACTCTGCCCGTAACCGTTCTGCTTCAATCCGTATCCCGGTTGTTGCCAGCCCGAAAGCTCGTCGTATCGAAGCGCGCTTCCCGGACCCGGCTGCTAACCCGTACCTGGCATTCACCGCACTGCTGATGGCTGGCCTCGACGGCATCATCAACAAGATCCACCCTGGTGATGCGATGGACAAAAACCTGTATGACCTGCCGCCGGAAGAAGAAGCTGAGATTCCAAAAGTGGCTGGTTCACTGGAAGAAGCGCTGAACTGCCTGAACGAAGACCGCGAGTTCCTGACCCGTGGTGGCGTGTTCACTGACGACGCTATCGACGCTTACATCGAACTGCGTAAGTCTGAAAACGACCGCGTTCGCATGACTCCGCACCCGGTAGAGTTCGAGCTGTACTACAGCGTTTAAGTTTTCGAAGATTTTTTGTTGCCGTGGAAACTTTCAGCCCATCTCCGGATGGGCTTTTTTCTCCACGAATTCATCGTTCAAATGACGGGTTTTACCACCAAAGGCTATAATGCACTGAATTAGTGCAGAGGAACGCTGTATGGCAACTGGCACGCTGCCCGATGCGGGGCAGATTCTCAATTCCCTGATAAACAGTATTTTGCTGGTCGATAATGAACTGGTAATTCATTACGCCAACCCGGCAGCACAGCAATTACTGGCGCAAAGTTCACGGAAATTATTCGGCACGCCGTTACCTGAATTAACCGGCTATTTTTCGCTGAATATTGAGGTGATGCGCGAGAGTCTTGAGGCTGGCCAGGGCTTTACCGACAGCGAAGTGACCTTAGTGGTAGATGGCCGCGCGCATATTATGTCGCTCACGGCGCAACGTCTGCCCGATGGCTTAATTTTGCTGGAAATGGCGCCGATGGATAATCAGCGTCGTCTCAGCCAGGAACAAATTCAGCATGCTCAGCAGGTCGCCGCTCGCGATTTGGTACGCGGTCTGGCTCATGAAATTAAAAACCCGCTGGGAGGTTTACGTGGTGCTGCGCAGTTATTATCCCGCGCCCTGCCCGACCCTTCGCTGAATGAATATACCAAAGTCATTATTGAGCAGGCCGATCGTCTGAGAAATCTGGTCGATCGTTTGCTTGGCCCGCAGCAGCCCGGTTTACATGTCACTCAAAGTATTCATCAGGTGGCTGAGCGCGTGGTCAATCTGGTCTCGATGGAGTTGCCGGATAATGTTTCGCTGGTGCGTGATTACGACCCCAGCCTGCCGGAGCTGCCACACGACCCGGATCAAATTGAGCAGGTTCTGCTGAATGTAGTACGCAACGCGCTTCAGGCGTTGGGTGAAGAAGGCGGCACGATTATTATCCGCACCCGCACCGCGTTCCAGTTAACGCTGCACGGGGTACGATATCGCCTGGTGGCACGCATCGATATTGAAGATGACGGCCCAGGCATTCCGGCTCAACTGCAGGATACGCTGTTCTATCCGATGGTGAGTGGGCGTGAAGGCGGCACCGGTTTAGGTCTGTCGATTGCGCGCAGTCTGATCGATCAGCATTCAGGAAAAATAGAATTTAACAGTTGGCCTGGTCACACCGAATTCTCGGTTTACCTGCCTATTCGCCAGTGAGGTTTCTATGCAACGAGGGATAGTCTGGATCGTCGATGACGATAGCTCCATCCGCTGGGTGCTTGAACGTGCGCTCACTGGAGCCGGTTTGAGCTGTGCAACCTTTGACAGCGGCAACGAAGTGCTGGAAGCGCTCTCGACCAAAACCCCAGATGTTTTACTGTCAGATATTCGCATGCCGGGCATGGATGGGCTGGCGCTGCTGAAACAAATTAAACAGCGTCACCCGATGCTGCCGGTCATCATTATGACGGCGCACTCGGACCTGGATGCCGCCGTCAGCGCTTATCAGCAGGGAGCATTTGATTACCTGCCGAAGCCATTCGATATTGATGAAGCGGTTGCGTTGGTAGAGCGCGCCATCAGCCATTATCAGGAACAACAGCAGCCGCGCAATCAGCCGGTGAGCGGACCAACCACCGATATTATCGGTGAAGCCCCGGCCATGCAGGACGTGTTCCGCATTATTGGCCGTCTGTCGCGTTCCTCCATCAGCGTGCTGATCAACGGTGAGTCAGGTACCGGTAAAGAACTGGTGGCACATGCCCTGCATCGCCACAGCCCGCGCGCTAAAGCCCCCTTTATCGCGTTAAACATGGCGGCGATTCCGAAAGACCTGATTGAGTCCGAGCTGTTTGGCCATGAGAAAGGCGCATTTACTGGTGCCAATCAGATCCGTCAGGGACGTTTTGAGCAGGCCGATGGTGGCACGCTGTTCCTTGACGAGATTGGCGATATGCCGCTCGATGTGCAGACTCGTCTGCTGCGCGTGCTGGCCGATGGTCAGTTCTACCGGGTGGGTGGCTACGCGCCGGTGAAAGTGGACGTCCGCATCATTGCGGCAACCCATCAGAACCTGGAAATGCGGGTGCAGGAAGGCAAATTCCGTGAAGACCTGTTCCATCGTCTGAACGTGATTCGTGTACATCTGCCACCACTGCGTGAGCGTCGTGAAGACATTCCACGCCTGGCACGCTACTTCCTGCAAGTGGCGGCGCGTGAACTGGGTGTGGAAGCCAAGATCCTGCATCCTGAAACCGAGGCAGCGCTGACGCGTCTGCACTGGTCAGGCAACGTGCGTCAGCTGGAAAACACCTGTCGCTGGTTGACGGTGATGGCAGCAGGTCAGGAAGTGTTGATCCAGGATCTGCCCGCGGAGCTGTTTGAATCCAGCGCCCCGGAAAGTCCGGTGCAATCGCTGCCGGATAGCTGGGCCACGCTGCTGGCACAATGGGCGGACCGTGCGTTGCGTTCTGGTCATCAAAACCTGTTATCTGAAGCACAACCGGAGATGGAGCGTACCCTGCTCACCACCGCGTTGCGCCATACACAAGGCCATAAACAGGAAGCGGCACGTTTGCTGGGATGGGGGCGTAATACCCTGACCCGTAAACTGAAAGAACTGGGAATGGAATGACAGTGTGAAAAAGGGAGCATTTGCTCCCTTTGTTGTTTTATATCACGCGTGAAAACTGCTGCTGACGCGCCTTTTGCCGCAGATACACATCAAAGCACATGCAAATATTGCGGATCAGCAGGCGGCCAATGCCGGTAACCCGTAAACCGCCCTCATGCTGCTCCAGCAAGCCGTCTGCCACCAGCGGTGCCAGTAAGCCCAAATCCTCCGCAAAATAGCGCTTAAATACGATTGGCCATTGTGCCTCGATAGCTGCGAAGTCGAGTGCGAAGTTGCAAATCAGTGCCTTGATCACATCGCGACGCAGGCAATCATCTTCACTCAGGGTCAGACCGCGCCACAACGCATTGCCCTGTTCCTCAACGCTGGCGTACCAGGTATTGAGATCTTTATGATTCTGCGCGTAGCTGTCACCCAGCATGCTAATCGCCGACACACCCAGCCCCAGCAAATCCGTGTCACCCTGGGTGGTATAGCCCTGAAAATTGCGGTGCAACTCGCCTGCTCGCTGGGCCACCGCCAGTTCGTCATCGGGACGCGCAAAGTGGTCCATACCGATAAACTGATAACCTACGCCAGTCAGGGTCGCGATGGTCTGCTGTAAAATTTCCAGTTTTTGCGCTGCGCTGGGTAGTTCATCTTCTTTGATTTTGCGTTGTGCCGCGAACAGCGCGGGCAGATGCGCATAATTAAACACGCTAAGACGGTCGGGGTTGAGGGCAATGACACGTTGCAGAGTAAAGGCAAAGCTCTCTGGCGTTTGCAGCGGCAAACCGTAGATCAGATCGATGCTGACCGAGCGAAAACCCTGGTCACGCGCACGTTGTACCAACGCGAAGATCATCGCCTCATCCTGCACGCGATTGACCTTTTCCTGTACCGCTTTATTGAAATCCTGTACGCCCATGCTGAGACGATTGAAACCCAGCGAGCGCAGATGATCGATCATCTCCAGCTCAATTTCTCGCGGATCGACCTCGATCGACATCTCCACGTCATCAGCCAACGTAAAATGGCTGCGTAACAAGCCCACCAGCCGACTCACCTGCTGCTGATTAAGGAAGGTCGGCGTACCACCGCCCCAGTGCAGCTGGGTGACGCTACGGCCCGTAAACAGCGGCGCACGCTGTTTAATTTCCTGCTCCAGCACGTCAAGGTAGCGATCGGCTTTGTGCAGCTGACGCGTCACGATTTTATTGCAGCCACAGAAGTAGCACAGACGATGACAAAACGGGATATGAACATACAGTGAGAGCGGACGATCGGGATAGCGCGTCACCGCCTGCTGAAAATCGGCTTCGCCAAAATTTTCACTAAATTCCAGCGCGGTAGGATAGGAGGTATAGCGCGGACCGGCGTAATTGTACTTTTCAATCAGCCGCTGATCCCACTCAATCTGCTGCGATGACATGCTCACTCCTTACGGTGACGTCGTCTGAAGGCGGGCCGCGAAGCAGAAGAGTGAACAGGGTGACGCACAGAAACCCGATGTAAACGCGACTTCAGACGCGACAGGCGGCGTAGTTTAAACAATAAGCTGATTAGATAACATGCCAGCAGCAGCGCTAAAATTGATCCAGGCCAAAACATCGGTGAATACCTGTTTTGCGTGGCATGCGTGAAAACGCATGCCGATCAAAATGGAGCTTATTTGCCCTTCAGCAGGCGCATCATATCTTCTTCTGCCTGCTCATCATCGTCCGCATCATCATCAAGTGCGATGCCAAGCGTCTCCATCAGCTCATCAATGCGGTCCAGGGTTTCGTCCAGCCAGGCCTGCTCTTCACCACTCAGGGTCTCGCCATTTTCCAGACGATCCAGCAGTGTGTCGAGACGCTCATCATTTTCCAGCTTCGCCAGCTCTTCCTGCGGGGTAAGACGGACTTTTTCCGCTTTCGGCTTAGGTGCTGGCTTTTTCACAACAGATGTTTGCCCATCGGCCACTAAGGCTACCGGCTTCTTACTGCCAAGACGCGGATCCTGAGATTTTTTCGCCTGACCACTACCCGTGGTCTGTTTTTCCGGATTTCCACGGCTGCCAGCAGCATGACCGCGATGCTTTTTATCACGTTTGCGGTCGCGTGCTTCGGTATTCAAATCTTCACGCGATTTACGTTTCGCTTTAGCGGCGGGTTTGCCGCGTGTTGGTTGTGCAGGTTGCTTCATGGTGTTGGGTCTCGGCAATTTTTAATCAGTATATACCCGCCATATTACGGGCTGGTGTGGTGAGTGCGCTTTTCGCCTTCCCACCGCCCGAATGATTTAAGGTATAGAATTGCGGCGAAATCTAGCAGAAAGCAGACAAAGAAAAAAGGCGACAGCCTATGCTGTCGCCTTATTTCACACCTTCATATGAAGGAAACACGAAATAAATCCATTATGGCTCACAACGTCCCGGTTGCTCCCTCGCCAAATCGCTCCTGCGAAACTCCCTGTCCTTTTCCGATTTCTCCCTGAATCGCTTCCTGCCTGCTCCTCGTCACCCCCGACACTCCTGAGCACATCATCCTGATGGGTGCAGCCTTGCACTGACACCAAATGTAGACTACTCGGTAAAATGAACAAGTAAGACTCTTCTTTAATTTATAAAGGAAATGGTAGAGATATCAGTAATTCATTGAATTTAAAAATGAAAAAATCAGTCCCTGGAAAGGATAAACGGTAATAGCTGGCAGCACTAATCACACATCTCTTACAAAATGGCGCGTTAAGACGCCATCGGGCACTTTTGCGCCATAACAGGTATACTCTGCCCAATTGCCTGAATCACTTTGCCGGAGTTTTACTTTGTCTGCTTTGAATTATCACGTCACCCATTTCATCCTCAGTGCCCCGGATATTCGCCACTTACCCGCAGATAGCGGCATTGAAGTGGCTTTTGCTGGTCGCTCGAATGCAGGCAAATCCAGTGCGCTGAATACCCTCACCAATCAGAAAAGCCTGGCCCGTACCAGTAAAACGCCGGGGCGCACCCAGCTCATCAACCTGTTTGAGGTGACGGAGGGCAAACGTCTGGTGGACTTACCGGGCTACGGTTACGCCGAAGTACCGGAAGAGATGAAGCGTAAATGGCAGCGTGCATTGGGTGAATATTTGCAAAAACGCCAGGCGCTGAAGGGATTGGTGATACTGATGGATATCCGCCATCCGTTAAAAGATCTCGACCAGCAAATGGTGGAATGGGCGGTCCAGAGCGAGATCCCGGTTATGCTACTGCTGACCAAAGCCGACAAATTGGCTTCTGGCGCGCGTAAAGCACAGTTGAATATGGTGCGTGAAGCATCACTGGCCTTTCAGGGCGATGTGCAGGTGGAGATGTTCTCTTCGCTGAAGAAACTGGGCGTCGATAAACTTCGCGATAAGCTGGACAGCTGGTTTAACGAACTGGAACCTGCACAAGAAGGTGAAGGCGACGACATCACGGCATAACATGCCTGCGGGTTAATCACCCGCTTTTTCAGATAAAGCCCAATAAAAAACGCCCCAGTCATAAATGACTGGGGCGGCTAATATTCAGCCAAATCCGATTACGTGAAGTAAAAGGTCTGAAAGATAGAACATCTTACCTCTGTACCCTACGCGAGAAACTTTACCTGATTTTTCCTGACCAACAAAGGGTTTTTTGTTGTTTAGTTTCAGGAATCGACATCATTTTTACCAGGTTCGTCACAAAATTGCGTACCCACTGTAGTTTAATTACCAAAAAAATGCTTAGACGTTAGTGAGTTACAAAACGCGCATTTTACAGGCCGCTTTTGCATGTTGCTGAACCGATTAAGTAAACTTTTTTCTTATGACATTGTCGTAAGCGGCTTTTCACCGCTTACGAGGTAAAACTTAGTGTGCCTGGTCCCAGTTATCGCCAATCCCTACCTCAACCTGGAGCGGTACAGCCAGCTTCATACTGCCTTCCATCAACTGACGTATTTTTTCGCAGGCAGCATCCACTGCATCCTGATGGATCTCAAAGACGAGTTCATCGTGTACCTGCATGATCATTTTTACCGCATCACCGTTTTGCTGTAATAACCAGCCATCCACGGCGATCATTGCACGCTTAATGATGTCTGCAGCTGTCCCCTGCATGGGTGCGTTGATGGCCGCACGTTCCGCAGCTTTACGACGGATAGCATTACCGGATTTGATATCCGGCAGCCATAAGCGTCGGCCATCCAGAGTCTCGACGTAGCCTTTTTCTGCCGCCTGCTCACGCGTCTCTTCCATGTAACGCAACACGCCCGGATAACGTTCAAAGTAGAGATCCATATACTTTTTCGCTTCACCCGCGCCGATATTCAACTGACGTGACAGGCCAAACGCGCTCATCCCGTAAATTAAGCCAAAGTTGATCGCCTTGGCGCTGCGACGCTGCTCACCAGATACCTTGCCCAGCGCCACGCCAAATACTTCTGATGCCGTTGCACGGTGAATGTCCTCTCCCTGAGCGAAGGCATCCAGCAACCCTTTATCCTGTGACAGATGCGCCATAATACGCAGTTCAATCTGTGAATAGTCGGCAGCGACAATGCGTTTGTCCGGCCCGGCAATAAATGCCTGACGGATACGACGCCCTTCATCATTGCGCACCGGGATATTTTGCAGGTTAGGATCGGTGGAAGACAGGCGACCCGTCGCCGTTACCGCCTGATGATACGAGGTATGCACGCGACCAGTGACAGGGTTGATCATCAGCGGTAGCTTGTCGGTATACGTCGATTTCAGCTTCGACAAACCACGATGTTCCAGAATCACTTTTGGCAGTGGGTAGTCCAGCGCCAGCTCTGCCAGCACCTCTTCACTGGTCGATGGCGCTCCGCCTGGGGTTTTTTTAGTGGGTTTAATCCCCTGTTTTTCAAACAGAATGGTTTGCAGCTGCTTAGTAGAAGAAAGGTTAAATGGCTCACCCGCCAGCTCGTGCGCTTGCAGCTCCAGTTCCGCCAGACGCGTAGTCAATTCCTGGGAATGTTTCGCCAGGATATTTTGATCGATGAGCACGCCGTTACGTTCTACCCGAGAGATGACCTTCAGCAGCGGCATCTCAATCTCTTCGAAGATTTTTTTCGGACCGGCTTCTTTCTCCAGCTCAGGCCACATGTTCAGGTGTAACTGCAGGGTCACATCCGCATCTTCCGCAGCATAATGCCCCGCCTGCTCAATCGCGACCTGGTTAAATGTCAGCTGGTTTTTACCCTTCCCGGCGATTTCTTCAAAGGTCACGGTTTTATGGTTTAACCAGCGTGCTGCCAGGCTATCCATATCATGCTTACCGGCAACACTGTTCAGGCAATACGACTCCAGCATGGTGTCGTATTTAATCCCGTTCAGTTCGATATCGTAGTTCTTCAGTACGCCACGATCGTATTTAAGATTTTGCCCGACCTTAAGCGCCTTACTGTCTTCCAGCAACGGTTTTAATTGTGCCAGCACCGTTGCGCGATCCAGTTGATCAGGTGCATCGAGATAATCATGCGCCACCGGCAGATAAGCGGCTTCACCCGGGGCCACGGCAAAAGCGAGGCCCACAATGTTGGCGCTCAGGGTATCCAGTGAATCCGTTTCCAGATCAAAAGCAAAAACGTCGCTTTTTTTCAGCTTTTCCAGCCAGCTGGCAAAGGTGCCTTCATCAAGGATGGTGACATAGCCATCAGACGACAAGACACTCACGGTCTCAGCTTTAGCCACCGGTTCATCCGGTAATCCCTGCTGAGCCTGTGCGTTGTTCTTCTTACCCTGTAGCCATTTCCCTTCCTGCAGATCAACCAGCCAGCGTTTAAATTCGTAACGACCAAACAGCGTTTGCAGTACCGAGACATCCGGCTCATTTACCGTCAGCTGTTCACAGGTCAGTTCCAGTTCAACGTCAGTTTTGATGGTTGCCAGTTGATAGGAAAGAAATGCGACATCGCGGTTCTGTTCCAGCTTGGTCGCCATGGTTTTGGCTCCGCGGAATGACAGATCGGCCACTTTTTCCAGGTTGTCATAGATGGTTTGCATACCTCCCAACCCCTGCAACAGCGCCTGCGCCGTCTTTTCCCCCACCCCCGGTACGCCGGGAATGTTATCCGAGCTATCGCCCATCATGGCAAGGAAGTCGATAATCAGGGAAGGTGGTACACCGTATTTCTGTTCAACTTCTTCTGGTCCCAGGACCGTATTGGTCATGGTGTTAATCAGGGTGATACCCGGCGTAACCAGCTGGGCCATATCTTTGTCGCCGGTACTGATCAATACAGCGCGCCCCTGCTTTTCAGCTTCCTGTGCCAGCGTGCCAATGACGTCATCGGCTTCCACGCCAGAAACCGCCAGCAGCGGTAATCCCATCGCCTTTACCATTTCATGTAATGGCTCAATTTGCGCACGCAGGTCATCAGGCATAGGAGGACGATGAGATTTGTAGTTCTCGAATAACTCATCGCGGAATGTTTTTCCTTTCGCATCGAAGACCACGGCAACGTGACTGGGTTGATACTGCATCAACAGGCTTTTCAACATGTTGAGCACACCGTACATGGCGCCAGTTGGCTCACCTGCGCTATTGGTCAGCGGCGGAAAGGCATGATATGCACGGTAGAGATAGGATGATCCGTCTACCAGAATCAGGGGATTTTCTGCAATGTGCGCCATAAGTTTGATTTTTCTTCGTTGCGATTAAGAGGTGTATAAGGATGCCATAACCTGAGGCGAATGTTGAATTTGCACCAGCCGAAGTGGTGTTTTTTACTCAAAACGCAGCAGGGATCGCAAGGATCATATTGTGGATAACTTTGTGCGTAAATTTCATAACGTATTGTTATTTCCGTTATTCGCAATCGTTTCCCTTATAAAAAAATAAACTTTTCAATAGGTTATTGACTTTCTGTGATGCGAGACTTCTTTTTAAAAAGATGATCATCGATGTGGATATTAACCACAAGGTTAACAGTAGGTAGGGATATAAAGGAGGGGCCGATAATGAAAAAACGCCGACTGAGCCGGCGTTGGGTTGGTAGCTAAATTAGTTTTTTTCCACCAGGAATTTTACTACGTTGGCATAATCGGCAACAAAGTTATCCATCGAACTGGTGTCGAGACCGCCGTTGTTGACCATATATTTGCCATTAATAAACATCGCTGGCACACCCTGCAGATTTACATCAGATGCCGCTTTCTCCTGCTGAGCAACCAGCGCTTTTACTGCAAAGCTGTTCCACGCCGCATCGTAATCTTCAGAAGAAATTCCTGCCGCTTTGATAAAAGTATCTTTCAGGCTGGCCGCATCGGTCACGGTCTGCGTTTTCTGAATACCATCGAAAATTGGAGCTGAAACTTTGTCTTCAACACCCAGCGCCATCGCCACCGCCCATGCGTGCGTCACCACCGGACCGAAATCACCACCAAGGAAATCAACGTGATATTTGGTCACTTTAGTATTAGCAGGCAGATTCTTTTTCACCGCATCGCTAACGTGGTAAACACGTTCAAACTGGTAGCAGTGCGGGCAAAAGAAGGAGAAGAACTCCATTACCTGCGGTTCACCGGCGACAGGTTTCGGCAGCGTGACATACTGTTTGCCGTCGGTAAATTGTGCCGCTGAGGCGCTAAATGCCAGCATTAAACCTACCAGCGCGAACCAAATCTTTTTCATCGTGAAAAATTCTCCTGACTGCTTCATTAATATTGCGGGCTAAGCTGCAACGGCGGTTCGTTTAACAGCTTCTCCTGCTCGGTAAAAAGTACAATTTGCCGATGCCAAAAATCCTCATCGGTCATCCACGGAAAGGCTCGTGGAAAAGCAGGATCCTGCCAGCGACGCACGACCCAGGCTAAATAATAAACCATGCGCATCGCGCGTAAAGGCTCAATCAGTGACAATTCATGTAAATCGAAGTCACTGAATTCATTGTAAGCCTCCAGCAAAATATCCCACTGAATGCGTTGTTCCTGAAGATCACCATTCACTAACATCCACAGGTCCTGGATTGCAGGTCCGGTACGCGCATCATCAAGATCGACAAACATCGGTCCATCACGCCACAGAATATTGCCTGGATGGCAGTCACCGTGTAAACGCAGTGGCTGCCATTGCGTATTCCATCGCTGCTGCAGCGTGTGATACAGCTTATCTACAGCCGCCAGCAACGGAGCTTTACATGCATTCGGTACCAGCATGCTTTGTTCCAGCTGCTGACGCGGCTGCACAATATATTCATCCAGGCCAATAGTCGGCCGTTGCTCAAAATGCTGCTGACGGCCTGTTTGATGGATTCGCCCCAGAAAACGGCCAACCCACTCCATCTGTTCTTCATTATCGGTTTCATACTGCCGACCACCCAGACTCGGAAACACGGCAAACATAAATCCTGCATGGCTGTTCAGCGTGCTTCCCTGTAGCTCCAGAGGGGCTGCAACAGGGACTTCATCGGCCAGTAGATCATGGGTAAACTGGTGTTCCTCCAAAATCTGGCCAGCGCTCCAACGCTGTGGGCGGTAAAACTTCACCACATAGCGACGCTTTTCATCATCACTGAATTGATAGACGCGGTTTTCGTAACTATTAAGGGCGGTTAAGCCAGATTCGACGCGCAGACCTGTCTCCCAAAGTGCATCAAGGATGACATCGGGATTCAGTGTCTGGAAATTAAAGGCTGCTTCGCTCATCATTTGGCCTGTGTGTTACCTTTGCTTTAATGCGCAAGGATAGCACTACTCATCATCCCTAATCACACCGCGTGCGCGTAATAGCGCGGTTTTGAAGTCCACTTCATAATCCTTTTTCAGCCCGGGAATCTCAGCATCACTGCCTGCATCACGCATTTTGAGATGGTAAATCAATATGTCGTCAGTTAATTCACTTAATGGGCCACTGAAACCTGATTCCTGTGCCAGTTTTTGTAAAAATGCCAACAGGTTAAGATCAGACTCCTTCTGCCATGCCGGTTGCAGGAGTTCGAGCAGTTCGTTGAGACGGTGGTATTTCATCATTCATTCCTTTATGCAGGTGTTGGGCTGCCGACCTGTAAGTATCGTCCACTATGAGTAAGGAGACGAAAATGACAGCATTAACCGGCGTAATTCTGGCTGGCGGCCAGGGACGCCGTATGGGTGGTGAGGATAAAGGATTGATGCTGCTTCGGGGTGAGCCCCTTTATCAACACGTTCTGCGCCGTTTTCGGCCGCAGGTCAATATTGTGTTGATAAGTGCCAATCGTAACATTGATCGTTATCAGGCAAGCGGTTCTCAGATTGTTACCGATTCACTGGCGGATTATCCCGGCCCACTGGCAGGTATGCTAAGCGGCTTACGCCACAGCAAAACCGAATGGGTAGCGTTCTGTGCCTGTGACACGCCATGGATCCCTGACGATTTTGTCGCGCGTCTATGGCAACAAAAAGCTGATGCGTCAGCGGTGTGGGTAAAATCCTCTCTGCGCGATCATCCAGCGCTGGCTTTGGTGAATCGTTGTTTAGCGGATAATCTCGAAGCCAGCCTGTTAAGCGGAGAACGCCGTCTGATGCGGTTCTTGCAGGAAAATGGCGGACATGCCGTGGCCTTTGCAGATCCTGAATCAGCGTTTCGTAATATCAATACACCTGACGATCTGCGGGATGAGGAAATGTCATCATGACAGTACCTTTGCTGGCGATCGCCGCCTGGAGCGGAACAGGTAAAACCACGTTGTTAGAGAAGGTCATTCCCTTACTGAAAGCTCAGGGGATTCGTCCAGGCCTGATTAAGCACACACATCATCATATGGATATCGATAAGCCGGGAAAAGATAGTTATCTGCTGCGAAAAGCGGGAGCCGATCAGGTGATCGTTGCCAGCAATCAACGCTGGGCTTTGATGTGCGAGACACCTGATGAACCGTTAAACCTGGAACAACTGGCATCACATATGGATAAATCGATGCTGGATTTGGTGCTGGTTGAGGGTTTTAAAGATGAGCCAATTGCAAAGATCGTACTCTGGCGGGCAGGTGTTAAAGGCGAAGTGGCGGATTTACTTGATAAGCATGTCATCGCAGTGGCAAGTGATGCTGATCTGGAACTTCCGATAGCATCCCTGGATATTAATCAGCCTGAACAGATTGCTGAATTCATTGTTCAGTGGCTTGCTTCGCAGAGTAGTACATGAATTTCTTCTGATTCACAGACGTAAAAAAGCCCTGAACTTTCGTTCAGGGCTTCTTCACTTGATTGATGCCTGGCAGTTCCCTACTCTCGCATGGGGAGACCCCACACTACCATCGGCGCTACGGCGTTTCACTTCTGAGTTCGGCATGGGGTCAGGTGGGACCACCGCGCTACAGCCGCCAGGCAAATTCTTTGTGCTCTGTCCTGTGTCTTTTGCACTGCTGCTGCGTTGGCTGCATTCGCGTAAGTCAGTCACATACTCATGTATGCTCCTTCCTTCCGTCTCTTTTGCCGCCTTGCTTCAGCGCAAAATCCTTCGGACTTGACTCCGCAGGACACAACTAAATCCGGTAAACAATGCTGAAAATTCTTCTCTTGGTCTCTCACAACCAAAACGCCTCTGGCGTTGTAAGGTTAAGCCTCACGGGTCATTAGTACCGGTTAGCTCAATGCATCGCTGCACTTACACATCCGGCCTATCAACGTCGTCGTCTTCAACGTCCCTTCAGGACCCTCAAGGGGTCAGGGAGAACTCATCTCGGGGCAAGTTTCGTGCTTAGATGCTTTCAGCACTTATCTTTTCCGCACTTAGCTACCGGGCAATGCCATTGGCATGACAACCCGAACACCAGTGGTGCGTTCACTCCGGTCCTCTCGTACTAGRMGCAACCCCCTAGCTAGCTAGCTGCTGGCACGGAGTTACGCCGGTGCTTCTTCGTGCGGTAGCGTCAATGGTTGACGCGTATTAACCTCAACCCTTCCTCCCGCTAGAAAGTACTTTACAACCCGAAGGCCTTCTTCATACACGCGGCATGGCTGCATCAGGCTTGCGCCCATTGTGCAATATTCCCCACTGCTGCCTCCCGTAGGAGTCTGGACCGTGTCTCAGTTCCAGTGTGGCTGGTCATCCTCTCAGACCAGCTAGGGATCGTCGCCTAGGTGAGCCGTTACCCCACCTACTAGCTAATCCCATCTGGGTTCATCCGATGGTGTGAGGCCCGAAGGTCCCCCACTTTGGTCTTGCGACGTTATGCGGTATTAGCTACCGTTTCCAGTAGTTATCCCCCTCCATCGGGCAGATCCCCAGACATTACTCACCCGTCCGCCACTCGTCACCCAAGGAGCAAGCTCCTCTGTGCTACCGTTCGACTTGCATGTGTTAGGCCTGCCGCCAGCGTTCAATCTGAGCCATGATCAAACTCTTCAATTTAAGTTTGATGCTCAAAGAATTAAACTTCGTAATGAATTACGTGTTCACTCTTGAGACTTGATATTTTTTAAGTCCGTAGACTTTTGATATCAATCCTGCGAGTGCCCACACAGATTGTCTGATAAATTGTTAAAGAGCAGTGCGAGCAGCGGGTTAACCGTCTGTCGCGAGGTGGCGTATATTACGCTTTCCTCCTTCAGAGTCAATCACTTTTTTCAGCGATTTTCTCCGGCGGGATGAATCACTTCGTCCCTCGCTGACCGTCTGCGTTGCCGCTTTGCCGTGTCAGTGGAGGCGCATTATAGGGAGATAATTCTGACTGACAAGCGTTTATTGCAAAAAATTGACTGAGCGCTACTTTTTTAGTCGAACGGGTAAAAAGAAGACATTTTGCGATGAAGAAACACCCAAAACAGCCCCGCGCGCGGCACAAATCATCGTAATGCTCCTAAACGTCGGTGCTATCCTGTTTCTCCAATCGCAGTTTTCCCCTGCTGCAGACAGAATTTTATTAAAGAAGGACTTTAAATGATTCGCTCCGCGCGCAGTATGGCCGGGTTGCCCTGGATCGCCGCTATGGCATTTTTCATGCAATCGCTTGATGCCACCATCCTCAACACCGCGCTTCCTGCCATCGCAACCAGTCTTGAACGTTCCCCACTTGCCATGCAATCCGCTGTCATTAGCTACACATTAACTGTCGCAATGCTTATTCCCGTCAGTGGCTGGTTGGCCGATCGCTTCGGCACGCGCAAAATCTTTATTCTGGCGGTTGCATTATTCACCTTGGGTTCACTGGCCTGCGCGTTATCAGGCAGCCTGGGCATGCTGGTATTTTCGCGAGTGGTTCAGGGGATTGGTGGGGCGATGATGATGCCGGTCGCACGACTGGCGCTGTTACGCGCCTATCCACGCAGTGAACTGTTGCCTGTCCTCAACTTTGTTACCATGCCCGGCCTGGTCGGGCCGATTCTCGGACCCATGCTGGGCGGATTACTGGTTACCTATGCCAGCTGGCATTGGATCTTCCTGATTAACATTCCCATCGGTCTGCTCGGCATCTTTTATGCCCGGAAATACATGCCGGATTTCACCACACCGAAACGCCGCTTCGACTTTGGCGGTTTTGTGTTGTTCGGTGTAGGCCTGGTACTGATCTCCATTGGTATCGAACTGTTTGGCGAACGCATTGTGTCACCGTGGCAGGCAACCGCCGTGTTGTTTGCCGGTGTGTTGTTGCTTCTTCTATATATTGTTCATGCGCGTCACCATCCGGCACCGCTGATCAGCCTGCCGATGTTTAAAACCCGCACGTTTTCCATCGGCATCATCGGCAATATCGCTTCGCGTCTGGGTACCGGTTGTATTCCGTTCCTGATGCCACTGATGTTGCAGGTTGGATTTGGTTATCCAGCGATTATTGCCGGTTGCATGATGGGGCCGACCGCTATCGGCTCATTGCTGGCGAAATCCACCGTCACCCAGGTGCTGCGACGCTTTGGTTATCGCCACACGCTGGTCGGCATTTCAGTGATTATCGGAATTCTGATTGCCAGCTTCTCACTGCAATCACCGGGCGGAAGTGTGGCCATGCTGCTGCTGGCGTTATTCGTGCTGGGGATGGCAATGTCGACACAGTTCACCGCCATGAACACCATCACTCTGGCCGATTTGAATGATGAGAATGCCAGTGGCGGTAATAGCGTGCTGGCCGTTACGCAGCAGTTGTCGATCAGCTTTGGTGTCGCGGTAAGTGCAGCGGTGCTGCGCTTTTATCAGGAATTTGGTGGCACCACGGTGCAGCATTTTCATGCCACCTTTCTTACCATGGGGGTGATCACCGTGCTGGCCGCCTTCACCTTTATGCTGCTGCGTAATGGCGATGGCCGTCATTTAATCACCAACCGTGATAAAAAGAAGAAAGGCGCCTAAACCGAACCTCGCTCCACCAGCTCCGGCGTCAGGACCAGCGTTTGCTGACTGGCGTCGGGATCGCTCATGCGATGAATCAGCGTATCAATCGCCAGTTCACCCAACTCATCTTTCGGTTGATGGATGGTACTCAGCGGCGGCGTCAGATAACGCGAGAGTTCAATGTTATCGTATCCCATCACGGCGATATCCTGTGGCACACGCAACCCGGCCTGAAACAATGCGTGATAAACGCCGACCGCCATCGCATCGTTGCTGGTAAATACCGCCTCCGGCAGGGGGTCCAGGGTCAGCAGCTGGTTCATGGCATTAAAACCGCCCTGAAACTCAAAATCACTGTCCACCACGTACCCTGGCAATACCGGCAATCCGCTGCCGGACATGGCTTTATGGAAGCCATCCAGACGCAGCCGCGCGGGTGTTTTATCCTGCGGACCGGCAATGCAGGCAATACGGCGATAGCCACGATCGATCAGATGCTGCGTCGCCAGTTCACCGCCTAACAGCGCGTTATCCTGAATAATGTCACCACGTCCTTCAAACGGTGCCCAGTCCATCATCACCATAGGAATCGACGGATAACGATTCAGGATATCTGCCGATGGCAGGTGAGTTTCGGTACACATGATCAGCAAGCCATCAACGCGCTTCTGCAACAGCGTTTCCAGGCTGCGATTCATGCGCTCCTCATCCCCTTCGGTATTACACAGAATCAGACTGTAGCCCCGTTCATAGCAGCTATTCTCCACACCACGTACCACTTCCGAATAGAAGGGGTTGCTGCTGGCCGTCAATAACATACCAATGGTGCGTGTCTGATTGATTTTGAGGCTGCGCGCCAATGCGGAGGGAGCGTAATTCAGGGTACGAATGGCCTGCTCCACCTTTTCGCGTACCTGCTCGCTGACAAAGCGATTGTTATTAATGACATGCGAAACGGTGGAGGTTGAGACGCCCGCCAGGCGGGCGACATCTTTCATGGTAGCCAAGCGCTTATCCCTGTTGTTGCAGGAAGGCATCAATCTCAGTACGCCAGGGTACCGAGGGCTGCGCACCAGGACGGGTAACGGCTATCGCCGCTGCCGCATGGGCAAAACGCACCGCATCATGCATGGCTACGCCTTCAAGACGGGCAGTAATAAACGCACCGTTGAAGGTATCGCCAGCGGCGATGGTATCCACGGCCTGTACGCTGAAGCCCGGAATGCGCACACCATCGCCCTGCTCACTCAGCCAGACACCGCGGCGTCCCAGCGTAATCAACACGGTTTGAATACCTTTGGCATGCAACGCTGCGGCGGCACGTGCAGCATCTTCATCACTTTTTACCGCGATGCCCGTCAGAATCTCGGCTTCGGTTTCATTTGGCGTGATGATATCGATCAACGCCAGCAGTTCATCGGAAAGTTGCGTCGCCGGAGCCGGATTGAGGATCACCTGCGTCTGCTGTGCTTTGGCAATTTTCGCTGCCGCCAGCACGCTTTCCAGTGGGGATTCCAGTTGCATCAACAGGGCATCCGCGTCTGCGATAACCTGTTGATGACGCGCCACGCAGGCCGGCGTTAATGCCGCGTTGGCACCAGAATAAATGCCGATATTATTTTCACCTTCGCCATTTACGAAGATCATTGCCACACCGGTGGCTTCTTCCGCCACGGTTTCTACCGGAGCGGTATCGATACGGTCCTGCTGCAGCTGCTGACGAATGCGTTCGCCAATGTCATCTGCACCAACGCAGGCAATAAAGGCGATATCGGCACCGGCTCGTCCGGCCGCTACCGCCTGATTAGCCCCTTTACCGCCAAAGGCAACCTGATACTGTTTCCCGATCACCGTTTCGCCCGGACGTGGGAAGTGGGCGAGATTGAGGATGTGATCGGCATTGATGCTGCCGAGTACGGCCAGTTTTGCGCTTTTGCTCATAGGGAGTGATCCATCAAGAATGCGCCACCCAACGGTGGCGCGTTGCCCTGCTTTTCTTCGCGTGTTATTTGGTAACCAGTTTCAGATCGACCGGATTGATCGACTGCACTTTTTCACCTTTCAGTACTTTATCCGCAGTATCTACGCCGATGATACCAATCTTATCAGGCATCTGTGCGACAGTGGCAGTCAGTTTGCCCGCTTCAACGGCTTTCACACCGTCTGCGGTGCCGTCAAAGCCCACCACCACCACGTCGGTTTTACCGGCGGTCTGCAATGCACGCAGTGCGCCCAGTGCCATTTCGTCGTTCTGCGCGAACACCGCCTGCACATCCGGATGCGCCTGCAGCAGGTTCTGCATCACGTTCAGGCCTTTAGTACGGTCAAAATCAGCCGGCTGGCTGGCAAGAATATTGAATTTGTGCGCCTCGGCAGCCTGTTTAAAACCATCGCCACGCTCGCGGGCTGCTGAAGTACCGGCAATGCCCTGCAATTCGATGATTTTCGCGCCGTCACCGACTTTCTTCGCAATAAAGTCACCGGCCATCTTGCCGCCAAAGCGGTTATCAGACGCCACGTGGCTGACCACGGTGCCCTGAGCCGCTACGCGGTCAAGGGTGATAACCGGAATGTTTGCCTGGTTGGCCATCTTCACGGCATTGCCCACGGCGTCAGAATCGGTTGGGTTGATCAGCAGCAGCTTAGTGCCACGTACCGTGAGGTCCTGCACGTTCGCCAGCTCTTTCGCCGGGTTGTTCTGCGAATCCAGCACCACCAGGTTATAACCCAGTTTGTCAGCTTCTTTCTGTGCGCCATCTTTCAGCGCAACAAAGAATGGGTTGTTCAGCGTTGAAACCACCAGAGCGATAGTATCCTTCGCCATCGCGCTGGCACTGAGAGTGGCGCCAAGAATGACGGCCAATGCGGTTAACTTTTTCATTAATGAATCCTGTGTGAAGGTCAGAGTTATTTACTGCTTTTGTTATCCACCAGCACTGCCAGCAGAATGACGACTGCTTTAACAATCATTTGGTAGTAAGAGGAGACACCCAACAGATTGAGTCCATTGTTGAGGAAGCCGAGAATCAGTGCCCCGATCAGCGTCCCCATAATGCGACCTTTACCACCCGCCAGGCTGGTTCCGCCCAACACCACAGCAGCGATCGCATCCAGTTCATAACCGGTACCCGCTGTTGGCTGGGCTGATGACAGGCGTGCCACCTCGATGGTGCCTGCCAGCGCAGCCAACATGCCGCACAGTAAATAAACGATGATTTTGACGCGGTTAACGTTAATCCCGGACAAACGCGTTGCCGCTTCGTTGCCGCCCAGCGCATAGATATAACGACCCAGGCGTGTGTGGTGCAGCATGTACCAGGCAAGCCCGAATACCACCGCCATCAGCCATACTGGCGTCGGAATACCCAGCGGGCGACCAATACCGAACCAGCCAAACAAATCGGCGTTGTCACTAAAGCCGGTATTGATCGGGCTGCCATCGGTGTAAACCATGGTGACGCCGCGCAACAGCAACATCATCACCAGCGTGGCGATAAACGCCTGCACTTTGCCGCGTGCCACGATTGTGCCGGTAACCCCGCCGATCACCGCGCCAAGCGCCAGCGCCGCAGCCACGGCCACCAGCGCATTCACTTCGTGGCCGACGATCGAGGCGGCTACCGCACCGGTCAGCGCCAGCAGCGAGCCAACCGAAAGATCAATACCGGACGTCAGGATCACCAGCGTCATCCCGACCGCCATGATGGCGTTCACCGAGGTCTGCTGCAGAATGTTGAACAGGTTGGCAACGGTAAAGAAATTCGGGCTGAGGCTGGCAACCACGGCAATCAGCACAATCAGCGCGATCAGCGATTTCTGCTCCAGCAACCAGGCTTTGCTGAACCAGCGACGGCTGGCGGGTAAGGTTTGGGTACTCATACAACTAACTCCTCGCTGTGTTGCTTACCGACTGCCGCCGCCATCAGGGATTCCTGGGTAGCCTGCTCACGGGTAAATTCGCCACTCAGGTGGCCTTCATGCATCACCAGAATGCGGTCGCTCATGCCCAGCACTTCCGGCATTTCGGACGACACCAGGATGATGCTCAGCCCATCGGCTTTAAACTGGTTGATTAACTGATAGATTTCTTTTTTTGCGCCAACATCAACACCACGCGTCGGCTCATCAAGGATCAGCACATTCGGCCGCGTCATCAGCCCACGGGCAATCGCCACTTTTTGCTGATTACCGCCGGAAAGCAGGCCAATCGGCTGTTCCATCGAAGGCGTTTTAACGTTGAACAGGCGGATGAAATCGCCTACCGCCAGCTGTTCTTCAGCGTGCTTCAGGCTACCGTTGCCACGGCTGAAATAACGCAATGCAGTCAGCGACATGTTTTCTTTCACTGACATGCCCAGCACCAGGCCATCGCGTTTGCGATCTTCGGAGATATAAACGATGCCATTCGCCAGGCCATCCTGCGGTGCGCGCGTCACCACTTCACGGCCATCAAGCATCACCTTGCCGCCGCTGCGTGGCAGTGCGCCGTACAGCAGCTTCATCAATTCGGTACGGCCTGCACCCATCAGACCGGAAACGCCAAGGATTTCCCCTTTGCGCAGGGTAAAGCTGACTTCATGCACCCCTGGGCCACTCAGGTTTTCCACCTGCAAACGTACCGCGCCGGGTGCCTGGCCGAGATGTGGATATTGATCTTCCAGCTTACGACCCACCATCATCTCAATCAGGCTATCTTCGCTGAGTTCGCTGACCGTACGTTCGGCAATAAACTGACCATCACGGAACACCGTGACGTCATCGCAAATCTCGAAAATCTCTTTCATACGGTGGGAGATGTAGACAATGCCGCAGCCCTGCGCCTTCAGTTCATTAATGACGCGGAAGAGCGACAGCGTTTCGGTATCGGTCAGCGCATCAGTCGGTTCATCCATAATGATCACCCGCGACTGAAAACTGAGTACCTTGGCGATTTCCACCATCTGCTGGTCACCAATCGACAAATCACCCACCAGCTTATGGCTGTTGAAACGCAGGTTGAGGCGTTGCAGCAGCGTATCCGCTTCGGCATACATCTTTTTCCACTCGATGCGGCCAAAACGGTTAACAAATTCACGCCCAAGGAAGATGTTCTCCGCGACCGTCAGTTGCGGGATCAAATTCAGTTCCTGGTGAATAATGCCGATGCCAGCTTCCTGTGACGCTTTCGGCCCGGAGAAAGTGGTTTCCTGGCCCAGCCACTGTAGCGATCCCGCATCCATGCTGTAGATACCCGTCAACACCTTCATCATGGTGGATTTACCGGCACCGTTTTCCCCCACCAGCGCCATGACACGCCCCGGCATGACCGACAGCGATGCGCCCTTCAGCGCTTTCACACCGGGAAATGACTTTTCAATCCCTTTGAGTTGCAATAACGGTTGCATAACGACCTCAGAAGGTAACGCCCGCGCTCAGGATGACATTCGCATACGGAGAACACTCTCCGCTGCGAATGACCGCCTGACTACGCTGAGTCTGTTGTTTGAACTGTTCATGACTGATGTAACTAACGGCAATGGTATTTCCCTGGTGCTGTTGCAAGGCTTCGAGCACGGCGAGCAGAGCACTGTGGAGCTGCGGATTGTGTTGCTTAATCTCTTCCGCCATCAGAGCGCTTTCGACCTGCATCTCTTCAGTTACCACCTCAACAACCTGTAAAAACCCGGGCGTACCTGGCGTCAGCGCCAGATCGATACGTTGCGGCCCCAGCGGAATGGGTAACCCCGCATCAGCAATCGTCAGCGTATCCGTGTGTCCCAGACGGGCAATCACATGAGAGATTTCAGCGTTTAACAAGCGACCTTTCTTCATTTCTTCCACTCCACAGCGAAACGTTTCGCTGACCGGAGTGTATAAAATGTCCACCGCAACTCAATGGCGACATCACGGAAATGTGATCGCCATCGAAACGTTTCGCTTGTACCGGGGAAAATTTGAGTTAGGCGGAAAAAACCTGAGTTCTTTTACCTCCGACTAAAGAACTCACCTGGTTTTCAGGAGAAATTCCTTATTTAACCTCATGTCAATATGTTTTCTGATGTGTCCGGATATGTCACTTCACGCAAAAACCAACACTGAACAACCATCCGCTGGCTGTAAATACAGATGGATTTATCTAAGGACAATGATGAATTTCAAGGTGAAAACACTCGGAAGTTTGATTGCGCTCTCGCTCTTAACTGTCAATGTGCCTGTGGCAAAAGCGCATAACGATCAGGGAGATAAAGCCCGCACACCGAACGTACATTTCAGCACCCATCCCAACATGCAGAGCAGCAAAATGCTCAGCGCGTTGACGGCAAGCATGGAAGTGCAGGAAATGACAAATGAAGCGCCACCCTGGTACTGGGCTTATCAGGGCTGGTATATGAGTGAAGGCGCTTTTTATTTTGGTCTCCAGCCAAATGGTGAGTATGGCAAAACCGCGCTGTTCAGCATTTTCGGCAAAGGCACCCAAAGTAACGTTGAAGCCTGTAAGCGCGGCGCAGATTCGACCGACCCCGATACCGGTATGAGTTGCCATATTCCTTATGACTGGGAAGTTGGCCATAAATATACCTTCAACGTGAAACGTACCGGACAGGATGCCGCGCAAAGTCTGACAACCTGGCAAGGTTCTGTCACCGATCAGACTACCGGTCAAGAGACCATCATCGGTATCGTATCCGTACCTGCTCGTTGGTCAGATCTGCAACCAAGCCTGTTGGGCTGGGCTGAGTGGTTTTTGAACGGAGAACTCACCTGCGCGCAACGTACCAATTTTGTTGTTAAGTACAATGACGTCTCGGGTGTGTATTCCGATACCGCCACCCCATGGCAGAGCTATATCTCCGATTCGAACCCCAATACCTGCGCAACCTATGACATGACCGGTACGTATCCGACCGAAGTCATTATGAGCGCCGGAGGAACATTTGACGGAGATAATAATTCCGGTGGCAACACCGATAACGCGCCTGTCGCGGTGGTGCCTGCCGATTTTAGCGTCATCAGCTCATCTGATGGATCGATTGTCCGCGAGCTGGATGCTTCCGGCAGTAAAAATGCCGATTCATACAGTTGGAAAGTCACAGGAGGCAAGGGCAGCTTCTGGCTACAGGAAGAAGAAAAGGGTGGCTGGGTAAGCGCATTAGGACAGGCTAAGGTTCGCGCCCTCTTCCCAGCGAATTCCAGCGGTACCGCCATCTATGAATTAACCGTGAGCAAAAATGGCAAACAAGACACTAAACGCGTGACCATAACAGTCACTGCACCGGAAAATCCGACCACACCGGATCAGCCGGGCACCGAGTTTCCGGAATGGCAAGCGGGTACGCCTTATGTGGCAGGGGACAAAGTGACCTATGAAGGGATCAAATACGTCGCGAAATACTGGACGCTATTCAGACCCGGTTATAACGATGCCTGGAAACTGGCCAATCCATCTCAGATAACAGAATGGAAAGCATCGATGGCCTATTCCGGCGGCGATAGTGTCATTTATCAGGGGAAAACCTATAAAGCGGCCTACTGGACGCAGGGCAACACACCGGGGCAGCACTCCGTCTGGCTGGTGCAATAACGAAAAGGGGCTGCCATGGCAGCCCCTGAATGCGTTTACGGCAGTTTTTTCACTTGTTTCACATCCAGCTCAATCGCATTGAAATCTTTATCCAGCTCACCTGTCAGCTCAACCCGATCCTTCGGTGAAATGGTTTGCCCATTCCAATGCTTGTGATCAATTTCGACCTTCATGCTGCCGGTCTCATCGCGGAACAAGTAATCCTCCTTGCCTATTTGCTTCTCCAGAGAACCGCGCACGGTGATCCAGCTATCGTCCTTCATCTCTTCTGCCTGCTTCACCGTTACTACGCTGGTGTTGCCAGCCTGAAAACCACCTGAATGACTTTGTACGGCTGGCGCATTGGGATCGACAAATCCACCCTGCTGTGCCGCCAGAACCGGCGTGGCAACCAGCGCAACGATCGCGAAAAGTGCTGCATGCTTTTTCATTTGATTCACCTCTTTTCCATGAAATGTGCGGGATACGCGGGCTATTTCACCATAAGGTTCTTAACAGGATCTTAAGGCTGATCAATTAATTAAAATTGGTGAAAAACAGGCAAAATGTCGCCATTTCTCCTGTACATGCGTAACTCTGCTTCGTATAACACCAGCAGGAAAGGAGGGTTTTACATGCGGATTTTATTGATTGAGGACGACGGGATCATTGGTGATGGCCTGAAAGTCGGCCTGACCAAACTCGGTTTTAGTGTGGACTGGTTTGTTTCCGGGGATGCGGGATTTCAGGCGCTGGCATCTGCCCCCTGGGATGCGGTAATTCTTGATTTGTCCCTGCCTGAACGGGATGGACTCGATATTCTGCGCCAGTGGCGTCAGCAGGGTCAGGATGTCCCGGTATTGATCCTGACCGCACGGGATGCGCTCGATCAGCGGGTGCAGGGATTGCAGCTGGGAGCAGATGACTACCTCTGCAAACCTTTTGCCCTGACGGAAGTGGCGGCACGTTTGCAGGCGCTGATTCGCCGTCGGCATGGCCAGTTACAACCCGAATTACGCCACGGCAAGGTAGTGATGTCACCCGCCAGCCATAGCGTGCTGTATGACGGAGATCCGGTCATGCTAAAAAGCCGCGAGCTGGCCCTGCTGGAACTGTTTCTGCGCAATCCTGGCCGGGTGCTGACACGCAGCCAGCTGGAGGAAAAACTGTATAGCTGGGATGACGATGTCTCCAGTAATGCGGTCGAAGTCCACATCCACCATCTGCGCAAAAAACTTGGCAGCCAGTTTATCCGCACCGTGCATGGTGTTGGCTACACGCTGGGAGCGGCAGAATGAGTCTGTTCCTGCGCCTCGCCATCGGCTTTGTCGTGCTGATCATCCTGTGCTGGGGCAGCGCCAGCCTGAGCGCCTGGCACCAGACGCGCGACACCGTTAATGAACTGTTCGATACCCAGCAAATGCTGTTTGCCAAACGCCTGTTGGCACTCGATCCGGCCACGCTGCATGAAGCCACTCTGCCAAAAAACAAAGCGCTCCTGAGTAAGCATCGGGGTAAACAGGATGACGACGCGCTGGCCTTCGCTATTTTTAGTCACGATGGCAAACTCCTGCTGAATGATGGCGAAAACGGTCGCGATTTACAGTTTGATGACCGGCGCGACGGTTTCCGCGATGGGCGTCTGCGGGATGATGATGACAGCTGGCGTCTGCTATGGCTGACTTCTCCGGATCAACGCTATCGTGTGGTAGTGGGTCAGGAGAAGGATTATCGCGATGATATGACGCGCACGTTGGCCCAGAGCAGCATCATGCCATGGTTGTTCGCACTGCCGTTTATGTTGGTATTGTTGCTGGGGTTGGTGTGGTTTGAATTGCGCCCGTTGAAACGCCTCACCCGCTCACTCCACCAGCGTGCCGCCGATGATGCCACGCCGTTGCCGCTTGTGCGGCTGCCGAAAGAAGTTCAACCGCTGGTTCAGGCGTTAAACGGCCTGTTCAACCGCATGGCTGAGATGGTCCAGCGTGAACGCCGTTTTACCTCAGATGCCGCCCACGAGCTGCGCACGCCACTGGCAGCACTACGGGTGCAGAGTGAAGTGATCCAGCTGGCGGATGACGATGAGGCGATGCGCAACCGTGCGCTACAGCAACTGGATGCCGGGATCCTGCGTGCCACCCGGCTGGTGGATCAGCTGCTTACGCTGTCCCGGGTGGAAGCGGACGATCTGCGTAGCGAGTTCCAGCCAGTCGCCCTGGCTCCATTGCTGCAAACCTTGCTGGCCGAGCATTATCCGCAGGCAGAACAGCAAAATATCGAACTTCAGTTACACATGGCCGCCGAGCCGGTGATGAACGGTCATCAGCTGTTGTTGTCATTGATGGTGCGTAATTTGCTGGATAACGCGCTGCGTTATACCCCCGGCGGTAGCCTGGTAGAGGTCAGGCTGGCTGCACGTACCCTCACCATTGACGATAATGGTCCGGGCGTGAGCGATGCGCACTTAGCGCGGTTGGGGGAACGTTTCTGGCGACCTCCCGGACAAACGCAAAACGGCAGTGGGCTGGGCTTATCCATTGTGAAGAATATCGCGCAGCTGCATGGTATTCGCGTGGTATTTAGTCAGCGAGAAGCAGGGGGATTGCGCGTCACGCTCAGCTGGTAAGCGGACGCGCAAAGGGTGTCAGATCTCGACCTGAGTTCCCAGTTCAATCACCCGGTTCGGCGGGATTTCAAACTGATCCGGCGCGCGCAGCGCATTGCGTTGTAGCGCGAGGAACAGCTTACCGCGCAGACGCAGATACCACGGTCGGTCGCCAATAATCAGCGACTCATGCGACATAAAGAACGAGGTTTCCATCATGCGGCAGTTCAGGCCTTCCAGCCCGCAGCGGTGGAAAATCTCTTCCACATTCGGCGTTTCACGCCAGCCATAACTGGCGACCACACGCCAGAAAGTCGGTGACAGCTGTTCAATCGTCACCCGTCGCACGTTATGCACATAAGGCGCATCTTCGGTACGCAGCGTCAGCAGCACCACACGTTCATGCAACACTTTGTTGTGCTTGAGGTTATGCAGCATGGCAAACGGGATGACGTTTAACGCACGCGACATATACACCGCGGTGCCCGGCACACGCACCGGCGGTGATTTTTCCAGTGAAGCAATCATCGCTTCGAGAGAATTGCCGTGTTCATGCATACGGCGCAGCAGGCGGAAACGCTCGCTTTTCCAGGTGGTCATGACGATAAACATCACCAGCGCCAGGGAGAGCGGCAGCCAGCCGCCGGAGAAGATTTTCACCAGGTTGGCGGAGAACAGCGACACATCGATACACAGCAACGAAACCAGAATGAAACTGACCAGAATTTTATTCCAGTGCCAGTTTTTGATCGCCACGGTGCAGGACAAAATGGTGGTCAGCACCATGGTGCCCGTTACCGCGATACCGTACGCTGCCGCCAGATTGCTGGAATGTTCAAAGCTGACGATGACAATCAGCACGGCGAAATAGAGCAGCCAGTTGATCACCGGAACGTAGATCTGGCCGGACTCCATCTCAGAGGTATGAATAATACGCATCGGGGGCAGATAGCCCAGACGCACTGCCTGACGCGTCAGCGAGAACACGCCGGAAATAACCGCCTGCGAAGCAATCACCGTCGCCAGCGTGGCGAGGATCAACAGCGGAATGAGCGCCCAGTCCGGGGCCAGCAGGAAGAAGGGGTTTTTGATGGCTTCAGGATGAGACAGCAGCAGCGCGCCCTGGCCAAAGTAATTTAGCACCAACGACGGCAGCACCACCGCGAACCATGCCACGCGAATCGGCAACTTACCGAAGTGCCCCATATCGGCATACAACGCCTCCACACCGGTGATCGACAGCACCACAGCGCCCAGCGCAAAGAAGGAGACAGTTTTGTAATGCACAAAGAAGTACACCGCATGCGACGGGTTAAGCGCCTGCAACACTTCCGGGTTTTTGATGATGCTATCCGCACCGAGTACCGCCAGCACGATAAACCACAGCAGCATCACCGGGGCAAACAGTTTGCCAACAATACCGGTACCGTGTTTCTGGATGATAAATAGCAGGGTTAATACGGTAATCGACAGCGGAACAATCCAGGGATCGAGCGAAGGAGCGGCAATTTCCAGGCCTTCAATCGCCGACATCACCGAGATAGCCGGGGTGATGACCACTTCACCATAGAAGAAGCTGCCACCAATTAACCCCATAATCACCAGAATCGCCGTGGCTCTGGCACCGGTATTACGTCCCGCCAGTGACATGAGCGTCAGAATCCCACCTTCACCGGCGTTATCCGCACGCATCACGTAGCTGATGTATTTCAGCGACACCACCAAAATTAGCAGCCAGAAAATCAGGGAAAGAAAGCCAAATACCGCTTCGCGTTCCACACCAAAGCCAAACTGGCCGGAGAGACATTCACGTAAGGTATAAAGCGGGCTGGTACCAATATCGCCATACACCACGCCGATGGCGGCCAGCGTGACTGCGCCTAGGGACTGCTTGTTTTCCGAGCTCATAGAGTTATCTTTTGTTGGAGTCGATCAGGCGGTTTGCCGACCGCTCTGGCCATCAAAAAGCGCACAGTATGCACATATTCCCAAAAAAACCTACCCTTACTAACATACAACATGGCGTCAGCAACGCGTTTTTTCGCTGCAAAATCCGGCAAAAAGAGGCCGGAACAGGCGAGTGGCCTCGCCTCAACCTTCTGAAACAAAAAAGCTGACGGCTATCAACGCTTTCACGCATGATAATCAGTAGAGTAATGCGCTCGCCAGAATGCGTGGCACAGGATCAGAAGGACAATGATGTGATTATGGCTCAACCCCATCTTTTGGCAGAAAGAATTTCTCGCCTGAGCAACGCTTTAGAAAAAGGGTTGTATGAACGGCATCATGCGATCCGCCTCTGCCTGCTGGCGGCACTGAGTGGCGAAAGCGTCTTTTTGCTGGGTCCGCCAGGCATCGCCAAAAGCCTGATTGCCCGCCGCCTGAAGTACGCTTTCCAGCATGCCCGCGCGTTTGAATACCTGATGACGCGTTTCTCCACTCCCGAAGAAGTTTTTGGTCCTCTTTCCATTCAGGCGTTAAAAGATGAAGGTCGCTATCAGCGCCTGACCAAAGGTTATCTGCCGGACGCCGAAATCGTCTTTCTGGATGAGATCTGGAAAGCTGGCCCGGCGATTCTTAATACCCTGCTCACTGCCATTAATGAACGTCGCTTCCGCAATGGTGATAGCGAAGAAAAAATCCCGATGCGCCTGCTGGTCACCGCCTCCAACGAACTGCCGGAAGCCGACAGCGGGCTGGAAGCTTTGTATGACCGCATGCTGATTCGCCTGTGGCTCGATAACGTGCACGAGAAACAGAACTTCCGCAGCATGCTGACCCACCAGCAGGATGAAAACGTCAATCCGGTGGCTGATTCACTGTGTATCACGGATGAAGAGTATCAGCAGTGGCAACAAGGCATCAGCCAGGTGAGCCTGCCAGACCATGTGTTTGAACTGATTTATCAGTTGCGTCAGCAGCTGGAAAACCTGGCCGATGCACCTTATATCTCCGATCGCCGCTGGAAAAAAGCCATCCATCTGTTGCAGGCCAGCGCCTTCTACAGTGGCCGTGTGTCGATTGCCCCGCTGGATCTGATCCTGCTAAAAGATTGTCTGTGGCACGACGTGACCTCGATGAAACTACTGGATCGTGAAATCGATGCGCTGATGACGCAGCATGCCTGGCAACAACAACCGATGCTGATGAAACTCCAGCAGATCAAAGCGCGTCGGCTGGCGCTGCAACAGCAGCAAAGCGTGGCGCAGGCACTGACGCTGGAAAAGCACAGCGGCATGTTTAGCCGTAAACCTCATTACGAGTTGCCTGCCTCGCTCAGCGACGAACAGCTGACGCTGATGTTGCAACAGCCGCTGATGCTGCATGACATGCAGGTCAGCCATGTGTTGATCAGCCGTGAAGCGCTGAATCAGTGGTTACTGAAAGGCGGCGAAATCCGTGGCAAGCTCAACGGCATCGGTTTTGCGCAGAGCCTCGATTTGCTGGTGGATGCGCAACATTGCCTGACGTTACGTGACGTGAGCCTGCAGGCAACGCGTCTGACGCTGCCCGGTGCCAGTACCAGCAATGAAATGCCGCAGGAAATCATTGATGAGTTTGATGCGCTGGATAACCAGCTGCGCGCTCAGCGCACGTTGTTCAGCCAGCATCAGCGCTGTCTGTTTATCAGCGACGACTGGCTGGCACGCATTGAAACCAGCCTGCAGGATGTGGCGGAACAGCTGAAACAGGCGCGTAAATGATCTCGCTGGAGACGCTGAGCACCCTGCTGTCGATTGGTGAAACCGAGCTGATCGAAGAGTTAATTCTGGCTTTGCTCGCGTCGCCGCAGCTGGCGATGTTTTTTGAGAAATTCCCCCGCCTGAAACAGGCAATGATGCGTGACCTGCCGCGCTGGCGCTCTGAAATCGCTGAACAGATGAAAACCACCGCGGTGCCAGAGGCGCTGGGGCAGGAGTTTCAGCTGTTCCAGCAGGCGCAACTGCTGAACCCGCATGAATTCAGCCAGCAGCTACCCGCCATCATGACGCAGCTGAAAAGCCTGCCGTCACCCTTTATTGAAGAAGCCAGCAAACTGCTGCTGCATACCGATAGCAACCAGCTAAGCAACGCGCAGCACACCCTGTTTCTGCAACGCTGGCGGCTTAGCCTGACACTGCAAACCCTGACGCTAAATCAACAATTGCTGGAGCAACAGCGCGAGCGCCTGATGGCGGAGCTGCAACAACGCATGGCGCTGAGTGGACAACTGGCTCCGATCCTCACTGATGATGATGAAGCTGCTGCCGGACGTTTGTGGGATATGAGCAAAGCGCCGTTGCAGCATGGTGATTATGAGTTAATCGTGCAGTACGGCGATTTTCTTGCTCAGCAGCCGGAGTTGATGAAGCTGGCGCAACAGCTGGGGCGCAGCCGTGAAGCAAAGGCAGTGCCGTCGCAGGATGCGCCACTGGAGGAGTTTCATCAACTGGTACGCGAACCCGATAACGTGCCGGAAGAAGTCAGCGGCATTCATCAGAGCGATGATGTACTGCGCCTGTTGCCGCCCGAACTGGCCACGCTGAGCATTAGCGAGCTGGAGCTGGAGTTTTATCGCCGCCTGGTCGAGAAGCGTCTGCTGACCTATCGCCTGCAGGGTGAAGCCTGGCATGAAAAAGTCAGCCTGCGACCGGTCAGCCACCAGCAGCACGAAGAACAACCGCGTGGCCCCTTTATCGTCTGCGTCGATACCTCAGGTTCCATGGGCGGTTTTAATGAACGCTGTGCCAAAGCCTTTTGTCTGGCATTGCTGAAAGTCGCGCTGGCAGACAAACGCCGTTGCTACATCATGCTGTTCGCCCATGAAGTGATTGGCTATGAACTAACTGCCGATAACGGCATCGAACAGGCGATACGTTTTCTCAGCCAGCGTTTTCGCGGCGGCACCGATTTGGCTGCCTGTCTGGCGGCAGTGGTGGCGCGTATGGAAGGCAGCCTGTGGCAGGAAGCCGATGCAGTGATCGTTTCCGATTTTATCGCGCAGCGTTTACCGGAAGAAATTGTTAACGCCGTCAAACAACGCCAGCGCCATAATCAGCAACGTTTTCATGCTGTGGCGATGTCCGCGCACGGCAAGCCCGGTATTCTGCGTATTTTCAATCATATCTGGCGCTTTGACACCGGCCTGAAAAGCCGCCTGCTGCGGCGCTGGAAGCGTTAAGTCATCTGGCGGAAATGCTTATTTGCTATAGTGATAAGTTCTCACATTGAGCAAACTGGAGCACACCGTGACCACCGCCCTGCCAACACCAACCCGCACGCTGCGGCTCTCCGGCCAGAATTCACAACAAAAACGCGCCGAGCTGCTGACCTACTTCCAGCAAACCTGGAACCTGTATGAAAGCCTGTTCGATTGTCTTGCCGACGATCGTGCCTATTTCAATAAAGCTATTTCACTGCGTCATCCGCTGATCTTCTATTTTGGCCACACTGCCACCTTCTACATTAATAAGCTGATGGCGGGGGGGTATCTTGATCAGCGCGTCGACGATCGTATTGAAGCGATGATGGCGATCGGCGTGGATGAAATGAGCTGGGACGATCTCGACGACAGCCATTACGCCTGGCCGACCGTGGCGGAAGTGCGCGACTATCGCGGCAAGGTCAAAAGCCTGGTCAGCGAATTTATCCAGACCATGCCGCTGGAACTCCCTGTCAACTGGGATAGCCCGGCATGGGTGATTCTGATGGGTATCGAACATGAGCGCATTCATCTGGAAACCTCCAGCGTGCTGATGCGCCAGTTGCCAATCGAGTGGGTAAAACCGCAGCCGCACTGGCCGGTATGCCCGCAGGCACGGCACGATCGTAGTCAGGTGCCAGCTAACTCCTTGATTGCGATGCCCGGTGGCCGTGTGCAACAGGGCAAAACCGACGATACCTACGGCTGGGATAACGAATATGGCAGCAAGACAACTGAGCTAAAACCGTTCAAAGCCAGCAGGATGCTGGTCAGCAACGCGGAATTTTTCACCTTCGTCGCTGCGGGTGGTTACCAGCAAAAACGCTGGTGGGATGACGAAGGCTGGGGCTGGCGCGAGTTTTCCAGCGCACAGATGCCCAGCTTCTGGGTGGGTGATATTCAGCAACCCGATCAGCTAAAACTGCGGCTGATGACCGAAGAAGTTCCGATGCCATGGGACTGGCCCGCTGAGGTTAATCAGCTGGAAGCCGCGGCGTTTTGTCGCTGGCTGGCGGAAGAAACCGGCAAAGCCATCCAGCTCCCCTGTGAAGCTGAGTGGATGCAGCTGCGTGAATTAGTCAGTGGCGATCAGCCTGACTGGATCGAAGCACCAGGTAATATCAATCTGGCGCACTGGGCGTCTTCCTGCCCGGTCGATCGCTGCAACCAGGGCGAGTTTTTCGATATCGTCGGTAACGTCTGGCAATGGACCACCACGCCTATCAACGGTTTTGAAGGCTTTAAGGTGCACCCGCTATACGATGACTTCTCCACCCCAACCTTTGATGGCAAACATGCGTTAATCAAAGGCGGCAGCTGGATTTCTACCGGTAATGAAGCGCTAAAATCTTCACGCTATGCCTTCCGACGTCACTTCTTCCAGCACGCCGGTTTCCGTTATGTGGTTTCCTCACATGAAGAAACGATGGCGCTGAATCCGTATGAAACCGACAGCATGGTGTCGCAGTACCTCGATTTCCAGTACGGGCCATGCTATTACGGCGTGCCTAATTATGCGGAACATCTGGTCACGCTGCTGTTGCCGCACTGCACACAGCGTGGACAGGCGCTGGATATCGGTTGTGCCACCGGTCGCGCCAGCTTTGAACTGGCACGCCACTTCGAGCAGGTAGTCGGCATGGATTACTCGGCACGCTTTATTGATGTGGCGCTGCAACTGACCTCCGGAGAGGATTTCCGCTATGTGGTGCCGGAGGAGGGTGAGCTGGTGGAGTATCGCCAGGTGCGCCTGAAAGAGTTTGGTCTGTCTGATGAACAGGCGCAGCGCATTCAGTTCGTGCAGGGCGATGCCTGTAACCTGAAGCCGCAGCCGAATCGCTACGATTTGGTACTGGCATCAAATCTGATCGATCGCCTGCGCCAGCCAAAACGCTTCCTGCAGGATATCGCGCCGATGATTCGCTCAGGCGGCCTGTTGGTGTTGTCATCGCCTTATACCTGGCTGGAAGATTTCACGCCGAAGGAAAACTGGCTGGGTGGCGTGCGGGAAAACGGCGAAGCGCTGACGACCTATCAGGCGCTGCAACGTTTACTGCGTGACGAATTTGAAGAGATCGCAGCACCGCAGGATGTGCCTTTCGTCATTCGTGAGACGGCGCGTAAGTTCCAGCACACGCTGGCACAGGTCACCTTGTGGCGTAAGCGTTAAAAGCGTGCAGACAACGGCAGCCCCGTTGTCTGCGCCTTGCCTGCTCCGCCATTTTGCTGCACATTCTCCTCTGTTCACTGAAGACGAGTTTAAGAGGGAAGGAAATGGCGGAACATGTGCAGCTGGATAACCTGGATCGCGGCATTTTAAATGCGTTGCTGGAGAATGCCCGCACCGCTTATGCCGAGCTGGCCAAACAGTTCAATGTCAGTCCTGGCACGATCCACGTACGTGTTGAGAAGATGCGTCAGGCTGGCATCATTCTCGGTACCAGAGTCGAGATCGATCCGCGCCAGCTGGGTTTTGACGTCTGTTGCTTCATTGGCATTATCCTGAAAAGCGCCCGTGACTATCCCGCCGCGCTCAGCAAGCTGGAAGCGCTGGATGAAGTGGTCGAGGCCTGGTACACCACCGGTCACTACAGCATCTTTATTAAGGTCATGTGCCGTTCCATTGATGCCCTGCAACAGGTGCTGATCAACAAGATCCAGACCATTGACGAAATTCAGTCCACCGAAACCCTGATCTCCCTGCAAAACCCGATCATGCGTACCATCAAACCCTGATCCCTTCCTTTCCTGTGCACAAACTTATCCCAGGCAGATCTCACCTGGGATGCAGCCTGGCAGCCCGTGCTTTTCGTTATTAACCCTGTTTTCCACAGGTGGATCACGGCTTGATCACAGCGTACAATGCTCGCCTTTGAGTTCCGGAGAGCATCATGGCCGATATCACGTTAATCACTGGCAGTACCCTGGGCAGCGCCGAATATGTCGCCGAACATCTGGAAGAAAAACTCCAGGATGCGGGCTTCTCTACCACGGTGCTGCATGGACCGGAGCTGGATGAAGTGCCACAGGAAGGTATCTGGCTGATTGTGACCTCGACGCACGGCGCGGGTGAGCTGCCTGATAACCTGCTGCCATTCTATGAAGCATTAAAAGAGACTCAACCGGATCTCTCCGCCGTTCGTTTTGGCGCAGTAGGCATTGGCAACCACGAATACGATCTGTTTTGTGGCGCGATCAGGCTGCTGGAGGATCAACTGAACCAGCTGGGAGCCAAACGTATTGGCGATCGCCTGGAGATCGACGTGCTGGAGCATGAGATTCCGGAAGATCCGGCCGAAGTGTGGCTGGCAAGCTGGAAAACACAGTTATAAGGTGATCCTGGCCGGTTGGGGATCGTGAAATCGGGGCGATCCCCAGAGTTTTCCGCTGTTTTAGGATTTTTATTTCCCGATCTCCTGTGGATAACATAGTCTGAATCATGCGTATAACCGGTAGTTATCCCAAGAACAACCGATGATGCTTTTCTTAGCTGTGGATAACAAGGCATTTTGATCTCAGCTTATACGGATCAGGATCACCGATCATTAACAGCAAATGATCCAGACCAAGATGCTGTTGCTTAAGTGCTTTTTCAGGTTATCAACAGCAAGGGGCGATTCTAATAAGAGATCTAACAGGAAGATCATCCAAAGAATAAAGATCCTTTCTTTTAAACCTCAGGATCCCGCGACTTTCACCGCAGACAGAATTTCAGTAGAATCCACCGCCCAGGGCAATGATCCCTGTCCGAACATTAACGAGGTACCACTTCATGTTTTATCCAGATCCTTTTGACGTCATCGTAATTGGTGGTGGTCATGCGGGCACAGAGGCCGCGATGGCAGCTGCCCGAATGGGTCAACAAACCCTGTTACTCACCCATGACATTGATAAGCTGGGACAAATGTCCTGCAACCCGGCAATCGGTGGTATCGGCAAAGGACACCTAGTGAAGGAAGTGGATGCCCTCGGCGGTTTGATGGCAACGGCAATCGACAAAGCGGGTATCCAGTTTAGGATACTAAACGCGAGCAAAGGCCCGGCCGTGCGTGCGACCCGTGCACAGGCTGACCGTGTGCTGTATCGTCAGGCAGTGCGTTCTGCGCTGGAGAATCAGCCGAACCTGATGATCTTCCAGCAGGCGGTTGATGATCTGATTGTGGAAAACGATCGTGTCGTCGGCGCTGTAACGCAGATGGGTTTGAAATTCCGTGCCAAAACAGTAGTGCTGACTGTCGGGACCTTCCTCGATGGTAAAATTCATATCGGGATGGATAACTACAGCGGTGGTCGCGCAGGCGATCCGCCATCGATCCCATTATCAAAACGCCTGCGCGCGCTGCCGCTGCGGGTTGGCCGTCTGAAGACCGGTACTCCGCCGCGTATTGACGCGCGCACCATTGACTTCACCCAGCTGTCACCGCAGCACGGCGATGACCCAATGCCGGTGTTTTCATTCATGGGCAATGTCAGCCAGCACCCACAACAGGTGCCGTGCTGGATCACCCATACCAATGAACAAACCCATGATGTGATCCGCAACAACCTCGATCGCAGCCCGATGTATGCCGGGATTATCGAAGGGATCGGCCCGCGTTATTGCCCGTCGATCGAAGATAAAGTGATGCGCTTTGCCGATCGTAACTCGCATCAGATCTTCCTTGAACCGGAAGGGCTGACCAGCAACGAAATCTATCCGAACGGAATTTCCACCAGTCTGCCATTTGATGTGCAGATGCAAATCGTCCGTTCGATGAAGGGCCTGGAAAACGCGAAGATTGTGCGTCCGGGTTATGCCATCGAGTATGACTTTTTCGACCCGCGTGACCTGAAACTGACGCTGGAGAGCAAATATATCCAGGGTCTGTTCTTCGCGGGCCAGATCAACGGCACCACCGGCTATGAAGAAGCGGCGGCCCAGGGTCTGCTGGCCGGTCTGAACGCGGCTCGTCAATCCGCCGATAAAGAAGGCTGGGCGCCGCGTCGCGATCAGGCTTACATGGGTGTGCTGGTTGATGACCTGTGCACACTGGGTACCAAAGAACCGTACCGCATGTTTACCTCACGCGCGGAATATCGTCTGATGCTGCGCGAAGACAACGCGGATTTGCGTCTGACTGAAACCGGTCGCGAGCTGGGTCTGGTGGATGATGCGCGTTGGGCGCGTTACAACCAGAAACTGGAAGCCATTGAGCTGGAACGTCAACGTCTGCGCGATTTGTGGGTGCATCCAAAATCGGACAACGTAGCGGAAGTGAACAGCATCACCAGTTCGCCGCTGACCAAAGAAGCCAGTGGTGAAGATTTGCTGCGTCGTCCGGAAATGACCTATGCGTTGCTGACCTCGCTGAACAGCTATGGCCCGGCGCTGGCCGATGAACAGGCTGCAGAGCAGGTCGAAATCCAGGTGAAATACGAAGGTTACATTGCGCGTCAGCAGGAAGAGATCGATCGCCAGCAGCGCAATGAAAACACCTTGTTGCCTGCGACGCTTGATTACCGTCAGGTCTCGGGTCTGTCGAATGAAGTGATTGCTAAACTCAACGATCACAAACCCAGCTCGATTGGCCAGGCGTCACGCATTTCTGGCATTACGCCAGCTGCCATCTCCATTTTGCTGATTTACCTGAAAAAACAGGGCCTGCTGCGTAAAAGCGCCTGATTGATCACGGGGCGGGCCTGCTCGCCCCCGTTAATGGAATTCTCGTCGTGATTAACAAACTCTCCGCGCTGCTGAAAGCGGCAAACATTTCTCTCTCCGATCAACAAAAACAACAGCTGGTTGGTTATGTTGAGTTGCTGCATAAATGGAATAAAGCCTACAACCTGACATCCGTACGCGATCCGCAGCAGATGCTGGTGCGCCATATTCTCGATAGCATCGTGGTGGAGCCGCATTTACAGGGCGATCGCTTTATTGATGTGGGGACCGGACCGGGATTACCGGGTATTCCACTGGCGATTGTGCGTCCACAGGCGCATTTCACGCTGCTGGATAGCCTCGGCAAGCGTGTTCGTTTCCTGCGTCAGGTGCAACATGAGTTAGGGCTCACTAACGTTACGCCGGTGCAGAGTCGTGTCGAAGAGTTTCCGGCGGAGCCGCCATTTGATGGGGTGATCAGCCGTGCTTTCGCTTCGCTTGAGGATATGGTGAACTGGTGCCATCATCTTCCTTCGGCGCAGGGACACTTCTATGCCCTGAAAGGCGTGCGCCCGGATGATGAAATAAACACCTTACCGGCGGGCTTTGTGGTGCAGCAGGTTTATCCATTACAGGTACCTGAGCTGGATGGGGAACGTCATCTGGTGGTGATCGCCCGTCAATAGCCCCGAAAATGGTATGGATTAAGACCAATCTATACCATTTGAGTTACCTGATGGGGTGGATAAAAAAGCAGCAATCGAACGATAGACGATAAAGAGATTTATTCAGCAGGGCAGGGGAAGCGAGTTAACATTCCTGGCGGAAATTATCCGAAAAGCTCTGTTACATTTAACGTTTAATTCACATTTCATTATCAGTTAGATCACTTCTCTGGGTGTATTTACGTGAAAGAATAGTCACGCCAGAAAATATAACTCTGCAATAAATCGGCGTGCGTAATATCAGTTTTGCGATTTTATTACGCTGTGAGATGTCAATAGAGTGTTTTTATCGTTAATCCAGTCGATGTGACCTGATTATAATTTTATCTTTCTGATAAATGGACTTTTTTGTCCAATCTGAAATGGATGTTTCTATGTTCAAAACAAAATCACATCATGTCCATATGCTTATAATGTGATCTGAAGCACGCTTTAAAAGCAAGTGGCAGGCGCAATTTCACCTCATGAAACCATCATTCTTTGATGTGAATCTTTTGAGAAATAGCCCTCCGGAAAGAAATTTAAATAATTGTTCACCTTTTCGCTACTTAGCGATTGAAATCGCAGGTGCGGCCCGTATAATTTGCACGGCTTTTGCTGCTTGACTCAAATGAGTAAAGGCAGTCTTATACGACACGCGACATACCCCATTCGGGGCAGGAGAGTTCAGCACCATGTCAGTGTCTCTTTACAGTGTAAAATTAGCCCGAACCGTGCTGCTTTTTCAGCTGGTGACATTTGTCGTAATCGGTGCGTTGTTTGCCCTGAAAGATGTTATCTGGGGTGCCTCCGCCATCGCGGGTGGGCTGGCAGCCTGGCTGCCGAATGTGTTGTTTATGTTTTTAGCCTGGCGCCTGCAGGGGCAAACACCGGCCAAAGGGCGTGTAGCCTGGAGCTTCGCCTTCGGTGAAGTGTTAAAGGTGTTCGCCACCATTATTTTTCTCATTGTGGCGTTGGGTGTGTTTGGGGCGGTCTTCTGGCCAGTCGCAATCACCTGGTTATCGGTGCTGGTGGTGCAGATCGTCGCACCGGCTGTAATTAACAACAAAGGGTAAGAGGCATCATGGCTGCAGGAGAAATCTCTACTCCGCAAGAATACATAGGTCACCACCTGAATAACCTTCAGCTGGACCTGCGTACTTTCGAGTTAGTGAATCCGCACGACGCTCCCGCGACGTTCTGGGTATTAAATATCGATTCCATGTTTTTCTCTCTGGTGCTGGGACTTATCTTCCTGGTGTTGTTCCGTAAAGTGGCCAAAAGCGCCACCAGCGGTGTGCCAGGGAAATTACAAGCGGCTATCGAATTGGTTGTCGGTTTCGTTGATAACAACGTACGCGACATGTACCACGGTAAAAGCAAACTTATCGCCCCGCTGGCTCTGACGATTTTCGTCTGGGTCTTCCTGATGAACTTCATGGATCTGCTGCCTATCGACCTGCTGCCGTTTATCGGTGAGCACTATTTAGGCCTGCCGGCGCTGCGCGTCGTGCCGTCTGCGGACGTGAACATCACGCTGTCTATGGCGCTGGGCGTATTTATTTTGATTCTGTTCTACAGCATCAAAATGAAAGGTGTAGGTGGCTTCGCCAAAGAGCTGACGCTGCAGCCTTTTAATCACCCGATCTTCATCCCCATCAACCTGATTCTTGAAGGTGTTAGCCTGCTGTCCAAACCGGTTTCACTCGGTCTGCGACTGTTCGGCAACATGTATGCGGGTGAGCTGATCTTTATCCTGATTGCCGGTCTGCTGCCGTGGTGGTCGCAATGGGTGTTGAATGTGCCGTGGGCCATTTTCCACATCCTGATCATTTCGCTGCAGGCTTTCATTTTCATGGTCCTCACGATCGTCTATCTGTCGATGGCATCTGAAGAACATTGATTTTTATCTCAACTACTTAGCTTTTAACTGAAACAAACTGGAGACTGTCATGGAAAACCTGAATATGGATCTGCTGTACATGGCTGCCGCTGTGATGATGGGCCTGGCGGCAATCGGTGCTGCGATCGGTATCGGCATCCTCGGTGGAAAATTCCTGGAAGGCGCAGCGCGTCAGCCGGACCTGATTCCTCTGCTGCGCACGCAGTTCTTTGTTGTAATGGGTCTGGTGGATGCAATCCCGATGATCGCTGTTGGTCTGGGTCTCTACGTGATGTTCGCTGTCGCCTAAGCCTGATAGCCTTTGTTTCTCATGACACCCGGTGTGGTGAGAAACGGATTCTGCCGCTTATCATTGATAACGGCAGAGCAAGTTAACTTAATAAGAGGCATTGTGCTGTGAACATTAATGCAACAATCCTCGGCCAGGCCATCGCGTTCATCCTGTTTGTCGCGTTCTGCATGAAGTACGTATGGCCGCCGATTATGGCTGCCATCGAAAAGCGCCAGAAAGAAATTGCTGATGGCCTTGCTTCTGCTGAACGCGCGAAGAAAGATTTGGATCTCGCGCAGGCCAATGCGACCGACCAGCTGAAAAAAGCCAAAGAAGAAGCCCAGGTCATTATCGAGCAGGCGAACAAACGCCGTGCACAGATTCTGGACGAAGTGAAAACTGAAGCTGAGACTGAACGTAACCGCATCGTGGCGCAGGCGCAGGCAGAAATCGAAGCCGAGCGTTCACGTGTCCGCGAAGAGCTGCGTAAGCAAGTCGCGTTGCTGGCATTAGCTGGCGCCGAGAAGATCATCGAACGTTCCGTAGATGAAGCTGCTAACAGCGACATCGTTGATAAACTGGTCGCTGAACTGTAAGGAGGGAGGGGCTGATGTCTGAACTGATTACTGTAGCTCGCCCCTACGCCAAAGCAGCTTTTGACTTTGCTGTTGAGCATCAAAGTATCGAGCGCTGGCAAAACATGCTGGCGTTTGCCGCAGAAGTGGCTGGCAACGAACAGATGGCAGATCTTCTTTCCGGTGCCTTAGCACCGGAAGCCTTATCTGCTTCTTTCATCGCAGTCTGTGGTGATCAACTGGATGAATACGCTCAGAACCTGATTAAGGTGATGGCGGAAAACGGACGTTTGACAGCGCTTCCAGATGTACTGGAACAGTTCATTCAACTGCGTGACGCGCACGAAGCGACGGCCGAAGTTGATGTGATTTCTGCCAGTACGCTGAGCGACGGCCAGCTGACGAAAATCAGCGCCGCGATGGAAAAACGTCTGTCACGCAAAGTTAAGCTGAATTGCAAAATTGATAAGTCTGTAATGGCAGGCGTGGTCATCCGTGCGGGTGATCTGGTGATTGATGGCAGCGTTCGCGGCCGTCTTGAGCGTCTGGCAGACGCCTTGCAGTCTTAAGGGGACTGGAGCATATGCAACTGAATTCCACCGAAATCAGCGAACTGATCAAGCAGCGCATTGCTCAGTTCAATGTCGTGAGCGAAGCTCACAATGAAGGTACTATTGTTTCTGTAAGTGACGGTATCATCCGCGTACACGGCCTGGCCGATGTAATGCAGGGTGAGATGATTGCCCTGCCGGGTAACCGTTACGCTATCGCCCTGAACCTCGAGCGTGACTCTGTAGGTGCGGTGGTGATGGGTCCGTACGCTGACCTCGCCGAAGGCATGAAGGTTAAGTGTACTGGCCGTATTCTGGAAGTGCCGGTTGGACGTGGCCTGCTGGGTCGCGTTGTGAACACCCTGGGTGCTCCAATCGACGGTAAAGGCGCAATCGAAAACGACGGCTTCTCGCCGGTTGAAGTGATTGCTCCGGGCGTTATCGATCGTCAGTCTGTTGATGAGCCAGTTCAGACTGGTTACAAATCTGTCGATGCGATGATTCCAATCGGCCGTGGCCAGCGTGAGCTGATCATCGGTGACCGTCAGACCGGTAAAACGGCGATGGCTATCGACGCCATCATCAACCAGCGCGATTCAGGCATCAAATGCGTGTACGTTGCGATCGGTCAGAAAGCTTCTACCATCTCTAACGTGGTACGTAAGCTGGAAGAACACGGTGCACTGGCTAACACCATCGTGGTTGTGGCTTCTGCTTCTGAATCTGCTGCACTGCAATACCTGGCACCGTATGCCGGTTGCGCAATGGGCGAATACTTCCGTGACCGTGGTGAAGATGCGCTGATCGTATACGATGACCTGTCTAAGCAGGCTGTTGCTTACCGTCAGATTTCTCTGCTGCTCCGTCGTCCGCCGGGTCGTGAAGCGTTCCCTGGCGACGTGTTCTACCTCCACTCTCGTCTGCTGGAGCGTGCATCACGCGTTACCGCTGATTACGTTGAGCGTTTCACCAATGGTGAAGTGAAAGGTAAGACCGGTTCTCTGACTGCACTGCCGATCATCGAAACCCAGGCGGGTGACGTTTCTGCGTTCGTTCCGACCAACGTGATTTCAATCACCGATGGTCAGATCTTCCTGGAATCTAACCTGTTCAACTCCGGTATTCGTCCGGCAGTTAACCCAGGGATCTCAGTATCTCGTGTGGGTGGTGCAGCGCAGACCAAGATCATCAAGAAACTGTCCGGTGGTATCCGTACCGCTCTGGCACAGTATCGTGAACTGGCGGCGTTCTCTCAGTTCGCTTCTGATCTGGACGATGCAACCCGTAAACAGCTGAGCCACGGTCAGAAAGTGACCGAGCTGCTGAAACAGAAACAGTATGCGCCGATGTCAATCGCGCAGCAGGGTCTGGTGCTGTTTGCTGCAGAGCGTGGCTTCCTGAACGACGTTGAGCTGGCAAAAATTGGTAGCTTCGAAGCAGCGCTGCTGGCGTTTGCAGACCGCGACCACGCCGAGCTGATGGCTGAAATCAACCAGTCTGGTAACTTCAACAACGAAATCGAAGAGAAGCTGAAAGGCCTCCTTGAAACGTTTAAAGCAACCCAGTCCTGGTAATGTCTGGCGGCTTGTCTGAAAAGGCAGGCCGCAAGGCTTTGAGGAGAAGCTAATGGCCGGCGCAAAAGAAATACGATCCAAAATCGGAAGCGTGAAAAACACGCAGAAGATTACCAAAGCAATGGAAATGGTCGCCGCCTCCAAGATGCGTAAAACGCAGGAACGCATGGCGGCCAGTCGTCCGTATGCAGATACCATGCGCAAAGTGATTGGTCACCTTGCGTTAGGTAATCTGGAATACAAGCACCCTTACCTGGATGAGCGTGACGTTAAGCGCGTCGGCTACCTGGTCGTTTCGACTGACCGCGGGCTTTGTGGTGGTTTGAACATTAACCTGTTCAAAAAAGTGCTGGCAGAAATGAAAGCCTGGACTGATAAAGGCGTACAGAGCGATCTGGCGATTATCGGTTCCAAAGGGCTGGGTTTCTTCGGCTCTGTGGGTGGCAACATCGTGGCGCAGGTTACAGGCATGGGCGATAAGCCTTCACTGTCTGAATTGATCGGCCCGGTAAAAGTGATGTTGCAGGCTTATGATGAAGGCCGCATCGACAAGCTGTATGTCGTCAGCAACAAGTTTAATAACACCATGTCTCAGACTCCGACCATTACCCAACTGCTGCCGTTACCGCCAGCGGAAGGTGAAGAAGAGATGAAGGCGAAGACCTGGGATTACCTGTACGAACCCGATCCGAAAGCGCTGCTGGATACCCTGCTGCGTCGTTATGTCGAATCGCAGGTTTATCAGGGTGTGGTGGAAAACCTGGCCAGTGAGCAGGCCGCACGTATGGTTGCGATGAAAGCTGCAACCGATAACGGCGGAAATCTGATCAAAGAGCTGCAGTTGGTTTACAACAAAGCTCGTCAGGCCAGCATCACCCAGGAACTTACCGAGATCGTCTCGGGGGCCTCCGCGGTTTAACCAGGTTTGGAATTAGGTAGAGGATTCAAGATGGCAGCTGGAAAGATTGTCCAGATTATCGGCGCCGTAGTTGACGTCGAATTCCCTCAGGATGCAGTACCGCAAGTGTACAGCGCCCTTGAGGTTAAGAATGGTGATGCTCGTCTGGTGCTGGAAGTTCAGCAGCAGCTGGGTGGTGGCGTGGTTCGTACCATCGCCATGGGTACTTCTGACGGCCTGAAGCGCGGTCTGGAAGTCACCGACCTGAAAAAACCGATCCAGGTACCGGTTGGTAAAGCAACCCTCGGCCGTATCATGAACGTGCTGGGCGAGCCGATCGACATGAAAGGCGACCTGAAAGAAGAAGACGGCAGCGCAGTAGAGGTTTCCTCTATTCACCGTGCAGCACCTTCTTATGAAGAACAGTCTAACTCGCAGGAACTGCTGGAAACCGGCATCAAGGTTATCGACCTGATGTGTCCGTTCGCTAAGGGCGGTAAAGTCGGTCTGTTCGGTGGTGCGGGTGTAGGTAAAACCGTAAACATGATGGAGCTGATCCGTAACATCGCGGCTGAGCACTCAGGTTACTCGGTATTTGCCGGTGTGGGTGAGCGTACTCGTGAGGGTAACGACTTCTACCACGAAATGACTGACTCCAACGTTATCGATAAAGTAGCGCTGGTGTATGGCCAGATGAACGAGCCGCCGGGTAACCGTCTGCGCGTCGCACTGACCGGTCTGACCATGGCGGAAAAATTCCGTGATGAAGGCCGTGACGTACTGCTGTTCATCGACAACATCTATCGTTACACCCTGGCCGGTACAGAAGTTTCTGCACTGCTGGGTCGTATGCCTTCAGCGGTAGGTTATCAGCCGACTCTGGCTGAAGAGATGGGTGTGTTGCAGGAGCGTATTACCTCCACCAAGACCGGTTCAATCACTTCCGTACAGGCCGTTTACGTTCCTGCGGATGACTTGACTGACCCGTCTCCGGCGACCACCTTCGCCCACCTGGACTCAACTGTAACCCTGAGCCGTCAGATCGCTTCTCTGGGTATCTACCCGGCCGTTGACCCGCTGGATTCCACCAGCCGTCAGCTGGATCCGCTGGTTGTTGGTCAGGAGCACTACGATGTAGCGCGTGGCGTACAGTCACTGCTGCAACGTTACCAGGAACTGAAAGACATCATCGCCATCCTCGGTATGGACGAGCTGTCTGAAGATGACAAACTGCTGGTGGCACGTGCGCGTAAAATTCAGCGCTTCCTGTCTCAGCCGTTCTTCGTTGCTGAAGTGTTCACCGGTTCTCCAGGTAAGTACGTATCGCTGAAAGACACCATCCGTGGCTTCAAAGGCATCATGGAAGGTGAATTCGACCATCTGCCAGAGCAGGCTTTCTACATGGTTGGCGCGATCGACGAAGCTGTGGAAAAAGCGAAGAAACTGTAATTTCGGTTTCCCGGGAGGAATGATATGGCTATGACTTATCACCTGGATGTGGTCAGCGCGGAGCAACAAATGTTCTCCGGTCTGGTGCAGAAAATCCAGGTGTCAGGTAGCGAAGGTGAACTGGGTATTTTCCCGGGTCACGCCCCGCTCCTGACTGCCATCAAGCCTGGTATGATTCGCATCGTTAAACAGCACGGCGAAGAGGAGTACATCTACCTCTCTGGCGGCGTGCTGGAAGTACAGCCGAGTAGCACCACTGTGCTGGCCGACACCGCGATTCGTGGTGAAGACCTGGACGAGGCGCGCGCGCTGGAAGCGAAACGTAAAGCAGAAGAGCACATGAGCAGCAGCCACGGTGACGTGGACTATGCGCAGGCCTCTGCCGAACTGGCGAAAGCTATCGCGAAACTGCGTGTAATCGAGCTGACCAAAAAAGCGATGTAATCAGGCTTTATGCGTCACGAAATGCCAGCCCTTTGGGCTGGCATTTTTTTTGCCTGTACTTTCCCGTCAGCACATTGCGACATCCTCTAATTTCGATCCGAGAAAAATGTAGTAATCTCAGGGGTAAACCTTAAACTTTCGAAAGCTAAAACAGAGTCAGGATGGTTATGTCTACAACTGCGATGAGTGTGGTGATTCTTGCTGCTGGCAAGGGCACCCGTATGTATTCCGATCTCCCCAAAGTTCTGCATACCCTGGCAGGAAAACCGATGGTTCAGCATGTGATTGACGCCGCCACCGGGCTGGGTGCCCAGCAAATCCATCTGGTGTATGGTCATGGCGGTGATCAACTCAAAGCACAGCTTGCCGGGAACACCCTGAACTGGGTACTTCAGGCACAGCAACTGGGCACCGGACATGCGATGCAGCAGGCGGCTCCTTATTTCGCCGATAACGAAGATATTCTGATGTTGTACGGCGATGTGCCGCTGATCTCGCAGGAGACTTTGCAGCGTCTGCGCGCCGCCAAACCAGCAGGCGGCATCGGGCTACTGACGGTAGTTCTCGACAATCCCACCGGTTATGGTCGCATCGTACGTGAACACGACACCATCACCGGCATCGTGGAACAAAAAGATGCCTCGGCAGAACAGCTGAAGATTCAGGAAATCAACACCGGTATCCTGGTTGCCAACGGCGGCGATCTCAAACGCTGGCTTTCTCAGCTGAACAGCAACAATGCCCAGGGCGAGTTTTATATTACCGACATTATTGCCATGGCGCATCAGGAAGGTCGTGTCGTGCAGGCGGTCCATCCGGCGCGGATCAGCGAAACCGACGGTGTGAACAATCGCCTGCAACTGGCTGCGCTGGAGCGTGCATATCAGGCTGAACAAGCCGAGAGATTGTTGCTGGCTGGCGTCATGTTGCGCGACCCGGCACGTTTTGATCTGCGCGGTACGCTGCAACACGGGCGCGATGTCGAAATCGATACCAATGTGATCATCGAAGGTCACGTGACGCTGGGTGATCGCGTGAAAATTGCGGCGGGTTGCATCATCAAAAACAGCGTGATTGCCGATGACTGTGAAATCAGTGCGTATTCGGTAATTGAAGATGCCAGCCTGGCGGCGGCTTGTACCGTCGGCCCGTTTGCCCGTCTGCGTCCTGGCAGCGAGTTGGGTGAAAAGGCGCATGTGGGTAACTTCGTTGAAATGAAAAAAGCCAGCCTCGGCAAAGGCTCCAAAGCCGGACATCTCTCTTATCTGGGTGATGCGGAGATCGGCGAGGACGTGAATATCGGTGCGGGTACCATCACCTGCAATTACGATGGCGCGAACAAATCGAAAACCATCATTGGCGATAACGTCTTTGTTGGCTCCGACACGCAGCTGGTTGCTCCGGTGACCATTGCCAGTGGCGCAACTATCGCCGCAGGCACCACGGTGATGAAAGACGTTCCCGCTGCGGTTCTGGTTTATAACCGTAAAGAACAGAACCAGAAAGCCGGCTGGCAGCGCCCGGTGAAGAAAAAGTAATTTTTAATGGCCGGCAAAGACCGGCCTGTTAGCAGTAAATATAACTCTATCCCCACTCTCTACAAGGCTCGGGGAACCGGCAATGCCGGATATCAGGTCAGATGACAACGCAATGGCCGAAAGCCATGAAGTCAGGAAACTATTATGTGTGGAATTGTTGGTGCAGTAGCACAGCGCGACATTGCAGAGATTCTGCTGGAAGGTCTGCGTCGTCTCGAATATCGCGGTTACGATTCGGCTGGTCTGGCCGTCGTTGATCGTCAGGGCCATGTGACGCGTCTGCGTCGTCTCGGCAAAGTGCAGAAGCTGGCAGAGGCGGCGGAACAACAGCCGTTGATTGGCGGCACCGGTATCGCTCACACCCGCTGGGCAACGCACGGTGAACCCTCAGAAGCCAATGCGCATCCGCATATTTCTGAGCACATCATCATTGTGCATAACGGCATCATTGAGAACCATGAGCCGCTGCGTGCACAACTGATTGAACGCGGCTACCAGTTTGCCTCAGAAACCGACACCGAAGTGGTGGCGCATCTGGTGCACTGGGAGCAGAAGCAGGGTGGTTCGCTGCGTGAAGTGGTATTGCGGGTCATCCCGCAGCTGCGTGGTGCTTATGGCATGGTGATCATGGATAGCCGCGATCCGTCGCTGCTGGTGGCTGCCCGTTCCGGTAGCCCGCTGGTGGTCGGTCGTGGCATGGGCGAAAACTTTATCGCCTCTGATCAGCTGGCATTGCTGCCGGTGACGCGCCGCTTCATCTATCTGGAAGAGGGCGATATCGCTGAAATCACCCGCCGTGAAGTGACGATTGTCGATCGCAGTGGCAAACCGGTTAATCGCGCCGAGATTGAATCCAACGTGCAGTACGATGCCGGTGACAAAGGCGTCTATCGTCACTATATGCAGAAAGAGATTTATGAACAGCCGATGGCGATCAAAAACACCTTAACCGGTCGTTTTAGCCACGGTGAAGTCGATCTCAGTGAACTTGGCCCGCAGGCTGAAGACCTGCTGAGCAACGTTGACCATATCCAGATTATCGCCTGCGGTACGTCGTACAACTCCGGTATGGTGTCGCGTTATTGGTTTGAGTCGCTGGCCAACATTCCCTGCGATGTCGAAATCGCTTCTGAATTCCGCTATCGCAAATCCGCCGTACGTAAAAACAGCCTGCTGATCACGCTGTCGCAGTCAGGTGAGACGGCAGATACGCTGGCCGCGCTACGTCTGTCGAAAGAACTGGGCTACCTCGGTTCTCTGGCGATTTGTAACGTTGCGGGTTCGTCGCTGGTGCGGGAATCCGATCTGGCGCTGATGACCAAAGCGGGCACCGAAATCGGTGTGGCTTCCACCAAAGCCTTTACCACGCAGCTTACGGTATTGCTGATGCTGGTGGCGAAACTGGGGCGTCTGCACGGTATGTCTGCCGACACCGAGCACGAGATTGTGCACGCATTACAGGCGCTGCCGAGCCGTATTGAGCAGATGCTGGCGCAGGACAAGGTTATCGAAAGTCTGGCGGAAGGTTTCTCTGACAAACATCACGCGCTGTTCCTTGGCCGTGGCGATCAGTACCCGATTGCGATGGAAGGGGCGCTGAAGCTCAAAGAGATCTCCTACATTCACGCGGAAGCCTATGCTGCCGGTGAGCTGAAGCATGGGCCGCTGGCGCTGATTGATGCCGATATGCCAGTGATTGTGGTGGCACCGAACAATGAGTTACTGGAAAAGCTGAAGTCGAATATTGAAGAGGTGCGCGCGCGCGGTGGTCTGCTGTATGTGTTCGCCGATCAGGATGCGGGTTTCAGCGACAGCGAAGGCATGAAGATTATCTCACTGCCGCACGTAGAAGAGGTGATTGCGCCGATCTTCTACACCGTACCGCTGCAACTGCTTTCGTACCATGTGGCGTTGATTAAAGGTACCGATGTTGATCAGCCACGTAACCTGGCGAAATCAGTTACCGTTGAATAATCAGTAAGAAAAGCGGGGCCTGTCAGGTCCCGCTTCATTTTTAAACGATGTCATAAAACTGTCATATTTCGTACATTTGACTGTAATCAAACTGTCCTATTTTCCCTCCAGCAGCAATCAATGACTCCTACTAAAATGGCATAGAGCCTGATTTTTTTAACTCCCCTGGAGGGAACATGACACTGATGCGTAGCACCGTAGCCCGAATCCTCGCCGCCACCTTCGCAGTAAGCGCGGTCTCTGCTTTTGCAGCAACCGATCTGACTGGCGCAGGCGGGACGTTCCCGGCACCGGTTTATGCCAAGTGGGCAGCAGAATACCAGCAAGCCACCGGTAGCAAAATCAACTATCAGGGTATTGGTTCTTCAGGCGGCGTGAAGCAAATCATCGCCAAAACCGTCGATTTCGGTGCGTCAGATGCGCCGATGAAAGATGAAGATCTGCAAAAAAATGGCCTGTTCCAGTTCCCGACCGTGATCGGTGGTGTGGTACTGGCAGTGAATATCCCTGGTATTAAATCAGGTGAGCTGACCCTCGACGGCAAAACCGTTGGTGACATCTACCTGGGTAACATCAAAAAGTGGAACGATCCGGCGATTGCCAAACTGAACAAGGGCGTAAAACTGCCTGACACCAATATCAACGTGGTACGCCGCGCTGATGGTTCCGGTACTTCTTTCGTCTTCACCAGCTACCTGTCTAAAGTGAACGAAGAGTGGAACAGCAAAATCGGTAAAGGTAACACCGTAAACTGGCCAACCGGTCTGGGCGGTAAAGGTAACGACGGCGTGGCTGCATTCGTACAGCGTCTGCCGGGTTCAATTGGCTACGTAGAATATGCGTACGCTAAGCAGAACAACCTGACCTATACCAAACTGATGGATGCTGACGGTAAAGCGGTATCGCCGAGCGAAACCAGCTTCTCTAACGCGGCGAAAGGCGCGAACTGGAGCGAAACCTTTGCTCAGGACCTGACTTTCCAGAAAGGCGCAGATGCATGGCCGATCTCCTCAACCACGTTCATCCTGGTTTACAAAGATCAGGCGAATGCTGAAAAAGGTAGCGAAGTGCTGAAGTTCTTCGACTGGGCTTACAAACACGGTTCTAAAACGGCGACCAGCCTGGATTACGCCGCTCTGCCAGACAGCGTAACCGCGCAGATCCGTTCTGCCTGGAAAGCCAACATCAAAGACAGTTCAGGCAAAGCGCTGTTCGAGTAACTGATAGACCTGGCCAGCCGCAATGCTGGCCTACCCAATGGGCGGCATGATGATCATGTCGCCCTGTCATTCCCTGAGAACAGAGACTTCTATGGCTGCCACTAAGCCGACGTTTAAAGCCCCTGGCAAACAAGGTGACATGATTTTCGGCGCGCTGGTTAAACTCTCCGCGCTGATTGTGTTGTTGCTGCTGGGTGGCATCATCGTCTCCCTGATTTTCTCCTCCTGGCCCAGCATCCAGAAATTTGGCTTCTCTTTCCTGTGGACCAAAACCTGGGATGCGCCTAATGAACAATTTGGTGCGCTGGTGCCGATTTACGGAACTGTCGTGACCTCGCTGATTGCGCTGATCATCGCCGTTCCGGTGAGCTTCGGTATCGCCCTGTTCCTGACGGAACTGGCCCCAGGCTGGCTGCGTCGTCCGCTTGGTACGGCGATTGAACTGCTGGCGGCCATTCCCAGTATCGTTTACGGCATGTGGGGCCTGTTTATTTTCGCACCGCTGTTTGCGCAATATTTCCAGACGCCGGTGGGTGACATCATGTCGAATATCCCGATCGTCGGCGCGCTATTTTCCGGCCCGGCCTTTGGTATCGGCATCCTCGCCGCAGGCGTGATTCTGGCCATTATGATCATCCCTTATATCGCTTCGGTGATGCGTGATGTGTTTGAGCAGACGCCGGTGATGATGAAAGAGTCAGCCTATGGTATCGGCTGCACCACCTGGGAAGTGATCTGGCGCATCGTGCTGCCGTTCACCAAAAACGGGGTTATCGGTGGCGTGATGCTCGGCCTGGGCCGTGCTCTGGGTGAAACCATGGCGGTCACCTTTATTATCGGTAACACCTACCAGCTCGACAGCGCTTCGCTGTTTATGCCAGGCAACAGCATCACCTCGGCGCTGGCGAACGAATTCGCTGAAGCGGAATCCGGCGTGCATGTGGCGGCACTGATGGAACTGGGGCTGATCCTGTTTGTTATCACCTTTATCGTGCTGGCGATCTCCAAACTGATGATCCTGCGTCTGGCGAAGAGTGAAGGAGCCCGTTCATGACAACGATTGAATTGCAGGCGCGCGCCGAGCTGGAAGCCTCACGTCGTAAAATGCAGGCATGGCGCAGTACCAAAAATAAAATTGCGCTGACGTTGTCGTTACTGACGATGGCGTTTGGCTTGTTCTGGCTGGTGTGGATTCTGTTCACTACCGTTTCGCGCGGTATCGATGGCTTATCCTGGTCGCTGTTTACTGAATCGACCCCGCCGCCTAATACGGCAGGTGGTGGTCTGGCGAACGCCCTGGCCGGTAGCGGTTTATTGATTTTCTGGTCAACCTTCTTCGGTACGCCGCTGGGCATCATGGCGGGGATTTACCTTGCCGAATATGGTCGCAAGCACTGGCTGGCGGAAGTGATTCGTTTTATTAACGATATCCTGTTATCCGCACCGTCGATTGTGGTGGGTCTGTTCGTTTACACCATCGTGGTAGCGCAGATGCAGCACTTCTCCGGTTGGGCCGGTGTGGTGGCGCTGGCGCTGTTGCAGATTCCGATTGTGATCCGCACCACCGAGAACATGCTGCGCCTGGTGCCTGACAGCATGCGTGAGGCAGCCTATGCCCTGGGTACGCCGAAATGGAAGATGATTTCAGCTATCACCCTGAAGGCGTCAGTCTCGGGCATTATGACCGGTGTGCTGCTGGCGATTGCGCGTATTGCCGGTGAAACCGCACCGTTGCTGTTTACTGCGCTGTCGAACCAGTTCTGGAGCACCGACATGATGCAGCCGATCGCTAACCTGCCGGTGACTATCTTTAAATTCGCCATGAGTCCGTTTGCTGAATGGCAAAGCCTGGCGTGGGCGGGTGTACTGATCATTACCCTGTGCGTGTTGCTGCTGAACATCCTGGCGCGTGTGATTTTCTCCAAGAGCAAACACTAATTTCCCGGCGCGGCTTCGGCGGCGCGGTACATGAGAGACGAGCAATGAGTATGGCAACTTCTTCTGCCGGCAAAATTCAGGTGCGCAATCTGAACTTCCATTACGGGAAATTCCATGCGCTGAAAAATATCAATCTGGACATCGCGAAAAACCAGGTCACCGCATTTATCGGGCCGTCGGGCTGCGGTAAATCGACCCTGCTGCGTACCTTCAACAAAATGTACTCGCTCTACCCGGAGCAGCGTGCAGAAGGTGAAATTCTGCTGGATGGCGACAACATTCTGGCATCGAGCCAGGATATTGCCCTGCTGCGCGCCCGCGTTGGCATGGTGTTCCAGAAGCCGACGCCATTCCCGATGTCGATCTATGACAACATCGCCTTTGGCGTACGTTTATTTGAAAAGCTGTCGCGTGCTGATATGGATGAGCGCGTGCAGTGGGCGCTGAGCAAAGCAGCGCTGTGGAATGAAACCAAAGACAAGCTGCATCAGAGTGGTTACAGTCTCTCCGGCGGTCAGCAGCAACGTCTGTGCATTGCACGCGGCATTGCGATTCGCCCGGAAGTGCTGCTGCTGGATGAGCCTTGTTCGGCGCTGGACCCGATTTCAACCGGCCGTATCGAAGAACTGATCACCGAGCTGAAGCAGGACTACACCGTGGTGATCGTCACCCATAACATGCAGCAGGCGGCGCGTTGTTCCGATCACACCGCGTTTATGTATCTGGGTGAGCTGATTGAATTCAGCGATACCGATACGCTGTTTACCAAGCCAGCGCAGAAACAGACAGAAGACTACATTACCGGTCGTTACGGCTGATTTGACAGGAGACGCACATGGATAATTTAAATCTGAACAAACATATCTCCGGTCAGTTCAACGCGGAGCTGGAGCACATTCGCACTCAGGTGATGATCATGGGTGGCATGGTTGAGCAGCAGCTCACCGACGCCATTACCGCGATGCATAACCAGGATGGCGAACTGGCGCAGCGCGTGATCGACGGTGATCAGAAGGTCAATATGATGGAAGTGGAGATTGATGAAGCCTGCGTGCGCATCATCGCCAAACGCCAGCCTACCGCCAGCGACCTGCGCCTGGTGATGGCAATCATCAAGACCATTTCTGAGCTGGAACGCATCGGTGACGTGGCGGAAAAAATCAGCCGCACTGCACTGGAGAAATTTGGCCAGCAACATTTGCCGCTGCTGGTGAGCCTGGAATCGCTTGGCCGTCATACCGTGCAGATGCTGCATGACGTGCTGGATGCGTTTGCCCGCATGGATCTGAATGCGGCGATCCAGATCTACCGTGAAGATAAGAAGGTGGATAAAGAGTACGAGGGCATTGTACGTCAGCTGATGACTTACATGATGGAAGATCCGCGTACCATCCCCAGCGTACTGACCGCCCTGTTCTGCGCACGCGCCATTGAGCGTATCGGTGACCGTTGCCAGAACATCTGCGAAATCATCTTCTACTTCGTGAAAGGTCAGGATTTCCGTCACGTTGGCGGTGACAAGCTGGATGAGCTGCTGTCCGGCGACGATGGCACCAACAAACCGTCCTGATAGCCTGATGGCTGCCTGCATTAGCGGCAGCCATCTTCATTTCTGATTGGTCTCACGGCGTTCCGCTCTTTATACTTGGCGCACTTTTTATTACAAGGTGTTGCTGATGTCACCCCTCTCCCCCAAAAAGAAACAGAGCGTCACCCCGGCCAAAGCGATGCTGGCGGCTATAAGTGGCTATGCGATGGACGGCTTCGATCTGCTGATTCTTGGCTTCATGTTACCGGCGATTAGCGTTTCGCTGGCGCTCGATCCTTCACAAGCAGGATCGCTGGTCACCTGGACACTGATTGGAGCCGTGGTGGGTGGCATTGTCTTTGGTCATCTCAGCGACCGTTTTGGCCGCATCCGCATTCTGACCGTCACCATTCTGATGTTTTCCATTTTCACCGGGTTATGTGCGGTGGCGCAGGGCTACTGGGATTTGCTGGCGTACCGAACCCTGGCAGGGATGGGACTGGGTGGCGAATTTGGTATCGGCATGGCGCTTATCGCTGAAGCCTGGCCGCAGGAGAAGCGCAATCGCGCCTCCGCATGGGTAGGCATCGGCTGGCAGCTGGGTGTGCTGCTGGCGGCCTTTATTACCCCGCCGTTGCTGAGCGTGATTGGCTGGCGCGGTATGTTCCTGGTGGGGCTGTTGCCCGCGCTGGTGTCGTTTGTGATTCGCCGCAGCATGGGGGAACCGGAAGGATTTACCCATCATGTGGCGAAAACCCCGCAATTGTCGTTTACCGCCCGTATCCGTTTGCTGTTTAGCGACCGGGCCACCAGCAAGGCAAGCCTGGGTATCTTTATCCTCTGCTCGGTACAGAACTTTGGTTATTACGGCCTGATGATTTGGATGCCGAGTTATCTCTCCTCCAGCTTCGGCTTCAGTCTGACCAAATCCGGCCTGTGGACCGCCGTCACCGTGGTGGGGATGACGTTCGGTATCTGGCTGTTTGGCGTGCTGGCGGACCGCTTCGCGCGCTGGAAAATCTTCCTGTTGTATCAATTTGGCGCGGTAGTGATGGTGGTTATCTACGCTCAGCTGCGCGATCCCACCGTGATGCTGTTTACCGGCGCGCTGATGGGGATGTTTGTGAATGGCATGATTGGCGGCTATGGTGCGTTGATTTCCGACACTTTCCCGCCACAGGCACGCGCCACGGCGCAGAACGTGTTGTTTAACCTCGGACGAGGTGTGGGTGGTTTTGGCCCGCTGGTAATTGGTTTACTGGCGGCGAAAATATCATTCGCTGCGGCTATCACGCTGCTGGCGCTGATTTATCTGCTGGATATTGTGGCAACGCTGTTTTTGCTGCCGAAGAAGCAGGGTAATGAGGATTCACTGGGCGCGATTGGCTGATGCCACGGCGCGATTTTTCGCGCCGTGATGGGTAACAGGGCGTTACACCAGCGCCCAACCCCGCGCCTGCCACAATGCTGGCAACTGCGCCATATCATCAAAACGGGTCACCAGCGGGTGATCAAGCTCCGGGTTATGCGCATCAGCGCAGTAATAAAACACCGGAATACCGGCGGCGATACCGGCGCGGGCACCCGCTTCCGAATCATCCACCAGAATGCATTTCTCAATCGGCACCTGCATTTGCTCCGCCGCGTGGTACATCAGTTCCGGATCGGGTTTCCAGTGATTGATGTCATAACCGCTGTAAAGATGCTCAGCGAAGTACGGCAGCATGCCGGTCAGCCCGAGGGAATGCTGCATTTTCTTTACCGTGCCATTCGACACCACACACATCGGCACTTTAACCTGCTCCACCAGCGCTTTGGCCCCGGCGATAGGCTCCAGCTGCAAGTCAAACAGCCGGGCCACTTCGGCGCGGTAGGCGGTTTCCACTTCCTCGATAGGGAGTTCGGCCTGATGTTCCGCTGCCACATCACGGATGATGTCGTACAGTTTTACCCCTTTGTATTTTTCGAACATCTGCTGGAGCGATAGCTCGATACCGTAGCGGGCAAAGGTGTTGACGTAAGATTGTGTACAGATCACCTCGCTGTCGACCAGCGTGCCGTCACAATCAAAAAAAATACATTCAACTGACATCGCACATCATCCTTTTGGTAAACAATTAGCTGTCACTCTAACCCACTGCGCGCGTCGAGCAAACGCTTGCGAAAAATCAGTGTGCTGGGCCGGTAAAATCTATAGGATACGCGCGTTAAATTTTTCAGCAGGATAATGCTATGAACAAGCAGGGTCTGTTGCAGCGCATTTTTAAGTTGCAGGAACACGGTACTACCGTGCGTACGGAAGTGATCGCCGGTTTCACCACTTTTCTGACGATGGTGTACATCGTCTTCGTTAACCCGCAGATTCTTGGTGCCGCGGGTATGAATACCCAGGCGGTGTTTGTCACCACCTGTCTGATTGCCGCATTTGGCAGCATCCTGATGGGGCTGGTGGCCAATCTGCCGGTCGCACTGGCACCGGCGATGGGGCTGAATGCCTTCTTTGCCTTTGTCGTGGTCGGCGCGATGGGGTATTCGTGGCAGATCGGTATGGGGGCAATCTTCTGGGGCGCGCTGGGATTATTAATCCTCACGTTGTTGCGCGTGCGTTACTGGATGATCGCCAATATCCCGCTGAGCCTGCGCGTGGGCATCACGGCCGGTATCGGGCTGTTTATCGCCATGATGGGGCTGAAAAATGCGGGCATCATTGTGCCGAATGCGGACACGCTGGTCACCGTGGGTAACCTGACCTCGCATAGCGTGCTGTTGGGTGCGCTCGGCTTCTTTATCATCGCCATTCTGGCTTCACGTAATATCCATGCGGCGGTGCTGGTGTCGATTGTGGTGACTACCGTGATTGGCCTGCTGCTGGGCGATGTGAAGTTTACCGGCGTGTTCGCAACACCGCCGTCTGTTGGCTCTGTGGTGGGTCAGGTCGATATCAAAGGTGCGCTGAATATCGGGATGGCCGGGGTAATTTTCTCCTTCATGTTGGTCAACCTGTTTGACTCCTCCGGCACGTTGATTGGCGTAACCGACAAAGCCGGGCTGACCGATGAAAAAGGCACCTTCCCACGGATGAAGCAGGCGCTGTTTGTTGACAGCATCAGCTCAGTGGCCGGGTCGCTGATTGGCACCTCATCGGTCACCGCCTATATCGAAAGTTCTTCGGGCGTGGCGATTGGTGGCCGCACCGGACTGATGGCGGTGATCACCGGTATCCTGTTCCTGCTGGTGATGTTTCTGTCACCGCTGGCGGCAATGGTGCCCGCCTATGCGGCTGCGGGCGCTTTGATCTACGTCGGCGTGCTGATGACGGCATCGCTATCACGCGTGCGCTGGGACGATCTTACTGAAGCGGTTCCGGCGTTTGTCACTGCGGTGATGATGCCGTTCAGTTTCTCGATTACGGAAGGCATTGCGCTGGGCTTTATTGCTTACTGCGTGATGAAACTGGGAACGGGGCGCTGGCGGGAAATCAGTCCGTGCGTGGTGGTGGTTGCGTTGCTGTTTGTACTGAAAATCGTGTTTGTTGACGCCCACTAAAACTAAACAGGCCGCATAAGCGGCCTGTTTTGTTATGGGTGACCCATTTCCTGCGGTGTGGTGCGCTCGCTGGGTAAACTGGTCAGACGCAAGGTGCGTGGACCGATATTCGGTTTACTCATCTCCACATCGCGCAGCGGCTGCCATTGATAGTCGCCATCAATTTCCCACAACCGAAGTCGTTCCGTACCGGGTGACAACGCGCACGACCAAACCAGCGTCGGTTCGGCATCGCACACGGCCTGAATATCCGGGAACACGCTGGAGCGCAGACGCCCTGCGGCGGGATGGAGTCGCAGTGAATCAATACCGCTTTCCGCTTCACCAGTGAGTTTGAGAATGCTCTGGCGCAGCGTCCAGATCTGCGTCAGCGCTTCCATAAAATCCTGCTGCGCATTAATCCAGGCTTTCTCCCCGGAGGAGAGGTCCTGGGTGAGGGCATCCTGTGTCTGACGACTGTGGGCGCGCACGATTTCCATATCCAATCCGGCACGGCCGCCTTCTTCAGCCAGCAGAACACCCACCATATTTCCGGCGTAGGCGATGCTGAAATCAGGCAGGGCGGAATCGGCAAAACAAGGTCGACCGCTGCTGGTGGTGACAAGCTGCGGTAATTCATTGATACCGTAAATACGCAACATCAGCTGCGCCAGCAGCTCACGAGCGGCAAGAAAGCGGCCACGGCGCTTATCGGGCAGACGTTGCGCGCTATTAATTACATCCTGTGGAACCCGCATTGTCTCAGAGGAGAGGGGCGGGTTACCCATCCATCGAACAAAATGACTAGCCATCTGTCGCTCCGTGAAAATGGTCGGATAATCATCACAGCTATTGTAAGAATTTTCTCATGTCTTTGCATCCGGCATTACGTTGAATCCCTGAATTTCAGATAACGCCGAACATCATGACCATGCGCTGAAGCCGCGCCAGCAGCCATGTCATGCGGGGTGTTTGCTGATAAATGCCTGATTAGATGCTGAATGGGGCGATGTAGTGTAGGATTTGGGCATTAAAAAGGCAGGCTGATGAGAAAATTATAATTGCCGGATTTCAGCTGTGCTTCATCGCAGAATCATGCACGTCGGAGTTTTTATGTCAGTTACTTCATCTTCCCAGGAATCGATCTCACTCGATGACTTTCGTTTTGGTATGCGCCGCCTGAGTGCAGGCGTCTCACTGGTCACCACACAATCAGGCGATGAGAAGTTTGGTCTGATTGCGTCGTCGGTCAGCTCACTGGCGGCAGAACCGCCCAGCCTGCTGGTTTGTATCAACCAAAGCTCCTCCAGCCATGCCGGTTTTCTGCAGGCAGGATATTTTGCGGTTAACGTGCTGCGCGCGCACCATGCCGATCTATGCGCGCAGTTCAGCCAGCCAGCGCGTCGCGCCGAGCGCTTTCAGCACGGTGACTGGCAAACCCTGACTACCGGCGCGCCGGTGCTGGCGGATGCGCTGGTGAGTTTTGATTGTCAGCTGGAAAAAGTGGTGGACTGGCATACACATAGCGTGTTTCTGGCGCGGATTGTGGGCATTAATTTGCCGGGCGAAGCGGCAGAACCGATGGTCTACTTCAATAGCGGTTTTCATTCGCTGGGATAAGCGCGGTCCATAAAACCCGCGTGATAAATCGCGCCGCGACAGACTGGGTCACGGCGCTTTTTACTCAGGCAAATTTGCAGACGTCATCAAAACCGAGGCGCGGCAGACGCGGATGCAGTTTGCTTGCTTCGCCATAACCGAGGTTGATCAGCAAATTAACCTGCCATTTGCTGTTGCTGAAGAAAGCTTCATTGATTTTGGCCGGATCAAAACCCGACATCGGGCCAGCATCCAGCCCCAATGAGCGTGCCGCCAGGATCAGATAACCCGCCTGCAAACTGCTGTTGCGAAATGCCGTCTCTTTAACCAACTCCGGATTGCTGGTGAACCAGCTACGCGCATCACCGTGTGGAAACAGCTTAGGCAGATTTTCATAGAACTCCGCATCAGAGGCGACGATAACCGTCACTGGCGCTGCCATGGTTTTTTCCAGGTTGCCGGAAGAGAGCGCGGGTTTCAGCTTTTCTTTCCCTTCCTGGGAGGTGACAAACACAAAGCGGCCCGGTGAGCAGTTGGCAGAAGTCGGACCCAGCGCCGTCAGCGCGTAGAGTTGCTTTAACAGGTCCGGTGAAATCGGTTTGTTTTGCCAGTAGCTGTGGGTGCGGGCTTCATTGAACAGCGCATTCAGGGCGAGGCTGTCGAGCGGTGTACTCATGTTTCTCTCCTTTTCAGGCATCAAATTGAGCCTAATGTTTAGCATGAATAGAGGAATGACCAGGATCCGTTGGTGCACTTTGCGCACCCAGTGGGATCGTTATACTGCAAAGGCAGGGGGGAGCCAAATAACAAAGCAGCATCGAAACTATTCCTGATGAAGCCGCGCTGCTCTCTTTTTAAGTCCGCCGAGAATTTTTTCTTTAATTGATTCAGGGAAATCTTCTGGCAGTTGCTGGCATACACGGTCAATCACGCTATCTACGGAATCGGCAAATTCGTTGAGAATGGTTTCCATAGCCTGTTGCTCAAAGCCGATATCTCTGGCTGTATTTATGAAGTGGCGCGGGAATATCTGTTCAATCTGGTCTTTTTTTCCTCGTGTGCCCTTCAATCCCATTGCCAGTTTTGCATCCCGAACGTGCAGTCCTCTGCCTCCCAGGGCAGGATATATCGACAAAATGTCGTAGAAGGGGGTTAGGCGAAATCGGCCTTCAGGTTCGATAAATACCGAAAAGTTCTTTGCGTGCCCATCAGTTGCTGCCAGAAGCCAGAATAATACCTGTGACTTCATGAAGTTATAACGATCCTCCTCAGGATTTGATGAACTCAGCAAATGCTCCATAATCTGCGCAATGCCTGGGCCACCATGACTTTCATATTTTCTTGCTGAGGGAATACCCAGAACCTGACAAAAATCCTCCTGAGGCAGGCGCATAATCCAACGTCCATCTGACGCATAGCGACGATCGAAGCGTTCTACTGCTAATGCTTTGATTTCCCGCACTTTCACGATGAAGCAATCAGGTACTTGCAGTCCGAATTCTCTTGCCAACAGGGTGCAAAGCCACTCATTCTCAACACTCTCTGACAGGTCGATAGTATGTGAGTGGCTCTCAATTTTGCCGATTGGCAGTTTGAGAATGTGTGTAGTGGGGGTTGTTCCACGTGGCAAGCACCAACGATCCTCTTTCCAGAGTAAAGCTGTCTTTTCCTGCGCTCCAGCCAGGGAAATACGGAAGTCCGCAATCTCTTCGATCATGCCGAGTGGTGCACCCGCCTGATATCCTGTCAGGATCTTCTCCAGCTCCGCATTCGTTAATACATCGTAGTGAGTTGTGTGTACGTCATCAGGAATTGAACCCTGGGGCAGGAGTTGCAATGCACCTACCGTATCCGCGCCGACTCTGGTCAGTAAATCGAAGGGCTGCGTTGAGTCGGCGTTATAACGAGCCAGAATGCGGTTGCGAATTTCAGGATTGTCCGGCAGGAGGTTATCAAAGAAGTTGTACACTTCTTCACCCTTATAGACGGCATGCTGTAAGGGCATTGAGAGAGAAATCGGGCGGCTACCAGGCAGATTTAACCACTCATCGACATATCTGAACTGATGGGCCCCTGTTGCCACTTTGGTAAAAATGCCGACCTTATAGCCATTCATGTAGACATTAAGATCAGCCATTACCATTCCTCTTTCCAGATTTTGTCGCTTTGAGGATCGCCACTTGCAGATCCTCGTGGCTTGATTTCAAGTTCGAGGTTTAATGCTGAAAGAATACGGAAAAACGTCTCCAGCTTGGTTGTTCCTGGTTGCAATTCAAAGCTGGAAACGGTGTCCTGGCGAATCCCCACTTTCGCAGCAACTTTACCCTGAGAAAGCTGCTTTGAAAGCCTCACATCTTTGAGGTAAACACTTAATTGCCTGGCACTGGTGATTTTCATCGGGCGACTCCTGCAAATGGCATGTTACTACATTTACACGCTATAGCAGGTAAATCAAACGTTACCTGCTATAGGCGGTAAACTAACTTTTCACACGCTATAGCAGGTAAAACAGCGGCTACCTGTTGTAACAGGTAACAGAATGATAAGCAGGAGGGAGGAGCATCACTTCCCAATACAAAAACTGGAGAAAATCCGCCCCAGCAGGTCATCCGAGGTGAACTCGCCGGTGATTTCGCTCAGGGCCTGCTGCGCCAGACGCAGTTCTTCGGCCAGCAGTTCACCCGCCCAGGCTCCCAGCAGCTGATCTTTGCCCTGTTGCAGGTGAGTCGCTGCTAACTCCAGCGCCTGCAAATGACGGCGGCGGGCGAGGAAGCCGCCTTCCATATTGCCGCTGAAGCCCATGGTCTGTTTCAGATGGTCGCGCAAGGTATCGACGCCTTCACCCGTGCGGGCAGACAGGCGAATAAGCGAGTGACCATTCACTTCGGACAGGCCGAGGGTTTCCCCGGTCATGTCGGCTTTGTTGCGTACCACGGTGATCGGCAGTTCCGCGGGCAGACGTGACACGAAATCGGGCCAGATGGCGGCGGCTTCGGTGGCCTCGGTAGTGGTGCCATCTACCATAAACAGCACGCGATCGGCCTGTTCAATCTCCTGCCATGCTCGTTCAATACCAATGCGTTCAACTTCGTCGCTGGCATCGCGTAAGCCCGCGGTATCGATGATATGCAGTGGCATACCGTCGATATGGATATGTTCGCGCAGTACGTCACGCGTGGTACCGGCGATATCGGTGACGATAGCGGCTTCGCGTCCGGCTAATGCATTCAGAAGACTGGATTTTCCGGCGTTGGGACGGCCAGCAATCACTACTTTCATCCCTTCACGCAGCAGGCTGCCCTGGCGCGCTTCGGCGCGCACGCCATTCAGGTCGCCGATCACCGCATTGAGCTGTGCTTCAATTTTTCCGTCAGAGAGGAAGTCGATCTCCTCATCCGGGAAGTCGATGGCTGCTTCCACATAGATACGCAGGTAAGTGAGTGCTTCCACAAGGGCGTTAATACGCACGGAAAATGCGCCCTGTAATGAATTCACCGCCGAGCGCGCTGCTTGCTCGGAACTGGCGTCGATCAGGTCAGCAATGGCTTCCGCCTGGGCCAGATCGAGTTTGTCATTCAGAAAAGCGCGTTCGGAGAATTCACCCGGCTGGGCAATACGTACGCCGGGCAGCGCCACAATACGTTTCAGCAACAGGTCGAGAATCACCGGACCGCCGTGGCCCTGCAACTCCAGCACGTCTTCACCGGTAAAAGAATTGGGGCCGGGGAACCACAGCGCAATACCCTGATCCAGCACGCTGCCATCGGCATCGGTAAACGGCAGATAGTCGGCATAGCGCGGTTTCGGCAGTTTACCCAGCACGGCTTGCGCGATGTCGGCCGCTTTTGCTCCGGAGATACGCAGAATGCCGACGCCGCCACGGCCGGGTGGCGTTGCCTGGGCGACGATGGTATCGCTATGGCTCATGATTCACCTTCTTTGCAAAAAAAACAGGGCGACATAAATGCCGCCCCGATGTTTACGTCCTTGCTCGCAGGAGCTGGGCGTTACGCTTTCTTCTTGTCGCGGCTATGCAGACCACGTTTTTCCAGGCCGCGATAAATCAGCTGCTGCTGGAGGATGGTGACCAGGTTGCTGACGATGTAGTACAGCACCAGACCTGACGGGAACCACAGGAAGAACACGGTAAAGATAACCGGCATGTAGGTCATGATCTTCTGCTGCATCGGATCGGTCACGGTGGTCGGTGACATCTTCTGAATGAAGAACATGGTGATACCCATGATAACCGGCAGGATGTAGTACGGGTCCTGCGCGGACAGGTCATGAATCCACAGAATAAACGGCGCGTGACGCAGTTCAACCGAGCCTGACAGCATGTAGTACAGGGCAAGGAAGATTGGCATCTGAATGACCAGCGGCAGACAGCCGCCGAGCGGGTTCACTTTCTCCGCTTTGTACAGCGCCATCATCTCCTGGCTCATCTTCTGCTTATCATCGCCCAGACGCTCACGCATAGCCTGAATCTTCGGCTGCAGCATGCGCATCTTCGCCATCGAAGTGTACTGCGCTTTGGTCAGCGGGTACATGATGCCACGAACGATGAAGGTGATAACGATGATGGAGAAGCCCCAGTTACCGATAAAGCTGTGGATGAACTTCAACAGCTTGAACAGCGGCTGAGAGATGAACCACAACCAACCGTAATCCACCGTCAGATCCAGGTGAGGCGCGATAGCGGCCATCTGGTCCTGAATTTCCGGGCCAACCCACAGGGTCGCGCCGAGATTCTGCTGCGCGCCAGGTGCGACGGTGACCGGTGCTGATTTATAACCGATGGCGGCAACGCCGTTACCCAGATTGCTGGTGTACAGGGTGTTGGTGCCTTCGGTACGCGGTACCCATGCAGTAGCAAAGTACTGTTGCAGCATCGCTACCCAGCCATTGCTGGTAGTGGTGTTCAGGTTCTCGTTATCGGCGATGGTGTCGAATTTATATTTTTCGTATTTCGCATCGCTGGTTGAGTACGCTGCACCACGGAAGGTATGCAGAGCAAAGTTGTTGCTACCGGTATCACGGTGCTTCGGCACTTCGATGGTCTGTTTCAGCTGACCAAACATCGCCACTTCCAGCGGTTGCTCGCTGGTGTTGTTGATGTTGTAGTCAACATTCACGGCGAATTCGCCGCGTTTGAACACGAAGGTTTTGGTGTAAACCACACCATTTTCGCCAGTCCAGGTGAGCGGTACGCGCAGCTCAGTCTGGCCTTCCGCCATCTCAAAGTGATCCTGAGTGGTGGTGAAAAGCGGACGCGCGCCATTGTTCGGATTATCCGGACCGTTACGGCCGGTTAAGCCGCTCTGCGCCTGATAGATGAACGCTGGGGTGGTTTCAAGCAGCTGGAACGGTGCATCCGAACCCAGTTTGTCCGGGTAAGTCAGCAGTGAAGCCTGCTCGATGTCGCCACCGCGAGTGTTGATGTTCAATGACAGGACATCAGTCTTAACGGTGATCGTTTTGCCCTGGCCGCTGCCGGGAACGCCGGAAGAGGCGGCATCACCCGCTGTACTGTTGGTCGTCTGCGTGGTCTGGGTTTGCTGCGGCTGCGGAGCATGGTCCGTTTGCCAGGCTTGCCAGATCATAAAAGACACGAACAGAAAAGCGATGAGAAAGAGATTGCGTTGCGAATCCATCGTTAATGTTCTCTGGTATCAAAGGTTTTTGGCGGCACAGGATCGTCGCCACCCGGGTTCAAAGGGTGGCATTTTAATACGCGTTTAATCGTCAACCAACTGCCTTTTATTACCCCAAAGCGACGCAATGCCTCAATCCCATACTGCGAACAGGAGGGATTGAACCGGCAATGAGGTCCCAGCAGTGGGCTGATGGCGCGTTGATACACGCGTATCAGGGCGATCAGGAGCCGCGAGCCAGGCGACAGTGACGACGCCATAATTTCTCCAACGCTTCCGCCAGCGCACGATTATCCAGGTCAGCAACCCCTTTTTTAGCCACGACCACAAAATCCATCGCTGGCAGTTCATGTTGGCGCAGACGAAAGCTTTCGCGGGTCAATCGCTTGATCCGGTTACGTTCATGGGCGCGTTTTACATGTTTTTTGGCGACGGTGAGACCGATGCGGGGATGCCCCAGCGAATTAAGGCGGCCGAGGATGGTGATTTGCGGCGTGCCAGCCCTTTGTGGCTGCTGGAAGACGAAAGTGAAATGAGTGGGAGTTAACAAACGTAACTCCCTGGGAAATGCGAGCTTAACCACGAGGGTTAGCTTTTATTACTTAGAAACGGTCAGACGAGAACGGCCTTTAGCACGACGACGTGCCAGAACCTGACGACCATTTTTTGTAGCCATACGTGCACGGAAGCCGTGAGAACGGTTGCGCTTCAGTACGGACGGTTGAAAAGTGCGTTTCATGGCGGTTTCTACCTAAACTTGAAAATTTTCACTGGGTGACGCGTATTCGGGCCAGTAAAACGACCGACGCCTCAATGTGTCTTTAATAAAGAGGCGGGATTGTAATAATTGTACAGTCCAGAGTCAATTTACTTCGCTGGTCGCGGTACCAGGAAAACCCGGATACAGCCCGCTGTTTCCGGGCATTGGGCTAAACGCGACAACGCCGGGGTGGAGAATTATACGGGCTATACGGCAAAGCGCAAGGATCGCGCAGGATCTTCTTGCGATCAAGAGGGGGATTTTTTGCACAGAAAACGAGACGCCGCCAGAAAATTTGCAGCTTTCATCCTGATCCCCGCTCGCTTTTCCGCCAGAAGGCGTAAACTCTTTAGCGCGCCACTACCCTGTGGATAAATTGGATCAAAACTGTGTAGAAAGGGAAGATCTCTGTGCCGCTTTGCGCTATGATCCGCCCTTCCGCTGACGATCCGCACTGCGATCGACGGGGGAGACTACCGCGGATAGCGGTCGCGGGCGCTTTCTGATCGCCTGTGTCAAAAAACGAACGTTTCTTTTATTAGCGCCTAAAATTCTTATCGATTTTGTACGAGTGGAGTCCGCCGTGTCACTTACGCTTTGGCAACAGTGTCTTGCCCGTTTGCAGGATGAGCTTCCTGCCACCGAATTCAGCATGTGGATTCGTCCGCTGCAGGCTGAATTGAACGACAATACGCTCGCCTTGTATGCACCAAATCGGTTTGTACTCGACTGGGTTCGGGATAAATATCTCAACAGTATCAATGGGCTGCTGAATGAATTCTGCGGTGCGGATGTGCCGTTGCTGCGTTTTGAGGTCGGCACGCGTCCGGTCGCGCAGGTCGCGACCAGTCAGCCTGCGATGGCCAGCGTCAGCGCGCCCGCTCCGGCACAAAACCGCCCGGCTCCGGCGCAAACGCTGCGTCCCAGCTGGGATTCGGTGCCTGCTCCGGCCGATGTGACTTACCGTTCCAACGTGAATAACCGCCACAACTTTGACAACTTTGTCGAAGGTAAATCTAACCAGCTGGCGCGCGCGGCGGCACGTCAGGTGGCAGACAATCCGGGCGGCGCTTACAACCCGCTGTTCCTGTATGGTGGCACCGGTCTGGGCAAAACCCACCTGTTACATGCGGTGGGGAATGGCATCATGGCGCGTAAACCCAATGCCAAAGTGGTCTATATGCATTCCGAGCGTTTTGTGCAGGATATGGTGAAAGCCCTGCAAAACAACGCCATTGAAGAGTTCAAACGTTACTATCGTTCTGTCGATGCGCTGCTGATCGATGATATCCAGTTCTTTGCCAATAAAGAGCGCTCGCAGGAGGAGTTTTTCCACACCTTCAATGCGTTGCTGGAAGGCAATCAACAGATCATCCTGACGTCGGATCGTTACCCGAAAGAGATCAACGGGGTGGAAGATCGTCTCAAGTCGCGTTTTGGCTGGGGACTGACGGTTGCGATCGAGCCGCCGGAGCTGGAAACGCGTGTCGCTATCCTGATGAAGAAAGCCGATGAAAACGACATCCGCCTGCCGGGTGAAGTGGCGTTCTTTATTGCCAAGCGTCTGCGTTCCAACGTCCGTGAGCTGGAAGGCGCGCTGAACCGCGTGATTGCCAACGCCAACTTTACCGGTCGCGCCATTACTATCGACTTCGTACGTGAAGCGCTGCGCGATCTGCTGGCGTTGCAGGAAAAGCTGGTCACCATCGACAATATTCAGAAGACGGTGGCGGAGTATTACAAAATTAAAGTGGCCGATTTGCTGTCCAAGCGCCGTTCGCGCTCGGTAGCGCGTCCGCGCCAGATGGCGATGGCGATGGCGAAAGAGCTAACCAACCATAGCCTGCCGGAAATTGGTGATGCGTTTGGTGGCCGTGACCATACCACCGTGCTACACGCCTGCCGTAAAATCGAGCAGCTGCGTGAAGAAAGCCACGACATCAAAGAAGATTTCTCTAACCTCATTCGAACCTTATCTTCCTGACGCTATGAAATTAATTGTTGAACGTGAGCAGTTGCTGAAACCGCTGCAACAGGTCAGCGGTCCGCTCGGTGGGCGTCCGACGCTGCCGATCCTCGGAAATTTACTGCTGCAGGTAAATGACGGCACTTTGTTGCTGACCGGCACCGATCTGGAAATGGAGATGGTGGCCCGCGTTGCGTTAACGCAGCCGCATGAACCTGGTGCAACCACCGTCCCGGCGCGTAAATTCCTCGATATTTGTCGTGGTTTGCCGGATGGTGCTGAGATCTCCCTGACACTGGAAGGCGACAGAATGCTGGTGCGTTCCGGGCGTAGCCGTTTCTCGCTTTCCACGCTGCCTGCCAGTGACTTCCCGAATCTGGATGACTGGCAGAGCGAGGTAGAATTTACCCTGCCGCAGGCCACGTTGAAGCGTCTGATTGAAGCGACACAGTTTTCGATGGCGCATCAGGACGTGCGTTACTACCTCAACGGCATGTTGTTTGAAACCGAAGGGGAAGAACTGCGTACCGTGGCGACCGACGGTCACCGTCTGGCGGTTTGCTCGATGCCGATAGGCCAGGCGTTGCCTGACCATTCGGTGATCGTACCGCGTAAAGGGGTGATTGAACTGGTTCGCCTGCTCGACGGTGGCGAAACACCGTTGCAGGTTCAGATTGGCAGCAGCAACATCCGTGCGCATGTCGGCGACTTTATCTTTACGTCGAAGCTGGTTGATGGCCGTTTCCCGGATTATCGCCGCGTATTGCCGAAAAATCCCGACAAAGCGCTGGAAGCCGGTTGTGATCTGCTCAAGCAGGCATTTGCCCGCGCGGCGATCCTGTCGAACGAGAAATTCCGCGGTGTTCGTATCTATATCACCGAAAATCAGCTGAAAATCACCGCCAACAACCCGGAACAGGAAGAGGCGGAAGAGATGCTGGATGTCAGCTACAACGGCAGCGAACTGGAGATCGGTTTTAACGTCAGTTACGTGCTGGATGTGCTGAACGCGCTGAAGTGCGAAAACGTCCGCCTGTTGCTGACCGATTCCGTCTCCAGCGTGCAGATCGAAGACGTCGCCAGTCCGGCTGCAGCGTACGTTGTTATGCCGATGAGGTTGTAGAAAATATCGGGCTAACTTACTCGCTATTTTGCACCCGGGCAGTGCTCACCCCTGGTCACATACTTCAGTATGCTCCCAGGGGATTGCGCGCTGGCCGTGCACAAACTAGCTTCGCCGTCTACGCCCTGGGTCGCATTAGTTAGGTGAAACCCTCTCCTTTATCCTCCAAAGCTGGATTGATTGATGGCTTTAACCCGCCTCCTGATTAAAGATTTTCGCAACATCGAGCAGGCCGATCTGACCTTAGCGCCAGGATTTAACTTCCTCGTAGGTGCTAATGGCAGCGGCAAAACCAGCGTGCTGGAGGCTATTTATACCCTGGGGCATGGTCGTGCTTTTCGCAGCCTGCAAGCCGGGCGCGTGATACGTCACGATCAACAGGCTTTTGTGTTGCATGGCCGTATCGAGGGCAGTGAGCGCGAGCTGGCGGTGGGATTAACCAAAAATCGCGCCGGGGAAAGCAAGGTGCGTATTGATGGCAGTGACGGCCATAAAGTGGCTGAACTGGCGCAATTGCTGCCGATGCAGTTAATCACCCCGGAGGGGTTTACTTTGCTCAACGGCGGCCCCAAATACCGTAGAGCCTATATCGACTGGGGCTGTTTTCACTCTGCCCCCGGTTTTTTCCATGCCTGGAGCAATCTGCGTCGTTTGCTAAAGCAGCGTAACGCCGCACTGCGTCAGGTCACGCGTTACAGCCAGATTCGCCCGTGGGATCAGGAGTTGGTGCCGCTGGCGGAGCAAATCAGCGCCTGGCGTGCTGAATACAGCGAAGCGATCTCCCGCGAAATCACCGCCACCTGCGCCCAGTTTTTGCCGGAATTTGAACTGGCGTTCTCCTTCCAGCGTGGCTGGGACAAGGAAAGCGACTACGGCGAACTGCTGGAACGCAATTTCGAGCGCGATCGCGCGCTGACATACACCGCCAGCGGCCCGCACAAAGCGGATTTCCGTATTCGTGCCGAAGGGACGCCGGTAGAAGATTTACTCTCACGCGGCCAGTTAAAACTGCTGATGTGCGCACTGCGCCTGGCGCAGGGGGAATACCTGACGCGCAGCAGTGGGCGTCGCTGCCTGTACCTGATTGATGACTTTGCTTCGGAGCTGGATGACGTGCGTCGCCGCCTGTTAGCGGAGCGTTTAAAAGCCACTCAGGCTCAGGTATTCGTCAGTGCCATCGGTGTCGAGCATGTAATCGACATGAGCGACGAAAAGGGCAAGATGTTCCGCGTGGAACAGGGTAAAATAGCAGTTCAACCTGAAGATTAAATGAGCGAGAAACGTTGATGTCGAATTCTTATGACTCCTCAAGTATCAAAGTTCTGAAAGGGCTTGATGCGGTACGCAAACGCCCTGGCATGTATATCGGCGATACGGATGACGGCACCGGTCTGCATCACATGGTATTCGAGGTCGTGGATAACGCCATTGACGAAGCGCTCGCCGGTTACTGTAGTGACATTATGGTGACCATCCATGCCGATAACTCGGTATCGGTGCAGGATGATGGCCGTGGTATCCCAACGGGTATTCACCCGGAAGAGGGCGTATCGGCGGCTGAAGTCATCATGACGGTACTGCATGCGGGCGGTAAGTTCGACGACAACTCCTATAAAGTTTCCGGTGGTCTGCACGGTGTGGGTGTCTCCGTAGTAAACGCCCTGTCGCAGAAACTGGAACTGACCATTCGTCGCGATGGCAAAGTGCACCAGCAAACCTACATTCACGGCGTGCCGCAGGCACCGCTGGCCGTGGTCGGTGACACTGAAGCCACCGGTACGCGCGTGCGTTTCTGGCCGAGCCATGAAACCTTCACCAATGTGACGGAATTTGAGTACGAGATCCTGGCAAAACGCCTGCGCGAACTGTCGTTCCTCAATTCTGGCGTGTCGATTCGCCTTGAAGACAAGCGCGATGACAAAACGACCATTACCACTACGAAGGTGGTATCAAGGCGTTTGTTGAATACCTCAACCGCAACAAAAATCCGATTCACCCCAATGTGTTCTATTTCTCCACTGAGAAGGACGGCATTGGTGTGGAAGTGGCGTTGCAGTGGAATGATGGTTTCCAGGAAAACATCTACTGCTTCACCAACAACATTCCGCAGCGCGATGGCGGTACTCACCTTGCGGGCTTCCGTGCGGCGATGACGCGTACCCTGAATGCCTATATGGACAAAGAAGGTTACAGCAAAAAAGCCAAAGTCAGCGCCACCGGCGATGACGCGCGTGAAGGTCTGATTGCCGTGGTATCGGTAAAAGTGCCGGACCCGAAATTCTCCTCGCAGACCAAAGACAAGCTGGTTTCCTCAGAAGTGAAATCGGCGGTTGAACAGCAGATGAACGAACTGCTGGCTGAGTACCTGCTGGAAAACCCGTCTGACGCGAAAATCGTCGTCGGTAAAATTATTGATGCCGCGCGTGCGCGTGAAGCGGCACGTCGTGCCCGTGAAATGACCCGCCGTAAAGGCGCGCTGGATCTGGCCGGTCTGCCGGGCAAACTGGCAGATTGCCAGGAACGCGACCCGGCGCTGTCCGAAATCTACCTGGTGGAGGGTGACTCCGCAGGCGGTTCCGCCAAACAGGGCCGTAACCGTAAGAACCAGGCGATTCTGCCGCTGAAAGGTAAAATCCTTAACGTGGAGAAAGCGCGTTTCGACAAGATGCTTTCCTCGCAGGAAGTTGCCACGCTGATTACCGCGCTGGGCTGCGGTATTGGTCGTGACGAATACAACCCGGACAAACTGCGTTATCACAGCATCATCATCATGACCGATGCGGACGTCGACGGCTCGCACATTCGTACCCTGCTGTTGACCTTCTTCTATCGTCAGATGCCGGAAATCGTTGAACGTGGCCATGTCTACATTGCTCAGCCGCCGCTGTATAAAGTGAAGAAGGGCAAGCAAGAGCAGTACATCAAAGACGACGAAGCGATGGATCAGTATCAAATCGCGATCGCTCTGGATGGCGCGACCCTGCACACCAACGCCAGCGCCCCGGCACTGGGTGGCGAGCCGCTGGAAAATCTGGTGGCGAGCTTCAACAGCACGCAACGCATGATCAAACGTATGGAGCGCCGCTACCCGCTCGCGCTGCTGCGTGGCCTGATTTACCACCCAACCCTGAGCGATCTCAGCGATGAGGCCGCAGTTAAAGGTTGGCTGGATGGGCTGGTGGCGTACCTGACCGAGCGCGAAGCGCACGGCAGCACCTACGTCGCGCAGGTGCGCGCTAACCGTGAACAGAACCTGTTCGAGCCGGTGCTGCGTGTGCGTACCCACGGCGTGGATACCGATTACCCGCTGGACAGCGAATTCATCGGCGGTCCGGAATATCGCAAAATCTGCGAGCTCGGCGAGAAGCTGCGTGGTCTGATCGAGGAAGACGCCTTTATCGAACGTGGCGAGCGTCGTCAGCCGGTGACCAGTTTCGAACAGGCGATTGAATGGCTGGTGAAAGAGTCGCGTCGCGGTCTGTCAGTACAGCGTTACAAAGGTCTGGGCGAGATGAACCCGGAGCAGCTGTGGGAAACCACCATGGACCCGGACAGCCGTCGTATGCTGCGCGTCACCATCAAAGACGCCATTGCTGCCGATCAGCTGTTCACCACGCTGATGGGCGATGCGGTAGAACCGCGCCGCGCCTTCATCGAAGAGAACGCGCTGAAAGCGGCCAATATCGATATCTGATATGCCCAAACCCTTCCCATCCGGGAAGGGTTTTTTGTTTCTGCCTCTGTTGTTACCCGCCTGACATTTCCTTTTTTGCTTAAAAAACATCTGCGTTAGCTTTTGTTTGCTTCCGTTTTTTCCCGTGCGCTGCGATCCGTGTCACTTACATCTGCGGGCTGCTCCCTTACGCTTTTGGCGAAGCGGAGGGGATGACGCATGTTTCTGGAAGAACGACGCAACCAAATACTGAAATGGCTGGATGAACACGATCGTGTCACGGTTAACGGACTGGCGAGCCAGCTGGGCGTGACGCGTGAAACCATTCGTACCGATCTCGGCGCATTGGCGCGTGAAGGATTGGTACAGCGCTGCTATGGCGGGGCCATCGCGCTGCGCCGCAACCTACAGGAAAAGCTGATCAGCGAAAGCGGCGGTAATTTTGAAGTGCTGCTGGAGCGGTTGCAGGCGCGACAAACGGTCGCCAAAGTCTCAGAAAAGAACGGAAAAGTGTGCATTCTGGGCGCGTTCAACGTGGATATCGTGGCGAAAGTGGCGCGCTTCCCTCGCGGTGGCGAGTCGCTGCTGGCGCTGGGCAGTACCCTCGGACCGGGTGGCAAAGGTGCCAACCAGGCGATGGCCGCCAGCTGTGCCGGTACGCGAGTGCATTTTGTCGCCAAGGTCGGTACCGATCAGTTCAGCAAATTTGCCTTCGACCACCTTTCCGCCTCTGGTATTCACTCGTTCCGTTTGTATCAGACCGATCGTGAGCCGACCGGTAGCGCCATCATTTACGTCTCGCAGGAGAATGGCGAGAACATGATCGCCATCTATTCCGGCGCGAACAAAACTTTCACCGACGACGAAATCGCCGAGCTGACCCATGAGCTGTCGGATGCCAGCGTGCTGTTGCTGCAACTGGAAAACAACTTCGAGGCGACGCGTAGCGCCATCCGTCTCGCCCATACGCTGGGTGTGCGGGTGATTATGAACCCGGCACCGTTTTCCGCCGAGGTGCTGAGTTGTCTGGCAATGATCGACGTGCTGACCCCCAACGAAACCGAAGCCTCGCTGCTGTCCGGCATTGAAATCGTCGACCTGGCCAGTGCGCGCGCGGCGGCCCAGGCCATCGTCCAGCTCGGTGCCCGCCGCGTCATCATCACCATGGGTTCACGCGGTGCGTTACTGCTTGATAACCAACAATTTCATCATATTCCCGCTTTTCCGGCGCTGAGCGTCGACACCACCGGCGCAGGCGATGCCTTTAACGGTGCGCTGGCTGCGGCGCTGGCACAGGGGCAAAGCCTGTTGCAGGCCGCCACCTGGGCATCGGCCTTTGCCGCGCTGGCTGTGGAACGTGAAGGTGCCAGCAATATGCCGGATCGACAACAGGTTATGGCCCGACTTCATCAACGATAACAAATCACAGCGGTGGAACCGCTGGCAGGAGAGATCATGAAAAAAATCGAAGGCATTGTGCCGGTTATGCTTACCCCGTTTACCGCCGACAACCAGGTTGATTATCCCGGACTGGAGCGACTGATTAACTGGTATCTGGCAGAAGGCGTCGATGCGCTGTTCGCCGTGTGCCAGTCAAGCGAGATGCAGTTCCTCAGCCTTGAGGAACGTGTGGCGCTGGCGAAGTTTGTGGTGGAAAAAGTGCAGGGCCGTGTGCCGGTGATTGCCTCTGGCCATATCAGCGACGATCTGGCTGAACAAACCACTGAATTGCAGGCGATGGCGAACACCGGCATTGATGCGCTGGTGCTGGTGACCAACCACCTCGACCCGAAAAATGAAGGCAGCACCACCTTCTACGCGCACCTCAATCATCTGCTCAACGCGCTGCCAGTTTCCATGCCGCTCGGCCTGTACGAGTGTCCGGCTCCGTACCGTCGTCTGCTGAGCGATGAAGAATTTAGCTTCTGCGCCAACAGCGGCCGTTTCGTGGTGCTGAAAGACGTGAGCTGCGATCTGCCGACCGTGACCCGCCGCGTGCAGCTGGCCGAAGGTACACCGCTGGCGGTGATCAACGCCAACGCCGCCATCGCCTGGCCAGCCATGCAGGCCGGTTCCAAAGGCTTCAGCGGCGTCTTCACCAACTTCCATCCGGGCCTGTATCACTGGCTTTACCACCAGGGGGCGCAGCAGGCGGAAAAAGCCCATGAGCTGTCGCTGTTCCTGTCGCTCAGCGCGGTAACGGAAACTCTCGGCTATCCGAAAAACGCCAAAATCTACCATCAGCGCCTCGGCACTTTCGCCAGTGAACATTGCCGCGTCAACAAAGACAACGTGCTGGAGAAATTCTGGGGACTGGGCGTACTGCTCGACCAGATCCGCGATGGCAGCCAGATTTGGCAGCAGCGTATCGATAAGTAACATCAGCTCAGCTGACATCAGATTTACTAAAAAACATCTGTAGCGGCGCGATTTATCGCGCGGGTTTCGACGGCAAAATCGCTGAACAGAGCGCGATAAATCGCGCCGCTACGGCTGTACCTGAACCCATTAACGATAACGACAGGGAAAACACCATGATTGTATGTGATAGCCAGGACTGGGCGCGCGAGCGCCATGCTTTCCACCCCATCGTCGACCAGGCACTGCGCTGGATTGCCGATACCGATTTCAGCCAGCTGGCGACCGGCAAATACGACCTGCTGCCAGATAACCAGATGTTCTGCCTGGTGCAGGAGATGGACACCGAACCGGCCAGCGATCGTCGCGCCGAGTCGCATTTTAACTACGTTGATATCCAGTACCTGCTGGCCGGGCGCGAGAATATTGGCGTGGCACGCGCGCATCCTCAGCATGTCATCACCGAAGATCTGCGTGCGGAACGCGACGTGGTGTTTTATCAGGAGACGATTGATGAATCGATGATCACCCTGACGCCGGGCATGTTTGCGCTGTTTTTCCCGCACGATGTTCATCGTCCTTGCTGCGCCGCGCCTGAAGCGCAGCCGATCCGTAAGGCAGTGATCAAAATTCATCTCAACCTGTTCACTTCACCGGGGGCGACGCAATGAAAACCTCTGTGAATACGCTGTCCGGCGCAGCGGTGGCACAACCCACGCTGGTGGGGAAATTGCGCTGGGGCATCATCACCATCCTGCTGCTGGCGGCGGTGGTGAACTACCTTGATCGCGCGAACCTGAGTATCGCCAACACCACCATCGCGGCCGAGTTTGGTTTCTCGCAAACCGAGATGGGCCTGCTGTTATCCGCGTTTCTCTGGCCTTACGCGCTGGCTAACCTGCCAGCAGGCTGGCTGGTGGATAAGTTTGGTCCGAAGAAAATGTTCTCCTGGGCGCTGGGGTTATGGTCCGGGTTTACCGTGCTGGCCGCCTTCGTGAACAGCTATAGCTTCTTCTATGGCCTGCGCATGATGCTGGGTATCTCTGAATCCCCGTTCTTTACCTCTGGTATCAAAATCACCCATCGCTGGTTTGGTGAGAACGAACGTGGTTTGCCCACCGCGATCATCAATACCGGTTCGCAGATCGCCAACGCCATCGCGCCGCCAATCCTCACCGTGCTGCTGCTGACGTTCGGTTGGCGTGGCATGTTTGTTGCCATCGGTCTGATGGGGATTCCTTTGCTGCTGGCGTGGTGGAAATTCTATCGCGATCCTGAAGCACGCGAAGATGCGTTGCTGCATGCTGGTCAGCGCAGCGAGGCCGCGCCGGAAGAGAAAGCCCAGGCGAGCTGGGGCGCGTTGTTCCGCCACAGCACCACCTGGTTTATGGTGATCGGTAACTTCTCCATCATGTTCACCATCTGGGTTTATCTCACCTGGCTGCCGGGCTATCTGGAAAAATCCCTTGGCTTCAGCCTGAAAGCCACCGGCTGGATCGCCTCGATTCCTTTCCTGTGCGGCATTCTGGGTGTGCTGGTGGGCGGTATGTTGTCGGATCGTCTGGTACGCAACGGCGTTCGCGCCATCACCGCGCGTAAAATCCCGGTGGTGACCGGTGCGGCGCTGGCAGCCTGCTTTGTGGCACCGATTCCTTTTGTCGACAGTACGCCGCTGGCGATTACCCTGCTGGCACTCGGTTATTTCTGTTCGCAGATGCCGCAGGGTGCGCTCTGGACGCTGGCGACGGATATCGCGCCAAAATCACAGGTGGCGTCCCTGGGGGCGATCCAGAACTTCGGTGGTTTCCTCGGTGCGGCGATGGCACCGATTGTCACCGGCATCATCCTCGATACCACCGGCAAGTTCACCAATGTATTCCTGCTGGGCGCGGCATTGCTGATGATTGGCGCGCTGAGTTACGGCCTGTTTGTGCGTAAACCACTGGGGAACTGACAGGCAAGGTGCCGTTTGTGTCGATAAACTGGTCAATGTGAGCTGAATCGCGCTAGCATGGATGCAAACCCTGAATTAACGAGGACGTTATGGCGATAAAACTGATTGCGATCGATATGGACGGCACCCTGCTTAATCCGTACCACCTCATCACCCCGGCAGTAAAATCGGCGATTGGGCGTGCACGCGACAAAGGCGTTGCGATCGTACTGGCAACAGGCCGCCCTTTTGTCGGTGTCGAGCGCTATCTGCAGGAGCTGGATTTGCGTCAACCGGGTCAGTATTGCATCAGCAATAACGGTGCGCTGGTGCAACGCGCCGATAGCGGTGAGAGCGTGGCAGAAGTGACACTGAGTTTTGACGATTTTCGCTATGTCGAACAGTTGTCGCGTGAACTTGGCGTGCATTTCCATGCTTTTGACCACTCTTCGCTGTATACGCCGAACAAAGATCTCAGTGAATACACCATCCATGAAGCCAGCCTGACCGGCATTCCGGTGCGCTATCGTGCCGTGGAAGAGATGGACCCGGCGACGCGCTTCCCGAAACTGATGATGATCGACAAGCCCGCACTGCTGGATAAAGCGATTGCCGCACTGCCAGCCCGCGCCCGCGACAGCTACACCATTTTGAAAAGCGCGCCTTATTACCTCGAAATCCTCGACCCACGCGTTAACAAAGGCTATGGCGTCAAAATGCTGGCGGAAAAACTCGGCCTGCAACAGTCAGAAGTGATGGCGATTGGCGATCAGGAAAATGACCTGGCGATGATTGAGTACGCCGGAACCGGCGTGGCGATGGGCAATGCGATTGATTCGGTGAAAAGCATCGCGCAATTTGTCACCAAAACCAACATGGAAGATGGCGTTGCCTACGCTATCGAAGAGTTAGTGCTGTAACCCTTCCTGCGTTTTAACACCTGACAGCGCGATTTATCGCGCTGTTTTCATTTCCGTCCCCCGGCAAAAATCTGCGCAATGGGTTGTCTATTTTGTGATCCAGATTGTAGTACAAACTCAGTTGATGGTACTACAATCTGCACCAGAGGTTGAGACGGTGCAGATTGTAGTACTCTGAGGGTACACCGCCTTTCATTGAATGGAACATCATGACGCAAGAACAATTAAGCAAAACCGAGCGCATCATCCTGACGCTGGGGGAAGAGATTGTGGCAGGGAAGTTTGCACCGGGTGGCGCGTTGCCCGCCGAAGCTGAACTCTGCGAACGCTTTGCCACCTCGCGCAACATCATCCGCGAAGTGTTTCGTTCGCTGATGGCCAAACGCCTGGTGGAGATGAAGCGCTATCGCGGCGCGTTTGTCACCGCGCGTAATCAGTGGAATTACCTCGATAGCGATGTCCTGCAATGGGCGCTGGCGCACGATCAGGACCCGCGTCTGATTGCCGCGATGAACGAAGTCCGTGTGCTGGTGGAGCCGCAGATTGCGCGCTGGTCGGCCGAACGCGCCACCTCCAACGATTTAGCAGCAATTGAACAGGCATTTAACGACATGGTGGCGAATCACCTCGATCGGGATGCCTTTAACGAAGCAGATATTCGCTACCACGAAGCGGTGCTGGCCTCGGTGCATAACCCGGTTTTGCAGCAACTCAACGTGGCGATCAGTCAGCTGCAAAAGGCGGTGTTCGCCAAAACCTATATGCCGGACGAAGGCAACATGCCGCGCACCCTGGCCGAGCACAAAGCGCTGTTTGACGCGATTCGCCATCAGGATGCGAACGCTGCCGAACAGGCCGCCAAAGCGATGATCGCCAGCTCAACGGCACGACTAAAGGAGTTTATGTGACCAGCTATATCGCGATTGACTGGGGATCCACCAATCTGCGCGCCTGGCGTTATCAGCACGGGGAGTGCATCGATGAACGCCGTTCCGAAGCGGGGGTGACCCGCCTGAACGGACGCACCCCGGCTGAGGTCTTTGCCAGCGTCACCGCAGGTTGGCCGGTGGATGAAGTGCCGGTGGTGATGGCCGGTATGGTCGGCAGCAATGCGGGCTGGCTTTCGGTGCCGTATCTGAGCTGTCCGGTGGCGCTGAGCGCACTGGCAGGTCGCCTGACCCGCGTGGAGGATAAAGCGTGGATCGTGCCGGGATTGTGCGTCGAACGTGAGGACAACTACAACGTCATGCGCGGTGAGGAAACTCAGCTGCTGGGCGCACTGGCCCTGCATCCGGCGTCGGTGTATGTGATGCCCGGCACGCATGCCAAGTGGGTGCAGATGGAACAGGACCGCGTCATCGACTTCCGCACCGTGATGACCGGGGAACTTCATCATCTGCTGCTGACGCAATCCCTGATTGGCGCGGGCCTGCCGCAGCAGGAAGAGAATGCAGCAGCCTTCCGCGCCGGTCTGGATATTGGCAGCCATGACCGCTCGATTCTGGCGCGTTTGTTTGAAGTGCGCGCGGCGCATGTGCTGGGCGCACGCGACCGTCGCCATATCAGCGATTTCCTGTCTGGCCTGCTGATCGGCCATGAAGTGGCGCAGATGACGGCCAGCACCGCAGCACAGCCGATCACCATTATTGCTGGCAGCGCGCTGGCGCAGCGTTACCAGCAGGCGCTGCATTTTATCGGACATGATTCAGTCACGCTGGAAGGTGACCGTGCCTTCCAGCACGGAATAAGGAGCATTGCCCATGAACTGGCAAACTAAGTTACCGCTGATCGCCATCCTGCGTGGCATCAGGCCGGAAGAAGCCGAGGCACACGTTGGCGCACTGATTGAGGCGGGTTTCGATGCCATCGAAATCCCACTTAACTCACCGGACTGGGCCAGCAGCATTGGCGCGATGGTGAACACCTTTGGCGATAAAGCGCTGATCGGTGCCGGTACGGTGCTGACGCCCGCCCAGGTGGATCAACTGGCAACGCTCAACAGCAAGCTGGTGGTGACGCCGAATACCGACGCGGCGGTGATTCGCCAGGCGGTGGCCTGCGGCATGACGGTGGCTGCCGGATGCGCGACGGCCACCGAAGCCTTTACTGCCCTGCAAGCTGGCGCACAGGCGCTGAAAATTTTCCCGTCATCGGCGTTTGGCCCCGGTTACATCAAAGCCCTGAAGGCGGTGTTGCCACCGGACGTGCCGGTGTTTGCCGTTGGCGGCGTGACGCCAGAAAACCTGCATGAATTCCTTGCCGCGGGCTGTATCGGTGCGGGCTTAGGCGGCGATCTCTATCGCGCCGGTCAGCCGTTGACGCGTACCGTGGAGAAGGCCCGCGCATTTATTGCTGCTTATAAGGACGCTGTACGATGAAAATTACCAAACTGACGACTTACCGCCTGCCACCGCGCTGGATGTTCCTGAAAATCGAAACCGATGAAGGCATCGTCGGCTGGGGTGAGCCGGTGATTGAAGGCCGCGCGCGCAGTGTCGAGGCGGCGGTGCATGAGCTGTCGGAGTATCTGGTGGGTCAGGACCCGGCACGCATCAACGATTTATGGCAGGTGATGTATCGTGGCGGTTTTTATCGCGGTGGTCCGATTCTGATGAGCGCCATCGCCGGTATCGATCAGGCGTTGTGGGACATCAAAGGCAAAGCGCTTGGCGTGCCGGTGTATCAGCTGCTGGGCGGCCTGGTGCGTGACAGCATCAAAGCCTACAGCTGGGTCGGTGGCGATCGCCCGGCGGAAGTGATCGATGGCATCAAAAAACTGCGCACCATCGGCTTCGATACCTTCAAGCTGAACGGCTGTGAAGAGATGGGGATCATTGATAATTCACGTAAAATTGATGCAGCGGTGAATACCGTGGCGCAGATCCGTGAAGCCTTTGGCAAGGACATCGAGTTTGGCCTCGATTTCCACGGTCGCGTCAGCGCACCGATGGCGAAAGTGTTAATTAAAGAGCTGGAACCTTACCGTCCGCTGTTTATTGAGGAACCGGTACTGGCGGAGCAAGCGGAATATTATCCGCGTCTGGCGGCGCAAACCCATCTGCCGATTGCGGCCGGTGAGCGTATGTTCTCGCGCTTCGAATTCAAACGTGTGCTGGATGCCGGTGGGCTGGCAATTCTGCAGCCGGACCTGTCCCATGCGGGCGGTATCACCGAATGCTACAAAATCGCGGCGATGGCGGAATCTTACGATGTGGCGCTGGCTCCGCACTGCCCGCTGGGACCGATTGCACTGGCGGCCTGCCTGCATATTGATTTCGTCTCACGCAATGCGGTGTTCCAGGAGCAGAGCATGGGCATTCACTATAATCAGGGTGCCGAGCTGCTCGATTACGTGATCAATAAAGACGATTTTAAAATGGATGACGGCCATTTCTATCCATTAAATAAACCGGGTCTTGGCGTAGAAATTAATGAAGAACTGGTGATTGAACGCAGTAAAAATGCGCCGGACTGGCGTAATCCATTATGGCGCTTCCCGGATGGTTCTGTCGCTGAATGGTAATTTGATTAAGCTCTGAATTTATTAAATCTCTGATAACGATGTGCCGGTAAATAAGGCGCAGGGCCTCGTGCACGCTTTATTTATCGCCACCACCGGCGCGCAGCCTTATCCGGCTGTGCAGGATAGCTGCGCGCCTTATTTGCCGCCATGAGCGGTTATTACCGATATAGATACCCTACGTATCCGGAGAAACACCATGGATCTCTCTGCCGTTCAGGCCCGGCCGACGCGCCGCCGTTATATCACGTTATTGATGATATTTATTACGGTGGTAATTTGTTATGTCGATCGCGCGAATTTAGCTGTCGCCTCTGCCCATATTCAGCAGGAATTTGGCATTACCAAAGCAGAAATGGGTTATGTCTTTTCCGCCTTTGCCTGGTTATATACGCTGTGCCAGATTCCCGGTGGCTGGTTTCTCGATCGTGTCGGCTCGCGCCTGACCTATTTTATTGCTATCTGCGGCTGGTCGATCGCCACCTTATGCCAGGGCTTTGCCGGTGGTTTATTGTCGCTGATCGGCCTGCGCGCCATTACCGGCGTCTTCGAAGCCCCGGCGTTTCCGACCAATAACCGCCTGGTGACCAGCTGGTTCCCGGAGCACGAACGCGCCTCGGCGGTGGGTTTCTACACTTCCGGCCAGTTTGTTGGTCTGGCATTCCTGACGCCGCTGCTGATCTGGATTCAGGAGCTGCTGAGCTGGCATTGGGTGTTTATCCTCACCGGGGCGATTGGCCTGGTCTGGTCGCTGGTGTGGATTAAGGTTTATCAGGCTCCAAATCAGAGTAAAGGCATCAATCAGGCCGAGCTGGATTATATTCGCGAAGGCGGCGCGATGGTGGAAGGGGATGCGCCCGCTGAGAAGAAAGCCCGCAGCCGGGTGACCGCTGCCGACTGGAAACTGGTGTTCCACCGTAAACTGTGCGGCGTGTATCTCGGCCAGTTTGCCGTGACCTCAACCCTGTGGTTCTTCCTGACCTGGTTCCCGAACTACCTGACCCAGGAAAAACACATTGGCGCGCTGACGGCGGGCTTTATGACCACTGTCCCTTTCCTCGCCGCTTTTGTCGGGGTGATTCTTTCCGGTATCGTGGCGGACCGGCTGGTGCGCAGTGGCCGTTCACTGGGTTTTGCGCGTAAAACGCCGATTATCTGTGGCCTGCTGATCTCCACCTGCATTATGGGAGCCAACTACACCAACGATCCGATGTGGATTATGGCGCTGATGGCGCTGGCGTTCTTCGGTAACGGCTTCGCGTCAATTACCTGGTCGCTGGTTTCATCACTGGCCCCGGTGCGGCTGATTGGCCTGACTGGCGGTATGTTTAACTTTATCGGTGGCCTCGGTGGCATCAGCGTACCGCTGGTGGTGGGCTATCTGGCGCAGGATTACGGTTTCGCCCCGGCGCTGGTTTATATCTCGGTGGTGGCGCTGATCGGTGCACTTTCTTATATCCTGCTGGTTGGTGATGTGAAGCGCGTCGGTTGATGGCGTTGCGCCCTGCCGGAGCACTGGCCCGGCAGGGCAGAATCGCGTAGTTTGTCTGGCAACTGTTGGATGTAAGGTTGCCCCATGTCAGAAAAACAACTCACCTTTGCAGAACGTCATCACCAGCTCACCAATATCAACGTCTGGACTGCCGACAGCCAATGGCTGGCGTTTGATGTCCGGCCTTCCGGTGCCTCCTTTACCAGCCTGACCATTGAGCGCGTTAATGTGCAGAGCGGCGCTGTGGAAGTGCTGTATCAGGCCCGCGACGGTGCCTACGTTGGCGTAGTTACCGTCAGCCCGGATCTGCCGCCACGCTACGTTTGCATCCACGGCCCGGAACGTCCCGATGCGCACTGGCATTACGATTTCCACCATCGGCGTGGCGTGATTGTGCAGCGAGGTATCGCGGAAAACCTTGATGCCTGTGATATCACTGCACCCTACACGCCAGGCGCGCTGCGCGGCGGTTCCCATGTCCATGTCTTCAGCCCGGATGGTTCGCGTCTCAGCTTCACCTATAACGATCATGTGATGCATGAAAAGGATGTACGCGATGACCTGCGCAACGTCGGTGTTGCCGTGCCGCTGCATCCGGTGTGTCCGCCAAAGCATCATCCGCGTGAATACGAAGGCAGCCATTATTGTGTGCTGGTCAGCCAGACCCAGCGCGATCCGCAGCCGGGTAGCGACCAAATCGATCGGGCGTATGAAGAGTGCTGGATTGGCGATCGCGGCTATCAAAAGCCAGACGGCAGCTGGCAGCGCTGGGCCATCGCGTTTATTGGTGATACGCGGGCGGTTGATGGCGAAAAAGTGCCGGAGGTGTTTGTGGTGGATTTGCCGGGTGCGCTGGCAGATTACGCGAAACCGGGGGCGGTGCCGCTACAGGGAACCGTGGATAAACTGCCTGCGCCACCGGCCGGGGTTCAACAGCGCCGCGTGACCCGGAGCAAAGGGCTGGCTTTACAGCCGCGTCACTGGTTGCGCGCAGCGCCGGACGGCAGCGCGATTGCTTTTCTGCTGGCGGATGACAACGGTGTGGTGCAGCTATGGACGGTCTCCCCCAACGGTGGGATGCCGCGGCAGGTAACGCAGCTGGAAAGCAGCATTCAGTCCGCCTTTAGCTGGCATCCTGGCGGGGAGGCGATCGCCTTTATCTGCGATAATAGCGTGATGCGCTGCGAGTGGGCATCAGGTAAATGCACACGGCTGACGCCGCACAGTGAGCTGCCGCCATCCGGTGATGCGGTGGTCTGGTCGCCAGATGGGCAGAAGATTGCGTATATGCGCGAGGTTAACGGCTGGCGACAGCTGTTCTGCGTCAGTGCGCTTCCGCAGGCATAGCGGCAGCGGTAGACAGGCTGGCCTGGGTACCGGTCAGCTTCTCGCTTTGCCGCACGCGCTCACGCGGTGAGTCGATCGATTTATCATCATCGTGGCGGAAGTAATCCCACGGCAGCAGGATGGTATCCATGACCGCTGAGAACGGCAGATCAATCGCGACCAAAGGTTTCATCGCCCAGCTGGTGTGATCATCCGTCAGCATTTCCGCGCTGGCGCGGGTGCCGGGGTAATAACCCTGGCTGGCGCCAGTATGGGACATGACGCTGGAACAACCGGAGGTGGTACATGCACAACAGACCAACAGGCCTGGCAGCGAAAAGCGTTTCATTATATTCATCGTCTTCATCCCTTCAGTCATGGCATGGCCCTGGCTGGAGTGTGTCACCTGCGCTGCATCACTCTGGGGTGATGTCCTGAGTCTCAGGCGAATAATTTCCTGAGTGTATGCTATTTCATCAGAATTGCTGCAAGAAAATCCTAATGAAAACTTGAAAGCGACAAAACCGCACCCACTTTTAGGATAAGGTCACGCTGCTTTTGCCGACAGGGAGAGCAACGGGCCGCACAACCTGTCCATGGTGGAAGGTTGCCAAAACTTGCTGAATATCAGGAGTCCTAATATGCGTAATTTTGATCTCTCTCCGCTTTATCGTTCTGCGATTGGTTTCGATCGTCTGTTTAACCTGCTGGAATCCAATCAGAACCAGGCCAATGGTGGCTACCCTCCGTATAACGTCGAGCTGGTAGACGAAAACCACTACCGTATCACCATTGCCGTTGCGGGCTTTGCCCAAAGCGAGTTAGATATCACGTCACACGACAATATGCTGGTTGTGCGCGGCGCGCATCCCGAGGAGCAACAGGAACGTAAATACCTGTACCAGGGCATCGCCGAGCGTAACTTTGAGCGTAAATTCCAGCTGGCCGACCATATCGTGGTACGCGATGCGCGTCTCGAAAATGGCCTGTTAAGCATCGATCTGGAACGCATCGTCCCCGAAGAGGCGAAACCGCGTCGGATTGAAATTTTGAAATAAATTAAATAAAGCAAAAGCCGCAGAGATGCGGCTTTTTCATACCGGTGTAGCGGCGCAATTTATTGCGCGGGTTTTTGCAACCGGGCACAGATTTGCGCGATAAATCGCGCCGCTACAATATTGTGCGATTTTTAGCTTGTTAGGTTCTCACCAGAAATCGCTGGCTCACCATCCCGCCGAACACATTGATCAGCAGACCAAAAATAATCACCGATGCCCCGAGCATCTGCTGCGCCGACAGGGTTTCACCCAAAATCAACGCCGCACTGAGAATCCCCACCACCGGTACCAGCAGCGACAGCGGTGCCACGCGCCAGGTTTCGTAGCGACTCAGCAGATTGCCCCAGATGGCGTAGCCGACGATGGTGGCGACAAAGGCCAGATAGATCAGCGCCAGCACGGTTTGTAGCGAGATATTCAGCAGGCTGCTGACAATCGTCTCCTGCCCTTCAAACCACCATGAACAGGCAAAGAACGGCACCATCGGCACCAGCGCACTCCATACCACCAGCGACATCACCGGCACTTTGCGGTTACGCAGAATAATCTTGTTGGTGATATTGCCCAATCCCCACGACAACGCCGCCGCCAGCGTCAGCATCATGGTGGTGAGCGTAATGCCTGCGGTGGTTTGCCCCTCCATCCCAGCGGTTGCCAGGGTAAACATGCCGAGGGTCGCCACCAGAATGCCGACGATATGGTTCCAGCGCAGTTTCTCCGCCAGCAGCAATGCGCCGAGTATCAGGGTGAAAAAGGCCTGCGCCTGCACCACCAGCGACGCCAGACCGGCTGGCATACCGAGCTTGATGGCGAGGAACAGGAAGGCGAACTGACCAAAACTGATGGTCATGCCGTACACCACCAGCCAGCGCAGCGGAATGGCCGGGCGTTTAACGAAAAAGATCGCCGGGAATGCCACCAGAGTAAAACGCAGTCCCGCCAGCAAAAAGGGGGGCATGCCATGCAGCCCCAGCTTAATCACCACAAAATTGACGCCCCAGGCGAGTACCACACACAGGGCTAATAAGAGATCTTTGACTGACATAAAAATTCCTTCTGCCGCGATCAGGCGGTCGCCGTCACGGGGGTGGCGATCTCTGCGCAGCAGTCATCGCCGATAACACGAAAATAGTCATTCACATCCAGCGCCACTGAACGTTCCAGCAACCCGGCGTTAAACCACAAAGTACCGACATCACGCAGGCGCGCATCAACGCGCAGCGCCAGCCGGTCATCAAAACTAAAGGGTGGCACCGCGCCCATCACGCATTGCGTCAGTTCCTGGGCTTTTTCGGGTGCAGCAAAGCTCGATTTCTTGCCGCCGATGGCGCGAGCGGCGCTTTTGAAGTTAATTTTGCAATCACCCGGCACAATCGCCAGCAGGTAACGGGCCTCCGCGCCCTCCGGCATCGTGACTTCCAGTACCATCGCCTTTGCGGCCTGATTCAGCTCGTTACCACGGATGGCGCTGATGACATCGGTCTGACCGATGGCCTCATGCTCAATCACACGATAATCCGCCTGATGCTGCTCCAGTTGGGTGATCACTTTCTCAAAGGTTGTCATCTTTTCTCCTCGTATGACGGGCCTCGGGTCAACTCCAGGCAATCGCGTGCTTCATCTTTTTGTCGGTGAGACCAAAGAAGAAGCCCATGGTGATGCGTGTATCGCCTTCCACCCGATCAATTTCATGATAAAAAGCAGGATTAAACAGATAGATATCGCCACTGCGCGGCGAAAATTCGCAGGTTTCGCAATGCTCAACCACGCCACTCTGGTAGCCGAGTTCGCCGGGCGTTTTAAAGCGCTCGTCCACCGGCTGCCATTTCTTATTAAAAATGCGCAGTTCACCCCCGGCGTTGCACTCCTGGAGGCACACCACGCAACTCAGCTGATGCAAAATGTTGGTCACAGCCAGGCCGCTGCCCGCCGCATCGCGCACGATGTTGTCGTTATGCAGCGGATTAGCGACGCCATTGGCATGGAAGCGCACAATCGAACCTGCGTAATCGCCGTGCTGTGGATCGGTGGCGGTTTGCAGGCTTTCCAGCCGTAATGCGTGTTTCACCCAGTTGTAAACCTGGTCACGCAGGCAGTGCAGCGACGGCGGTAACGCGGGCTGGATATCACGCAGTTCGGTGAAATAGTTTTCCGGCGCAGCGGTATGCTTCGCCAGATAGGGGCCAAGGGTGGTCAGCGCACCGTTGGGATAGTGGGATACCCGCACCTTTTCGCGGCAAAGTTGCAGGTCATCCACCGCCGCTTCACGCACTTCCGGGGTCAGGAAATTACGCAGCACCAGCAGCGGTACGCGCGCAGTAACAATGTCATCCAGCCAGGTACTTTCCACAAACATTTTGGGGCTAATAACGCGTATCTGATTGAAAATGGCCATGCTTGTTCACTCCGACAAAGGAATTTCATGAAGTTCATGGTTGCTCATACGACGCCATGAGGACGCCGCGCCCAGTGCTGCAATGGGTTCAGAAGAGATAAACGTGCTGTTGTTATGCTGACAGTGGTGCAGGGTGAAATAATCCGGGTAGGGGGTGTCATCGGGATGCCATTGCCACGCCCAGGCTTTCTCGCGGGTGACAAAAATGGCATTGGCCGCGCTGCCACCGGGAGCCACCTGCGCCATCTTGTCGCGCAGATAACTACGGGTGAAATCGGCAGGCGTGGCGCGATCAACCATATATTCGAGGTATTCCGCCGAATCAAAGCGTGACTCCGTCATGCCGAGCTGTTGGTGCACCGTCGGCAGAAAGCCGTTGTGCATCATGTACCACTGCGTCTGGCCGCTGGTACGCCACAGCGGATGCGAAAATTCGATGCCCTGATTTTTACTCAGCGTGGCATGACGCACATGCACCGCGAGAAAGCGGCCGCGCAGACGGTCGACATCAATCCCCGGCAGCGCATCGGCAAAAGTGCCGGTGCCGTGCAACGTGCGAATATGGCCCTGTTCCCGCCACAGCAAGCCCCAGCCGTTCGGATGTTGTTTGATCGGACCATCATGGGTGGCGGTTTCTCCGCAGCTCATGGCGCGCGCCGCCTCCAGTACCGCTGCGGCATCAAACTGACCGTGCGCCAGAATCATTCTGCACATAGTAAATCCCCCCGGGTGGCAAAGGACGAGACATCGAGAATCTGATGGAAGGTCGCCAGCACGTCGTCGCGGCTGTTGCCCGGCAGACGGAAGGTGGCGAGGATGCCCGCATGGCGGGTTAAATCGGCGTACAGCGAGGAGCGCGGCGAGACTTCAAGCGCAGGCAGATTGAGCGGCGGCAATAGCTGACCGCGCTGCTGTTGGGCGATCCACTGCTCCGCCTGACGATATTGCAGTGGCTGGCGTAACCGTAAGCGTCCCACCACCTGAGTGGCCTGACAGAAATGCAGCTCGGGCATGCCGCGTCCCGCTTCGATGTGAAAGGCGATTTCGGCCCAGTTGATGCCGGTCACTTCCTCGACCAGATTCACCACGCCCATTCCCGACAGGCGGAAACCCATTTCGAGAAAATGCGGCTCGCCGTTGACCACGATGAAATCGATATGAAAGGCCCCCTGACGGTAGCCAAAGGTTTCGCAGCAGAAACTCATCAGGCTGGTGAAGGAGGCGGGCAACTGTTGTGCCGCCATCGCCACATGCCCGGATTCGTAAAAGCTGATGCTGCCATCCTGATCGCTGTGATGTTCGATCACCTTCTGGCAGCAGGTCAGCGCCACGGCGTGACCGTTATCCACCACCCCCTGGAGCGAATATTCATCGCCGCACAGCCAGCTTTCGACGATAAAGCCGGAGAAACCGCGCCCGCCGTAATTCATGGTATCGACCAGTTTATTGATCACGGTGTCGAGCTGGCTGGCCTGTTCCACCAGCCAGATCCCGAGGCCGCCACCGCCATCGACCGGCTTGATCACGCACGGATAAAGCAGTGCCTCACGCGCATCGCGAATGCTGAGCGGAGAAGCGAAGAAGCGGAATTCCGGCTGCGGGAAACGCGGCCAGGCTTTGCGCAGCGCCATGCGTTGCGCATATTTATCCGGGGGAATAAAACCGGGACCGGCATCCGGGCCAGCCAGCATCTCGCGTACCCGTCCGGCGGAGACGTTGTAGGCCTCAAACCCCGCCAGCACCACCTGGGGATGCTCCAGCAGCCCGGCACGCAGGCAGGCCTGCAACACATCCCAGGGGTTTTCTGGCCGGTCAAGCCGTACGATCAGATCGAACGGCAGCGTAAAGCTGAGCGACTGGTAATCGACAAAATCACCCATCTCCGCCAGCACGGTAAAATAGCCTTCGCGTTTCGCCACGGCGCAGTACGGGTTTTGCCCGTCACGGGTCGCGCCAATCTGCAGGAATATCTTTCTCATCGCTTAGCCTTACCGGGTCAGCGCCCGGAAATCACTTCTGTGACGATGTCCTGCAGGACACCATTGTTCACCTGAATCACCGCTTTGTGGGGATCGAAGCGCAACACGCGCGACAGGGCATCGTGCTGCTGGTTATCCAGCAGCGAACTCACCTGCGCGCTGCGCCAGCAATGGCGCATCTGGGTGATGGTCAGGCCGGACAGTTGTTCCAGCTGTTGTGCCAGCTGGATATCGTTGCTGTCACCCGCCAGTAGCGCCCGCACGGCCTGCTCCTGCGGCGGTTGCGGCAACTGATGTAACCAGGCCGCCAGCTGCCTGCCGCTGGCGATAAACGGGGAGTAAATCATGCACACCAGCTGGGTTTCATTGAGGCCAAAGGCCTGTTCCGCGAACTGCGCAGCGCGCTGACGCGCCCGTGCGATAGCCTCATCATCCTGATAACGCGCCGCCATCTCCTCAATCAGCTGGGGTGGGAAATCCTTTTGCTGCATCAACCCCAGCGCAAAGCGCACATATTCGCGAATGCCTTCGGCATAGCTACGCTGCAACAGCGTTTCCGCGCGTAGACCGCGAATATGGGCCATTAAGGTGGGATTGCCGCAGTCCGATTCGGAAAAGCTGAACATCAGTTCATCGAAGCGGAAATGCATAAACTCCGTCAGCAGCGCCCAGTGCGCACCGGCTTCATAGGCGGTGTCCTGATAGATATTGAAGAACAGCGGGTCGCGGGCCAGCTGCCAGGTGATGCGATGCGCCGGTGTGACCTGATCGGCGCCGTAGATATCAGCAAAATAACGTTCAGCGACGCCATCAAGGGTTTGCAGAAAGCCGCTAAAGCCGCGTGATTTATCCGCCACCGGTGCATCAAACAGCCGTGACAGATGGCGCGCCCACGCGAGGTAAGCGGTTTGTTCCTGCGGGGAATCGCCGGTAATGATCATATCCACCCCGCCAGCGTAGTGCGCGGCAAGGCCAAAGGAGTTCACCATGCTGAGGTTGCAGGCGTTGCAGAAGGTGGAGCGTGCATCAGCGCGGAAACGGTGGCCATTCATCAGCACATCGTGGCGATTTTGCTGGCGTACTGCTTCCGGCATCGGCAGATGACGGGCAAAAGGACGAATCTGTAATCCGTCGGTCACCAGACATTCGGTAAAGTCATCGTTGTGGATATGCAGCGCGCGATAAACGCGATCGATGTTCTCCATCACGCTGTCGTTCATCGCCGCATGGCGGTTGGTACTGATGCGCAGCTGGAAGGTGCTGCCGCGCTGTTGCCAGATCAGCCCCTGGATGTAGCGCACATACGCCACCATGTAGCTGCTGTCTTTGCCACCGCCATAGGCGAGGAGCACACGGTTGTTTTCGGGATGATGCGTATCGGGTAGAGCGGCGAGCAAACGGCGGGAACAGGCCTGGGCTGATTCGAGAATGGCGCTGGATAGGTATCCTTCAATTTCTCTCATCATGGTGGACAGATTATTCATTTTTCACTTTTTCCTTTGGCTAATAAAATCGCAGTCGCCTTGAATACGACAACCTTGCTCACGGGCCACGAAGGTGTTACGGAATGAATGTCTCGGTCTTATGCTGTGTGGCTGTTGGCTTGCCACCGCTGCGCATCGTTATTTAGGAGATGCAGCCTAAACTACTTTGAATGTAATCTGATGGATACGCACAGATCAGCACGATATGGGGTGGAACAGATGGCGGGTGAGACGGAAGAACAGGAGAGTCAGAGCAGTCGTTACCGTCAGATAGCAGAACAGATCAAACAGGCGATTCACAGCGGATCGCTGCCGCCGGACAGCCGCCTGCCTTCGGTGCGTACCCTGGCGACGCAGTACCATGTCAGCATGACCACCGCGTTGAAAACATTACGCACCCTTGAGGATGAGCATTATGCGGTGGCGCGTCCTAAGTCCGGCTTTTTTGTTGCGCCGCGTAAGGCGGACAAAAAATTGCCGGTGGTGAGCCATGAGCAGCCGCGCGAAATCGCCCCGCTGGATGAGCAGACTGAGCTGCATCTGGCGATGGTCGGCTCGGATTGTCGGGTACGTCTGGACCTGGCAAACGGCGATATCTCACTGTATCCGGTAAAGAAAATTGGCCTGCTGATGCGCCAGATGGGCTACAGCAAACCGGCGTTGCTGGGCAACACCGTCAAGGGCACCGGCTATGCGCCGCTCAAAGCGGAGATTGCCCGCCGCGCGGTGGATTATGGCTGCAACATCAACGCCGATGACATCCTGATCACCAATGGTTGCATCGAGGCGATCTCGCTGTCGCTGCGCGCCACCACGCGGCCCGGCGATATCGTGGCGGTGGAATCGCCGTGCTATTTCGTGCTGCTGCAAATGTTGCACAACCTCAATCTGCGGGTGATTGAAGTGGAGGCGGGCGCGGAAGGCTACGTCAACGTGGAAAAACTGACGTCGCTGTTCCAGCGCAAAGCGGTGCAGGCGTATCTCAGCATTAACAACATCAACAACCCGCTGGGCAAAAGTATTCCTAACGAGCAGAAGGCCTATATTGCGCGTCAGGCGGATGAAAACGATGTGGTGATTATTGAGGATGATATCTTCGGGGATACCGCGTTTGGTGAACGCCGCCCGTTCCCGATGCGCGCCTTCAGCCCGAACGTTATTTTATGCAGCGGCTTCTCGAAAACCGTGGCCCCCGGCATCCGTATTGGCTGGGTGCACAGCGCCAACTACATGCGCAAAATCGCCTCGCTAAAATACACCTCAACCATGGGCACCTCGGTGCTGTCGCAGGCGGCGATTGCCGAGCTGCTGCGCAATGGCGGTTACGATGCCCATCTGCGTAAGCTGCGCCGCGAGCTGGCGAACCAAATCCGCCAGATGCGCCAGGCGGTGCTGCGCTATTTTCCTGCGGGCACGCGGGTGTCCGATCCGGAAGGCGGTTATGTGTTGTGGGTTGAGATGCCGGAGCAGGCGCTGAACGTGCGTGCGCTGTTTCTCAAGGCGCGCAACGCCGGGATTGGCATCGCGCCAGGGCATATATTCGCCACCGATCACCGCTACGACCACTGTTTTCGGCTCAATGCCGGGTTTGGCTGGAATGCGGAAGTGGAGCAGGCGATTCGCCAGCTGGCACAGTGGTGCCAGCTGTCATTGGTAGAAGCAAAGCAGGATTAAGCGCGCCAGGCGTCTTCGAGTTCTTCCGCCAGAATCTGCACCGCGCGTTCAATGTTCTCTGCGTCCGGCACATAATTCATGCGCATGCATTGATGGGTATGCGGCCATTCCTGTTCCAGACCGGGGAAGAAGAAGTGGCCGGGTACCATCAGCACGCCGCGCGCTTTCAAACGCTGATACAGCGCTTCGGTGGAGATCGGCAAATCGCGGAACCACAACCAGAGGAAAATCGCCCCTTCCGGTTTATGAATCAGGCAGCGATCTTCCGGTAAATAGCGGCGAATGATGGCGATCGTCTCGCTAACTTTGTGCTGGTAAAACGGTTTGATCACCTCTTCCGACAGACGCAATAAATCCCCGCGTACAATCATCTCGTTGGCGATCGCCGGGCCGATGCTGCCAGGCGCGAGGCTGATAATCCCGTTCATGTTGCCAATGGCGCTGATGGTCTTTTCATCGGCAACGATAATGCCGCAACGCGCACCGGGCAGGCCGAGTTTTGACAGGCTCATGCACAGGATAATGTTGGGATTCCACAGCGGACGCGCTTCGCTAAAGATAATGCCGGGGAAGGGCACGCCATAGGCGTTATCAATCAGCAGCGGCACCTGGTGCTGCTGGGCCAGCGCATCCAGCTGCAACAGTTCATCATCGGTGATCACGTTGCCGGTCGGATTGGTCGGGCGTGATACGCAGATCAGGCCAACCTCGTCATTCAGCGGCAAATGGTCAAAATCGACGTGGTATTTAAACTGGCCTTCCGGCAGCAGTTCGATGTTCGGCTTCGCGGAAACAAACAAGCCTTCTTCCAGCCCGGCATCAGCGTAACCGAGGTATTCCGGGGCCAGCGGGAACAGCACGCGTTTTTTGCTGCCGTCGGCGCGGTGTCCGGCGAACAGGTTAAACAGATAAAAAAACGCGCTCTGGCTGCCGTTGGTGAGCGCGATATTCTGCGCCGTTAATGGCCAGCCGAACTCCTCGCGCAGCATGGCTGCCAGCGCATCGAGCAGCAACGCTTTACCACGCGGGCCGTCGTAATTGCACAGCGCCTCGCTCAGCTTGCCTTCCTGATGCATCTGCTGCAAAAGCTGGTGGAAATAGTCGTTAATGGCCGGGATTTGCGCCGGATTGCCGCCGCCAAGCATGATGGTGCCGGGGGTACGCAACCCTTCACCCATATCTTCCATCAGACGTGAGATGCCGGAATGTTGCGTAAATTTGTCGCCGAACTGTGAAAAAGACATAGCAGGTTAAAACTTTGTGATGACTGATTGGGGACAACCATAGCGCCCGCAACAGGCAGGCGCAATGGTCAGGCGGGGAAAAGGTGCAAAGCCTTATTTCACAACCTCAGGATTGACACAATTCTTCTCGATTTTGCCGGTCAGCGCGGCGATCAGGTTATCCACCGCATCGCTCAGCATGCCGTAGCGGGTTTCATGGGTGGCGGAACCGATGTGCGGCAGCGTCACCACATTTGGCAGCTTCAGCAGTGCGGAATCGGCAGGGATGGGCTCCTGCTCGAACACGTCCAGACCCGCGGCGTGAATGGTGCCGTCCTGTAATGCCGTGATCAGCGCCTGCTCATCGACCACCGGACCGCGTCCGGCATTGATCAGAATGGCGCTCGGTTTCATCATTTTCAGCTGTGCGGTGCTGATCATATGATGTGTCTGTTCAGTCAGCGGCAGGCTGATGCAGACAAAATCGCTTTCCTTCAGCAGCGTCTCCAGGTCGCAGGCGCGTGCGCCAAAACGGGTTTCCGCTTCGCTATGCTGACGACGTGCGTTGTACAGAATCTTCATACCGAAGCCGAAATGCGCGCGCTGCGCCAGCGCCAGACCGATGCGACCCATGCCGAGGATACCGAGGGTTTTGTGATGCACATCGATGCCGTATTTTTCCGGACCAATGCTTTTCTGCCACTGACCGGCTTTCACCCAGGCATCCAGTTCCGTTACGCGGCGGGCGCTGCTCAGCACCAGCGCCATCATGGTGTCGGCCACGGTTTCGGTCAGCACCGTGGGTGTGTGCATCAATACCACACCACGCTGGTTTAACGCCGCGACATCAAAGTTGTCATAGCCGACAGAGATGGTTGAACAGGCACGCAAGGCAGGCATTTTTGCCAGAAGGTCCGCATTCACTTTCCCGCCTGAACCCAGTAAGCCCTGAGCCTGTTGAAACTGGGCTGCGTATTGATTGACGGTTTCTGGGGAAATGTCGTTGACTTCGGTGACAGTGAAGTGCGCGTCGAGTTTCGCGTACAGTTCTTCCGGCAGGCTTTTCTGACCCTTATAAACAATCACAGCAGGTTTCATCTTTTGCTCCCTGTAGAACGAGTGACGGGCGACCCGCGTCGCCCGGAAAAGTCATTTCAGCTTACGCTTTCAGGCGTGTTTTGCCCCGTGCAACGGCGGCGTTTTGTTTTCAGCGGGTTTGACGACCAGCGTCAGCCAGACTGACGCCAGCAGGGCTGCCCCCATAAAAATGTAAGAGGCCGATGGGTTGCCGGTTGCGCCATTAAGATAACCCACAATCCATGAGCCGACGAAGGAACCGAGTGCGCCCATGCTATTAATCAGTGCCATCGCGCCACCTGCCACATTACGCGGCAGCATCTCCGGGATGATGGCGAAGAACGGACCGTAAGGGGCGTACATCGCACCACCGGCAATCACCAGCAACGCATACGACAACCAGAAATTGCTGGAACCCACCAGATACGAACCGAGGAAGGCCAGCGCGCCAATCAGCAGCAACGGCCAGACAAACAGTTTACGGTTCTGCATTTTATCCGAGGCCCACGACACCACGATCATCGCGATGGTGGCCACCAGATAAGGCACCGCCGACAACCAGCCCGCTTCCACCATCCCCATCTGCGTACCGTTACGCAGGATGGACGGCAGCCACAGTACGAAGCCATACACGCCGATACTCCAGGCAAAATATTGCAGGCATAACAGCACAACATTACGGTTACGGAAGGCTTCGCCGTAATTACGCACCGCTTTGATGCCTTCCTGCTCTTTCTGCAATTGCGCCTGCAACGCGGCTTTTTCGCTGTCGCTCATCCATTTCGCCTGCGCCGGTTTGTCCTGCACCAGGAACCACCAGGCGACGGCCCAGATCACTGCCGGAATCCCTTCGAAGATAAACATCTCACGCCAGCCAAAGGAATCGATCAGATAGCCCGACACCACCGACATCCACAGCACCGTCACCGGGTTACCAAGGATCAGAAAGGTGTTGGCGCGTGAACGTTCGGATTTGGTGAACCAGTTGCTGATGTAAATCAGCATCGCGGGCATCACCGCCGCTTCTACCACGCCGAGCACAAAACGGATAGCCGCCAGCATTGGGATATTGCTCACTACCCCGGTCAGCGAGGCGCACAGCCCCCACAGCACCAGGCAGCAGAAAATCAGTTTTTTCACGCTGCGGCGTTCGGCATACACCGCACCGGGGATCTGGAAAAAGAAGTAGCCAAGGAAGAACAACGCGCCGAGCAGCGATGACATGCCTTTGGTGATGCCGAGGTCGTCGTTAATGCCTGCGGCCGAGGCGAAGCTAAAGTTCGCGCGGTCGAGATACGCCAGACTGTAGGTGATAAACACGATGGGCATGATAAACCACCAGCGTTTTGGCGCGATTGTCTGCGTTTTCATACGTTTATCCTCTGGTTGTAACGGCGCAATCAATCGCGCCGTTACAGATTAAAAATCGCCAAGGGTGGCGCGTGTCGGCAGCCCTTCGCTGTCGCCCGCCACCTGAATAGCCAGCGAGCCGATTCTGTTGCCGCGCAGGATCGCCTGCGGCAGCGTTTTGCCCTCCAGCAGGGCGCTGATCAGGCCGACGGCAAAACCGTCACCGGCACCGACGGTATCGACCACCTTGTCAACGCGCATCGGGGCCACCAGACCTTTGTCACCGTCGGCAGTTTTGAACCAGGCACCGTCGCTGCCGGTTTTGATCACCACCGCTCTGACCCCTTTATCCAGGTAGAAATCAGCGATGGCTTCCGGCTGACGATAGCCGGTGAGAATCAATCCCTCGCGCTCACCCGGAAGTACCCAGTCGGCGTACTCCGCCAGCAGGTTCAGCTGTTTACGCATCTCATCTTCGCTGCGCCATAACACCGGCCGCAGGTTGGGATCGAAGGAGATGGTTTTGCCCTGCGCGCGCATCTCTTTGGCGGCATGTTTGCAGAGCGCCAGCGAGGTCTCGGAAATCGCTGCCGCTACGCCGCTCAGATGCAGATGGCGCGCATGGCCGAAATAGCTGGCATTGAAATCATCCGGCGACAGATGGCTGGCGGCGGAACCGGCACGGAAGTACTCCACTTCAGGGTCGGAGCCATCATCGACGCGGGATTTGAGCTGAAAACCGGTGCGATAACGCGTATCAACGGTGACGCAGCGATGATCCACCGCTTCTTTTGCCAGCTGTTGCAGGGTAAAGCGACCAAAGCTGTCGTCACCCACCCGGCTCACCCAACCCACCTGCAATCCCAGGCGCGCCAGACCAATTGCCACGTTAAGTTCGGCACCGGCGATGCGTTTGGTAAAACGCTCGGCAGCGGCCAGATCGCCGGTTTGCTCCGCGATAAACATCGCCATCGCTTCACCAATGGTCACCACATCCAGTTGTGTCGGGGTCATCATTGTCAGCTCCTTAGCAGGCGCGCAGCAGGTCAACGTAGTGACGCGTGACCGCCACTAAATCGTCGCCTTCCAGCGGGAATTCGATGCCGCGAGGTACTTCGCCGGGCAGCGCCTGCAACAGGACGCGCCAGTCTTCGGGGCTGTCGTCCAGTGCGATGGCGCGGAAACTGTGGTGATGGGGTACGGCGGTTTTGACATGCACGTAGCCGACATAACGGCTCAGCTGCTGTGCCGCCTGCATGGCGTCTTCGCCGGTCCAGTGCCAGTTCGCCATATCAAACGTCATTTGCAGCGGCAGCGCGGTGTCAAAGGCGTGATGGAAAAAGCGCTGCATCGGGGCCAGCTTGCAATCGGCGGTTTGATCGTTTTCCACCACCAGTTTGACCGGGGATGCGTTCAGTACCGTAAGTAAGGCATCGAAGTGCGGCTCGACATAATGGCCGAGCGACAGTTTCAGGCGCTGTGCCCCGAGCAGTCCGGCTTCGCGCAGCAGTTGTGCCAGATGGGGATTCAGCGCGCCATCAGCCAGATACAGCGTTTCCGGGGCGGAATAGCACACGCTCAGCCCCTGCTGAGCAATCGCTTCACCCAACGCGGGCAACTGGCTTAACTCATCGGCAGCAAATAATTCACGGCGGATTTCCACGCCATCCGCCCCTGCCTGCTTAATCAGTGGCAGCAGCGCAGCCTGACCGCCCAGTTCTGCTACTTTGGTGGTGCCGTAAGCGGCTGTAACAACGATAATTTCTGGTTTCATCTCATCTCTCCGGGCGTAAACAGCTTGCCAAACGTTATAAAAACGTTAGATGGAACCGGTTCCAAAGAAAAGCGACAGATCGCGGAAGTATGATCCTGCTCACGAAGTGGGCCGTAGCGGCGCGATTTATCGCGCGGGTTTTAGTTTCGCGATAAAAACACATTGCGCGATAAATCGCGCCGCTACGAATTGGGGTTTTTTGGAGTTATCTTAGCAGTGATTCGATAAGGGCTGAAAATACGCTATCTCCACGGTATTTTCAGGAATTTAATATTTAATTGCCTATCCATGTGAGTAGTCGGAAATTAAATAACCACCTGTAGCGGCGCGATTTATCGCGCAGGTTTTAACGAATAAATCAACGCAGCCGCTGGCTGGAGCCACGTACGATCAATTCCCCGGAAAACACCTGCTCGGAGATCGGTTGATCGTCGCCTTCAATACGCGCGATAACCTTTTCCAGCGCGGCGTAGCCGATCTGCCAGGTAGGTTGTTTCAGGGTGGTGATGCCAGGTCCGGCCAGCGCAGCCCACTCCAGTTCATCGAAGCCAAGCAGGCCGATGGATTCGCCCCAGTTGAGGTTAAGACGTTGCATGGCGCGCGCCACCTGCAACGTCAGGGCGCCGTTAGCGGCGACGATGGCACAGCGTTTTCCGGCATGACGCTGGCGGAAATCGCGCAGCGCCGCATCCATCAACGCGGGCTGATGCAGGGCAACTTCGGTGTTTTCTGCCTGAACCGCAGGCTGCGATTGTGCGGTGCTGAAGAACGCCGCCAGGCGCTCGCGGCGGGTGTTGACGCTACCCAGTGGCTCGCTGAGAAACAGCAGCGCTTCATAACCGTTATCCAGCAGGTGCTGCGTAGCCTGATGCGCCGCTTCCGGGTTATTCAGCCCGACCACATCACAGGCGAAATCAGGGATTTTGCGGTCAATCAGTACCATCGGCAGCATCGACTGTTGCAGCTGGCGCAGCACGTCTTCACGCATGCCGACCGCATTCACCACAATGCCTTCCACCTGATAGCTGCTCAGCAGTTGCAGGTAATGCTGCTCCAGGTCCACTTCATTGTTGGTGTTACACATCAGCAGGGTAAAACCGTGGCTGCGGCAGGCGGCTTCAATACCGCTCAGCACATCAACCGAGTAGGGATTGGTGATGTCCGCAATGATCAGGCCAATCAGGCGGGTACGTCCACGTTTCAGCCCACGCGCCATCTGGCTGGGGCGATAATCGAGTTCAGCAATCGCCTGTTCAATACGCGCCTTCAGGTCGGGTGACAGCAGATTTTGCTCGCCATTCAGATAGCGGGAAACGCTGGTTTTCCCGGTCTTTGCCGTGCGGGCAACATCACTGATAGTCGCGCGTGGCGGCCTGGTCTTCATCGCATATACCTGAATCAAAAGAAACAGGCGAAGACTACCACAGGAACACCGCTGCGCAACAACCGGCTAGTCAGAAGTGAGGAGCAGACGCGGTTGCCACAGGGCCTGCACCTGTTCAGGGGGGGTGCCGTCCAGCAATTGCAGCACCATCTCGGCAATCTTTTCGCCAACATGCTGCTGAGAGCATTGCAGGATGGAATTGACCGGGTGATCGATAATCGAATCATGCGGCAGCCCGTCATAAACAAACAACGGAATGGCCTGCGGTCCGCTGAGCCGCCCGGCCTGTTGCAGTGCTATGGCGGCACCTTCTCCCAGCGGGCTGCAATCGGTAATGATCGCCTGCGGTTGAGGGGCGCTCGCCAGCCAGGCCGAGGTTTGCTGATAACCCGCGCGGCGTGAGGGAGCGACGGTAGCCCGCTTCGGCACAGGAACCGGCGGCTGATGCGATGCGATGGCATCGAGGAAACCCTGGCGGCGGTCGCGCACAAAAGAGCTGGGTTCGTTGCTGCCAATCCATCCCAGCCGGGTCAGCCCCTTTGCCAGAAAGTGTTCTGTCGCCAGCTTCACCCCGGCGTGATTATCGTAGTCAAACCAGGCATAGGGCTGCGACAGCTGGCTTCGTCCCAGCGACAGAAAGCGGAAACCTTTCTGTTGCAGACGTTGCAGACGGATGTCGTCGGGGGTGGTATGGGTGACGATCAGCGCATCCATGGCGCGGCTGCGCAACATACGCAGCGTGCGTTGTTGATCCTGGGGTTTATCGGCCAGCATCAGCAGATCAATGTCTTCACGGGCCAGGCGTTGATCAATGGTTTGCAGCATGCCGGTGAAATGGCTATCGCTCAGCGGCAATACGCTATCGGGTATCACCAGCCCGACGGTGTTGGTACGGCCGGTCTTTAGTTGGCGAGCCGCAGCATTGGGACGATAGCCACGGCGGCTGGCTTCTTCTTCAATACGTTTGCGCGTGTCTTCAGCCACATCATCATAGCCATTCAGTGCGCGACTCACGGTGGTAACGGAAAGTCCGAGGACGGAGGCAATGGCTTTCAGCGACATGATGGGCTTCCATTGATCAATTTTTGATCAAACTAACATAAAGAAATCGGCGGCTCTACGGGGGGATAATATTTGAGGGCAGGGGCAGCAGCAAGCGTCAAAAGTGGAGTAAAAACGTGCGAAATGGGCCTGACAGCGCAGGCCCAAAAGACTTATCCCAGCGGGGTGAGGGTGATCTCAACGCGGCGGTTCTGCGCCTTGCCGGCTTCGGTGCTGTTGCTGGCAATCGGGCTATCCGGCCCCATGCCCTGGGTACGCAGGCGGCTGGCTTCGACGCCCTGCACAATCAGCGCGCTGGCAACGCTTTCCGCACGCTGCTGCGACAGACGCATATTCAGGGCGCGCGTACCGGTGCTGTCAGTAAAGCCCACCACGTTGACGGCGGTTTTTGGATACTCTTTCAGTACCATTGCCACGCCGGTCAGGGTATTGGCACCCGCCGGTTTCAGGTTGCTGCTGCTGGAATCGAAGGTGACATTGTTTGGCATATTCAGCACGATGTTGTCACCCTGGCGCGTGACGCTGACGCCGGTGCCACGCATTTTGTCGCGCAGTTTGGCTTCCTGCACATCCATGTAATAACCGATCCCGCCTCCCAGCGCTGCGCCGGAAGCCGCGCCAATCAGCGCCCCTTTACCGCGATCTTTTTTCGAGGATGACAGCATGCCGACACCCGCGCCCAGTACGGCTCCGAGGCCCGCGCCAATGCCGGATTTACCTGCCTGTGATTCGCCGGTGTAAGGGTTGGTGGTACAGCCAGATAATGCCAGGCTGCCGCTCAGTAACAAGGCCAGTGCAACAGTGTGCTTATTCATAAAAGTCCCTTCGATTTAAATGGGGGGAAAAACCCAAAACGGTGCTGATTATGCCGTTAAATCGTGAGGGAAAGCGTGAGAATAAGTCTTAAATTGTAAAGAATCGCCTCAGATGTTGGCAGGATGGCAGAAACAATCAGTCTGATGATCGTTGATCAGGCCACAGGCTTGCATATAGGAATGGCAAATCGTTGGGCCGATGAATTTAAAACCACGCTTCTTCAACGCTTTAGACATTGCTATGGCTGCGTCTGAGGTAGTAGGTGCCAGCTTATAATCAGAGAAATTATGCAAAACGGGCGTGTTATCGACAAATCCCCAGATAAAGCGAGAAAAGTCTTCACCGCTGGCCTCCATGGCGAGGAACGCCCGCGCATTCACAATAGTGGCTGACAGTTTGGCGCGTTGACGAATCAGGCCGCTGTCCTGCATCAGACGATCGAGATCGGCTTCATCCATCGCAGCCACTTTCTGTGGGTCAAACTGATGAAAAGCACGCTGGTAATTTTCGCGTTTTTTTAACACCGTAATCCATGAAAGCCCGGCCTGCTGTCCTTCCAGACACAGCATTTCAAATAAGGCACGCTTATCAGTTTGCGGCACGCCCCATTCGGTGTCGTGGTACGCCAGATACAGCGGATCCTGTGTTACCCAGCCACATCGTTGCATCGCATTGCTCCTAAAGCATGAGGAAAATACTTCTCTTTCCTTGACGTATTTAATAATCGGTTAATAGTTAATCAAAGGGCGCCGATAACTGTTGTATCCAATACCTATACGCCCGGTTCTCATCTGGCTCGTCAGGAGTCCTTCATGTTGCAGAAAAGTCAGCGGTCAGGCCAGCACATTCTTGCGCTGGCTCTTGTTGGTGTGTGGCTATCAGCCTGCGCTTTGCCTGCACGCGCGTGGGATGAGGGCAGCCAGCAGCACGCGCCCAGTGCCAGCTCGCCTGATTATGACGCCATCCTGGCGGAAAAAATTTCCCAGAATCACCTGACGTTGACCGGCAACAACGATCGCGGCCTGATGGATGCGGCGCTTAACCCACCTGATGGGGCGATCATTAACCTCCATACCGAAGCCGCCAGCGTCGGCGCGAATCCGTTTGCAAACCGCCTCTCGGCTGGCTGGCAAATGCCGATGAGTGAGGCGATTTCTACCGGGCCGGTGGCGCAATACGCGGTCGATCCCTCGTCTCTCAACTGCCCGCAATGTGAATTTATCGATCGTAACAACCCTGACCAGGTCGCTTCGCTGGGCTGGCGCGTTGATTCCAGTCTTGGCTGGATAGCGCCCTACGCACAGATTAGCTACAGCCATCAATTGGGCGAGATGAATTTTACGCCACGCAGTGATGAAGGGATCGGCAGGGAAAACAACTGGATGGATGTCAGCGTGGGTGCCAATATGCCGCTGGGGCAACATCTGTCAGCGTTTGCCTCATTCTCGCAAACCGGGGCGATGAGCAGCGGTGAGCAGTTCATTTATAGCCTTGGCGTCAGCGCCAGCTTTTAATCTGCGATGACCTTTTTTGGCGATTCCACGCGCTAAAACAGGTACACTGCAACCTTAGCGCCGGGCGGAATATCCGCTCCGTTGCACTGGGCTTGTCAACGTCAGGTTTCTTCATGTCAGTCAAAATCTTAACTTCAACGCTGGTCGGGCTGGATGGCTTTTGTCAGGATCCGCTCGCGGTATTGCAACAGGCGGAAAACGGCACGCTGGCGGTGCTGCATCACAACGCACCGGCGTTTTATGCGCTGACGCCACAGCGGCTGGCGCAATTGCTGGCGCTGGAAGCCGCGGCACAGCAACCCAATGATGTCATGCTGGATGACAGCATGTTTGACACCCCCAGCACGCCCATTGCGGCCCCGGTGGGGAAATTCGCCATGTATGAGGGGTGGCTGCCGGACAACGATTTTCAGCGCCAGGCCGCCATCTGGGGCATCGCACTGAGCGAACCGGTGACGGCGGCTGAGCTGGCCATCTTTATTGCTTACTGGCAGGCCGAAGGGCGTCTGTTCCATCATGTGCAGTGGCAGCAGAAGCTGGCGCGTAGCGTACAAATGAACCGGGCGGCGAACGGCGGACAGCCGAAGCGCGATATCACCCGGATCAGCAATACTGATTATGATATTCCCGATGGTTTTCGAGGTGAATGATGAAAACGCCGAACGATCTTTTCAGCCGCCTGAAAAAACTGATGCCGCATGAGGTGAAACCAAAATTCACCAGCGGTGAAGAACTGCTGGCCTGGAATCAGGAGCAGGGCCGTTTACGCTCCGAAGCCATTGTGCGTGAGAATCGTGCGATGAAGATGCAGCGTATTATGGGCCGCTCCGGTATCCGCGAACTGCATATGAATTGCTCGTTCGACAACTATCGGGTGGAAAACGAAGGGCAACGCAAAGCATTGAGCCTGGCGCGTGAGTACGCGGCGGGTTTTGATAACAGCATTTCCAGCTTTGTGTTTTCCGGCCGCCCTGGTACCGGCAAAAACCATCTGGCGGCAGCTATCGGTAATGACCTGATTCTGCGTGGTAAAAGCGTGCTGATTGTGACCGTAGCGGATTTGATGTCGAGCATGAAAGGCACCTTCAGCGGCGGCAGCGATATCACTGAAGAACGCCTGTTGCAGGATCTCAGTAATGTCGATCTGCTGGTGATCGATGAGATCGGCATGCAAAGCGAATCACGCTATGAAAAAGTGATCATTAACCAGATTGTCGATCGCCGATCCTCGTCCAAACGCCCGACGGGCATGTTGTCGAACCTCGACCCCGCCGGGATGAACACGCTGCTGGGCGAGCGCGTGATGGACCGTATGCGCCTCGGCAATAGCCTGTGGGTGCGCTTCGACTGGGAAAGTTACCGCAGCCGCGTACGCGGCGATGAATACTAATTCGCCAGCCTCACTTCATCAGGGTGCGCCACGTCAAAAATGCCAGCAAAGTCTGAGATAAAGCGCACCCGGACACTGCTACACTGAACCTCTTCCATTTTGCCGGGTGAGAAAGGCATGAAAGCGATGGGTAAAGGGCCGGCATTATTACGACTTAATAACCTGAAGCGGGTCATGACGCAGCTGCGTCAGACGCGGATAACCTCCCGCCAGGATCTGGCCCTGGCATTAAACCTCAGCAAAAATACCGTTTCGCTGATTGTGGATGATCTGCTGGAGCTGGGGGTGATTACCGAGCTGGGTCCGGTCAGTGTTGCCTCTGCCGGGCGTCCGAAGATTGAAATATCACTCAGGCCGGAAAAGCTGAAAAGCGCCGGTATCATGGTGGAACGCCAGACGATTCACTGGCAGGTATGTGACTATTTCTCGCAGGTGATTGCCGAACAGACCTGGCGCACCAAAACGGATGACCCCGCCGTGCTGTTGCAGGAGCTGGCGGAGTGCTGCCAGACGCTGGTCGCTGCCCATCCTGAATTAATTGGTATCGCGCTCGGATTTCCTGGCATCGTTGATCCCCAACGTGGCTGGATGCATTTCTCTTCCCATCTTGGCTGGCAGGATATTGATCTGCTGACGCCACTCAAAGCTGAAATCAGCCTGCCTTTGCGCATCATGAATAATGTTAAAGCGGCGGCGCTGTTGCCGGTGCAGCAACTGGCGCTGGATAAAAACCAGAGTCATTTTTATCTGCGCATAGCGGAGGGCATTGGCGGTGCGCTGGTACAGCAGGGCGAAGTGTTTACCGGCAGCAGCTGGACCGCAGGGGAAGTGGGCCATTTGACGGTGCAGCCGAATGGTGCGCGTTGCAGCTGCGGGCGTCTCGGTTGCCTGGAAGCGCTGGTCAGCCAGCCTGCGATTCAGCACCAGCTGGCCCAGCGAAAACCGGGTCTGCGTTGGCAGAATCGCGAGAGCGAACCGGCAATGGTCAGGGCGGTGATGAGTGAGGCTGGCGCGCAGCTCGGTAGCGCGTTGAGCCAGGTGATGCTGCTGCTCAATCCCGCCAGCATTATGGTGGATGCGCAGTGGAATGCGTCCCCCGCCTTTGTTCAGGCGGTGCAGCAGACGGCACAGGCGAGCACGCTGGCCTTTACCTTTGCCCATACCGCGCTGCATTTTCTGCCGCAGCGTATCGATCCGGCCAATGGTCTGGCGCTGGCGGTGATTGAGCAGTATGAGCAGCGGATGGGGTGATACTTCAAATCATGCGCGATAAATCGCGCAGCTACCGGGTTGTGCAATCATGGGTAGCGGCGCGGTTTTCGGGCGTCACCGCCAGAAAGAGTTAATGCCGTGGAATATTCAGTGACTCAGCGGATTTGCTGCTGCTGGTCGCAGCGGGCAGTTCCGCATCCACATTGAATTTCTCCAGCACCAGACCGTGAATTTTCTCCAGCGATACGCCCGCCGTTTCCGGCAGATAGCGGAAGGTGAAGAAGTACATAGCCAGCGAGAAAATCGCGAACAGCAGCAGCGGGAAACCACCGTGGAACATATCGATCAACATCGGGCTGCTGTTCATGATCGGGAAGGTGGAACTGATGATAAAGTTCGCCATCGACATCGCGCAGATGGAGATCCCGACACAGATGGAGCGGATTTCGGTCGGGAAGATCTCGCCCAGCACCGTCCAGACAATTTGGCCCCAGGTCATACCGAAGAAAATCATGTAGGCGAACAGACCAATCACCGGCAGCAGGCCTGGCAGATGGTAATAGAAGGCGATAAACGAGTAAGCCAGGAAGATGCAGGAGGTGATGGCCCCGAGCAGCAGCAGCTTACGCCGCCCCACTTTATCGATCAGCGTCATCCCCACCAGTACGCCTATAAACTGACAAACGGACAGCCAGAAGGTTTGCAGCAGCGCCGAATCCACACTGCCAGAGACATTTTTCAGCAGCGTTGGCCCAAAATATTGAATCACGTTAATGCCGCTGATTTGGTTGCCCACTGCCAGACCAATACCGATCACCAGCAATGGCACCGTGGTTTTATCGAGGCGAAAACGCGCCTTGTGCTGACGTGCTGCCTCGTCGGAGAACGAGTGTTTGATTTCGCTGAACACGCTCTCCGCATGTTCGCGGTTGGAGATTTTGGTCAGTGTGTCCAGGGCGGCATCGTATTTGCCTTTCAGCACGTTCCAGCGCGGTGATTCCGGGATAAAGGCGATAAAGAAGATAAACAACGCGCAGGGCACCAGGGCGGTCGCCAGAATATAGCGCCAGCCCATGGCAATCATGGCTTCCGGCAGCATCGATTTGGTGATGAAGTAGTTAGTCAGCAGCACCACCGATTGCCCGCCGACGCAGCACACCGCATACAGCGCGGTGGTGCGACCACGAAACTTCGATGGCGACAGCTCCGCCAGATAAATAGGCGAGATCACCGAGGCGAGTCCGATTGCCAGGCCACCGATGATGCGGAAAAGCACAAATACCGTGAAATTGTGGGCGATGGCAGTGCCGATCACCGAAACGGTGAACAGCAAGGCGGTGATGGCGAGCGATTTTTTACGCCCCAGCACATCACTCAGGCGCGGGGCGATAAAACAGCCCACCAGACTGCCGAGCAGAATGTTAGAGACTGCCCAGCCCGTTTCAGCGGGTGTCAGCTGGAAGTATTCACTTAAGGGTTCGATTGCACCGGAGATAATGGAAGAGTCATACCCCATCAGCAACCCGCCAAACGCGGCGACGGTGCAGCAGAGAATGACATATCTCATGTTGTAGCGTTTTTGTCTGGAATCCATGGTTATAGCCCCTTGTCTCTACCGCCTGAACGTTGCATGTCCAGAAAGAGGAATGTTGTAGGTTGTCGATGTTCCGTGTATTCACGCAGGGTACTCACAGTGAAATATATTTTCTAAATGGATATTTTTGGATCATTTTTTCCGAAATATGTGAGCGGGGTTGCGAAAATTGCTGCCTGGGATAAATGGGTTAAGATTTATGCGGATGAAATGATAGGTTTTTTGTCATTACCTTCTGACAGGGATGTTGCGCTTCTTGTTTTTTACTGGAATTTTTCTGAAATTTTCATTCTGAAATGAGTGATTTTCCCCTGCCGGTAATTACGCCAGGGCGCGGTTTCTTTTTTTGCCGGGCAGCAGGCATAATACGTTGATTGAAAGGCCGTCTTTGCGGACATCGCGATGAAAACGCAACGTATCACCCTGGATGATATTGCCACCCTGGCGGGGGTCACCAAAATGACGGTGAGCCGATATTTACGCACGCCGGAAAAAGTGAAAACGGAAACGGCCGACAAAATTGCCAGCGTTATTGCCGAAATCGGCTACACGCCCGATCCGGACAACCTCGGCCTGAGCAGCGCCAGCCCGCCACGTATTGGCGTGCTGATCCCTTCCTTTAATAATCAGATATTTGCCGATTTACTGGCCGGGATTGAATCCGTGACCAGTGCGCAAGGCTACCAAACGCTGGTGGTCAATTATGACTACAACCCACAGCGGGAAGAGGAGCAGATCGCCACGGTGCTGGCATTGAATATCAAGGGCCTGATCCTTACCGAATCCGTGCACACCATCCGTGCGGAAAAATACCTGAAGGCGGCCACCATTCCGGTGGCGGAAGTGATGGGGCTGACCGAAACGCGCGATCGCATTAACGTCGGGTTCGACAACTATCGTGCGGGCTATGACATGACGGCGATGCTGCTGGCGAGTGGCAAAAAGCGTGTGATCTATTTTGGTTCCATGTCAGACCGGCGTGATGAGCAACGTTATGCTGGTTATTGTGATGCGGTGGCCGCGGCGGGTCTACCTGCCGGGCGCATTGTGCCAAACAAGGTGTCATCGGTATCGATTGGTACCGGCATGATGACGCTGGCGCGCCAGCTCTACCCGGAGATGGATGCGATTCTCTGTACTAACGATGACCTGGCGGTCGGCGTATTGCAGGAGTGCCATGCAGCAGGGATTGCGGTGCCGCAGTCGATGGCAATTGCCGGTTTTCATGGGCTGGAGATTGGTCAGGTCACGACGCCACGTCTGGCCAGCGTGATTACGCCACGCTTTGAAATGGGCAAAGTGGCCACCGAAATCGTGATTAAAAAGATCAACCACCTGCCGACCATCGAGCAGGTCAATCTGCACTATCGGCTCTCGATGGGGGCCACCATCTGAAAAAGTAAAAACCCCGTTCAGTAGTGAACGGGGTTTTTGTTTACAACATCAATCGCGAGCGGCGCTGCCCGCAATGGGCGGTGGCGTATGATGTGCCCGTTTCAGGAAGCGGCTTTCCAGCAGGTTCCACGAGGTATAAGCCAGTGCCACGGTAATCACAATCGTCATCAGCAGGCCGAGGAAGGCGTTAGCGTTGAAGACGCCAAAGTGTTGCAACACCTGAATAATCGGCCAGTGATAAAGATACATCCCGTATGACAGGTCGCCGTACTGGCTGATTTTGATCTCGCTACACAGGTTGGTGCAGAACAGAATCACCACTGAAGAGAAGGCGATCGGCTCCACCAGGAAGGAGTAATCGGTGCCTTTGAACAGCAGAAACACCACCAGTGAAATAATGGTGATTTCTTTCAGACGATCAAACGTGGGTTGATGGGTCGCCAGCAGGCTGCCAAAGAAGAAGTAGGAAGAGAGCGAAATGAACTGTTTCGCCAGCGTATCGGCTTTGGCTCCGGTATACATCACCGTGAAGTAAAAGAACCATGCACAGGAAATGATGAAAATCGCTCCCCAGACTTTCAGCGGGTTTTTCTTCATCAGCGGCAGTACGAAGGGCAGCAGCACGTAGAGACTCAGCTCAGCCTTAATCGTCCACAGGGAGCCATCCAGCGGCTGGTTCGGGTTGCTGGTGAACACGCCCGGCAGTGAAGGCTGGATGAAGTTGAGGAACGAGAAGTTCGCTAGCAGATACTTGACGGTTTCTTTGTTTTTCAGAAAATCGACAATGGGCAGCGTCGTCAGGCACAGTCCAATCACGAAGCACATAATCACCACGAATATATACGCGGGTAAAATTCGTTGCGCACGCTTAATAAAATAAGAGGTGAGTGATTTACTTCTTAAGTAACTTTTTGCAATAAGAAAACCACTTATTGCGAAAAATCCTTTTACGGCAAAATCACTATTCAGAAAGTGAGCAAGGAAACGAATGTCAGGATTTCTGGTGACTTCTGCCGAATGCACCAGTAACACGATAAAGGCGAGCGATAGTCGGACGATGTCGAAGTTATTTTTTTCGTTCATATCTGCATTCTTTCATTGAGTGACGTTGCGCCAGTGAAATCATTAATAAACTTCACGTGAGTTGTTAGGAATAATCCGATCACTGCTGACGCAGATGTTCAGCTATTAGAGTTTTAAAAGATTCAAAATGCAAGCAATGCCCCGAACAGCAAAGATATTCGGACTTTCCTTATGTGTCTATCGGGGTATTCTTAAATAGAAGCGAAGCGCTGACGCAGTTAACGTCAGCGCATTTTTTTAGCGGAAAAGCTGGAAGGTACGTGAAACCTGGTAACCGGAGATCGATTGCTTGCTTGAAATGGTATTGTAATAAAGATAGTAAAGAACCATTAATACCGTCACGCCGACTGCCAGAACCTTCATGAATTTCTTCGTTTCCCAGATGCACAGGGAAATAAGGACCGGTTCTACCTGCAATAAATAGTTGGCGAGGCGTCCACCGGACGCATAATCCTGCAAAGCCATCCTCAAACCACTACCAATCGCAAAGGTAATGACCAGAATGTAGTAAAGACGGAATTTCTCATCTTCAAAATTCTTTATTTTGTCACTCAGCAACAGGAAGCTAAAGATGAAGACGAAGCCAATATTTTTCAGGTTGGAAAGGGTGATGATGCCCTGTTCCTGTGCAGAATCCTGGTTGGCGTAACCCATTGCCCTGTCGCCTAACGAACCCAGATGACTGGAGAGGGCAGTGATCAACGCCGAGCTGCCCATAAAGGCCAGTGGCAGGCTGGCTAACACGATAAGTATCGGAATGTACTTATGTTTCTTCACGATCAGCGCTATCGGCACCAGCAACGCAACAATGCCGGTGGCGTGGCTGATAAACGACAGAATAAAGGTGGTTACCATTCCGGATTTACTTCTGCGCGCGAAATGATAAACAAAGCCCATTAAAAATGCCGAGCACAAACCAAAGCGAATCTGGTTCATGTCTTTATTGATAAACAGGTGAGCAGAGTAAACCGCCAGGGCGACTAAGGGGATCGGTGTCAGCTTGCGGAAATAATGCGCGTTGACGCAGACGGCAATCACGGTAAAGACAAAGATAAAGATGTCCGGATTGGCGGTAAATATTCGGGTAATACCCGCAATGGCATAAATAGCCGGTTCATAGCGGAAGTTGACCACCGCATTCCAGAAGCCATCAATAATAATCTGATCGATAAACTGCGAGAAGAACTGGCGATACTGTAAATCATCCAGGCCGGTGCCAAGACCACGAATTCCACCAAAGGTAAAAAGCACGACCACGGCAACAAAATAAAGATATAATCTGAGTCGTGCTGTGTTTTCATCTTTACTAAGCATGACTTCAACAATTGCCACGAAGGTCAACGTCAGGCTTATGATCCAGTAAATTCCCATGGTCACAGATTCTTATAGTTTAAAATTTACTTATAACATAGGGTGTTGTTAACGTAAACATGAGAAAAGTCTAATTTTTCTGGTCCATAATTATATTGGGTGAAAATGAACGCCAATATTTGCTACCTTTCTCTGTAGATTCATTTGGACTTATTATAAAGTCAGGTTTTTTCTTCTGGGATTGGATTCTGCTACAGGCTGCTGTGCCATCATGGTGAGCTGCCGGAACGCTTGTTATTGTTTTCATTCAGGATTTGGAGCCAGAGAGATGAAGTCGATTTTTTTATCCGCATTGATTTCCCTGATTTATCTTCCCAGCGCATTTGCCAATAAGGAAATTCCGATCTGGCCAAATGAAGTGTCAGGAAATAATACATTTATTAACTTTAGTAAGAACCTGGCAGATAATAATCGTGCTGTCACAAAGGTGGAATCACCGGAAATGATTTATGTTCCACCGGTCGGGGAAAATAATCATTCGGCGGTGCTTATCATTCCGGGTGGGGGATTTTCTTATATTATGGAAGATCTCGAAGGGCTGGATGTGGCAAAGGTCCTGAGTAAAAAAGGCTATTCCTCGTTCGTGCTGCTTTACCGCATGCCACACGGTGGATCAGAGGTTAACCGCAATGATGCTTTTGCCGATGTTCAGCGCGCCATGCGCCTGATTCGCGCCAATGCTGGCCAATACCAGGTCGCGTCGAATCAGATTGGCGTGATGGGCTTTTCAGCGGGTGCCTTCCTGGCGGCCAATGTCAGCAACGATCCTGATGCCAGCAATTACCCGGCAAAGGATGAGCAGGACAAGGTCTCTGCGCGTCCTGATTTTGCTGCGCTGATCTATCCGGTGCTGTCGCTGAAAGATGGCGTCACGCATAACGGCACGCGTGCGGCGATGTATGGCAAAGATATCAGTGATGACGTCAAACAACGTTATTCACAGGAAAACCGGGTATCCGCCCATACGCCTCCCACTTTCCTTGCCCAGGCGCTGAATGATGGCACAGCCTCGCCGCAGAACACCTTGCGGATGTTTGACGTGTTGCGCAAAAACAAGGTGGCGGTTGAGCTGCATCTGTTTCAGCTGGGAGGCCATGGTTTTGGCATCGTGAAGAAACAGGATATCCCGGCAAAAAACTGGCCGACGCTGTTTAGTGACTGGCAGGCAAATCTGGTGAAGTGAGTGAATTTGCAACAGCGCGATTTATCGCGCTGTACCAGGCAGCAGAAAATTCAGTACCAGCTTAAATTGTGGTCAATTGCCACTCCCTGTGAGAGACTCCCTTACGTTTTAAGCATAGGGAATGCGCTCAATGAACGACTCAACTCAATTTTGTCTCTTCACAGAAGGCCTGATTGCGCTGCCTGACGGCTATCAGGATCGCACAGTCAATGTCTTTACGGTAACAGGTGCGGGTTTACCCGCGTTCAATATCTCCCGCGATACGCTCCACGCTGATGAAGCGCTGGATACGTATATTGATCGTCAGCTGGCACTGATGGCGCAGCATCTGCAAGGCTGGAAACAGTTGCAACGCACTTCCGCCGCGCTTGGCGAGAATCTCCTGTCGGGCGAAATCGTCCACGCCAGTTATCTGCGTGATGGCAGACGCGTCTGGCAGCAGCAGGCAGTTTTCACCCCGGACAACAGCAGAGTGCTGGTGTTCACCATGACTTCGATGGATGTTCTGAGTGATACGGACACGTCGCGTTTTGCCTCCCTGCTCAGGAGCTTCCGTTTTCACGCTTAACGATAAGGAATGTTGTTATGTTTGAAGCTGCACGCGTCGGGGACGACATCGGGCATTCTCATGCCCTTGCGGGCATGATTGGCGGCACGCTGATTGGCGGATTGATTGCGGCGGTCGGGGGGATTGCCTCGGGCGCACTGATGATTGCCGGGCTGGGCGCAGCCTGTCTCGGCGTGGGTGTTCTGCTGATCGGTGCCAGCGTGGCGGTCGGCTGGATCACGGGGGGAACTGGCGACGGCAGCCCGCGATGG